>CP036201.1:1369327-2738655 GCA_004299845.1 Verrucomicrobia bacterium S94 | reverse complement strand
GGAATATAAAAACATCCGCCCGATCGTGGTGGCCGGTGAGGGCTATAAAGTGCTGATGTGGCTGGGCGGTGCGCCGTGGCGTCATTTTCAGAATTATGAAACCGATGCTGTCGGTCTGATTCTGGAGCGGCCGTAAATTCGGAACAGGTATGCCGGTTGAGCAGACAGCATTCGGAAAACTGAGTGACGGCCGTACGGTACCCGCCTTCGTTATCACGAACGCAGACGGGTATCGGGTTAAACTTTCCGCCTATGGTGCGGCGGTGGTTTCGGTTGAGGTGCCCGATGCGAAAGGGGCGGTGGCGGATGTGGTGCTCGGTTTTGATGACGTGTCCGGATATGAAGCGGATCCGCATTATATCGGCATGACCGTTGGTCGGGTAGCCAACCGGATCGGCGGAAGCTGCTTTACGTTGGATGGAACGCGGTTTTCGCTGCCGGCGAATGAAGGGGAGACACATCTTCATGGCGGTCCCGGCGGTTTCCACCGGAAATTCTGGAACGCGGAAGTGGTGGATGAGCAATCCGTGCGGATGTTCCTGGAGAGTCCGGATGGCGATCAGGGGTATCCGGGAACGTTGTCGGTGGAAGTGCTTTTCACCTGGACGAACGGAAACGAGCTGAAGCTGGAGTACCGGGCGGCCGCAGATCGGCCGACGGTATGTGATCTTACCAACCACACCTATTTTAATCTGGCCGGAACCGGCAGTACGCTGGATCACCGGTTAAGCATCAAGTCCTGTGAACGGCTGCTCATTGATGAGCGGTTTGTTCCGACGGGAGAAACGGAACCGGTGGACGGTTCGGTGTATGATTTCCGTATAGCCCGGCCGATCCGGGAATACACCGAAGGCCAGCAGGGCGGACACGGGGAGTATTACGTGCTGCATGCGCCGGGTACATTTGCGCCGGCCGCCGAGGTGACGGACCCCGGGAGCGGACGCTTTATGCAGTGTTTTACAGATCAGAGCTGTCTGGTTTTCTATGAGGGCTATTTTGTGGGCGGAGAAGGAAAAGGTGGTCAGCTTTATCGACCGCACAGTGGATTCTGTCTGGAAACTCAGAATCATGCCAATGCCGTGAATATCGGAACCTTTCCATCAGCGCGGTTGGAACCCGGTGGGGAATATCGCCATACCTGTGTTTACCGCTTTGGAGCTGATGGTTTAGATGTTTAGTGGAGTGGTGAGGAAAAGGTTGATCTCAAACGTTTGCAGATATAGTAATACAGGTTTTCAAGGGGGTAAATATGAATAGGGGACTTTCCTATTTTATCGGTGGAGTTCTGGTGGGCAGTCTGCTGGCTACGGCCGGTTTTTCCATCTTTTTACGCGGGCAGAAAGCTGCGGGAAAAGGGGGCACTTCTCAGTTGGTGC
Organism: Verrucomicrobia bacterium S94; assembly: GCA_004299845.1. NCBI lineage: Bacteria > Pseudomonadati > Verrucomicrobiota > Verrucomicrobia bacterium S94. Next base: position 2,737,279 of record CP036201.1, on the reverse strand, counting down.
TGAAACTGGGACACGGTCTGGATACCGGCCATCCGGTGCACAAAGCCATGGTCTATATGAAAGAGCGGCTGGAGGAACTGTCGTCCGGTTCGGTCTCCATCGACATTTATCCGAGTTCCGTGCTGGGTTCCGAGATTCAGTGTATTGAACAGCTTCAGAACGGATCTCTGGCCATGACGAAAACCTCGGCGGCGGCGATGGAAAGTTTTATTCCGGCGATGTCGGTTTTTGCGCTGCCTTATGTCTTCCGGGATTCGGATCACTACTGGAATGTGCTCAACGGGGAGATCGGAAAGGCCATGCTGAAAAAGGGGGAATCTAAATTCCTGCGCGGTCTCTGCTACTATGATGCCGGCAGCCGGAACTTTTATACCAAGGATACGCCGATCCGGACGCCGGATGATCTCAAGGGGCTGAAGATCCGGGTCATGCCGTCGAAGACGGCTATGGATATGGTTAAAGCGCTGGGAGGAGCTCCGACGCCGATTGCCTGGGGTGAACTTTATTCCGCCCTGGCTCAGGGAACGGTTGACGGCGCGGAGAATAATCCGCCGAGTTTCACTTCGAATAAACATTATGAAGTCTGTAAGCATTTTTCGCTGGACGGTCACACCCGTATTCCGGACATGCTGATGATGAGTACCAAAGTCTGGAACAAACTCGATCCGCAGGTGCGGGCCTGGGTGCAGCAGGCGGCGGAAGAATCGGTCATGTTCCAGCGTAAGCTGTGGAAGGAAAAAACACAGGAATCGCTTGAACAGGCCAAAGTCGAAGGGGTCACGGTGTATGAAGTGGATACGGCCGCATTTGCGGCCAAGGTTGCTCCGATGCTGGCCGAAATTGAAAACCCTGAAGTCCGGGAACTGCTTAAACAGATTTCAGAGGTCGAATAATGGTGGAGGGATGGCTTAAATTTAAACGGGGAATGAGTGCCATGCTGAACTGGACACTCATCGTTGCGGTAACGCTGCTGGTACTGGATGTCTGCTGGGGCGTATTCACCCGTTTTGTGATGGGTGAACAGGCAAAATGGACGGAGGAGCTGGCGCGTTTTCTTCTCGTCTGGGTATCACTGCTGGGCGGGGCGGTGGCTTTCGGTACAAAGGGGCATTTGGGGGTTGATTATTTTGTGGGTAAATTCGATCCCGAAGTACAGAAACTCATGGCGGTTGTGGTGCATGGGGTGGTCCTCTTTTTTGCGGGGTCCGTTTTTATCTACGGTGGGGGACGGGTGGTGTTCGATGCGCTTGCAATGGAGCAGACGACGCCGGCTCTCGGCTGGAAAATGGGGCATGTTTATCTCGCGCTCCCGATTGCCGGGCTGTTTATGATGCTTTACACCATTGAAAATCTGGTCGAGACCCTTACCGGAAAAGTGGAGGCGGAATAATGGGCGTGGTTGCGCTGATTCTGGTTGCGGTTTTTGTTCTGTTGCTGGTCATGAATGTGCCGATTGCGGTCGCGATTGCGCTGGCCACATTCTTTGCGATTCTGGCGGAGGGTTCGGACCCGACTCTGGTTGTGGCCGCCAAAATGGCCAACGGGGTTAATGCTTTTGCTCTGCTGGCTATTCCTTTCTTTATTCTGTCGGGTCATCTGATGGGTAAAGGGGGGCTTGCCCGGCGTCTGATTGATTTTGCCGCCACGCTTGTGGGACGTCTGCCCGGCGGACTGGCCTATGTGAATACGCTCACCTGTATGCTGTTCGGATCGATTTCCGGATCGGCCGCGGCCGCGGTTTCGTCCGTCGGCGGTTTTATGATTCCCGAGATGAACCGTAAAGGCTACGGCCGTGAGTTCAATGTGGCGGTAACCACTACGGCGGCGACCACCGGCCTGCTGATTCCGCCCAGTAATATTATGATTGTCTATTCGGTGGCGGCGGGTTCAGTTTCGATTGCCGCCATGTTTATGGCGGGCTTTCTCCCCGGTTTGATTACCGGCCTCTTTATCATGCTGGTCGGCGGGATCATTTCGGTGATCAAAGGATATCAGGGGGAAGCACTTGAAATGCCGGCGTGGAAACCGATTGCCGCGACGGGAATCATTGCGGGGATGCTGGTCTCCACCCTCCTTTCGCAGAAAGGCTGGGTGGATATCGGGTTCTGGAAGTGTTCAAACGGTATCGTCTGGTTCCTGATCTGGTCGGCAGTCTGCTGTGCCTGCTTCACGACGTTTCGGCGGGCCTACTTCACCCTCCTGCTGATTGTCATTGTTATCGGCGGTATTCTGGGCGGTATTTTCACCGCAACGGAAGCTGCGGCCATTGCCGTGGTGTATGCCTTTCTGCTGTCGGTCGTGATTTACCGCGAAATAAGCATAAAGGAACTCCCGCAGATTCTGCTCGATACCGGAATCACGACCGCGGTGGTGATGCTGCTGATCGGGGCGAGCTCCGGCATGAGCTGGATTATGACCATGGCCAATATCCCGCAGACCGTCAGTGCCGCGCTGCTGGGGCTTTCTGAAAATCCGGTGGTTATTCTGCTGACGATCAATCTGCTGCTGATCATCGTTGGCACATTCATGGATATGACACCGGCTGTCCTGATTTTTACACCGATCTTTCTGCCGGTGGTTTCGCAGCTCGGGATGCATCCGGTTCATTTCGGGATCATGATGATTGCCAATCTCTGCATCGGCCTCTGCACACCGCCGGTGGGCACCTGTCTGTTTATCGGCTGCGGTGTGGGCAGATCCACCATTGCGAAGGTAACGCCGACGCTGCTGCCGTTTTTCGGTGCCATGATTGCTGCTCTACTGGTGATTACCTATGTCCCGGCCACCTCGCTCTGGCTGCCGGTTGCCACCAAACAGCTCAAACCGGAAGATGTGCAGAAGTGTGAATTTATGAAGCGGTCGGCTACCCCAGATTCGGCAGGGGCTGTTCGGACCGGGGATTCGGAAGCAGAGGAATAAAGTAAATTCTCTGTGCATTTTGCTGCATGGGGATATCCATAACCGGTAAACGAGATCGGTTGATATGTTTCAGCGTTTCCGGGTGACCGGTCGGAGCGCGTGGAATGTCATCATTTTTCCTATGTTTCGGTAGTTGTGGTGATGCTGGAAAACTGCGGTGGGGATATCATCCGAATTGCTGCACTGTCTGCATTCAGTCCGTTGATGGGCGGAAAATATGTTGTGTATCAGATCGTGATTTATACCATTTACTAAAACATTCCGGTCTTAACGACAGCGTTATTCCGCGCAGCGACGCAGAGCGCGCGGAGCCGTTTATGACTGAATTTCTCTGCGTCCTCAGCGTCTCTGCGAGAGATCAAATTTATACCGGATAGTTTTAACGTTTGGTATTATGCATGACCTGTCTCTCGTTTCAGTGGTTGTGCTTCTTCGCTTTAATGCATTTTTTATTATTGAATATGCATTATAGATTTTTCTGAGGCTGTGTTTTGCTGGAGATCGGTTCCGGGGTTCCTAAGATAGGACGTGAATAATTATGAAGAAGATGTTGAGTGTGTTGTTGGGCTTGTTGGCCGTATCCGGTGCGGTGCCGGCCATTGCGGATTATTCCAGACTCTGGCTCTCATATGACCGACTTCCGGAAACTGTTGCGAAAAAATATGTCATTGCCGCTATCAGCGGTTCCGATGCATCTGCTGTTTTAATCAATGCACGAAATGAACTGCTTTCTGCTGTTGCGGGTTTGACTGGGCATCGGCCACCGGTTCAGAAAATGATGGTTGATGGAGCGGTTGTGCTGGGTACGTTCGGCGAGCTTAAAGGGCTTCTGTCCTCAACGGTTGCAGAAAAGGTAAGCGTGTTGAATGGCGAAGGGTTTCTACTTCAGACGACGGATATCAAGGATAAAAAAGTTACACTGATTGTATCGAAAACGGATGTCGGTGTGCTGTATGGGGTATTTCATTTTATCCGGTTAATGCAGACACAGCGGTCGATAGATTCTCTGAGTATAATTGAGGAGCCGAAGATTGATCTTAGGATGCTGAATCATTGGGACAATCTTGATCGGTCGGTGGAACGGGGCTATGCCGGCCGCAGTCTGTGGAAGTTTGAAGAGCTTCCGGAGAACAAGGATCCGCGTTACACTGATTATGCCCGTTATTGCGCATCGCTCGGCCTCAATGGAGCGGCGATTAATAATGTAAATGCCGATGCCACGATATTGACGGATGAAAATCTGAAGAAAATTAAAGTTCTGGCTGATGTCTTCAGGGAATGGGGGATTACGCTATATCTTTCCGCCAACTTTTCTGCACCGGTTAAGCCTTCGCTGGGACGACATGGAATCCGGGGGACAGGAATTGGCGATCTGGACACTGCAGATCCGCAGGATCCAATTGTGCAGGACTGGTGGAAAAAGAAAGTGGCGGATATTTATGAATTAATTCCTGACTTTGGAGGCTTTGTGGTGAAAGCCAATTCGGAGGGAATGCTTGGTCCGAAAACCTATGGGCGTAGTCACGTTGACGGTGCAAATATGTTTGCCGATGTTCTTAAACCGTATGGCGGCATTATATTGTGGCGGGCGTTTGTATATGGTGGTAGCAACGACCGGACAAAAGATGCTTACCGTGAGTTTAAACCCTTAGACGGAATGTTCCGGGAGAACGTCTTTTTGCAGGTTAAAAACGGGCCGATCGATTTCCAGCCCTGCGAGCCCTTTTCTCCACTCTTCGGCGCAGTACCTAAAACACAACTCGCTTTGGAGCTGCAGATTACAAAAGAGTATTTAGGGCAGTCAACCACACTGACATACCTGGGCCCGATGTGGCGAGATGTGTTGGATGCAGATATCTATGGTCATGGCGAATCAGTACTTGCCGATGTGGTTGACGGAACGCTCGGGCAGGAAAGGACCTGTATGGCGGGTGTTGCCAATACCGGCGATGGATATGATTGGTGCGGGAATGTTTTTAATCAGGCCAACTGGTATGCCTTTGGCCGTTTGGCATGGAATCCCCGGCTGACGTCAGAGGAAATTGCAGATGAGTGGATTTCTATGACGTTTAACTGCGACGCTGAAACCCGAAAAACCATCAATCAAATGATGCAGGGATCGTATGATGCCAATGTTGATTATTCTATGCCGTTGGGCTTAACGCATATTTTTGAAAAAGGGAGTCATTACGGTCCCGGGCCGGCTGCATGGCCGATGTATCATCATGCTGATAAAAAGGCTGTGGGAATTGATCGTACAAAACGGGGAACGGATTATGCAGGACAATATTCTCCCGACCTCCAAGTTCAGTTTAATGATATCGATCAAACTCCTCTCAAATATTTACTATGGTTCCATCGTGTTGAATGGGATACAGAGCTGTCGTCCGGTCGTACACTTTGGGAGGAATTGAATAATCGATATAACCGCGGTGTCAGCTATGTGGATCAGATGGTCGAAACATGGAAAACGCTCGAAGGTAAAGTCGATCCGGAAATTCATGCATCTGTTTTAGGCAAGCTGAAAGAGGAACAGAAATATGCCCGCCATTGGCGTAGAACCTGTCTGGATTATTTCAGTCGTTTTGCAATCCCGACAGAATAATAAACTGTTCCGGTTGACTGAACTGTATCCGTCCCGATAAACTACTGACAGCGTGTTTTGTCGAGTACGATTCATGAACAGCGTACGGCACAGGTGTCGGCAATTAAGAGAGACCGTCAACTTCCCAGCCGGAACGATAGCTTCTCCGGATGAGCCGGTTGGCCTGTTCATGGTTGGTGAATTTCAACTCGGCCGCATTCCATTCCAGCGTTTCGTTCGGGAAATGCGAGGATAGCGCGCCGAGCAGTACGGTTTCGGTCAGCGGGCCGCCATAGTCATGGAAATCGGCAATCGGTTTAACCGCTTCGCCGCGGACGGCATTGATGAAATCCCTGTAGTGATTACGTGCCGGGAATTTAGGGTAGCGATAATCCGCGAATTTTTCGCGGGGGTAGGGAACGGGCAGTTCCATGTGCGGGGCAAGCAGAATACCCTCGGTTCCGACATAAATACCGCCCTGTTTCGGCATTTTTTCGCCGAACATCCGAATGAATTTTCCAGGCGGCCGGAGCGATCCGTCGGTCCAGGTCACTTTAATGGTTTTTCCGGCCGTTAATTGGTTGCCCGGGAAAATATATTCAAATTTTTCATTTACAGCCCAGTTGGCTGCATTCGGTTTTCCGCCCAGAGAGCGCACCGAAAGGGGGGCGGTCACCTTCAGCGCCTGGAACATCGGGCTGTAAATGTGGCATCCCATATCGCCGAGGGTGCCGGTGCCGTAATCCAGGCGGCAGCGCCATCCTCCGGGATGATAATATTTGTTTCCAAGGTATGGAACTTTCGGGGCTGCACCACACCAGAGATCCCAGTCGAGCCCCTTCGGCACCGGATCGGACCGATCGGGGCGCGGCGAGGGATCGCCCCAGGTTTTATGGCTGAAAATGTGAACTTCTTTAATTTTTCCGATAAGGCCGTCCTGAATCATTTTAACCGCGAGGCGTTCGTAGGTGCTGGAGGCAAGCTGAACCCCCATCTGGGTAACCACACCACTGTTTTTGGCGATTTCCGCCATACGCCGGGTTTCATATAAATCGTGTGCGAGCGGTTTCTGTCCATAGACGTGCAAGCCGAGGTTCATTGCGGAAATGCCGATGGGGGCATGCATGTGATCGGGGGTGGAGACATTCACCGAATCCAGATTTTTATGTTCCTTTTCGAGCAGCACGCGCCAGTCTTTATAGACCCGGACATCGGGAAACAGTTCAAGAAGCCTGTTTAAGCGGTTGTCATCCACTTCCGCCACTGCGACCAGGTTTACGTGTTCGCTTCTGGTCAGACTTTTGATATCGCCGAAGGCCATACCGTTTGCACCGAAGCTGGCGTGGTTGATGGTCTCACTTGGAGCGGCTCCGGCTTTCCGGATGTTGAACAGGGAAACCGCTGCGGTGCCTGCGGCGGATTGACCTAAAAATGTGCGGCGATTATTCATGCGTTAAATCCTTAATGTAAATATTCCGGAATGCAACCGGGCTGCGGTGTCCGGCAAAGCCGAAGTGGCCGGATGTGCGGTTTTTTCCGGGATGCGGTTTGTTGTTTTGGTATTCGGTAATCTGCGAAAGATCGGTGTCGAGAATTAAGGTGCCGTTAAGGATCACTTTAATTGTGGAGCCGATGACTTCGACGCGCTGAAAATTCCATTCTCCGGCCGGTTTCAGATAGCCGCGTTTGGCGGCAGCCATTCCATAGGCCGATCCATGGTATTGCCGCGGATCCAGTTTTTCATACCGTTTGGCCGAATTGTCGAGAATCTGCAGTTCGCACATACCGACATAGGCGGTATCTCCATATCCGGGATAGCGTATAGCCAGCCCGTTGTTGCCGCCGGGCGGAAGCCTGAATTCGAATTCCACGATAAAATTGCTGTATTCTTTTTCCGTAAAGAGCACCCCGCCGCTGTTTTTTCGGCATTGAATGGTTCCGTTTTCAAAACGATAGCCATCCAGAGCGCCTTTCCATCCCCGGGCGGAATGACCATCGAAAAGGGCTGTAAAACCCTGAGGTGCAGCCCATCCGGATACGGTAATAAACAGTGCAGTGATGAACGCTGTATGTTTCATAAATTCTCCAGTTGAATAGCGACGCTATCAGGGCGAGACCGCAACGTCTTGTAAATATCAGGCATGCGCGTGTAAATTACCGCAATCCCTGTGTTTTACGCTTACGGTAATCGCCCGGGGATATCCCGAATTCGCTCTTAAAAGCGCGGGCGAAATGACTGTGGTCATAAAAGCCGGATTCCTGGGCAATGGATGCAATGGTATCCCGGGTGGTTGAAAGAAGGTGGCAGGCCGCTTTTAAGCGTACATTTTTGATGTGCCGGGCCGGTGTGATTTTGAAAATCTTCTTAAACCGTCGCTCGAACTGGCTGCTGGAAAGATGGAGCCGCCGGGCCAGCATTTCGATGGTAATGGCTTCGGCGTAATGTTCGCGGATGAATTCCAGTACATCGTTCATTTCGATATAGGGATGTAGTTTGTTGTACGAATTGCTGGAGTTCCGGGCGATACAGGCGATTCCGATAACCTCGCCTGATGTTGAGAAAAGCGGTATTTTTGTGGTCAGAAACCAGTTGATGGAATTCTGTGGATCCGGAGCCAGTTCCACGCGGTCGATGACCGGTTTGCCGGTTTCCAGCACCTGGCGGTCATCTTTCGTGTAGGCTTCGGCGCGGTCGGGGGAAAACAGGTCATCATCTGTTTTCCCGATCATCTCCTCTTCGCTCGAAAGTCCGCACAGATGAACGGCCAGCTCATTGGCCATCATGGTTTTTCCGTTCCGGTCCTTTACGACAAAATAGACGTCGGACAGCAGATTAAAAAGCTGTGCAAGCTGACCGGTCTGCAGCTCAGCAAGAAACGCTTCACGAAGCTGGAACGGATCGTTGTTCATTTTTTCTTTTTCATGGAGATAACTTCAACGGTTTGCCCGCTTTGTTTCCACTTAACCTCCAGGTCAAAAACGGTCGTGCCGAAGATTCGCTCGGGATCATTCTGCAGATATGCCGGGCGCGGATTGTAGGCCAGCATATCGGAAATCAGTTGTTTGAGGTTCGGCCGGTTTCCGGTTTCCAGTGCGTGAAGCTGGCGTTCAGCCGCCGGCAGGAATACGACCGAATTTCCGGGTTCGGGGGCTTCCGATGCAAAGGCGCCTTCTGCATCGGGAATGCAGTCGGAGTAGGGGATATAGGGTTTAATATCGAGTACGGGTGTGCCGTCGAGAAAATCGCCGCCGCCGAGCTTTAAAACCGTTCCGTTCACCTCCAGCAGTTTAACGGCGGAAAGACCGGTTGGATTCGGTCGGAAATTGGAGCGTGAGGCAAAAACGCCGATGCGTTCGTTCCCGCCGAGCCGCGGCGGGCGTACGGTGGCTTTCCAGCCTTTGGACGGAGATTGATGAAATGCAAAAAGAATCCAGAGATGGGAGAAATCCTCCAGTCCCCGGAAGGCTTCGGGCTGATTAAACGGAGGAAGCAGCTCCAGTGTTGCTGTCGCACTTTTCACCAGGCCCGGCTGTCGTGGTATGCCGAACTTGTCTGTATAACAAGAACGGATGATTCCAATTGGTTTAAACTCAAAATTCATAACAAACAGTATCCACAGATTACACGGATTACATAGATTTTTTCCTGACTGTCTAATCCGGAAAATCTGTGTAGTCTGAGGAGTATGAAACCGGTTCAGCAGTTAGGCGAATGGATTCGTGACGCTAATAAAATGGCGGTGCTTACGGGGGCGGGGATTTCGACGGCTTCGGGCATTCCTGATTTCCGGTCGGCGGGCGGGATTTATTCCGATGAAAAAAACGTCAACGTTTTCGATCTCGATGCCTTCAGCCGCGATCCTTCGATTTTTTATCATTTCGCCCGCACATTTTATCCGCAGATCAGAGCGGCTGAGCCGAATATTGCGCATCGGGTGCTGGCCTCCTGGGACCACGCAACGGTGATTACGCAGAATGTGGACGATTATCATCAGCGGGCGGGCTCCGATCCGGTGTATACGGTTCATGGAAATTATATCCGCAGCACCTGCCGCTCCTGCGGGGTTCAGGTGAAGACGGAACAGCTTTTTCCAATCATTGAAGAAGGTTAAATTCCGTACTGCTCCTGCGGCGGCGTTTTTAAGCCCGATATCACCTTCTTCGGGGAAATGCTTCCGGAATACGATTGGCAGCAGGCAGTGAAGGTGATGAGTAACGCGGATCTGGTGCTGGTTCTGGGCACTTCGCTGCAGGTTTATCCGGCCGCCGGGCTTCCGGGGTACCGCCCGTGGAATGCGCGGCTGGTGATCATCAACCGCGATCCGACACCGATGGATGCAGAAGCGCAGCTCGTAATTCATGAGGACCTCTGCGAAGTTATGTCGCAACTGAAATAGTTTTCAGCCTCACTTCGTCTGCTTATCCTGATGCTTCGGTTTTTTGCTGAGTTTGCGGCCGAAAGTGACGCAGACTGCACCTTCGATGAAGATGAGAATGCCGAACAGGCCGTAGGGCGGTTTGGCGGCAATCAGCGCAGCGGCAGCAATGACGATCAGTCCGGCGCCGTTGATCATGAAACGGTTGATGTAGGGTTTTGGATCTTCCGCTTCCCAGCCTTTTTTCAGCAGGGTTTTCTGGGAGACATAGTGGATGGCCAGGGCGATGCAGAGCACAATCAGGAGCAGGGTTGTTTTGGTCATTGTGGATTATGCCTCCGGCTTCGGTTCAACGGTTTCGGCGTGGCCCAGGTTTTTCTCCGGGGCGATAATGTCGCGTACGCGGCGTTTAAGCTCTTTGAGTTCCGGAAGACCCCGTTCGGTTTTTCGGTCCCAGACCTGTTGGTTGTTGGCATAGATGCGCCAGATCCCGGCCGTTTCGCTCGGTTTCAGGATGACTTCATCAATATCGCCTTCAAAGGTCTGCAGCAGTTCCTGGGCAATCCAGGCCGATCGCATCATAAAACGGCATTTGGTACAGTATTCGATGGTGACGCTGCGTTTTTCCATACATTTTCTCCTGTGAATTTAAATGCTTACCACAACGGGAACGGCGGACACAGAGAATTTCAATAAGCAGTTTGGTTTATTATTGGCCGAGATAGGCATCAACGGCACCGCCGATGCCGTGCAGCAGCATCTGCATACCGAGCACAGCCAGAATCAGTCCCATGAGGCGGGTGACAATTTTAAGCCCGCGCTGTCCCAGCACTTCAACAGTTTTTTCGCTGTATTTGAAAAAGATAAACGTTATCAGGCAGAGGAGAGCGAACATCGAAAGTGTGATCGCGATTTCGCCGTAGCCCGCTTTCGCTGAAAAATTCATGGTGGTGGCAATGGTTCCCGGTCCGGCAAGAATCGGCATGGCCAGCGGCGAGATGGCCATATCCACATCGCTTTCGTCGGAACTGTTCTGAATTTTAGAGGATTTTCCCTGCAGCATGTGGTAACCCACCTGAAAAACAAGCAGACCTCCGGTGATCCGCAGTGCAGGAAGGGTGATGCCGAACAGGTGGAAAATGGCTTTACCCAGCACGGCGAAGGCAAGAACGATTAAAAATGACACAAAGAGAGCATGGCGGGCAACGGCCATTCGCTCCTGTTCTGCCATGTCAGCCGTCAGACCGATAAAGGCTCCGGTATTGGCAATCGGATTCATGATGGCGAAATAGCCCAGAAAAACGGTAATCATGTGTTCAAACAGTTCATGCATACGATTTTTCTTAACATTCTGATAAAAGCCGGACGAGGTGTTTTGTCAGGATTTGCAGGGGAAACTGTATATTTCATCGCAGAAGTCACGGAATACACGGCAAAGAATCTGTTTATATTATCCGTTGGAACTTTATTCGGTTTCCGGACCGCTGTGTCCGGTTGTTTGTGTTGAAAGAGTGCTTCTCCTTTCTGTTCATGGGGTTACGAAATTTCGGCTTGTTGGTACGATATTGAGACCGGAAAAACTTTGAACGACGTTATTAAAACGGTAATCTATCCTTGTAGCGCGAGCGTGACGCCCGTTGGTGAATTCCGCTCGGAAACGACAACCTAACAGGAAAGGAAATGATGGAAATGAATACATCAAGACTGACTAATCCCGCCTCTTCTGACATTGAATCCGGAATTCCGGTAAAAGTTCAGTTCCGTCATATGGCAGAAACAAAACGGGTGACCTGGCTGGTTAATCAAATGATGCACAAATTCACCAAATTTCCCATACCCGGAGCCTCGGCCGTGGTGACCGTCGATGAAACACACCATAAAGAGAAAAACGGTATTTTTCAGGTTAAGATGAAGCTGACCGTGCCCGGTGAAAAGCTGTATACCGCCCAGAGCACCGAAAAAACCGGCATGCATGACGGTGTTTATTCAGCAATTGCCGATGTGTTTGACAGCATTGAGCGCCAGCTGGTCCGGCATCACCAGAAGCGGGCCCGCCGTTATAAATCCAAGGCCAAAGCGGCCTGATCGATTCATTCTGTAAATCTCAGCGAACCCCCTCCGTGAATTTCGGAGGGGGTTTTTTGCGGTCATAGCGGAACGAAGAATACAAAGATGTTTCCGCGCGGCCTGCCCGTATTCCTTCTCTGTTATATGGCGAAAGGTGTGACATTGTGACGCGGGGTGTGACACGCGCATGGAGTGAAGTGGGACATGTGGCGCAGTCCGCCCAGGTGGGCGGACAGTGATGAGTTTTAAGTTTTAGGTTTTAAGTGTCCTGAAATCAGTCGGTTATGTATTGCCTGTTACGCTTCGCTCCCGGTGGCACGGTTCGTGTTATAGGAGCGGCGTCGCATGAATGACACGAATTTATTTGAAGGAGACATAAAATGAGTACAGCAGGATCTAAAGTATTAGGTATCGACCTCGGTACCACCAACTCGTGTATGGCCGTTATGGAAGGTGGCGAACCGACGGTAATTCCGAATGCGGAAGGCGGGCGTACCACACCCTCTATTGTGGCTTTTGCCAAGGACGGCGAGCGCCTGGTAGGCACTGCGGCAAAACGTCAGGCGGTAACCAACCCGAAACAGACCATCTTTTCCGTGAAACGTTTCATGGGCCGCAAGTATGAAGAGGTGAAACACGAGATCGACCTGGTTCCGTATGACGTGGTTGAAGCGAAAAACGGCGACGCCCATATTAAAATCGGCGATAAAGTCTACAGTCCGCCGGAAATCTCGGCGATGATTCTGCAGAAGCTGAAAGCGGATGCGGAAGCTTATCTGGGCGAAAAGGTTTCCCAGGCGGTCATCACGGTTCCGGCCTACTTCAACGACTCGCAGCGTCAGGCAACTAAAGACGCCGGTAAAATCGCAGGTCTGGAAGTGCTGCGTATTATCAATGAGCCGACTGCGGCGTCGCTGGCCTATGGCCTCGACAAGAAGTCGGAAGAGAAAATTGCCATCTACGACCTCGGCGGCGGAACGTTCGATGTGTCGATTCTTGATATCGGCGACGGCGTTTTTGAAGTGACAGCCACCAGCGGGGACGGCCATCTGGGCGGGGACGATTTTGACCAGAAAATTATCGACTGGCTCGTTGCGGACTTTAAAGCCGAGCACGGCATCGATCTTTCGGCGGACCCGATGGTGCTGCAGCGCCTGAAAGAAGCGGGAGAAAAAGCAAAATGTGAACTTTCCAGCTCGCAGTCGACCGAAATCAACCTGCCGTTCATTACGGCGGATGCGTCCGGTCCGAAACACCTGAATGTTACACTGACCCGTGCAAAACTCGAAGAGCTGTGTGACGATCTGATCTCGAAAGCGATCGAGCCGGTACGCAACTGTCTGAAGGATTCAGGACTGAGCGCTTCGGATGTGAACGAAGTGATTCTCGTCGGTGGTTCCACCCGTATGCCGAAGGTTCAGAATTCGGTGAAGGACATCTTCGGTCAGGAGCCGCATAAGGGCGTTAACCCGGACGAAGTGGTTTCCATTGGTGCATCCATTCAGGGCGGTGTTCTGAAGGGTGAAGTGAAAGATGTTCTGCTGCTGGATGTTACCCCGCTGACGCTGGGTATTGAAACCATGGGCGGTATCTCCACTCCGCTGATTGAGCGGAATACGACGATCCCGGCGAAGAAGAGCGAAATTTTCTCGACGGCGGCGGATAATCAGCCGGCCGTGGAAATTCATGTGCTGCAGGGCGAACGTAAAATGGCCAAGGATAATAAGACCATCGGCCGTTTCAATCTCGACGGTATTCCGCCGGCACCGCGCGGCACCCCGCAGATTGAGGTGACGTTCGATATCGATGCCAACGGTATCCTGAAAGTGAGTGCAAAGGATCTGGGCACCGGTAAAGAGCAGCACATCACCATCACAGCATCTTCCGGTCTGACCGACGAAGAAATCGAAGCAATGATGAAGGATGCGGAAGCGCATGCGGCGGAAGATGAAAAGATGAAGGAGAGGATCGACCTGAAAAACCAGGCGGACTCCACGGTCTTCCAGACCGAAAAATTCCTGAAGGAAAATGCGGATAAAGTTTCCCCGGAACAGAAGGCTGAAGTTGAAGCGGCCATTGAACCGGTGAAAAAAGCGATCGAAGCGGAAGATTATGACGGTATGAAAACCGCGCTTGATGCGCTCAACGAAAAGATGCAGGCGGCTGCGACGGAAATGTATTCCAAAGCACAGGGTGCCGGTCCGGATACGGGCGGCGCGGCCGGTGCAGATGCGGGAGCATCGGCCGGCGGTGAAAAGACCGCATCTGATGTTGAGGAAGCGGACTTCGAAATGGTCGATGACGACGAAGACAGAAAATAATTCGATTTAGATCAATGACTGCCGATTGCCGGTTGTGGCGGAACGCCGTCGGGCTCGTTAAAGAGCCGGGGGAGTTCCGCTGGGCCGGATGCCGGTTGTCGGAGATCGGTAACTATAAAAAACCTAACAAGGAGAGATACATCCATGAACATTAAACCATTGGGCGAACGCGTACTGGTTGAGCCGGTGAAGGAAGAGGAAGCGGTTAAAGGCGGAATCATTATTCCGGACTCCGCAAAAGAGAAGCCGCAGGAAGGCAAAGTGATTGCCGTCGGTACCGGTAAGGTTGACGAAAACGGAAATGCTGTTCCGTTCAATGTCAAGGAAGGTGATATCATTCTGATGCCGAAGTATGGCGGCACGGAAGTTAAGGTTGACGGTAAAGAATATCAGATCATGCGCGAAGACGACATTCTCGCGATCATCGGCTAAATAATTTTCGAAATCCGAAACCCGGAACCTGAAACTGATTCTGCCAATCAGAATCTTTCAGACTACGAATCCGTAACTTCGGATTTCTTAATCGACGAAGGAGATTAAGTAAAATGGCTAAACAGATTGTATTTGACGTAGAAGCACGTGATGCGCTGCTGCGTGGTGTTGAGAAACTCAGCAAAGCGGTAAAAGTTACGCTCGGCCCGAAAGGCCGCAATGTGATTCTTGATAAGAAATTCGGTTCCCCGACGGTAACCAAAGACGGTGTTTCCGTTGCAAAGGAAATCGAACTCGAAGATGCTTATGAAAACATGGGCGCGCAGATGGTGAAGGAAGTTGCTTCCAAGACTTCTGACATCGCCGGTGACGGTACCACTACTGCAACGGTTCTGGCTGAAGCCATCTACCGCGAAGGGCTGAAGAACGTAACGGCCGGTGCCAACCCGATGAGTCTGAAACGCGGTATCGATAAAGCGGTTGAAGCCATGGTTGTTCAGCTCGGCAAGCTGAGCAAAAAGGTGAAAACCAGCGAAGAAGTTGCCCAGGTCGGTACCATCTCCGCAAACGGTGATGCCACGATTGGTAACATCATTGCGGAAGCGATGGAAAAGGTCGGTAAAGACGGAACCATCACTGTTGAAGAAGCTAAATCCATCGAAACCACCCTTGATGTGGTTGAAGGTATGCAGTTCGACAAAGGCTACCTTTCTCCGTATTTTGTAACCGATTCCAACACCATGGAAGCGGTTCTGGAAGAGCCCTACATCCTTCTGTTCGAGAAGAAAATCTCCAACCTGCAGGACATGCTTCCGCTACTCCAGAACGTGGCTAAAACCGGTAAACCGTTCATGATTATTGCGGAAGATATCGAAGGTGAAGCGCTGGCAACACTCGTTGTGAACAAACTGCGCGGCACGCTGAATGTTTGCGCGGTGAAAGCTCCGGGCTTCGGTGATCGCCGTAAAGCCATCATGGAAGATATCGCGGTCCTGACCGGCGGTAAATTCATCACGGAAGATCTCGGCATCAAACTCGACGGCGTTACCATCGATGACCTCGGTTCTGCAAAACGCATTACGGTTGGTAAAGATGACACCACCATCGTTGAAGGTGCCGGCAAGGTTTCCGACATCAAAGGCCGTATCGACCTGATTCGCCGTCAGATCGAAGAAACCACTTCCGATTACGACCGTGAAAAACTGCAGGAACGTCTGGCTAAACTGGCCGGCGGTGTGGCAGTCATCAACGTCGGTGCTGCGACTGAAGCGGAAATGAAAGAGAAAAAAGCACGTGTTGAAGATGCACTGCATGCAACCCGTGCCGCAGTTGCTGAAGGTATCGTACCGGGCGGCGGCGTAGCGCTGATCCGTGTGCAGAAAGCCATCGACAAAGTGGAAGTTGAAGGCGACGAAGAAATCGGTGCCAACATCGTCCGCAAAGCGATTGAAGCTCCGCTTCGTCAGCTGGTTGCGAATGCCGGCGAAGAGGGTGCTCTGGTTGTTCAGGAAGTTAAGAAATCCAAACAGAGCATGGGGTACAACGTTGCGACCGGCGAATATGTTGACATGATTGAAGCCGGCATCATCGACCCGGCAATGGTTACCCGTTCTGCTCTGCAGTACGCGGCGTCCATTTCCGGTCTGCTGCTGACCACCGAGTGCATGATCACAGATCTTCCGGAAAAGGAAGGTCCTGCTGCACCGGGCGGCATGGGCGGTATGGATGGCATGGGCGGCATGATGTAAAACGCCCGGATTGACGGGTTGCCGGATTTTCGGGATGTCGGTTGAACATCCTCCGGTAATCCGTTCTGTTCAGAATCCGCTCCCTGCCGGGGGCGGATTTTGCTGTAAATGGCGTTGACGGAACGAACTCGAGTGCTATACTACGCGCCAATTTTTTTTGTAGGAAAACCAGGAATTCTGCTTGGCAGAATAATGCAAGTTGCTTGCGCGGAGATAATAAAATGAACTTTGAGTACCTAAGCATTGCGGAAGAAAAAATCCCCAACACACCGATGCTGGTGAATTTGATTTCCTACCGTACCCGCCAGCTCAACAGCGGCGCACGTCCGATGGTGAAGAAAGATCATCCGGAAATGGACAATCACGATCTGGTTCTGAAAGAGATCGCAGAAGGTCTGCTGACCGCTGAAATGACATTCTCTCAGGAAGAAGAGGAAGTGCCCGGACTGGACTTCGATGCTTCGATCCTCCTGTAAGGGATAAGTCGAATTTCGGAATTCGGAAGTATTTCGAATGTACAAAGGCTCAAAGCCCACGGGTTTTGAGCTTTTTCCTTTCCGGGCATGGGAAATTGTTTAGTATTTTGTGTTTCGGATGCAGGAATGGATTGGCCATGGCAGGTAAGAACAGAAAGAAAAAAAATGATCCCGGAGCGGGGGTGCTGGCCACCAACCGCAAGGCACTGCGTGATTTTCATATTCTGGAAAAAATAGAGGCCGGGATTGTGCTGAGCGGTACGGAAGTGAAATCCTGCAAGCAGGGATTGATCAGTGTGCAGGAGGGGTATGTGCATGTGGACGACCGGATGGAAGCCTGGCTCGTCGGCTGTACCATTCAGCCCTATGATCATGGTAATATCTATAACCATCCTTCGACCCGCGAACGGAAACTGCTGCTGCATAAAAAAGAGATCGAGCGGCTCTATGGCAAGATCCGGGAAAAAGGGCTGACGATTGTTCCGTTGAAAGTTTATCTTTCGAAGGGAAAGGTCAAAATCCGGATCGGGCTGGCCAAAGGTAAAAACGTGGTCGATAAACGGGATACCATTAAAAAGCGCGAGTCCGACCGCGATTCGGCCCGTGCTATGTGCAACTTCAATAACCGGTAGCGACTCGTAATACCATTTACTACAACATTCCGGTTTTAACGACAGCGTTATTCCGCGCAGCGACGCAGAGCGCGCGGAGCCGTTTATGACTGAATTTCTCTGCATCCTCAGTACCTCTGCGAGGGATCAGATTTATACCGGATAGTTTTAACGTTTGGTATAAAACCGGGCGGATGCGATCTTTCCTTTTCCGGAATGGCGATATCCTGAAGTTTCGCCGCTGTATTTTATTGTACCTGCCGGACGGCTTCGTATACCGATTCCGAGTTCATCTCGTTGTGTTCGGCGATTTCCCTGAAGGTCCAGTCGGGCGAAGCCTCGATGCCGATTTTTTCCAGACCTGTGATGATCGCATTGATGTCGATTTCATATTTTTCCGCGAGGCGGCGCATGGACCGGCCGCTGTAGAACAGCGGCGGTTTTTCGGGCAGCGGCGGTTTCGCCGCCTGAACCTGTTCCGCCGGGCTGTCTTTAACCTCATTCTGTTGAATCTGTTCTTCCGTCGGGCCGGAATCTGTTGAAGGCTGAAGGACGCTGAATGGCGGCCAGTTCAGCAGGGAGCCGAGAACAACCCAGCCGGTCAGCAGGATGGCGGTATAGGAATTGACCGTGAGCCACTGCCGTTTTTTTCCCGTGATCCGGTTGTTGGCGTTCTCTTTTTTGATTTCCAGGCTGGTCTGTATGACGTAGCAGACTCCGAACAGGATGCTGAGGCTGATATGAAGAGCCATCCATTTTGTCCAGAGGTCGAACAGTGCGGAAATAACCGCACTGAGTATCAGAGCGGCAAAAGAAAACAGCGCAGTAAGTGTGATAACGTTTTTAAAATTCATGGTTCTGTTCCGTATTGAGTAAGCATTACGGAATAAAACCAGCAGGAGCGAGGCCAATTTTTGCCGGGATGCAATAGCGGCTTAGCGCTTTTGGCGAAAGACAGGCAGCAGATCGGTTGCGGATTCTGCTGCCTGCCGATGGATTAAATGAACAGATTGCCGTTTCCGCCGACATGGTCGAGATACATGGCTACGCCACCTTCTTCGATGCCGTCGATGAGCTCTTCTCGTTTAATACCCATCAGGTCCATGGACATTGAGCAGGCAACAATTTTGACGCCGTTTTCGAGGGCCTCGTTGACCAGTTCCGGCAGGGAGAGCACGTTTTTCTGTTTCATGATTCTCTTGATCATCGCGGCACCCATACCGCTCATCTGCATCTGTGAAAGTTTCAGTTTGTCCGGGCCCTTCGGCATCATCCAGCCGAACATTTTTTCCACCATATTTTTCTGTACGTTTACCGATTCGTTTTTGCGAAGGATGTTCAGCCCCCAGAAGGTGAAAAACAGGGTGACTTTATAGCCCATGGCGGCTGCGCCGTTGGCGATAATGAAGGCGGCCAGCGCTTTATCGAGGTCATTGCTGAACACGACATTGGTGAAGCGCTTTTCCCCGGAGGCTGCCGGAACGGGTCCGGTTGCCGCTGCGGCCTGTTTCACAACGATGGCTTTATAGCTGCCGTTTTCCGGGTCCAGTGAATGGAGGCGGTTTCCGGTGGAGTTACACCAGGCCGCTACGTCGGATGCAAATCCGGGGTCGCTGGATACAATACTGACGGCCTGACCGTTCTGTAACGGTTCAATGGTGTGTGAAAGCTGCATGATCGGTCCGGGGCACTGAAGCCCGGAGGCGTCAATATGATCGACAATCTGCAAGGGCGGTTCCTCTTTTGAGGGGTTCACCGCGGCTGTGCCGGCATCATCCGAAGAACTCTCCTGTTCCGGAGCGGTTCCGGTTTCAACAGCATTGACCATACAGTAGGTTTTATAACCGCCGGTCAGGTTACGGCAGCTGAACCCGTTCTGCATGAGCACGCGACAGGCGAGATAGCCGTTCAGACCGACCTGACAGATCACAAGATATTCACGGTCGGGCTTCAGTTCGGGAAGTCTTGCGCGCAGTTCCGGCATCGGAATGTTAATGGCTCCCGGGATGGTTCCGCCGGCAACAACCGAAGGATCGCGTACATCAATCAGGGTCTGATTCGGAGCCGGTTTCTGGACATCCTCCACATGGCAGTGTGCCACATCGCCGGACAGCAGATTGGCGGCAACAAAACCGGCATAATTGACGGGATCCTTGGCGGAACCGAACGGCGGGGCATAGGTCAGCTCCATCTCCTCCAGATCGTAAACCGTAAGACCGGCACGGATGGCTACAGCGATTATGTCAATGCGTTTGTCAACGCCGTCGGCACCGACCGCCTGCGCACCGAGGACTTTTCCGGAGTCCGGATCAAAAAGCAGTTTGAGCGAAATCGGGTGGGCGCCGGGATAGTAGGAGGCATGGCTGGCGGGGTGGACATAGACCTTTTCGTAGGGGATTTCGCAGCGCTTTGCCGTTTTTTCGCTGAGACCGGTCATGCCGATGGCCATGTTGAATACTTTGCAGATGGCGGTGCCCTGGGTGTTTTTATACGTACTGTCGCGTCCGAAAATATTATCGGCGGCGATACGGCCCTGGCGATTGGCCGGACCTGCGAGCGGAATCAATGCCGGCTGATGGGTGATGAAATCGGTGACTTCGACGGCGTCGCCCACTGCATAGATGGCCGGATCGGAGGTTTGCATATGATCGTTGGTTTTAATGCCGCCGGTCGCTCCGAGTTCCAGTCCGGCATCCGCCGCCAGTTTGGATTCGGGTTTCACACCGATTGCCAGAACGGCAACGTCCACGTGCAGGCGGTCGCCGTCGCTCAGGACCAGATCCACTCCTTCGCTGGATTCCTCAAAAGCGGTAACGGAAGTTTCCAGTTTAAGATTTACGCCGAACAGTTTGAGTTCCTGGTGCAGGAGGGTGGCCATTTCCGGATCGGCCGGACCCATGACCTGAGGCGCCAGCTCGATCAGGGTGGTTTCATAGTTTCTGTCGCGCAGGGCTTCCGCCATTTCAAGGCCGATATAACCGCCGCCGATAACCGCGACGGCTTTTTTGTTTTCGATGGCCTTGATGATGTAGTCCATATCTTCGAGGTTGCGAAGCGTCAGAACCCGCGGATTTTCAATGCCTTTAATCGGCGGGCGTACCGGTGCGGCACCGGGGCTGAGGACCAGATTGTCATACGTTTCTGTATATTCTTCGCCGGTCTCCAGGTTCTTGACGGTGACCATTTTGTTTTCGCGGTCAATGGCGGTGACTTCCGTACGGGTGCGGACATCCAGATTGAATTTGGCGACCATGGTCTGCGGTGTGGTTACCAGCAGTTTGTCGCGGTCGGAAATCTGTCCGCCGATATGGTAGGGCAGACCGCAATTGGCGAACGAAATATCGGGACCGCGTTCAAAAAGAATGATTTCAGCGTTTTCATCCAGGCGGCGTGCCCGGGCCGCCGCGCTGGCGCCGCCGGCGACGCCTCCAACAATCAGAAGTTTTTTACTCATTATATGACCTTTCCACTTATATTATCATTAATAGTTAATAATATGTTAATGTGATATCCGCACGATAACACCATGAGGATTCTGTTTTATTTCAGTCCTTAAAATTGAGGTATTTACGAAGGTGGGTATGCATACAGGTGAAGACGCGCAGGAAATCGCGGTTGGACAGACTGCAGTATTTCTGAATGCCCTCTTTCCGGATGTTGATCAGTTTCTGCTGGCAGAGAATTTTGAGCTGCTGAGACATCATGGACTGGCTGCAGCCCAGGAGTTCATAAAGTTCTGTCACCGTGCGTTCGCCTTCGGCCAGCACTTCAATCACGCCCAGTCGGATGGGGTGCGCCATTGCTTTAAGGACTTCAGATGCCATTTCCCGTTCTTCAGGTGTCATGCGTTCTCCAAATAATGAATATGAATATTATGATTTGTTTATGTTATGTCGAGTGGAATAATTGAAATAAAAAGGGGGGCGTTTCTGAAAGGTTTTATTGATCCTGTTTGAGCAGTGCTTTGGTGGAAAGCAGGCCGCAGGCGGCATCAATATCGAGTCCACGCGATGCGCGGATGGTGGTCAGGATGCCTTTTCGGTTCAGTCCGTCTTTGAATTGCTGAAGCGTCTTTTCGTCGGTCCCATGCAGTGGAGTTCCGGGAACGGGGTGAAAACGAATGAGGTTGACGCGGCATTTGAGCCCGGCGAGCATTTTAACCAGTGCTTTAACATGTTCCGGTGTGTCGTTGAGTCCGCCGAAAACAATATATTCAAAGGAGACGCGGCGCTGTCCGCTGAAGTCATATTCTTTCAGCTGTTCAACGACCTGTTCGATGGGGTAGGCAATCTGTACCGGCATCAGTTTCTGCCGTTCTTCGTGGAAGGGGGTGTGCAGACTGATCGCCAGATGCGCTTCGCATTCTTCCATAAAACGAATCATGGCCGGGATGATGCCGATTGAGGAGACGGTGATTCGCCGCGGGCTCATGGCAAAACCCCATTCAGCGGTGAGGATTTCGACGCTTTTCAGCACCTCGTCGAGATTGTCGAAAGGTTCGCCCATGCCCATGTAGACGATGTTTGTGATTTCGTTACGTTCCGGGAGGCTGCGGATCTGGTTGACGATTTCGCCGGCGGAAAGCTGGTTCTGAAATCCCTGTTTAGCCGTCATGCAGAAAAGACAGCCCATTTTACAGCCCACCTGGGAGGAGACGCAGACGGTTTTCCGGTCTTTAAACGGAATCATGGCGGTTTCGATAAATTTTCCGTGTGCGGTGGGGAAAAGATATTTTCGGGTGCCGTCGGAGCTTTCTTTGACGTCGACGTATTCGGTCAGGCCGAAGGTATGGTTCTGATTCAGGAGATCGCGCGCCTTTTTCGAGAGGTTGGTCATCTCATCGATCGAGCGGATCTCTTTTTTATAGAGCCAGTCGACGATCTGTTTCGCCGTAAATCCGGGCAGCCCGTAGTCTGCGACCAGGTTTTTCAGTTCGCTCAGCGTTTTTCCAAAAAGGGGATCTTTTTCTTTCATAAAATTCATGTCCTCATACCGGAGGGGATTATTGCCGGAAAGCGGTTCAAAAGGCACGAAGTCCCGCCGAATGTTTTTTGAAGCTGCGTCGTGACGGTCAACGTCGTTAGAAATAGATCTCCGTCACGATGTTTTCATACGGGATGCCTTTTTCAATCAGAAGATCGCGCGTTTCCACCGCCATCTGGGCCTGCCCGCAGATATAATATTTCCAATCGGCGGGAAGATCGGCGCATGAAGCCAGAAAGGCGGTGACACGGCCCGGATGGATACCGTCCATCCTTTCTGCGGAACAGCAGCGGTGATAGTTTTCGCCAAGGCCTTCGGTCAATTCGTGCTGGAAGTAGAACTGGTTGAGTTTTCGCACACCATGCACCAGTTTTTTGTTTTTGCCCATGCCCGAGCGGAGCATGGCGCGGAACGGGGCGATGCCGGTTCCGGTGGCAATCCACCAGGCCGGTGCTTCGGTACCGAAAAAGGTGCCGTAGGGAACAGATGCAAAAACCGTATCGCCGACCGTCAGTTTTGCGAGGCGCGGTGTGAGAAATCCATCTTCTTTGATGTTGAATAAAACGCAGAGTTCATCATCTTCGTTTCCGCTGCAGATGCTGTAAATCCGCGGCGGGTGAATTTCATCGATCGCCAGTTTGATGGCCTGGCCGGGAATGAAGTCGTATCGGCGGATAAAGCCGATTTCAAACACACCGGGTGAAATCTGTTCGTGGTGAGTGAGCTGAACGCGATGGAGTTCTGGATTTTTTGTATTCATAAAACCGGAGAAGCTATTCAATTTCGGGCTCAGGTCGAGACTAATCTCATTCTCCGTAGACCTTCCCGGAACTTAGTGATAAAAAGCGGGCTTTTTTAAGGAGTGCATTATGGAACTGGTCAGCCAGGACGATTTAGACAATTTGTTGGCGTTTTTATCCTGTAGAACCCCGCAGGCCTGGATTGCTGAGGCGCTGAAACAGGAGGAAATTCTGTTGCTGAATCACTGCTATCTGGAACAGTGTGCCGCGCGTACGGCGCTGGGGCTGATGTTCCGTTGTCCGGATAAACCGGACGTGCTGATCAAAATGTCGAAACTGGCCCGCGAAGAACTGCGGCATTTTGAAAAGGTGCATGAGCTGCTGACGAAGCGGGGCTATACCTATAAAATTCTGAAACCTTCCCGTTATGCCGGGCTGATGCATGAGCCGGCGCGTAAAAAGGAACCGGGCAATCTGGTCGATACGTTGATTATCGGGGCTTACATCGAGGCGCGTTCGTGCGAACGGTTTTATTCGCTGGCTCCGCATATGGACGAAGAAATTAGTGCGTTTTTCCGGTCGCTGCTGAAATCAGAGGCGCGGCATTTCCGAGATTATCTGACGCTCGCTCAGCACTATTCGGAGGAGCCGATCGACGAGCGGGTCGCTTTTTTCGGAAAAATTGAGCGGCATGCTATTGAATCGAAAGATCCGCTTTTCCGCTTTCACAGCGGTGTGCCGGCGGAATAACGGGTGGAGATATAATACCATTTACTAAAACATTCCGGTCTTAACGACAGCGTTATTCCGCGCAGCGACGCAGAGCGCGCGGAGCCATTTATGACTGAATTTCTCTGCGTCCTCAGCGCCTCTGCGAGGGATCAAATTTATATCGGATAGTTTTAACGTTTGGTATAACGACTGATCCGGTGCCGGAAATAGGGACTTCGTTGTATCCGGCCGGACTTTCCGGTGTTTATTAGGGTTTCCGGGTGAAAAGCTGGCCGAGTTTGCAGTTGGCGAGATAGCTGCATTTGCTTTGGCAGTATTGGCTTCGCCATTTTGGAGCGCAGCCGTAATAGCCGTTCTGCAGGAAATCCTCTTCAGCTTCTTCCCACTCGACCTTGCGCCCCAGACGTTCGCCCATGTACCACATATTCTCATCAACGGCCATGCGGTACCGATCGATCTGCCAGTCCTTCAGTTGACCGAATGAACGACACCCGGTTTCATCGGTTTTAGGTTTTTGCGTGGAAGGGGATTTTTCTAAATTTTTAATCATAACCCAATAAACTCCGACAACAACTGCACCGTAGAACGATCGCTCTGCGGGTACAACCCTGAATATGTATTAAAAAACCGGTTTAGATCGGTCTGAAAAAAGGCGGTCAGCGGTCCGTGAGCGGAGACGGACCGGCGAGACCGCTTAATCGTAAAAATTATATGCTGTCTGTGCTGTGTCTCATCCGTTAGTTTCAAAGGCTTTATTGTCAGAGCAGGAGGAGTCATGGAACTGATTACCCGGAATATTGATCTCACCAGCGGTACGGTTGAAGAAAAGCGTGCTGCAATTAAAGACTACTTCCTCAGGACCTGGACGCTTTACGAACGGCTCTTTGAAACGCTGGCTTCTGATGAGGTTTTTTATGAGCGGCCGCAGCCGCTTCGCCATCCGCTGATTTTTTATTTCGGTCATACGGCCACTTTTTTCATCAACAAGCTGATGCTCGGGAAACTCATTGACCAGCGCATCCATCCGGAATTTGAATCCCTTTTTGCCATCGGGGTCGATGAAATGAGCTGGGATGATCTCGATGAAACCCACTATGACTGGCCGCCGGTGCAGGCGGTTCGGGTTTATCGGAATCAGGTCAAAGAGACGGTCTGCAACCTGATCGACTCGATCGATTTTACGCTGCCTGTCGGATGGGAAAGTCCGCTCTGGGCGGTCATGATGGGCATTGAGCATGAGCGGATTCATCTGGAAACCAGTTCCGTACTGATCCGCCAGCTGGATCTCGAAAAAGTGCGTCCGCATGCTCTTTTTCCGGTCTGTACTGCGGCTGGTCCGGCCATTGAAAATGAGCTGGCTGCTGTGGACGGAGGAAGGGTGGTTCTGGGCAAAGAGCGGGATCATCCGCTTTACGGCTGGGACAATGAATACGGGCATGTCGAGATGGACGTGCCGTCGTTCCGGGCTTCGCGTTATCTGGTTTCCAATGGGGAATATCTCGGGTTTATACATGCCGGAGGTTATGAGCAGGACCGTTACTGGGATGAAGAGGGACGGGCCTGGCGGAAGTATCACCACGCCACGATGCCGGAATTCTGGCGCGGTGAACCCGGAAACTATCGATTGCGTCTTATGACCGAAGAAATTCCGTTGCCGATGAACTGGCCGGTGGAGGTCTGCTATCTGGAAGCTAAGGCGTTCTGTAATTGGAAAAATGAACAGACCGGTCTGCCGGTCCGGATGCCGGACGAGGCGGAATACCGTCGTCTGCTGGAAGTAACCGGACTCAATCGGGAACATCATGAAAGCCCTGTTTCCGCCAACTGGAACCTGGAGCATTATGCCTCGTCTGTGCCGGTTGATAGGTTTGCGCACGGCGATTTCTACGATGTGGTCGGCAATGTATGGCAATGGAATGAAACCCCGATTTATCCCTACAACGGATTTGAAGTGCATCCGCTGTATGATGACTTCACCGTTCCGACTTTTGATAACCGCCACAACCTGATTAAAGGCGGTTCGTGGATTTCCACCGGGAACGAAATCGCACTGCACAGCCGCTATGCCTTCCGGCGCCATTTCTATCAGCATGCCGGTTTCCGGTATGTGGTTTCGGATAAACCCGTAAAGACGGATTTTGATGTCTATGAAACCGATGCGCTCGTCTCTCAGTATTGTGAGTTTCATTATGGCGATGTATGTTTCGGCATTCCGAATTTCCCGAAAGCCATTGCGCAGATCGCACTGGAGGTGGCAGAGGCCAAGGGCAAAGCGCTGGATATCGGTTGTTCGGTCGGCCGTACCGCTTTTGAAATTGCCGATTTTTTTGAGGAGGTGGATGCACTCGATTTTTCCGCCCGTTTTGTGCAGGTCGGTGCACGCATGCAGGCAAAAGGCCGTATTCGCTATGAACGGCAGGAGGAGGGGGAGCTGGTCACGTTCCAGGAGCGGACATTGGAAGAACTCGGATTGACCGGCGATTATTCGAATATCCATTTTCTGCAGCAGGATGCCACCAACATGAAGCCGATCTTCAGCGGCTATGATCTGGTAATTGCGGCCAACCTGATTGACCGGCTGAATGATCCGGCACGTTTTCTGAGGGAGATTCCGAACCGGATGAATCCGGGCGGAATGCTGCTGATTGCCTCGCCCTATACCTGGCTCGAGAACTTCACGCCGAAGCGCAACTGGCTGGGCGGGTTTAAAAAAGATGGAGAGCCGGTGACCACATTGGATGGACTGCATGCACTGCTTGACGACTCTTTTGAAATGATCCGGGAACCGCAGCAGGTTCCGTTTGTGATTCGTGAAACCAGGCATAAGCATCAGCATACGCTTTCGGAAGTGACGCTATGGAAAAAAAGATAATGTACGATTTTGAAACTCCGGTTTCCCGCCTCGGTACGCATGCCGAAAAATACGAGGCACGCGAACGTTTCTTCGGCAATGCCGATGTTGAACCGTTCTGGGTGGCGGATATGGATCTGCCAACACCGGGATTTCTGGTCGAGCGGATACGGGAGCGGTCCGGTCATCCAATGTTTGGATATACGGAACAGTACGATGGTATATTTGAGGCCATTGCCTGGTGGATGAAGAATGAGCATGCTGCTGAAGTGGAGACCGCGTATACCCTGCTTTCCCCTTCTGTGGTCACCAGCATTTCTATGGCGATTCAGGCCTATACAGAAGAGGGAGAAGCTGTGGCGTTACTTTCTCCGGTTTACGGGCCGTTTTTCAGCTGTACGAAAACCAATAACCGCAACGTGGCCGATGTTCCGCTGCAGGTGGAAAACGGCAGGTTTATGATCGATTACCAGGCTTTGGCCCAGGCTCTGGACCGGCCGGATGTGAAACTGATGCTGATGTGCAATCCGCAGAATCCCGGCGGTCGGGCGTGGACTGTTCAGGAACTGGAAAAAGTGGTGGAGCTTTGCGCAGAATACGGTGTCGTTCTTTTCAGCGATGAAATTCATAGCGATATTGTTTATCCGCCAGTCCGGCATCAAAGTGTGCTGAATATTCCGCTGGCGGATGAAATTGCGGTGGTGGCGCACTCCATCGGAAAGACTTTCAACACCAGTGGACTTCAATCGTCGTTTGTTTTTATCCGGAATCCGAAGTTGCGTACGGCATTCCGTCGGGCGCAGGAGCGGGCGCACTGCGGCGATATCAACCTGTTCGGCAAGGTGGCCTTGGAAACGGCTCTGTCGCCGGAAGGGGCGGAGTACAGACGTCAGCTTCTGGCGTACCTGCATGAAAATATTCAACAGGTCTGCGGGCGGCTTCGTCAGGTGAATGGGCTTTTTGTCATGGAGCCCGAAGCCACCTTTCTGGTCTGGAGCGATTTCCGCGCTTTCGGCGACTGGCAGACGGTATTTAAAAAACTGATCAAGGAGGCGAATGTGGCGCTTTCCGGCGGTAATTTTTTCGGTCCGGCTGGCGAGGGTTGGTTCCGGATTAACTGCGCGCATCCGCGTTCTGTTCTGCTTCCCGCAGTGGATCGGATTGTTTCGGTTTTTTCAGCGTCCTGACTTTCAGCAGGTTGCGGTAAATATAAATTGTAAAATGCTGATATAGTTGATAATGTTCTCATGGTTTTGGCTCCGGTGTACGGAACCGGCCTGAAGAGGAGCATTATGAAGCGATCTGTTGATCTGTCTGTCAGTTTTGCCGGTTTTCTGGGTTTGATATTGCAAACGTCATTTTCCGCATCGCCGGTAGTGTCGCCGTCTGAAATGGATTTGGATGGAAACGGCCTGCCGGATATCTGGGAAGCGCTGTATGGCGGTGGATTTGAACTTGTACCGGATGAGGATGATGATGGCGACAGTGTGTCTAATCTGGATGAAAGCAGGGCGGGAACGCATGCACTGGATGCGCGCAGTGTATTCAAACTGTCGGTCTCTGATCAGCAGTTATCTGAACTGCGGATTGAATGGCCGCAGCTTCCGCATCGAAACAGCGAACTTGAATCAGCAGGGTCGCTGAACAGTACAGTCTGGACTTTTGAAGGGAGCGGAAGTGTCAACAGCAACGGCGAGCTCTATGCTGAATTTCCGCTGGGGCCTTCCAACCGGTTTTTCAGGGTGCACAATACTGATCTTGATCTGGATGCCGACGGGGTGCCGGACTGGATGGAGGAGGAGCTCGGTTTCAGTCCGACCAACAGTGCGTCGGTACTGGTCGCCGGAGATCTGGCGGCTTTTCATGCAATCTATAACGATGTGCCGGTTACGAATGCCCCGACCGAGGCCCAGGCGGCCCGTTTTCTGATGCAGGCCACGTTCGGGCCGACCTATGCGGATATCACGAATCTGCAGGCGGTGGGCATTGAGCAGTGGATTGACGATCAGATGGCGCTGCCGCCGTATTATACCCGACCTTACATCGATGAAATTGATGCGGATCTCTTTGCCGGCTTTCCCAATCCGGATATTCAGGGATACGCCTATTCCATCAGCCCCTACACCTTTGTTTTCGGGAATAATTTCATGACCACCTGGGCCCGCGGCGCGATACAGGCGGATGATCAGTTGCGTCAGCGGGTGGCCTTTGCGCTCAGTCAGATTCTGGTTGTTTCGCGGGCGGATGCCAATTTTGCCAATAAACCGGGTCCGATTGCGGATTATTATGATTTGTTCATTGAGCATGCGTTTGGAAACTACCGGGACATTCTGCACGATGTCACCTTCCACGCGTGTATGGGGCTCTATCTCAGCCACCTGGGCAACCAGAAGGCTGATGTCTTCATCAACCGGTATCCTGATGAAAATTTCGCGCGGGAAATCATGCAGCTGTTTACCATCGGTCTGTGGGAGCTGAATCCTGACGGAACACGGGTGCTGGATGAATTCGGCGAACCCGTTCCAACCTATGGAAACGAGGAGATCACAGAGCTGGCCCGGGTGTTCACCGGTCTGAAATGGGCGGGTTATGCCTGGGACAGTGAGGGAATCTGGGATTCAAAATTCTATCCGCCGATGGCCATGTTTGCGGATTATCACGATTTCGGGGAAAAGACGCTGCTTAATGGATATGTTATTCCGGCCCGTACGCCGAGTACAGCCAACGGACTGCAGGATATTGAAGATGCACTGGATAATATTTTCAACCATCCGAATGTCGGCCCGTTTGTCGGAAAACAACTGATCCAGTTTCTGGTGACCTCTAATCCTTCGAGGGAATATGTGGCCCGGATTTCGGCGGTGTTTGATGATAACGGTTCGGGGGTTCGCGGTGATCTCGCTGCCGTGGTGCGCGCCATTCTGCTGGATCCCGAGGCCCGCACACCGGTAGAATTCCTGGCCCGCGTGCAATACGGACAACTGCGAGAGCCGGTCATCCGTGCGATGCATCTGGCGCGGGTGCAGCATCTCGGACGGTTTGAACACCTGAAATGGTGGGACTGGGGCCAGTTTGCCCAGGATTCCCTGCAGGAACCCATGTATGCGCCGTCGGTGTTTAATTTTTACCGGCCGGATTACCGACTGCCCGGACAGCTGGCGGAGGGCGGGTTTGATTCGCCGGCTTTCGGCATCACCGACAGTTATTCCGCCATTTCCTTCCCGAACCGGCTGTGGAACCAGATGAACAACGGGTTTAAGAACGGGAATAATTATCATTATCCGCCGGATTGGTCGGCCTTCCTTCCGCTGGTTACGGATGTGCCGGCATTGGTTGATCGTGCGGCGCTGCTGTTCTGCGGCGGTGATATGTCGGCCGATACCCGGGAGCTGATTATCGGGCTGGTTTCCCGGCTGAATGAAAACAGCGAGCAGATTGAACGCATTCGTTTGGCGGTCTATTTCGCCCTGATGAGCCCGGAAGGTGCAACCCTGAAATAAGAAGGTGGAATCATGAGCAGAATCTTTACAAGACGACGTATGCTGGGTGAAGCCAGCTGTGCCGGGATCGGGACCGCGACGCTGATGTCCTCGCTGATCAATCTGAAACTGGCCGGCAATGCGGCGGCGGATGCTCTGCTGCCGGGTAATGACCGGAAAACGGTGGTGAATGTACTGCAGGCCGGCGGGTGCGATACCTTTAATCTGCTGTTGCGGCGAGACGGCGGCTATGCCGAATATGCGGCATCGCGGAGTTCGCTGGCTCTGTCGAATGATGCTTCTTTGCATCCCTTGACACAAATCAGCGGCAATGACGGCAATCTGTATGCCCTGCATCCGAGCTGTGCGGGACTGGCCGACCTTTTCAATGGCACGGGTGATTTTTCGGGAACACCGCGACTGGCTTTTGTTACAAATGTCGGCACGCTGGTGGAGCCGACGACGCTGTCGGATTATCTGACAGGCAGTGTGGCGCTGCCGAAATCCCTGTTTTCGCATATCGATCAGATTGAGCAGTGGCAGACCTCGGTGCCGCAGGGTATGGCCGAACTGCGCGGATGGGGCGGGCGTATGGCCGATGTGCTGCACAGTGCCGCCAACACGGAGGAGACGGCCATGAGTATTTCGCTGGCCGGAAATAACATCTATCAGATCGGCGACTCCACAAAACAGATGGCGATCACCCGCAATGGCGCTTTGCTGTTCGAAAGCGAATGGGACTGGACGCAGGAACACCATCTGAAAAATGAAGGGCTGATGAGTCTGATCGAGCTGCAGAACCGGCATCTGATGCGCGACAGTTTTGCCCGGCACACGAAGGAGAGTATCGAAGCTCAACAGGCCTTTAAGGTGCATTGGGATGCCGTAGAGCCGGGATTTGACGGCCTGCTGACCAATGCTTCTTTTCCGGATACCTATTTCGGTAAAAATCTACGCGCCGCCGCCATTACCATAAAAATCCGCGCCGATCTCGGGTTGCGCCGGAATTCCATCTTTATCAATTTCGGCGGATGGGATCATCACGGGGAGCTGCTCAATACGCAGGCGGGGATGCTGACGGATCTTTCGGAAGGGCTTTATCAGTTCCAGCTGGCTCTGGAGGAGCTCGGTCTGTCGCAGGATGTGGTGACGTTTACTTCTTCCGATTTCGGACGAACACTGCGTTCCAACGGTCGCGGCAGTGACCACGCCTGGGGCGGAAATGCCATGGTGATGGGCGAGCCGGTGGATGGTGGAAAAGTTTACGGCACGTTTCCAAGTCTCGCCATCGATGGTGCCGACGATGTGGGGAAAGGCGGCCGCATACTGCCGAGTACCTCGGTGGATGTTTTCTTTGCCGAAATCGCCCGCTGGTTTGGGGTCAGCGCTGCGGACCTGCCGTATGTGCTGCCGAATATAGAAAATTTTATTGATCCGGTTTCCGCATCGCAGCCGGTCGGTTTCATTAAATCCGGACGGATTGTTTAAGGCTTCCCAGGCCGACTCCTCCGAGAATCAGTGCTGATGAAATGAGCAGGCGGGCGGTTAGAGGTTCATTCAGAAAAACAACCCCGCCGGCCGCGGCGAGGACCGGAATCAACAGCTGCACCATCGAGGCGGTGACGGTGGAAAGATCCCGCAGTGCCCGGTACCAGATGACATAAGCCAGTCCGGAAGTGATTGATCCCGACAAAACGGCGATGATTGCTCCGCACGGCGAAATTTCCAATGTCTGAAAAAAGAGTATGGCAGTGATTCCCGCCATCGGAACCGCGCAGGTGAAATTCCGGGCGGTCATCAGAACGGGGGACCGGGCTCCGCGGCCGCGAATGGAATAGAGTCCCCAGGCGATGCCGGCGGCGGCCATCAACGTGGCGCCTTTTAGATCGGGGGCCGTGAGGCCCGGTGAAACGAGGGCGATTAAACCGGCGAAGGAGATCCCGGCTCCGATCCATTTGCTTCTGGAAATCTGATCGTGCTGTATAAGTGCCCAGGCAAACATAGCGAATTGGACTGCGCCGACTAGAATCAGTGTGCCCATGCCGGAGCTGATTGTGACGTAGCCAAGTGAAAAGGCGAGGGCATAGATGAAAAGGGCGAGGCCGGAAAGGACCGCGTTTTTCCAATCTCTGGAAGGGGTGGCTTTACGGATGCCGGAAGAAAGCGGAAGCAGAACTAACATTCCACTGAGCAGTCGCAGCAAGGTGAAAGAGACGGGATCAATGGCCTGTGTTGCCAGTGCCAGTCGACTTAATACAGAGTTGGCGGCGAAGGCACAGAGTGCTAGAGCAGTGAGTAGCGGAGTCATAAAAACCGGTACATCCAGCGTGTGACAGAAAACCGGTTAATCTGCTTAATCGCTTTCTCGACACTGTATTGCATAATGGAAGCAGTGGAGTCGTAGGGGGAAGCTGAACCTCATCGGTGTCGAGTTCCCGGAGAGTGGGTAACGCACGCTCACTGCCGATCTGCCCGAGGGCCCAGATCGCGCTGTTCCGTTTTTCAAACGAAGCAGATTCGTCTTCAACGAGGGCAATCAGTGCGCCGACGTGGTCGCCGCCGTATTCGGCTTTTGCTTCGTTGGCATAGCGTTGGACGCCGGTGAAAATCATGCGGGCTCCGATGATGTAGAGAATGATCATAGTGATAAACATGATCCAGATGGCGGTTTCGAGTTTCGGCTTCTTTTTCATGAACCGACTCTATCATGCTTTCTTTTCATGGAAAGGGCGGATCATTTCCGTCTGCAGACAGAGTCAGTCATAAAAGGGCTGCATCACGATCATGGAGCGTGTGACGGGAACAGGAAAGATGATCCGACCGCCGGGCGACTGCCGTTCGACGTTCAGGATGATATTGCTGCCGGGTTCGCCGCGCAGATTCCGGACAATTTCCTGAAGGGACATTCCCTGAAAATTAAGCACCGTACCGTCATCCTTGACCATGCCCGCAATATAGTCGCCTGCAGCCACCATTCCGCTGGATTCAACAGCACTCAGAATGGTGGTTTCGCGGATTTTCGGCAGACCGGAATCATCCATTTCGATGCGTGCACCGATGCCTGTGAGCGCATATTTATTTACCGCTTCAAGGGCGATGCGCTGTTCTTCGGCTGATTCCAGCGTGGCAATCCAGTCAAGTGTCTGCAGCGTATCCACCCGCACATGCTGCGCCAGGGCATTCAGCAGAGCCGCCCGTTTTTCGGGATCCGTGGTCCGGAAAAGCTGATCAAGCAACCGGTTAAAACGCTCCTCCTGCATTTTCCAGTAGCGGGCGAGATTCGAGGAGGAAACGGAGGCCGGCTTATTCCCGGTTTTTGCCGCAAGCTGCATCTGTGGTTTGGGTGGTGTGGAGCGAACGACCGGAACAGCCTGCGGGGCCTGTTTGATTTCTATGTTTTTTTCCGGAACGATCAGTCGTTCCGCAACAGGCGGGGGAGCGGGTGGGGAATGAATAATTTCCGGTTCCTGCGCTATTTCTTCCTCCGGCCGGCTGGTGCGCCAAAGCCATACACCGCCCGCGCCGAGGGCGGCTGTCAGAATCAAAGCTGTAATCCTCCGCATCTTCATGGAATCCATTCGTAGAAAGTAACGTTCCTGTGTCTACCACACCTTCTTGACGATTAAAAGGTTCCGTAATCCAGTAAAGTGGCTTTTCTATCTTTGTGGGGGAATCATTCTGCGTTAGCAAGGAAGGAAGTCAGGACCGATCCTTTCGATACAGGGCATCCAGTGCAAGGCTGCATCCGTAGCCTGCAGCATGATTTTTCCCAATTGCAGGCCCGATGCCCATCGGGCGCGTGTACGCAGAGCCATTCCGCCGGGCGACGGTGGAGGGACTTTCGGTTCGGATAAAAACTTCGCGTCTTTTTGCCAAAGTGCTTGAAAAACGGATCTCCCGCAGAGCCGCTGCGTCCGCAGAGGAACACCGTAATGTGAGCGGGCAGGGATGGGGAGCGGGGAAGGGTAAAATACGGAGATGCTTGGATTCGAGGACTGTTGTTTTCGATTATTTTTTATTTGAATCTTTTAGTAAATAATAACAATCAACAGGAACATATAGTGTATCTGCAACTAATGAAAATGGAACATCGACCAGAAATAATGCTCCAGCATAATTTTTTTTAGTTATCCCACTATAAGCGAATGAAATATCAGCTTTGGTTCCAATGTAAAATTTAGCAGATGGTTTGTTCTCATTTCCGAATGATTCATCAAATTTAGGCCATAAATATCTTTCCGCAATAGTTCCATAACCATTGACCAGAAATAAAATCAATGAACAAAAAGATACGGATAAAATCAGGAATGTTGTATTTTTCATTTTTATTCAGCGGATGTTCACAGTGAGCCAGAGCACTGGGTATTCTGACCGAATCCAACAGCGTTGTCTCAGGATAGGCTTTGATTTCTTATAGGTTATTCGGTATTCCGATTCAATTCAGCAGCCGGAGCGGAGAGCCCCGTGAACCGTTCGAAACGGCGACTGCCTGACGACGGTTCTTTTATGTTTTTCATTGATCGTTTTCCGCCCGAAAGGGTATGCACCGGCTGGTTGGCTTATTTTTATTGGTTCCTCATTAAGTTGAATTGTCTTTGTTCTTCTTCCCGCTGTTCCTGATCACGTTTTATTTTCTGTTCATATTCCCGTTCTGTCATTCCAGACTTCTTTTCATATGACTGATCGTAGGATTCGGCTATGGCCATGTCCGTTCCTGTTTTCTTTAAAAAAGAGGATGAGCATCCTGTTGCACTCAAAACTGCAAGAAGGAACCCCGGGACAATAAACATGTGTAATTTTATTTTCATTTCATCTGTGGTCAGCGTCTAAAAAGATTCTCGTGTTTAGCCTGACTCAACGGGCGTTGTCCAAGTAGGCTCCACGTTCTTATAGGTATTCCAACTTAATCCGGCAGCCGGAGCGGAGAGCCCTGTGAACCGCTCTGAGCGGAGGCTGCCTGGCGACTGTTCTTTTATATTTTTCATTGATAATTTTCCGCCCGAGAGGGCACGCACCGGCTGGATACGAATTTCGACCCTCAAGCACTCCAATGCCTGTAACCAGCCGTTCGATCCAGTCGGTGCGCTTCGGCCGACAACGAATACTCGGATGTCGTCATCTAATGATGACCGACTATAAGACTTTCGCAGGTCCGGAGCCAGCGTGTTCCTTCTTAAAATACAACAGGAGACGGACATGAAACAGACACCGAAAAACAGAATGTTTCCGGTCGTGCCTGGTATCGACTGGGCCGATGAAAAGCACGACATCTGCCTTTGGGATGCCAAAGAGCAAGCCCTCGAGTACGGGGTGATCAAACATCGTCCGGAAGTGCTGGATGACTGGTTCTGCAGACTGCGGGATCGTTTCCCCGGAGAGCCCATAGCTGTCGGGCTTGAGCAGTCTAAAGGGGCATTGGCGTTCCAGTTGATGCAGTACGGATTCATTACGATCTACTTTGTGCATCCGGCCACCGTGGCGAAGGTGCGCGACGCCTGGACCCCGAGCGGGGCCAAGGATGATCCTTCCGATGCGGAACTGATCATGAGTCTCGTCCGGGATTCAAATCATAAACTTAAGGCCTGGCGTCCGGACAGCCCCGACACCCGCAGACTGATGCTGTTGACGGAGCATCGCCGGAAGCTGGTGGATCTACGGGGCAAGCTGACCAATGAACTGCGGTCCTGCCTGAAAAGTTACTATCCATTGGCCTGCGAGGTCGCCGGCGATAAACTCAACGAACGGCTGGCGCTGGATTTTCTGACCCGCTGGCCCTCCTTTGAAAAGCTGAAGCGTTCACGCCTTTCCACCGTTCGCAGCTTTTATACCCACGGAAACAGTCGTTACTCCGGGGGGATTGAAAAACGGCTTGAGGCCATCGAGCAGGCCGAACCGGTCACCACGGATGAAGTGATCACGGAAAGCTTCAGCATGCAGATGCCTGCTCTGGTCGCCCAGCTAAAGCAACTGCGTAAAAGTATTCAGGACTACGACCGTCTAATCGTCCGCACCTATGCCGGCCATGACGATGCAGCCATCATTTCAAGTTTTCCGGCCACTGGAAAAGTATTCGGCCCCCGACTCATCGCAGCAATAGGAACCGACCGCAGCGGAAAAGCCCATTGGGTGCACCGCCGGTGGAAGTGCTCCAACTTCGTCCGGCAGAGTTTCCATGAATGGGCCAATGAAACGACCAAACATTCATTGTGGACCCGGGCCTTTTACATCCAGGCCCGTGAAAAAGGGATGGGTCATCAGGCCGTTCGTGCTCTGGCTTACAAATGGATCCGCATCCTGTACCGGTGCTGGAAAGAGCAGATCCCCTACGATGAACTGCATTACATCAGCCTCCTCAAAAGACGGGGCTCCGGATTAATCAAAATCATATACGAACACCCCGACGCCATTAGGTTAAACGGGCCGATAGAAAGTCAGTTTTTACGTTGACGGACAACCTCAGATGGCTGGTTGGATGTTTTTTCTATTGCCCGCTTGCCTCAAGTGCTGCTTGTCGTGCTTTAGCAAATGATGGGATCAAAATGGCAGCACAGAATCCTAGCAGCCTGTCGGAGTTAAAACACTGCCTGACTGCAAAACTACGAAAGACTTTTCTGCTGAAGCCAAATAATTCATCTCGATGCAGGATTTAACCCGGGAAAACGCGAGAATAGGTCGCGCCAAGGCCTTGGCGTGCTGTTTTGCGGTTCGGAGCGGTCGTTCCGGGGCGCACCTTCCCGATAGGGTGAAGATTTTCTTTAGATTGTAGCTGAGGCAGACGAGGCTCCATTCGGTTTCGGCCTTCTCTTTCCCTCGCATAGAGAACCGGCGGAAGCCGAGGACTTCCTTGATGATCCCGAAGACGGGCTCCACGGTCTGCTTACGTTTTTTATAGAGTGCTTTGCCTTCGGGCGTATTGAGGCGGTGGGCCATCTGCTCCTTTGCGGATGCGTCCGGCGGCGGCGCAAGGGCGATGGATTGTTTTTCAAGATCGGCGACGCTGACGTGGTGTCCACTTTTGGCCATGGCGCAATAAACGCTCGGACCAGCGTTGGCCTCCGCTTTCCTGACGGCGTCTTCGCTGTAGTAGCCGGTATCGGCAAGAACGTTTTCCGGATCGGCAACCTCGGCAGGGATGCTTTCGAGCACGGGGTTGAGTTGCTGCTTGTCGTTGGGTGCGTCGGTGACGAGCTGGCCGACGATCAGATAGGTTTCGGTATCGACTGCGGCCTGTGCGTTATAGGCCTGCTCGAAGTGGTTTCCGTTCCCGGCTTTCATGATCCGGCTTTCGGGATCGGTGAAGTTGTACTGCTTGTGGTCGGGCGGCGTTTCCGATGGAGGCTGGGGCTCCTTGCCGCGCGGTTTGCGTCCATTTCTACGTTGGTCGTCGCGCCTGGATTTCTTCTTTTCGTAGTCCGCTTGTTTCTGCAGGTGTTCTTCTTTGTAACGCTCCTCGATGATGGAGCGGGCTTGCTCCAAGCTCTTGATTCGGTCTTCGCGCCGGACGATTTCGTCTGGAATGCTCAGCCCGTCGTCGAGCGGAACGTTGTCGATTTGTTCGGCTTTGGCCGTGAGTTGCTCAACCTCCCGGCGCAGCAGTTCGATCTGCTCGCCTGCGTATTTATAGCTGACGGCGGAGTGCCTGCTGGCATTGGCCTTGATTTTGGTGCCGTCGATGCTCACGGTGCCGACCTTCTTGAGCCCGGCGGTCTCCTGCGCCATAAGCAACACCTGCACGAAAGCCTTTTCGAACAGCTCGCGATTCGTACGGCGGAACGTGCAGATGGTGTCGTGATCGGGATGCAGGTCGCCCCCGCAGATATAACGAACGATGACATCCGACCAGGATGCCTCCTCAATCACGCGCGAGGAGAAGCGGCCTGTAGCGTAGCAATAGATGAGCAGGGTCAGCATCATGCGCGGTGGATACTGCTCGTCGCCGGTTCCCCGCCGGTTGACGTGGAAGTTTTCGCTCGGAAGCCGTTCCACGGCATCAATCAGAAAATGAACGATGTGGTTCTGAGGAATCCAGTCGCGAAGATCCGGCGGTAAAAGCATCGGGGTATTGCGGTCGAGGTTTTTGAGTCGAGTAGCCATAAGTCTAATCCGTTAAGACTAAACCAGTCTATCGTAGGTGCCTTAAATCTAAAATAGATAAGTCCGACAGACTGCTAGGATGAAAACAACTACCATGATGAGTGCCAGAATTCCAAATACCCGGAAATATTTGGCAAGTTTTTCCATTGCTGTGGTGAATGTAGTTTCATCATTTGTTTCAAATGATGTGGTTATAAGATTGGCCGCTTGTCGCAACAAAGCTCCCATCCAAATAGGAATCCAGCAAATTAGTATTCCCCAGATGCTGAAAATTGAGAAAATGCCTTGGACAATCAGAAGAACGCTGGCGATGCGCATCCATTTTCTGGAATTGTAAAGAGGTTCAGATAGACGCTTAACTATTGATTCATGATTCATATTTTTCGGGTCTTCTGCTGAATCTGTGGGTAAAAAATAATGATTAACGCACCGGGCAACTTATCTGTAATGTGTGGTCTACCAGAACTGCACAACACAGAAGAGGTATGCCCGGTGCGAATCCAGACCCTACTCAACAGAGTTCATCCGCTCAAATCATTTGTTTACTCCGCCTGCCGTCTGGAACTGCGTAATGCCGGTCCGGCGTTGGTGGCGGAAATCAGGCCCCGACTCAACGGCAAGGTGCTTTGCTCGGGGTGCGGCAAGCCAAGGAAATGCTACGACCGCCAATCGGTGCGGCAATTCGAATTCGTTCCGCTTTGGAATATTCCCGTCCAACTTGAATACCGAATGCGCCGAGTCAACTGCCCCGAATGCGGTGTGAAGGTCGAAAAGGTTCCGTGGGCGGATGGAAAGTCGCATACAACCAAAGCGTTTCAGCTGTTTCTTGCCCGCTGGGCACGCAGACTCTCGTGGAAGGAAACCGCCGAATCGTTCCACACAAGCTGGGACACGGTCTACCGCTCGGTCAAAGCCATTGTCAACTATGGGCTGGCGCACCGCAACCTTGACGGCGTGATGGCCATCGGCGTGGACGAAATCCAATACGGCAAGGGACACCAATACCTTACCGTGGTCTACCGGATCGATGCGGGGATGCGCCGCCTGCTGTTCGTCGGTAAAGACCGTACGGCCAAAACCCTGCTGCGGATCTTCCGGGCCTTCGGCCGGGATCGCTGCGCCCGGCTGGAGTTCGTCTGCTCCGACATGTGGAGGGCCTACCTCAAGGTCATCGCTAAAAAGGCCCCGCAGGCATTGCATGTGCTCGACCGCTTCCACATCATTCAGCATCTGAACAAAGCCGTGAACCAGGTTCGTATCGACGAGGTCAAACGCTTACGGCAGGAGGGCTGCGATGACGAGGTGCTTAAACATACGAAATACTGCCTGCTCAAAAACCCGGAAAACCTCACCGAGAAACAGGCACTCAAACTCAATGATGTGCTCACCTACGACCTGAAGAGCGTCCGGGCCTATCTGCTCAAGGAAAGCTTCCAGCTCTTCTGGAACTACACGAGCCCATACTGGGCAGAATGGTATCTCAAGAAATGGAGCACCCGAGCCATGCGCTCGCGACTCGATCCTATGAAAAAATTTGTCGGAACGATCCGGCGGCATCAGCCGCTGATCCTGAACTGGTTCAAAGCCAAGAAGGCCTATTCATCAGGCGTCGTCGAGGGCCTGAACCGCAAAGTAAATCTGGTAACGAGAAAAGCATACGGCTTTCGAAGCTACGAAGTGCTTGAAATCGCCCTGTTTCACACGATGGGCGACCTCCCGGAGCCGGAAGCAACCCACAGATTTTGCTGAAGAGGCTATTTTTCCTTCTTCATCCAACGTCCAAAGTGAGCTTGAAGGGAATCAGGCATTGACCGAATTAATCAACGTTGTCCTGATAGGCTCTAATTTCTGGTTCGATTAATTTAATGTCTGAATTTGGTCATCCCAATTAAAAATATTTAGTGTCCATTTGTTATCTGCTTTGTAGAACATGAACCGCCAGACAAGAGGATGGTTTTCACATTTTGCAATGTACTCAAACTTAACAAGTGATGGGCTCACATTTTTTTGGGAAACAAATTCGTACCCGCAAAAATCACCAAATCTATTTAGAGTTAAAGAGATTTGTTTTTTGGTCGCAGCTTGAGCCGCATCCATTTCTTGTTTAGGGAGGAATGTGTATTTTTTGATCTCACTGAAGGCTTTGTCTATTTCACCTTTTCCAATATGAGTCATGATCTGATCACATCGGGTTCTAAGCTCCAGAGTGTCTGCAATGAACTCAGTGTTTTCATTAGATAACTCTTCTGTGAGAATCTTTTTGGAACCAGCTTGATACGCTTCAGCAACTTCCTTCATCAATTCCTTGTTTGGATCTTGTTCTCTACAACCGACAAGAATCGTGAGAATCGTAAGCAAATATATTGGTCTCATGTTTTTCCTTATATCGGAAAAATTTCGCGTTGTTTATTTTATAAATCACGATAATAAAATGTTAGATGATCCGTAAGGAGAAAATTAAGTATTTTCAAGGGTTGAGCTGGTGCGGTTTTGCAGCAGGCGAGCCGCCTGCGGTACGATCAGGTTCCGATGCCATCGAGGCAGCGGCGCAGGCTGGTATCGCCGGCCGCCGGCCTGCCCCGTATAACAGATGATTTGCTTTATAGGGGTATCCTGTTAAGGCCACATCAGTTACTCGTATGCCTGTAGGCCCGATGTCCCATCGGGCGGGTGTACGCTGAGCCATTC
This sequence comes from Verrucomicrobia bacterium S94, assembly GCA_004299845.1. Taxonomy (NCBI): domain Bacteria; kingdom Pseudomonadati; phylum Verrucomicrobiota; species Verrucomicrobia bacterium S94. The sequence continues at coordinate 2,696,178 of CP036201.1, read as the reverse complement.
AGCCGGGCGACGGGGTGGGGCACCTGATCCTGCCAAAACTTTGCGTACTTTGTGCTTAATGGTTATAAAATTTCGAATGTCTGGATCGCTTTAACCAATCGGGCCGCAGGATGAGTTTCTGATGATCAGCTGACCTTTCAGCGTTATGCGCTGTACCGGACTTTCCGGATGCCGGATGCGGTTGAGCATAACGTTGGCCGCTACATTTCCAATGCCTTCGCAGGGCTGGTGGTAGCTGGTCAGCGGGACGCTCAGCAGCGAGGCGTATTTGACATCATCAAATCCGCAGACCTGGACCGACCGGGGAATGTCTATGCCGTAATCGATCAGCTCCCGAAGCAGCGGGGCGGCGGTTGCGTCGTTGGCGCAGATGATGCCCTGGACGCCTTTCTTTACCAGTTTCTGAAGGGTTTTACGCGGGGCATCCGGCTGATATTCGACCTGTTCGAGTTCTCTGGCCGTTCGTCCGGCATGCACGAGGGCCTCGGAGCTGCCGATGCGGCGCAGCTGCACGGTCATGGCCGGATTGGGAGCCGATACAAAGGCGATTTTTCCGCATCCGTTATTCAGGAGATGCCGGGCCATGATGTATCCGGCTTCGATGTTGTCGATGCCGATGAGGTCATACGGGGTCTGGCGGGGCCAGGGGTAGACATCGCGGTCGAGCAGGACTGTCCGGATGCCGGCGCGGCCGAGCCGTTTAATAATGCCCAGGTTGAATTCCTCCTGATTGGGGATGTGCTCAACCGGTGTGAAAAAAACGCCGTTTACTTTTTCATCGATAAACTGATCGGTGAGTGCTTCCGCCAGATGGCGGGGATCGGTATCCATACCCAGTTCGGAGGGGCGGATGATTCGCATGGATTCGCGCCCGGCGGTGTGGGAAATGCCGGCGCAGATCGGTTCAAAAATCTCGGTTTCATGCAGCCGGGGAATGAGGAAGGCGGCGGTGAGAGCCGACTTGCCCGGCGGAAGCACCTGAGTGCCGAAACCGGCGCGGCGGCGCACCAGTTTTTCATCGCTCAGCAGTTTCAGCGCTTTGGCGACGGTGGGGCGTGAGGTGCTGTATTTTTTAGCCAGATCCTGTTCGGTTGGAAGGAGATCACCGGGTTTATAGGTTTGGTTTCGGATTAAAACGCGAATTTCTTCGGATATCTGTAAGTACCTTGGTTTTGAGTGGTTCATGCATTAAATGTTATGTAAATGTTAGATATATGCAAATATAAAATTAGCAAATAGATTTACAAACAGACCTTTCATGAGAACCTGTGAGTCTCAAATCAGGAAAGTCTACAGCCCCGACGGGGAGAGGAGATAACGATGAACAGAACATTTAATGTGGCAGGAATCGGCGAGCTGCTCTGGGATGTATTTCCGGAACACAAGCGCCTGGGCGGTGCCCCGGCCAATTTTTCATGTCATTGCGGTCAGCTGGGTGCTAACGCCAAACCGGTCAGTTGCGTGGGTGCAGACCCGCTCGGTAAAGAGATTCGTGAGGGGCTGAATGAACTGGGGATGTCGGCGGATTTTATTTTTGAAACGCCGGAGTATCCGACCGGTACAGTGGATGTGGTGCTGAATGAAGCCGGGAAACCGACCTATGAAATTCACGAAGATGTGGCGTGGGATCATATTCCCTGTCCGGAAGAGCTGAAGGCATTTGCGGCCACGCTGGATGCGGTCTGTTTCGGTTCGCTTTCGCAGCGTTCCGGCGAATCGCGTGGCTCAATCCGTTCTTTCATCTGTGAGGTTCCCGATAATGCGCTGAAAATCTACGATGTGAATCTGCGTCAGTCTTTTTATTCGAAGCCGATTATTGCCGAGTCGCTGGAGCTGGCGAATGTGCTGAAGCTCAGCGATGAAGAGCTTCCGGTGCTGGCGGATTATTTTGATCTTCAGGGCGATACAGTGGAGCAGCTGAAGGCGCTGCGCCGGCTGTTCAGCCTGAAGCTGATCTTTTTCACCCGCGGGAAAGACGGAAGTATTCTGCTGAGCGCACATGAGATCGATGACTGCGCCGGTTGTGAAGGGCTGGCGGTGGATTCGGTGGGGGCGGGTGATTCGGCGACGGCAGCGCTCTGTATGGGCGTGCTGCAGGGGTGGCCGCTGAGCAAAGTGAATCTCTACACCAACGAAGTCTCCACCTTTGTCTGTATGCAGAAGGGCGCCACTCCGGTTCTTCCGGAGTATCTTGTTAATTATGAATCAGTTACTGAATGTGAGGAGAGAGTATGAACGCGAACTTCCAGCATCTGAAGAGTATCAGTGAAGAACAGCTTCCGGTTTCAAAGCATAAACTGCACGGCTGGGGCCACTTCCTCGGTCTCTATGCCGGTGAACACGTTGCTGCCACCGAGTTTGTTATCGGGGCCACTTTTGTTGCGCTGGGCGCAAAAACCATGGACATCCTGCTCGGTCTGCTCATCGGGAATATTCTGGCGATTCTCAGCTGGACGATGATCACCTCGCCGATTGCCGTGGATACACGGATGAGCCTTTACAACTATCTGCATAAAATTGCGGGCGATAAAATGACGGCATTGTATAACTGGGCGAACGTCATCATCTTCACGGTGATATCGGCGGCCATGATTACGGTGTCGTCGACGGCGGTGCGGTTTCTGTTTAAAATACCGGCACAGCTGGCGTGGTATCCCACCAATCCGTGGTTTGTTGTGGTGGTGCTGGCGGTAGGAATCATAGTGGTTTTTGTGGCTATGTATGGTTTTAATGCGGTTTCTGAATTTTCGGGAATCTGTGCGCCCTGGCTGTTTGTCATGTTTACCAGCGGATCGCTCGTGCTGATGCCGGCGCTGTCCAATGCTGTACTGGGTAAAACGGTGCTTGACGGATTCGGCGATTTTATGGCGATCGGCAATCAGTCGATCTGGACCGGTGTGAATGCCGCCGGCGAACCGGGCATCGGCCTGCTGGAAGTGATCGGTTTCGCCTGGGCGGCGAATACCATTACGCATTTCGGTCTGATCGATATGGCGCTGTTCCGCTATGCAAAGAAAAAAGTCTACGGCCTCTGTACCAGTTCGGGCATGCTGTTCGGTCATTTCATTGCCTGGATTTCCGCGGGTATCATGGGGGCCGGCACAGCAGTGCTGTTGAAAACCACGATTACCGAGCTCGATCCCGGCGATGTGGCGTACTATGCCCTCGGTCTTTCCGGCTTCGTGATTGTGATCATCGCCGGCTGGACTACGGCGAATGCCAATCTCTACCGTGCGGGACTGGCGGCGCAGGCGATTTTTCATCGGCATTCCCGGAAAAAAACCACGCTGGCGGTTGGTGTTGTGACGGTGATCGTGGCCTGTTTTCCGTTCGTTTTTACTAAAATGCTTCCGATGCTGACCTATGCCGGGCTGCTGGTGGTTCCGGTCGGAGCCATTGTATTCGCAGAGCATGTGATCTTTCCGAAAATCGGCTTCACCCGCTATTGGGCGCGGTACCGCAAGCTCACCCACAGTACACCTGCAATTGCCTCATGGATTGCCGGTCTGGTTTTCGGATTCGGGCTGAATGCTCTGAATGTGATGTCGTTCTACTATCTCTTCATTCCGACCTGGCTCTTCACTATTGTGCTCTACACGCTGATGGCGAAGAAATACGGTGCGGCGGAATCGTATCCTGAAGAAGAGGCAGCCGATGCCGCCTTTGATGCGGAAGTGGCGGAATACCAGGATTATCTGGCCGCCCGTACTCCGCAGCCGGTTAAGGATACTACGCTGCTGACCAAAGTCCTGACCTGGACCTCGATCCTCAGCCTCGTCATTACCATGGTGCTCGCCTGCATCACCATGTGGGGCAGTCCGGATATGGAAACCTATGATGTGAACCGCGCTCTCTTCTATCGCTACGGTTTCATCTGCACCATCGTGTATTTCGTGCTGGCTTACTGGGCGATGCGCCGCAAAAAAGCCTCGGTTGAAGCACCGGCGATTGTCGCCGAACCTGAAGCTGTCGTTTCATAAGGAATTAAAAAATGGAGGGCCGCTGTCCCTCCGGAAACTCTGAGGAGAGTGTCATGAATAAATCGATCAAACTGAACCAGAAAAATCTGCCGCTGCTGGCGGATAAAATGATCATTCCAACCTATGACCGCAGTAAAATGAAAGCGGGCATTGTACATGTGGGTGTCGGCGGGTTCCACCGCTCTCACGAAGCCTATTACACCGGATCGCTGATGAATGAATCCGATGCACTCGACTGGGGGATCTGCGGCGTCGGCCTGCGGGAAGCGGACCGTAAAATGCGCGATATTCTCAAAGAGCAGGATTATCTGTATACCCTGATGTTCAAGCATCCCGACGGCCGGGTGAAAGCCCGTGTCATCGGATCGATTATCGATTTTATGCTGAGCGTGGACGATCCGATGGCGGTGATCGAGCGGATGGCCTGCGCGGATACGAAAATCGTTTCCCTGACCATTACGGAAGGCGGCTATAATTTCCATCCCGCCACCGGCGAATTCATGTTCGATAATCCGGATGTCCAGCACGATCTGGCCCATCCGGATGCTCCGCGACTGGTGTTCGGCTATCTGGCCGCCGCGCTGAAAAAACGCCGCGATGCCGGGTTGCCGCCTTTCACTGTTCAGTCGTGCGACAATATTCAGCATAACGGTGACATGACAAAAAAAATGCTGCTGGCTTTTACGGGAAAACTGGATGCGGAACTGGCTGAATGGATCGAAGCCAACGTCTGTTTTCCGAATGCCATGGTGGACCGCATTACGCCGGTGACGACCGCATCGGACATTGAATATCTTCGGACCGAGTTCGGAGTGCGCGGTGCATGGCCGGTTACCTGCGAACCGTTCTGTCAGTGGGTGATTGAGGATAATTTTTCCAACGGCCGTCCGGCCTGGGAAAAGGTCGGTGCTCAATTTGTGCCGGATGTCACGCCCTACGAAAAAATGAAAATCCGGTTACTGAATGCAGGTCACTCCGTACTCGGTCTGCTCGGTTCGATTCACGGCCATGAAACGATCGATGGTGCCGTTACGGATCCGCTGTTCAGAAGTTATCTGCGCGCCTTTATGGACCGTGAAGCAACGCCGGTGCTCGACGAAGTGGAGGGGATCAATCTGGATGAGTATAAAGACAGCCTGATTGAGCGCTTCGGAAATCCGAATATCAAAGACAGTCTGGCGCGCATCTGTCTGGAAAGTTCGGCCAAACTGCCGAAGTTCCTGATTTCCACGATCAATGAAAACCTCGCTTCCGGCGGAAGTATTGATTTTGCAACGCTGGTGATTGCTGCCTGGTGTTATTACAGCGATAAAGGGCTCAGTCGGCATGGTGTGGAGCTGGATGTTGTTGATGAAATGAAAGACGAGCTGCATCTGGCGGCGATGGGCACAGAGGATGATGTACTTTCGTTTCTGCGGCTGGAACCGATTTTCGGTGATCTGGTTGACAATGAACGGTTCTCCCAAACCTATGCGGCAATGGTTGAGGCGCTATACGAAAATCCCGACATCGCACGGCTGATGGAGCAGGTTCTGGCCGGAGAGCGGCAGGCGGTATAATCGAAATTCACCCGGGCGGAGACCGGGATGCGGCGGCATCCCGGCTCGACCGAAAATGAGGAGTGAACATGAAAAATACATTTACAGGGTTATGTGCAGCACTATCGCTGACGGCCGTTGCTGAAGAGGCGGTTCAGAATAAAGCGTGGTATGAAGAGGAGCGGCTGTTCAGTCGGCACGAAAGTATGGAAGAGGCGGGAATTTTTCCGTTCCTCTATTTTGATTCCATCTATGCCGCGAATGTGGACGGCGGGATTGAGACGGCCGATAATTTTACGGCGCAGACCTATGCCGGGGTGGATCTCGATCTGGAAAAACTGATCGGGTGGGATGGAACCAGAATTAAACTATCCATAGTCAACCGTTCCGGTAACGGCATTGCCGGCGATGTCGGCGGCATTTATGACCCGATGACGATCAACGGCGGCGCCGAAGGGCAGGTGACCTGGCTCTATCAGGTCTGGATCGAAAAAATGTTCGGAGAGGATCTGGCGGTTAAATTCGGCCGCACGTCCATGGATGAGGATTTTGCCGATAACGAGCTTAACCGGTATTCACTCAGCACCTCCATTAACGGTCCGGTTCGTTCGCTGATGCTGGAGAATTCGCAGATTTATTCCTTTCCCCTGGGGCTCTGGGGCGGCCGGGTGAAGTATACGCTGAACAAAGAACATCAATTCCAGCTTGGTGCTTATCAGGTCAGTGATTCCATCTGGAGCGATTACGTGAAGGGAACCGATTGGAGCTGGCGCAGCGATGACGGGGTAACCTTTATGGCGCAGTATGACTGGACGCCGGAGGTGTTTGACCGTCCGGCCCGTGTCTACCTCGGCATCGCGGATTCGGTATATGACTACACCGATTTTGACGGGGGCGAAACCGGGAATCTGCTGAGCTTCTACGGACATGGTGATGTCGAAGTGATGGAGAATCTGCGTCTTTTCGCATTCGGATCCTATACGCATCAGGACGAAACGGCCAAAGTGCCGATGCAGATCAGCGGCGGTGCAAACTGGAAAGGGCTGTTTCCCGGGCGCGAAAACGACCACACCATGTGTTTTGTAACGTATGGGAAAATCAGCGATGAATACGGACGGTATGTTTCCGGCGGCGATGTGGATGCGGAAATGGTTTATGAACTGGGCCATCGGATTCAGATTATTCCGAGTTTCTACATTCAGCCGTCCGTGCAGTATATCGTGGACCCCGGCGGCGGGACCAACGGTGATATTGATGACGCCCTTGTTCTGGGGGCCTGGATTGGTGCGTCTTTCTAAAAATTCTCCCGGACTGCCGGCCTGTTCCGGTCGTTGGATTGCTGTTCCGGCGGCCGGATTTTTTATAGGAGGGTCTTCAGGTGCCGGCCGGTGGTTCCACAGCATCCGCCGAGTATTTTTATGGCGGTGGTACGGTGCAGGTTCAGCATGCAGCGGCTCCAGTCCTCAATCGGATCGGCTTTAACGGTTTCGGCCGCTTCGAGTTCGGCATGCGAGAGGGAGGAGGCGTTGGCCTGAATGGAAAGCATGCGCCCTGCGGCATTTCCGGAAAGTTCCGAGGTCCGGAGGAATGCGGGGTAGCAGCAGTTGACGCCATATCCCGTCGGCGGCCGCCGGGTTGCGGAATCAATGGTTTCAATGGCCCGATCAAGCGGTGTGCCGTCGAGGATGCGGCCGTCTTTGCCGATCACAAAACTGATGATATACGGCAGGCCGGTTGCGGCCATGGCCCGGGCGATGCCGAGGGCTTCTCCGACTTCCGGAAGGGTGACGGCGTAGAGGAAGTCTGAATCGGTCAGGCGTTCGATCTGCCAGGAGTGGAAATCGTAGGCGTCTTCGGTGCCGGGCGCTTCTTCGGGTTTATAACAGTCATTTTGACAACCGATCTGTCCGGCAACGATGATGCGGGAATAGTCCTCTTTAAATGCTTGCTCAAAGGCGACGGCCTGATTGTTCAGATCGTCAGGAATGTGCTCTTCAGAACTGCGGAGCTTATCAAGCCGCCAGGTCGGTGTACCGATGACTATCGGCAGGCTGGCTTTCCGGGCGATGGCTATATACTCTCGCACAAAGGCGCGGAGAATGTTCCGTCCTTCCGGAGTCAGGATCATCAGAGAGGTCGCAAGCCGGGGATGCATTTGGCCGGGATGTGCCCGGCGAACCCGCTCGGCAATGGCGGCCTCCATCAGGATTTTCGGACAGGATCGAAGTGCTGCTTCAAAATTCATGGTGCCATTAAACAGAAAAAGCGCCCCGGATGGGACGCTTTTCTGTTTCCAATAGCTATAATTCAGGCGACGTCGAACCGGTCGAGGTTCATGACTTTGGTCCAGGCGGCGACGAAGTCGTTGACGAATTTTTGCTTTGCATCGTCCTGGGCATAGACCTCGGCCAGTGCACGGAGCTGCGAGTGCGCGCCGAAAATAAGGTCGACGCGGCTTGCGGTCCATTTCCGTTTTCCGGTCTTCCGGTCAAACCCTTCGTAGAACCCCTCTTTTTCAGCGGGTTTCCACTCCGTTTCCATATCCGTCAGATTCACAAAGAAGTCGTTGGTGAGCGTCTCCTTCTGTTTGGTGAGGACTCCGGTTTTCGCCCGTTTAAAGTTGGCGTTCAGTACACGGAGGCCGCCGATGAGCACCGTCATTTCGGGCGCGGTCAGGGTGAGCAGCTGTGCTTTATCAATCAGCAGTTCTTCGGCGGAAACAGCATATGTTTTCGGAAGATAGTTGCGGAATCCGTCAGCCAGCGGTCGAAGATATTCGAAGGAATCGACTTCAGTCATTTCCTGCGTCGCATCGGTACGGCCCGGTGTGAAAGGCACCTTGACTTTATATCCGGCTTTGGCGGCCGCGGCTTCCACTGCGGCATTACCCCCCAGAACAATAAGATCAGCGAGGGATACCTGCTTCTTATCATGCTGTCTGTTGAAACCGGCCTGAATAGCTTCCAGCACTTTGAGCACTTTTTTCAGGCGAGCCGGCTGGTTGACTTCCCAGTTTCTCTGAGGGGCGAGCCGGATACGTGCGCCGTTGGCTCCGCCGCGTTTGTCGGAACCTCGGAAGGTGGAGGCCGAAGACCAGGCCACGTAGACCAGATCGGCGATCGAAAGTCCTGCGTCGAGAACCTGCTGTTTGAGCGCTTTAATGTCCGCTGCGGAAACCGGTTTGTGGTCTACGGCCGGGACCGGATCCTGCCAGATCAGATCCTCTTCCGGAACCTCCGGGCCGAGATAGCGCGATTTCGGTCCCATATCGCGGTGGGTCAGTTTAAACCAGGCGCGGGCGAAGGCTTCTCTGAATTCCTCCGGATTTTCATGAAAACGTTTGGAGATCGGACCGTAGATCGGGTCGAACCGCAGGGCGAGGTCAGTGGTGAACATGACGGTTCGTACACGGATCGACGGATCTTCCACATCCGGGGCCAGATCTTTTTCCTGTACATCTTTCGCATGCCACTGCCAGGCACCGGCCGGACTCTTGACCAGTTCCCATTCATAGCCGAAAAGCATATCGAAGAATCCGGTGTCCCATCGCGTCGGCCGGGGCGTCCAGGCTCCTTCGAGGCCGCTGGTGATGGTGTCGCGGCCCATGCCTTTGCCGAAACTGTTTTTCCAGCCGATGCCCATCTGTTCGAGCGGCGCCGCTTCGGGTTCGGGGCCGACATGGGAGGCATCGCCGGCGCCATGGGTTTTCCCGAAGGTATGCCCGCCGGCGATCAGGGCCACTGTTTCCTCGTCATTCATGGCCATTCTCGCGAAAGAGTTTCGGATATCCTTTGCGGCGGCCAGCGGATCGGGTTCGCCGTTCGGGCCTTCAGGATTCACATAAATCAGGCCCATCTGAATGGCGGCGAGCGGATTATCCACATTGTCGGGGTCCAGGTCGCGTCCGTCATTATCCAGCCATTCCTTCTCCGAGCCCCAGTCCACATCCCGGTCCGGTTCCCAGACATCTTCGCGTCCGCCCGCAAAACCGAAGGTCTTGAATCCCATCGATTCCAGGGCCACGTTGCCGGCCAGAATGATCAGATCGGCCCACGAGATTTTATTGCCGTATTTCTTTTTTACCGGCCAGAGCAGGCGGCGGGCTTTATCGAGGCTGACGTTGTCGGGCCAGCTGTTGAGCGGAGCAAAACGCTGCTGGCCTCTGCCCGCACCCCCGCGTCCGTCGCCGACACGGTAGGTTCCGGCGCTGTGCCAGGCCATACGGATCATCAGACCGCCATAGTGCCCCCAGTCAGCCGGCCACCAGTCTTTGGAGTCGGTCATGACGTGCCTGAGGTCTTTTTTTACGGCCTTCAGGTTCAGTTTGCTGAATGCTTCCGCATAGTTGAACGTTTCGTCCATCGGGTTGGATCTGGGAGAATGCTGATGAAGAATATCCAGATTCAACTGATTCGGCCACCAGTCCCCGTTTGAGGTTGTTTTGCTGCTTCCGGCTCCCGTAAACGGGCATTGGCTTTCGGTGCTCATTTTTTTCTCCTGGTTTGTGTGCGCATTCCTTTGTTGATCCTGTGTGCTATTCACCCCTTTTACTGAAACTCATTATATAATTCTTTTGTGATTTGTGAAATTTATAAAGACAGCTGCGTCGGTAAATTATAGATATCGATATGATCCTCCAGCCAAGGCTGGATGGTATCACCTATTTCGGTCGTGGCAAGGGGATTGGCAGCATTCAAACCATAGAAAAAAAGCGTCCTCCGGAATTTCGGAGAACGCTTTTCTGAGTCGAGACCGTGAACAGCTGAACGTGATCACGCTTCAGCCATTACGACATGATTTTTTTAGTGACTGACTTCCACTTTAGTCCCTTTGGTCTGGCCGATGTCAGCAAGGAGTTCGCCGAACCACGGTTCGTCAATATTGAACGGTTTGCCGCCGGCAATGCGCGGAAATTCGCAGGCGCGGAGCTCATCGTTATTATCTTCGTCATGACCAACCACACCGCCAATGCCGGCGATCGCGGAATCAACGGCCACGTCGCAGCACTCTTTGATGAGTTTCAGGTCGGCTTCGTTGGAGGCGGCGGCGCGCGCATAGTAGCCGGATTTCTGAATCAGGACTTTTTCAGCACCGAGCAGATCGGCAAACTGTTTGCCGAACCAGGCTCCCGGATTGATGGTGTCCAGTTTCACGTGGCCGAAAGCATCGCGGATGATTTCTTCGCCGGCGGCTTCCTTTTCCTTGATGATGGCATCAACGCCGGCCCCTTCGGAGATGAAGATGTTCACGTTATCGACATCGTCCATCACTTTGGTGAGGCGCTTGGCTTCCGCGGCAATGTCGATATCCATTTCCGGAACGAAGATGGCGTGTACGTCTTTACGTTCTTTGGAGAGTCCGATATTCGGCAGGAAATCGAGTTCTTCGAGGCGTTCATGGTAGACCTTGGCGGTGTAGGCGGTGAGCCATCCGCAGTTGCGGCCCATGACTTCGTGGATGATGAGCATACGCGGATTCGCGTTGTGCTCGGCGACTACATTCTCGAAAAAGCGCGCACCTTCTTCGGCCGCGGTCCAGGCTCCGAGGGACTGTTTGATCGGATAGACATCGTTATCGATGGTTTTCGGGAGACCGACTACGGTCAGTTTGTAGTCATTTTCAGCCAGATAAGCTGCGAGATCGGCTGCTGTGGTGTTGGTGTCGTCGCCGCCGATGGTGTGGAGAACATCCACGCCGTCTTTCACGAGCTGGTCTGCGGCCACCTGAAGCGGATCCTGTCCTTCTTTGACGAGGCCGCGTTTTTCGCAGTCTTTGACATTGGTGAGTTTGACACGGCTGTTACCGATGGGGAGCCGCCGTGTTTGTACAGTACCGCTGCGTTTTTACGGATTTCATCGGTAATTGTGATGGAGTCGCCGAGCAGCAGGCCTTTGTAGCCGCCGACGTAGGCAATGATTTCAGTTTCCGGGGAAATTTCGGTGTAGCGTTCGATCAGGCGACCCACCGCGGTGGAGAGACAAGGGGCAAGTCCGCCGGCGGTCAGCAGGGCAACTTTCTTAACAGCCATGTTTAATTCCTTTCAATTGAAGTGGTTAAAAATGAAGCGCAAATAATGGGAATCGGGGCTGAAAACGCAAGCGGGAATTGCCTGCAATCGACAGGGGATTTGCTGCATCCGGGCCAATGGGGTTGAAGTGGAGGGGGTAAACCGGCCGGTTACTGCGGCACCATTAGTGGTTCGGCGGGGTTGAGTTGCTGAGCGGGGGCATGGTAAAAAAATCCTGCAACAGAACGGGATATTCTTATGGCGGATCTATTTATTATACGTGGCCGGCTTCGCTTTTCAGCCCAGATCGGACTGGTACTGACGGCCCTGGCCGGGTTTGCCGCCTGGCATTTTCACGGGCAGCTCGAATTTGAGCTGGATGACCGGAAGTTTCTGTTTTCAGCGATTCTGACGGGGGCGCTGGTGCTGGGAACCGTTGTGCTGTTTATCGCGTATCTTGTGGCCGGAAGAATCACGAATGTGTCACGGAGTCTGTTGGACAGGGTGGAGTCATTTCCATGGTGGATTGTGGGTTTATTACTGGTTCTGGTGCTGATCGGCGGGGCGGGCTGGTTCGTGATGCGGTATCAGAGTGCGGTTCAAAACGAGTTTGATCTGCTGCGGAATGGTAAACTGACTTTGCTGGAACAGCGGATTAGTGCCAACCCGAAAGTGCTCTCCCGTAAAAATGCCGAAGGACTGACGCTGATTCAGGTGGCTTTCCGGGAAAATTATCCCGAGGCCCTCGCGTGGCTGGCCGGGCACGGTGCCCCGCTGGTGAATCTCGATCCGCGCGGAATCAGTCCGGTTATCGCCTCGCTGGGAAATCCTCCAATGCTTGAAACGCTGCTGAATGCCGGGCTCAGCCCGAGTGTCAATGATGTTGACGGTACGCCGGCGTTGCATCGGGCGGCGGAGCTGCCAGATGCAGCGGCGCTAAAGTTGCTGCTTGCCGCCGGTGCGGATATTGATGAGCGTAACGGTCTTTACCGCACCGCGCTCATGCAGTGTATCGAAAGCGCTTCGCTCCAGCGGGCCCGCGTTCTGATTGAGGCCGGTGCGGAGATTAATGCATTCGATCAGCGGGGTGATACCGCGCTGCATATTGCGGTTCGACGTCAGCATGTGTCGGCCGTAGAGCTGTTGCTGGAAAACGGGGCCGATGCTTCCGTATTCAATTTTTCCAGTCTGACACCGCTGCATATGGCTGCTCAGGTGGGACATAATCAATTGGTGGAGCAACTGGCGGGTGCTCTTGATCGTATTGATCTGGTTGATGAGGAAAACCGTACTCCGTTTGAGATCGCGCTGGTGAATCGGCAGTATGAAACCGCCACGCTGCTTTTGGAGCTCGGTGCCGATCCGAACCGGATTCTCGGTGAAGGAAAAACAGTTCTGCATCATGCTATCGAAAGGCGGGAATATGCGATTGCCCGTTTCCTGCTGCGTTCAGGAGCCCGTGCGGATATTCCCGATGCCGACGGCCTGACCGTTCTTGATGTGTGCAAAGCCAAAGAGCTGCAGGGACTGGTTGAAATGATTGAAGGCCTGATGTCCGCCAACGAAGAGCAGACCGTGGACAAATGATTATCCATAACTCGGAACCGGATTTGCCAAAATGAGAAACGGGCCAGGGTTTCGGCTGTTCCAATAACCGGCTTAATGCAGTGCGCGTTATGCGTCGGTTTTCTGAAGCGGAGGCAGAGCCATTCACCATGGCAACTGCGGTGTTCCGTATATTCATTCATAATTTTCATGGGGGCTTTGGATGGCTGAATCCGGAAAGGATATCCGGGAAGAATAAAGGTTCCGGGTTCCTGATCTGATACAAACCCTTACAGATTGGCCCTGTATTTGCTTATTTAAACTTTAAATTTTTAAATAAATAAAGGATCAGGGATGGGTATTAAACATTTAGTTGGGCTTTCAGTGATATCGGCACTGGCTTTTTCGGCTTTTGCGGATGAGGATGCTGTTCAGATTGATAATCAGTGGAAATATCTGTCGGAAGACGCTGTCTGGGGGACGGTGTATGTCGGTAAGTACACGACGAATAACTATTTAGGCATTGTTTCCTATAAAGAGGGCGGAAAATTCAACGATGCTTCACTCGCGACCGAGGAGGCATATGTGGGATATTCCGATTCGGCTGATGGAAACTTTGTTCAGATTTACGGTGGTGTTGATTATGAGGAATCCTATGAAAACGGAATTCTCAAAATAACAACAAACACGGTCAATGCGATCTGGAGTGCGAAAGATCTGACCATTGGTACTGATGCCAACAGCAATAATATGGTGTGGGTAGGCTGGCTGCCGGGTGAAACGAATAACTTTGATGGTCTCAATGCCGGCGGTATGGGAACACTGGAGATTGACGGCGATCTGGAAATTAATGGAGTTGCAAACGGGAACGCATTGGTTATCGGAGATTCCGCCACCTTGAAAATCCATGGAGATATGGATGCCTCGATGGATGGGTTTTATTATTTGGGGTCTAATTCGGTGCTTGCAGTGGGCGGGACGCTGACCGGAGTTAATGATGTCGATAACGGATATCAGGAACTTCAGCTGTTTGGTGAGGAGGCGGAATGGGAGCCGCTGAACGGTGCTGTAGCTGTGGGTGCTACTTCGGATTCCAATACACTGTCCATTGTTGAGGGCGCCTCTTTATCCCTTACGAACCTTGTGATCGGCTCTTCTACAACCTATGAGAACTCGGTAGAGGTGCGGAACGGAGGGGTGCTGTCGATGTACGGTTCTGTCGAGCTTTTCGAGGGCGCGGCCAACAGTAACCATCTTGAGATTGCAGATGGCGGTATCTTTAGAGCCTATAATGATTTCCACCATACCGGCAGTTCGAGCAACGTTCACAGTGGCCTTCAGTTGCGGGGAGGGACTGCGGAGTTTTATGGTGACTTTACAGCATCCGGCGGTCTGATAATGGACGCGGGGACGGTCGAGTTTTACGGCGGCACCAATTATGTTCAGGCGCTGGACGGAAACGGCACGGTTACCCTCGGCGGAACAAACAGCGTCTGGTATGCAAATGAACTGCTGATCGGAACAATCACAACAAATGTGATTACTACAAACTCAGGGGTCACGCTCGGTGCGGTGGAGGTATATGTTGAAGACAGTAACGTGCTGAGTATCGACCATTTTGAACTCGGAACCGCAGACACCAACATGGGCTGTACAGTGACCATTAGAAATGGCGGAGAGCTGGTGCTGACCAATGCCGCACAGTGCGTTAACGATGCAGACAATAAGCTTGTGCTGGAGAGTGGTTCGAAAATTACCTTTGTTAAGGATATAACATACGACGATGTGCCTTATGTCGGAATTTTCAGGGGAGTTACCTATGAGTTTCAGTCTGAAGGGTTTATTCTTCCCGGCCTGGACTGGGGGGACTGGGATGAAGTCGGTTATTTTTCTCAGCGCTATCAAAGTACCAACATTTTTAACGGTGCAGCGGCAGCTCTGAATCTGGGATCATACGATGTGCATATCGGTGATGTGGATGAGGAGAATGCGCTGATCATAACGAACGGGGCTTCCGCTTCTGTAAGAGCGCTTACTATTGGTGATTTTGCAGAAGGTGGCGGCAATAACATGGTGCTGGTAAGCGGCGTGGGGTCAACACTGACAGCGGGTAATTATGTTGCAATCGGCGGTACTGTCATTGACGGCGAATGGCACGAGGGCAGTGATAATAATATTCTCCGGGTGGAAGACGGAGCGCAGTTGAATGCTTCGGCCCTTTACAACCGTAACGCCGGCGGTGATTCCGGATTGGAGATTGCATCCGGCGCACTGGTGGATGTGGATGAATACTATCAGGCTTCCGGCGCCAGACTGACTATTATGACGGATTCTACCGGAACCAACGTCGGACATCTGGCTGCTTCGCAGGCGGAGTTTGAAGCCGGTGCGAAGGTCGGTGTGGATGCGGTTTCGCGGCTGACTGTCGATACGACCTACACCAACAGTATCATTACGGCCGATACGTTGGTTATTGATGGGGTTACCAACGGCATTTCGTTATCTGCACTGGATGCTTCGGGGGCAGTCTGGTCGACTATCAGCTCAATTTGGTGGATGGAACCAATATCATGGCCATCTATACGCGTCGGTCCATTGCGGATGTCGGGGACTTAGGTTCCGGTTCGCTGATGGATGCAATTATTGAGGAAATCGAAACCATGGCGGCTGCCGGACATACTGCTGCCTCAAACCAGGTGGAAATTCTGAATGGACTGTCTGAGAATGAAGTAGAGGCTCAGATGAAACAGCTCTATATCTACAGTCTGCCGACTTTTGAGCATGCCAAAGGGATCTGGGGGGCGATAGATCAGATTCGTGCCCGTGGTTCGTCTTTCCATGAATACGGAATGTATGGAGTTTACGGTCCCGGATATCATGATCCGGAGCAGAGTTATCAGCCTTGGGTTAAGGCTTACGGCGGTCTGGGCGATCGTGATCAGAACGGTCGATATGATAACGGCTATGATTTCAACAGTTATGGTATGGTGCTGGGTGTGGATAAAGCGTTCGGTGAACTGCTTGTCGGTTTGGCCGGTGGCTATACCGGTTCTTCTCTTTCCGGCGATAACGGGGATGAGAGTGATGCGGACACCGCTTACGGTATGCTTTACGGTTCATACGGCACAAAGGAATGGTTTGCTGATGTGGTACTCAGCCATGGTGTAATCGGTATGGATAACACCTCCGGAACGGATTTTGATGTGACTTCTTCGGCGGATGCGGCGCAGACAACGATTTATTTCGGGCTGGGCACAGAAATGCTGAATCCCGACGATGAAGGTTCACTGATCAAACCGCTGATTGGGGTGCAGGGCAGTCTGTACAGTCAGGATGGATATAAGGAAAAATCCTCTACCTCGGTTGCACGGGATATTGAATCGTTTGATCGTTGGGACTGCCGCTCTATGCTGGGGGCTGAGCTGACGGTGCCGACTTATGGTGCTAAGATTGATTTTGAAACTCAGCTGCGCGGTTACTGGATACATGAATTCAATGACGATGACGAAGTCGTGGACTACACGCTGATTGATTCCACGCAGCGTGGACTCTTCATTATGCGCGGTCCGGAAGCGAATCTGGCGCAGTTCGGAGTGGGCTTTGCGGCTAAACTGGAAAACGGGGTGAAGCTGACGGCTGATATCGACGGCCAGTGGGGTAAGGATTATTATTCCGCCGTATTCAGCGGGGCTCTGCTTTACGAGTTTTAAGCGTACGCTGTCCGCTTGAGCCAACCCTTGGAAATTTGATTTTCCAAGGGTTCTTTTTTGGGGCAGTATGTGGCGGATATGAACGATGTTCCTGAATCACTGATTATTATTGCCGGACGAGATGCCTATCCGCTGATGCTGGCCCGCGCTGCGCGCGACGCCGGGGTGAAGCGTATTGATGTGGTGGCATTTAAAGGGGAGACGCGTCGCGAAATTTCAATGTTAGTGGATCAGGTTCATTGGGTGAATCTGGGCAGCATGCAGTGTTTTCTGGATACCCTCTCTTCTATCGGCATCCGGCAATGTATGATGGTTGGACAGATTGCTCCGAAAAATCTCTTTACGGTTCGCATGGACCGGCTTGCGGTTGAGATGTACCGCCGGCTTGATTTTAAAAATGCGCATACGATCTTCGGTGCCGTGGTAGAAGCCATTGAAAATCTGGGGATTGAGATTCTGCCCGGTAATGCTTTTATGGAATGTTATACACCGGAAAAAGGGCTTTTAAGCAAAAGGGCCCCGACAGAACGCGAGCAGGCTGATATTGCGCTCGGTTTGAAACTGGTCAAAGGAACCAGCGATTTTGAGATCGGCCAGACTGTAGCTCTCAAGGAGGGCATAATTGTGGCCGTTGAGGCATTTGAAGGCACCAACCAGTGCATCAGGCGTGCTGGACGGGTCGGTAAAGCCGGCTGTGTGATTGTGAAAGTGCCGAAAGTTGGGCACGATATGCGGTTTGATATTCCGGTGGTTGGAACCAGAACCTTTCGGATGATGAAAAAAGCGAGGGTTTCCTGTCTGGCGGTGGAGGCCGGGAAAACCATTCTGCTTGAACAGGATAAGCTGGTTCAGCTGGCGGACCGGTACAATATGGCCTTTGTGGCGGTAGATACGGAAACCTCTGATGGTCATGATCGGCAATGAAGAAATCGATTCTAGTGGTGGCCGGCGAAATTTCGGGGGATCTGCATGCCTCGAAAGTGGTGAGTGCTTATAAGGAAAAAACGCCGGATACGGAGTGGTGGGGGATTGGTGGGGACCATCTGAAGGCGGAAGCTGTTGAACTGTTGCAGCATACCGACCGCATGGGGGTGATGGGCATTATCGAGGTGCTCAAACAGTACCGCTTTTTTAAAGGCGTGCTTCAGCAGATTCTGGACGAGGTCGATAAACGTAAGCCGGAGAAGGCACTGCTGGTTGATTATCCCGGCTTTAATCTGCGTCTTGCTCCGGAGCTGAAGAAGCGTGGGGTGAAGGTTTATTATTATATTTCACCGAAGGTCTGGGCGTGGAATAAAAAGCGGATTCCGAAAATGGCGGCCTGCATTGATCGGCTGATGGTTATTTTTCCGTTTGAAGTGGAGCTGTTTCAAGGGACCGGACTTCAGGTCGATTTTGTCGGGAATCCGTTGGTGGAGCAGATTGATGAATTTCTGAAAACAGAACCATTGGATCTGCCATGGCAGTCGGATCAGCGCATTGCTCTCCTCCCGGGCAGTCGGAAACAGGAGATTGAGCGTATTCTTCCCGCTATTCTTTCCGCGGCAAAATTACTGGAACAGAAGTTTCCGGATCTCTCTTTTATGATCGCTTCGCCGAATGAACGGATCGAAAAACTGGTGAAGGGAAAAATTTCCCAATCCCTGGATAAACCGGTACGGCTGGATGTCGTTTGTGGAAATGCGCGCGAAGTGATGCGTCAGGCCGAAGCGGCGATTGTGACGTCGGGGACTGCGACTCTGGAGACTGCGCTGATCGGTACGCCGCATATCCTCGTTTATAAAACCAGTGCCTTTACGTATTGGTTTGCGCGGTCAGTGGTGAAGATTAAACACATCGGTCTGGTGAACATTATTTCCGGAAAAACCGTCTGCCCGGAATTGATTCAGAATGCAGCGTCGCCTGAAATGATGGTGGCGGAACTGGAAAAGTTCATGGAGTCATCAGCCGAAAAATCCGCGATGCTGAAAGGATATTCCGAACTCCGGAAGCTGCTGGGTGTCCGAACTGCCGCACAGCAGGTTGTGCAGATTCTGTTGGACTGAATGTTGCGGCACTGCATGCTAATATGTATTGGAAATACGCGTATATTTATATCATATAAACTTGTAAAGAAATTTCAGAAGAGGCTTTCCATCCGTCAGTGATCTGGCAGGTTTCCCCCCAGCCCGGAGAGTGATTCCGGGCATAACGGGAGAATTTTATGAAAGCATCACGCACCATGCACGTTCCCGGGATTTCAATCCTACTGGTTTTCGCCAGCACTTTCGTCTCGTATGCCGCAGTTCTCAGCAACGGCGGAAACCACACGGGCAGCATCACGACAAATGATGTGAACGATACATGGACTTTTTCGGCAGACACAGGGGATTCGATTATTCTGCGGATCGGGGAGGTCACGACTGCCTATGGGACCTTTTCTCCCTGGATTCGGCTTTATAGTCCGGGCGGAGTGCTCATTGAAGGGGATTCGTCGGCCTCTGATGCGGAGATCGCCCATTCGATTACCAACACCGGCGTTTACACGGTGGTGGTTGAAAGCTATGTTTCGGGTGGAGCGGGTACATACAATCTTCGCTATGCGAATGCCGGAAAACCTTTCGTTATTCCGGTCGGAGACGAGGGTGGCGAGCTGACGAACGGTGAAAATCATTTCGGGATGATCGGTCTCGCGGATGTGGATATGTGGACCTTCAGCGCGGATGCTGGGGATTTGATTATTCTGCGGATCGGCGAAGTGTCGACCGATCTCGGGACTTTTTCGCCCTGGATTCTGCTCTATGGGCCGGATGGATCTTTTATTGAACAGGATGCGAATTCTTCCGATGCGCTGATCAGCTATTCGGCCACGACCGGCGGCGTCTACACGGTAGTGGTTGAAAATTATATTTCGGGCGGAGCGGGTACATACAATCTCCGCTATGCGAACGCCGGAAAACCTTTCGTTATTCCGGTCGGAGACGAGGGTGGCGAGCTGACGAACGGTGAAAATCATTTCGGGGTGATCGGTCTCGCGGATGTGGATATGTGGACCTTCAGCGCGGATGCTGGGGATTTGATTATTCTGCGGATCGGCGAAGTGTCGACCGATCTCGGGACTTTTTCGCCCTGGATTCTGCTCTATGGGCCGGATGGATCTTTTATTGAACAGGATGCGAATTCTTCCGATGCGCTGATCAGCTATTCGGCCACGACCGGCGGCGTCTACACGGTAGTGGTTGAAAATTATATTTCGGGCGGAGCGGGTACATACAATCTCCGCTATGCGAATGTCGGAAAGTCGTTTGTGGTTCCGGCCGGAGATGAAGGCGGTGCGCTGACCAACGGGGCGAATCATATCGGCATTACCGATCTGGCGGATATCGATATGTGGACTTTCAGCGCGGATGAAGGGGATACCCTTCGGTTGAGGATCGGAGAGGTGACGACAGAGCTGGTTTCTTTTTCTCCCTGGATTCTGCTGTACGGTCCGGACGGATCATTGATTTCGCAGGATACCAATTCGTCTGATGCGGAGATTGTTCATGCGGCCACCACGGGCGGCGTCTATCGGGTGGTGGTGGAGAATTATATTTCTGGCGGCGCGGGCACGTATAATCTGCGCTACGCGAATACCGGGAAATCATTCGTGGTGCCGGCCGGAGATGAGGGCGGTGCGCTGACCAACGGGGCGAATCATATCGGCATTACCGATCTGGCGGATGTGGATCTGTGGACCTTCAGCGCGGATGCTGGGGATTCGATTATTCTGCGATGCGGGGATGTTTCGACGGAACCGGCAGTTTTTTCACCGTGGATCCTGCTCTACGGCCCGGACGGATCATCCATTACACACAGTGCGAATGCCTCCGATGCGCTGATCAGTCATTCGATTACCAGCGGCGGCGTCTACACGGTAGTGGTTGAAAATTATATTTCGGGCGGTGTAGGTACGTATAACCTGCGTTTTGCCAACATCGGCAATCTCTTTATCGTCCCTTCGGGGGATGAAGGAGGAGCACTCGCGGCTGAAATCTTTCCGGAGGGGGAAGTGGATCTGGGCGATCTGGATCTGTTTGAATTTTCCGCATGTGCAGGTGACCCGATTCAGCTGGATTGCATTGAATTGGTGGATGCGGGCGGCATGACTCTGCAGCTGAATCTTTACGATCCGGACGGGGTGCTTATTGATTCGGACGCCGGATCCTCAGAGGCCGCGATTCCGTTGTTGGCGGCACCGGAGGCCGGGACCTATACCATTCTGGTTTTCAGCTATAGTGCTGGCGGTTCCGGGACCTATCGTCTGGAGCACAACGGGCTGCAGGACGGCATTCGACTCTGCTCCGCTGAAGTGATCGGACTGGATGAAACGGTTTTCGGGGTCGGGGCCGAGCCGGGATCGACGAATGTGCTCTGGGCGACTACCAACCTGGTGACCGGTATCTGGGAGCCGGCGGCGACCAATCTTGCTGACTCTGCCGGATTTGTGCTTCTTTCGAGCGAATTGAAAACGGCTGAAGAGCAGCGCTATTTCAAAATCGGGCAGCACTGATTTACGTAATGGGGTTCGGTCAAAGGCTGTTTTCGGGAGGCTTATCTTTTCCGTCCTTCCGCAGACCTGGGGGAAGACTTCTTTCAATCTCCGGGAAAGGTTCCGGCTGCCCGGATTTTAAATATATCGGGAAATGTTTCGTTCATTTTTGGGGCAGTGTTATATTCCTCGCCCTTTTCGGATTTTAAAAATACAGGAGAGAGTATGAGTGAGCAGCATGATAAGAGCGCGGGCTGGGTGACTTTTGATCCCGACCTGAAAATTGTAGATTGCACGGTGCGTGATGGCGGCCTGTGCAACGCGCACAAGTTTGATGACGGTTTTTTTAAAGGGGTTTATGATACCTGCGTGGCCGGCGGCATTGATTATATGGAAGTCGGGTATAAAGCGGATAGAAAGCTGTTCCCGGGCAACGAACATGGTCCCTGGAAATTTTCGAGCGAAGAGGATATCCGCCGGGAAGTGGGCGAAAACGATACCGGTCTCAAACTTTGTGCCATGGCTGATACCGGTCGAACCGATCTGAATGATATTCTGCCGAAAAATGAGTCCGTACTCGATCTGATCCGTGTGGCCACCTATATCCATCAGATTCCGGCGGCTCTGGAAATTGTGAAGGATGCCAAGGATAAGGGCTATGAAGTGGCGCTGAATCTGATGGCGGTTTCGACGGTGCCGGACTATGAGCTTGATAATGGCCTTGAAACGCTGGAGGGCGTAGAGGAGATCGATTTCCTCTATGTGGTCGACAGTTTCGGTTCGTTGTACTACGAGCAGATCGGAGACCTGATTGAGCGGTATAAAAAGACAGGGAAGATTCTCGGAATTCATGCGCACAACAACCAGCAACTGGCCTATGCCAACACCATGTATGCTGCGATCAACGGTGTTAAAATGCTCGATACCACGATGATGGGAATGGGGCGCGGTGCAGGTAACTGCCCGACCGAGCTGCTCGTCGGGTTTCTGAAGAATCCGAAGTTTAATCTGCGGCCGATTCTGAATTTTGTACAGCATACCATGCATCCGCTCAGTCAGGAAATTGATTGGGGCTACAGTATTCCGTATATGATTACGGGGCATCAGAATGAACATCCGCGCACGGCCATGGCGTTGCGGGACAGTGACCGTAAAGATGACTATGTCGGATTCTACGACGAAATCACTGCGATCTAACCCGTTGGCGGTCATTGGAAAGGATGTATCTCTCCGGTTTTTGGAGAGATTTTTTGTAAAACGGCCTGCAGAAACCTGTTATTCGGGGTTATAGGTTGTACGGTCCTTACGCTTTAGGCTATAAACACCACTCAATTTGGAAATACCCTTGGGAGAGGGAAATAGATAAGGAGTCCCTTAATATGAATGTTTTGCACGTATGCGCGAATCCGAAACCGACTGAAGAATCGGTTTCAAAACAGCTGGCCGCGGCCTTTTTCGGAAAACTTATTGAATTGCGTCCGGACGTAGAGCTGGTGAATGTCGATCTTTATGATGAAAAACCGCCGTTTTATTCTTATGAGCTTTATCGCGCCGTATGGAATCCGGTTACTCAGGAGGGCTACGAGCGTTCCAAGGTGGAGGAAATGGCGATGAATTATGCCTCCAAACAGGCGGAACTGTTCAATAATGCGGATGTTCTGGTTCTGACCATGCCGATGTGGAACTTTTCTTCGCCGGCCGCTATGAAGGCCTGGATTGACCAGATTCTCTGTCCGGGACTGACTTTTGAGATCACTGAAGATGGCATTAAACCGTTACACAAAATCAAGAGTGTTGTACTGCTGGTTGCCTCCGGAAATACCTATAAAGAGGGCGATACCCGTGATGCGCTGAGTCGTCAGATCACCACTTCGTTTGAATTTATCGGTGTCGAAGATTTTGAAATCGTCTGGGCGGAAGGCCAGAGTCCGATGAATCTGACAGCCGGGGAAAGCAAAGCGTTGGCGATTGAGGCTGCGGGTGAAATTGCAGAAGATATTGCTGAGTTGGAAGTGACTCCGTCGGCTGAAGAGGTTCCTGCTGAGTAGTCCAATGTCGACATTTGTCAAGATCTGCGGAATCTGTTCGGGGGACGACCTCGAGCAGGTTTCTGCTTTAAAGCCTGATGCTGTCGGTTTTATTCAGTGGCCGGAATCTAAACGCTATGTCCCACCGGAAGAGGTGGGGCAGTGGGAAACGCCGGAAGACATCAAACGCGTTGGAGTATTTGTGTGCCCCGGCGAAGCCGAGCTTGCACATGCTGCGCAGCACGGCCGTTTTGATGTGATTCAGGTGCATAAAGTGCACGACAGCTGGAGCCTTGATCGCGAATTTTTCAAGGGATTGGAAGTCTGGCGGGCAACAACGCCGGCCGAGCTGTATCATTCCGAATCCTCTTTTGAATTCGACCGTATTCTGCTCGATTCCTACGACGAAAAGACTGTTGGCGGAACCGGGAAAACCTGCGACTGGAGTATGGCGAGAACCCTTGTTCGGGCCATTGAAAAGTCCATTCTGCTTGCGGGTGGACTGACGGCGGAAAATGTCGCTGAAGCTATTGCCCAGGTGAAGCCTTGGGGCGTGGACGTCAGTTCCGGTGTTGAGAAAGAGCTGCGGGTGAAGGATATGGATAAAGTGAAAGCCTTTATCGAGACCGCCCGGAGTGCCTGATGATCACCCGGTTTGCGCCCAGTCTGACCGGATATCTTCATTTGGGGCATGTACTCCATATGCTCTATGTCTGGGGGATTGCTCGCAAGTTCGGTGCCGGTGTCCTTTTCCGGATTGAGGATCACGATCTTTCCCGGGCCCGGCCGGAATATGAACAGGCCATGTTTGAAACCCTGGAATGGCTTGGTTTTGTTCCGGATCTCGGAATTTCATCTCCTGCGGAAAAACCATCTGCATTCCGGCAGAGCGATTGTTCGGAATATTATCAGTCCGTACTGGATGAGCTGGAAAAACGGGAGTTGGTTTACGGTTGTGAATGCACCCGCCGGCAGATTGCTGAAATGCAGTCGGAAGGAGCTGGGGAACTCTGTTATTCAGGAACCTGTGCCGAAAAGGGGCTCCCGCTCGAAGGCCATACGGTCCGCTTTCGGACCCCGGGAAAAGAGGTGGTTTTTCAGGATCTTAAACGGGGTGAACAGTGTCAGATTCCCTGGTTGCAGTGCGGCGATTTTTCGTTGCGCGACCGTCAGGGGCAGTGGACGTATCAGTTTGCCTGCGTTTGCGATGATATCCGTCAGGGCGTCGGTCTCGTTATCCGAGGAGAGGATATTCTTTTCAGCACCGCCCGTCAGATTCAGCTGTTCCAAACCCTGAACGCGCCGGTTCCGCAGTATTTCCATCATCCCTTGATTTATGATGATTCGGGCCGGAAACTCAGTAAGCGCCAGCATTCCGAAAGCATATCCCGGCTTCGTGAATCAGGCCTATCGCCCGAAACCGTCATCGGTCTGGCACTTCACCAGGCCGGAATTTCCCCGTCCGACACACCCGTCACAGCCGAGCAGGCCATTGAAAAGTATATCATCTAAACTCTACGATCGTAGTGGTTAAATAATATACTTCTGCAGGTGGTGAGCGACTTTTTTGCGGAGAGTTTTGTGGAGGGCATAGACGTCTTTTCCAAGGTAATTCGCCGGAAGCAGTTCGTTCGGTAGCAGGGGATCCGGGTGCATGCACTGAATATAGGCTTCGGAATCCTCTTTCAGCAGGAGCATGAGGGCGTCGGCATCGTGGTCGATCTGTTCGAGCAGTTCGAGGTTGTAGTTGTATACGGAGAGGTAGCGGGCCTGCAGCTGATCAATCCATTTCCAGTTCCAGGACGTATCGACCATTTCCCGGGCAGCGCGGTGGAGCACGGTGCGGGATTCGAGTAGATAGGAAACCGCATTCACGTTGGCCGCGCGTTCGAGGTCGTCATATTCCGGACGAATGTCGCGGGGGGTGATCCATACACTCTTCTGCAGGCAGCCCATGCGCATACGCTTAAGGAATGCACGGAGTTTGTCGCGGTAGTGTCGCTGGACTTCGGGTACATCAAAAATCAGCATGTACCAGATTCCGTTCCATGTCGTTTCCCACATTTTTTCGGGTTCGTGATAGATCGGCAACAGCTTTTTACCTGCGTCGGTCAGTTCCAGGTAGGGCAGTTCGGCTGCTTTGGTTTGTTTTACGATCAGACCGGCCTTTCGCAGGCGCGACATCGAATTGTGATAGGAACGAAGGTTGGGGTATGTGTGCTTCCAGAGGTGGGAGCGTCCGGCGGTGCGTAGCAGCTCGGCCAGATCCTGAAGCAGATCTATCCATTCCTCCTGCACCCGTCGACGTACGACGGGCAGCGACCAGTCCGGATGATGAAAGCTTTTCCATTTCATAGATATATCATCTAATTAGCACGATCGTGGGTAATAGATGATATATCTATAGGAAGCAAGGGAAAATCGGGCGGGGCTTGGGAGAGGTTTGGGAAAAGAGCCTTGAATTGGTCCGGTGGGGGGCACATTATCTCAATCCGTTTTTAATGAGGATTTTTGAAATGAAACCGACTCAACCTGACAGACTCGGCCACTTTGGTGATTATGGCGGCATGTATGTGCCGGAAACGCTGATGGAGCCGTTGAATGAACTGACCCGTGTTTATAAAGAGGTTCGTAAGGACCCTGAATTTAAGAAGGAGCTGCAGTATTATCTTCGTGAATATGTGGGCCGGCCGACGCCGCTCTATTTTGCGGAGCGTATGACGGAGCAGCTCGGTACGGCGAAAATTTATCTGAAGCGTGAGGATCTTTGTCATACCGGTGCGCATAAGATCAATAATTCGATGGGGCAGGTGCTGCTGGCGAAACGCATGGGTAAAAAACGTATTATCGCGGAAACCGGCGCGGGCCAGCATGGTGTGGCGACGGCGACGGTCTGTGCGATGTTTGATATGGAATGCGTTGTGTACATGGGCAAAGTGGACATGGAGCGCCAGGCGCTGAATGTGTTCCGTATGGAAAGTCTGGGGGCAACGGTGGTTCCGGTGACGGTTGGCCAGCAGACGTTGAAAGAGGCGGTGAACGAAGCGATGCGGGACTGGGTGACGAATATCCGGTCGACACACTATATTCTCGGTTCGGCACTGGGATCGCATCCGTATCCGATGATGGTGCGTGATTTTCAGAGTGTAATCGGGCGTGAGGCGCGAAAACAGATTCTCAAGGCGGAAGGCCGGTTGCCGGATGCTATAATCGCGTGTGTCGGCGGCGGTTCCAACGCGATCGGGCTGTTTCATCCGTTCATCAAAGATGAAGGCGTTCGAATGATCGGTGTGGAAGCCGGTGGTTTCGGGATCAGCGGGGGGATGCACGCCGCTCGGTTTGCTGAGGATAAAATCGGTATTCTGCAGGGCTCAAAAACCTATGTGCTGCAGGATGATGACGGTCAGATTGCTCTGACGCATTCGATCAGTGCCGGCCTCGACTATGCGGCGGTGGGCCCGGAACACAGTCTGCTGCGTGATCTGGGCCGGGCGGAATATTCCTATGTCACTGATGAAGAAGCGGTGTTTGGTTTTGATAAGCTGTCGCAGTGGGAGGGTATTCTGCCGGCACTCGAAAGTTCGCATGCCATCGGCTGGGTGATTAAAAACGCGGATCAGTTTAATCAGAATGAGGTTATTATCATCAATGTATCCGGTCGCGGAGATAAGGATGTGATGCAGCTGGCGGAATGGAAAGCGAAGAACCGGTGATGGTCGCTAATCTGAGGTTTGCAGAGAAAGGGTGCCGGGAGGTGCCCTTTTTTGTTGTCCGTTTTTTTGGGGAATTCATGCGGAACTTTCGTCATGGGCACGGGTTTAATTCATGATCACTTAATGCCTGTGTTTTAGATTTCAAACATCGGAAAATCGGGTACAATTTCGAAACGTTGAAAACCGTTATATACAGGTATGTTTTATGAAGGCCGATAAGAGAAGAAAATGTGGGCAGGTGATGCTGGAGTATGTGATCGCAACGGGCATCTTTCTGATGCTGATCGGTTTGTGTGCATTGTTACTCTATACTTTTAAGTCATTCGGCGGGCGTGTACTGGCACTGATGGCGCATTCCGTGTGATTTATGCATCCGAAATACAGGAGAGTGGGAAATGAAAACGAATATGAAACGTAAAGAAGGCCAGGCGATGGTTGAATACATCATCATTGTGGCGGTGGTGGCTATTGCGGCCCTCGTCCTTTTTGGGATGTTTGGAGATACAATTAAAGGTAAATTGGGAGGTGCTGTGGATGCTCTGGATGGTGGATCTGCAGGACAGACTGAAGCTGACAGCTCTTCCGCATTGGAAGATCTTCAGGAATTATAGCTTTCTTTGTGAAACGAAAATTTCCAAAAAGAAGAGATGGTGCCGCAATGGTTGAGTCGTGCCTTGCGATTATTATGCTGTGCCTCATTCTTTTCGGGTTACTGCAGGTTTCGTATCTGATTATGGCGCGGGACGTGATTTCGTTCAGTGCCTTTGCTTCGGCCCGGGCTTTGACCGTGGGAATGGATGAGGAGTTTGTGGAGCGGGTAGCACGCGTGACCACGATTCCGACGGCAGGACCACCTTATGGAAGCAGTACGCTTCAGCATCAGGCTTTACCGGATGGCGATGTAGGCACGCGGTGGGATCTTGCGGTATCGACGTCGCTGGGGTCACAACAGTTCTGGTATGAAAATTATTATATCCCCTTTTATCTCGGTGCGGAGGATGAATCCCAGCTCGATTCGATTCTGAATTATTTTCACTGGCTGACTTCCGATACCGAAATTTCGGTGGAGTCTGCGGCGCCAGGGGATGAAGATGCCTGGGTCAACGTCAGTCAGAATGTGCCGCTCATCTTTCCTTTTGCCAGCGGTCTTTTTATGGATGCTGATCGCGGAATGGTTGTTCGGTACAGCAGCGAAGGGGAAATTGAGTATTCGGAAGTTCCTCTTTATACCATCACGCAGGAGATTCGGCTGGAGAATCACTCTGCGCTCTATCTCACGACCCAGTAAACGATGTGGAAAAAATTACAGTCATCCGAAGGCCGGGAGTCCGGCCAGGCGATTATTTTTCTCATTATGGTTCTGTTCATCGGAACCATTGTGGTGCTGTGGAATTTTGATCTGCATAATATTGTCTCCACCAAAATCCGCATCGACAATGCCGGCGATGCCGCCGCGCTTTCAGCCGCCCGCTGGCAGGGGATTACGCTGAATATGATCGGTGAGCTGAATCTGGTGCAGGCGGCGTATATCTGTGATGAGCTTGCAACGATGGATCCAACCGATCCGAATTATTCGTCTGATCTTCAGAATCTGGCTGATGATATCGAGTTCAATATTGCGCCTTTAAAGAGAAGGATGGCATTGATCGGGCCACTAATGGGATTGGTGGCGGCGCAGTCCAGTGCTTTGCTGAATCTGACGGAAAAGGATGAGCTGATGGTTGAAGAGGCGACATCCCGTTTTCTGGCTCAGCGTGGACAGGATTTTGAGGAGAGTGGCGGGTATTATATGGATACGGTTCAGGAGCCCTACACGGGAGCCTGGGAGGAATATGGGGCCATTCTTTCGGCGGTTGCCAACGAAACCATGATTGCGGAGAGCGGGAATACCGACTATTTTCTGTTTTTTAACGGTACTCACATCCTGCTTGATCCCGATTTTTATGGAGCGGTGAGCGGAGGGATTTACTGTTACTTTGCCCGGGGATCCCGGTACGATCTCATCAGCAGTTACAGCGATTATACGAGCTGGGATCCTCTGCCTGATTTTGCGCAGCGGAATACCGTCAATTCAGAATATTTCAGTTCACAGGTATATGAGTTCAGCAGCGGAGCGTCTATTGCAGCGTATTACAGTTCTTCAAACTGGCATATCGATACGCTGACGAACTATTACCCCGATGTGGATGTAAATGCATCCACCCTTCAGGATCAACTGGTAGGGTATATGGAAACCAATCCGCCAACGGATGCCGTGGATCTGGATATGATGTATCAGGACGGTTTCAATCTCTGGACTTCATGGCATTTTTTCAAACAATCATCCTGGATGAAGGACAGGGGATACAGCAGCGGAATGTATTATCCGGATTCCGATGATTTCCCTTTGCATGAAGGCTGGAAATTCAAGGACGAGTTTAACTATGGCGGAGCTAACGCCGCCGTCGATGTGCGTATTGCATCGGATATCTACACGCCGGGTATGCAGATTGCGGTGGGGGATATTTACTGGCAGGCGGCAGCAAAACCTTTCGGGTATCTGGAAGATCCGGATGGAAGTGGAAAAAAACGTGCGCCGATGTATTTCGGTTTAGTGCTGCCGGCATTCCATGATGCACGTCTGATTCATAATCAACTGTCATCACGAACTTCGGACAACCCCAGACAGCCCGGATGGGATGAGCACATATATCAGCATTTGCCGCAATATCTTGAGAAAGGCATTTCTGGAATAGAAGACAACGACTGCTATTACTGTGAAATTCTGAAGATGTGGGAGGATGATGAAGACCGGAATGCGATTCTCGACTGGATTGAGGAAAACCTGGAAGCCATAGAGAACGGCGACGTCTGCGATCCGAATTACGAAGGAAACCCGAATATGGGGCGGGGCTGATGCGGAAGCTGAAATCCAGAAAGGGTCAGGCGATGATCGAGATGCTGCTTGGTCTGGTGGGGATTATGGTGCTCATTCTGGGCATTGATCTGATTGCTAACATTGTCTATTACGATTTCATAACGATCTATTCCGCCCGGGAAGAGGTGGCGGATCGGCTGATGGCCTATTCGGCAGGAACATCGGGGGGAGCTTCAACCTATAATTTTGACGCAGTTGATGATGATTTTGAGCAGGCGCTGAATCCGGGCGGCGATCTGGAGGGGGAGCTGGCAGCCTATCCCGGGGGAGGGAAAATGCGTTTGAATTTTTATGGACCGGGGAAAACCCGCTCAGTGAACTTGTGGGGTCGGAGAAGGCTTCGTCCACACCGGTGACATCGACGTTTATGCAGCGAGTCACCGGCCGCAGTTCGGTATCGATTCAGAATGCCATTTACATGCCGCCCTGGGAGGATCTGCTCTATCCGCAGGGAGGAAGTGGAGAATAATGTTCCTGCGACGTATAATCCTGCGAATTCTACTTCCCGTTCTTCTTTTGATGGCAGCTCCGGGTTTTGGAAAAGTGTTTCGTCTTTTCGGCGGCGGTGCGGCCGATGGGGATCGGTTTCATAATGGTTCGCTGCCGTGGGACAAGGCGTATGTGACGGAGATGACCGTCAACGGCCGTCCGGCGGTAATGCGCATTTATTCCGCCCGCTTTTCCGAACCGGTGGTCCATCAGCTGAAAAGCCGGTTTGAACAGATGGGGGCACAGGTACAGGTTCAGGAAAATGAAAACGGGGCGACGGGGCGTGCGGTATTTCCTGATCAGAGCGTCGGTTTTCTGGTGCTGAAACCGCCGCAGCAACCGACCCAGCAGATTTTTGTCTATGAACCCACCGGGGAACGGGGAACGTCGGTAAAATCGCCGGTACCGGAATATCGCCGTGCGAAGGTACGGACCACCATTTCAGACGATAAAACCGGAACCTATCTGGCTACTCTGGAGACGACTTCGTCGGCGACGGAAACGCATGTTTTTTATGCGGGGGCACTGCAGGGAGCGGGCTGGAAAATGATCAGTCCGGCGCTGATCAAAAACGGGACCGTCAGCGGCATG
The DNA here is from genome assembly GCA_004299845.1 of Verrucomicrobia bacterium S94. Taxonomy (NCBI): domain Bacteria; kingdom Pseudomonadati; phylum Verrucomicrobiota; species Verrucomicrobia bacterium S94. The sequence continues at coordinate 2,665,151 of CP036201.1, read as the reverse complement.
GCGGTTTATGAAAAAAAGAGCAGGGTATGTTATGTACAGGCCACGGATCGTATGGACGGGGTGAATACGATTACGATCCTTGTTAAGGGTGGTGCGCTTTGATAATTTTTCCAATTACTGGAGATGCTGAATATGAAGAATAAGCTGATTTTAATTGTGGCGCTGCTGGTGGGGATTCTGGCGTTCTGGATGAGCGCCCGCTATCTGGCCAATGAACGCGCCGAACTCTATAAAGGAGCCGTGAAGGTGAAGGTAATCGTGGCAAAGCGGGATATTGCTGCGATGACCGAACTGACGCGCGATGATCTGGCTTTGAAGGACGTGTATAAAAGTGCGGTCGGTGACAATGTATTTATGGCGGCCGATGTAGACCGTGTGCTGGGCAAACGGCTGAAATATGCATTGAAACGGGCGGAGCCGCTCTGGTGGACCCATGTGGATATGCCGCGCGAAATCGAAAGCGGTCTGGCACCGGTCATTCAGAAAGGCAAGCGTGCGCTGTCGATTGCCATCTCCGGTGCCGCAGCCGTGAGCGGGCTGGTGAAGCCGAACGACCATGTCGATATTCTGGGTACGTTCACGTTTCCATCGCGCACCAATCCGAACCAGACCGAGTCGGTGACGCTGACCCTGTTGCAGGATGTGACGGTATTGGCTACCGGCTCCAATCTGGCTCGGCAGAATACGGAGGCCGGCAATGAGAATAAAACCGGGTACAGCATGCTGACTTTCGAAGTGACTACGCACGAAGCCGAGATTCTTGTTTTCGCCCAGCAGACGCGCGGACAGCTTTATCTTTCGTTGCGGAATCCGAACGATGTCAGCCATCAGGCCGATTTTCCGTCGGTTAATTTCGATTATCTTGAATCGGTGCTTATGCAGATTAATGAACAGCGCCGGCAGTCCAACCTTTCTCCTAATCTGTAGGGTTTAATCAGAATGAGTTCGCTTAAAATCAATATCTCCCATCCGAACAGGCCGTCCCAGTCTCTGGAAGCGCCGTACGGTGTTTATATGATCGGATCCGATGCCTCGAACCGTATTGTGCTCGACGACGGAAGTGTTACGGAGGCGCATGCGGTACTGACGCTGATGGAGGACGAATCGTATATTGAAGATCTGATGGGGGAGGGCATTTTTGTAGACGGCGAGCGGGTATCAACCCGCCGGCAGGTTTTTCCCGGCGTACCGATTCAGCTGGGAAACTATACGATGATTTTCGGTGAAGATGCAGTCTCTTCTTCTATCCGGTCCCCGGAACCCCCGGCGGCGGAACCGGAGGTTACGGTATCGGCTCCGGAACCTTTTAAACCCAGAACGGCATCGCGGAATGTGGCTGCAACTCAGGCGGTTAAACAGCAGATCCACAGCGAACTTGTAGAACGCCTCGATCTGAAGCGGCTCAGTATGAGCAAGCTGCAGGAAGGGGAGCTTCAGACAAAAATCAAAAGGACGCTCAAAGAAATCATTGACGAGATCCGTGATCGTCTGCCGGCCGGACTGAAAGCCGATCGTCTGGCTAAGGAGATTTTCGACGAGGCGGTCGGTCTCGGACCGCTGGAGGATCTGCTGGAAGATGATACCGTGACTGAAATTATGGTGAACGGGCCGAGTCAGGTTTATGTGGAACGTGCAGGGAAACTGGAACTGACCGACTGCACATTTATCAACGAAACTTCGGTACACTCCGTTATTGAACGTATTGTGTCGCCGATCGGCCGCCGGATTGATGAAAGTCAGCCCTATGTGGATGCCCGTCTTGCCGATGGTTCCCGTGTGAATGCGGTGATTCATCCGCTGTCACTGGTGGGGCCATGCATAACGATCCGTAAATTTTCGAAGGAGCCGTTCAAGGTACAGGATCTGATCAACTTCGGCACGCTGACGCCCGATATTGCCGAGTTTCTGCGGGTCTGTGTGCTGCTGCGTAAAAACATTATTGTTTCGGGCGGTACCGGTTCGGGGAAAACCACACTGCTGAATGTGCTTTCCAGTTATCTGCCCGACGATGAACGTATTCTGACGATTGAAGATGCCGCAGAACTGCGGCTGACCCAGAATCATATTGTCCGTCTCGAAGCGCGGCCGGCCAATATTGAAGGGCGCGGAGCGGTCACGATACGTGATTTGGTGCGCAATGCGCTGCGCATGCGACCGGACCGGATTGTCGTGGGCGAGTGCCGTGGTGCGGAAGCGCTGGATATGCTGCAGGCGATGAATACCGGCCATGAGGGATCGCTGACGACCATTCATGCCAACACTCCGCGCGATGCGCTGGCCCGTCTGGAGACGATGGTGCTGATGGCGGGGATGGAGCTTCCTGTTCGTGCCATCCGCGAACAGGTTGGTTCGGCGGTGCATCTGATCTGCCAGATTTCCCGTTTTTCGGATGGCTCGCGCAAGGTGAGTAAAATCACGGAAGTTTCCGGGATGGAGGGTGACCGGCTCACGCTTCAGGATATTTTCGAATTTCGACAGACCGGGCTGGACGACGACGGGCGGGTGCAGGGCAGTCTGCATGCCACGGGCGCGGTGCCGACCTTTATTGAGGAAATCGCAGTGCGCGGCATTCCGTTTGACCGCTCCATTTTCACCACCAAAAGATCGGGGCAGTGGGGATAGATATGTTCTGGCTGATTCCATCCCTTTTTGCATTGTGCGCGGCGCTCATGGGCTACGTGGTGCTGAACGCATTGCGCGAGGCGGAAGAGAGCTATGCCAGTGAATACACGGCGGATACCGCCCGGCAGTTTGAGGATCTGTTCCTGTTTATTTCGCCACAGCAGATGCTCAATATTTCACGTATGCTGGCGTTGATTGTCTTTTTTATGCTGTTTTTTATCGCCGGGGATATTCATTCCTTTGGCGGATTCGTCAGTGGCGGTGTGGTCGGAATATTCGGTGCCACACTGGCGTTGTTCATGCCGCGACTGCTGCTGAAAGTACTGCGGGCCCGTCGGCTGGAGCGCTTTAACTCGCAGCTGGTGAACGCGATGACCGGCATGAGTAATGCGTTGAAAGCGGGGTTCAGCATTCAGCAGGCTTTTGAGGCGATTGTTAAAGAAGGCGAAAATCCCATTGCCCAGGAGTTTGCCATGTTTCTGCAGCAGCTTCGGGTGGGCGTGCAGTTTGAGGTTGCGCTGGCCGATATGGATCGGCGCGTCGGCAGCGATGATCTGACGCTGATGATTCAGTCGATTGAAATTGCACGGCAGACCGGCGGTAATCTGACCGAGGTGTTTGACCGCATTGCGGAGACAATCCGGGAGCGCCGACGGATTGAAGGCAAAATTAAATCGCTGACCGCGCAGGGAAAAATTCAGGGCAATGTGGTGGGGGCCATGCCGTTTATTCTCGGGCTGGCCATCTATTTTCTGGATCCGGCAATGATGACGGCATTTGTGAGTTCGTCGATTGGGATGATCATTATTGCGGTTGTGATTCTGATGGTGGCGATGGGCATGCTGTTGATCCGTAAAATTGTAAATATTGATGTGTAGGTGAAATGACGAACGAAATCATAATTATCAGTTCGATGTTCCTGTTTGCGGCGATGACCGTGGCCTGGCAGGTGATTCGCACGGCCCAGCACGTCACCTATATTACGCTGGCCGACGGCCGACGGCAGGAACGCAGTCTGCCGCTGCTGATCCGTATGGTCCTTCCGTTTGTCCGCCTTGTTCCCTCGTTTATTACCGGGCATGCTTCGCTGGAGGAGAGCCGGCACCGTATTCGACGAAAGCTGATTGCCGGCGGTTTTGAGGGATTGATTGAGCCGGAGGAAGCGATCGGGCTGCGTGTCATGATGCCGCTTGGTCTGGGCTCGGTACTGTGTGTGCTGCTCTGGATGTCGTTTGGTTCCATGCCGTCGGGGATCGCCGGTATGCTGGCGGATCGGAAGTATTTTATTTATCTGCTGATCATGATACTGCTCGGGTTTTATCCGGATCTCTGGATGAAAAATGCGGTGCAGGTGCGGCATAAAAGTATTGAACGGGCGTTGCCGTTTGTGCTCGATCTGCTGACCCTTTCTGTGGAGTCCGGACTTGATTTTATGAGCGGCATCAACCGGATCATTGAATTCCGCCCGATTGATCCGCTGGGTGAGGAACTGATCCGCGTATTCCGCGAGATTCAGGTGGGACGTTCCCGGAAAGTGGCGCTGCAGAATATGGCGGAGCGGATCGACCATCCCGACATCCGTTCGGTGACCAATGCGCTGGTGCAGGCCGATGAGCTGGGAACAGGCATCGGTACGGCTTTGCGGATTCAGTCCGACCAGATCCGGCAGAAACGTTTCCAGCGGGCGGAGAAAATGGGGAATGAAGCGCCGGTGAAAATGCTCTTTCCGCTGGTGGCCTTTATTTTTCCGGGCGTCTTTCTGATTCTGCTGGGTCCTGTTATCCTGCAGATGGCCCTGCGCGGCGGATTCTGATCGTTAACGAAATAGGTAAATCAACATGTCTCATTTGATTATTGAACAGGGAAAAGAGGTCGGCAGGGAAGTCAAAGTGCCGGCGGCCGGCATAAAATTCGGGCGGTCACCGGCGAATGACCTGGTGCTGGATGACGATGCGGTCATGCTGTTTCACGGTCGTTTTTTCTTTAAATCCGATGGCACGCTGTGGGTTACCGATTTCGGCGCCGGTGAAAAGACCACCGTCAGCGGGGAGCCGGTTGATGAGCATCAGCTGAAAGTCGGTGATCTGGTCGAGGTGGGCCATACGGCGTTCCGGATCATCAATACCGGCCGGGCTGAAGAAGTTCCGGTTTCGGCGGTTGCGGGCAAGAACGAAGAGGAGTGTGCCGATGTGCCGGAAGCGCCGGAGAATGAAATTGATCTGGGCTTTAAACGGCATAAAAAAACGGCGAGAAAAAAAGGCAGGGAAAAAGAGCCTCCACAGAAGGGGGCTTTGCTGACCTCGCGGTTGCTGCAGGTTTCGGTTATTCTGCTTTTTCTGATTGTGCTGATGATTGTCGGCCCTTCGCTGTTCGAACTTTCCCGGACCGATGTCCCGGCGGTCGAGCAGAAGGAATCGCTGACGTTTTCCTATGAACGTGTCATGGGCACGCCCAGAAATATCTTCCGCTATCATGTGGAGCTTGATGATAAAGGTCTCTTTTCGGTTCGCATTGACGACCTGAAAACCAACCGGCATCAGCTTGAAAGCAAGGAAATCTCCGATACGGTGATTGAACAGCTTTCCATAGGGATTGAAGCGGCCGGTTTCTTTGATGTGGATTCTGATTATGCCGGAACGGTGGAAAATCAGTATGATCTGTATAAACTGGCGGTTTTACGGAATAGCCGGTTTCATCATATTACCATTCTGAACTGGACGCCACCGGTGGCTATCAAACGTACGACTCAGCTGATTGAAGATTTTGCGGTCAGTGAGCTTGGCATCTCCTTCACCTGGATGAAGGAGCCGGAGGAGCTGATGCAGCTGGCGGAAAATGCATTCGAAGTGGGGGAAGCCCGTTACAACGAGCGTGATATCCGTTACGGGAATCTGGCATCGGCCATTGTCCATTTAAAAGAAACCATGCTTTATCTGGAAACGATTGAGCCGAAACCGGCGCTTTACCATCGGGCCGCAGGCCTGCTGGAAGCGGCGCAGACGGAACAGAATGTGCGGTATGAAGATTATCTGTTCCGCTCCGACCGGGCGATCCGTCTGCGGAACTGGGATGAGGCGGCGAAGTATCTGCGTATTTTGAATGAGCTGATTCAGGATCGTTCTGATCCTCGTTATGAAAAGGTCAGTGCCAAGCTCCTAAACGTTGAACAGCATTTGAGGTAGGTTCCAATGATTGGAAAACGGTTATTTATGATGAAACGCTCTATGGTATGCCCTCTTTTTCTGCTGCTTCCGCTGGTATTGCTCAGCGGATGCGAAGTTGAAATTGCAGGAAAAGGATCCATCACCATTAATTCCGATCCCAAAGGCGCTGAAGTTTTTGTGAACGGGACTCCGCAGGGGCGCTCCCCGCAGGCATTGACGGGCCTGGTTGCCGGAGACTATGTGATTGAACTGCGGAAAGATGGATTTGAGCGGAGCTATAAAAGCGTGAGCCTGCTCGAAGGGCAGGAGATGGACGTCACGCTGAACATGAAACCGATCACCGGACTGCTGCTGGTCGACTCCAATCCGCAGAATGCGGATGTCATTATTGACGGGGTTTCGAAAGGAAATACACCGCTGCTGCTTACGGATCTTCCGCTGGGGGAATACAGGCTGGAGTTCCGTTCTCCGAAACAGCTTCCGCGCACCATGACCGCAATTCTGGAAGACCGGACACCGGTCCGCGTGTTCGCTGAACTGGTTTCCAATACGGCACAGCTGGATGTGACCTCTTCACCGGAAGGCGCGGAGGTCCGTATCAACGGCATTTATGCCGGGGATACCCCGATCCGTATTGAAGAAGTGGAAGCCGGTCAGGCCGATGTGAAAGTTTCGAAACGCGGTTATAAGCCGTATCAGATGCGCATGACTTTCGAGGCCACTAAACCGTATAAAATTGATGCCGAGCTCGAAGCGCTTCCTTCCGGTCTGACCGTGATGACTTCGCCGGAGGGAGCACGAATTATGATTGACGGCCGGGTGGTTGGCGAGGCTCCGATTACGCTGGAGAATCTTAAAGAAGGGCCGCACGAGGTCACGGCCTCGCTTGACGGGTATGCTACGGCCACCAAAAACATTTATCTGGAGCCCGATATCAACGACAGTGTTGAGTTTAACATGGAGAAAAACAGCGGAACGCTGGTCATTGATACCGAGCCGGCCAACGTTCAGATTTATGTGAACGGCAAACTGCTGACCACCTCGCAGCCGAAGGGCGGATCGGATTCGCTGTCGCAACCGATCCGCATTACACTGAAGTCGGATCGAACGCATACCATTCAGCTGGTGCGTGAAGGGTTTGTTTCACGTACTACCGCCGTTGAGGTTGAAGTTGATCAGATTGTTACACGCCATGAAGTGCTTAAACGCATTTTTGTTTATGATACAAAAATTGTGACAGACGATGAGATCATCAAGTGCCGCATGGAGTACAGACTGCCCAACGGTAATATCTATTATGAACGGTATCCGGGCGTATTTGATACGGCGCTGGCCGCCGACATCCGCGATGTTCAGCCCATCACCCTGGAAGATGAAAGCAACCGCGAGGCCCGCCGATTGATTGAAATGAATAAAAGCGCAGTGCCGGAATAGCTTTCCATGATCTGAAAACAGCACATCCAGCGTCCGGAACTTTTCCGGGGCTGGATTTTTTATTCCAGAATAAGGGTATCGCCCTGCTGCACACGGTCCAGCACACCGGCTGCGGTTTCGAGCACACAGGTTGTTGCGCGTGGAGCAAAGGCGAGCTGCCAGGGCCGGAGGTTGCGGGCCATTTTGAGGACCTGCAGGTTCTGATCCAGAAAAGCGGCATCAATCGGAAAGCGCATAAACCACATATGAATACTTTTGCAGGGGCGGAGCAGCATACCGAGTTCCGGATCCAGACCGGTGCGACCCAGCAACCCGCGCATGCGATCCCGCAGAGATTCGGCGATGAGCACGTTTTCAACGACCGGTATACCGGGGCCATCTTTAATCAATATGCGTGACATGGCCTTAAGAATCGGGGATTCTGAGGTTTCATTACAAGTTTCAAATTCAAGGATCAGGTTCAATTTTATGGCGTTGAAAAGCATGACAGGTTTTGGCGAGGGTGCAGCATCGGCTGCCGGTATCCGGGTTTCGGTCGAACTAAGCTCGGTGAACCGCAAACAACTGGATATTAATGTGAATCTGCCGCGCAATCTGGTTACGCTCGATGCCCAGGTGCAGCGTACCATCCGCGAGGAATTTTCGCGTGGGCGGGTTTCCGGCATCATCCGCGTGGAAACCGCAGACGGCTCCGCCGGTTCGGTGGTGGTGGATGAAAAACTGGCGGCAGAATATGTGACCGGTATTCGCAAAACGGCGGAAAAGCTGAAACTGCAGGAAGATCTCGGAGCGGAACTGATCTCGCGGCTGCCGGGTGTCGTATCCATCGAACAGCGTGATCTGGACTCGGATCAGGTTTCGGAGATTCTCAGCGCAGCACTGGCTAAAGCATTGAAGGGGCTCGCGAAAATGCGTGCGGCCGAGGGAAAAATGCTGGAGCGTGATCTGCGGGAGCGATTGACGCTGCTGGAACAATATACCCAGGAAATTCGTAAACTGGCTCCGGCGGTGGTGACAAGCTATCGCGAAAAACTGTTTCAGCGGCTGGAGGAGGCCGGGCTGAATGATCTGGCTTCCGATGAGCGAATCGTTAAAGAGATCGCCCTGTTTGCCGACCGGTGCGATATCAGTGAAGAGCTGACCCGTTTAAAGAGTCATCTGGCACAGGCGCGCAAACTGCTGCGTTCGAAGGAACCTGTGGGACGGACGCTGGATTTTCTCTGTCAGGAACTGTTCCGCGAAATCAACACTACGGGGTCGAAAGCCGGCGAAGTGGAAATTACCCGGTATGTGGTGGCGTTTAAAACCGAGCTCGAGCGGATTCGCGAGCAGGTGCAGAATATAGAATAGTATTCAGGAGAAGGATGTGGAAGAAGGTAAGCACAAATTGATTCAGGAAGAACCTCCGGCTGTCCGCACATCGCGACCGTTGCTGATTGTGGTTTCGGCGCCTTCAGGCTGCGGAAAAAGTACGTTGTGCGACCGGCTGGTTGAGGAATTTCCGAAAATTGTCTACTCGGTTTCCTGCACCACCCGCGCGCCGCGGGGTGAAGAGCAGGATGGGGTGGAATACTATTTCCTTTCCAAAAAGGAATTCAAGGAGCGCATCAAAAACGGTGAGTTTCTGGAGTGGGCCAAAGTGCACGGCAATTATTACGGCACCCTGGAAGACACCGTGCTTTATTCAATGGAAGAGGGAAAACATATCCTGCTGGATATTGATGTTCAGGGTGCTTCCCAGTTGCGGGAATCATTGGCAAAACTGGATCCGCGGCATCCCATTCGTCGCGGTTTTACGGATATTTTTATTTCTCCGCCGTCGATGGAAGAACTGGAAAAACGGCTGCGCGGTCGCGGTACCGATGAGGAAAAAGTGATTCAAAAAAGACTCGCGGCCGCCGAAGGTGAAATGGCCTATGCCAAACACTACACGCATCAGATCATCAACGACGATCTGGAAACCGCATACGATGATCTTAAATCTCTCGTACTCACCGGAATGGGGTTGTTCTAGGTCTGTCGTCACAGCCGATCTTCGACGGCTTTTTTTGCGAAACGAAAGGGTCATCCGGAGGTAATACCGATGACTTCTCGGAATTCGATTTTTTCCGCGGCAAGCACAAAGGCTGTGGGCGGCATATCCCGGGTTGAAGCCATCAGGCTTTCGTAGTAGCGGCCATATTCTTCATCCGGCTCGTCGCTGCGTGGCGGCCGCATGCCCATAAAGAGCAGACCGGCCTGTGCTGAAGACTGTTTGATGATGTCATAAAAGCTGGGGCGGTTCTTGATCAGGACGTCCGCTTCGGCAGGAATCCGCTGTTCGGTAATAAAGTTTTTGAGCCGCTCTTCTGCGGGCGGTTTTTCCTCTTCGTTTTCCACAATGGTTTTGATGATGAGTTTCGATTCTTTCCAGACCGGACTTTTCTGAATCTGGTAGGCGAGGGTAAGCATCAGGCCGATATTATCTTTGTTGCCCCCCCACCAGACGTGAATTTCCTCGGCATCTTCCGGTTCTTCAAATCCGTTTTCCCGCAACATTACCAGGTTTCGCTCTGTACGGTAGACGAGCTGAATCAGTTCCGCAAATTCGGTGAAGTTTTCACGGTTTTCGGTGTCGCCCAATAAAATGGTATTGGGCGTCAGCGGGCCGTAGCCGTAGGCGCGTACCAGTGCCCGTGCGCCGGACAGCATATTGGGCGAAGGGAAGATTTTCACCATGGCATCGACTTCCCGTTTCTGGAGATACTCCTGCATAGAGGCTTCCATGGAACGGACTTTTTCAGCGGACCAGTCTTCCACCGGAAGGATGCTGGCAATGGTGAGTGCACTGCTGTGCCGTGTGAGGGCATGCGCCAGTTCAACAAGGTGCCAGCGCGATTTCGGAGAGCCGCTTAAGGCCATAATCTGCGGTCGCCAGGTTCGTTCATCAGGTTTAAGTTTATTGAGCCGGTGAATGGCGAAGCGCACGAGGAGAGTGAGAATGCCGTAGCGCATGTCGGCCCAGTGGGCATTCAGATGCCGGCGTTTGATCAGATAAAAAACAAAGGCAGTCAGTAGTATTGCGATAATGGTTGCTCCGGCATCAATCATCAGCATGGCCGCAAAGCAGAGCGCGGCTCCAAGCAGAGAAACCCAGCACGGGACGTTGAGTTTCGGGCGCCAGGATGGGCTTTCAATCAGTCCTTCCAGACCGGCCGAGAGATTCAGCAGTCCATAGGAGAGCAGGAAAAACATGGAGAGAATAGGGGCAATCACATTCAGATCGCCCAGCAGTACGGCGGCCAGAGCGACCGCAAAAGAAATGAGGGTCGCAATACGCGGATCGGCTTTGTCTTTGCCGAACCCCTTGCCGATCAGCCGGGGAATAATGCGGTCGATGGCTAAAGCCTGTAAGGTACGCGGGGCCCCGAGCAGGGAGCCGAGAGCACTGGAAACAGAGGCGGCAAAGACGCCGATGGCAATGGCCGGCCACCAGTAGGAAATGGTGGACATAATGTTGGAGTCGATCAGCAACAGGTCCGGGTTGTGCACTTTTGTATTGAGGAAGATCGGCATGATCATATAGACGAGATACCCGGTTCCAATAGCCAGCAGTGTGCCCAAAGGAAGCGATTTTGCCGGGTTTTTCAGGTCGCCGGATAAACCTAGGCCGGCTTCTATTCCTGTTACAGCCGGGAAGAACACTGCAAAGACCACCCAGAAACCGACTTTGTCTGGAATAACGGCATCGGCAGGAACGGAGAGTATTTCAGGGGAGGGATTCCCCATAAAAAATGAAACCAGAGAAAGAGCAATGGCTGCAAAGATGAGGAATTGAACTTTCAGTGCGAGGTCGGCCGAAAAATAGGCCAGGGCTGTAAGGGCGATCAGTGTGCCGGCGGAAAGTATTTTGGCGGTCATGGCCGGATCAATCCCCCATTGGGCGAGTGGATTGCCGGTGTAGAACATGACAGCCTCGGTGCAGCCGGCGATGTAGAAGGCGACGCCGATGGCCCGTGCAAAGAAAAGCGGCAGTCCGATTGCTGCGCCAGCCTCAAGTCCGAGGGAGCGGGAGATAATATAATACGCGCCGCCGCCCCCCACCTTCATATTGGTGGCCATGGCGGAAATGGAGAGTCCGGTCAGAAAAGTAATGAGAGTGGCTATGGTGACAATCAGCAGGGTGCCGAACAGACCGACGTTGCCCAGTACCCAGCCAAAGCGCAGGTACATGATGACACCGAAAATCGTCAGTACGCTTGGCGTATAGACTCCTTTGAATGTGCCGAATGAATATCCCTGCTTTTCGATGTGTTCGCCCATAGGAATTCCTAATATTGTAAATTTACAAGGGCGATATTTTCAGAGATTACAGCAAATAGGAAGCACTCATAACGCGATTCAGCGTGGTACAAATTCGGGACAGCTGGAGGTTTTAAGCTGTGCGCGGGTGGTGAAATAGGCATGTGTGCCCGAGAGTAGATTGGCGAGGGCCAGACCGGCCACGAGGCCCGTGAAGCCGAAATAGCGGCTGCCGAGGAAGCAGAGCGGCATGATAAGGATGAAGACGCGGGTGAGGTTGACTTCCATTACAGGCCGGGGTTTTCCTATTACGTTCAGTATCTGGCTGAGCCAGGTGGTGGTGTGCAGGCCGGCATGACCGAGGGCGGCGATAAACAGGTAGGTTATGCTCAGTTGCAGCACGGTCGGATCATTGCTGAAACGCCCGGTAACCCACCGGGCACCGACGATGAGCAGGAGGAACGTGATGCCTGAGTACATAACGGCAAAGCGGGTGCTGAGTCGACGGGCGTCCTGGACGCGGTCATGCGCGTTGGCCCCGAAGTTCTGCCCGACAAAGGGGACGATGGCCATGGAGTAGGCCATGGAGATGATGAACACAATGGTTTCGACACGGGTGCCGGTGGCCATGGCGGCCACGGCCTTTACGCCGCCGACTCCGGCCGCCAGGCGGATGTAGAAGCCCTGGGCAACCGGTGTGAGTGCCTGGGTGAGGGCTGCGGGAATCCCCAGCTGGATAATCGCTTTCCAGGAGTTGAGCGCCTGCCGCAGATGAGGTCGGCTCCAGTCGATGAGACGGTGCTTGAAATGCAGGATGAGCAGGGAGGCGGATGCGCCCAGACCGCGGGAGATTACGGTGGCCAGGGCAGCACCTTTTATGCCGAGCTCCGGAATAGGACCCCAGCCGAAAATGAAAATCGGGTCGAGGATAACGTTGAGAGCAGCGCAGGCGATCATAACGATTACCGGCCGTACCATATCACCGGCGGCGCGGAGGCATCCGTCTGAGACGGGTGGAAGGATGGCGAAGACGGCACCGATATACCAGATCTGCATGTAGCCGCGCACCAGTTCAAGCACGTGACCTTCAGCACCGAGCATGGAGAAGAGCGGGGTGATGGTGAAATAGCCCAGCAGGCTGACGAATACCGTACCGAGGATGGTCAGCACCAGTCCGTCGGCGGTTGTCCGGCGTGCGAGCGGTATATTTTTTGCGCCGAGTGCGCGTGAAATAATCGAGGCGGCACCGGCTGAAAAGCCGATGGCCAGGGCTCCGACGATCATGACCACCGCAAAAGTAAAGCCCATGGCTGCGAGTTCTTCAGTGCCCAGGCGGGAAACAAAATAGGTGTCCGTGAGGTTGAACACCATCATTGCAAAAGCCCCGGCTACACCGGGGAGGGCGAGCCGGGTCATATGTCCTGCAACAGATCCTTCGAGAAGTTTGCTCATGAGGCGCCCGTTAATCTGCGTCTAAGTGAACCGCAGTCGTCGATCACCATATAGAGACAGGGTACAATCAACAGTGCGATGAAGGTTGCGAAGAGGATACCGAAGCCGAGCGAGATGGCCATCGGAATCAGGAATTTAGCCTGCCGTGAAGTTTCGAGAATCATCGGGGCCAATCCGCCGAAAGTGGTGAGAGTGGTCAGCAGAATCGGACGGAAGCGCTGGATGCCGGCCGAAACTACGGCATCGTGTGTGGTGTCGTGATGCTGTCTGCGTTCGTTAGCAAAGCTGATCAGTACCAAGGCATCGTTGACCACCACGCCCGAGAGCGCGAGCATACCGATGACCCCCATCATCGTCATTTCATAACCGAGCATCAGATGTCCGAGAACGGCGCCGATGATGCCGAACGGGATGGAAACCATCACGATAAGCGGCTGGGAGTAACTTCTAAACGGAATGGCGAGCAGGGCGTAGATGGCAAGCAGAACGAGCGGAATCGTGATGGCCATGCTGCCAAAGCTGTCGCGCTGATCGGCGGTGCGGCCTTCATAACTGTAATCCAGCCCGGGGAACTGATTCTGCAGTTTCGGGAAATAATCGTTGTCCAGTTTGGTCATCACTTCGCCCGCTTTGGATTTGGGACGCACATCGGCGGTAAGGGTGATGGTGCGCATTCCATCGCGACGGTTGATGGTGGTGTAGGATTTTCCGATTTCGGTATTCACCACATCGGAGAGCATGACTTCTCCGCCGTCCGGCGTTTTAAGGATGAATTTTTCAAAGTTATACATACGGGTCCGTTCTTCCAGCGGCAGACGGACTTTAACCTTTACCTCATTACGTCCGCGCTGCTGGCGAAGCACTTCGGTACCCTCGAAAGCCGCGCGGATCTGGCCGCCGATATCACTGGCGGAAAGACCGAGGCTGATGGCTTCGGGTTTAAGGGTGAAGTCGAACTGGGTTTTTCCTTCTTCAACGCCGTCATTGATGTCCTGCACGAGCGGATAATTTTCGAGTTCCCCGGCCAGCGCACGTGCTGCATTTTCCAGCGTTCGGATATTGCTGTGGCGCAGTTCGATTTCCAGCGCCGGCCCACTGCCCGGTCCACCCTGGTCGGAGGCGTAACGGATGAAACGGACCCCGGGAATTTCGCCGACGTTTTTACGCCAGGCCTGTACAAAGGCTTCGGTGCCCATAATTTCATCACGGATTTCGGGGTCGGCCAGATAAACGCGGACCTGGCAGGTGTGGGACCCGCTGTTGCCGATCCGGGCAAAGATACCTTCCACCAGTTCCGGATGTCCGGTTTCTTCCAGGGTTTTCTGAGCTCCTTTCACCAGACGGTCGGCAACGGCTTCGGTTTTCGCCACCGGCGCTCCGTAGGGCAGCGTGGCCGAGGCGATGGCAAAATCAGATTCGACGGTCGTGAACATCGCGAAACCCATGCGGCCGCTGAGCCAATATCCGCCTACAATAAAGAGGATGGCGAGAGATGCCGAAATAACGACGTAGCGATGTGACAGACAGAAATCCAGGAAAGGGCCGTATTTGGTGCGCACCCAGTGGCTGAAGGCATTGCTGAAACGCTGCTGCAGGTGGTGGATGGAACCGAAAAGTCCCTGCGGTTCTTTTTTCCGGCCATGACTCAGATGCGAAGGGAGGACGTATAGACTTTCCAGCCAGGAAATGGTGAATACCGCAATAACTACAATCGGCAGCATGCCGATCACACGACCCATCATACCCGGCATTAAAGCCAGCGGAATGAAGGCTACAATATTGGTGAGGATACTGAATCCAACCGGAGAGCAGACTTCCCGGGCACCGAGGATGGAAGCTTCGTGGGGTTCGTGGCCTTCCTGCTGATAATGGTAGACGTTTTCACCGACGACGATGGCGTCGTCAACCACGATGCCGAGCGATACGATAAAAGCAAACATGGTGATCATGTTGATGGACAGTCCCGTGACCGGCATCAGCAGCATAGCCCCGAGAAAAGAGATCGGAATCCCCATAGCCACCCAGAGGGCCAGACGCATTTCCAGAAAAATACCCAGAACAAAGAGGACCAGCAGCAACCCGAGTGCACCGTTGCGCAGCAGCAGATCGGCACGTTGCGAAAATACCTCGGTCTTATCATCGAGAATATCAATGCCGATCCCATCAGGCAGCTGTTCTTTGAGCTGCGGCAGCAGTTCCTCGACCGTCCGG
Organism: Verrucomicrobia bacterium S94; assembly: GCA_004299845.1. Taxonomy (NCBI): domain Bacteria; kingdom Pseudomonadati; phylum Verrucomicrobiota; species Verrucomicrobia bacterium S94. The sequence continues at coordinate 2,649,987 of CP036201.1, read as the reverse complement.
GAGATCTGAGTCGGGGTCTGGTCGCCAACGCGATAGATTTCAAGCATGATGGCCGGTTGTCCGTTATACGATGCAAACTCGTCTGTATCCTCGAATCCGTCGATCACATCGGCAATTTCGCCGAGTTGCAGCGTGGTTCCGTCTTCGGTTGCGAGTACCGGAGCCTGGGCAAATTCCGGGCCGTAGTTGCGGCGTTCCTGCATACGCAGCAGGGTTTCGCCGCTTTCCGTCTTAATTCCGCCGCCGGAGATTTCGCGCGACTGCGTATTAATGGAGGAGGCAAGCGACTGATGAGAGAGACCGTATTCTCGAAGTTTGTCCTGGGAGACTTCAATGCTGATTTCCAGGTCGCGGGTTCCGGTTAAATCGACCTGCGTAATATGTTCGGTCTGGAGCAGGCGGTCCCGGACCTGTTCCGCCAGATTGCGCAGTGTGGTATCCGAGACGTTTCCGTAAAGGATCAGGGTCATGGCATCGCGCTTGCGGGTTGAGAGCGATACAATCGGTTCTTCCGCTCCATCGGGGAAGGTGGTGATACGGTCGATTTCGCTTTTGATATCCTGATAAACCTTAATGCGGTCAACGCCCTCAATAAGTTCAGCAACAATACTGGCGGATCCTTCGCTGGCGGTTGAGGTAACCTCTTCGATTCCTTCCAGCGACCGGACGGCCTCTTCTGCCGCGAGGCAGACGCTCTGCTCCATTTCTTCCGGAGTTCCACCGGGATAGGTGACAACAATAGAGACCGAGTCGGCCGTCAGATTAGGGAAAACTTCCTGCTTGAGGGTCGTGAATGTTGCATAGCCGCCTAAGAGACAGAGAAGCATCAGGAGGTTGGATGCAACCGGATTCTTGACCATCCAGGCGATCGGCCCTTTAAATTTATCCAGCATGTTATTCATGGTGTATACCCATTAGAAATTTAGAAGTGCGGGGGTTAAGCGTCAGATTATTTTTCCGGTTTCGGCGCTGCAGATTCTTCCGGGTTCCCGGAGGGTTGCTGCCCGGGCATCGATTCGCCTGTATGACGGAGCTGCATGCCGTCTACCGCAGCGGGAAGATCGGTTGTAACAATTTCGAGTGTTGATGGTCCGTCAACCCGAACCAGAACTTCATCGGTGTAGCCGTCAATAACCTCCGCCTGGAGAATACGCAGTTTGTTTTCGGTATCAATGGTCCAGATGACGTTGCCGTCGCGCAGATATTTCCGGGGCAGCAGTATGGCGTCTTTTACGACTTCCCCCTGGATGCGGACGCGAACATATTCATTGAGCAGCATAGGACGGCCATCGCCGCCATAGGGAGCATCCGCCATCAGAAGGATACGGGCCATGCGACCGGTTTCCGTTAAGGAAGGAAGCAGTTTATAGGTTTGTGCCGGGCGGGTGGATCCGTCAGCAAGCGTTAACTCTGCGGGATAGGTTTTGGTTCCCAGTGCAGGCAGGGGAGTCAGAGCACTTAAAGGAACAGACGACTGGATATAGAAGCGGTCAATGGCAGCGAGTTCGACCAGCACGGATGACGTCTGAGCATAATCGCCGATATCTGCTGTTTCGGAAATAACAACCGCATCGAACGGGGCTCTGATTTTGGTGCGGGCCAGGTCTAGTTTAGCTGATTCAACAGCAAGTTCTGCTGTTTTTACTGCAGCTTCGGCCGCTTTGAGCTGAGGTTCGCGGAGCATCAGGTCGCGGTAGGAATCATCCTCATCACTACCCATCAGTTCCAGTTCATGACGAACCACATCCTGCTGACCTTCTTCAATACGATAGCTGCTTTGCGCGGTGAGCAGATCGGCTTCGGCTGCGGCGAGGGCCAGACGGTAGTCGGTATCCTCGATCTCAATGAGGACTTCTCCCTTTTTCACCAGTCCGCCGGCGACCAGACCGGGATTCACACGGGTAATGCGGCCGGTCACTTCGGGTTGCAGTGCCGCACGTTTGTCAGCGATAACGGTACCTAGGCATTCCACGCGGTGTATATGTGAACCGGTTCCCAGTTTGACCGTTTCAACCACGGGAATCATCGACGACATTGAGCGTCGGCGTTTGGCTTCGGGTTTACTTTTGATAAAATAGGCTGCTATGGAAAGTCCGATGGCTAGGAAAAGCAGACCGAGTGCGGTTGAGACAAGACGTTTGGTTCCTTTATTCATATTCATTCTCCAGGATAAATGACCAGTCGCCCCCGAGGGAGCGGTAAAGTTGAATACGATCACTGAGCAGATCCATCCGGGCCTGTACGTGGGTGATCTCAAGTGATTCGCGCGAAACAACAGCGGTAAGAGCGTCAAGGAAGGGCAGGACGCCTCGCTGGTAGCGGCGGATCGATTCCGTTTCACTTTTCTGAGCGGCGGCATACTGCTTGGCAATGGCTTCCACATAGGCGGCCTGATGCTGTTCATCGGAGAGCGCATTTTCCGTTTCCTGAATGGCTTCGAGAACCGCAAGGCGGTAAGCCGCAATACGTTCGCGGGATACGGCTTCAGTCCGCTCAACTTCAGCCCTGCGTGCTCCGCCATCCAGCAGCGGAGCCAGCAGACTTGCGGCGAGGTTCGAGGCCCAGTCATCGAACAGATCCTCTACGTCATCCCCGCCTGTGGTGATATTGCCGGTGAGAGAAATCGAGGGGAGCCGCGCCGCCCGGGCGGCACCGACCGACCAGTCGGCGGATTCAAGCTGCAGGCGCGCAGCCTGTATGTCGGGCCGGTTTTCAAGAAGGTTGACTGGAAGCCCGGCTGCCGGTTGGGGAGGGAGGGCAGGCAGCTCTTCGGCTTCCAGTCGAAGGTCGGTTCCCGGAATTTTACCGATGAGCACGGCAATCTGATTTTCCGAGGTTTGAATAAGGGCATGCGTCGGCGGGATTTTGGCTTCGGAAGAAGCTACCAGCTGCCGCTGCTGCAGTACATCAAGCAGGGTGGACTGTCCGGTCTGGTAGCGGCGCTCAATCGCGGCGAGTTTATTGCGATTGGATTCCAGCTGGCTTTCGTAGAGCGCCAGAATTTCATTTTGCGCCAGCCAGGAGAAATAGGCGGTGGCAAGTTCGGCCGAAAGGGTCATGCCGACCGACTGCAGATCAAATTTAGTGGCTTCAAAATCGGCAAGCGATGCGCGTTCGGTGGATTTCAGCCGGCCCCAGAGGTCGAGTTCATAACTGGCATACAGGCCCATTGAATAGTCGGGGGTGGTGCGACTGCTCTGGGTATCATTGTAGTTGGAGGTATAACTGGAGGAGGCCGATGCACTGCCGTCGAGCTGGATTTTTCCGTCAGCGCCGCTTTTACGGGCCGTGGCTGCGGCCTGTTCGAGGCGGGCATAGGCCTGTTCCAGACTCAGGTTTCCGGAAAAAGCTTCGTCCATCAGCCGGTTCAGCTGATCGGAGCCGAAGGCTTCCCACCATCTGGTTTGCAGAGCGGCCTGGCCGGAGGGGTTTTTGAACTGCTCAGGCGTCTGTTCCTTCAGCAGATCATTTTCACGCTGCGGTTCAAGAGAAACACAGGAGGTGAGCAGCAGTGCGGAGGACGCGGTTATTACGGATAGTATCTGTTTCATGAATTCAGGCTCTTTTTAACTTCCCTGAGGCCGCCGATGGCAAAGGCCTCGATCTGTGTAATTAAAGGAGTGATGTTCTGGAAGCGGGAAAAGCGGTGCCGCCGGTGGGGATCATTTCTATGTTTCTGGTAACCGGCATTGATTGAGATGTGTACCCCCATAAAGTTCTGAGTAAGCAGGTCCAGCTGAATTTCGCCGATCTCGTATTCGATAAAATCGCGAATAGCCGCCCGAACCCGGTCGTGATTCGGTTTCAGATAGGTTGCTAACAGTTCATCATGTTTCGGGGTGAACTCATTCATTTCCCTGTGGATCAGCATGGGGCATAAACCGGCAAGTCCTTTTGAAAAAATACATTCAAGCCGTGAGCGGAGGAACAGGCGCAGCCAGTGTTCCGCTCCCACTTCCGTGTGGTCATCCGGGTACGGAAATTCGGAGCGGGCGGCGCTGACCAGATAATTCCAGACTTCGGCATAGAGCTGGGCCTTGTCGCCGAAATGATAGTTCACGGCTGCAATGTTTGCCTCTGCCGCTTCAGAGATTTCGGCCACGGTGGTTTCACGGTAGCCCTTTTCTGCAAAAATCGGCGCGGCGGCTTCGATCAGGCGCTCTTTGGTTGATTTGGTATGGTTCATTTTTAAATGCTCATTTGAATAGAGGGAGTGCAACGTATGAGGTGACCGGTTTATTGTCAAACAATTCATGTTTTTATTTCAAATGAGCATTTGAATCCGGATGAATGTTAAAAAAGCCCCCCTTCGAGAGGGGAGCCCTGTGCAGGATTCCGCAGATTTTATTTTTTGGAGCAGGAGGAACAGGCCGCTTTCTTTTCAGCCTTTTTGGCTTTGGCCTCACAGCCTTTACATGCTTTTTCTTTTGTGCAGGCTTTGCATTCCGTTTTGGCTTTTTCAGCCTTTTTGGCGGAACATCCGCATCCGGAACATCCGCATCCGGCACATGCAAATGCGGAACTTCCGGCCATCATTAATGTGAGTACTGCAACGGTCATTACTTTTTTCATGGGTTTACTCCTTATGGGTTAATTACTTTTACCGGTTTTTATTGTTTCCAATATTGGGAATGTGACGTTCGATCTTACTTTTTCAGAGGATTTTTTCATCGGCAATGCGGATGGCTGTGGCCACCAGTATACGTTCGCCATTCTCCTGTATAATATTTCCTTCGATGTCTACCTGCGAAGCCAGTTTACAGAAGTGTTTGCTGTATTTTCGCAGGTGGGGGTCCCGTCGAAGCGGCAGAATCTGTTCTTTGCCGTTTTCATCCATGAAGCGGACGGCCTGTCTGCAGCGGCCTTCGCGTTTCAGCGTACAGTGCATACAGACGCATTCGCCCTTGATGTGTACATGCGCGGCTTCCGTGCCGGAAATCAGTCCGGTATCGATATCGGACGGATTCATGAAATATCCAAAGGATAGCAGAACCAGTAATAATGCAGCTATGGCGAGTAACAGCTGCCATGGCCGCGGATTCTTCCGCTCTTTCAGCTGTTTTGTAACTGCCTGTTCAAAGTCCGATGAATCCGCTTCTGCCCGTAAACGGGTGTGAAGTCCGGCGAGGAATGCCTGAGCCGAGCGTTCCGGCGCATGTTCCTGCGACCAGGTCTCCCATATCAGCAGTTCCTGCCGGAAATTTTCGGCCAGATCACGGTCTGATTTCAGCATTTCCGCGAGTTCATTCAACTCGTTTTCAGCGGGGTCTCCATCCAGATAGAGGGAGAGCAGTTCCTGGTATCGTTCTGTCATGCGGTTTCTCCCGCAGATTGTTCCATGCATTTGCGAACGGCCGTTCGGATGCGTTGCAGCTGTTTGCGGATGGCCGATGCGGTGGAAGAGAATTCGGCCGCCAGTTCTTTGCACCGCCGGCCCTCTTCATAGCGGCAGCGCAGCAGTTCACGTTGGGGTTCGTTCAGTTTCCCTACACAGTTTTTCATGGTGTTGACCATAAGTTCGCGGTTGGGTTCGGGTTCATGTTTTTCGATGCCGAGGCTTAGCAGAATATCGGTAATGCCTTCGTGCATAATACGGTGCCGTCGAGCGGTTTTCGTCCGTTCACCCATTACCTGCCGACGGGCAATGCCGCGCAGCCATTTTCCGAAATCCTCTTCCTTCCGGAATTCAGATCGTTTGCGGAACGCCACAATGAAAACCTCCTGTGCCATGTCATCCACCCAGGTTTCATCCACGCCCAGCGCACGGATAAAGGCCCGCAGTCCGGCATGGTGCTCACGAACGAGAAGGTCGAAATCCAGTGTGTCATCGTCTCTCATATATCCATTATTGGCGTGTGAGCTGAAAACGTGACAGGTTTTATCGCATTTATTTATGCTCTGCCGGAAATGCTTTGAATGCTGTGGCGGACAGAATGCGCAGACCGTTCGTGGTCAGGATGTTTCCTTCCACCAGAACGGGGGTAGGGCCGTTGCAGAAATAGTCGGAATTCATGTCCATGGATGGATTATTCTGGAGCAGAATGACCTTTTCTTCGTTGCCGTCGGCGCGGTAGCGGATGGCGCGGTGGTGCTGGTCGCTGATCTGTAGCGTGCATTTGATGCACACACATTCACCGTGAACGGTTAGGTGGTTTTCTTCCATTGCCTGGAAAGCGGGCGTCATTCCGGTGGTGTCTTTTGCCGATTCCGCCGCCATCTGGAGAACAGAGCCGAGGATCATGAAAAGCGCGCCAATGGCCGCCACTGCAAAGACGGGGCGCAGGAAGGGGTTTTTGCGCTGTCGGAGTTCCCTAGTGATGGAAAGTTCGAAATCCCCATTGTTTTTCTGTTTTATGTTGTCGCTCATGCCGGCCGGTCTCCAAAACTTAACCGCGTATTCTGGAGAGGATCGCCGCCGCCGTCAATTTCTGCGCATCACCAATCCGCCGATGAGCGCGGTGAACGGAGCGACAGTGACGAGGCCGAAGCTGCCGACCATCGTGTTGAGTACTTCAGCGGCGACATAGTTGAGATTGAAAATCTGGATGGGCGGGATGTCCTGACTGATGAAAAGCATGAACATGAAAATATAGGAGCTGGAATAGGCGAGCAGGAGAGTGGTGGTCATGGTTCCGATGACGGATCGGCCGACACGCAGACCGGAGCGGATATGTTCCATAAAGTGAATTTCCGGATGTTTCAGCTTAACTTCCTCCATCGAGGCGGCGATATCCATGGCCAGGTCCATAACCGCGCCGGAGGCTGCCAGAAAAATACTGGCGATAAAGATCGGGGTGAGCCGCAGGTGGGCGAAGCCGCCGTGCAGCAGATTTTCGGCATAGGGGCGGACTGCACCGTGAATATGAAACAATCTGCTGAAAACCACCGCTAAAACGGCGGTGAAGGCCAGGCCGAGAAATGCGCCGGAAAAGGTGACGAATCCTTTTGGGGTAAGTCCGCCGACCAGAAAGCTGATGGAAGCAGTCAGGCCGGCGACTACGCCGAGAGCAACCCAGATGGGATCATACCCTTTGAGGAACATCGGCAGCATGATTTTCCAGATCATCAGGGTGGCAAAGGCAAAAGAGAGAATAGCTTTCAATCCGGTAATACCGGCGACGGCGATCAGCGCGATGGCGAAAAGGGCAACCAGCACAATTTCAAGGTGGATGCGGTAATGGCCGCGTGCGGTACCCCGGCCCAGGGTCTGATCCGGTTCCGGAAAATACTGAACCAGCAGTTCGTCGCCGGTGGTGTAAACCTCATCCCGTTCCAGCATGCCGATGAGCTGGTTCTGAACCTGTAGAATCTGTCCTTTATGCGGACCGCTCAGAAGCCGGGTTTCCAGATGCTGGAATCCGGTATGAACCACTCCGAAGACTTCGATGTCTGCATTGTCTGTTGAGAGCACAACGCCGCGGTGCCGGAAGATCTCGCGTTCATTTTTTCCCTGATATTCAAAGCCGGTTTTGATTTGTGTGAGGATCAGGCAGAGCACCGTGAAAAGGAGAATAATGCTCAGATCTTTCTGCGTGGATGGATGCTTGAATTTCATATTTTCTCACCGATCGGAAATGTAAAAGGGCAGGATGCCGATGGCATCCTGCCTGTTTTGGAGCGAATAAGGTGCCGTGGTTTAGTAGGGCAGACCTCCTCCGGAGTAGTCCGGATCCTGAACCGGAAGGAACGGTGTGCGCATGGCCTGGCCCAGGAATTTGGCAATGTCGGTGTTGTCGTAGAATCCGTTGAAACGGTAGGCATCGAAACCGACGGCCATCACCGGAACCGGAACTGCAGTGTGTGAAGTGGAGGCCCAGAACAGACCGGACTCCTGATTCAGAATATGAGTGCAGGTGACGGCAATGGCGTTGTAGCCGCCGTAAATCGTGTAGTCTACGTCGGTTGAGCCGTCGATGTCGTAGCCGCTTGCACGGTCATCGGTTTTAACGCCGCCGAGTTCACGGTCATAGGCCGCTTCAAGTTGTTCCTGCTGATATTCCGAGAGATCCGTCCAGACGAGACCGAAACTGTTGGAGATGGCCTCCATCATATCCGCGTCGATGTTACTGGTTTCAGCGTCCACCCAGGTGTGGGTGCTTTTATAGTCGACCATAACCTGACGGTTGAACAGGTCGTAGGAGATGTTCTGGTCTTCCAGGGTGGCGAAGGCGGTCTCGTATTTTGTTCCTTTGTAGCCGATGCTCATGCCGCCGGTTTCGTGGTCGCCGGTAACGACGATCAGGGTTTCGGCCGGATGGGCATAGTAGAATTCGAGCGCTTTGCCGACCGCATCGTCGAAGGCAATGGTGTCGATGATGGTGGCTTTGGCATCGTTGGCGTGACAGGCCCAGTCGATCTTGCCGCCTTCAACCATAATGAAGAAGCCGTCGGAATCATGCTGCAGGCGGTTGATCGCCGCCTCGGTGATTTCGGCCAGAGTGAAGTTTTCCGGCGGCGTATCCATGTGGTACGGCATGGCGTTGGAATCGTAGGAAGTGGCTACAGAGCAGACCACTTTCCCGGAAACATTTTCCAGATCGTCGATGCTGTTTACAAACGTATAGCCCTGATTGGCAAAGGCGTCACTGACGCTGATTCCGCCTGCGTTGTCGGAACTGGTCATGTAACGGAACTGACCTCCGCCGAAAAATTCAAAACCACTCTGGGCGGCCTGATAGCCGATTTCGGTGTATTCATTCCGGCTGTTGACGTTGGCATAGTAGGATGCCGGCGTAGCGTGCGGCAGGGATACGCTGGAAATGATTCCAACGGATTTGCCCTGTTCGTGGGCCAGTTCGGCGATGCTTTTGTAGGCAATATTCTTATCTTTATTCAGTCCGATGACGCCGGTGCCGGTTTTTACACCGCAGGCGAAGGCGGTGCCGGCAGCGGCGGAGTCTGTAATGAAGCGGGTGTCTGAATAGGTTGTGGCCATGCCGGAGATCGGAAGCAGATTCATATTCAGCATGCTGGCCTGCAGGTTGGTCGGATTATCCTCTCCTCCTTCCATCATACTGGCTTTATAGGCTTCGGCAGCCTGCATCTGAACGCTGGTCATGCCGTCGCCCAGGAAGAAAAATACATATTTTGCTCCATTGCCGGCGCGGGAGGGGCGGGCATCGACCGATGCCGCAGTGAAGAGGGTAGCCAGTGCGCAACCGGCTGCCGCACCTTTGATAAACATAGATTTCATTTTTATTCTCCTTGGTTAGTAATAATTATAAGTAACTGAGCACCCGGATTATCTCCGGAGCCTTCTGCGCGTGCCGGCCAGGATCACCCCGCCGAAAATCATGGAAATCACGGATGCCGGTTCGGGAACGGCGTCATAGGAAACGGCATCGATGCTTACTGAATCGATAAAGGTGTTGTCGTCGGCATAGGTGAAGTCGGCAAAGAACCCGTCGGTACTGCCGCTGACCGTGAAGCTCCAGGCTTCTGTAATCAGTTCGGCATTCAGGTCGTGGTATTCCTCCGAAGTGACATTGACGATGTGTCCGACCGAGGTGTCGCTGAGCTGCGGCATAAGGTCAAACCCGGCGCGCCAGCTGTCGTCGGATTCGTCGTCCCAGTAGGACAGCTGAATAACAACTTCGGTAGTTTCGAAACCGCTGAACGTCGGCATCCAGAAAGAGAGCGAATCCGAAGTGCCCCAGAGATCCAGATAATCATGGCCGGAAAGCGGTCCGCCCGCGGCATCGGACAGAACATCCGCTTCTCCGAAAGAACCGACCGTATCGGTCCAGGTTCCGGTGTTGTAGTCATATGCGCCGAATTCATCGGCGGCTGAAACCGTACCGGGATTATAATAACTCCAGTTGTTCCATTCGGCATAAACGGAACCGTTGTCGTCGGCCCAGTCCGGCGAGAAGGGGCCGGCCAGTGTTGTTCCGGCTGCAATAACAGCCATGGCAATGATTTGTTTTTTCATATGATTTCCTTTCTTCAGTGAATAGTGGGGATGTTGTTTGGTTTTGAGGCGCTGAAGATGGAGAGGCTTCATTAAATACATGTAAGCATCATGTGTTTTGGGTGTAATTGGACGGTTAGGGCTGTGACCGGACGGTTACGGTTCAGTTTCCCTGTAAACAGGTATGTTAAACCGGATTTATAAATCCGCCGGTTCCGGAAGATGGCGCTAACATTTTCAGCTGTGATTGATGCTGGTTAGACAGAATATAAATTTGGGGATGCAGCAATCGGGTTTTTATCAATAAAGGATTTAATTCGGGCTGGGGTCGGCGTACATTCCGCGCTCTATGAATTCCTCCGGAACAGATGCGCGGCCCTTCGGGGGCTGGCGGGAACTGATGAATATCGCCTGGCCGATGATTGTCAATTCGGCGTCGTTCGCTGTGCTCAATTTCAGCGACCGTCTGTTTCTATCCAACTATGGCGATGCGGAATTCCGGGCTTCGCTGCCGGCGGGAATTCTGTTTTTTACGCTGGTCTGCGGATTCATGGCGCTATCCGGTTATGTGAGCACATTTGTAGCTCAGATGTACGGGGCCGGGGATAATGCGGGGTGTTCCAGAGCGACGGCGCAGGGCATCATTTTTTCCCTGTTGTCGGTTCCGCTGATCATGCTGCTGGTGCCGGTCGGATTGTTTTTTCTCCGCATCAGCGGGCACGAGCCTGCCATTCTGGCGATGGAGGAGGAGTATTTCGGTATTCTTATGTGGTGCGGCGGCGGGATGACCATGAGCTCGGCGCTGAGCGGGTTCTTTTCCGGGCGCGGAAAAACGTTTGTCGTGATGAGTACAAACATCATTGCCAATAGCGTTAATGTGGTGCTGAATTATGTTCTGATATTCGGCGCCGGCCCTTTTCCCGAGCTTGGCATTGCGGGAGCGGGTTGGGCGACGGTGGTCGGTTCCTGGCTCTGTCCTCTGATTTTTGCCGCCATCTATTTCACCGGCCGGGTCAGTCGCGAATTCAAGACCTGGAAAAATATGCGATTTGACGGTTGGTTGTTTAAGCGGATGCTGCGTTTCGGATTTCCTTCGGGGGTGCACTGGTTTCTCGACGTGGCCGCCTTTACTGTGTTTGTACTGCTGGTCGGTCGGATGGGGGCCATTGCCCACATTGCCAGCAATATTGCGCTGAGCATCAATCTGGTGGCGTTTATGCCGATGGTCGGTATGGGCATTGCCGCTTCGATTCTGGTGGGGCAGTATCTCGGTCGTGAAGAGCCGGAAAATGCAGAAAAAGTAGGCTGGTTGGCCATGAAAATCGGGGTCAGTTATGTGGCTTTGACCGGGCTGACTTTTGTGCTGTTCCCGGAATTCTACATCAATATATTCAATGGGCAGTCGGCAGCGACCGTCTCCTATGAAAAGCTGCTTTATACAGTACGGATTTTATTAGTTATGCTGGCGGTCTGGGGCATGGCTGATGCGGTTACTCTGATTCTTTCCGGAGCGCTGAAGGGGGCGGGGGATACCCATTTTGTGATGTATTTCCAGTCCGCCGTCGCCTGGGGCATCCTGGTGCTGGGCCAGCTGGTTATTGTCGTCTGGCTGAAGCTGAATATCTTCATCAGCTGGGCGTGGACTCTGCTTTATGTATTCATTCTCGGCGTCGGATTTTTCCTGCGTTTCCGTTCCGGCCGGTGGAAAACCATCGATCTGCTCGACCGCAGAAAAGCACTGGACGAACCGGAAAATACCGAAGACCTCGTCACGCGCCTGTAATAGAAAAGTGTTCCAAATATTGGAATGCCTTAGATTGGTGATTCACTCTGTCTTTCCGGCTGAATTTTTTTCGGACTTTCCGGGGAGATGTGATTCAGTCGTTCAGATCTGCTTGTATTCGCATTGTGAGGCTGAACAGGCAGGTCGATATACTGATGCGAGACCTTGCGATCAATGTATTCAGGGTCCGTGTGTCGACCTGTTTTGAGCAGCAAGAGCATAAAGCTCCTGTGCATTTTTCCCTTTGTTCGGGATCATATCAGGAATTTGTTGACCGGACAAAAAAAGACCCCGGGGGTTAGGCCGGGTTCTTTTCGGAGTAACGGGCGGCGGTGAATTTGGGTTCACTTGGGTTGCCGCTGGTGCCCGGTATGAAATGGGTTGTACCAATGTATACGAGGGGGGACGGAGCGGTGTTACTGAAAAACGCACTTTTTTTAAAAAGTGCCAATGCTGGTAAAAACGCCGGAATCCCGGTTTCAGCCCAGTTCCCGGTTGAGCCGGGTGATTTCCGCGCGCATTTTTTCAAACACTTCTGCTTTGTATACCCGGACGCTGGCTTCGGAAATACCCAGTTTGGCGGCAATTTCCCTTGTTGGGACTTCATCGGATACGAGTTTGAATACGTCCCGTTTGGTCTTGTAGATGTCGTTTTTGATGTTATCCCAAGCCAGATTGGTAATGTGCAGCACCCATTCTTCGCGCGCAAGATTTTCAATATCGGGAAGTACGTGCTCTTCGATGGAGACATACTGCTCCTGATATTCCACCGAATCACGTCCGGTAATGAAGTTTTTTTTCGTTCGGAAAAAATCCTTCACGGTATTGCGTGTCATGGCGGCCAGCCAGTTATGAAATTTGCCCTTATTCTGGTTGTATTCAAAATCCTCGATTTTCTGCCAGACCTTCGTAAGTACGGCCTGGCTGATGTCCTCGGCATCGTCGGCATTAATGCCCATACGCAGAATCAGGCTGAGAATGAAGGGGCGGTAAATCGTTTCGAACTCGATCCACGCTTCATGGTTCTCGGTCTTTTTCAGCTTCGTAAGCAGGGTGACCCGCGTTTGATATTGGTTTTCTTCACTCATGTTACATGTCGGAATAAATAATGATTACACCGCGCCGGGACAAGGACTGGATCGTGGGATCTTCGCGGAAGGCTTCGGACACCGTCAGCATTTTCAGATTACGAAGCCAGATCAGCCGGGGAGAGATGGATAGATCTTCAATCCGGCTGATATCAAGCGTCCGGAGGCGGGAATACTTCAGAATGTTTGAAATATTACGAATATTCGTTCCGCTGATATCAAGTGACTGAAGTGAAGTCAGTGGATCGAGATCGAAAAGATGGTTTAACTGACTTCCGCTTAAGCGGAGTTCTACCATGCCCGGTTCAGTCAGCAGACGGAGATCGGGACTACCGGAGTTATTCAGATTGAGCATCGTGATCTTAAGGCCGCACAGTGGTGTTATATCATCCAGTCCCGGATTGCCGTCGATATCGATGATCCATCCGTTGGAACCGGTCGGCTGCCACTTTAAATTGATTTCACCGGCTTCCGGATTGAGAATTTCGAGCGCTTCGGCAAGGGCGGGGAACCGTGTTTCAGCCTGAAAGCCGGATCTGTTCAGCTCGTAGAAAAAGCGAGGAAGTTGCCCGGCAACGTTGTAGGCCACAAAATCTTTTACTAACCGGGGCAGCAGTTCGTCCGTCACCTGATCAAGATCGCTGTATTTTTTTGCCAAACGGATGGATGGCGGTTCTTTGGTAACGGCGTGACCATGCTGACCGGAAAGAATGTTCCAGGCCTTGGAAAAGTCGCGCTGGGCCATCAGCATTCTGCCTTTCAGGAGCCAGGCATCGGCCAGCTCGGGATCGAAAGCCAAGGCTGTGTCGAGGGATTTGCCGGCTTTGGAAAAAGCCAGGTCGTTTTCCTGCTGGCGTGCGAGGTTGAGATAGTCCGGGGCGACCTGTCTTGCTGTGCTGGCAATATATTCATTCTTTTCCTGTAATCTGCCGAGCGCATTCAGAGCGATCTGCTCGCTTCGTTTTACTGATTGAAAACTGCGAATTGTGACGGCGGCAATTATTGCGATTGTTGCGGCGACCAGACTGACGGCCAGTTTATGCCGTTTCACCAGCAGCAGTACATGCGTGATGAATGTCGGGTTTTCTGCTGTGGTTGCAAATCCTTCCTGATATTTATGGATATCGCTGATCAGGGCCGCGACATTCGGATAGCGGTCTGCAGGATCTAGCGCCATGGCTTTCATAACAATGGCATTGAGTGCGGCCGGAATTTTCCGTTCCGGTGCACGCTCTCCAGGTGCCTGAAAATCAGCACGCACCGTTTTCTGCAGTACTTCTTTTACGGTGTCTCCTTTTATGGGGCAGTTGTAGGTCAGAATTTCATAGAGGAGGGAACCGAGCATGTAGACGTCGGTCTGGAAAACAATATCCGACGGAACGCCCTGTGCCTGCTCCGGTGCCATATAGCCCGGTGTTCCGCCCACCGTATTTTTACGTTCGCGCCGTTTCGCGGACCCTTCTAGATAGCGGGTAAGGGTCTGGCCGTTCTCCAGCTCTACATCATCCATGCTCTGCCAGGAAATCGGTTCCCCGTCATATTCATTGAGGTGTGTAATCAGTGTGGAGAGTCCCCAGTCGAGTACATGTACATCGCCGAAATCACCGACGTTTACATTCGAAGGTTTCAGATCAAGATGGATTACGCCTTTGGTGTGGGCATAGTCGATGGCATTACAGACTTTCAGGAAAATACCGAGCAGGTGCGTACGGGTATAACGTGCAATATATTCAGGGTTTCCGTTTCGCAACTGCTTAAGGATATCGCCCAGCGTTTCCCCCTTTAACGCTTTCATTGTAAAATAAGGATTCCCGTTTTCATCCAGAGCGATATCGTAGATCGGAATGATATTCGGGTGCTGTAGATTTGCCGTTAGCCGGGCTTCATAAAGAAATGAATCGATATCATCCTCGGAAGCAATTCTTGAATCCTGAATCAGTGCCATTGCCACTTTCCGGGCGGTCCGATGGTCATCGACCTCCCAGATTGATTTCATTCCGCCTTCGTTCAGTTTTTTGCTGACCGAATAACGGTCCTCAGGATTTCCATCCATTAGACCACCGCGTCCGCTGGCTGGATTGCGTTCCAGATCCTCTTCAAAAAGAATTTTTTCAGTACTGGAAAAGATGATGTCATCCGCGAAGAGGCTGGCGTTCCCGATCTCGCGTTTCGGAGCGTTGGTTTTCTGAGGCTTGTCTTTAGGATCGTCCATAATTGACCTATGGGAAAGCTAGCATGGGTGATTCACCCGGGCAAAAAAAAAGGAAGTTCCTCCTTATCAGAACACGGAATTTGAAAACATTCAGTGGCTGCGTTCTTTTAATTCATACATTTTAATGTATGAAAATAATATCAGTCAAAAACTGAAGTAATAATCTCTACTTCATACATTTAAATGTATGAAATATAAGGTGAGTTTCATTTGCACGCGACAGTCTGAAAAAGAAAACCCCGGGGGTTAGGCCGGGGTAATCGGAGTAATTTTAAGAAGCTGGTGCAACGGGTTTGGGTTCACTTGAGCTGCGAGCTTCACTATTTAGGTTGTGTTGGGTTCATTAATGTATACGTATGAAAGGTCTGAAGCGTTACTCTGAAGTATAGAATTTTATTAAAATTATTCCGCATGCGTGAGGAACGTTTTCAATAACGGGTTTTATGGTGAAGCTTTTAAGACAGCCTCTTCCGCAGCATCTGTGGGTAATCTCTGAGCTAAATGGCTCAAAATCCCTATGAATGTTGTTTTTATGCCCCAAAAGGAGCTGTTTATTTCTCGTACGAGAAAATCCCGCCCCTGCACAGCCTCTTGAAACGGAGCTTCCGTTGGAGATTGCGACCCAAAGAGCCATTTTTCCGAGAGTTGTCCATAGATCCGTCGGCCCCAAGACGCCTCGCCGCCGGAGCTGTGGTCAACTCGACTTGTTTCACCCTCAGATTCAGCGGAAGACCCTAAAAAAAGAGGCTGGAAGAATCCAGCCTCTGAACATCGTGTTACAGTTTTACGGTTTTAGAAATGCAGTGTGCCGCGGAGCCAGAACACGGTTTTGTCCTCGGTTGGACTTCCGCTTTCGCCTTTCATATAGAAGGCGGCGCCGGTTAATGCTTCGAAATTCCTGCAGATTTTATATTTTACCATCGCATCGATTTCGTTACCGAGATTTCCGGAAAAGGAGCCGGCGGGTGTTTCGGCGGCCGTGTTGAAATAGTGGTACACCGCAATGAGGTCCAGACTTTCCGAAGGAGTGACGATGCCTTTAAGCCAGACATCGACGAGTCCGAGCGGCCGTCCGGCCCCGGTATCCAGGAAGACATCGGCCCAGCCGTTGAAGGCGTGTGCTGTTCCATTCAGTGTCTGGAAGCGTTCCCGGGATGTATCCCCGCCGGAGATATATTCGGTTCCGAGTTCGATATCTGCTGCTTCGAGGTCGAGCATACCAGAGAGAGAACCGTAGTAGGCGTCCCGCTGAAAAGCAATCATGGCATCGTGGGAAAACGTTTCTGTTTTTCCCCGGAAACGGGCACCGAAAGTATCGATATCGGCGGAGCCGTCATTACGCTGCAGATAGGCAAATGCGGAGATATGATGATTTTTACCGATTTTGTATTCGCCGTTCATCAGGTGGTACTGGCGGTTGTGGTTCACTTCGCCGCTGATCTCGTTGATGCTGTCGGCGTAGGCATAGAGCAGTTTCAGGTTTTCAATGGATTCATTCTGCACGAGTGCAGCATTGAAGGACTGGGCATTGAACCGCCATCCGACATTGCCGATGAAGCGGGCATTATCGAGAATGATTTCCTGCGAGCCAATCCGGGCATGTGTGTCGTATCCGGTATAGGAAAGATAGGCTTCGTGCAGTCTGAACGATTCGGGGTCGTTGACCGTGTCGTACGCCGGATCTTCCGGAGAAAAATGGTCATTAATCGGACCGACATACTGGCCCAGGATTTTTCCGCCGAAGCCTTCTTCGTTTTCCGCCTCATAGGTAACTCTGGCACGGCTGAGCAGTGCGTGGGCATTTTTCAGACCGTTGCCGGACTGGTCGACAAATTCATACCCCAGCAACACTTCAGCGGACAGATTTCCCTCCTTCAGTTTTTCTGCTGTAGCCCATTCATCAAGTGAAGGCCATTCTTTATTCATCCGGTCTTCTTCCACTTTTGCTTCAGCGGGTGTTTCGACCACTGCTTTTTCTGCAAATGCCGCAGTGGAAATCAGCGTGGCGGTAATCAACAGATGTTTCATGTGCATCCCCTTTCGTTGTTAGGCATGATTCTGTTATATAAAAGGAACATAGTCGAATATAGTGCTGAATCAAGTCGGATCATTCCGGGCGGGTAGAGTATGAATTTCGAATATAGAACCATAGAAGCCATGGTCCGGCTGTACTGCCGGAGAAATCATAGGGAACCCTGTTGTGCTGAATGCCGGGAACTGCTGGATTATGCCCGAATGCGTATTGAAAAATGTCCATTCGGAACTGAAAAACCGACGTGCGAGAATTGCACGGTTCATTGCTATAAGCCGGAAATGCGCGAGCGCGTGAAAGAGGTTATGCGTTTTTCCGGTCCGCGGATGCTGGCGCGGCATCCGGTGATGGCAATTCGTCATCTGGTCCGTTCCAGATGTTATTCCGGCAGACGCTCGAAATAGACCACGTTCTTTTTCGGACAGATGGTCACCGTGTACATTTCCAGCATTTTCCGCCCGGCGCGCGGCATGCGCTCTTCTCCGGTTGGCAGCAGCAGGGTGGGGACTTTGCGCCAGACCGCATCGCCCAGACTCACCTGCCGCGTAATCTTCACTTTCGCATCTCCGCGTGAAAAGTGGTAATCGCCGGCTACATCGAGAATAATCGGAGTAGAGCTTCCGGAAATACCGCCCTCAACCGCCAGCCCGCCTTCCGGAACGGAAACGATGCTGCAGATGGACATCAGCAGATCGGTTTCCGGGACATAGATATCGGATGAAGAAAAGCGGACTTCCCGTGTTCGGAAATCAAAGCGGATATATTCAAAGTTTTTCAGCAGGTCATAACCGAAGACCGCGTCAACCTGCGGGGCTTTAATGCCTCGCGCCAGCGGGCCCAGCGAATTCAGGGCCATACGGACGTATAGCGGGGTATTTTCCACTTCAATATCACCCAGTTTCATGAAGGGAACCGCCGCTGCATAGCCTGGTGCTTTTCCGGTGTTCAGTTTGCCTGTATAGGGTATGGGATTCCGGGCAGTGCCCAGGAAGACGGCATCAAATTTCTGTGCCGTTCCGAATTCCATCCACGATACCGGTGATCCGGTATCGAGCAGGGCATTCAGATTTTCAGATGCGGACATCCCGGAGACGCGGATAATAGGGATCGGACCGGCTTCAAACGCAATAGTGACCAGTTGTTCCGGAATGATTTTTGCGGAGCCGGCGTAAGCGGGGCCGCTCTCACTTTCCACTGTTTTCAAGCCGAACTGTTCGGCCGGCTTTGCATGCCAGAGATAGGTGTTTTGCTGCATTCGCGGCATCACGAATTCTTTCTGAGCCTGGATGCTGCCCGCCGCCATCAGGCCGGCAATTAGTGTCTGTAGGCGGCCGTTCATATTATTCCGGTTCCGGATAGCGTTCAAAATACACTACGTTCTGTTGCGGACAGACCGTAATCAGATAATTCTCCAGCAGCTTACGCCCTGCGCGCGGCAGTGCACCCTGAAACGGAAGATGTCTGGTGTTGACTTTACGTATCACCAGATCCCCGAGGCTGACCTGTTTGGTCTGTGCTACTTTTTTGTCACTTCGGGTCAGATAGAAATCGCCGGCCAAATCGATTACGATTGGCGTCGGGTTCCCGTAAATAGCGCCGTCTACACACAGGCCGTATCCGGATACGCGCTTGATCTGTGCTTTGGAAAGCAGCAGGTCCTCGTGGGGGGTGTAGGGATGACTCGAAGAGAAAATTATCACTTCGTCACGTGGGTTGATCTGGATGGTTTCAAACTGGCTCAGGAGATCCCAGCCGACCGACATGTGAATTTCCGGGTCAAATATATTCCGAGCAAACGGACCCAGAGCGCCGCGTGACATGCGGATATACAACGGTACATATTCCATGAAGAGCTGATCGAAACGCAATTGGCCAATGACGGCGGCATAGGCTTTTACATCGTTGGCGAACTGACCGCGATAGGGAATGTATTTATCATTCATGCTCATGAAGGTGGCTCCGAACTCCTCGGCGGTCGAGTATTCCATCCAGGTCAGCGGAGAGCTGAAATCGAGCAGGGCGTTGCCGTTGTTGCGGGCCATCTTTCCCCGGAATTTAATGACGGGTACATGGTTGATAAAATCCATCTCCGCCTGGTGGTTCGGGTGCAGTCGTGCCTGGCCGCGGAAGCCGATGCCGCCTTGGGTCGGGAAGGCATGGAAACCGAAGTACTGAGGCGGTTTTGTGCGGGCCAGAGCCTGTTTCTGTTCGCGTTCAGTAAGAAACTCCTCTTCGCCATACTGTTTCGATGCGCAGCCGGCGAGCAGTACAGTACATAGAGCGGTGAGCGAGATGTGTTTAATCATCATATTGTTTTTCCTCGTTGAAAGCCGCCAGTTTACCATCATAGGTGTCCAGCAGAATGAGAATGTCAGTTGGATTTTCAGAAAGACACGCCAGCAGAACGTTGTCGGTCAGTGCAAAAGTCAGATGGAGTCCTGTAATCAGCTCAGGGTCAGCGTATGTCCAGACCGGCCAGACCGCATGCTTGCCCATAAACTGCAGCTTTCCGCCCTCGGCGGCCTCCAGTTTCCATCGCAGCCACGGACTGCGCCAGCCGACCCAGCTCGAGGCTGCCCAGGTTTTCTGCCGTCCGGCGCTGCGGAAAGGGAGGTCCGCCACTGCAATTTCAGAAGCTGCCGCCAGATTTATCCAATCATTGGACTCCGCAATGGCACGCAATGAAGTGCCGGTGCCGAGTGCTTTTTCAATCTGCCCGCAGACGGGACTGTTCAGCAATTCGTCAAGGTTTTCAGCCTTGAAAACAAACGTGGCTTCCTGCGGAATGGCACAATGTACGGCATCGGGCTGAAAGGGTTGGGTAAAGGAATAGAAGAAGACGGCCCCTGCAAAGAAGGTGCCCAGCAGTAGGGTGATCTTTTTTTCTAGTTTGTCTGCCATTACGCGGGTCTGCTGTTTCGGAATACCTTTGTGGTGCAAAAAAAACGCTCTGGGTGAAGTCTTAACCCAGAGCTGTTATCTAATAGCGTAAGATCAATTACCAGCCAACAGAATTTTTTTTCCCCTGTTTAGTGATTTCGACTTCATCTTCCCAGATGGCCAGACCGGTTGAAATCTGAGTGAGGGAAAGATGGAATGCGTATGTGACCTGCTTTTTCCGTCCCGCATTTGTGCGCGACTCCGTCAGCTTTCCGGAGAGGCTGAAATCGGGTTGTGCAACGGCAGGCTTTTCATCGTTCATGAAGGCATTATATTCGGCCTGGCTCTTGGCCAGGGGATCTTCCGCTGCTCCGCCCAGGCCAATTGTCGTTGTTGTGACAACCTTGCCGGATTTGTTGAGCTGAACGCGGATTTTTTTCACGAGGGCATCGGTATCAACCATTTGCTGGGTGTTGTTGGTGATGCGACTGATGGCCAGTACGGCAGGTTGTCTCGGGGCGTTTTCCAGACGACCGGAGGTCAGCAACGATTGGACCATCTGGTCGGCGGCGTTTTGCCAGTCCTGAATATCAATTTTATTCAGTGATACGATGCTTTCTGTGCCGCCGGACTCAATATAGCCTGTTTGGGTGGCGCATCCGCTGATCAGCAGAGCGGATGTGAGTCCAAGCACTCCTGTTACGATATTTTTATTGTTCATAATAACATTCATCCTTTCGATTATGGTTTGAAGGGGTTGATGTTGTTGCGCTTGAAGAATGGGCGCGGTTCCTGGATTTTCAGACTGAAATCTACGGCATTCGGTGTGGGAGCGACTCCGATGACCGCTTTGCGTTCTCCGCCTGCAAACTGCAGGGGCTTCCAGTTTTGGGATGTATTTAAGACCATGCCGTTCTGGTCGACCCACTCGAAGGCGTAGTTTGCGGTCATGGACTTGGATTTCCGGTTCTGGAGAACAACCTGTATCTGTAGCATATCTCCGCTGACGACTCCTTCGTTAACCTGAACAATGGCCAGTTTACCTGCAAGAGAGGAGTCGGTTTCAATGCGTTTGTCCTCAACGATCGAGGGACTTGCATTAGGGGTTGCGCGTTCGGTGCTGTTGACGGCAGATCGGCATCCGCACAATGCGAGGATGGATGAGGCGACAATGACGGTTCCTGCTATGTTTTTCATAATTTCTCCTAGTTAACGCAAAAGGTGTCGACAATGGGTGCAGACCTGCTGTTGACCGAGCGGATGGTGACGATGTTGTTCTTTCCGGGGGAAACTTCAACCGGGACATTCCGCGATCCGACCATAAGGTTGATTTTTCCGTCGGAGGGCGATGGCATCCGGATGTATGAAATCTGTTTGGGGAGGGTTTGCCAGGTGCGCGTGTCGGAGATATTGGTTCCGGCCTGATAACCGACGGTTGCGACCTTGGTTCCAATCTTTACCCAGATGTTTCCGGATTCCTCGGCAGCTTGTTCTATGGCATAGGCCGCGAGGGCCTTGGTTGCAGAAGTCAAAAGAGTCTTGGTTAGAACAACAGGCCAGTCATCTTTGAAGTCTCTGCTGATTACAGCATCCATATCGCAAAGCAGCTCACTGGTCAGGACTTCTCCTGCTGAGTTCGTGGTGGATATCGAAGGGATGAAGTCGTCGTGATATTCAAGCCGAGGGAAAGCCGCTCCGACATAGGAGATTTCTCCTGTGACCAAAAACAGAGGGATATCTATCCGGATCTGGTCTCTGGAAGGGGCTGAACCGGTCATGAACAGGATATAGGTTGTGCTGTTGGTTGAGGAACCGGCTTCCAGTCGCTCCACCATCGCATAGTCTTCCGAGATATATTTGCCGGGTGACATTCCTTTGACCCGCTCTAACGATTTGCGGGCGCGTTCATAATCGGAGCTGGAGGTTGCATGGTAGCTGAAGAAGAGGCCGTCGAGGAAAACAGCGAACGGATTTACATAGGACGCGTAAGGCAATAGCCGCTCGTCCAGCTGAGTCATCTGTTCTTCGACTGCTGCGGAAAACTTGGGATCTTCCAACGCGCGGTCCACATCATAGTCTGCGACTTCGTCTTCCGTGTTTTCTTCGGCTTCCGCCTCCTTTTCGTCCGGTGTGTTTTTGGCCTTTTCGGCCTCTTCCTGCATTTTTGCGATACGCCTGCTGTTTTCTTCCACGGCATCCTTCTGCCGCTGAAGGCTGCGGTTCAGTTCTACCCGAGCCTTGTCATGTTCGCCAAGAAGCATGTAATTGAGGGCTTTATAGGTGTTGACCATGATTTTGTCATAGCTGCGTCCGCGGTAAGGGAGGTTGGCCTGGTTGGTGAGCAGTGCTCCCGCTTCTTTTGTTGCGCTAAGTTTGGCTTCCTCCTCATATTTATTGATAATATCCTCTGCGTGGTCGAAAACGGCTTGGCTCTGTTCGATTTTGCCAATCGTCTGGAGGATGGTTCCGTATTCCAGATTCCAGATCAGTTCGTCTTTTCTGCCCTCGACTTTTTCGACCTTATTGGAGATCAACGATGCGGCAAGGGCACCATCGCCGGCATTCCATGCTTCCGTGATTTTTGCACTTTGCTGGGTGTAGGTTGTGCACCCAAAAAATGCTGTGCTTAAAGCACCCAGCGCAATGAGCTGAATTAATTTTCTCATTATAGAATATTTTTCCTCTTATTGAATGGTCTGTCGAACGACGCTTCCTTTAACCACTCCAAAGTCCTCGGTGAGTACTCCGATGGAAAACTTGGGGTTCACTCGGGTGATCTTGAGTTCTCCTACCTTGATTTCGCTTCCGCCGAGTGATTCGCCTGTGTCAGGATCGATCATTTCTTCGCCGATAGCAAAGACCTCCCACACTTGTCCGGCGGTAATTCCGGTTCCGTCTCCACGGTTTATCATGGCCTGCTTGCCGGTGATGCTCAGGATTTTTGCAGGATAGATTACGTCCACGACGCGGTTGGCCACCTGAAGGCTCATCTGCTGGGCGATTTTGCGCAACAGTTCATCCGAAAAAGAACCGTTTTTGGAGGAGGAAAGCAGGTCTTCCATCTGTTTGTTATCCAGCTGAAAATTAGCCGACTCGATAAGTTTGCCTGTCTTTACTTCATAGATGCGCGCGACCATACCCAGCCGTATTTTACGTTTGCTGACGGTTTTACCGATGCCGCTGAAGGTCATGGTTTCAAGGAAATCCTGGAAGTCGTCCACGGAGGGAACAATCAGGTAATCGGCTTTGGTGGCCTGAATGGTATCGCCGGTTAAAGCAGCATCTTCGAGCAGAGCATCCAGATCGCTACGTGCCGTGAGCTCAAATTTCCGGGTTCCGTTCATCGCATCAATCAACTGTCCGTCGATTGCGTCCGTAACCCGCTGAAGCGACAGTAGGGTATTATCTTTTTGTGCTGAACTTTTGATTGAATCGGCGATCTTAACTTCTGCTACGGCGAGTACTTTGCGTTGTGCCTGAGTGGTGCCGCAGAAAACGGCGGTGTAAAAAAGCAGGGTTGCTGCGAGTTTAATTTTGCTCATTTTTTTTCTCCTAATGTTCAATCCTGATTTAAAAGACTTTGATTTTTTTCGATCGTAACGCCTTCGTCGGTATCGATTTTGAGATTGATTTTGTAGCCTGATTGGCGCAGGCGCTGTGCTTCGCCGCGGATCAGCTCGACCTGCGCATCGTTGAGTTTGGTCTGCTGCATGAGTTCCGTGTACAGCCTGGTTTTCTCTTTCCAGCGCTTCAGGCCATTGTCATTAAGTTGCATGGTGATGTTGAGCTGCATACCATCATAAATATTCACCATACGTTCGAAGGGTTCAAGATCATCGCGAACCAGACGTATGCGGTGGAGTCCGGGCGATGCTTTGAGAGGAGTGAGCATCGTACCGGTTCCAGTGGTTCCGACCAGCATGCCGTCAAGCTCCACCGGTACAGCCATCGGCTCCACGGTACCCTTGTTCGCTACAATCGTTACATGGCCATCGGCATCAATTTCAGCCTGTGGGAAATTGACCTCATTCAGGCTGACCACAACCTGGAAGGTGACCTGCTCTTCAGCCACGTTCACCTCTTTGATGCTGCCGCTTTTGTTGGTCTTGTTTAGAGCGGCCCCCATGTCTTTACTGGCCTGAACCAGCAGTTCGGTTACGATGCCGGTGGTGGTCGTGTGGGAATGCCTGGTCTGTTGGATGGTGCGACTGGGTTCCATCATGCCGGAGGTCAGCGAAGCGCCGGTGTTGCCTTCGAGCACCCGGTAGGATGCGCGCAGAGTATACTTGTAGTTGTCGTATTCAATGCCGCGGGCGTTCACGTGACGCTTTTCCTCATCCATGCCCATGAGTGTTGCAAACAGCAAATAGTCCGCACCGAGGTTCTGTGACAGACGGAGGGCAGAAGTCTGACTGTCCAGCACTTCCTCAAGCCTGTCTTTCCTGGCGTCCTTGAGCAGGTTGCCTACGGCATCAATGGTGACCTCTCTGCTTATGATTTCAAAGCCAAGGTCCGTAACCTCTGCGATAATCATATCCTCGAAGATCGGGAGCTGGCTGTTCAATGTGGCATCTGCTCTGTTCGCTGTAAAGATAGCGACTTTTTTCGGGGGGATCGTTTCCTTATCAGTTTTGGCAAGAAGTGGTTGGGTGATTGTGCAGGTTGCAAGCAATGAAATATATAGTAATTTCATGATCATAGTTTCCCCCTTTTCGGTGGTTAGAATACTTTACACGCTATCAGTTTTGTTAAAAGTGCAACGAAGCGAGGTCATTAAAAAGCTTGTCCTGCTATAATGAAATCTTTTTCTTTAAAAAGGATGAGGGTGTGGTTCTGCAGACCTCCGAGTGTGAAAATCAATTGTCGAGAAGGGAGAATTCCTTTTTTCGGAAGAAAGGGCGGGCTTTTGACTGAATTCGGATTGTTTTTGTCATAATTTCACTGTGCCGACAATGTCGTACACTGAAGTGTGTCCTTTTTCGGTCAGATAGGCCCCAATGCCGTTGATTACGCGGTTGACGGTGGTTGGGTCGACAAAGTTGGCGGTGCCCACGGCCACGGCAGTTGCACCGGCAATCAGAAATTCGATGGCATCTTCCGGTTCGAAAATTCCGCCCATTCCAATGATTGGAATGCTGCAGGCCCGGGAGGCGTCGAATACCAGTTTAATGGCAATCGGTTTAATCGGAGGTCCCGAAAGGCCGCCGAATTTATTGGCCAGCTCCGGTTTCAGCGTATCGATATTGATCGCCATGGCCGGCATGGTGTTCATAATGGCAATGGCATCCGCGCCGGCGTCTTCGGCCGCTTTGGCAAAATCGCCGATGTTCGGAACGTTCGGTGCGAGTTTCGGGATGATCGGTTTTCCGGTTTTGGCGCGGACGAGTTCAATCACTTTTGAAAAGGTGGCAACATCCGTACCGAAAGCGGAACCGCCTTCTTTAACGTTCGGGCAGGAGAGGTTGATTTCGTAGGCATCGATCCCGTCCTCATCATCCAGCATGTCGACAACCCGGCCGTAGTCTTCCATGACTTTTCCCCAGATATTGACGATGACGGGGGTGTTGAACTGATTCAGGAACGGGATGTATTTTTCTATAAAACCTTTCGCACCGGGGCCGGGCAGGCCGATGGCATTGAGCATGCCGCCGCGCGTTTCAAAGGTGCGCGGGGTCTGATTGCCCACGTGTTCTTCCGGGCAGATGCCTTTAACCGTGATGGCACCGAGGGTATTCAGATTCACCAGATCGGCATATTCGGGGCCGTAACCGAATGTTCCCGAGGCAACGGTCACCGGGTTTTTCATGGTCATGGAACCGATTTTGATTTCAAGATTCGGTTTACTCATCCCACAGCACCTCACGTGATTCATAGATGGGGCCGTCTTTGCAGCAGCGTGACCATTCCCATTGGTTTTCTTCTTCGGTTTTGCGTTTAATGACGCAGGTGAGGCAGGCGCCGACGCCGCAGGCCATGTGACGGTCGATCGAAAGCCATGCAGTGAAATTATGTTCAATGGCGCGGTCGCCGATGGCCTTGAGCATCGGGTTGGGGCCGCAGCAGAACACTTCCAGGGATTGGAGGTTCTGTTCCGCCGCCCAGGGATCGAAAGCGTCGGTGACGAGGCCTCTGGTACCGAGCGAACCATCATCAGTCGTCGGTCGAACGTCCCAGCCGAGCGCTTCAAATTCCTTTACGAGCAGAATGTCGATGGCGGAACGGCCGCCGAAGAAGGCGATACCCTTTTTCTTCATGCGCTGGGCGAGGATGTAAAGCGCAGCATTGCCGTAACCGCCGGCTACGAGTACGGGAATTCTGGCGGGATCCGGATCCGGATAGCCGTTGCCGAGCGGGCCGATAATACTGACTTCGTCGCCGGCTTTAATATTGGCCATAGCTTCGGTGCCGCGCCCGACGGCTTTATAGAGAACGGCGACGCCGGAAGTATCGGCCTGATAGATACTGAACGGTCGGCGCAGAATGCGTTCGCCCAGATTTGGCACCTGAAGGCCGAGAAACTGTCCGGGTTTTACCTGCGGTCCGGTGACCGGTGCGGCCAGCCGGAGGATGCGGTATTCGCCCTGGAAATTATCGTGTTCAATTACGCTGGTGAGTTCCTGTTTCATATAAGCGCGGGATAATGGGGATTTCGCCGAAGCGGGTCAAACTTTTCCAAGATCGGGAAGTGTTGCGGAGGATGGAAGCGGTGCGGATAAGCGTTATTAATCTTTATTAGGAAGAAGTGAGGTATATTTTCTGCTCGCAAAATAAGTTTCAAAATGAAGGCAATTTCGGCAGATTGAGGTCGTTTTGCAGTTTCTTTTATCCAGATAAAATAGGGGATTTGTATGAAATCGAAGGTTTTGTTTGTATGTATGCTCGGACTGTGCGGCGTTGTTCAGGCGCAGATTCTGGTGGATGACGGAGACAGCGAGGTTCTCAACAGCAGCGCTGATCTGGGGACGGCCACGGTGACGGTCGGGGAGGTTGCTGCAGACAACACGCTGACGGTGGCCGATGAAGTTGCGCTCTCGGCGGGGACCACCTATATCGGCCGGGAATCGTCGGCATCGAACAACCTGCTGACACTGGAATCGGCTTCGGCGATGGATGTGAACGGGATGCTGTATGTCGGCGAAGAGGGTGCGGACAATGGGCTCTGGGTTCAGGCCGACTCCTATCTGGAAGCAAATAATGCGGTGGTTGGATTTGAGGATTCTGCGGATAACAATGCAATACTGGTTGATGCGGGCGTACTTGGGGTCTATGGGGATATGGTTGTCGGTGATGGCGGCTCCGGCAACAGTCTGGTCGTGACCAATGGCGGCACCGTCGGTGCGAATAATTTTCTGATCGGGGTACAGAGTGATTCTGTGGGCAATCGGGTTGTGGTGGATGAAAGCGGATTGAGCGTCGGAGAGACGTTGGCAGTCGGTTATGGCGGATCCTCAAATCGGATGGATATTCTGAATGCAGCCGAAGTTTCGGCGGTGACCGGATATGTCGGCTATGCGGCCGCGGCTAACAGTAATCTGCTGGTTGTTGCTGATGCGGATTTGAACGTTGAGGCGCTGGTGGTCGGCAACGTGAGCAACCGCATGAATCTGGTTCAGGTCAATGAGGGGGGAGCGGTTACTCTGGATGAGCTGATCATTGCCGGAACAAACTCTTTTGAACTGAATGATGGCGGAACGCTGAATGTTCAGGCTGATTTTAATGCTGCGACGAATGGTTTTGTATGGAATGCGGGCGGCGGTCTGAATGTTTATGGCGCGTTGACGGGCGTTACGGGGCTGGAGAGTAACCGGACGCTCGGGGTTCACGGCACATGGGATGAAGCCGGAACAATTGCGGTTGGCGCTTCAACTTCGGGAAATCAGCTGAATATTACCGCCGACGCGGTCATCGGGTCGCTGGAAGTAGGTGTCGGTTCCAATGCGGTTGATAATGCGGTTGCGGTTTCGGGCGACGGTGCGCAATTGGTGACGGATTCGCTTGTGCTGGGTCATGCATCAAATTCAAACAACAGCGTATATGTGAGCAGTGGTGGTAAAGTTGTTCTGAATGCGGCGGATGGATTGACGATAGCCGGCGACAATACCTTTACTTTTGAAAACGGAGGCTGGCTGATGGCCAGTAATGATTTCACTGTTCCGGCAAACGGCTTTGTGTTCGGTGAAGGGGGTACATTCGAGGTAACCGGAGCACTTTCGGGGATGACCAACGCGCTGGATGGCAGTAAAGCACTTCTGCTGAGCGGAGGCACCTGGGATCTCGGAGCCGATGCGCTGTCGCTCGGAGCGACGAATGGCGGAACTGTTTTGCAGGTTACGGATGGCGGGACGCTGACGAGTGCCGGCGCGGATCTGGGCGAAGCCGGAGATGGAAACTCGGTGCTGATTGATCATGCGGACTGGAACAACACCGGAGTTCTTTCCATCGGTGAAACCGGTTCAATGAACCAGTTGGTGGTCACTAACGGAGGTTACGTATCTACGGATAATCTGGAGTTGGGAAATCAGGGTGACAATAACCTGGTGCGGGTCACGGACGGATCACTCGCGGTTTCGGGCGATGCCGTTATCGGCGGTACAGGAACCGGAAATCTGCTGGTTCTTGAAGGCGGGGCTGATTATTCCGGTGGGAACGATTTTACGATATCGGGGGCCGGCAATGCTGTGCAGATTTCCGATACGGCTCAGCTTGATGTAACGCAGACGCTGTCGGTGTCCGGCGGCGGGCTGCTTCAGGTCGGGGATGATGCGGTCGTTACGGCGGGATCCTATGTGCAGGATGCCGATTCCGTGCTGGAATTTGACAGTGTGACTGCCGCTACGCCGGTGCTTGATGTTGCGAGTGCTTCTTTTGAGTCGAATGCTACGATCCGATTTACCGGTTTTGTGAGCGATGCCGATGTAGGGATTACGAATTCCCGGCAGATTGTAAACGCATCGTCTTCATTGCTGATCGGCGGCGGGATTGATCCTTCTATTTTGAATGCCGAAGCCGAAAACGGACTGTTCGATATTGATATGTCGGTGGTTGGTAATGACCTCTTTATAGAGCTGGTGCGCCAAAGTCTTGCGATGAGTGCCGGTTTTGATACCAATTCCCAGATGTATGCCGTTGCGGAGGAGATTGACTCGCTTGCAACCGGAGGCGATCAGAATGCGGCAAATCAGTTGGAGGTGCTGGGAGCGCTGGATAGTGCAGCTCAGAATGCGCAACTGACGCAACTGTATGATCGCGGAGCACCGACCTATATGCATATGGAAGGGGTGTCCGAGGCGATGCGGCAGGTGCAGAATCGTGGAGTTGTTCCGGATTCCTATTGGCCGGTGGGGGTTTCCGGACCGCATTTTCCGGGCGAACAGGCTCAATTCTGGGTCAAAAGTTTCGGCAGCTGGGGCGAACAGGATGACGATGGCGCATTTTCAGGTTATGATCAGTCGGTTTACGGCGTGGTTGTGGGTTACGACAAAGCTTTTCGGGATTTGCTGATCGGTCTGGCCGGCGGTTATTCCGTATCGAAGATTGATCAGGACGACGGCGATGAGAGTGAGTCCGATATGGGCTACGGTATTCTTTATGGTTCCTATGGGTCGAAGTCCTGGTTTGCTGACGCCAGCCTGGCGTATGGCATGGGTTCGGTGGAAAACAAAACCGGAACCGCTTTTGATACCGAAAGTGATTTTGATGCCAGTCAGTTCGGGTTCTATCTGGGCGGCGGAAAGGAACTGGTTTATCGTCGGGATACCATCTTCCTGACGCCGACGCTGGCGCTTTCCGGCGGCAACTGGATGCAGGATAGTTATAAAGAAAAATCCTCTGATTCCGTGGTGAAAAAGGTCGATGACTATAATCGCTGGAGTTTTAAATCGGAACTCGGCATTGAAACTGTATTCCGGAAAGAACTGCGCAATGTGGTGCTGATGCCGGAAGTGCACGCGAAGTGGCTGCACGAATTCAATACGGATGAGGACAGTCTGGGCTATACGCTGGATGGTGGAACGGGGAATTATTCATTCGGCATGGTTTCTCCGGCTTCAGATCTGTTTGAGCTGGGTGCGGCCATTTCACTCTGGACGGAGAATAAAAAGGGCACGGTTTATGAATATGCCCTTGGATTTGACGGCCGTTTCGGTTCCGGCTATACAGCGAATATTCTCAATGCCCGCGTGAACATCGAGTTCTGATTTTACAGACTCCGGAAAATTCCCGGACCGCCTTCCAAGGTTTGGAAATTGACCTTGGGGCGGGGCTCGGGTAGCTTGTGCGCTCTATTTCTGTGGGCCGTTGTGCCCGGAACTTTTTGCGCAGGTTTATGAACGATCTTAGTTTAATACGAAATTTCTCAATTATTGCTCACATCGATCACGGCAAGTCGACGCTGGCCGACCGCATGCTGGAACTGACGCAGACGGTTGAAGAGCGCAAGATGAAGGAGCAGCTGCTGGACTCCATGGACCTGGAGCGCGAGCGCGGTATCACGATCAAGGCCCATCCGGTGACGATGAAATATACGGCGAAGGATGGAAAAACCTATACCTTCAATCTGATCGATACCCCCGGCCACGTGGACTTTTCCTATGAGGTTTCGCGCAGTCTGCAGGCCTGCGAAGGGGCGATTCTGGTGGTGGATGCGGCGCAGGGCGTGGAAGCGCAGACGGTTTCCAATACGTACCTGGCGGTTGAAAACGAACTCGAAATTCTGCCGGTACTGAACAAGATTGAAATGCCGAATGCGGATATCGATGAAGTCTCTCAGCAGATTGAGGATATTCTGGCGATTGAGGCGACCGATGCTCTGCAGGTGAGCGCCAAAAAGGGAATCGGGATTGAGGCGGTGCTGGAGGCTGTGGTTGAGCGTTTTCCGCCGCCGACCCCGGCTGCGGATAAGTTGACGCGTGCCCTTGTTTTCGATTCGAAGTATGATGCGTTTCGCGGTGTGGTGGTGTATATGCGCCTCTTTTCCGGGGCCTTGAAGGCCGGCGATAAAATCCGCGTGATGAGCACCGGCACCGACTATGAAATCAAGGAAGTCGGTGTTTTTACCCCGGAAATGGAAAGGTGCAGAATTCTTGAAGAAGGGGCTGTCGGCTATGTGATCGCCAATATGAAGGATGCCTCGGAGATCCAGATCGGTGATACGCTGACGCTGGCG
The DNA here is from genome assembly GCA_004299845.1 of Verrucomicrobia bacterium S94. Classification (NCBI taxonomy): domain Bacteria; kingdom Pseudomonadati; phylum Verrucomicrobiota; species Verrucomicrobia bacterium S94. The sequence goes on along the minus strand of CP036201.1, from coordinate 2,618,918 downwards.
AAAAAACCGGCAGTGGATGCGCTGCCGGGATTCAAGGAAATCCATCCGATGGTCTTTTCAGGGATTTATCCGGTGGAGACCTCGGATTATGAAAAGCTCGGCGCGAGCATGGATAAGCTGCGGTTGAACGATGCTTCGTTTACTTTTCAGGCGGAATCCTCGATTGCACTGGGCTTCGGCTTCCGTTGCGGATTTCTGGGATTGCTGCACATGGAAATCATCATGGAGCGTCTGCGGCGGGAGTTTAACCTCGATATTATTTCGTCCTATCCGAATGTGGAATACCGTGTTGTGCTGAAAAACGGAGAGGTCAAAGAGGTCGATAATCCGATGTATCTGCCTGATCCATCATTGATTGAGCATATTGAAGAGCCGATGATTAATGCCACGATTATCTGCCCGACGGATCATATGGGCGATATGATGGCGCTTATTATGGACAAACGCGGCCAGATTGTGAAAACCGACTCGATCGACGGGCACCGGGTGATGCTCACCTGCCATATGCCGTTAAATGAGGTGCTGATTGATTTTTACGACCGTCTGAAAACGATTTCGCGCGGTTATGCTTCGATGGATTATGAATATGCCGATTACCAGCAGTCGGAACTGGTGCGGATGGATATTCTCATACACGGTGAAGTGGTCGATGCCTTTTCATGTATTGTTCACCGTTCGAAAGCGGAATACCGCGGGCGGCAGATGTGCAAATCATTGCTCGACGTCATTCCGCGTCAGGCCTTTGCCGTGGCACTGCAGGCAGCGGTGAACGGCAAGGTGATTGCCCGCGAGACGATTCGCGCCTATCGCAAGGATGTGACGGCAAAGTGTTACGGCGGTGATATTTCCCGTAAACGAAAGCTGCTCGAACGCCAGAAGGAAGGTAAGAAGAAGCTGAAGGCGATCGGCAAGGTGAATATTCCGCAGGAGGCCTTCATTGCTGTCCTGAAAACCAATAACAAATAACGGATTTTCCAATGATGGGATATTTTGCAAAACGCAAACTGAAGAAACAGCTGAAGGAATATCTGCATATGGCGCGGCATGCGCGGCACATGCGCGAGGATATTGCCGATCCGGCCGATCTGGCTGCGTTGATCGAGGCTGAAACTGTGGTGATGGAAATCCGCAAAACCGGGAAAGGCGATGTGGAGCGGGCTGTCCAGACGCTGGAGGAGGCGGCGAACCGGGTGTATCCGTTTGCCCGGAAAACCCCGATGATGGAGTGGACGGAAACGCTGATTGTGGCTCTGGGGGCTGCTATGGCGATCCGCGCGTTTTTCTTTCAGCCCTTTAAAATTCCGACGGGCTCAATGCAGCCTACGCTGAATGGGATTACGGTGGAACAGCAGGCTGAACCGGGGATTTTTGATAATCCGCTGACAAAGTTTCCTAAATGGCTGCTTACGGGCACATCGTACAAGGAAATCCGTGCAAAAGCTTCCGGGCGGTTTATGCAGCGCAACGTGAGAGGGGATCGTGATAAGATTATTATTACGATCGGCGGTGTGGATCATAAATTCCCCAGTTACATGCAGGAGGAGCTGCGCCGGCAGATTGCTGAGCGGAGTGCGCAGCAGCGGACCAGCGAGCCCTATTATAATGAAGGAGACGTGATCGTTTCGGGCCGGGTGATTGCCGGAGACCATATTCTGGTGAATAAAATGAAATACAACTGGATGAAGCCGGAACGGGGCGATATTTCCGTATTTTCCACGCGCAGTCTGAACCATCCGCAGATCCGGAAGGATAATTTCTACATTAAGCGTATGGTTGGACTGCCCGGCGAAAAAATCCAGATTCAGAATCGACGGCTGGTCGCCGATGGAAAAATCGTTTCCGATCCGCCCATGTTTGAAACCATTGCCACGGACCCGAAATACAGTGGAGGGCACAATACAGCTCCGGGGTCTCTGCTGGAAACGGAAGATGACTTTATTCAGCTGGGTGAAGATGAGTATCTGATGATGGGTGATAACACCAAACCGAATATGAGTCTTGACGGTCGGTTTTTCGGCGGCGTTCCGCGTAATGATTTTCAGGGACCGGCTATTTTTGTCTATTGGCCCTTTCGCGACCACTGGGGTGTAGTGCGCTAGTTGATAAAAATGAGGGATTTGCGGGTTGACTTCAAAATCCGCTTCGCTACTATCCCATCCTCTTTTCCCGAACTGCGGGAACGAATTTGTTAAAACGGAGTATTTGAAATGCCGAATCTAAAGAGTGCTAAGAAAAGAATGCGTCAGAACACGGTGCGCCATGACCGCAATGTACAGGTCCGTACCCGCATCAAAACGGCGCGCCGCAGCATGATGGAAGCATTGGAAGCCAAGGACGCGGAAGCGGGTGCTGCTGCACTGAAAACCTACAGCTCCGTGCTCGATAAAGCGGCCAAAGCGGGTGTTATCAAGAAAAACACCGCAATCCGCCGTAAAACCAATGCCGCAAACGGACTGCGTAAGATTGCTTAACCGATCTTCCGGTGTTTGGAAAAGCCCGCCTTGAGCGGGCTTTTTTTGTGTCCGGAACTTCCGTTTGAATGATACGACACCGTTGGTGGGGCATCTGAAATCCGGGCGTTAGTGCATAAAACGGCCGGGAGGCTAATTCCAGGCTTCAATCAGGTCGTCGAGGATAAATTTGGCGATTTCATCCGCTGCCGGGGGCAGTGCGTTACGTTTTGAGGTGGTGAGGTCGCTGGTGAATGTAAAGGTGGATTCGCCATATGTTCTGGATTTGGAGATGACTTCGCCGGTTGCGGTATTCCGCAGTTCCGCTTCGCCGGTTATACGCAGCCGGTAGAGGTCGGGAGTGGTTCGTTTCCCTTCCTCTGTTTTATAGGCAATGGGCTTCATGTCGTATTTGGTCAGCGTAATTTCCAGGACCGCATCGGCATGTTCAGCCTGATTAACCAGTTGAACACGGCCGTCGAACTGAAGCCGGTTCCGCATGGCGTGGGTCACCTGAATTTCGATTGCCGGTTCGGAGGTGTTGTTGATGACCGAGGCTATCGCCACCGTGTCGATTCCTTCGTGAGTTGCGCCGCCGAGCTGATAGCCCATACAGCCGCTGAGCAGCAGGGCGGAGGTGAATGTGCCGGTCAGAAATAATTGTCTCTTCATAAATTTATCCAGATAGAAGAGAAAACTGTGCCGGAAAAATGGAAATTGTCAAAGCTTGATTCCGGCAGGAAGCCTCCTTAGTGTCAGGCGCTCATTTTTCAAACCAAACCGAGAGGAAACAATGAAAAAGGTACTGATACCGACCAAGTTGAATGCGGTGGCCCGCGAAACCCTGGAAGCCCATGGCGGCTATGTTGTGATACAGGATGAATCGTCAGACCTCAGTTCTCTCGCGTCCGAACATCCTGATGCACATGCCCTGATCGTCCGGTCAGAAAAAGTAACGGCTGAGGTGATTGATGCGCTGCCGTCACTGAAAGTGGTGATCCGTGCCGGTGCGGGCTATAACACGATTGATACGCGCTATGCCCGTTCCAGAAATATTGATGTGATGAATACGCCCGGAGCCAACGCCAATGCGGTGGCTGAAGAGGTGCTTGCTCTGATGCTGGCCGATGCGCGCCACATCATTCCGGCCGATGCGTCCACGCGTGCCGGAAAATGGGAAAAGAAAAATTTCATGGGCAAAGAGATTACCGGCAAAACCGTCGGTATTGTCGGTTTCGGGGCTATCGGCCAGCTGGTAGCCAAGCGCCTCGCCGGTTTCGAGGTGAAGATTCTGGCTTATGACCCCTTTCTTTCCGCAGAGCGTGCGCGCGACCTGGGTGCAAAATCTGCGGAGCTGACGGAGATTTTTGAAACGTGCGATTATATTTCGCTCCATATGCCGGAAAATGATGAAACGCGCGGCATTATCAATAAAACGCTTTTCGCCCGTATGAAAAACGGAGCGACCATCATCAACTGCGCTCGCGCCGGCATTCTGAACGAAGACGATCTGCGCTCGCTGAAAGCAGACAAAGGGATTCGCTTCCTGAATGATGTATATCCGAAGGATGAAGCGGGCGAAAAACCGATTGCCGATATTGCCGACATCATGCTGCCGCATCTGGGAGCAAGTACGGTGGAGGCTAACTGGAATGCCGCACACCGTTCGGCCACACAGCTCATCGGATACGATGACAAGGGCATTGCATCCTATGTGGTCAACCGCGACGTACCGATGGGGCTGGACAAGGCCTATTCCGAGCTCGCATTCGCTTTGGCGCATGCATGCCGGGGAATTGCCGGCGGCAATAAGCAGATGAAGCTGATTGAAACCAGTTTTTACGGTGATCTCGCCAATTTCGGTGACTGGTTGCTGGTGCAGATTGTGGCGGCCCTTTCCGATGGTTTCGATCGTTCGCTCGGCTTCGATGCTGCAGTGGACTACCTGAAGGAGATGGGGGTTGACTATTTCAATCGCGATGCAGATACCTCCAAAGGGTATGGCAATTCCATAACTGTGGATGTGACCACCTCTGTCGATGCCGCGCTCTTCCAGCGAATCAGTGTCCGCGGCACAGTGGCTGAAGGAAATATGATGATTTCGCGCATCAACGATTTCGACAAACTCTATTTTGAACCGGTCGGAACCTGCGTGATTTTCATCTATAAAGACCGGCCCGGCGTCATCGGCCAGATCGGCCGGGCGCTGGCGGATGTCGGCGTGAATATTGACGATATGCGCAATCCGCATGATCCGTCCGGTGAAAATTCGCTGGCACTGATGCGGATTACCGGCAAAGCTGACTGCGACGTGATTGATAAAATTGCCGAGCAGATCGATGCACTTCACGCCTCCTGCATTACCTTCTAACGAAATGCCGAAATGAAATCTGAAGTTCCAGAGTCCGGAAGCGCTGTGCGCCCCGGACTGCTGGAACTTTTTTTTGCCTTTTTAAGAGTCAGCGCTGTCACGATCGGCGGTGGCTATGTCATGTTTCCGTTAATGAAGGCGGAGGTCGTGGATGCAAAGGGGTGGATTTCGGCTGAGGAGATGGTCGATTACTATGCACTCGGTCAGTCCATTCCCGGCATTATCGCCATGAATTCCGCCACGCTGATCGGTTTTCGTAAGCGCGGTTTTGCGGGTGCCGTTTTTGCGGCGGCGGGTATGGCTGCACCGTCGCTGATTGTTATTCTGCTGGTGGCAGCCTTTCTTTCGCCGTGGTTTGACCACCCATGGGTGCAGAAGGCCTTTGCGGGTATTCGTGCCGCAGTGGTCGCGTTGATTGTGATGGCGGTCTGGCAGGTGGGAAAAAAATCGATCTCAACATTTCCTGCTCTTGGCATTGCCGCCGGATCGTTTGTGCTGATTGTTTTCGCGGGCGTGCATCCGGTACTGATGATCCTGCTCGGCGGATGCCTCGGGGCGATTCTGTTTCGTAAGACCGGGGGCGGTGGCTCATGACCATTCTCTTCGAACTCTTTTATGCCTTTTTTGTGATCGGCAGTTTTGCCTTCGGCGGCGGCTATGCGATTCTTTCTTTTCTGCAGCAGGAGGTGGAGCGGCGCGGCTGGATGTCGACTGAGCGGTTTGTGGATATGATTGCCATTTCGCAGAGCACGCCCGGGCCGATTGCTATCAATATGGCGACGTTTGTGGGCTATGAAACCGGCGGGCTTCCGGGAGCACTGGTAGCTACGCTGGCGGTGGCATTGCCGGGCCTGATTCTGGTGCTCCTTTTTGCGCTCTGTTTTTTTCGTTTTTACGAACGCAGCGGCACGCAGGCGGTTTTCAGCGGGCTGCGCCCGGCGGTGGTTGGATTGATCGCCGCTGCTGCATGGCAGATCGGCAGGGTCGCGGTGGCGGGCTGGGCTGCAGCGGGGATTACGGTCGTGGCGCTGGTTCTGGTCGCCAAATGGAATGTCAGTCCGGTCTGGCTGGTCATTGGTTCGGCGATTGCCGGGATTCTGCTTTTCTGATCATCAGATCCGCGTCAGCTTCTTTGACGAGATCGGCTGCGGGCAGAGCGGCGACGCCGGTAGTGACGGTGGGGTTTTTCTGTCTGGCCATGACACGCTCGGCAAATTTCCAGGCATTGGAGGCATCGGTTTCGGGAAGGATCACGGCAAATTCATCGCCGCCGAACCGGCAGAGAATATCGGCAGCGCGGGCAGTGGACTTCAGAATTTCAGCGAAGGATTTGAGTGCGGTGTCGCCGGCGGCATGACCCGCCGAGTCGTTGATTTGTTTAAAACGGTCAATGTCGAAGAGGACGAGGCTGAGCGGCCGGTCGTAGCGCCGCGCTGCGGATATATGGTCGGTCAGCGTCTCTTCGAAGTAGCGGCGGTTGTAGAGACCGGTGAGCCAGTCGCGGGTGGCCTGTTCTGTAAGGGCCAGAACGGTGAGCCATAGCAGAGGATTATGTTCAGAAGGGTTCATCAGGGGTGAAAAAGGAATTTGGCGTAAAGGTAGGCAATGGTTTCACCGATCACTTCCCGGACGCCTTCGCTGCACTTGTACCAGTTTTCCGGTTCATAAGCGGCCGGGTTGAGGCAGGTGACGCCGATGCTGTATTCCGGCCCGAGTGCTTTCCGGAAAAGCATACGGCTGCGGCGGCCATGGGCGCCGACGGAAATCAGATGTAGATCGGTCTGCCGGAGTTTGTGAGTAATCAGTGCTTCGCGCAGGGCGACGGCTGACATGTAGGTGCGGTCTTTTTTGGCGGAATCGGCGATGGCCACGATGATTTTTTCTTCGGGAATCCCCATTGTACGCAGGCGCCGGGCGGTCATTTCGGGGTAGGACTTAAACTGCTGGATGTAGCTGCCGGTCTCAATGGGTATGCCCGTACAGACGATTTTGTCGTAGTCGCCGTGGTGGAATAGGGTGATGGCTTCGTCGAGCGCGCCGTCGTGAATCCATCCTTCAATGACCATAAGTCCTTTATGAGGTGTTTTTTCCGGCGAAAGGAAGGGGTAGAGGTTGGCCAGGGTGCCGCTGCAGATTGCTGTAAGCAGGGTTGTAATCAGCAGCCAACCAAGCCAGGATGGTCTTCTGCGGGGGCGGGTATTGGTGAGTTTCCACTGCATGGCGGATTTTATAGCAGGTTTACGGGGGGCGGAAAAACCGGAAACTTCTTGCTTACAGGGGTTGACATGACCATGCCGCTTCTATAACTTCCCCCACCTTGTGTTTTTACCGAACAACGCTAGAGGACTATTTAAATGAAAACTTTTATGCCCAAAGAGGCTGACATTGTACGCGACTGGTATGTTGTCGATGCTACCGACAAGCCGGCTGGCCGTCTGGCTGTGGTTATTGCCGACGCGCTTCGTGGTCGTGACAAGCCTACTTATACGCCGCACGTTGACACCGGCGCCTTTGTTGTTGTGGTTAATGCTGATAAAATTAAGCTGACCGGCAACAAAGAGAATAACAAAATCTATCAGGATTATTCCGGATACTCCAGTGGCCGCACTGAAACAAAGGCCAAAGACATCCGCGAAAAGAATCCGGAACGTATCATCACCCAGGCGGTTAAAGGCATGCTGCCGGCCAACCGTCAGTCCCGTCAGACGCTCAAGCGTCTGAAGGTCTATGCCGGCGGTGAGCATCCGCATGCGGCGCAGCAGGTGAAAGAACTGGCCCTCAACTTCTAAGCAGGATAATTGATCATGGCAAAAGATACTCTGACATTAGCCGCAACCGGACGTCGCAAGACTTCTGTTGCACGTGTACGCATGACTGAGGGTTCCGGTTCCATCACCGTTAACGGCCTTGAGTCTGATAAATATTTCAACACCGCCCTTCAGCAGGAAATGCTCAAGAAGCCTTTCGAGGCGGCCGGTGTGACCGGTAAATACGATGTTATTGCATCCGTTAAGGGTGGCGGCAAATCCGGTCAGTGCGATGCTGTGGTTCATGCGGTGTCCCGTGCGCTGGCCGCTTCCGATGATGAGTTGAAGGCGGTTCTGAAAAAGGCCGGTTTCCTGACGCGTGATTCGCGAATGAAAGAACGTAAAAAACCGGGTCAGCCGGGTGCGCGTAAACGCTTCCAGTTCTCCAAACGTTAATCGTTGCGAACTGCGAACGAAACAAAGCCTCCCGAAGCCGGGGGGCTTTTTTTGTTTTCCAACCACTGGAAAAACTTTTTAATCCGTCTTCCAATCATTGGAAGTAAAGGAACGGAACATGTATTCAGAAATCCATTTGCCGAAAGGCTTCAAATGCGCAGGTATTGCCGCCGGAATTAAACCGGCGAGTGTAAAAGATATGGCGTTGATCCTTTCGGAGAAGCCCGCCGCCTCGGCCGGTGTGTTTACGACGAATCAGATTTGTGCCGCACCGGTCAAGGTGTGCCGGGCGCATTTAGCGCACGGCGTGGCCCGTGCAATTGTGATGAACAGCGGAATTGCGAATGCATGTACCGGCTCGGAGGGGCTGGTTGCAGCCAAGGATATGGCGGCTGAGACGGCCAGGGTGATCGGCTGCGAGCCGCAGGAGGTTTTTGTCTGTTCCACGGGCAAGATCGGTCCGCAGTTGCCGCTGGATAAAATTATTCCGGGTATTAAAACGCTTTTTGAGTCGGCCGGAGCCGGGAATGTTCAGGGCTGCGCCGAAGCAATGATGACAACGGATACGCGGCCGAAGGTTTCTGTTGCCGAATTGAATATCGGGGATAAACCGGTGAAGATTGTCGGTTTTGCCAAAGGCGCCGGGATGATTGAGCCGAATATGGCCACGATGCTGTCATACATCACAACGGATGCAGCGGTAGAGCAGCATGCTTTGCAGGCCGCGCTGAAAAAGGCGGTCGATGGAAGTTTCAACCGGATTTCGATTGATGGGGACCAGAGTACCAACGATACCGTGCTGGCGCTGGCCAACGGTGCGGCGGAAAATCCGCCGTTGAATGAACATTCGCGTGATTGGAGCGTATTTACCGAAGCTCTGGAGAGTGTGTGTTTTGAGTTGGCAATGATGATTGTGCACGACGGTGAGGGTGCGGATAAATTTGTAACCGTACAGGTGAAAGGTGCGGCGTCGCATGAGGATGCGGAGCTGGCGGCCCGGGCAGTGGCCAATTCCATGCTGAACAAAACGGCCTGGGCCGGAACGCACCCGGACTGGGGCAGGATTATGGATTCCATCGGCTATTCAAAGGCAAAGGTTGTCGAAGAGCGGGTGGATATTTTTTATGACGATATGCAGGCGGTAGCCGGTGGCTGTCATTCAGGGGTTGCACAAGAGGATTTGATTAAGGTGGTTTCGCAGACTGATTTTGCTATAACCATCAATCTGCACATTGGGGACGGGGAGGCCGTGGTTTATACCTGCAACTGCACAGAGGAATATGTGCGCATCAATTATTGATTTGTGAGTTACGGCTCAGGAAGAGAAGTTTAATGGAAAGATATATCGAAAAAGCCGCAGGGCTGATTGAAGCCCTTCCGTTTATCCAGCAGTTCCGTGGTGAGACCGTGGTGGTGAAGCTGGGTGGCAGCATTATGGAGAGTGAAGAGGGCTACAGCCGCATCATGCAGGATATTGCTTTTATGGAATGCATCGGTATGCATCCGGTTGTGGTACATGGTGGCGGCAAGGCGATTTCGCGGGCGATGAAGGAGGCGGATATTGCGCCGAATTTTGTGCAGGGGCTGCGGGTTAGTGATGAAGCTACCGTACAGGTGGTGGAACAGGTGTTGAATCATGAGGTGAATCCGCATCTTGTGGAGATTATCCAGCAGTTTCAGGGCAAAGCGCGCGGGATTCATGGTGAAGATATTATCAGCGTAGAAAAACTGGAGGGTATCGACGGAAATAATGAACCGGTGGACTGGGGCTATGTCGGTAAGGTGACCCATGTGGATATTGAACCTATTCAGGCCTATCTGAAATCTGAAATTGTTCCGGTGATCACTCCGCTCGGTCAAGGTCCTGACGGGCATCTTTACAATATTAATGCCGATGATGCCGCAACGGCTGTGGCGGTTGCGCTGAAAGCCCGGAAGCTGGTCTTTCTGACAGATGTTCCGGGATTGCTGCTGGATCCGGAGGATAAATCGTCGGTTATTTCATCGCTTCATCTCAGTGAGGTGGACGAGCTGATTGAGCGCGGAGTGATTGCGGGCGGTATGCTGCCAAAGATCAAAGGAATGGTCGGGGCGGTGAAATCGGGCATTAGAAAGGCTCATATTATTGATTCTTCTCTGGCGCATTCCTTATTGCTGGAGCTGTTTACATCAGAGGGTGTGGGAACCGAAATTACGGAGTAGAGAAATGACCGCAGGGGAAATCGAACGTTTACATCATGATTACCTGATGTCCACCTATGCGCCGGGGCTGGCCCTGGTTGAAGGTTCGGGGACCAGCGTGTGGGATGCAGACGGCAATGAGTATCTTGATTTTGTGTCGGGGATCGCTGTAACGAATATCGGGCACTGTCATCCGAAAATGGTCCGTGCCATTCAGGATCAGGTGGAAACGCTGGTTCATGTATCCAATCTTTTCTTTAATGAAAAACAGCCGGTTCTGGCGAAAAAACTGGTAGAGTGTTCGGGACTCCCCGGGGCCAAATGTTTTTTCTCGAATTCCGGTGCGGAATCGAATGAAGGGCTGATTAAACTGGCGCGGCTGTGGGGATCGGAGCATGGAAAATATGAAATTATTACCATGCGGCAGTCATTCCATGGCCGGACGCTGGCAACACTGACGGCAACCGGACAGGAAAAGGTGCAGACGGGATTCGGGCCGTTGCCGGAAGGATTTATTTATGCCGGTTTCAATGATCTCCAGTCGGTGGAGGAGGCCATTACTTCAAAAACCGCTGCGGTGCTGGTTGAAGCCCTGCAGGGTGAGGGCGGTGTGATTCCGGCTGATCGGGAATTCCTTTCCGGTCTTCGTGAACTTTGTGATGAACGGGGGATTCTGCTGCTCTGCGATGAGGTTCAGGCCGGCATGGGCCGGACCGGAAAGTGGTTCGGGTTTCAGAACTATGATATCATTCCGGATGCTTTTTCGATGGCCAAGGGGCTGGGGAACGGTTTCCCGATCGGAGCCATTGTGGCCGGCGAAAAACTGGCGGGGCTTTTCCGTCCGGGGCATCATGCCACGACTTTCGGCGGTACGCCGTTGGCGTGTGCGGCTGCGCTTTCCGTGATCGAGGTAATCGAAGAGGAGGAGCTGCTGTCAAATGTCCGGATGATGGGTGCATATTTTGCCGAAGGGCTTTGTGAAATTGCGATGAAGCATAAAAAGTGGATTTCAGGAGTGCGCGGACTGGGGCTGCTGCTGGGGCTTGTGCTCGATGTGCCGTCGGCGCCTCTGCAGAAAAAACTGCAGGAAAAAGGTATGCTTGCCCTTGCGACTGCGGGTAATGTTCTGCGCTTGTTACCCCCGCTGAATGTGAAGCAGGAGGAAGTTGATCTTGCTTTGCGTCTGATCGGCGAAGCATGTGCTGATCTGCACGACGAAATGGCCGGGCTGTCGCCCAATCCCTGTCGTTGCGGTATGGGTGAATAGTTTTGAAATAAGGAGATAGGAAGATGGCGTATGAATTGAGCGGTAAGGTCAAGGTGATCCTGGAGCCGAAAACCTTTGCGAGCGGGTTTACGGTGCGGGAATTTGTGGTTACGGTGGAGGACGGGAAATATCCGCAGGACATCATTCTGCAGGTGGTGCAGGAAAAAGTGAGCCTGCTGGATTCCATTGAAGTGGGGCAGGAAGTTACCGCAACGTTTGATATCCGCGGCCGCGAATATAACGGGCGCTATTTTAATAATCTCCAGGCCTGGAAAATTGAGTCCGGCGCGGCGGCTCCGGCGGGGAGCGATGACCAGCCGCCGGTTTCGGATAAAGACGTTCCGGCCGATTTTGACGAATTTGAAGACGATATTCCGTTTTAAGCTGTTGCGTTGCATTTAAATATAGGAAGGACGATTTACGATGAAAGTTGTACTTGCATATTCCGGAGGTCTCGATACGACCGTACTGCTGACCTGGCTGCAGGAAAAATATGATGCAGAGGTTATCTGCTACTGTTCGAACGTCGGGCAGGAGGAAGAGCTGGACGGTCTTGAGGAAAAGGCGCTGAAGCACGGCGCAGTGAAGTGCTATGTCGATGACGTACAGGACGAATTTGCGGCTGATTACATCTATCCGATGATGCAGGCCAATGCGATTTATGAAGGGACCTATCTGCTGGGCACCTCCATTGCGCGTCCGCTGATCGCTAAACGTATGATCGATATCGCCAATCTTGAAGGTGCTGAAGCGATCTGCCACGGCGCCACCGGTAAGGGGAATGATCAGGTTCGTTTCGAACTGACCGCCTATGCCTTGAAACCGGATGTGAAGGTTATTGCTCCGTGGCGTATGCCGGAGGATTTTCCGTTCGAAGGGCGCTCTGATATGATTAAATATCTGGAGGAAAAAGGGGTCCCGACCACCGTTTCCGCGGCCAAGCCCTATTCAATGGACCGCAACATGCTGCACATCAGTTTTGAAGGCGGTATTCTGGAGGATCCGTGGAACGAGCCGGACGAGGATATGTGGTGCATGACCAAACCGCTGAGTCAGGCGGCGGATGAACCGGAATATGTTGAAATCAGTTTTGAAAAAGGGATTCCGGTTGCGGTGAACGGCGAAAAGCTGGGCGCGGCAGCATTGCTGAAAAAACTGAATGCACTCGGCTGTGAACATGCGGTCGGCCGTATCGATATTGTTGAAAACCGTTTCACGGGCATGAAAGACCGCGGTGTATATGAAACGCCCGGCGGAACGATTCTGCAGGCGGCGCACCGTGGCTTGGAGTCCATTTGTATGGACCGGGAAGTGATGCATCTGCGCGACAGCTTTATCCCGAAATATGCGGAACTGGTTTACAACGGATTCTGGTTTGCGCCGGAGCGTGAAATGCTTCAGGCGGCGATTACGCAGAGTCAGGAAACTGTAACCGGCGATGTCCGTGTGAAACTTTATAAGGGCGGCGTGCATGTGTGCGGACGTAAATCTCCGTATTCGCTCTACAGTCCGGAACTCGTCAGTTTTGATGAAGCGGGCGGATATAACCAGTCCGACGCAACCGGTTTCATTAAGCTGAATGCGCTGCGCCTGCGGGTACTGGCTTCCATGAAAAAAGAGAACTGATCGGCGTTTCCAGACATTGGAAAGGGTTTTTCCGGGTTTGGAAAAACCCTTTTTTTGTGTTTTCCGGACATTGGAAAAGGTGTGTGTTCGTGTATAGTCCCGCGATTGATTTTAGGAGAAAAATATGGCTGAAAAGAAGATCCCGTTGAACAAAGATGAACTGGAAGCACTGACGAAGCGTTTTCCAACCCCCTTTCACATTTATGATGAAAAAGGCATTCGCGATAATGCGAAGCGACTGAAAGCGGCCTTTTCCTGGAATCCGGGGTTTAAGGAATATTTTGCCGTCAAGGCCGCACCGAATCCGTATCTGATGAAAATTCTGAAAGCGGAGGGTTTCGGGGCTGACTGTTCATCGATGGGGGAACTGGTGCTGTCGGAGGAAGTGGGCATCCGCGGCGATGATATTATGTTCACTTCGAACGATACCCCGGCCTATGAATTTAAAAAAGCCATGGAGCTTGGTGCGGTAATCAACCTGGATGATATTTCGCATATTGAATATCTGGAGGAACATACGGGGTTGCCGGAGTTGGTCTGCTGCCGCTACAATCCGGGACCGCTGAAAGAAGGCAATGCCATCATCGGCAATCCGGAGGAGGCCAAATACGGCTTTACCCGCGAGCAGCTGTTTGAGGGGTATTGTATCCTGAAAGAAAAAGGAGTGAAACGTTTCGGACTGCATACGATGGTGGCGTCGAATGAGTTGGAGGTCGGCTATTTCATCGAAACCGCTCACATGCTGTTTGAGCTGGTCGGTGAGCTGAGCGAAAAGCTTGGAATCGAATTTGAGTTTGTAAATCTCGGTGGCGGTATCGGTATTCCGTATAAACCGGAACAGGAAGCGGTGGATCTGGAGGCACTCGGTGAAGGCGTCAGAAAACTGTACGAGGAATACATCACCGGAAAAGGGCTGAAAGAACTGGATATCCGCTTGGAATGCGGACGTATGATTACGGGGCCGTATGGATATCTGGTGGGTCGGGTGCTGCACCGCAAAAGCACCTATAAGGAATATGTAGGGCTCGATGCCTGTATGGCCAACCTGATGCGGCCGGGTATGTATGGTGCGTATCATCACATCACGGTGGCTGGAAAAGAAGATGCTCCGGCGGATTTTGTCTGTGACGTTACGGGATCCCTCTGCGAAAATAATGATAAGTTTTCCATCGACCGGGCTATTCCGGAACCGCAGGTCGGCGATCTGGTCGTGATTCATGATGCGGGGGCCCATGGCCATTCGATGGGATTTAACTATAATGCCAAACTGCGTTCCGCCGAGCTGCTGCTTCGTGAAGATGGTGAGGTGGTTCAGATCCGGCGGCCGGAAACGCTGGAGGATTATTTTGCCACATTGGATTTTGACGGACTGACGTCGTTTGAGGCGTAAGGAGAGGGCTATGTATTTTACAGGAGTTTATACCGCACTGGTCACACCGTTTACAGTAACGGGTGAGGTTGACTTCGATAAACTTGCCGAACTGGTTGAGTTTAATATCGAAGGCGGCGTTTCCGGTATCGTTCCGGTAGGAACCACCGGGGAATCGCCGACACTCAATACCAAAGAGCATCTTCAGGTCATTAAGACTGCAGCGGAGGTTGCGGCCGGCCGGGTAAAAATTATGGCGGGTACCGGTGCTAATTCCACGGCGGAAGCGATTGAACTTACAGCGGCTGCAAAGGAATTCGGAATTGATGGTACGCTGCAGGTAACGCCGTATTATAACAAGCCGAACAACTCCGGCCTGATTCAGCATTTTTCGGCCGTGGCCGATCTCGGAGTTCCGGTGGTTCTTTATAATGTGCCGGGGCGGTCTGCGCTGGAAATTCCATTGGAAGTGGTGGTCGAGCTGGCAGAACATGAGCATATTGTTTCCGTAAAGGAGGCGGCGGGCTCGGTACAGCGTGTTACCGATATTAAAAAACGGTGTGATATTGAAGTGCTGTCCGGCGATGATTCGCTTGCATTGCCGATGATAAAAGAAGGTGCGCTCGGCGTCATTTCCGTGGCTTCCAATATCATACCGGCAGAAGTGTCGGCGTTGGTGGCTGCTGCGCTGAATGGACAATATGAAGAGGCGCAGGCACTGCATGATCAATATGCAAAGGTCTTCGATGATCTGTTTATTGATACCAATCCGATTCCGATTAAGGCCGCAATGGCTATGAAGGGTTTGATTGAGGAAACCTATCGTCTGCCGATGTGTGCGACGACGGATGAAAACAAAGCGGTGCTGCGGGCAACGCTTGAAGCTGCAGGAGTGTTGTAATGTCAGTAAAAGTTGTAATTCAAGGAGCCTGCGGGCGCATGGGGAAAGCGCTGATCCGCTGTATTCTGGAGGAAAAGGTTCAGGGGTTGGAACTCGTTGGTGCTGTTGATCTGTGGGAAGCCGACCATGGAAAGGATGCCGGTTTGGTGGCGGGCAGTAAACCGGCGGGGGTCAATGTGACCGGAAACCTTGAGGAGGTCGGACCGGATGCCGATGTGATCATCGATTTTTCTTCGCATGTCGGAACCGCAGGAAATGCGGCGCATATTGCGGAATGGGGTACGGCCTGGGTGATTGGAACCACGGGATTGAACGAGGAAGAGCTGGCCGCCGTTTACGCGGCGGCGGAAAAAACACCGGTTGTACTTTCCGGCAATATGAGCATGGGCATTAATCTGCTCTGCCACCTGGTTGAGCTTGGTGCCCGGTCACTGAAAGACAAAGGGTACGACATTGAAGTTATTGAAAGCCATCATAACCAGAAAAAGGATGCGCCGAGCGGCACAGCACTGATGCTGGGACAGGCGGCGGCGGATGGGTACGGCTGGGATCTTAAAGAAACGCAGGTTGACGGGCGTACCGGTATGCCGGGCGAGCGGCCGGAAAAAGAGATCGGTTTTCATGCGATCCGCGGCGGCGATATTGTGGGCGACCACACGGTGATGTTTGCCGGAGTGGGTGAGCAGCTGGAATTGTCGCACCGTGCAACGAGCCGCGATGTTTTTGCCATCGGTGCCCTACAGGCTGCGTTATGGATTGCGGGTAAGGAAGCAAAGCTCTACACGATGAAAGATGCCATGAAGCATGTTCTGGGCATTTAAATAAAGCGGGGTCTGTAATCGGGAGCTTCCGTTCCTGCGGATTCAGAAAGGCGTTTCCAAGTATGGGAAACGTCATTTCTTTTAGATGTCCCGCACACAGCGGAAACCGAGATTGCCGGTAGAGGAATCGGGGGTGTTGGAGGTTCGGGCGGCGACGCGGTAACGGTTGCAGTAGGATTCGTGGCAGAGGTAGGAACCTCCGCGGTTAACGCGGCGGTCTCCGGTTGGCGGTCCGGTTGGATTTTCACGAGGTCCGTTAATATGAAAGTCGGGACTCCACCAGTCAAATACCCATTCCCAGACATTGCCGGCCATATTGTAGAGTCCGTAGCCGTTGGGTTCAAAGGCATCGACCGGTGCGGTACCGATATAGCCGTCTTCGCCGGAATTGTATTTCGGAAACTTGCCCTGAAAAATATTGCATCTGTGTTTTCCTTCCGGCATCAGCTCATCGCCCCAGACATAGCGTTTCCCTTCCAGTCCGCCGCGGGCGGCATATTCCATTTCGGCTTCGGTCGGCAGCCGCTTCCCGGCCCATTCGCAATAGGCGAGGGCATCACGGTAGGAAACATGAGTGACCGGGTGGTTTTCCAATCCCTCTAAATCAGAATCCGGTCCGAACGGATGCGCCCAGTCGGCACCTTCTACATTATACCACCATTCGAGGCCTGTTACGCTGCGGCCGAGCAGGTCGAGTGTGTGTTTGAGACTGGGGGGCAGCAGAAGGTGAAAGACAAAGGAAAATCCGAATTTCTCGGCGTCGGTTTCATAGCCGGTGGCTTCGGTGAACCGTTGAAAGTCCGCATTGGTGACGGCATATTGATCGATATAAAACGGATCAAGCGAGACCTCCCGGACGGGACCTTCGCCATCCTCAGGGTAACCGATGGAATCATCGGTCCCCATTAGGAACACGCCGCCTTCAAGGCGCACCATATGATCGGTTGATCCTGTAGAAATCCGTTGAAAGGGTTTGCCGAGGTGGCCTTCATCACATCCGCAGCGTTTTCCGCCGGGCGTGCAGCAGGTTCCGTTTCCCATGATGTTCATCCTTCCGTTAAATAGGCTTCTTCATAACTTTCCCGGGGGTTCCGGACGAGTAAAAATAAGCTTAATCCGATCTTCGATTGCGTCACTCCATCCGATCGCCTATGGTCACGACGTATGGAAATTCCTGATAAATCGTTAAGTGCGCAGTTTGCCCGGGTCTATGGAAGTCCCGGTGAAGAGCCGCGTGTTCTGGGTCTGTTACGTGCGTTCTGGCCGCTGTTGGTGATCTGCTTTGTTACCGGCTATCTGCTGCGCGCCTGGTTTCCTGCTCCTTATCTGAGTGTATCCTCTGTCGGCGTTCTCTTTTTTCTTCTGGCCGTAGGAACCGCCATTCTGCTGGCATGGGGCGAGCGCCGGCTGGGCCATTTTCTGAAAGGGGCGAAGGGGAAGAGTGGGTGGCACACGAACTGGCTTTTCTTCCATCAAATTACACGGTGTTTAATGGGCTCCGCCTGGGCGGAAAACATAACTTTGATCACATTATCGTGGCACCGACCGGCATTTTTGTGGTGGAAACAAAGAACTGGCAGGGTTCGGTGGAGTTTAAGGAGGGGCGGCTGGTTTTTCCCGGCGGTAAAGAACCCGGCAGGCCGCCGCTCAGACAGGTGAAGGACGCAGCTGCCGAGTTGATCCGTTTTATCGATGATGCCGGATGCGGGGATCTTCCGGTCCATTCTGTGCTCTGTTTTTTAAAAACCGGACTTCCGGAAGACATCATGAATGTAAACGGTGTGGTGGTCTGTAAAGGTGAAAAACTTACGGAAGTGCTACAGGAAACGTTTGATGAACCTGTTGCAGCATCCATCCGTGATCAAGTTGTCGACGAACTGAGAAAAGTCATTGAGTGATGTATGAACCGTGAAGTATGAATGCGCGGTTGTGTGTGGTTGCATATCATAAACGGAGGTAAACATGAATGTACTTGTACCTGTTGCTAACGGTTCCGAAGAGATGGAAGCTGTCATTATTATTGATACGCTGCGCCGGGCGGAATTCAATGTTACCGTGGCGAGTCTGACTCCCGGTACCGTTGAGGCGTCGCGCGGCGTTAAACTGGTGGGAGATATGATATGGGATGATATTCATCCGGCCGAATTCGATGTATTGCTGCTGCCGGGCGGTTTCGGCGGGACGGAAGCGTTTATGAAGCACGCAGGTGTGCAGCAGGCCCTGAAGGATTTTGACGCCGCCGGAAAATGGTTCGGTTGCATCTGCGCCGCGGCATTGGCGTTGAATGAAGCCGGAGTACTGGAAGGAAAGACGTTCACCTGCTATCCCGGTGTAGAGAAGAATCTGCCGCCGAATGTGCAGCCGGTAAGCGACCCTGTGGTGGTCGACGGGCATCTGATCACAAGCCAGGGGCCGGGGACGGCCTTTGAATTTGCGCTCAGGGTTATTGCAGAATGCGGCAGTCCGAACCTTTCCGATGAAGTGCGTGCCGGTTTACTGCTTTAATGTACACCGAGAGGTGCTGCCTGGTTTTTGATAAACGCATGGTCTGTGCCGAGGGGAGAGTTTTCCGGACGGAACGGGGACTCTTCCCAATCTTGACACAACCCCGGCCTTGGAGTAGATGTTTCGCCACGTACCGTTTTTCGGGCCGGTTTTTCGGAGCGTTCGTTCCATCGCCTGAAAAGTGATTTATCAACCATTTAGACAGTGCCTTGAATAAAGGCCGTTTTCAACGCCTCGGCACTGTAGACAGCAGAGGTCGATTCCGTGGCAGCAATCAGACAGAGAGTTCGTATTTTTTTTTCACGCAAGCTGTATCAGAATACCCGGGCTGCACTGAATCGATTTAATATCAGCGACAACACATTCGCGACCCTGCTGGCCGTAGTTATCGGGTTGCTCGGAGGACTCGGTAATTATCTGTTCCGTAAAACCATTGAGCTGTTTCACTGGCTGGTGGTTGAACAGTCCTCGATGCTGTTTGATATCAGTTTAGAGGAGTGGAATTTAAGACGGCTGCTGGTTGTGTTCATGCCGGTGATCGGCGGGCTGCTGATGATTCCGATGTGGATCTTTTTCGGGAAAGATCTCAAAGGCGGTTTTGCCGGCTTTCTGGTAAACGTGAATCTTAAAGGGGCCAAACTTCCGTTTAGACCGCTGTTTACCCGAGGTCTGGCGGCGGCTATTACGCTGGGTACCGGCGGCAGTGCCGGTCAGGAAGGGCCGATTGCTGTCATCTGCGGCACCATCGGCAGCCAGCTCGGCCGACTGTTTAAAATTCGCGGTTCCCAGCTTAAAGTTCTGGTGGCCTGCGGCGCTGCGGCCGGAGTGGCCGCCACTTTCAATGCACCGATTGCCGGTGTTTTTTTTGCGACTGAGATTGTTCTGCTTTCGTCGTTTGAGGTGGTCAGTTTCACCCAGATCGTAATTGCCAGCGGTATTGCCACGGTACTTTCGCGGGCGATGCTGGGCAACAGCTCCGAGCTTGTGGTGCAGGCGTACACGATGGAGAGTTATTGGGAGCTGGGGCTCTATCTGCTGCTCGGTCTCATTATCGGAGGACTGGCCGCTGTATTTATTAATATCTATTACCGCATCAAAGATGTCATCGACGCCACCAGACTTCCGAAGCTGGCGAAGCCGGTGATGGGCGGTCTGGTGGTGGGATTGATCGGACTGTTTCTGCCGCAGGTATTCGGTAACGGGTATGATTTTATGGGCGAAGTGTTATCCGGTCAGTATGCCTGGCATCTGCTGTTGCTGCTGGTTTTGGCCAAGATGATTGCGACGGGAGTTACCATTGGGTCCGGGCTTCCGGGCGGACTTTTTGCGCCGTGTCTGTTTATCGGCGCCGTTGCCGGTGGTGCTTTCGGTCATTTGATGGCCGTGCTGATACCGGGGGCGGCTTTTTCTCCGGGAGCCTATGCGTTGGTGGGTATGGGGGCTTTTCTTGCAGCTACAACTCATGCGCCGATGACGGCCATTTTTCTGCTTTTTGAAATTACCGACAGTTATGAGCTGATCATTCCGATTATGCTGACCTGTGTGATCGGTACCGCTATCGCCCGGCATCTGAAAAAAGAGAGTCTGGAAACGGTGGAACTGACCCGTGTCGGTATTGATTTGGAGGCGGGGAAAGAGCGCAATATCATGAAGAGTCTGACGGTGGGTGAAGTGATGCAGACTCACGTTGAGACCATTCCCGAAAATATGACGTTGCGTGAATTCGCCGATTTTATTCAGCGCACACAGCACACCAATTTTCCGCTCGTCAACGTCGCCGGTGAATTGACCGGGATTATTTCGGTACAGGATTTTATGGATGTTGTTTTCGAGAACAACCTGATGGATCTGGTTGTGGTCAAGGAACTGGCCACTACGGACGTTATCACCGTTTTTGCCGAGGAAAATCTGGATACGGCGATGCGCAGAATCGGCTATCGTAATATTGAACAGCTGCCGGTGGTTGATCGCGAAACCCGGCGCCGGCTGCACGGAATCATCTCGCGCCACGATATGATTTCGGCCTACAACCGCGCGCTGATGAACCGGACCTGCGCGTTGGAAGAAGCGGAATCCTGATCCCTTTTCGTATGAGCTTCTGCTCTTTGGATATATTCATACATGGCATGAAGGTGACCGCAAAAGGGCGGGCAGGTTCTCAGCGGTCTTCGTTTTCGGACTTGTTCAGATTATCCAGACGTTGCGAAAGGGTCTGAAGCTGTGCTTTGAGCTTTTTCTTTTCATCGCCCTCAGCGGTTTTCAGCTCCTGTTCCAGCGTTTCGAGGTTGTGTTGTAAGGTTTGCTTTTCAGTTTCCTGACGTTCGGCCTCTTCGGCTTTGTCGAAGATGATCTCTTCGGCCGCCGGGGCAGAGGACGGGGTTTCGACGGAGACAGAGGGCGGTATGGCCTTCCGGTTTTCGTCAAGGCGACGCTGGTTCATATAACCGGGGGACATGATTTCGATGTTTTCACGGTGAAGGGTGTCGAGAATTTCGGCATGCAGGCGGGATTTCGCCGTGATCATGCCTTTCAGCTCTTCGAGGACACCGGAGACCCGGTAGGAAATCGAAAAGTTTCCGAGCTCGATAATGTGCACAAAAGGATCCTTCAGCCCGCTCAGTTCGGCGGATTGAATCAGCAGTTTTTCGATCTTGGCATGGTCAAGTTCATAGCCGAGTGAAAGGGTCACCGAGATCAGGGCACCTGCACGATGGGTCGTTGATACGGGGTTGCGCACCAGAACTGCATTGGGAATGTGGATGAGTTCCCGTGTTTCCGACTGAATTTCGGTATCGAAAAGTCCCATTTCGGATACCCTCCCGAAATGATCCTGCACCCGGATAAAGTCGCCGATGCGGAACGGCCGGGTTATCCGCAGCAGGAAGCCTGCAATGAGATTGGCCATGGCCGATGACGAAGAAAAGGCGATCATCCCGGAGAGCAGAATACCCAGCAGGCCGATTAACTGATTCCGGGCCGATTCACTGACCGGCAGTGCAAGAATAATCCCGATGGTGCAGAACAGGATCACCAGTACCATAATGATCTGACGGGGAAACTGGCGGGCCTGCTCCATATTTTTTCTGCGGCCCAGCAGCAGATGGTGTGCGCTGGCGATGATTCCGCCCGCCACGATGAATGCAGCGGCCATAGCCGCCAGCGTCAACAGGTTGCTTCGAAAATACTCCCATCCGTCCATAATACTCCTCCTGAAGCCTCTGCTCCTGTACCCATAGTGACACGGGATCCTGCAGGGGTCAAACTATGGGTATGGAGGGAGGCGGCCGGGCGATCCGCTTCAGTTATAAGTCGGCGAAGGGATTATTGACGAAACCGCGGGGCCGGTTGTCGGGCCGGCCTTTATCATTCCGCGGTCTGTTGGCGTTGCGGCGCTGATTCTGATTTCCGCGCGGTTTCCGGCCATGGGCATTTTTCGGCGCGTTTTTCTTTTTCGCGGAAAGTGAAATACGTTTGCGCTGCAGGTCAACTTCGAGAACACGGACATTGATGCGGTCGCCCGCCTGCACCACGTCGGCCGGATCTTTTACAAACTGGTTGGAGAGTTCCGAAATGTGAACCAGCCCATCCTGATGCACGCCGATATCGACAAAGGCGCCGAATGCGGTGACATTGGTCACAATACCTTTCAGTTCCATTCCTTCTTTAAGGTCTTTCATCTCCATGACATCGTCACGGAAACCGACTTCTTCAAACTGCTCACGGGGGTCGCGGCCCGGTTTGTTCAGTTCGGCAATGATATCTTTCAGGGTCAGTTCGCCGACCTCTTCTGAGACATAATTGGCTATGTTGATCTTTTTCACGATCTCGACATTCCCGACCAGTTTTTCAAGCGGTTCGCCCAGATCTTCGGCAATCTGTTCAACCAGTTTATATCGTTCCGGATGAACGGCCGATGCGTCGAGCGGGTTATCACCGCCGCGTACGCGGAGGAATCCGGCGGCCTGCTCGAAGGCGCGGGGCCCGAGACCGGAAACCTTCAGCAGTTCTTCGCGGGATTTGAACGCGCCGTGCTCATTGCGGTAGGCCACGATCTTTTTGGCCAGACTGTCGCCGATGCCGGCGACGCGGGAGAGCAGAGGGGCACTGGCGGTGTTGAGTTCGACTCCGACGTGGTTTACACAACTGACGACGACTTCATCGAGTTTGTCTTTAAGGAGCTGCTGGTAAACGTCGTGCTGATACTGGCCGACGCCGATCGATTTAGGATCGACTTTTACGAGTTCGGCCAGCGGGTCCTGCAGTCGTCGGGCAATAGAGATGGCGCCGCGGATGGTGAGGTCGAGATCGGGAAATTCTTCGCGTGCAATCGGTGAGGCGGAATAGACGGAGGCGCCGGCTTCACTCACAGAAACCACGCTGATTTTCGAACGCATATCTTTGAGCAGCGATTTTACAAAAGCTTCCGTTTCGCGGCCGGCGGTTCCATTACCGACCGCAATCGCCATCGGTTGATGTTTTTCAATGAATTCAGCAAGTTTGATTCCGGCCTGTTTTTCTTTGTCCGCTCCCTGTCCGAGATAGATGGTGATGGTGTCGAGGTATTTCCCGGTGGCATCAAGCGCGACGCATTTGCATCCGGTACGCAGACCGGGGTCGATGCCGATAACCGCCTTTTCGCCATACGGAGCGGCCAGTAGCAGATTCCGCAGGTTTTTGGCGAAGACTTCCACTGCCGAGCGGTCGGCCTTCATTTTCATTTCAACCGAGACATCGATTTCAACGCTGGTGGTGAGCAGTCGTTTGTAAGCATCATGTATGGCTTTTTCCAGTTCAGGAAAAAAAGGTGAGGCGGGGTTGGCTCCGGTCAGTTCTTTCATCCGCTCTATTTGCGGTTCTGCATCAATGCTCAGTTTCCGGCGAAGTACGCCCTCGGTTTCGCCCCGGCGGATGGCGAGGTAGCGGTGGGAAGGAATATCTTCAATGGACTGCGAAAAATCGAAGTAGTCTTTGTATTTTGAGTTTTCATCTTTTTCAGAAGAAAGGGCGGGTTCGGAAATGATGGTGCCGGTTTTGAAGTAGGCTTCGCGAATCAGCGCGCGGATTTCCGCTTTTTCAGCAATCTGTTCCGCCACGATATCACGCGCACCCTGAAGCGCATCCTCCGGGGTCAGAACCTCTTTTTCTTTGTTGATGAATCTGGACGCCTCGGTTTCGACATGGCCGGAAGCTCCCTGACCGAGAATCAGCTCCGCCAGCGGTTCGAGGCCTTTTTCCCGGGCAATCATCGCGCGGGTACGGCGTTTGGGTTTGTAAGGCAGATAGAGGTCTTCAAGCCCGGTTTTGGAGTGGCACTGCTCAATTTTCCTTTTCAGCTCATCCGTCAGTTTGCCCTGTTCCTCAATGGAGTTGAGAATGGTCTGACGGCGGGATTCAAGGGTGTTGTAGTAGGTGAGCTTTTCCTGAATGTCGGAAATCTGTACTTCGTCGAGGTTGCCGTGCACTTCTTTACGATAGCGGGCAATAAACGGGACGGTGTTGCCTTCGGCAAAAAGCTTTGCCACGGCAGCGACCTGTCGACTGGATATATTGAGGTCCTTCGATACGAAAGGAACGGGATCGAATGCGGGTGTCTCAGTTGTCATGTTGGGGTACATCCTTCTTTAATTCAAAGGGGGTGAGGTTCCTAAAAAGCGGTAATGGGCGTCAAGCTTATGCGGGTTTGGATTTTGTGATGCGGGCTTTCCCGGGGGTATGGAATGTGTAGAATCGCGGGCTTTAACTACAGGGAGAATGTGATGGAAGAAATAGGGATGCCGAAAAAGCTGGTTCTGGGGATCCAGCATGTATTTGCCATGTTTGGTGCAACGGTTTTAATGCCGACGCTGACGGGGATGGATCCGAGTGTTGCGCTGCTGGCTGCAGGGATCGGCACGTTTATTTTTCACGGAGTGACGGGCGGGGGGGTACCGGTATTCCTTGGATCGAGTTTTGCTTTTATCGGTGCGATTAAAGCGGTGGCCGGCGAAGATGGAAGCGGACTGCCCTATGCGCTGGGGGGAGTGATCTGTGCGGGGCTCGTATATGTCATTATGTCCGGAATCGTGCGGCTTGGCGGTGCGGAAGTGATCAAGCGCCTTTTTCCGGCGGTGGTCACCGGTCCGGTGATTATGGTGATCGGCTTATCGCTGGCTCCGATCGGGGTGAATATGGCTTCGTCGGACTGGCTGCTTTCGGGGGTTGCGATTCTGACGATTATTGCGGTTTCCTGCTTTATGAAGGGTTTCTTTAAGCTAGTGCCGATCCTGATCGGCATATTTGTCGGCTATGTGCTGGCGGCGGTATTGGGACGCGTGGATTACACGGCTCTGACTGAGGGATCCGGTATTCTGATCGGTGCGCAGAATTTCACATTCCCGAAATTCAGTGCAGGGGCGATCGGGACGATTATGCCGATTGCAGTTGTTTCTGTGATGGAGCATATCGGTGACATCACCACCAACGGTGCGGTGGTTGGAAAGAACTTTTTTGAAAAGCCCGGTCTGCACCGTACACTGCTTGGTGACGGCCTGGCCACGATGTGTTCGGGGCTGTTCGGCGGACCGCCGAATACGACCTATTCTGAAAACACCGGCGTGCTGGCCGTGACGAAAAACTATAATCCGTCAGTCATTCGTATTGCCGCGGGTGTGGCTATTCTGCTGGGAATCTTCAGTCCGGTGGGGGCCTTTCTGCAGACGATTCCGAAGGCGGTGATGGGCGGGGTGAGTTTTATTCTGTTCGGGATGATTGCCTCGGTCGGGATCCGTACAATCAGTAATGCGCAGCTGAATTTCAACCGCAGCCGCAATCTGATTATTGTGGCGCTGATTCTGGTCTGCGGACTGGGCGGGGTGTCGTTCACCATCGGCGGCGTGGAGTTGAAGGGCATCGGTCTGTCGGCACTGGTCGGTATGATCGCCAACCTGGTGCTGCACATTATTCTGCCGGACGACCCGGATAATGACTGAACCGCTGAACGGGCGGATACAGTCTGCCCGTTTATTCAAATTTGCGCACTTTACAGCGATGCAATCAGTTCCCGCTGCCGGTCGGTTTCCGCTTTTCCGCCGGCATCGGTGACGAGCGATAGCGGTTGGTTCAGAGCGGCGACGATGCAGCTGGCCATGGTACCCGTTCGGCCGACACCGCCTTTGCAGTGAACCAGAAAACCGGCTCCGCCTTTCAGTTGTTCGGCGGTATCGCGCGCCAGACTCAGAAACGCTTCGGTATCTTCCGGCACGCCACCGTTTCCGAGCGGGAAGTGAATGAATTCAAAGGGGATTCCATTCTTCTGAATGGCGTTGGCGTAATCCGGTTATTTCGCCTCAATCTCCGGCATCGGGTTCAGGCAGATGATCACATTCACCGAAGCCTCTTGCAACGCCTGGAAGCAATCGGCCAGCGGTTCTTCCTTTCCGGGCATGCTGTGGAGATAGAGCGATCCGGGCAGGTTGAGTTTAACTTCGCGCAACGGTTGCATGATGTTCAAGTCCGGCAGTGACGTCTCCTGTGATTTCCGGGTCAGTTTTTCCGGGGTGCACGCAGCGTGATGGTCCGGTTGAAGACCGGTTTTCCCGGAGTGTGATCTTTGTCGGCGCAGAAATAGCCGACACGCTCGAACTGAAAACGGGTTCCGGGTTCGGCCCGGGCCAGTCCGGGTTCCAGTTTTGCGGTAATGATTTTCAGCGAATCCGGATTGATGAATTCCTTGAAATCCTTCTCTTTATCAGCCAGCGGGTTTTCGACCGTGTAGAGGCGGTCGTAGAGCCGGACTTCGGCATCGACGGCATGTTTTGCGGAAACCCAGTGGATGGTGGAGCGGACTTTACGGCCATCCGGTGCGGAACCGCCCCTGGTTTCCGGATCGTAGGTGCAGTGCAGCACCGTCACGTTGCCTTCGGCATCTTTTTCAACAGAGTCGCAGGTGGCGAGGTAGGCGCCACGCAGCCGGACTTCCCGGCCGACGGTGAACCCTCGGAATTTATTGGGGGCATCGTCCATATAGTCCGTGCGTTCAATCCAGAGTTCTTTCGAGAAGGGGACTTTGCGGGTGCCGAGTTCCTCTTTTTTCGGATGGTTCGGAACTTCGAATTCTTCGGTACGGTCTTCGGGATAGTTGTCAATGATGACTTTGATCGGATCGACAACCGCCATGGCCCGGAGTGAGTTTTCATTGAGGTCGTCGCGGATGATGGATTCGAAGAGTTCGATTTCCGTGATTCCTTCATATTTGGTGCAGCCGACCACTTCGCACAGTTTTTTGATGGCCTCGGCGGTGAAGCCGCGGCGGCGCATCCCGCAGAGTGTCGGCATGCGCGGGTCATCCCAGCCGGACACATATCCTTCGTTCACCAGCTGAAGCAGCCGGCGTTTACTGAGTACGACATAAGTCAGGTTCAGTTTGGAAAATTCATACTGGCGGGAGCGGAAAACGCCGAGTTCTTCGAGAATCCAGTCGTAAAGCGGGCGGTGCACCTCGAATTCCATGGTGCACATGGAGTGGGTCACGCCTTCGATGGAGTCTTCGATACAGTGCGCGAAGTCGTACATCGGATAGATGCACCATTTGTCGCCGGTGTTGTGATGGCGGGCGTGTTTGATTCGGTAAATCGCGGGGTCGCGCAGGTGAAGGTTGGGCGAAGCCATATCGATTCTGGCACGAAGCACACAGGCGCCGTCCTCGAATTCACCGTTTTTCATTTTTTCAAAAAGCGCAAGATTTTCCTCAATGGAGTTTTTGCGGCCGGGCGGTTCTTTGCCGGGTTCGGTCGGTACACCGCGGTAATCCTTGAATTCTTCCGAGGAGAGGTGGCAGACGTAGGCTTTGCCTTTTTTGATCAGCTCAATCGCAAGTTCATACATCCGGTCGAAATAGTTGGAGGCCCAGTAGAGGTGTTCGCCCCAGTCGAAGCCGAGCCATTTGATGTCTTCCTGTATGGCATTGACGTATTCGATGTCTTCGGCTTCCGGGTTGGTGTCGTCGAAGCGAAGGTGACAGCGGCCCCCGTATTTGAGCGCGGTGCCGAAATCGAGGGTGATGGCCTTGGCGTGGCCGATGTGCAGGTAGCCGTTGGGTTCGGGCGGGAAACGCGTGACGATGGTTTCGTATTTACCCGCCGCGATGTCGGCATCGATGATATCGTGAATAAAATTTGTGGTTTTTATTTCGTCGCTCATTACTGCGCTTTCTGTACTTCAATTTCCGGGATTTCCACTCATTGGAAAAAACAGTGCTCTTTATCCCTGATTCGGGCTGGAGAGGCAATCCATAAAAAAAGCCGTCCCGACTTAAACGGAACGGCTTTGCAGCGGTTGGATGCGCTTATCTGAATTTAATTCCGCAGCCGACAGTTTTGGTTACGGGATTTTCGATTTTCTCGCCGTTGAGCAGCGCATCGAGAGCATCTTTCAGCCAGATTTTTTCTCCGACGGTGTGGCCGCCCTCGCCGACGGCGCCTTTATAAACGAGTTTGTCATTGGCATCAAAAAGGAAGACGTCCGGCGTTTTGGTGGCTCCGAAGCTGCGGGCGACATCTGAGGTGGAGTCGACGAGGTAGGGGAACTGATAGCCTTCTTCCCGTGCCATTGTTTTCATGCTTTCGAAGGTATCGCCGTTTTGATCGGGATCGTTGGAGTTTATGAAAATAACGCCTATGCCTTTTTTGGAATAGGTATTGCCGATTTCAACCATGGTTTTCTGCCAGTTGAGGACAAACGGACAGGTGCTACAGGTAAAAATGACGAGGGTTCCTTTCGGGCCCTTGAGCTCGGAGAGCGTGAGGGTGGCGTCGTCGATACTTTGCATTTTCACATGGGTGTCGACGATTTCGTCGCCGATTTCCAGTGCGGGGGCGTTGGCGGCGAGGCCGACAGTGAGCAGGATTGTGGTTATAGGATGTTTAATCATATTGAGCTCCTTTCGTTTTTAACAGTGTCTCGATGGTTTTCCGGTAGTCCTCATAACTTTTTCTGCCTTCCCATTCGCGGACGAGTTTCCCGTTTATGTAGAAAAAGGTGGAGGGCAGCGAACCGGACCAGTCCGGAGATAAGGTTTCGATAAAATTCTGGTTCAGATCAGTGGATACAAGGCTACTGACGGGAGCGTTGTATTCAACAAGAAAATTCTTCACGGGCTGCAGATTTTGCGGGTTGTCGCAGGAAACCAGAATGACGTCCATTTCGGGGAAGTCGTTGATGATCTGTACTAATTCCGGAAATTCGTCGCGGCAGGGCGCGCACCAGGTGGCCCAGGTGTGGACCATGGTCAGCTTTTTCGAAGAGCGGATGGCTGTTGCGATTTTTTCCGGAGAAGCCGGTCCGGTCTCGGGGCTGGGCGGGTTTGACAGAGCGGTCAGCCCTGTGCAGCATACGCATAAGAACGGAAGCATTATTTTCATGGTTTGATCCCTCTTGACAGTCCGCCGCCTATCCGACTTGATCGGTGCTATATTTAATCAAAGCAAGAGACACCATGAAAATTGCAACGTTCAATGCGAATTCGATCCGATCACGCCTCCCGATACTGCTCCGGTGGCTGGAAGACCATCAGCCGGATGTGCTGGGCATTCAGGAAACCAAGTGCCAGGATGAGGATTTTCCGGTTGAGGCGATTCGGGATGCGGGCTTCTATGCGGTATTTAAAGGGGAAAAGTCATATAACGGTGTGGCGCTGATCTGTAAAAACGAACCGCAGGAGGTGCACTTCGGTTTTGATGACGGCGGTCCGGCGGATGAAACACGGCTGGTCCGGGCGGTGGTGGATGGGATTTCCGTGGTGAACACCTATGTCCCGCAGGGCCGGGCGATTGATCATGTGATGTACAAATACAAGCTGGGCTGGTACCGCCGACTTAAAAAACTGTTTGAAGCGGAATATTCGGCGGATCAGCCGCTCGCGTGGATCGGGGATATCAATATTGCGGTGGAGCCGATTGATGTAAACAATCCGGCCGGAAAAAAGAATGATCCCTGTTATCACATCGATGCGCATAACGCTTTTATGGATGTCTGCTCTTTCGGGTTCACGGATGTATTCCGGAAGCACCATCCGGATGAGGAGATTTATTCGTTTTTCGATTACCGGGTGAAAAATGCCGTGGAGCGGAATATGGGCTGGCGCATCGATTATGTGCTGACGACCGATCCGCTGGCGGAGAGGTGCACGTCCTGTGACATTGATCTGGAGCCGCGTAAAAAAGAGAAGCCGTCAGATCATACCTTTATGATTGCGGAATTCAGTTCGTGAAGAGTGCGGCCGTACGTTTCGTGCTCTTCTACAGTTGTTCAACCTGAAGGCCTTTTTTGCGGAGCAGATTGATGAGGCCTTCTTCGCCGGGAAGGTGTCCGGCTCCGACAACGACCATGTAGGTTTCCTTCCGGGTTGCCATTGCAGACAGCTTTTCAGCCCAGGCTTTGTTCCGGTTGGTGATGAATTTCCGGTATTGCCCGGGATAGTCTTTGAAACTTTTGGTGATCAGCGTTTCCAACGTCCGAAGGTCTCCGGATTCCCAGGCTTCAATCAGTTCGTTGAAGTCATTTTCGAGCTGTGTCAGTTCAATCAGGGCCCGTCTGACGAAGTCGTCGGGGTTTTCATGGGAGAGGTTGTCGAACAGGGAAATCTGAAAGTCGATGGATTCCAGGCCGATCACTTTTTTGCCGTCAGCAGTCGCTTTCCCATAGAAGTATTTATCGAGGCCGAGGTTTTCATCGAGTCCCATTTGTTTCATTTTCATCAGGGAGAGGGACAGGGTGGCAAACCAGGGTTTAAACCGTTCAACGGCCGCGATCGGCAGGCCGGCTTCGGCTGCCGCTGCGGCGAGTTGTTCATAGGTCTCCGGGGTCAGCAGCGTTTTCAGGGTGTCGCTGGGTTCCAGCATGGCCATGCTCATGATGAGCTGCTGGGTCTGGGGTGACATCATTTCTCCCATATCCACTTCCAGGACGAGGGCCGTGGAGTTGGAGTAGGCCTGTTCAATGGCCGGGGCGAGGGGATAGTTATCGGCTTTCAGAACATGAGCGGAGCCCTGAATGTACAGGGTTCCCTTTTTGGATGAAGCCTTCCATAGCGTACTTTCGGCAAGTGCCGGAAGCAGATTCAGAGACAGAAAGGCTGTCAAAGCGGACCGAGTGAAAATGCGCAAAAGACCGGATTTCATAACTGCTCCTGAAGTTTGCTGAACTGTACAGATTTACACGGTACTGAAAAGCCCTATTGCGCCATACGCTTATAATGAATGCTTATAGGTTTATATTCTTGAGTAAGTTTTATATGATTCTATACTCACCGGCAACGAAACGAGATGACAAGAGTATTAAACTTAAGGGAGATTAAATGAATACCAATGCTGTAGTTTTTGCGGATTCACCGCTGCAGGACACCGGTTTACAGGAACAGATTATTGAATTGGCCATTGCCTGGGGCACCCGCATTCTCGGTTTCATTCTGATTCTTATTGTCGGAATGTGGCTGGCGAAGCTGCTGAAAGGGCTGGTTGTCAAGGCCATGGACAAGAAGGGCGTTGATGTAACGCTTACGAAATTTGTTGCCTCACTTGTTCATATGGCGCTGAAAGTGTTTGTGGTGATTGCCGCGCTGGGGCAGCTGAATGTGCAGACGGCTTCGTTTGTGGCTGTTCTGGGTGCTGCCGGTCTGGCGGTCGGTCTGGCTCTGCAGGGTTCGCTTTCGAATTTTGCGTCCGGTGTGCTGATGATTATTTTCAAGCCGATCAAAGTCGGAGACTTTGTTGAGGGCGGCGGAGCAATGGGCGGTGTCGAGGAAATCGGCATTTTCACCACCATTCTTAAATCGCCGGATAATAAAAAACTGATTGTTCCAAACTCCGCCATCATGAGCGGCGTGATTACAAACTTCAACGC
Source organism: Verrucomicrobia bacterium S94 (assembly GCA_004299845.1). Taxonomy (NCBI): domain Bacteria; kingdom Pseudomonadati; phylum Verrucomicrobiota; species Verrucomicrobia bacterium S94. Next base: position 2,587,348 of record CP036201.1, on the reverse strand, counting down.
CAACGGCATCCGTCGTGTGGATCTGACGGCTGGAATCGGGTATGGCGATAACATCGATAAAGCCAAGGAAATCCTTGAAGGTATTCTGGCTGCCGATGATCGGGTGCTGAAAGATCCGGCACCGCAGGTGGCTGTGGTTGAAATGGCTGACAGCTCTGTGAATCTGGTGGTCCGCCCCTGGTGTAAAGGCGAGGATTACTGGGGCGTCTATTTTGATACCACGGAAGCCATTAAAAAGACCTTTGATGAGCAGGGAATCAGTATTCCGTTCCCGCAGCGCGACGTGCATATCTACGAGCACAAAGAAGGCTGATTTTCCGGGTACTGGAAAACAGAATAAAAAAGCCGGGGCGTTACTGCTCCGGCTTTTTTTTATGATCTGCGGTGTTTTATAAAGCGGATTTCAGAGCCCGGATGAAATCGGGGGTGGTGCCGCAGCATCCACCGATAAAATCGGCACCGGCTTCAACAAGCGGCCGGGCAAACTGTGCAAAATCCTCGGCGGTGGTTTTATAGACAGCTTTGCCGTTTTCCATTACGGGAAGTCCCGCATTGCCTTTAATCCAGATGGGGCGATCGGTTCCGGACCGCATTTTTCCGGTCAGTTTAACGAAACCTTCAATGCCCTGTCCGCAGTTGGAACCGATGATGTCGGCTCCGGCTTCGGTCAGTTCTTCCGTCGCCTGCTCGACCGGGGTTCCCATCATGGTTCGGTCCAGATCGGCACCGGTGTCGTAGACCATTGAAACGCAGACCGGGAGGCCGGTTTCTTTGGCCGCCCGGAGTGCTGTCCGGGCTTCTTCGAGATCAGACATGGTTTCAATAACCAGTCCATCCGCTCCGCCTGCCGCGAGTGCTTTGGCCTGAACGGAGAAAGCTTCGAAAAGCTCATCTTCAGTAACCTCACCCATCATCAGCATTTTTCCGGAGGGTCCCATGGATGCAAAGACGAGGGCCTGCGTGTCTGCGGCTTTTTTGGAGAGTTCAGCGCCGATACGGTTGATTTCTTCAACGCGATCCGCCAATCCGTGACGTTCGAGTGTGTAGACGGTTCCGCCGAAGGTGTTGGTGATGATAATGCGGCTGCCGGCATCGACATAGGCTTTGGCAACCGCTTCAACAATTTCCGGATTTTCAAGATTCAGCGCTTCCGGTGATTCTCCGGGCTTCAGTCCCTTTTTCTGAAGTTCCGTTCCCCACGCCCCGTCGATCAGGACCGGTTTTTCGCCCAGCAGGGCTTTGATGGTTTCATGCATAGTTATCCCCTGGTTTTCAATGTTCGTAAGGAAGGTAGAGGAAATCCGATGGGCAGACAATCGCAGGTTTCCGGAGGATGGATGAGATATTTATATTTCTTGCTATTATTTTTAAGATCAATAGCTTCGCCGTATTATTTGAAACCAAGCCTTAAATAAGGAGGAGATGGAATGAATACAAATGTGGTCGATGCAGCCGATGCGCTGCAGCCGAGTACAACGGTCATTGAGACCGTGCAGAGCATGGGGGTTGAATATGCCTACCGGATTCTGGGAGCAGTGGCGATTCTGCTTATCGGTTTCTGGATGGCTAAAGTTGTCAAAACGTTGATGGTCCGTGCGATGAAGCACCATAAGGTGGACCGGACTCTGGTCGGTTTCACGGCGACGCTGCTTCACGTCGGACTGAAAATAGCGGTCATTATTGCGGCTCTTGAGGCGCTGCAGGTCAAAACCGCATCGTTCATTGCGGTACTCGGCGCGGCGGGTCTGGCGGTTGGTCTGGCCCTGCAGGGCTCGCTGTCGAATTTTGCGGCGGGTGTACTCATGATTATTTTCAAGCCGATCAAGCTCGGGGATTTTGTGGAGGTGAACGGGGTTTCGGGCATTGTGAAGGAAATCGGAATTCTGACCACCGAACTGGATACGCTCGACAATAAACATGCGGTGGTGCCCAATTCCAACGTAATGTCGAACAACATTATCAACTACACATACAATGATAAGCGGCGCGTCGATCTTGTGGCCGGTATCAGCTATGGTGATGATATTGATGGGGCCCGGGCTGCGATTGAAGAGGCCCTTTCGGAGTTCGATGAAATTCTGTCGGATCCGAAACCGGATATTCTGGTGAAAGCCATGGCGGACAGTTCGGTCAACTTTGATGTGCGCCCGTGGTGTAAACCGGCTGATTACTGGGTTGTTTATTACGGGGTGACCGAAGCGATCAAGAAGAAGTTTGATGAGCGGGGCATTACCATTCCGTTCCCGCAGCGGGATGTTCACCTTTACGAACACACTGCAGGCTGATTTTACCTCGATTGGAAACTTGTCTGCATCTGCCGCGCCGTTCACACTGCGCGGCAGTTTTTTCGGGAGATTACAGATGGTTGAAAAAGTCGGGGATGTGGATTGGGAAAACTGGACGCCGGTCGTAAAGGCTACGTTGCTTTTTGTGATTCAGGATGGACAGGTGCTGCTGATTCATAAAAAGCGCGGGTTCGGAAAGGGGAAAATCAACGGCCCCGGCGGCAAGCTGGAGCCGGGTGAAACCTTGCAGGAGTGTGCCGTCCGGGAGACGGAAGAGGAGCTGTGCATTAAAGCACGGGGTGTTGAGCTCGCCGGCGAGCTGTGTTTTCAGTTTACCGATAGCCATTCGATCCATGGATTTGTCTATACCGCTACGGGCTATGAGGGAGAACCGAGTGAAACCGAAGAGGCTGCGCCGATCTGGTGTTCCATCGATGACCTGCCGTTTGAACATATGTGGGAAGACGATCATATCTGGTTTCCGTATATGCTCGAAGGGCGTAAATTCACAGGTTGGTTTATTTTTGACGGGGATCGGCTGCTCGATCATGTGATCGAGTTGGGTTAAGCCGGAACCCGGTTCTGGCGCGGGAATTGCTTTAATCTTACGCATGGATGGGCATGTGCCATATTAATGCATCAATTTCAGTTGCATGGAGTTGGAACGGGAGTAGGGTGCCCATCAATTTCGGGAGAATGATATGAACAAATTTTTAAAACTGACGAGTCTGGGAGTCAGTGGGACGTTGCTGGCCGGTTGTGCCTCAATCCCCGGAGCAGATGGTCCGCATGGACCGGAGCTGGTTTCCCGGGGATATGCCACGGGCAGCGGATCGTATGCTGAAGTGGGTGTGAGTTTTTCGACCGCCGGGGACTTTTTTGCGGTGGTCAATCCGAACCGCTGGAAAAATCCGATCAAAACGGGCGGCAGTCTTTCGTGGCTCAATCCCGTGGCGTGGAGCGATGATGCCGGGCGTACCGGACGTATTCTGCTGGGCGAAGCCGTAGTGGTCGGCGGAGTGGCCGCTATGGCTGCCGGCGGCGGTGGAGGCGGTGGCGGTGGTTCCGATGGACCGTCGAACCCGGGCGACAATCCGGGCGATCCCGGGGGGGCTCCAGACAGATAATTGATTTAAGTTTTAACAAAAAAATCCAAGGGTCGGAAAACGGTTTTTCCAACCTTTGGACGGTTTTTGGATCAATTGGCCGTAAAGGCTTAGGCTACCGAGACGTTAGTCGCCTGCGGGCCTTTCTGACCGGCTTCAACCTGGAAAGAAACGTTCTGGCCTTCGACCAGCGTACGGCGCCCTTCCATATTGATGGCGGTGAAGTGAACGAACACATCGTCTCCGGTTTCGCGGGCAATGAATCCATAACCCTTTTCATCATTGAACCACTTAACCGTACCGGTTTCGATTTGGTCTGACATACTACTTTTACTCCTTGCGGCCGTTACCGACCTGATTTTCCGACCAATCCCCCTTTAAAGAACCGGTCACTCTCATTACTCATATGGATTGCTTTCAATCCATGGTCGGAGGCTAAAGCGGTTCAACGGTAATATCCAGCACTGTTTTTACTTATTTTGTTAGGGTTGTTAGGGAATTTCAGGGCTTTTTCAGGGGTTGTTAATCTTTTATCGGGGCTGCTGGAGCGGCGGCGGTGTTGAAATATGACTAAATTGGTATTTTAATACCGATTTAGGGTTGCAAGGGGACTAAAGCGGTGCCATAAATTTCCGACAATGAAGACGTGACTAAACTGCGCATCATTATTAGAATCGGTTTATTCACGAGGAGGGACGTGCAAATGGCATTGGAAAAAATCAAGGTAGAGCTGCCGACGGATGAATATTATGAAGCCGAGGTGAAATGCCGTAATTCCTGCCCGGTAAGTACGGATGCCCGGGGCTATCTGATGGCCACGGTGGCCGGGAAATACGAAGAAGCCTATGCCATTTCCCGCGCAACCAATCCTTTTGCATCGATTTGCGGAAAAGTCTGTGGTGCACCGTGTGAAAAAGGGTGCCGGCGGTCGGATGTCGATGAAGCGGTGGTTATCCGGAACATTAAAGGTTTTCTGACCGATAAACATGGCCCGGAAACGGGCGATCTGAAAACGCCGTTGACCTATTCCATTGCTCCGGGATCTGTGGAGCCGGAACTGAACGGGAAATCCGTCGGTATTATCGGCGGCGGATGTGCCGGCTATACCTGTGCGCATGACCTGGCGCGTCTGGGTTATTCTGTAACGATCTACGAGCGCTGGGAAAAGTCCGGCGGTCAGCTGGTGCAGGGCGTTCCGGTGAACCGGCTTTCACGTAAAGTCGTTGCCGATGAGCTGGCCTCGATTGAACTGTTTGAAAATATCGAAGTAAAGAACGGTGTGGATGTCGGTGTCGACATCACGTTCCAGGAACTGGAAGAGAGGCACGATGCCGTATTCATTGCTGTCGGTCTGGCCAGGGGCAAAAAGATTCCGCTGCCGGGTGCCGACCACGAGGATGTGCATATCGGTCTTTCGTTCCTTTTTGACTTCAACATGCGCGAAAAGTGGGACCTTACAAAACATCGTTCGATTGTAATCGGAGGCGGTGATGTGGCGTTCGATGTTGCGCGTTCGGCGCTGCGCTGCGGTTCGCCGGATGTTCAGCTGGCCTGTCTGGAACGTGAGCATATGAATGAAATGACCGGTTCGCTTGAGGAGCGTGAAGGCGGTCGTCGCGAGGGCGTAACCATTAACGATGGCTGGGGCCCGCGTGAAATCGTCATTGAAAACGGCAAAGTGAAAGGTCTGCTGGTCAGCAAGGTGATCCGTGTATTTGATGAAGACGGGAAATTTTCTCCGCAGCTGGAGGATGAGACGCGCCTGATTGAAGGCGAAAAGGTCTTCTTTGCCGTCGGTCAGGGTTCCGATCTGGCTTTCCTTGAAAACTCCGGTGTTGAAATGACGCCGCAGGGCTGGGTGAAAGTTGAAAATGAAGAAACGCTGCAGACGAGTAAACCGAATGTTTTTGTCGGCGGTGACATTGCCCACGGTCCTAAACTGTTTATCGATGCGGTTGCTTCCGGCAGCAGGGCGGCTCAGGGTATTCATTCATACATCACCGGTCAGGCTCCGCAGTCGCTGAAGCGCAAAATCACGTTCACGGATCTTCCGGAATATGGAAGAGATTCGGTGTATGTGGATGATGGACGTGAGGAGCGGGAGGAACTGCCGGTCAAGCCGGCGGAGCAGCCGGAGTTTAATTCGACGGTTGAATATCCGGATGAAAAAGCGAAGGAACAGGCGGGGCGCTGCCTCGAGTGTCACATTCACCCGACGTTTGAAGGAGATATCTGTATTCTCTGCGGCGGCTGTGTTGATGTGTGTCCGTCGTACTGTCTTTCGATGAAGACGGTGGATCGGGTTGATGGCGGTGAAGCGTTGAAAACGCTGGCGACCATGGAGTTCGGCAGTATGGAAGTGGCGGAGGCTGAAGGGTCGGTCATGCTGTTCGATCCGCTGAAGTGTATCCGCTGCGGTATGTGTGCACAGAAATGCCCGACGGGCGCGTGCAAAATGTCGGTGAATGAATTTGAGGATTGTTTTGCATAGGACAGATCCATGCTGATTTTAACGATTATCCTGCTGATAACGACGACCATTCTGGGCGGCATATTTTTTGTGCTGTTCCGTTGGGCGGTCAAGGATGGGCAGTTTGATGATCCGGAAGAAGCCAAGTATGTCATATTCCGCGAAGAGGAAAGGCCCTCTGAAGGAGCCGTTGACGGAGGAAGTAAATAATGTCGGAAAAGAAAAAAGAAGGTAAGAGCCGGCGCGAGCTGATCACAATGGGGTCGGCTTTCGGCTTAATGGGACTGGCGGCTGCCGGTGCGGGCGGTGCGCTGTTTAAATATATGATGCCGGTGGTTTCATACGGAACCCCTCAGAAATTTCTGGTGCCGGTTAAAGATCTGCCGGATGTCGGTGATGAATTGGTTTTTGAAGAAATGAAGGTGATTCTGCGCCGGGTGGCAGAAGAAAAAGTTGCCGCTATTTCGCTGGTATGTACGCACCTCGGCTGCACCGTCAATGTAGTGGAAACCGGCTTTCAGTGTCCCTGCCATGGTTCGCAGTACGATACCGACGGTATTGTGGTCGGCGGTCCGGCTCCGAAAACGCTGCCCTGGCTTGAAATTAAACCTGTTCCGGGCGGACAGCTGGAAATCGATACCGGTACGGCACTGCCGGAAGGTACAACTTTTAATATAGCCTAATTGCTTCATCTTGTAAGGGGATAGCTGATGGATGAATTGAGAAAACAGATGAAGGAATTCGGGAATAAACTGTATTATTCCTTCTTCCGGCATCGCATGGATAATACGGGTTTGACCAAATCCAAGATTATGTTCAGCAATGTGCTGCTGCATATTCAACCGGTCAAGATTCACAAACGTACGGTGAAGTTCAAGACCACGATGGGGCTCGGACTGATTACCTTCTACCTGTTTCTGCTGCTGGCAACGACCGGTATTCTGCTGATGTTCCATTATGTGCCGTCGACGGCGATCGGTCCGGATGGACTGCCGGATGCCTACAGCCGCATGGTCAACCTGCGTTCCAACGTATTCTGGGGCGATTTTCTGCGGAACATGCACCGCTGGTCGGCTCATGGTATGGTGGCGTTTGTGGCGCTGCACATGCTGCGGGTTTATCTGGCGGGCGCCCACCGCGGCGGGCGTGAATTCAACTGGGTGGTTGGCTGTCTGCTCGGTCTGCTGACTGTTTTCCTTTCCTATACCGGTTATCTGCTGCCCTGGGACCAGCTGGCCTTCTGGGGGGTGAAAGTCGGTACTGAAATTGCGAAAATCGCTCCGGGTGGTGCGCTGATTCGTGCCGTGCTGCTGGGTGATACCGACGTGGGAGCGGAAGCGCTGATCCGCTTCTATGTGCTTCACGTGGCGGTGCTTCCGAGTGTGATGGGTTTCCTGATTGCGGTCCACTTTTTCCGCATCCGAAAAGACGGCGGGCTGGCCCGGCCGGCGGATACCTCCAACGAAAAACAGATTCCGGATGAGGAGTTCGGCGAAGTGAAAAACAACTCGGTTTTCAAAGCGGCGCGCAGTTATAAACTGGTTGAAATTGTGAAGGGCAACGAACCGAAGGTGAACGAGGAAGTGGATCAGATGATGTTCGCCTGGCCGAAACTGATTGTTCGTGAATTGATGGTTTTTGCCGGTCTCATGGTGGTCATGAGTCTGATCTCCGTATTCTTTGATGCACCGCTGGAGGGTCCGGCCGATCCGAGCCATCCGACCAACCCGGCAAAGGCGCCGTGGTATTTCCTGGGTCTGCAGGAACTGACCTCCTACGACGGATTTATCGGAGGTATTGTCATACCGGGTATTCTGGCGGGGGTGTCATGTTCCTGCCGTACGTTGAAATTGCGTTGGAAACCTTTACGAAAACCTACCGGAAAAATATTCCCGGTGTCTGGTTTGCGCGTGAACGCTGGATTGAAAATGCGCTCTTCATCGGCATGTATCTGTTCATGCTTACGCTGATCATTATCGGCGTGTACTTCCGCGGTGAAAACTGGTCGATTGTCTACCCCTGGGTGGAACAGGCCGCAGGAGGAGGACACTAAGATGATTAAGGATTATCGTATTCTTCTGTTTATCGGTCTGTTGGGATTGGTTCTGCTCGGTCTGGCCATCCGCAAAGGGTTTGATGAGGATTATATCCGCTACCAGAAAGCCTACTATGAAGCGCTCGGTGAAGACTTTCCCGGTCCTGTGGTAAAGCAGGTGAACGTAAAGACGCCTTCATCGATGCTGGTTGACCGCTGTCAGAGCTGCCATATCGGCGCGTCCAATCCTGCCGCCCGGGATTTTGAAATGCCGCTGACTGCTCATCCGCCGATCGTTCCGGGAGCTGCGGAAGATCCGCATGACTTCAATAAAATCGGCTGTGCCGTCTGCCACGATGGTTCAAGCCGCGATCTGGATGAACATCTTGCCCACGGCAAGGCGCATGGATGGATTGCACCGCTGGTGAGCGGAAAGATTGCTCAGGCCAACTGCGTGCGCTGTCATGCGATGGAAAGCGGTCATCTGGCCGGAGCAGAACAATTTGAAAAAGGCCGGGAACTGTTTCTGGAAAAAGCGTGCTGGGGCTGCCATACCGTGGCCGGCGTTTCTACGTCGTCGCAGGCGCCGGAGCTGTCGAATGCCGGCGGAAAATACACCTTTGATTATCTGTATGAATCGATCGTCCATCCGAAGGCCAATGACGCCAATTCAAAAATGCCGGAATTTGACTGGGTTCATGACCATGAAACAGTGGTGGCGCTGGCGACGTATCTGAAAGGGCTGCAGAAAACCAAACTGCGCTCTGAAGAAACCGCGCCGATCGGATACATTAAGCCGAAAGCCGATGAAATACGGATTAGCGAGCCGAGTGTGGAGGCCGGCCGTGCCCTGTTTGCCGGGATTCCGTATGAAGGTTCCCTCAGTCGCGGAGGCTGCATAAACTGCCATGCCTTCCGTAACGATGAAGGCCAGCTGGCCGGCGGTCATATCGGTCCGGAGCTGACCTGGTCGATCCGCAACCGGGGCAGGGAATATGTTCGGGAGCACATCGTGAATGCCCGCGAGCATGTCCCTGATTCCATTATGCCGACGTTCAGGGATTATAACGATGCCGAACTTGAGAGCCTTGTGATGTTCCTTTCGACGTTTGATTATGAAGTCGCGTCGGATACCAAGGCGCAGATGCTGTATGACACCTACTGCATTTCCTGTCATGGTGAAAACCTGGATGGGCGCGGTGTGATTTCAGAAATGCTCGATCCGCTTCCGCGCGATTTCAGTCGTCATCAGTTTGTGAGTGCCTATGAAGAGCGGTTCAAACATTCCATTCTCAACGGTGTGGCCGGTACCGCGATGCCGGCCTGGAAGAATACGCTGAGCGAACAGGATGTGGAACTGCTGGTGAACTTTATTCATGAGAAGGCGCTGGAAAATGTGCCGGATAAATTCAGACGCGTGGAGGCAAGCCTTCCGGAGATTGGTGATCCTGACCGTCGCGACTGGAAAAACAAAGGAAAAGTGATTCAGGCCGGAGACGCTGAGAATGGTGCCGTTGCGTTTCAGCAATACTGCACGTCGTGTCATGGAAAGCTCGCAAACGGCAAAGGGCCGAATGCATACAATCTACACCATCCGCTGCCGCGCAACCTGTTGAACAAGGCGTTTTTAAATCAGGAAGGTGTGACGGATGAGCGCCTTTATCAGTCGATTCTGCTGGGCGTTGCCGGTACACCGATGCCGCCGCACGACCATCTGTCGGATCAGACCATAATTGATATTATCGCCTACATCCGCGCGAACACCAGGGAGGCTGAATAATGAAACAAGATACTGCTGCAAAAACGATGGTTATTGCATCGTGCGTCTACTTCGGTATGGCGCTGACTATGGGCCTGTTGACCGCGCTTAAATTTGTGGTTCCAACGGTCGGGGAAATTGAATATCTCTCGATGCCGCGCGTCCGGATGATGCATACCAACCTCAATCTGTTCGGGTGGCTGCTCCAGGCGAATATGGGGGTTCTGTTCTGGGTGCTTCCGCGTATTCTGCATACCCGGCTTTTTTCCGAAAAACTCGGGTGGCGATGGGTGTGCTGTATAACATTGCTGTTGTCGGCGGCATCGCTTCCATTGTGCTCGGGCATGTGAAAAATGTTGAATACGGAGAAATTCCTCCGCCGTTTGACTATCTGATTGCAACCTGCTGGGTGATGTTTGCCATTAACGTGTTCGGAACGGTTATGATCCGTAAAGTGAAATACCTTTACGTTACGGTCTGGTATACCCTCGGAGCCGTCATCTGGACGACCTTTGTTTACATTACGGGGAACATGTTCAGTCAGATGCCGATGGTCACCGGCGTCAATCAGGCCAACCTGATCTGGTTCTATGTTCATAATGCGGTGGGCCTGATTTTCACTCCGCTGGGGGTGGCGATTGCCTACTACATGATTCCCAAACAGCTCAATACGCCGATCTATTCACATAAACTTTCCATGATTGGATTCTGGGTCATTTCCTTTGTCTATGTCTGGACCGGCGCGCACCATATGATCCACGGTCCGCAACCGCACTGGCTGCAGACGGTTTCGATCATTTTCTCATTCAGCCTCATCATACCTGTGATGGCGGTAATCACCAACTTCTTCGGAACCTTTGCCACTGCGCCGCGGGGAACCCGGATGAAAGGGCCGATTCCGAAGCTGCTGATGATGGGCACGGTTTATTATGTTTTCACCTGTCTGCAGGGGCCGTTCCAGGCCATCCGTTCGGTCAACGAAATCACCAGTAAAACCGACTGGGTGGTCGGGCATGCGCATATGGCGCTGTTCGGAGCTTTTTCCTATTTCGCCATGGCCGGCATCTATTATGTTGCTCCGAAAATGGCGGGACGCCGACTGTATTCCGAAAAATTAGGCGATACCCAGTTCTGGCTCATGACGCTGGCCAGTGTGCCGTTTTTCGCGGTGCTCTGGATCGGCGGGGTTATTCAGGGCTTCGCCTGGCTGAATCCGGAGAATACTTTTGTCGATACATTGGCGGCACTGAAGCATGCCCACTGGATGCGTTTTTCGACCGGCGGGCTGATCTTCATCGCATACTTCCTGTTCCTGTATAACATTCTGCAGACCTTCTTCGGTAAATATCCGGAAGAAGCGGAAGAGCAGGAAGTGGCAGAAGCAGAAACTGCAGCAGCGCAGTAAGAGGAAAAGATTCATGAAAATTGATGTAGAAAAAAGCTTACTCTGGACGTCGGTCGGGGCCTTTGCCATTTTTGCTGTCGGTGCTGTATGTACAACGGTTCTTCCACCGATTGTTTCACCGGTGATGTATAAAACCGATCACGATGTGCATGAATACACCGAGCAGGAACTGCGCGGCATTGCCATCTATAAACGGGAAGGCTGCGTATACTGCCACACGCAGCAGGTGCGTCATCTTGATTCCGATCAGCGCCGTTATGGATGGCGTCTTGTAGAAGCGCCGCCTTCTGAATCCTGGGAATATGTAAATGATAAGCAGCACTTTCTCGGTACCAAGCGCACGGGGCCGGATCTGGCGCGTGTCGGCGGAAAATATTCCTCGGAATGGCATTATGCGCATTTCAAGAATCCGCGGGATATGGGCGATAAATTTCCCGACCGTAAAGGGATTTATGAAAAAGCTTCCATCATGCCGTCGTTTGCTTATCTGACCGATGAAGAGATCGCCGATCTGACGGCTTATATTCAAACGCTGGGGCGCAATAAAAACTGGCGCGTGGATAAAGACGGAAATCCGCTGAACGACTACGAAAAATAACGGAGTCTGAAAGGAGTACTATGGCTGAAGAAAAAAAATATGATTTTGAAACAACCACAGAAATAAAACAGGGCCACGCGGATGTCGGCAAATTCAATATCGCAGTTGAAATTATTCTGACGATTGTCTGTATTGTTTACCTCATTCTGAATTTCAATCCTTAGGCCGATCTGTCCGGGCTGATGAGTGGAGACCTCTATACGAAGCGGCGCAGGCTCATCCAGACGCTGAGCGTTCTGGTGCTGCTGAGTATACCGCTTCGTTTTTTCTGTTTTGATCTCGATGGCGAATGTATTCGGCTGTTCGGGGCCGAGTTCGGGCTGGCCACGATGTTCTATCCGCTGTTCGGCATTGTTGCGCTGCTGCTGTTAGTGGTGGGAATCGGAATGAAAAAAGGGCGGATTTTCTGTTCACATCTCTGTCCGATGCACATGTTTCTTGAAAAAGTAAACAACCCGAAAAACAGAACCACGGCACACCGGAAACGAATTGTTCTACTTTGGTCACTGCTTTTTTCGGGGATTCTGACGGAAGTGATTCTTTCTTTTTTCCAGCCGCTGGAAAACCAGGTTAAGCTGGCCGCTGCCGGAAACCTTCCCATCCTTGGAACAGGGGTTGCGCTGTTTGGCGGTTTTATGTTCCTTTTTGTCGGATATCAGGAACGATTCTGCAAAAAGGGTTGTCCTTATGCGCTGATTCAGATGCTGCTGCAGACCGATCTCACCCGGATGATGAAATTTGAGAATCCGGAGAAAAGCTGTACGAACTGCCGCAAGTGCGAAGATATCTGCCCGATGAATCTGCGGGCCCGCTTTGAAAGCAAAGGGCCTGACTGCACCAACTGCAACCTATGTGCTGAAGCCTGTACGTCCGAGCTTGGACCTGGAAATACGCTGTTTCATTTTCACGATCCGGAACCGGAAAACGTTACGCAGTAAATCTGCTCCGATTACGGAGTGGCGTGGTAATGTTTAGCTTAAACCGGAAACATATTTAATCGAAGGAATGACATGAAATCAGGATATCTTTTTGTTGCCGGGCTGTTGCTCGCCGGATGCGTATACCGGGCGGAGCAGGGTGGACTGACAACCCGGCCGACAGTCTATACCGTCAATTATCCGCTGGCCTATTTTGCGGAGCGCATTGCCGGGGATCAGGTTGAAACCGTTTTCCCTGAAATGGATGGTGATCCCGCATTCTGGCAACCGGAGTCTGATCAGATTGAAGCGTTTAAAAAGGCGGATCTCATTCTGCTTAACGGGGCGGATTATGCGAAGTGGGTGCCTGCTGTTTCGTTCCCGCCGGAGCGCACGGTCAATACGGCGGCGGGGCTGGAGGCGGAGTTTATTGCGCTGAATGGAACCGGAAGTCATACTCATAGCGAAGGTGCGGCTCATGTGCATGGCGATATTGCATTTACCCTCTGGCTGAATCCTGAACTGGCGGTTCAGCAGGCTGCTGCGGTGTATCAGGCTCTCGCTTCAATCGCTGAAGTGAAAGAGGGGGATCTGGAGAAACTGATTGCGGATCTTGAAGCGCTGGATGCTGACCTGGCGCAGGCTTTCCAGGCTCTTGAAGGTCGGCCGTTGCTGGGATCGCATCCGGTTTATCAGTATCTCGCTGCGCGCTATGATCTGAGCATGGAAAGTGTGCACTGGGAACCGGATAGCGAACCGGATTCGGCAATGTGGCGCGAGCTGGAGGATATACTCGAGACCCATCATGCCGATGTGATGCTCTGGGAGGATGATCCGCTTCCGCAGGTTAAACAAGCGCTGGCCGAAAAAGGAATAAAAAGCATCGTATTCAACCCCTGTGGAAACCGACCGGATGACGGCGATTTTATGACGGTGATGCAGGCCAATCTTGCGGCGGTAAAAACGATAAAATAGCCGGAGTTTGACGGCGGTGCTATACTTGCCCGGTAATCCGGAGGGATCGGCCATGAAAAATCTGTTGATTGTTTTTGCGATGTTCTGCAGTGCAGCCGGAGCTGAGTCGTTGCAGTTGCGGGATGGAACGGTCTTTCGTAACGCTGAAATCATTTCGGCGAGCCCGGACCATATGCTGATTGTTCACGATGGCGGCGGTAGTCAGGTTTATTTCAGGGATCTTGTGGCGGATTCGCTTTCGGCTGCACAGCGGGAAAAGGTGAAGGTGGAGTTGCAGCGTTATGCGGCGCGTCAGGCGCGTGTGACGGAGGCGGAAGCCCGGCGCAGCGCGTTTGAACTGGCACAGCGCGAAAAGGGACTGATCGAATTTGAAGGCAACTGGATGACTCCGCAAGAGAAAGAAGAGCTCCTTCAGCGTCGGGAGGAACACCGGCTGGATCTTGAAAAACAGCGCATTCAGCTGGCGCGGGAACAGGCCGTTCTTGAAAGGGAAAAAATCGACACCGACCGTGCCCGCAGTCTGCTGAACGGCGAGAGCCGCCGCCGGACAACCACGATTACTTACGGGTATTCCACATCCTATCGGAGAGACTGTTTTTACCGCTACCGGAAGCCGGCGCATTACGGTAAACCGGCTCGCCGTGAGCACCGAATTTTCAAAGCTGAAGAGGAAAACCCTTATATTAACACGGATACGGCGTCTTTTTATAATCGTACTCCGATGAACCGCTGAAGCCCCGCTTTTCCCATGGGGTGGAATTGTGTTTGCGGGAAAATGTGATAGGATTCTGCATAATTATGGAACAGCTTATTGCCGCAATCATTCTCGGAGCCGGAATCGGTTTCACCGCCATTCCTCATTGTTATGCGATGTGCGGACCGTTGCACGTCTCCGTCTGTGCACTTCACCGCGAAAAAAGTCTGAAGGCGTTATCGCTTTTCAATCTGGGCCGGATTGCGGGGTATACCCTGGCGGGTATTCTGTTCGGCGCATTCGGGGAGTTCATCGATATCGGGCCCGCACACTTCTGCTGTCAGATCGGTCTTAACCCGGTTCGCGGAGCGTTGCTGTCGCTGCTGTTTCCTGGAGTGATCATGTTTTTTATCGCGTTTTATGCTTTCCGCCGCAAGGGACTCAAAGCGCCGAAAAACAACTGGCTGTCCCGTTTTTTCAGCGGAGGGCTGGGTAAGCTGACACTTGGAGGAGCCTGCACATCGCTGATTCCGTGCGGCATGCTCTATGCTGCGTTCGCTATGGCGGTCGGTCAGGGGAGCTGGTGGAAGGGCGGGGCCTTTATGCTGGCGTTTGTGATCACCCAGACCTTTTTCATGCAGCTTGGTATTTCGCTCGGCAGGCTGGTCGATAAAAAATGGGGTGCCCGTTTCGAGAAAGCTTTTCCGTGGCTCTGTCTGATCATCGGCATCGTGTACTGCGTGCTTTTTGTACTTCGAATCACTCCGGCGGAAAATGGCTGATCACTGCATAGTCTGTAACCGCACGGTTCCGGGAGGCGAGGGCGATTTCTGTTGTCCCGGCTGCGCTGCTGTACACGTCATTATCGGTAAAATGGAGCTCGACGGGGCGGAGCGCGATGAACGTATTGCCCAGCTTCTGGAAGGTGTTTTTCCCGATGGACGGGAAGTGGAGACGGAAGAGAAGGAAATTGAAAACGGACAGGATCTCTGTTTTCTCGTGGGCGGCATGGTCTGTCCCGCCTGTTCCTGGCTGGTGCACAACAGTCTGGGGAAACTTCCCGGGGTTGGAAATGTAAACCTTAACTTTATTGCCGAAACGTGCACTCTTTCCTATGACCCGATGCAGATCGGTAAGGATACCATTCAGTCGAATATCGAAAAACTCGGTTATAAATACTACGAAGGTGAGGACGCACAACGCGATTCGTTCGACTATTTCCGTTTTGGAGCCGGCTGGTTTTTTGCGCTGAATAATATGATGATTTCGTTTGTCGTTTATTCGGCCGAAAGCTGGGATGTGCCGTTCGCCATGCAGCTGGTCTGTTCCATTCTGCTGGCTCTGTTCGGCACACTGGTTCCGTTTTATGCCGCCAGGACCACGATGGTGATGGGCTGGCGGCAGATTGTCAGTCGTCAGTTCCGTATGGAGAGTCTTGTGGTGCTCTCCACTTCTGCGGCCTGGATCTATTCGGTCTATTCCATGCTCACCGGCGATTTTGCCCATCTCTATTTTGATGTGGTTACACTGCTGCTGATGCTGATTGAAACCGGAAACCTGATTTCAGGTTCGTTCTACAAAAAACTGAGCCGCCGCGTCAGCTCACTTTCATGGCAGCTGCCGAAAAAAGCGCGGATCAAAGGGAATGACGTTGATGAAGATTATGCTGCCGTGGAAGAGCTGGAGCCCGGTACAGAATTTCTGGTGAAGCGCGATGAGTTTGTTCCGACCGATGGTATACTGATGGGACCGGCCGAATTTGACTTCAGTCTGATCACCGGGGAATCGCACGGTGTTTCGCTGGAACAGGGTCACTATGTCGGAGCCGGTGCCCGACTGCTCTCCGATGATGCCAGACTTTCCGTGCCGGCCGGGGGCAGAGCAACCTTATTAAAAAGATTGTTGAAAGCACGATTGAGGCTTTCAACACCCGCAAGGAACAGTTGTCGTTCGGGGATCATATCAGCCAGTATTTTGTGCCGGTTGTGGTGCTGATTTCGCTGATTGTGCTGACGGGCAATGTGTTCTGGGGCGATCGTAATGATGCGATTATCCGTATGCTGTCGGTGCTGATTGTGGCCTGTCCCTGTGCATTCGGGATTGCCGAACCGCTCGTACTCACCGCCGCCATTGAAAAGGTGCGTGGACTGGGTATTCAGATTTTTAATGGCACTGTGCTGGCTCTTAAACCGGCGGTGGCGGTTTTTGATAAAACCGGCACACTGACCCGCGGGACACCGGAGGTGCACCGTGTGGTCTGGCTTACGGAAAAGAACGAAAAAAAACTCGACCTGCTGGCTTCGCTTGAAAACGGGATTGAGCATCCGATCGCCCGCGCTCTGGCGGCAATCGGAACGCCGAAGCCGGTGGAGGAGCGGACCATTGCGCGTACTGTGGTTTCGGGGAAAGTGGATGGGAAGCACTATGTCGCCGGCAGTGCCGGTCTTTTTCCGGACATTGGAATTCCGCCCGACCTGCGGGATTCAACGCTTGTGATGTTCGGTACGCCTGAGCAGTGCGACTGTATTGTCGGGCTCAGGGATACCGTTCGTGAAGAGTCGGGCGGTCTCATTCAGGATCTGAAGAACAACGGCGTCAAACCCTATATTTTTTCGGGCGACCGTAAACCGGTGGTTGAGCAGGTGGCCGGTGAATTGGGAATTGAGCATTATTTCGGAGAAATGGGCAGCGGCGATAAACAGCAGGAAATTGCCCGGCTTCAGGCCGATGGAAACAGCGTGATGATGGTGGGCGACGGCATTAATGATGCGCAGGCATTGGCGGCGGCCGACTTCGGTCTTGCGGTGTTTTCCGGACAGATTCCGGCAAAAATGAGTGCCGACGGCGTGTTTATGGTTCCGGAGATTGGAAAACTGTCCAGCCTGCCGTTTATGCAACGCAAGGTGCGGCATAAAATCCGTCTGAATTACGGCTGGGCGTTTGCCTACAATATTACAGGGATGTTTCTGGCCGGTGTCGGCTGGCTGTCCCCGAAATACTGTGCAGTCGGCATGGTCTTCTCCAACCTGGTGGTCATCTTCAATTCGGTCTACGGCATGAATCTTCCGAAAGCGGTACGGAAAACGGTTTAATCTCCGGTAGACGGCGGATCGGCAGGTGCGTTTTTCTCTCGGTCATTCTGTGCCTGTTCCGGGAGACCGGCTGTTTCGAAAGAGGGCCATCTGTCGATCAGCGAAGAGGGTGAGGCGATATCGCGCCAGACCATGTTGCCGTCGAGCCCTTTGATGCCGACCCGGAACCATGCGCCGATAACCCGCCCTTTGCGCCGCCGGCCGTGATCGTCCCATTCGCCGAATCCTTCAATATCCGTGGAGCCGTCACTGACTTGATCTTCCCCGTCGTCCTGTGTCGAAGTAATGAGGGCATTTCGTTCGATCTGATGATCTGCAATAATCGCGGCTTCGGAATGCAGGACGACTTCTTCACGTGTAACCATGATCGGTATGGTTTCGGACATATAGCGGTATTTGTTGGTCAGCACGGTGTCGAAGTAATCATTATCCTCACTGGCAAAAAGACTGTCGGGAACAATGTACTGTTCCTGTTCATAGAAAATCTTGCTTTCCACAGTGATATTTTCGATGGGAAAAAGGTTCTGATTCCGGAGCGTGATTTCGTAGCCTTCGGCCTGCAGATAGACCGCGCTGTATTCCTCGTAATCCTCCAGCAGAATTACATTGTGATTCGGGGTTCGTTTGCCGGGAATCTGAATGGCGTCCATGTAGTAGGGGGTAATGTTCTGTTCATGCTTCATGCTAGACCAGGTATTCTTTTTCAGCTCCATTTTAAAGCGCAGTGCGGAGCTGAATCCTTCGACCTGGTTCCAGTGAAGAATGTAGGCCTGATCGGCTTCGCTGAAAGTTTCGAGAGGAACTTTTCCGCTTTTTTCGAGCAGAACCTCCTGTTTTTCCACATCATATTTTGCAATGCGGTCGGTGAGGGTTTTGCCTTCGCTGTTGGTGAAGGTGTGGAGTTCGGTCCGGTCAAACTGTGCCACAGCGGCAGAGGCGGTGAGGAGGAGCAGGCAGAGGATCCGTTTCATCAGAATTCTCCTTCTTCATCCTGCAAAACGGCATCCATGGCATCATCAATATTCAGGTTGAGCAGATTGCTGATTCTCGGCATACCTTTCAGAAAGCGGAAATGCCCGCCGACCATTCTGCTGAGATTCTGAAATTTGATGTCGGATGTCATCATTGAGGCCGTCTCTGCGGTGTAGTTGGCTGCGCCGTCGCCTTGCAGCAGTACAAAGTTGAGTTGGGGAAAACCGAGATTCCGGTAGTTATCCATCACGATCACAAAAAAGGATTCGAGCACTTCATCGAAGGTGTATCGGGTTTCGGCGGGCATCATGCCGACCGCCTGCTGGTCTTCGGCAAGCGGGGCATCCGGCAGTTCCACCTCATTGTCATAAAGGATTTCGTCCCAGTCGCGGACCACTTTGGGCTGCATTTCGGCTTCGTAGCGCGCCTGATTTTCAAGCTCCAGCATTTTGATGGCGACGGTGCGCAGTTCATCATATTCGGCCAGATAGCCTTCCCAGTCTTCGGCAAAGCTCTCGTCTTCCAGAAAATATTCGATCCGCCGTTTCTGGTATTCTTTAAACATGTCTTTTTTCAGGAAGTAGGAAATGCCGTAGTTCATGGAGGTGACGTTGCCCCAGTCGGCCGTGAGCAGAAAAATAATTTCCGGCTTCTGTTCGATCGCCGCCTGCAGACCTTTCAGCCAGCCGGTAATATCGTTGTTGGCCATGGGAATATCATAAGCGCGTTTCGGGGTATAGTTTGCGATGTCGTCCGGAAGTCCGACAAAATCAAGATTGGTGTTGATGCCGCTGACCCATTCAATGACGTTGGTTTTTGCAGTGGGCGTGGCCGGGACCATATTGGCGTTGAACAGGGCGACCTGCTGGTCATCAAAGAGGATGACGTTAAACAGGGTGGCTGAGCGCATGCTGCCGATCACTTCGCGCAGATCTTCACGGACCATATCATAGGAATCAATTCCGCCGCGGTCGTCATAGAGCATGGAGCGGGAGGCATCAACCACGACTACAACTTTCTCCGCTTTTCCGCGTGTTCCGAAAAAGTCGACCGAAGAAATCCCGAAATTGACATCGCGGTATTTTGAATTGAATTCCAGTGTGCGGTCCATCTGCACAAAGTTGGTATAATTACCTTTAAATGTAGGCATCGGGGCCATTTTTACATATTCGCCCTGTTCCGGAATGTTGACCAGTTGCGGTGCATTGGCGGTGATGCGCGTAGTGGTCCGCGCTTTGGGTTTGGACATCTGCTCCATGAAGGGCTGTGCCTTGACCGGCATCTGGAGTTTGCGGCGTTCCAGTTTCGGACGCTGTTTTTCAACCTGGAACGCAGCCCCCTGTTTCTGGTAATATTTCAGGGCCACCACACCGCCGGCCACGAGAAGGAGCGCCGCGTGCAGTAGGATGCTTATGAGTGCCGCGCTGGAACTGGCAATGCGCTTTTTTGTTTTCTGAACTTCCATAGGCCCCTTGCTCAACACACCGAGTTAACCAACCGCAAAAGTTTATGCAAACCCCTCCCGGAAAGTCAAAGCAATCGATGAGATTGGTAAAAACGCTGACGTAAGGGAAAGTGGAAAGGATAGGGTATCCGGGAGGTCTGAAACCGCTTTTTGCTTCCAACAGCGGGGAAATCGGCCTATAAATTCAGGCTCTTAAATTCCAACCCTTGGAAACAGCAGTATGGATCAGGATCAGAAATACGAAAACGATGTGATGTTCAGACCGGCCGTCGGTACCGGGCTCGCGGTTGCCTCGGGACTTTCCTTCTTTTTTCTCTGTATGATTCTCCCGCTGGTGGGACCGGCGGGAAGCCGGGTGGAGCATGCCGGGAAGAACAAAGTTGCTTTTCTGACGGTTCTGCTACTGACTTTTGTGCTGGCCGCATTATCTGTTTTTTCAAAAATGGGCCGTCGAAAGATTGACGGGTCTCCGCTGCCGTTTTTTTCCTTTGCCCTCTGCGGTGTCTGTCTGCTGACTTTTGTGATTCTGCTGTTCGACGGATTTTCCATCTGAATTTCGGTATCGGGCCAGTGTTTTCAATTATTCTGCGGAGGCGGATCATCCGTTTCAGATCGGTATTGTGTAAGTCCGTCGCGGAGGAGCACGACCGGTGATTGCTTTCGCGTAACGTTCCGAAGGTTCGAAGCATCCGTTTCGGCGATTGCGCCGGCGTTTTGAAACAGCTACATTCGGAATCGTGAAAAAAATCGGTGTTATTGTAAATACGAAGCGCCCGCGTGCGGCGCATGTGCTGAATGAACTGCGGGATCTCGCTGCGGCGTTTGACTTTCAGCTTTTTGCGGAGAAGCCGGAAATGGCGGAAGCGCTGGGAGCCGGACTGCTTCCGGCATCTGAATTCGGGCGTGAGGTTGATGTGGCACTTGCGCTGGGCGGTGATGGTACTGTGCTTTACACGGCACTTGCGCTGCACGGTTCCGGCGTGCCGATTATGGGGGTGAATCTCGGTAGTCTGGGGTTTCTTACCAGCGTGAGTGATTCGGAAATCCGGCCGGCTCTGGAAGCCATAAAAAACGGGACTTACAACGTTTCTGTGCGCGATGTGGCGGAATGCCGGGTTTTCCGGAACGGGGAATTGATCGGCGAGCAGCGTTCGCTGAACGATATTGTTCTGGGCTGGGGCGCGTCGTCGCGCATCAATACCTTCAATCTGGTCATCGATGGAGAAGATGTGAGCTCGTTTATGTGCGATGGCATGATTGTTTCGACGCCTACCGGCAGTACCGCGCATTCACTCTCGGCGGGCGGGCCGATTCTGCATCCCGGAGTATGCGGTTTCGGTATCAATGTTATCTGTCCGCATACGCTCAGTTCCCGGCCGTTGGTGGTGCCGAATACCAGCTGCATTGAAATCCGGGTGGTCAAGGCGGTGAAAGAGCTGATTCTTTCGATTGACGGACAGGATGAGTTTCTGATGGAGCAGGGCGGACGGATCGAAATCCGGCGCAGTGAGTACGGTGTACGGTTTCTTCAGCTCGAAAATCACAGCTATTTTTCGGTCCTTGCCCAGAAGCTGCACTGGCGCGGTTCAAGTCTTTGATCAATCGGATGTTTCGGTTGATGTCAGGGTATTCAGTTGTATTCTATCTTTAAATACAAGTGCCGGCCGGACGGGTATTCCTGTTTTGGCGCTCTGTGCCGGCAAATAAAAACAAGTAAAACATGATCACTTTAATGGTTTGATATTTATCGATAAATAGGTATTGAATTGCCGAAATGCTCAATGTATCCATGTAGCTTCAATTCATGTACAAGCATATACCTGTTTTAAAATTTTCACCGAAACTGGAGAGTTGAATGGATGCAGTGTTACTTGCGCGCATACAGTTCGCGCTGACGATCATGTTCCACTATATCTTCCCGCCGCTGACCATCGGTCTGGGCTGGATGATCTTTATGTACAACACGCGCTATCAGGAAAACGGAAATCCGCTTTTCCGGCAGCTGGCCCATTTCTGGACGAAGGTGTTTGCGATTTCGTTTATCATTGGAGTGGCAACCGGTATTGTAATGGAATTCCAGTTCGGCACCAACTGGGCGGGTTATTCCCGCTTTGTCGGTGATATTTTCGGGGCTCCGCTGGCGGCGGAGGGCGTGTTCGCCTTTTTCCTGGAATCGAGTTTCCTCGGCATTCTGCTGTACGGACGGAAACGTGTATCGCAGAAGCTGTACTGGTTTTCCAGTTTTATGGTGGCCCTCGGTGCAACCATGTCGGCCTTCTGGATCGTGGTGGCCAATTCGTGGCAGCAGACGCCGGCCGGTTACGAAGTGGTCACTGAAACGGTAAACGGCATCGAAATTCAGAAAGCGGTGCTCACCAACTTCTGGCAGGCGGTATTTAATCCATCCACGCTGCCGCGTTATTCCCACGTCATCACCGGAGCACTGACCGTCGGTGTATTTTTTATTCTCGGCACGTCGGCCTGGCAGGTGGTTAAAAAGCGGAATGTGGAATTTTTCCGTGCCTCCATGCGTACGGCCATTGTTCCGGCTTTCATGGTCATTCTGATTACTATGTTTGTAGGTCATAAACACGGTCATCAGGTGGCTGAAACGCAACCGGCCAAGCTGGCGGCTTTTGAAGGGATCTGGGAAAGCGGACCGAATGCACCGCTCATGCTTTTCGGCCTGCCGGATCAGGATGCCGAAAAAAACCATTTTGCCATCCGGATTCCCGGTATGGTCAGTCTGATGGTCGGCGGACGTTTTGATACGGAAATTCAGGGTCTGAAAGACTTCCCGAAGGAGGACCGTCCGCCGGTGGCGATTTCGTTCTGGGCATTTCATCTGATGTTCTACATGGGGATGTGGATGGCTTTTGTCGCCTTCATCGGGGTGATTTTCTGGCTCAACAAAAAGCTGCTTGACCACCGGCTTTATCTAAAAATCTGTGCTTTCACGGTTCCGATTCCATTCCTTGCCAACGAGGTCGGTTGGATTGCGGCCGAAGTCGGGCGCCAGCCGTGGGTCGTCTATAATCTGCTGCGCACAAAAGAGGCCGTATCCAAATCGGTGCCGGCCGGACAGGTATTGGCCTCGATTATTATGTTTTCCATCATCTATGCACTGCTCTTCGGACTCTGGATTTATCTGCTGAAAAACCAGTTTGCCAAAGGGCCCGAATCCGTTGAAGCCCTTGAAGGGGAGGTTGAATAATTATGGAAGCACTGCAAATTGTCTGGTTCCTGCTTATCGGTATTCTCGTTATCGGCTATTCGATTCTCGACGGATTTGATCTGGGCGTCGGTTTCTGGCATCTCTTTGCCCGGAAGAAAGGCGAGCGCACTGCGTTTATTCATTCCATCGAACCGTTCTGGGACGGCAACGAAGTTTGGCTGCTGACCGCAGGCGGAGCACTGTTCGCAGCGTTTCCGCCGGTCTATGCCACCGTATTCAGCGGTTTTTATCTGGCGATGATGCTGGTGCTGCTCGGGCTGATCTTCCGCGCGGTTGCGATCGAATTCCGCAATAAGATTGAATCTGAAAAATGGGTTAAGGCGTGGGACGGCGCCTTTGCGTTCGGTTCAGTACTACCGACCATTCTCTACGGCGTTGCCATTGGCAACATTCTTCAGGGATTGGAACTCAACGCCATCGGCGATTATACCGGCGGATTTTTTGCGTTGCTGAACCCGTTTGCACTGTTCTGCGGTATTGTCGGTCTGGCTATGTTTGCACACCACGGCGCGCTCTATCTGACGATGAAGCTCGAAGGTGAAACCGCCGAAAAAGCCGGAAAGTGGGCGCAGAAAGCCTGGTATGCATTCCTGTTCGCTTTTATGCCGACGCTGGCCTATGGGGTGAAGTTCTGCATCAGCGGGGATTATAAAGTTATTTGTATGATGCTGGTTGTGCTGGCGCTTGTGACCAATTTTCTGGCTTTTGCCTTCAATAAAAAAGGCAAAGCAGTGGCGGCATTCCTTTCTTCATCGGCCACGATTGCACTGGTTATGCTGTCCGTTGCGGCGGCGCTTTTCCCGAATATTGTCCCGTGTACCAACGAGCCGGACTGGGGCCTTACCGTTTTCAATTCCTCCTCCTCGATGCGCACTCTGGGGTGGATGCTGGGTATTGCCCTCATCGGTATGCCGCTTGTACTGGGCTACACCTGGTTCATTCATCGCGTCTTCCGTGATAAGGTTAAAGTCCACAAAGATTAGGTTCGGCATCCGTTCTGCCGGTGGTATGTTTTCCGGTCGATGGATGAAGGAATGAACCAACTGAAAAAACGGCTGCCTGCGTTGATCATGCTGGCAGCCACTTTGTTTATCTGGCCTGCGGTTGATCCCTGCCGCCCGTCCGCCGAGCCGTTGCTTGACTATCCGTCGCTGGCTGAAGCTGATTTTGTTCATGGTGATTGCTCCGCATCGGATGGCGTTATTCAGATCAATCAGCATGCCGCAGGCGACCATCCGGAAGTGATCTTTGATCTGGGTAATGTATCCCGCTATGAAATCATCCGTCTGAGCGGCTATCTGCAGGCGGCTCCGGTTCCGGATATTCATGCGGGGCATACTGTAGCGCTGCGGCTGGATCAGAAGCTGGCCGACGAGCGGATTTTACGCGGAAGCTGGCACCGGATGTCGGCCGTTGGCACTCTTAAGCGCTCTTTTTTTATTCAGGACTACATTCTGGAGAGCGATGCGGTTTCCGCACAGGTGGTGCTGTCGCGTCACGGTTCGGTGGGCACGGCTTCGTTCGATTCAATCCGGGCGGTTCCGGTACAGTGGAGCGGATTCTATCCTTTTATCCGCTGGGGATTCATTCTGACCTGGTGTCTACTCGGCATGCTTTATTACCGGATCTGCCGTCTTCATGAGCGGCCGCTGCGGCACCTGCTTCTACTTAATGCGCTGGTGATTATTATCGGAGTGATGCTGCCGACACGCTGGTTCCAGTACGGGCCGGGATTTCTGCGCTGGTTTTCTCTGCTCGAAATGCAGGCGGTTCCGGCTGTTTCGCCGGCATATGAGCTGGTGAGTGCCGGGCTGGGAGGCGGTCTGCTGGATCATTTCAAATACATTATCGGGCGTTCTGCCGGCCATTTTCTTTTTTTCGGATCGCTGTCGTTTTTAACGTTTCTTTCCGGAGCACTGGAGCGTAGGGAATACCGGTTTTATCCGAGGGCCGGGCTCGATATTCTGCTGTTCGGTGCGGTGACCGAGTCTCTTCAGTATTTTGCGGTCGAACGCACCGTCGATATTCAGGACATGCTCTGCAATGCATACGGGATGCTGGCTGCGATGCTGTTGTTTATGGGGGTTAAAAAAGTATGGAATTTGGCGGAGTGCAGACAGACGGACTGAAAAAGCTTAAACTGCGGCTTCCGGCGTTACTGATGCTGGGGATCACTTTGCTGTTCTGGGGCAGCTACGACTGCTATCGACCGCTGGGCGAACCGTTGCTGGAGATGCCGAAGCTCGGAGACGCATGGCGAATGCGTGGTGATGTGGTCCAAACCAACGGCCTTTACCGCCTGCTGGTTCCGAAAGGGGGCAAAACTGCGGAGGTGCGTTTCCGGATACTGGAAAATCCGACGGTATCAAAAATTCGCCTGCAGGGTCGAATCCGGACGGAGGATGTGGTGCGTGGCAAATACCGGTGGAGCAGTGCACGACTGCTGCTGATTCAGCGCGATGCAAAAGGCAAATGGATTCCGGGAACACATGGTCTTCTCGATGAAGAGGGAACCGTGCCGTGGACCTTTCAGCAGCAGGAGTTTGAAATCTTTCCCGAGGCGGCCACGGTAGAGGTTGTGCTGCAACAGATCGGGAAATCAGGGACGGCATGGTTTGATCAGGTTGTTGCCGTACCGGTTGAGGTAAAGCCATCCTGTCTTCCCATGCGTCTGGTATTTATGGTGGCGTGGCTGTGGATGGGGGTTCTCTATTTCCGGCGCTGCCGGCTGGACCACCGGAAACTGCGCATTCTGATTCTGCTGAATGTTATTGCCATTCTCTTCGGTACGCTGGTGCCGACCGTCTGGATTCAGAAGCCGGTCGACGGTGTGAAGGAACGGCTGGAACAGCTGCAGAAACGTCTGCAGGTCCGGGAGCAGAAGGCTCCTTCGAAAAAAGCGGAAGTTCCGAAAGCGAAGTCACCGGAAAAATCCGCATCCGGATCCGTGGTTTTTGAAAAGGAAACCTCGGCCGTCGACGGCATGATTGAAGCCGTGGAACAGGTGCATCGCATCGGCCATTTTGTACTCTTTGCATCACTCTGTTTTCTGGTCTATTGCTCGGCTGCACTGGAGGGGCAGGGCCGGGGATATGTGCTGAAGGTGGCCTTTGATATTCTGCTTTTTGCCGCGATATCGGAATCGCTGCAGTATCTCACCATGGACCGGACGCCGGGATGCAGTGACTGGATGGTTGATGTTTACGGTATGCTGCTGGCCCTGCTGCTGTTTGGTGCGGTTCGTTTCATCATTCCGGTCTTTCCCGGAAACGGGCAGGCCGGATCCCGTTTCGGCGTTTGACTTACAGAGATGGGGTTTCTATCATATACCCTCAATTAATGATCACTCTAATAAGGGAGTTCCTCCATGAAGTTTCGTTGGTTTCTGTATTCCATTGCCGGTCTGGCTCTGCTCAGCGGCTGTTCCTCCCTGCCTTCTGTGGGCCCGGATTATGAAATGCCCGAGGAATCCACGCCCGATGCCTGGCACGATGCCGTCCAGGATGAATTCAAGAGCGGAAAGCCGGATCTTCAGAGCTGGTGGACGGCGTTCAATGATCCCACACTCAACGCTCTGATCGAACGTGCTGCTACGAAAAACTACGATCTGAAGACTGCTGCGGCCCGGATTGAGCAGGCGGCCGCGTTGCGCGGTGTCAATGCCGGCCTCTGGTGGCCGGAAATCATGGCCGGCGCTTCTGCCAGCAGTTATCAGCTGACCAGGGACAATACGTTTGGCGGAGCCGTTGACCGGAAGGGAGAGCTTTATGACGCTTCTCTTTCCATGGCGTGGGAGCTCGATCTCTGGGGCCGGGTGCGCCGGTCGGTTGAATCGGCTGATGCATCGCTGCAGGCGCAGGTGGAAAACTACCGGGATATTCTCGTCGTTCTTTATGCTGATATTGCGCAGAACTATATAAACGTCCGTACGTTGCAGGAGCGTATTCATTTGGCGGAAAACAACCTGAAAGCTCAGGGTGAAACGCTGAAACTGACCAGGAACCGTTTTGACTCCGGACTTGTTCCGGCGCTTGATGTGTCGCAGTCGCAGTTGAATTTTTTCCGTACCCAATCAGCAATTCCGTCATTGCGGCAGGAACTGGTGGTCGCGATCAACCGACTCAGTGTACTGGTGGGCGAAATGCCTTATGCGCTTGAAAAGGAATTGGGGGTGCGTAAGCCGATTCCTGTTCCTCCGGAGGAACTGATGGCTGGTGTGCCGGCGGATCTTCTGCGCCAGCGGCCGGATGTCCGCCGGGCTGAGCGCGAGCTGGCCGCTCAGCATGCGCTGATCGGAGCGACTAAGGCGGAGCTGTATCCGACGCTGACGCTGCCGGGCACGCTGGCTGTGGAATCCTCAGGGGGCGATCTTTTCAGTGGAGCGAATACTTACTACAGTTTCGGGCCTCAATTGAAATGGAGCATTTTCAACGGCCGTCGTATCCGCAGTCAGGTGGATGCTGAAAAAGCCGGAACCCGTGCGGCGCTGCACACGTATGAGCAGACGTTGCTGCTGGCACTGGAAGAGGTCGAAGATAACATGTCGGCCTATGCCTATGAAAAAGACCGGATCGAGTCTTTGGAAGTGGCGGCGGAATCGGCGGAAAAATCGGTTGAGCTGGTGAGAGAACTGTATACTTCGGGACTGACGGATTTTCAGAATGTGCTGAACATGGAGCAGGCTCTGCTGGAACAGCAGGATCAGCTGGCGTTGAGCAGAGGAATGGTCAGTTCTTATCTGGTCGGGGTTTATAAATCGCTCGGCGGTGGATGGGCCCTTCCGGACGAGGCGGCTGAATGATGCATACCCGCCCGGTTCTTGAGGCGTTTCTGAAGGGGCGTTTCAGTTTATTTCTCTCCACTATGGTGGCCATGTTTTTTATTATGCCGCTGGCGGGAGATAATCGGGTTCTGGTTGATCAGGTTTTAGGCTGGCTCGGTATTGTGGTTCTTCTGTCCTGTCTCCGTGCGGTTTCCAATACGCGGAAGTTTTTTGTGGGTATGACACTGCTGACGCTCGTCAATATGGTGCTGAGCGGCGTTGAGCTGGTAAATACGGGCGAGACCAACGGATTTCTGCTGGCCGTTGTCGGGTTCAAGGTGATTTATTTTGTGCTCGTCTTCTTCAGCATCATGCGGTTTGTCCTGATGAATGATGCGGTCACCGGGGATAAAATTTACGGGGCTGTCTCCGCCTACTTTCTGATGGGGGTAATCTGGTCCTTTGTGTACACCGGATTTTTTATCCATAATCCGGTGTCATTCAATGTGCCTGAAGCCTGGTTGTCGTATAGTTCTGTAAACAGTTTCTGGGCGGTTTATTTCAGTTTTACCACCCTGACCACGCTCGGCTACGGCGATATTACGCCACAGACGCCGCTTGCACAGTCCTATGCGATGATGGAGGCGGTTATCGGTCAGGTTTTTCTGGCGGTCATTGTGGCCCGGCTCATAGCACTGCATATTTCACATGAACGGACTCATGTGAACGAGCCGGAATAATCATTGTGCTGCGGGAAGCGGAGCCTGAGGGGGAAGTCCGGAAACCTCTACTTTTTCAATCCAGTGCCGGAGAGCGGGCCAGCCCCCGGATCCGGCCAGTGCGTTGAAATAGCGATACCCGTCGCCATAGTCCGGGTCTTTACTGGTTTCAATGGTATCGAGGGCATCCAGATAGTTCCGCTTCCGGCAGTATTCCGCGGCGGCAAACTGAGAGATCCCTTCGTGAACCCACAGCGGAGCATTTTCGAGCTTTGGAAAATGTTCATGTACCAGGTCGTGCATCAGTTCGTGTATGGCGGCAACACGGAAAACTTCCTCATGGAGATGGTCCAGAATATAGATGGATTCGTTCGACTGCCCTTCATCTTTGCGCCAGCTGCCGAACAGGCCGCGTTTAACCAGCATGGTCTGCCGGCTGTATAGCCCGCGGATGGTCACCGGTTCATCCGTTTTGCGAAGGGTGCCGGACAGTTCTCCCATATCGTCGCGATCCACCAGTTTAAGCTGTGGAACGGTCTGCATCTGTAACCCGCACCAGCTTTCCAGTTCCCGACGGGCGAGGTCGTAATGCTTCAGTGCGACGTCGATCGTGTCCGCCGATGCGCTCCGGCAGATACTGCACACAATACGTCCGTCGCTGAGCTCGGTCGGATTTTTTGCCGGCAGACCGCAGGAAAAGCAGGTCGGGCTGTTTTTCAGGCATTCGTCGCAATAGTTGTGCCGGGTAATACTGTATCCCGACTCGATATGCACCCCGCAGATTTCGCAACGCGGCAGGGTGCTGTTGAAACACTTCTGCGAGCAGTAGATCTTTCCGTCCGCCTCAATATACTGGCCGCTGATCGGTCGCCCGCATTTTGCGCATTTCGGACGAAGTACATCGACACACTGCTGGGAACAGCAGGCGTGGCCCTCATAATTCCAGTAACGTCCGGGCAACGGCTCTCCGCAGACTTCGCATACGGTCGGTGGGTTTGCCTCCGCCATCAGTTTCGTGCCCGGAAGTACAAGGAGTATCCGCAATGCGCTTAACATGGATCGACGGGAAAACATAGCGTAATGCTATGTCATCACCGTCGAAACGCAATCCAGAAAAACCGCTTTCCCTAAAGAGGTCTTTTTTTTAATTCCAATAGATGGAAAAAGAGCGATAGTGTTTGTCCAATCACTGGAAAGGTAGAAATGGCGAACAGAAACAATTTGGTAATATCAGTAATGGACCGTGACCGGCCGGGCATTGTGGCCGAGGTGACGGAGGGAATCAGCTCGCTTGGCGGCAATCTGGCGGACCTCCGGGAATCAGTGCTTTGCGGCTACTTCACAATGATCCTGGTGGTCGATTTCCCGGTTGAAGTGACGGTAGAGCAGGTGCAGAAAGCGCTTGCAACCGGAAAAACCTCTCATGTTTCCGTTGAACAGGTGGAGGGAATGCTTGATGAAGTCGATCGTTCGGAGCAGACCTATATTCTGTCGGCTGTGGCGAAAGACCGCGTTGGACTTGTGGCCCAGGTTTCGCGTTTCTGTTACGATCGCGGGGTCAACATCCTTGATCTTGCCTCCTATGTTGACGGCGATCAGTACACCATGATGCTTCAATTGGAATTTCCGGATATCCGGAAGCTGGAGACTTTCAGGACTGAGCTTTCCGACTTCGGAAAGGCCAGCGGCCTGAATCTGGTTCTGCAGCACAACGATATCTTCCGTGCCACCAACGAAATCTGAACAACCTGAAATTTGAAATGGAAAAACTGAAATGATCCGCTCTGACCAGATTCTTAAAACCGTCGACATGATCCAGAAAGAACATCTGGATGTGCGCGCCGTGACCATGGGTATCAGCCTGCTGGACTGCCGTACCGGCGATGCCGAAACCACTGCACAGAAAATACAGGAAAAGATTCGTCTGCTGGCAGGCGATTTTGTGGAGACCTGCGACCGGATCGGCGGGATGTATGGCGTGCCGGTGGTGAATAAACGGATATCGGTTACGCCGATTGCTCATGTGGGGGCAGGCTTTTCACACGAGGGTTTCGTTCGGTTGGCCAAAGCGCTTGATGCCGCCGCCGAGGAAGTGGGCATCGATATTATCGGCGGTTACTCGGCCAATGTGGAGAAGGGGATCAGTCAGGGCGATCTGAAGTTGATTCAGGCGGTGCCCGAGGCACTGGCCACGACCAGCCGCGTCTGTTCCTCGATTAATGCAGGCTCAACGCGCCATGGGCTGAATATGGATGCCGTGGCTCTGCTGGGCGAAACCGTGAAAGCGGCGGCCGAAGCGAGTAGGGAATCCGGCGGATTCGGTGCAGCCAAATTTGTGGTTTTTTCCAATCAGCCCGGCGATAATCCGTTTATGGCGGGGGCGATACACGGTCTCGGCGAAGCTGAAGCCGTGATCAATGTCGGTGTCAGCGGACCGGGAGTGATTGCGCGGGCGCTGGAACGTAAAATTGAGGCCGAAGGTGCGGAGAATCTGGGGCTGGATGATCTGGCGGAAGAGATTAAGCAGGCGACGTTCCGCGTTACCCGTTGCGGCGAGCTGATCGGCCGTCAGGTGGCGGAAGCGCTCGATCTTCCGTTCGGTGTGGTTGATCTCTCGCTGGCTCCGACACCGTCGGTCGGCGATTCAGTCGGCGAAATTCTGAATATTCTTGGAGTGGATGATATTGGTGCACCGGGTTCGACGGCGATTGTGGCGATGCTGAACGACGCCGTTAAAAAAGGCGGTTCCTTTGCATCCCAGAGTGTCGGAGGGCTGAGCGGTGCATTTATTCCGGTGATGGAGGATTCGGTGCTGGCCGAGGCCGCCGAGCGGGAATGTCTGATTCTTGAAAAGCTCGAAGCGATGACCTGTGTCTGCTCGGTGGGTCTGGATATGGTGCCGATTCCCGGAGACACCAGTCCGGAAACGATTGCGGCGATTATTGCCGATGAATTGATGATCGGCGTAATTAATTCGAAAACGACTGCTGCGCGCTTGATTCCGGTGCCTGGAAAAGCGGCGGGGGAATATGTCTCTTTCGGCGGTTTGTTCGGGGCCAGTGTGGTGATGCCGGTCCGCAATGCGGGACGTTCTTCGCGCTTTGTAAAATTCGGCGGTCGAATCCCGGCTCCGATCCACAGTCTGAAAAACTGAGAACCGGTGAATGGTTCTTCCGTTCCGGCCCGTTGAACGAAAAAAACTGAAGATGCTCTAAGGCAGTCAGGAGGGCGATATGATCACAAGACGGTTTGCGCTATGTGCATTGTTGGGATTGGCTGTTACGGCCGGTGCAGTAGAAAAGGAGTCGGATATGGAAAAGGCTATTTTTGCGGCGGGGTGTTTCTGGGGCGTTGAGGCGTTGTTTGAAGAACTGGACGGCGTGCAGGAAGCGACTTCGGGATATACCGGCGGACACACTGAAAATCCGACCTATAAAGAGATCTGTTATCAGGATACCGGCCATGCCGAAGCTGTTGAGGTCATCTATGATCCTGAAAAAGTTTCCTACGAAGAACTCTGTATCTATTTCTGGCGTCTGCATGATCCGACCACCCTGAATCGGCAGGGTCCCGACCGCGGGTCGCAGTATCGTTCCGCCATTTTCTATCTGAACGATGAGCAGAAAGCTGTGGCGGAAAAGGTTCTTCCCGAAGCGCAGAAACGTTGGAAAAAACCGATCGTTACCGAAATTACAAAGGCCTCTGCTTTCTACAGGGCTGAAGAGTATCATCAGAATTACTTCAAAAAACACGGGCCGCACGGCTGTCATTATCTGCGGGATTGGTAAGAGGGGGATTGCGGGGAGTCATGGACCGTAAAAAACCGGATTACAGTGCCGGCGAGGAGCTGGTAAATGCCATTACACACGGAATCGGCGCAGTCATCGGTGTGGCGGCGCTGGTTCTGCTGGTTGTCTTCAGTGCGCTTCGGAAAGGACCGTGGGAAATTGTCAGTTGTGCAATTTACGGGGCGACGTTCATCATCCTGTTCCTCGGTTCCACACTTTATCATTCCTCAAGGCAGCCGAAGGTGCGGAAGGTGATGAAGATTATTGATCATTCCGCCATTTATCTGCTGATTGCCGGAACCTATACGCCCTTCACGCTGGCCCCTCTGCGCGGTGCTCTGGGGTGGAGTATTTTCGGCATCATCTGGAGCTGTGCGCTGATCGGCATTGTGCTTAAGGCCTTTTTTACCGGACGCTATAAATGGGTCTCTTTGGGGAGCTATCTCTTTATGGGCTGGCTTTGTGTGATTGCAGTGAAACCGCTGTTTGAATCGCTCTCCACGACGGGATTTGTATTTTTTGTGGTCGGCGGCCTGTGTTATACTATCGGTGCGGTATTCTACGCCATGAAATCGGTAAAGTGGTCTCATGCCATCTGGCACCTGTTTGTTCTTGCGGGCAGTCTCTGTCATTTTTTCAGTATTCTTTTCGGCATCGCTTTATAATTCGGGGGCTTGCATCTGAGGGACGCGATCGTGCTTCTCAGATACAAGTACTGTGAAAAGTTCCACCCTTTGGAAAAAAGGGCGTGCGTTCAGGGCGGGTGATCGGTAAAAACAACGCCTTTGAGCCAAACCCAAGGGAGTATTTGCATGAACGTAAAGATTGAGCGCGCACTTTTAAGTGTATCCGATAAAGCGGGGATTCTGGACTTTGCCCGTCACCTGCACGAAATGGACGTGGAGCTGCTTTCCACCGGCGGTACCGCGAAGGCGATTCGCGAGGCCGGTATTCCTGTAAAGGATGTTTCTGAATTCACCGGGTTCCCGGAAATGCTCGATGGCCGCGTGAAAACGCTCACTCCGCAGGTTCATGCCGGTATTCTCTACATGCGCGACAACGAAGAGCATGTGCAGACCATGGCGGATCACGGCCTCGGTCAAATCGATCTCGTATGTGTGAATCTTTATCCGTTTGAAGAAACCATTGCCAAAGAGGGGGTCACCCTGCCGGAAGCGATTGAGCAGATTGATATCGGCGGTCCGACGATGATTCGTTCTGCAGCGAAAAATATGAAATTTGTGACGGTTGTCACTGATCCGGCGGATTATGCGCGGGTGATTGACGAAATGAAAGCCAACGGCGGGGCCACCACGGAGTCTTTCCGTTTTGTGCTGGGGCAGAAAGTGTATGCCCGTGTTGCGGAATACAATGCCGCGATTGCTGCGTATCTCGCTGAACAGGTTGCTGAACAGAAACTGGCGAAACCGTTTGTGAAGGCGTATTCCGATGGCACGGAACTGCGCTATGGTGAAAATTCCCATCAGAAAGCCTGGCTCTATAAAGATGCCGACTCCCGTGAATCCACTATCGCGCTGGCGAACGTTCTGCACGGTAAGGAAATGAGCTACAATAACTATGTTGATGGCGATGGTGCACTCGAAGCCGTGAAGGATCTGGCCGGCCGGCCGGGTGTCTCTGTGATTAAGCACACCAACCCATGCGGATACGCCACCGGTGAAACACTGGCGGAAGCGTTTGAAGCGGCGTGGGCGGGTGATCCGGTTTCGGCTTTCGGGTCCGTGATTGCTGTGACTGAAAAGGTGGATATGGCGACCGCTCAGTGTCTCGACGGCCGTTTCATCGAAGCTATCATTGCTCCGGGTTACGACGAAGATGCTCTGGATCATCTGAAGAAGAAAAAGAACCTGCGTATTCTGAAGCTCAACGAGCCGATGGGTAAGGCGCTGCCGCAGCGGATGGTTAAGCACATTAACGGCGGTCTGCTGGTGCAGGATGTGGATACGGAAATTCTGGAGAAGTGGGACGTTCCTACAGAAGCTCCGTTCGATGAAAATAAAAAAGAGCTCGCGCTTTTCGGAATCGCTGCGGCTAAACATACCAAATCCAACGCCATCGTGCTGGTGCAGGAGTATAAACCGGGCCAGTTCCGTGTGCTCGGTATGGGGGCCGGTCAGCCGAACCGCGTGGACGCGCTGAAAAAACTTTCGGTTTCCAAAGCGGTGGAAAACCTGAAAACCGAAAATCCGGA
The DNA here is from genome assembly GCA_004299845.1 of Verrucomicrobia bacterium S94. Taxonomy (NCBI): domain Bacteria; kingdom Pseudomonadati; phylum Verrucomicrobiota; species Verrucomicrobia bacterium S94. The sequence goes on along the minus strand of CP036201.1, from coordinate 2,552,859 downwards.
CATTACTGAAGAGGAGATTCAGAACGTCATCGGCGAATGTGTCTTTGTTTCCGAAGCGTTCTTCCCGTTTGCGGACAGTATTGATGCGGCCAGCGAAATGGGTGCGAAGTTTATCGTGCAGCCGGGCGGTTCGATCCGTGACGATGAAGTGATCGAAGCCTGCAATAAATACGGCATTGCCATGGCGATGACCGGCATGCGCCACTTTAAACATTGATTCTTATTTTTAAGGTGTGAGGAAGCCCGTTCATAAGAGCGGGCTTTTTTCATTTAAAAGATTGCTAATAAAAAATATATGCGTATAACCGCCCTTCGTTTTTACAGAACCACGTTTTAAGCGTTCTGTTCATTCGGGGTCAATTTTCTGCGATGGGCGCGGGAAAAGTGCCCTGTAGTCTGGAGAGGCGATGGTTGCATCGTCTATGAACGGCATTCGTGCTGTTGCTCCGCAACGTAGGAAAACATATGACATTCTCCGATTTGGGGCTGAGCCCCGATACACTTAAATCTATTCAGGTTCTAGGCTTTGAAACCCCGACTCCGATTCAGGAACAGGCCATTCCCATTCTGCTGGAAGGTTCCAGGGACTTTGTCGGTCTGGCGTCGACCGGTACCGGAAAAACTGCGGCATTCGGTCTGCCGCTGCTCGAACGGGTCGATCCGTCAAACGATATGCCTCAGGGCATTATTCTTTCGCCGACCCGTGAACTCTGTCTGCAGATTGCCGATGACCTGAAAAAATTTGCCCGGCACCAGCATGTAAAAATCACGGCCGTTTACGGCGGCTCCAACATTTCCACGCAGATTCGCGATCTGAAGCGTGGTACACAGATTATTGTAGCGACTCCCGGTCGCCTGCTTGATCTGATCGAGCGCCGTGCGGCAAAACTCGATCAGATATCCGTAGTCGTTTTGGACGAAGCGGACGAAATGCTCAATATGGGCTTTAAGGATGAGCTGGACGCCATCCTGCAGAAGGCACCGGAAGATCGCGTTACCTGGCTGTTCTCGGCCACGATGGCCAAGGGGGTGGCTCGTATTGCCGCCAACTATCAGACCGACCCGGTGGAAGTTTCGGTGGGCGGCCGTAACGAAGCGGCGGCCAACATCGAACACTTCTGTTTTATGGTGCACGAAAAAGACCGTTACCCGGCACTGAAGCGGATTCTCGATTATCTCCCGGAAATTTACGGGGTGATTTTCTGCCGCACCCGGGCTGAAACCCAGACGGTGGCGGAAAAGCTGATGGCTGATGGGTATTCGGCCGAAGCGCTGCATGGTGAACTTTCGCAGGCGCAGCGCGATGCGGTGATGCGTAAGTTTCGTGCCAAGACGGTGCAGATGCTGGTGGCGACGGACGTGGCCGCGCGTGGCATCGATGTGAACGACATCACGCACGTGATCCATTATAAACTTTCGGATGAAGCTGCCGCTTATACACACCGATCAGGCCGTACTGCACGTGCCGGTAAATCCGGTGTGTCGATTGCGCTGGTCAACATGCATGAGCGCCGTCGTATCGCGGATCTGGAACGCCGTAACAATATCCGGATCAAGCTGGAAAAAATTCCGGATGCAAAGGCCATCTGTGAAAACCAGCTGCTGGCGTTGATTCATCGGGTGGTGGATGTGAAGGTGAACGAGGAGGAGATCGGCGATTATCTCCCTCCGGCCTACGAAGCCCTTTGCCATCTCGATAAGAAAGAAATTATCAAACGGTTTATTGCTGTTGAGTTTAATCACTTCCTCGATTACTACCGGAATGCGGAAGATCTGAATGCCAAATCCAAGCCGCGCCGGGAACGTCAGGCGGGACAGCCGCGTTCTGAAAATGCCAAACGTAACCGCCGGATGGAAGCCTATGATACCAAGCGGTTTTCGATTAATATCGGCCGGGTGCACGGCGTGAATGCCGGTGCTATTGTCCGGTTGGTCTGTGAGCACAGCGGGATTAAATCCAATAAAATCGGGGCGATTGATCTCGGACGCGACTCTTCAAACTTTGAAGTCGCCAAGGATGTTGCCAATGATATCCGAAAAGGGTTGCAGAACCTGAAACTCGACGGCCGTAAGGTCAGCATCCGCTCTGCGAGTGGGCGCGCCGCTGGCGGAGGACAGGGTGGACGCGGCGGTCCCCGTAAAGGTCGTAATCGCGATTAGTTTTCGGAAGTATCTGCAGCACAGCCGGAAATGACTCCTGCTCGGTACCGTCGTTGACCGGCTGTTCTGTTTCTGAAAAAAACTCTTTTCAATTTGCAGAATGTCTGTGGAGTCATCATGCTCCGGTACTTTATTGACCGTGTTGGAGCGTATGATGAATCGATGGGCAGTGTTGGCTTGTTTCCTGGGTGTAATGCTGAGTGTTTCCTGTAAAACACCGGTGCAGGAGGTGCCTCAGATTGAAGGGATCGCATGGGAACTTTCCGGAATTTCCGATTCGGAGGGAAATCTGATTCCGCCGGTTCAGAATGCGCAGGTCTGGTTTAAACTGTCTGAGGGCCGGATTACGGGAAATGCGGGGGCGAATCGTTTTTTCGGCGAGTATGTTTTATCGGGGCGTACGATCCGCTTTTCGCTTACCGGCTCCGGCATGATGATGGGTACGCCGGAACTGATGGCGCAGGAAATGCGGTTGCTGAAAGTGCTGGGTGAAACCGTCGATTATCGGATCATCGATGGTGAGCTGCGGTTACGGAATGCGGATCAGGATGTTATGGTAACGATGAAGCGGCGTGTAGAGCCGCCGCTTTTTTCCACGGTCTGGAAAGTCACGGGGGTAAATAACGGAAAAGGCGGTATGACCGGCCTGCTGACCGGCTCCGAAATTACGCTCGAATTTACGCAGGATGGTGCGGTGTCGGGTTCGGCAGGGTGCAATGTATTCAATGGAAGCTACGTATTGAACGGTGAGACCATCCGGTTCAGTTCGCTGGCGACAACCCGCCGGATGTGTTTTCAGCCTGAAGGGGTCATGGAACAGGAAGCCGTCTTTCTTCAGGCGTTGGAACATTCGAAGAGTTGTAACATCAAGATGGGCGTTCTGGAATTGCGGGACGAATCCGGTGGGTTACAGGTTAAAGGTGTAGTGAAATAGAGGTTCCAATCATTGGAACAATTTATAATGGCAGAAGCGGGCGGCCGCCGGGATGATGTCCGCACAACAAAAAGGAGCATGGCATGAAATGGAGTAGGATAACGACAGTAACCGTTCTGTCTATGGTGATCAGCGCACAGGCGCAGGTGAAAAAACCGGTGGTGATGGATAAAGCCATGCTTTCGGTTTCCATTCCGGGAATACATGGGTTTCTCGATGAAGTCGGACTTGTGGCGGCAAAAGCATCGCCGATGATGAACGGGGCGATGCTTAAAAGTATGATCGGCATGCAGCTGGGCGATATGAACCTTGCCGGTATTCCGGCCGATGGCGGGATTTCGATTGTGGCGATGGATACAACCAATATTTTTGCGGTGCTGGAGGTTTCGGAGGCACAGTCTTCGGCCTATCTGAATATGGCGAAAGCCCAGAAGCTGCAGGCGGTATATCTCGATGGTGCCGTGGTAGTGGCCGGAAATGCTGTTGCTTTGGAAACGGCAAAGGCCAATGCCGGAGCTGCGAAGTCCGCTCTGCTGGCGGGTAAGGATCCGGTCCTGAGTCTGGCGATGCAGCCGGCGGATGTGATTGAACAGAATCGCGAGGCGGTTGACGGATTTATACAGATGATGCCGGCTATGCTGGGTATGAGTATGATGCATCAGCCGGGGGCCACGCTGGATTCCACGGAAAGTCTCTCTAAACTGCTTCAGGCCGAATTGCTGGTTCTGCTGTCGCTTGCGGAGCAGTGCTCGGAAGCCGAGATTAAACTGGCACCGCAAAACGGATCGCTGGTATTAAGTGAAACCTTTGTTCCGAATGCCGGAACGCCGCTGGCGGAGCTGGTGAATGCACCGGTGGTTTATCAGGAAAATGCGAAACTGCACGCCGGAGTGCTGGGCGACGGCACCCTGCGGCTCGATATGAGATTTGCTAATCCGGAAGCTCTTTCCCGTTTTGTTGTGGCCGAAACGCTCAAAGCCGTGAAGGCGCTTGATCTTGTGGATGTTGATGCCGATGCGCTGGCCGGTACGATGACCAAGTGGATGAATATTTTTGCTGGGACCGGTTGTGAAGTGGTTTCATTCGATGAGAATGGATACAATGTGCGCTATGTGATGGGGGTGGCGGACGAAGCCCGGACGTTGCAGGCCCTGCGGGAAATGAACAGCGATATGGCGCCGTTCCTGAAAATGTATGAATCGCTCGGAATGCCGGTATCGATGACGTTTAAAGAAAATGTCCGTGATGCCGATGGACTGAAGGTTCATGCCTTCGGATTTGAATACGACCTCTCTGCTATGCCGGAAGAGCAGCGAAAGCAGATGGAGTCCATGGGCGTTCAGAAAATGATGTTCGATCTGGCCATCACTGACGGGAAGCTTTTTTATGCGGAAAAGGGCGGGGTTGAAACGCTCGTGGCTGAAGTGAAGTCCGGAAAAGATGCCGCGAAAATCGAAGCGCATACCCGGTATCCTGCAGGCGGTTTCTATTATCTGGACTGGGATATGGGTGAATACATGGCCTTTGTTGCAGAATCCCTTCCTGCAGGTCCGTCTGCCGCCATGATGAAGCAGCAGATGAGCACGATGTTCAAGGGAACGAGCCCGGTTACCTCTGCCGGATTCAGAAAAGACGGCATGGTCAGCTGGAGCGTAACGATTCCCGGCGATCTGATTGCAAAATACGGTCAGATGATCATGATGGTGCAGATGCAGAATATGCAGTCGTCGCAGCCGGGTCCGGGTGCCCCGGGAAGTGCGCCGGCTGTACCGGAACAGTAGAGGAGAACGACCATGAAATGTCATGAAGTGGATTATACGATCATTGGTGATGACCTGCAGACGGTGGAGGTGGAACTTGATCCGGGCGAAACGGTGGTGGCTGAAGCCGGTGCCATGAACTGGATGGATGACGGCATTACGTTTGAAGCCCGCATGGGTGACGGATCGCAGGCCAATGAAGGGCTGATGGGCAAACTTTTCAGCGTCGGAAAACGTGCATTGACCGGTGAGAGTCTGTTTATGACCCATTTTACCAATCAGGGCAGTGGCAAACGTTCGGTGACTTTCGGTGCGCCGTATCCCGGAAAGATTGTTCCGCTGGATATGGCACAGTGCGGCGGGGAAATGCTCTGTCAGAAAGATGCTTTTCTCTGTGCCGCCAAGGGCACCTCTATAGGGATTGCTTTCACCAAAAAGTTCGGAGCCGGTTTTTTCGGCGGTGAAGGGTTTATTCTCCAGCGGATTCAGGGTGACGGCATGGCGTTTCTGCATGCCGGCGGAACCATTGTGAAGAAAGAGCTGAACAATGGGGTGATTAAAGTGGATACCGGCTGTATTGTCGGGTTTACGCCGGGAATTGATTACAGTATCGAAGGCGTCGGTCTCAAATCCGCCTTTTTCGGCGGTGAGGGATTGTTCCTGGCCACGCTTCGCGGCACCGGAACGGTCTATCTGCAGAGTCTTCCGTTCTCCCGTCTGGCGGACCGGATCATCGAACACGCGCCGTCGGTCGGTGGAGAACGTCAGGGCGAGGGCTCTGTACTCGGCGGTCTGGGCGACCTTATTGGCGGACGCTGAGCTGTTTCCTGCCTTGTAAAATTTAATAATCCCGTCGGTTTCGGCGGGATTTTTCATTTCTGGGTTTCACCGGCCCGTCTTAATGGCTAAGGTCCCTGTTTTACTTGAAAGAACCTAAATCGGGTGGAGCAGGACTATGATTTATCGGATTGAAATCGGATTGAAAGATGGTGTGCCGGATGCGCGCGGTCGCGGAGTGATTTATCGGGCGCAGGGCGCTCTGAAAATGGATATTACTGAGTGCCGCACGCGTGATGTGTATAAAGTGGTGGCGAACATCGATGAGGAAAAAGCGGCGGAGGTTCAGCGGGCGTTTGCTGATCCGGTGGTTGCAGAATCGGCTATGGGCCGTCTTCCTGCCCCGGAAACGTTCGACTGGATGCTCGAAGTCGGTTTTAAACCCGGTGTCACCGATAACGTCGGTCGTACGGCGCGCGGGGCGCTGCAGGACGAAGTAGGCCGCGAGCTGGAGTGGGAAGAACAGGTTTACACCTGCATTCAGTATTTCCTGACCGGCGACCTGAGCCGCGAAGATGTGGAGCGTCTGGGCAGTGATCTGCTTGCCAATACCCTGATTCAGACGATTCAGGTTTTCTCGAAAGAGGAGTGGCTGGCCTCTGAGCCGGATATGACTGCTCCGATCTTTGATGATCATCCGGAAATCAAGGTGAATGTGATTGAGCTGCCGGACGACGACGAAGCGTTGATGAAAATTTCATCGGAAGGGATTCTGTCGCTTTCTTTGGAGGAAATGCGCGCGATCCGGAATCATTATCTGCGTGAAGACGTGAAGGCGCATCGCAAAGAGCTCGATCTGCCGGAGTGGCCGACCGATATTGAGCTGGAGTGTATTGCCCAGACCTGGTCGGAACATTGCTCGCACAAGATTTTTGCCGGTACGGTTGAGTATAAAGATGAAGAGACCGGCGAATCGGAAACGATCCACTCACTTTACAAGACCTACGTCAAAGCCTCGACCAAAAAGGTGGAAGAGTCGATTGACTGGCTGGTTTCTGTTTTCACGGACAACGCCGGCATCGTGAAGTTCGATGAAGATCTGCACCTGGTTTATAAAGTGGAAACCCATAATTCACCGTCGGCCCTGGATCCGTACGGCGGTTCCATGACCGGTATTGTCGGTGTTAACCGCGACCCGCTGGGTACCGGTATGGGTGCGTCGCTGGTTTCCAATGTGTGGGGTTACTGTCTTGGTTCGCCGTTCTACGATAAGGAAGTGCCGGAAGGCCTGATGCATCCGCGCCGCATTCGTGACGGTGTGCATGAAGGAGTGATCGACGGCGGCAATCAGTCGGGCATTCCGTACAGCCGCGGATTTGAGTGTTTTGATGAACGCTACCTCGGAAAACCGCTGGTCTATTGCGGAACGATGGGTACGATTCCGGTAAAAGTCAACGGCCGCCCATCCGAGCGCAAAGAGATCGAGGTCGGCGACTGGACGGTCATGTGCGGCGGCCGTATCGGTAAAGACGGGATTCACGGCGCGACTTTCTCGTCGGAAGAACTGCGTACGGAATCGCCGGCGCAGGCGGTACAGATCGGTGACCCGCTGACGCAGCGTAAGCTGTATGAATTTCTGATCGAAGCGCGCGATCTCGGTCTGTTCCGTTGTATTACTGATAACGGTGCGGGAGGAATTTCGTGCTCGTTCGGCGAAATGGGTAAATATTCCGGCGGCTGCGAGTGCGAGCTGGCAGGTGCGCCGCTTAAATATGAGGGTCTCCAGCCTTGGGAGGTTTTGGTTTCCGAGGCGCAGGAGCGCATGACACTTGCGGTGCCGCCGGAAAAACGGGAGGCATTTGAAGCGTTGGCTAAACAGCGTGACGTTGAAGTTGCCTTCATGGGCAAATACAACGATTCCGGCTATTTTACCGTCAAACAGGATGGGAAAGTAATCGCCAGTCTGGATATGGATTTCCTCTATGAAACCGGTTGCCCGACGCTGGTGATGCCCGGTGTCTGGAAAAAACCGAATATTCCGGCACCGCAGGTTGAAAAGCAGACCGATTATTCCGGAACGCTGACCAAGCTGATGGGTGATCTGAACATCTGTTCGCGTGAATATAAGAGTCGGATCTATGACGGCGAAGTGAAAGGCCTCTCTGTGGTGAAGCCGTTTGTCGGTGTGAATGCCGATGTTCCGTCCGATGCGACGGTGATGCGGGTGGAATACGACAACGATCGCGGTGCGGTTCTTGCGGAAGGGATCAACCCGTGGTTTTCCGATATTGATACCTACGATATGACGGCATCGGTTATCGACGAAGCGGTTCGCCGTGTGATTGCAGTCGGCGGCGACCTGAACCGGATTGCGATTCTGGATAACTACTGCTGGCCGGATCCGGTTGAATCGGAAAAAACGCCGGACGGCGCGTATAAAATGGCGCAGCTGGTTCGTTCCAATAAAGCGCTTTACGATTACACCACACTGTATAAAACGCCGGCGGTTTCCGGTAAGGATTCGTGTAAAAACGATTCTACGCGGGGCGGAAAGAAAATCTCTATTCCGCCGACGCTGCTCATTTCTTCAATTGGTCAGATTGATGATGTGAAAAAAGCGGTTACGATGCCGCTTAAAGCGGCCGGGGATGTGATCTATGTGATCGGCGACACCAGGGAAGAGCTCGGAGCTTCGGCGTATTATCGTATGCTGGCGGAAGAACAGGGTACGCCGCTTAACTATGGCGGAACGGTTCCGGCGGTGGATGGCGAAAAGGCGCTGAAAATCTACGCGGCAATGAATAAAGCTACGGACGCCGGTCTGCTGAAATCGGCCACTACGCCGAACAAGGGCGGCCTGGCGGTTTCGCTGGCGCTGGTCTGCATCGGCGGGCAGCTGGGCGCGGATGTGGATCTGTCTGTACTGGGTGTGGATAACGAAACCGCACTCTTCTCCGAATCCAACAGCCGCTTTGTGGTCTCTGTTGCTCCGGAAAAAACTGCAGAACTGGAAGCGCTCTTCAGCGGGTTGCCGATCACGAAGGTCGGAACAGTGACGGCTGACAGAGTTCTGAAAGTGGCCGGTTCGGTGAATGTGGATATTGATGCACTTGTAAAACCGTTTAAAGCGACGCTGCACGGCATCTGATGAAAAACGGGCATTGACACCCGTTTTTCAATAGCTCTGCTGGAAGGGTGGTGGCTGAAATGGCCTTTACGTTCAGTTTTAGAGATGGTGAGGGAATTCATGTATAAATCATTTTCGGTGATAGGTATCGCATGCTTTCTGATTTCCGCTTCTTTCGCTGAATTCCGTATTTGGGAGGATAAAGCCGGGAAGGTCTGGGAGGGTGAATTCGTTACTATGAATGCCGGCAAAGTGGTTATTCAGGATCGGGACGGAAAAAAGCAGGAGTACAGCCCCGATGAACTTTCTGAAAATGATGTGTCTTATCTGGAGGAAATAATTCCTCCCCGGTTGAGTCTTGATGTTTCCAAATCGTCGGACAGCAGCACATCGGGTAAGGCCGAGTCCATCATCTGCCGGGCTTCCATAAAAAAGGCGAATACCCGTTCATACAAAGGTGAACTGACGGCAGTTCTCGTTATCATCGCAGAGGAAATGCGAACCGGTGCATTTTCAAAAGCGGGAGCTTCGAAAGAATTCACCTTTACACTTCCCGAAAAACATGGAGTTCCTGTCGAATTTGAAACCTCTTCGATTAAGTTGGCGAAGAGCTCTGCAAAATCGGGTCGAGTTTATGCGGGGTATGTTCTGGTGGTCTGGGACCGGTTCGGAAACCCGATTGCTGTTAAATCGAATCGTGATTCATTTTTAGAACGGGCAGCCCGTATTGCCCGTCCGCACAACGGATAAAAATCGGGCAGGAGTATGGTATGAAACTGGTTATCGCAACCCGCAACCCGCATAAACTCGAAGAGATTCGGGCCGTATTTGATTTCCGGTGTTTGGAGGTGTTGTCGGCTATTGATTTTCCGGAACTTCCTGATGTGGTTGAGGATGCGGATACTTTTGAAGGCAATGCCTGTAAAAAAGCGGTTGAAATTGCGTTGGCGACGGGTTGCTGGGCGTTGGCGGACGATTCCGGTCTGGAGGTTGATGCGCTGGGAGGTGCGCCGGGAGTTTACTCTGCCCGGTATGCCGGTGAGCCGTGTTCGTATGAAAAGAACAATGCCAGGCTGTTGCGTGAACTGAATGGACAAAATGAACGCTCGGCCCGTTTCCGGACAGTGATAGCGCTTTCTGATCCTTCCGGAAAGGTGGAAACGGTTTCCGGAAAATGTGAAGGCCGTATCATCGAGCAGCAACGCGGCAGAAACGGGTTCGGATATGATCCGCTTTTTGTGCCCGAGGGGTATGACGAAACTTTTGCTGAACTTGATGCTTCTGTAAAAAACAGTATTTCGCATCGGGCGAATGCGCTGAAGGCTGCTCAGGAAAAATGGGGCGCCCGGCTGGCGGCGTTGTAAATGCAATTCTAATCGGTGCTGTCCGTTACCGGGTATGTGTTCTCCGCTGCAACGGAGAAGGCTGCTTATGGATCTGCACGCCTTGTTCGGTTCGGCCTGCAGAAACCTGATGAGATTCCGGGATAACGGCAACGAACCGGAATATCGGGCGGCTTTTATTTTGCTCAATGGGATCGGGGTGTCTATATTCCCGCTTTTGCGAACAGATTCAGGAGAAAATAAATGATTACTGCCATCAGCCCGATTGACGGGCGCTATGCTTCGAAGGTTGCCGAACTGACCGAATGTTTTTCAGAATATGCACTGGTACGCAACCGTGTGCGTGTTGAAGTGCTCTGGCTTATGGCGTTGTGTGACGAATCAGGAATTCCGGAGTGCCGTGCGCTCACCAGCGAAGAAGAGATTCTGCTGATGGGGATTGTTGAAGATTTCACGCCACAGGAGGCCGAGAAAGTCAAGGCCATCGAGCGCACCACGAATCACGATGTCAAAGCGGTTGAATATTATCTCAAACAGAAGATCGAGGGCACAACGGTTGAGGAACTTTCTGAATTTCTTCATTTTGCCTGCACGTCTGAAGATATCAACAATCTGTCCCATGCGCTGATGCTTAAAGATGGACTGGCAGCCGTTCTGCCGCATCAGCAGGAAATCATCAGTCAGCTGAAATCCTTTGCCAAGGATTGGAAAAAAGTGTCGATGCTCGCCCGCACACATGGGCAGACCGCGTCTCCGACGACAATCGGTAAAGAACTTGCTGTTTTCGCCGATCGGCTGGCTACGCAGAAACGGAAAATCGAATCGGTTGAGATTCTCGGTAAGCTGAATGGAGCGGTGGGTAATTTCAATGCACATCTTTCGGCTTATCCGGATGTCGACTGGCTGTCGTTGGCGAAAGGGGTAATTGAAGATAAGCTGGGTCTGAAACAGAACCTGTTTACTACGCAGATCGAGCCGCACGATTACATGGCGGAAATTTTCGATGCGTTCAGCCGCTTCAATACTGTTCTGATCGATGTCGACCGGGATATCTGGACCTATATTTCGATGGGCTATTTCGGTCAGAAAACCATCAAGGGTGAGGTGGGATCCTCCACCATGCCGCATAAGGTCAATCCCATCGACTTCGAGAACTCGGAAGGTAATCTCGGCCTAGCCAATGCGCTTTTTGGTCATCTGTCTGCCAAGCTTCCGATTTCCCGTCTGCAGCGTGATCTGACCGATTCCACCGTCCTGCGTAATATGGGGGTCGGTTTCGGTTATTCTGTAATCGCCTATCTTTCCACACTTAAAGGATTCGGTAAACTCAAGTTGCGGGAGGAGGTTCTCGCTTCCGATCTTGATCATGCCTGGGAAGTGCTGGCTGAACCGGTGCAGACGGTTATGCGTAAAGCGGGTATTGAAAAACCCTATGAAAAACTCAAAGACCTCACCCGAGGTAAAGACGGAATCACCAAAGAGACGATCCGTGAATTTGTTCAAGGGCTGGAAATCGATGACACCGATAAGCAGCGGCTGTTGCAAATGACGCCGGCTTCTTATGTGGGCATGGCGGAAAAAATTGCAGATATGCTTTAGCCGGCATCTATGCATGGTGAAGGCGGTCTTCGATGGCCGCCTTTTTTTATGCCGGTTTCTGAAAAGCCGGCGGTGGTTTTTCCGGTGTGAGTGATTTAATCGAGTTCTTTGATCCGGATGTTACGAAACTGTATAGGGTGGCTTTCGGCCTGAAGTGAAATCCAGCCATGAGTGATGGGGGTTCCGTCGTCGTATTTCGGGTTGCTGTATTCTATGACGGTTTCGCCATTGATGATGTGTTTGATTTTTCCGTCCTGAAAAACAGCTTCAGCCTGAACCCATTCACCGAGGGGCCGCGCAATGCCGCGGCTTGGGATGACGTGCTGTTTAACGGTTTCGCCGTTGACGTCAACGTATGTTCCCGGTGTGCAGATGGAGCCGGTTGTTCGTGTGCCGGATTCGTCCTGAGCCAGGAACTGGAATTCGAGGGATATCGGAAATTTCTGATTTATTTCCATGGTTTCCGGGGCCTGACCGGAGAGCATGGCTCCGCTGTTTGAATGGGCCCACTCCGGCCCGCCGGGGAACTGCTCCCCAATAAAACGGTATTCGCAGTAAAAATGATAATTCGTGAAGGGCCTGTTGATGAAGATGTGGCCGAATTCATCTTTAAAGCGATTGTTCCGGAAATCTTCGTACGAGACGGTGAGCAGACCGTTTTCGACGCGGAACAGGTTGCCGGGATTTTCTCCGGGTTCAAAGCCGTTTACTTTAACGATCCAGCCTTCCAGATTTTTTCCGTTGAAGCAGTTCTCCCAGTCGCTTCCGGCAAGAGCCGCTGATGCGGCAATGATTAAATACAGCAGAGGTTTAACCATTGAGTACCCAGCCTTCACGATAGGGTTTGGAGAGATATTCGTTCGCTTTTTCGTTGTTGGTTACTTTCCCGGTTTTACGGTCGTAGGTCAGCTCTTTGCCGACCTTGTGTGCCACCAGCCCGAGCATTAGCGTTTCAATCATGGTGCCGGCATAATCAAAATCGCAGTCGGTTTTCAGGTCGCCTTTGCAGGCATTGAACCACTGCTGCATAAAGCCGCCGATCGGTGCACGGGCTTTGTGGGGCGGGGTGTAGTAGGTCATATCCGTGTCTTTTCCGAGCGGAAGCAGAATGCGGTTGTTGAAATCGGCAATCAGAACGCCCTTGGTTCCTTTGAACATGGCGCCGTGGCTGATTTTTCTGAGGTCGATGGCATTGTTCGGTGATTTCGGAAGCGGTCCTCCCTGATACCAGGCCAGGCGGATTTCATCGCGCCAGTCATTTGCGGGAAGAGTGAAAATTGCCGTCAGTTTGGAGGGGCAGACATAGGGGCTGGGCGGGTCGCCGAAGGCTTTGATTTTGGTGGGGGCTTCGGCATCAATCGTGTTCCAGGCCAGATCAACGGTATGGCTGCCCATGTCGCCGATCTGCCAGCTTCCGAAATCGTCATACATGTTCCAGCTCAGACAGCCGCGGCCGGGGTGTAAATCGAAGTAGCCGGGGTTGTAGGGGTGCCACTGGACCGGTCCGATCCATTGGTTCCAGTTGATTCCGGCCGGCGGTTTGCCGGCATCGGGCAGGTAGGCGGTTTTGTTGTGCGTGCGGTTTCCCCAGGTGTGTACGTCCTGGAGCTCGCCGATGGCACCGCCTTTGATCATTTCTGCAACCCGGTCAAAGTTGGGATTGGCATGCCGCTGTGTGCCGTGCTGGGTCGCCAGTTTATTCTTGTTTTGCAGGTAGACTTCGCGCACAGCGCGGGCTTCGGCTACGCAGTCGCCCAGCGGTTTTTCGCAGTAGACGTGCAGTCCGCGGTTCATAGCCCAGATTGAGATAAAGGCGTGGTGGTGATCGGGGGTGCAGATAACAACGGCATCCAGATCTTTCTGTTCAAGGCATTTCCGCCAGTCGGTGTACTGCTTGGCTTTGGGGAATTCCTTTGCGGCAAATTTCATGCATTCGCTGTGGACATCGCAGATAGCTACCACATTCTGGGTCTTGAGATCGTGATAGTGCTGTTTGCCGCGCCCGTAGGCGCCGATTAACGCGATGTTGATTTTTCCGCCGGGTCCTTTCCCGGCGAGTGAACCTGAGGGGAGGATGGTCAGGCCGGCACCTGTGGCTATTGATGAGGCGAGGAATGTTCTTCTTCTGGTTTCAATACTCATGCGGTTCTCCGTTTCAGAGTTCAAAGTTATCGACTTCACGGTAGGCCTGAATCAGGCTCCGTTCACCTTCGATACCGGGCCGGCTGATGCCGTGTTCCATACCGATGATGCCTTTGTAACCTTTTTGATGAAGGTGTTGAAAAATGTTCTTATAATTAATTTCACCGGTGGTCGGTTCCTTGCGGCCCGGCACATCGCCGACCTGGATGTAGGCGATTTCGTCCCAGGCGCGGTCAAGGTTGTGAATCAGGTTCCCGTTCTGTATCTGTTCGTGATAGAGATCATCGAGAATTTTGCATGACGGGCTGTCGACGGCTTTGGCAATGGCATAGGCCTGGGGGACTGTTTTCAGAAATACACCGGGATGGTTTATGTAATTCAGCGGTTCCATTACCATGATCAGTCCGTGCGGCTCCATCAGTTCCGAACAGAATCTGAGGTTTTCCACTACATTGGCAAACTGATATTCCGCGTTGAGGTTCGGGTTGTATGCGCCCAGAACAACGGTGGTCCATCTGGCATTCACGCGTTTGGCGGTAGTGATCGCTTTCTCGCAATTTTTTTTCAGTTCAGCCCTGACGGCTTTTTTATCGGGGGTGATGCCTTTTCCGCGGTATTTGTCGCCCATAATGTTGGAGGTGAGCATCAGGCTGTTCATGCCGAATCCGGTGACAAATACACCCATGGTCATGTCCAGAGCTGCGAGCCGATCGCCGATTTTCTGCTGCAGTTCGGGTGGCCGGTTCATCATGCCGTTGTCTTCAATGGCCCGGAATCCGTGGTCGTACATAAACTGGATCTGGTCGAGCGGATCTTTTCCCGCGCTGTGTACAAAATGACGGAAGCCCGGCGCATAATTCATCCGGAATACCTGTCCGGGACTGTCGGTTTCCGTTCCGGATATGCCCGATGCAGCCGTTCCGGCAGCCAGCAATGCTCCGGCGGCTCCGAATGATCTTCTGTTCATGTGTACAGCTCTCCCGGGATTCTGAAATCCCTTGTCGTGTTTAAAAAGACGTGAATTGATCGTGAAAATGGACATTTCCCCATGGCTATTTTATACGTTCACTAGTTTTCGATTAGGGCTGGGCATTAGTGCCCAAATTTAGTTTAGTCGGCAGAGATTGAACTATTTTCTAACAGGAGAGGCTGACTATGGAAATCAAGGATATTAAGCGCATCGTTGAGTTGATGAAAGCGAACGAGCTGACCGAGTTCTCAATGAAGGACAACGATTTTGAACTGGCGATGAAGCGTGGCGGTGAAGAGACGGTGGTCTATGCCGCTCCTCCGGCAGCTCCTGTTGGAACCGCTCCTGTTGCGGCTGCCGCTGTTGCGCCGGCTGAGGCAGCTCCTGCTGTAGATGAAAATGAAGGACTGGTTGAGATTCCTTCTCCGATTGTCGGAACGTTTTATCGCAAACCGGCGCCGGATGCGGATAACTTTGCAGATGTCGGCATGGAAGTGACGGAAGATACGGTCGTCTGTATTGTTGAGGCTATGAAGGTGATGAACGAAATCAAAGCCGAAGTGAAGGGGATCATTCGGAAGGTCCTTGTTGATGACGCTTCGCCGGTACAGTATGGCCAGCCGCTCTTCCTCGTAGAACCGAAATAAAAGGGGTTGCCGATGTTTAAGAAGGTACTCATTGCCAACCGCGGCGAAATTGCCCTGCGCATCATCCGTGCGTGCAAGGAACTGGGCATTCAATCCGTTGCGGTTTATTCCGAGGCAGATGCTGATTCGCTGCATGTTCAGATGGCTGATGAAGCTGTCTGTATCGGACCTGCAGCGGCGACCGACAGCTATCTGAAAATCACCAATATCATCAGTGCGGCAGAAGTGGCAGATGTGGATGCCATTCATCCCGGGTATGGTTTTCTGGCGGAAAACGCTCATTTTGCTGAAATCTGTGCCAACTGCAATATCACATTTATCGGCCCTTCCGCAGAATGCATCAATCAGATGGGTGATAAAGCCATTGCGCGCGATACCATGAAAGCGGCCGGTGTGCCGATCACTCCGGGTTCCGACGGAGTGCTGAAGACGCCCGATGATGCACTGGCACTGGCTAAGAAAATGGGTTATCCGGTGCTGCTCAAAGCAGTGGCCGGTGGTGGCGGCAAAGGGATGCGTGTTGCGCGCAACGATGTTTCTCTGGTTCAGGGGTTTATGGCGGCTTCCGCCGAGGGTGAGGCATCATTCGGGAACCCGGATCTGTTCATGGAAAAATATATAGAGTCAGCCCGGCATGTTGAAGTGCAGATTATCGGCGACAAGCATGGAAATGTCTGCCATGTGGGAGAGCGTGACTGCTCGATTCAGCGGCGGCATCAGAAACTGGTTGAAGAGGCTCCGTGTCCGACGCTCACAGATGAAGAGCGTAAAGCGCTCGGCGATGCAGCGGTTAAAGCCGGTAAGGCTGTTGGATATAACAGTGCGGGAACGCTGGAATTTCTCTATGACGAAATTGAGAAAAAATTCTACTTCATGGAAATGAACACCCGGATTCAGGTGGAGCATACGGTTTCTGAAGAGGTTTCCGGCATTGATCTCATGAAAGAACAGATTCGGGTTGCTGCCGGGGAAAAACTGTCGTTCACCCAGGACGATGTGAAGATTACCGGCCACGCGATTGAATACCGGGTCAATGCGGAAGATCCATACAACAACTTTACACCGGCACCGGGGCCTGTCGAAGCGGTTCATTTTCCGGGCGGACCCGGCATTCGAATCGATTCTCATGTCTATTCCGGGTATAATATTTCACCGTATTACGACAGTATGATCGCGAAAATCATTGTTCGAGGTAAAGATCGTGAAGAAGCGATTATGCGTATGCGCCGCGCTCTCGAAGAGTTCACCATCAGCGGGCCCCATACTTCGGTTCCGCTGGGTGAGGCACTGATGACGGATAAGGCCTTTATTGACGGGAGCTACAACACGGCCTATCTTGAAAAATTCATGCATGAGGTATTTCTGAACGGATAGAATAAGGAGGGGACGCAGACTATGGAGAACACCGCAGGGAATGCTGTACTGGATACGCAGGATCTGACTGTATCACCGGAAACTTCGGGTTCCGAATATGGACAGATCAGTATCAATCCTAACGTTTTTGCTATTATTGCGCACGAGACGGCCAAAGAGGTTCCCGGTGTGGTTGAACTGCAGGGTTCGCTCGCGGACGGCATTGCCGGAATCATTGGGAAAAAAGCCAAGGATAAGGGGATTCGTGTTGAAGAGGAGCAGGATCTTCTGACGGTTAATCTGACGGTGGTTCTTGAGTTTGGAGTTAACATTCCCGAGATCTGCCTGCAGCTGCAGGCGGCGGTTAAAAAGACCATTGAGGATATGACCGGGAAACAGGTTTATGCTGTGAATGTCGTCGTTCAGGGGATTCGCAACAATCAGGGCGATAAACGGGCGATTGAGGAATAAAGTGATGAAACGAACCGGAATGGGCAGTATCATTACTAATGCCGTGCTGCTGATTCTCGGTGGTGCGCTGGTATACGGCAATACCTTCAATCGCGAGCTGGGTGTACGTATAAGTAAAGTGCTGTCGACCCCGCTTGGCAGCCTGGTTCTCGGCAGTGTAATGATTGCTGCTGTTATTCTCAGCCGGGCTGCCCGTTTTGTCGGAAAAAAGGAAAAGTTTATTGATTTCCAGTCCGATGACGGCAACGTCGGAATCAGCACAAAGGCCATCCGGGACTTTATCGAACGTGTAGGCAAGGAATTTGATTCCGTAAAAAGTATTGATAGTCGGTTGGTACATAACAAAGGAAGTGTCGATATTGTCATCAGTATCAAAGTGGTGTCCGACACGAAGATTCCCGAATTGACTCAGAAATTGCAGCAACGGGTCCGTGAGCGTGTGCGCGAATCGCTGGGTATTGAGGGAATTGGGAATATAACCGTCAAGATTGCTGAAATTGTCGGAGAATCAACTCGTAAAACCGCCGATGCGCCGCTGGTTGAGGAATAGAGGATATGTTATGGATATTGCAGGAATTAAGGCGGAGTCCCGCGCTGTGTCGGATCAGGTTTTTCAGGAGCTGATTCCCGCTGTGGAGCAAATTGCGGTTTTGATGGCAGACTGTCTTAAAGCCGGCGGAAAAGTGATGGCCTGCGGGAATGGCGGAAGCTCTGCCGATGCCCAGCATTTTGCCGGGGAACTGGTAAACCGGTTTCTGATGAACCGGAAGCCCTATGCCGGTCTTGCACTCAACACCGATGCGTCTGTATTGACTTCAATCAGCAACGATTTTTCCTATGAAGAGATTTTCTCTAAACAGGTGGAAGGGCTGGGGCGTTCCGGTGATATTCTGGTGGGCTTTTCAACTTCCGGAAATTCGGGGAATGTACTGAAAGCATTTGAAGCGGCGAAAGAGCTGGGGATTAAAACCGTCGCTTTTCTTGGAGGAAGCGGCGGGAAAATACTTCCTCTTTCCGATTATGCACTGGTGGTTTCCTGCTCATCGCATACCCCGCGTATTCAGGAAGGACATGAACTTATGATGCACCTGATCTGTGAGCGCCTTGAAGAGCTTATGGAAGGCTGATTTCTATGCGCTGGCTACCGGTCACTGCGGCGTTGATGGTCTCTGTGTTAATGTGCAGTTGCAGCACCGTGATCAATGGACTTCCGGAAGGCCCGATTCACGCCGCCTATCAGCCTCTCGGTGAGCCTGAGGCCGAAGCCTTCTTTTTCCGGTGTCTGGACGAATTGACTGAGGAGTACGGAAACCCCGATGTGCCGGTGAATGAGGTGATTTTCCGGCGTTCCAGGAAGGACGAAACAGCGCGTCGCTACCGCATTGCTGAGGATTTTTCGCTGACCCAGTGCATTGATCCGTCCAATGGTGTTTTTGTGGTTTATATCGGTGTCGATGCGGGAAAAAAGAATTTCTATCCGTTGCTGACGCATGAGTGCGGGCATTTGATGAATGCCCGTATCAAGGACTGGTATATGGAAGGGTTTGCCACGGTTTTCTCCGAAGAAATCTGCACCGAGAAAAACAAACTCTGGGGCGATTGGGGGCGGCACTTCAATCGTTCAAAAAAAAATCCTTACGCCCGGTCCTATCGGATGATGCGTGATCTGAAAGCGGCCTGTCCCGAGGCGTATCCGAAAATGATCCGTTTTACCAAACCGAATCCCCGGAGTCCGGAATGGCTTTGCATTGATATTGATGCCTGGCTGGAAACGCTCGGTAGTGTGCAGCGTGATACGGCGCTTGAGATTATTGAGCCTCATCTGAAGATTCTGCGAAGACATACGGTTTCCGGCTATACCATTGAGATTCCTTCCGCGTTGAAATAAGGAGGCGAATATGCCGATGCTTAATCTGAAATGTACAAAGGAAATTCCTGCTGAACTTCTTCCCGAACTGTCCGGTCTTATCGCCGGAGGCATCGGAAAGCCGGAGCAATACGTCATGGTGGTTGCTGAAAAAGCAACGATTATGATGGCCGGGATCGAGGGCGATGCCGCCTTTGCAGAGGTTAAAAGTCTGGGTGGACTGAACGCCGCTGTGAACCGGTCAATCAGTGAAAATCTGTGTGAGCTGCTCCATATGAAACTCGATATTCCGCCGGAACGGATTTATATCAATTTTGAGTCGCTTGAGCGGGATCACTGGGGCTGGAACGGATCCACATTCAGCTAACGGTGTCGTATCAGCCGGTCCCATTCTTCTGTTGATCTTCAGAACGCATTTTCCAGAGTTCGGAATCCTTCCGTTGCCGGGGGCTGTAAGGGCTAACGTTGCCGCTGAGGGGTTAGCCATGCATACCCTGATATTTTCCGTTTGAAAACCACTGCGGTGTAAAGCACTATGCAACCGTCATGGTAGAGATCATCAAAGGCGATATCACTACATTAAGGGTAGATGCTATTGTGAATGCGGCTAATCCGACGCTGCTGGGCGGCGGCGGAGTTGACGGAGCGATTCATCGTGCAGCCGGTCCCCGGTTGAAAGCCGAATGCGCCATGGTCGGCGGCTGTCCGACCGGGTCAGCAAAACTGACCGAGGGCTATGATCTTCCTGCACGTTTCGTTATTCATGCGGTCGGGCCGGTCTGGCATGGCGGGGATCAGGGCGAGGATGAACTACTGGCTTCCTGCTATCGGGCCTGTTTCAGATTGGCAGAGGAACATCGCATTGATTCGCTGGCCTTTCCATGCATCAGCACCGGTGTTTATAATTTTCCGTTCGAGCGTGCCTGCGGAATCGCGTTGTGCGAAATTTTTCGGGCGCTGGGCGAGGGCAGTCGCGTGAAACAGGTTTTCTGCGTCTGCTTTTCCGATGAAGATTTCGAGCTGTATCAGCGGATTCTATCCACCTTCGGGTAGAATACGGTCGATTTCGCCGGATTGAATCAGCGGTTCGAGTTGACGCCAGCCGGCAAAATGGCGGTCACCGATGAAGATCTGCGGCACAATATCGACCGGGCCGCCGCAGCGCCGGTACATCTCCCGGGTATTTTCTGAATCGACAAATTGATCGGCTGCAGCGTCGTATTCGACGGCATAGGCGGTGAAGGTGATCCCGCGTTTATGCAGGAAATGGATGGCTTCGGTACACAGACCGCAGACTTTGGCGTAGTATATATCAACATTCATAAACTTTTTACCATTTCAGCAAGAGGCCGACATTGTAGGTCGGGCCGTCAAAATAATTTTCGTTGAGGTCATAATACCGGATTTCCGCAAGAGCACCAAACCAGATCAATGTGGCTTCCACACCGATCTGGGCAAAAACGCCGGAAGTATCGTCTATGCCGCCGGAATCGGAATCCAGAAAATAATATCCGGCTCCCACGCCGGCATACGGCGAAATCATGAAGGGGAGGCGGACATTGATGGAGGCGTCGAGCGGAATCATGTCGGTTTCAATATTGTCGAAGTTCACATAGCCGCCGCGCGCTTCAACGGCTCCGAAGCCCAGAATGGTTTTTTTCAGGCGAAGCCCGGCACCGAGTCCGGATGAATCCGCTTCCCAATAGGTTCCATAAGCCGAAAGGCTGGTGTCGGCCAGTACATATCCGGCGGTAAGCAGGGCGGCACCAAGCAGTAAGAATTTTTTCATCGGTAGTTCCTCTGTTATTTTAATGGATGAACGTTATCCGAAGTTCGGAAGTGCGGCAAGGTCCGGTTGCTGCAGGTTCAGGGCGCGGAGATCCAGCCGGCCCTGAAAAACTGGCGGGCACCAGAAATAGTTTCCGGTCACCGGCCTCGAAAAATTAAACAGGGCATCGGTGATGCCGTCTTCGATACCGACCATGCGGGCCAGCTGCACTTCGAAAGAGCGGAAATCGCGCCCGAAGGCCACAAAATTTAGTCCTTCGGCTGATGAGTCGGCCCAGGGCATGGAGCGTCGCATCATAAATGCTTCTGGGGAAAAGCTTTCCTGCTCGGTGCGTTTGGTGTGTGCTGATGGCGGAGCATCAGCGAGCTCTTCGTTATCGCTCAGTCGCCGGCCGATGGTGTGATCCTGCTTGTTTGGAGGCAGGGCTTTAAATCGGTTGAGGTTATGCACCCAGGTCTGTACGGCGGCATAGCTTGATCCGTCGAGGCCGTCACCGGCTCCCCGCAGCAATGCGGCATCCAGTGCTTCCTGACCTTCTGGATTTTCCGTGCCGTCTTCATAGCCGGTAAGATCGCGGCCGGAGCCGTGTTTGAATGCATCAATCGTGTTGATACATTCAAAGGCCTCAGAAAGCTGGTTTTTAAGTTCGCGGCTTCGGTGGATCAGGTCGCCACGTTCGGCACCGCGCAGCCAGCACCACAGTGCAGCGGGCGTGGAGGGAACTTCGATACGCGCCTTCGGATCGGCCGGAAAAGTTCCAAGGTTTGGAATGTCGGCATTCAGCTCGAGGGTCAGCGAGCGGCCCAGACCGACGACCAGCTCACTGCCGTCGGCCACGGTCTGCAGGCGCTGGAGAGCTCCGGTCGGTGGCGTTCCGGGGAGATGTTCAAAGGTGAGGTAGCGTCCATGGGCCGGGAGATTATCAACGATTCCGGTCTGATAATATGTCATAGTTCTTTTCCTGTGTTGTGACGGAGTATTGTATAGATTAAGGAATAGCCGCCGTCAGAAAATAGTGGAAAATAAGTGGCGGATGCCGGTTTCTGTAGTTGGGCTGTGAGCGCGATTGTGCGACGATTAGCCTTTATTTTTGCCTGTTTTGCAGGGAATATTCGAAGCTTTAAGGCAAGTGAGAGGAAGATTTATGGCGGGGAAAAAACCAGCGCTCGGGCGAGGGCTCGATGTACTTATTAAGGATGGCTCCACAACCGGAAGAAAAACGCCGGCTGGAAAAGCATCGGCCAAGGCGGTGCCGAAGAAAACGGCGGAAGCTGATGCCGGCGGTGTGCGGGAGGTCCCGGTGGCCAAAATAGTGGCCAGTCCTTGGCAGCCCCGAAGCGTATTCGAGGCGGATGCCCTTACGGAACTGGTAGAGTCGATTAAGGTGCACGGTGTTCTGCAACCGTTGCTGGTGCGCGAAGTGGGAAGCAAATTTGAACTGATTGCCGGTGAACGACGGCTGCGTGCGTCTCAGGCGGCGATGTTGAAGCGTGTGCCGGTGATTGTGATCGAAGCTTCTGATGAAAAAGCCTTGGAAATTGCTCTGATTGAAAACCTGCAGCGCGAAGACCTGAATCCGATTGAAGAGGCGGAGGGGTATGCGCTGCTGCAGAAAAAATTTAATATGACGCAGGATCAGGTTGCCCGTCAGGTGGGGAAGGCGCGGGCCTCGGTGGCCAATGCGCTGCGGCTGCTGGAACTGCCGGACTCGATTCGGAAATATGTGGCCGAAGGGCTGCTTTCGGTGGGGCATGCAAAGGTGCTGCTTTCGCTTGATTCGGAGAAGAATCAGTCCGTTCTTGCCCGCAAAGCGATCAAAGACGGTTTGTCTGTACGGGCGCTTGAAAAGCTGGTTAAGAAAATGACCTCTCCGCCGAAAAAACCGCGGGCGGAAAAATCGGATTTGCCGAGTGATTATCTGCAGACACTCACCGATGAGCTGCATCAGTATCTGGGAACAAGCATCCGGATTACGCCTTCAAAAACGTTGGCAAACGGAAAGAAAGTGAAGGGTTCGCTTGAAATAGATTATCATGACAACGATGAACTTGACCGTCTGCTGACGATCATCGGTTATGTGAGCGATCTTTAAGTTATGGCTGAAAAACAACACAACCGCGAAGCGATGGCCAAGGAATATGATGCCGTCCACAACCGTCTTTTTGTCGTCGAAATTATCGTCATGATTGTGCTGCTGGCCGCATTTCAGTTTTCGGGGGCATCCTCGGCACTTGCGGCAGGGCTGGAGACCCGGTTCGGTGAGGGGCTGTGGTTTGTGACAAATGCAGTGTATACTGCCGTTGCCGTCTTTGGGTTTTCGGCCTTCATGCTTCCGTTCACCTATTACAGCGGCTATGTGCTGGAGCACCATTATGAATTGTCGAACGAAACGTTTGGCGAGTGGCTGGCGGATTTTGTGAAGTCGCTGTGCATTGATATGCTGCTGGCTGCGGTGCTGTTTTCGGTTATTTATGCGCTGCTGCGGTGGATTCCCGACTGGTGGTGGCTTGCTTCCGCTGTATTCTATATCCTTTTTTCCGTGGTGATTTCCACGTTGGCTCCGGTGCTGATTATGCCGCTGTTTCATAAGTTCGAACCCCTGGAAGAGGGGGAATTGACCGATGCTGTGCGGAGCATGATGGAAGAGGCGGGCATTAAAGTGGTCGGAGTCTTTAAGTGGGGGCTGGAGGAAAAAACGAGTACGGCGAATGCTGCATTTGCCGGATTCGGGAAAACCAAGCGCATTATTCTCGGGGATACGCTGTTGAGCGGCTATTCAAAAGAGGAAATTCTGGCCATTCTGGCCCACGAAGTCGGTCATTATAAAAACAAGGATACCTGGCGTCTTATGGCTACTGCGTCCGTGCTGGCGCTCCTGGGATTTTTTGTGGCGAATTTCTGCCTGATCCGGTTGACCGGGCTGTTGAACCTGGGCGAAATCTATGACATTGCGGCTGCGCCGGTGTTTATTTTCTCTCTTTTTGTTTTTTCTCTCATTTCGATGCCGTTTTCGAATATGCATTCGCGGCGTCGGGAATTTGCGGCTGATGCCTATGCGGTGGCGACGATGGGGGCGCCCGGTCCGCTGGTTTCCGCGCTTGAAAAACTGGCCGATCAGAATCTTGCGAATAAAGAGCCAGCGGCCTGGGTTGAATTTCTACTGCACAGTCATCCTTCGATGGGGCGGCGCATTGATCGGGCGCGCAACGGCTGACCCGGCCATGAAATATGGATAGTGAGGCCCAGAGTGCGCGAAAAAATTCCCGGGAACCGGGCTTTTTTTCGCGGGAAGCCGTCGGCAGTGTTCCGTGGATGATTCTGGGCAAGCTGGTGCTGTTTTTTGTCTATTTCGGTATCAGCATGCTTACGGTGAACGGTCTGGGCAAAGAGAAGTACGGCGTCTACAGCCTGATGACCAATATCTCTCAGTATATGGTTGTGATGTGCAGTCTCGGGCTGGGTGCAGCACTGATGCGGTATATTCCGGAGCTCGCTGCACGGAGAAATCGTCGCGGGCTGTTGCATCTCATTTGGAAAACAGCGGCGTTACAGTGTATTGCCGTGGTGGTGGTTTCCATGGTTCTGCTTTTGCTGCGGATTCCGCTTCAGCGTCTGTTTCTGGCTGAACATGTGGTGCATTTTGAATTCTTTCTGGCACTCGCGTGCGGTCTGGCGGGCCTGCTGTTGCTCAAAGATTTTGTGGGCACGGTTTTTACCTCGCTTTTCAAAACGCGTACGGTTGCCCTTCTTTCCATGACGCATGGGGCGATCTGGCTGGTACTGCTTATTGTCTGGCTGCGGCATTCCCCTGAGGTGGGCGTGGTTTTTTTTGTGCAGATGCTTTCGATTATCTGCATCTATTCTTTCGGAGCGGTACTTCTGTATCGTCATGTTCATACATTGCCCTGGAATACGGATGAAACGGGCATCGGAAAGCGACGCACGCTGACCTTTTCCGGCACGGTGATGCTCAGCACGATTCTGCGTATGGTCATGTTTAAATACTCCGAGGTGTTTTTTATTGCGGCCATCGGCGGGGCTACAGTGGCCGGTGTTTATGATCTCGGTTACACGCTTCCGTACACCGTTATCACATTCCTGCCCCTTGCATTGCTTCCGATTTTCACTTCGGCGTTTGCGGAGGCTTATGTGCGGGACCGCAGCTGTCTGGGCCGTCTGATCAGCTCCTATTATAAAATACTGATGCTGCTGGCGCTTCCGGTGGGCATTTTGGGGGCGTTCTATGCACCGGACGCCTATCGGATTCTGTATAAAGGGACGATGAATGAAGCGGGCGCACTGGCTTCTGTATTCTGTATTGTGCTGCTGATGCCGCTTTTTTCCATGCCGCTTTCCGCCGCCATTAAAGCAAAAGAGAAAGTGCTGCATATGGTGCCCATGCTTATTCTTCAGATCGTGGTCAATCTGTTTCTCGACTGGCTGCTGATTGTAAAGTTCCGGCTGGGGGTCTGGGGTGGAATCAGTGCGGTGGCGGGGACATTTGTCTGCACCATTCCGTTCCGGACCATCGTAATCCGTCGCGTATTGGGTGGTCTCTATTTTCCGACCGCCTTTTTTTTCCGTATCACCTTCGTCCTGACGGCACTGGCCTTGCTGCTGCATCTGTTGAGCGATAAAATCAAACTGTTTCTCTGGCTGGAAAATCAGTGGCTGAATATCGGGCAGCTGTTCATTATCGGTCTGGTTTATCTGCTGCTGTTTGTGCTTTGTATCCGCTATCTGGGCCTGATTCGCAGGGAGGATACGGAGGATTTCCAGGCACTGGATATTCCGCGTTTGAATACGGTACTTCAGTTTCTGGTAAAATAAAAACCGCCCCGGAATCCGGAGCGGTTTCGGCAGTCTGTCTCAGCGCTCAGACGTCTTCAAGCACACGCAGGTCGAGTCCTTCGGTCATGCCTTCGGTATCTTTCCGGTACTGCTCCATATGAGGGGACGCCAGATGCGTCTGCAGCGTCTCTCTGGAGGCCCATTTTTCGATGACCGTCAGGATGTCCGGATCTTTGGACTGAATGTCGATGCCGCTGTCGGTATCGGTGGTCAGGGTGTACTGGATGCAACCGTCTTCTGCCCGTACGTTCGGAACGTTGGCTTTGAAGATACGGATGAACTCCTTCCGATGCTCCGGTTTGACTTTAATGAATGCAATGACATGAATCATGGTTTTGTTGTTTCCTTCCTGTTGCAGGTTTGTGTCGTGAACGGATGCCAGAACCCGGTTTCTCAGCCGGGTGTATTCTGCATCACTGATAATCCTCTTCGTATGCGCTTCATGCAGGTCGAGCAGTTCCCGGCCTACCGCATGCTGCTGTGCGGCTGAAAAACGGGCGATGTTACAGCCGGAGAGCAGGGTGAAGGCGGTCAATGCGGTGAACAGGATGATCGTGTTTTTCATGATCTTTTTCCTTTCAGCTATTCGTAGAACGCTGTGATGACTTCCCAGGCCTCTTCTGCCTTGTCGCAGAACGTGATGATATCGAGGTCTTTCGGACTGATCAGGCCGCACTCGGCCAGATAGTCCCAGTTGACCAGTTTTTTCCAATGTCGGGAATCGAAGAGAATAACCGGCATGGGGTCGATTTTTCCGGTCTGGATCAGAGTGAGCGCTTCAAAGAGTTCATCGAAAGTGCCGAAACCGCCCGGAAAAATCACCACGGCTTTGGCGCGTTGCAGAAAATGCATTTTGCGCATGTGGAAATAGTGGAACTCAAAGTTCAGCTCGGGGGTTACATAGGGATTGGCCTCCTGTTCGAAGGGCAGCTGGATATTCAGCGAGATCGATTTACAGCCGGCTTCCATCGCTCCGCGGTTGCCCGCTTCCATAATACCGCCGCCCCCGCCGGTGATGACTACATATTCGCAATCATGGTTGGTCTGGCAGGTGGTGCTGACCAGATGCGACAGCTTACGGGCTTCCTCGTAGTAGGGGGCCAGCGCCGCCAGTTTTTCGTTTTTGCATTCGCCGGCTTTTTCCGGAGAAGGAATGCGGGCGCTGCCGAAGAGAACGATGGTGGATTTGACGCCCTGTTCCTGCATCGTCACTTCCGGATGCAGGTATTCGAGCTGCAACCGTACGGGCCGGCAATAGGGCGAGTTTAGAAATGAGATATTTTCATAGGCTTTCGGTGGTGCAATCATAGGTCCTCCAGATTTATGTTTAAAGTTTCCCGCAGGGCGTGAACGGCAGGATCAGTCCGCGAAGAGCGCATCCGGCATCAGGTTTCTGATTTCAATCAGATGGTCGAGGCGGGGACGGATTTCCTCAACCTTCAGTTGCGAGTGGTAGCCGACCGCCAGCTGATTCTGATCGAGCTCAATATTGATGTCGGGATGACTGAGCAGAAATTCCATCATGTGTGTGTTGCAGAAATTGTAGGCGAATTTTTTATCTGTGCAACGAACCGTAAACTGCTTTGCAAACTCGCGGTTTTCAAAATCGATATCTTCATCGCTCACGGTCCGGGCGATTTTTGAAAAGAGGTCCTCTTTGGCAATGGTCAGTTCCGGAAAGCATTTCGGAAGGGTGAGGATGAAAAAAGAAAAGTGGTGGTGATCGGTTTGGCGTTTCCCGTCGGCATCGGTGGAGTAGGTTTCGTAGTGGTAATTAAATGCCGCGATTTCATGGTCACGGTAGTTTCCGGATAGAATATTGCAGGCATAGCAATTGGAGCCCTGGCGCAGTTTGTCCGGAAAACGGTAGCGATCGGCCAGTTGATAATTCCGCTCATGATGGCAATCAAGCCCGAGTTCTTCGGCCAGCAGCGTCATGCCGTCGCGCCGTTTTTTTCCGGCACAAATACCCCAGATAACCGCTCCGATAATACAGATTACTGCAATAATGGCTCCGCCCATGAACTTCTCCTTGAAAATTGCATCTATTTAAGCGGTTTGCGGATCGGATTCCGATTATAATTTCGTTCACAGTTTACAAATTTGAACGTCTGAGAAATATTTCCTGCCCGATGAATTTAAAACCTCTCCACTTTGGCTCTGTTACGATTGATTTTCCCGTGGTACTCGCCCCGATGGCGGGGTATACGGATGCGGCGATGCGCACGCTCTGCCTGGAGCAGGGGGCTGGTGCGGTGTATACGGAGCTGACGAGCGCCGAGGGTATTCGGCGTGATTCGCAGCATACGTTTGCTGTACTGAAAACTGCGGGTGATGAACATCCCGTTGCCGGACATATTTTCGGGCGCGATCCGGAAGCGATGGCCGAGGCGGCGCGATATGTGGAGCAGACCGGGCAGTTTGACTGGATTGATCTGAACTGCGGCTGTCCGGTGAAAAAGGTGGTATCGCGCGGCGCGGGAGCGGCGTTGCTGAAGGATCTTCCGAGCCTCGGAAAGATGATTTCCAGTGTTCGTAAGGCGGTCTCGCTGCCGCTGTCGGTGAAGACGCGGATCGGTTTCAACCACGATACGGCAGATCATCTTGAAATCGCCCGGGTGGTGGAGGAAAACGGGGCGGATATGATTGCCGTGCATGCGCGGCTGGCCAAACATTTTCACGGCGGAGAGCCGGATTTTGAAAAGTTGGGCGAAATGAAGCAGCTGCTGAAGATTCCGGTGTTGGGAAACGGCGGCGTTCAGTATCTGGAAGATGCTGAACGAATGGTGGAAATCTCCGGAGTAGACGGCGTAATGATCGGGCGCGGGGCGATCGGGAATCCGTGGATTTTCAACGAAATGCAGCGGGGACCACTGAAGGTGGCCGGTACCGATGTGTTGTCTGTTTCGAACCGGCTCCGGGAAAAGCGGGAAATGATGGCGGAGCATTTGCGGCGGCTGGTGGAACTGAATGAACAAAAGCAGGAAATGACTGCAAGGGCGAAGCGTTATACGGCTGAAGAGGCGGCCTGTATTCAGTTCCGTACCCATATTCCCTATTATGTGAAGGGGATGTTTGATAAGAAGCAGTTGCTGATGAAGCTTGCGAGCCTTATGACCGTCAAGGCGATCATGGAAGAAGTCGATAGACTGGTTGAAAAGAATAAATCGTGCGAGGCACGTTAAGGATAAGAATGAGTGAAGAACTGGAAATGAATGTCGGGACCCAGCCGCTGGATGCGTTGATGACCGAAAAGGGTATTAAGAACAACGATCTGGTTTCGATTGCGCCGCCGGGATTTATTAACCATAAGCAGATCCAGAAGGGCCGGAAAGGACGCCGGCTGACGATGCATATGCAGCAGAAGATTCTCGATACGCTGAATATCTACAGCGCGCCGGAATCCTATACCTGGGAGGATCTGTTTACCTATCGCGGGAAAAAGGATCTTTAGTGTAAACGAAGGAGGCCGCTTCGTTGTTCCGGTGAAGAACGGGCGGATACACCGTTTTCAGCTTCAACTGGGTTTGAGGAAAGAAATATGGCGAAACAATGGATCAATGTAGCGGGCGCGCGGGAGCACAACCTGAAGGATGTGCATGTGAAGATTCCGCGTGATGAGCTTACCGTGGTGACGGGACTGAGCGGATCGGGTAAATCGTCGCTGGCTTTTGATACGATTTATGCCGAAGGACAGCGCAAATATGTGGAAAGCCTGTCCGCCTACGCGCGCCAGTTTCTGGGGCAGATGCAGAAACCGGATGTGGATTATATTGAAGGGCTTTCTCCGGCGGTTTCCATTGAACAGCGCACGGCCGGTGCGAACCCGCGATCGATTGTCGCTACGACGACCGAAATTTATGACTATCTGCGCCTGCTGTTTGCGAGCATCGGAAAACCGCACTGCTATAAATGCGGTAAGCCGGTGACGAGTCAGAGTGCGGAAGAGATTGTCGAACAGCTGATGCTGCTGCCGAAGAAGACGAAGCTGATGATTCTTGCGCCGTATGTGCGTGGTCGCAAAGGCGAGCATGTCGAGGTATATGAAACGATGCGAAAACAGGGTTTTGTGCGGGCCCGCGTGGATGGGGAAACCTATGAAATCGAAAACGTCCCGAAGCTGAAGAAGACTTATAAACACACCATAGAAGCGGTGGTGGACCGTCTGGCGATTACCGGTGATATCCGCAGTCGTATGACGGATTCGGTGGAGCTGGCGCTGGGTGAGGCGGGCGGACTGGTGACCGTGCTGATTGCCAAAGAGGATGGAAACTGGGAGGAACGGATGTTTTCGGAACACAATGCCTGCCTTGATTGCGGCATCAGTTTCGACAAGCTTGAGGCGCGGCATTTTTCGTTTAACAGTCCTTATGGTGCCTGTCCGACGTGTCACGGTCTGGGGACGCAGATGGTTTTTGATGAAGATCAGGTGGTACCGGACAGGACGATGGCGCTGGAGTCGTGTGTGCATCCGTGGCGCTACGGCGGTCGGCGGATGATTATTTATCATAAAAAACTGCTGCAGGCGGTGGCGGCTAAAAACGGGATTGATCCGGCGACGCCGTTTAATGAACTGCCGAAAAAGGTGCAGCAGCAGATTTTCCACGGTACGGGCGATGAACCGATTGAATATTATATGCGCCGTCGTCTGATCAGGAAGCCGTTTCGCGGCGTGTTTGACATGCTGAACGAGCGGGTGGAGAATAATGAGAGCGAAGCCATGAGCCACTGGCTGCGCGGCTATATGACCCGTAGGGTCTGCCCGGACTGCAACGGCGCGCGGCTGCGGCCGGAAGTGCTGGCCTGCCGGATGAACGGGCGGAATATCCGCGAGATTATTTCCGATTCCGTACTGGATGCTCAGAAGTTCTTTGATTCGCTGGAACTGACGAAGCAGGAAGAGGTCATCACGAAGGAAATCCTGAAAGAGATCCGTTCGCGCCTCGGTTTTATGGTGAATGTGGGGCTGGATTATCTGAACCTCGACCGTGAAAGCGGAACGCTTTCCGGCGGGGAGGCGCAGCGCATCCGGCTGGCAACGCAGATCGGTGCGGGGCTGGTGGGCGTGGTTTATGTGCTGGATGAGCCGAGCATCGGGCTGCATCAGAAGGATAATGACCGGCTGATTCATACGTTGCAGGGACTGCGAGATCTGGGCAATACGGTCATTGTGGTGGAGCACGATGAGCAGACCATCCGTACGGCGGATTATGTGGTTGATATGGGGCCGGCTGCCGGACGGCATGGCGGCGAGGTGGTGTTTGCGGGCCGGACCGATAAGCTGATGAGGGCAGATACGCTGACGGCGAAATATCTCCGTGAAGAGCTGAAGGTGGAGGTGCCGGAAAAACGGACGAAGCCGTACAAGGGCTGGATTGAACTGAAGGGGGCGGAGGCGAACAACCTGAAAAAGGTGAATGTGAAATTTCCGCTGGGATTGTTCACCTGTGTGACCGGGGTTTCGGGCAGCGGGAAAAGTACGCTGACTGATTACACGCTGAAACGTGCGCTGGCACGTCATTTTAACGGGTCCAAAGCGCTCCCGGGAAAGCACCGGGAAATCAAAGGTCTTGAATTTGTGGATAAGATGATTGTGATCGATCAGTCACCGATCGGCCGGACGCCGCGGTCGAACCCGGCTACTTATACCGGCGCATTTACGGATATCCGCGATCTGTTTGCCACGTTGCCGGCGTCGAAAATGCGCGGTTACAAACCGGGGCGTTTCAGTTTTAATGTCAAAGGCGGTCGCTGCGAGCGGTGCAAGGGCGATGGTATTCTGAAGATCGAGATGCATTTCCTGCCGGATGTGTATGTACCGTGTGAACAGTGCAACGAGAAACGGTACAACAAGGAGACGCTGGAGGTTCATTACAAAGGAAAAAGCATTGCCGATGTGCTGGATATGACGATCAATGAGGCGCTGGACTTTTTTGATGCGGTGCCGAAAATTCAGCGGAAGATGAAGACGCTGTGCGATGTGGGGCTGGGCTATCTGAAGCTGGGTCAGCCGGCTACAACACTTTCAGGCGGTGAGGCACAGCGGGTAAAACTTTCGACAGAACTGAGTAAGCGCTCTACAGGCCAGACGGTTTATATTCTGGACGAGCCGACGACCGGTCTGCATTTTGCGGATGTTCATAAACTGCTTGAAGTGCTGGAACGTCTGCGTGATGAGGGCAATACCGTCATTGTGATTGAACACAATCTCGATATGATTAAACGCGCAGATTATATTGTGGATATGGGCCCGGGTGGCGGGGTGAACGGCGGAAAGGTCGTTGTTTCCGGTCCGCCGGAAAAGGTCGCTAAATGCGAGGAGTCCTTTACCGGGCAGTATCTGAAGGAATTGCTTTAAGGGCTGTTTCGCCCTCCGTTTTATTATGATCGAAGAAATTCAACAGGTTTTGAAAACAGGTTCGTCGTGTGTGATTCTCGGAACAAATGGATCGGGCAAGAGTCTGCTGGCGGAAGAGATTTTCCGGACCTCGGAAGTGCCGTGTGCGCTGGTTTCTCTGGAGCAGCAGATTGCGGTAATTGAGGAAGAGCGACGGAATGATGATTCGGATTTTATGAATCGTCCGGATCCGGGGCGATCGGTGCTGGATTTTGTTTCGGAAGGCGGTGCAGTGACTCCTGAGCTGAAACGCCGGTTTTCGCGTTTTGGAATGGATTCGATTCTGGCGCGCGGGCTGAAGTTTCTTTCAACAGGAGAGTTCAGGAAAGCGCAGATTTGCCGGGTACTTGCTTCGGAGCCCCGACGCCTGATATTGGATGAGCCTTTCGAAGGGCTGGATGCGGTCTCTCAATCTGAACTGTCAGCTTTGCTGGAAGAATTAGTGGATGAGGGGCTTCAGGTTGTTGTGCTGTTGAACCGGGTGGATGAAGTTCCTGCTGCAATTAAAGCCCTCTTTCTCATTGATGAGTCGGGGCAGGTGGGCCGGGTGGAGGCCGGGGAGGAGCTGGAACGGTTTTTCAAAATGAATGAGCTGCCGGCTGTGCTGCCGGAACCGCCGGAGCGGGAACGGCTGAAGATTGATTCGGGGGAGCCTTTAATCGAGGTGAAGCATGCGCAGGTGGCCTATGGTGGAAATGTTGTTTTTCAGGGATTGGACTGGCGGGTGGAACGCGGCGAGCACTGGCAGATTTCCGGGCCGAACGGCTGTGGTAAAACGACGCTGCTGGAAATGGTGAGCGGGGATCTGCCGCAGTTGTATGCCAACGATATCCGGGTGTTTGGAATTCAGCGAGGCTCGGGTGAGAGCGTGTGGGATATTAAAAAACATATCGGTCATGTTTCGTCGGCGGTGCAGGTGAATTACCGGGTTTCGACCTCGATCCTGAATGTGGTGATTTCGGGGCTGCACGATTCGATCGGTGTTTACTGTCAGCCGTCGCTGCATGAAATCCGCTGTGCAAAGGAGTGGATTAATCTGCTGGATCTTGGGCGTAAGATGGACCAGCCGCTGCGGCGGCTGTCGTATGGCGAGCAGCGGCTGGTGTTGATTGCGCGGGCGATGATCAAGCGGCCGGAGCTGCTGATTCTGGATGAGCCCTGCCAGGGGCTGGATGAAGTCAACCGACGGATGGTTCTGAATCTGATTAACTATATCGGAGAAAACAGCGAAACGACGCTGCTGTATGTTTCACATCACGCAACAGATGAAATTCCGTGTATTAAACGGCAATTGAAAATGGGGAATAAGCATGCCGAACATGCATAAAATTGAAGTGAAAAAAAGTCCGATCCACGGGCGTGGGGTTTATGCCAAAGAGAAAATCGAAGCGGGGACGATGATCGGTACGTACCATGGCAATGAGACCGACGAGGACGATACGTATGTGCTTTGGGTGACCGATGAAAATGGCAGGGAATATGGAATTGACGGAACATCGGACCTGAAATTTCTGAATCATTCTCAGGAACCGAATGCCGAGTTTGACGGTGATGAACTCTATGCGCTACGCGATATTCTGCCCGGCGAAGAGATCACTTTCCATTACGGAGAGATCTTTGAGGAGTGGCTTGCATCTATCGCCGAGGATGACTAGGCGACGTTAAATCCCAGTGTTCTGCATTTCCGGATCAGTGGGTTCGATGCATCATGCAGCCGGAGTGTGGTATTATGAAATTCCCTGCGCGTGCGGTAGTTTTTGCGTAGCTGGTCAAAATTCCGGGCGCGTTCGATTTCGCAGTGAACA
Organism: Verrucomicrobia bacterium S94; assembly: GCA_004299845.1. NCBI lineage: Bacteria > Pseudomonadati > Verrucomicrobiota > Verrucomicrobia bacterium S94. The sequence goes on along the minus strand of CP036201.1, from coordinate 2,518,867 downwards.
GCGGCTTCACGGATCATCCGGTCATCTTCTTCGATGTTGTACACCTGGCGAATGATATCGAGCAGAATTTCTTCATCGTCACGGCCGGCGCAGTCCATTTCAATTTCCGGAACTTCGGGTTCGGGAAGTGATGAGGCGATGTCCCATGTTTTCCGGAGTTCGAAAAAGTTGCAGAGCTCATTGTAGCAGGCAATGGTTCCGTTAAGTTTTCCTTCGTAGGAGTGCCCTGCAATATGCGGTGAGGCCAGATCGGTCAGTTTAAGCACGTCGGTTCTGAAGGCGGGTTCCGGAGACCAGACGTCAATGATGGTCTGGGCAACGGCACCGCAGTTCCGGGCATCGAGCAGGGCGTCATAATCGCAGACGCTTCCGCGTGCGGCGTTAATGAAAATGGCGCCGGGTTTCATCTGTTCGAAAAAGAGCCAGTCGGCCATGCGTTCTGTCGGCCAGGGTTTATGTTTCACCAGCGGGACATGGAGCGTGACAATGTCGGATTCGGGAAGGAGATTTTCCAGCGGCTGGAAGTCGGGATCGGCGGAAACCGCTGAAAGCGGGGGATCATTGCGCAGAACATTCATGCCGAGACCGTGACATTTCTTGACGACACGGCTGCCGACATTGCCACATCCGATGACACCGATGGTTTTGTTTTCGAGGGTGAAGCCGTGTCGGTTTCCGAGGGTGAGCAGGCCGGCCACGAGGTATTCGGATACACTGTTGGCGTTGCAGCCGGGGGATGCGCACCAGTAGATGCCGTGCCGTTCCATCCACTCGGTGTCGAGATGGTCGGTGCCGGCGGTGGCAGTGCCGACAAATTTAACCGGGGTTTCGTGCAGCAGTTCTTCCGTCGCTTTGGTTTTTGAGCGGATGATCAGTGCATCGGCATCGAGCAGATCGTTGCGGCAGATTTCCCGGTCGGGGAGCACCACCGTTTCGCCGGCATGGGAAAAGGCATGGTTTCCCAGAAGCACCGTTTCTGCACAGATAATTTTCATGGGGGGATTCTCTGCTGATCAGGAATTCTGCACAAGTTTCAAAATTCGGAAAAATCAGTGTGTCCGCCGGTGCTGCTGAGCCTGCATCCGTTTTTCACGCATGGCAGGATGGTGTTCGGTGTGCTGGTGATGGCGAGCGTGCGTGGAGTTTCTTTTCCAGAGGTGGGTGTGCCAGAATTTGGCGGTAGCCAGAATGATGAAAAAAGAGCTGAGAATACCGGTGATGATAAGCGTCAGGATGCCGCGTTGTTTCCATATACCGGTCCCGTCTTCTTTGGAGAAGAAAGACAGTGCCAGAAGAATACCGATGAGCAGAACCATGATCAGCCCGCCGGTTACGGCGGGATGCGGGCGCATAGTAAACTGGGGTACTTTTCCTGCTTGCATTCTATTTCCTGAAAATGGTGGACGAGGAGGGACTCGAACCCTCACGCTGTTGGGCACGGGAACCTAAATCCCGCGTGTCTACCAATTTCACCACTCGTCCGTGAAAAAAGCTCGAAGAACATAGAGGGCGGATGGCAGGAGGCTCAAGTCAATTTGTATGCTTTTTCCAGACGTTCTGAAGCGTCTGGATGGCCGTGCGCGGGGTAGGCGAAGCATTGACAGCACTGACGACACAGTAGTTGGAGGCTCCAGCCTGCAGGACTTCCGCCAGATTGTTCGGGTTGATTCCTCCGATCACGACGGAGGTGAGCGGAATGGTCGTTGCAATATGTCCGGCTTCGGCGGCTCCGAGTTCGGGATCAGCATCGGATTTGGTTTGTGTGGGGAAAACGGGGCCGATGCCGATGTAGTCGGGCTGCAGTTCCAGAGCCTGAAAAGCCTGTGCCAGGCTATGGGTGGAAAGACCGAAACATTTATCCTTTGCCGACCAGCGTTTTCGCGCTTCAGCCAGATTGAGGTCGTGCTGTCCCAGGTGAATACCATCAGCATCGCAGTCCATGGCACTTTCGAGATCGTCGTTGATAATGAGGCGGGTGGCTGTGCCGGCGGTAATTGATTTAAGGCGTTTGCCCATGGCGACCACGTCGGCCCGTGCAGCATGCTTCATGCGGAGCTGCAGATAACGGATATTTTCGGTCACAGCGGCTTCAGCGCAGGCTTCGTAGCCGGCAACGGGATCGGTCAGAATAAGATAGAGTCCAAAATGTTCTTTCATCGGCTTGTTTATACTGGATGCGGCTTCGGTTTTAAATGGCGATATTCCGGGAAGCAGCATTTTCATCTTGCGATTTTTATTTAAATAATTTTAAGCTTAGCTGAACGTTACTTGGGGATACGATGAGACTGATTGCGTTAATGAGTTGTTTTTTGGTGCTGGCGACCGGGGTGATCGCAGACGGGTATCGGGACTTTATGAGTGCGGACGGGAAGGCTATTCGCGGACGGATTTTGTCGTTTGATAATAGGCGGGATGCGGTGACTATTGAACGGGATAACCGGAGAAAAGCGACCGTTCCGGTGTCCGTATTTTCCGAAGCCGATCAGGTATATATCCGGGAGTGGGGCCTGCTGGAAGGGTTCAGGAGCGAGTCCGCGTTCCGGGTTACCTGCTCAAAGAAAAAAACAAACCAGCGAAAGGATGAAAATGATGCCTTTCAGCGGAAATATGAACATTTTGTCTACGAGATCGAATTTGAAAACCGCAATGAAAGTGACATCGGACCGATGCGCGTGGAATACAAAATCTTCTATGAGCAGGAGGAGAACAACTCCACGACAAAAAAAGTGGATACTCATCAGCGAACATTAAAAGATGAAATTACTGAGGTGACGGTGCCCGCCAAAGCCAAAATATCGCGCACGACCAAGGAAGTGGTTCTGGAGGAATTTGAGTTCAATACCTCTAATTATTATGTGCCCGGCGGAGATCCGGAATCCACCGGTGGTGAACTGCTGGGCATCTGGATCCGGTTGATTGTTAAGCTCGAGAGTGGAAATGAAGTGATCCGTGATGTTTACAGTCCGTCGTCTATTGCCGGTAAATATACCTGGTAAATAGAGCAGAATGCATCCCCCGGAACGGCCTGACAGGGGATGTGACGATAATGGCCAGAGGGATGAAGCATGAAGCGAATTTTATGTGCGTTCTTATTCGGAGTTTCTATGTCGGGTGCGGCGCAGGAGGAGTATAGAGTTTTTACAGATGGTGAAGGCCGGGAAATTCGTGCAAAAATCGTCCGTATTGATATACGGTCTCGGAAAATTACGCTTGAGCGTGAAAATCAAAGAAAAGCAACGGTTCCTCTGAATATTTTTTCCGAGCCCGATCAGGTTTACATCAGGGAATGGCTGAAGGTTCAGGATTTCATGTCTGAAGCGAAGTTGAAGGTTGAGCTCAATCGGCGGAAGCAACCGGTTGAAGAAGATCGTTCTGAAACCAAGCGTCCAAAACCACCCGTCTATTACGAAATAAACCTTGAGAACCGTTCTGATACCGATCTTACTGGATTGACGGTTGAGTATTGTATTTATGCTGTGAGCGATCTTGCTCAGGGGGATGATGAATTAAAGCTCATTACCGGATCAGAAGAGGATCTTCAGTTGAAACCGGGTGCACGGAAGAATATTACCTCAGATCAGGTGAAGCTATACCGCAGGTATAAAGAGCAAACCGAAGTTTCATATGATCAGTATGGTGGACGTTCGATGAGTACATCATATAATAAGATCAGTGAGGATGATCTTGAAGGGGTCTGGGTGAAGCTTACGTATACTACGCCATCTGGAAAGCGCTTTGTTCGGAACATCTGCGATCCTGAAAGACTGCAGGATAAATTTACCTGGAGACAGAATCGCTGATACTGCTCAGTAGCAGTTTTACATCCTCAATACTTTCAGTGCGCATGAGGTTGGCTCGGAGTTCGGCCGCACCATTGAAGCCTTTGGAATAGATGGAATAGTAACGGCGCAGGATGTGAAAGTTTTTTGAGCCCTGCCAGACGCGGTCGAACAGCTCGGTATGTTTCCACAGCATCTCGAGTTTTTCCTCTTTGGTGCGCTCGCGCTGCTCTTCCATGAAGAGCCAGGGATTATTGAAAATGCCGCGCCCGATCATCGCTCCGTCGAGGTTGAATGTTTTGCATTTGGCGCGGGCTTCTTCCAGAGACTGGATGTCACCGTTGCCAAGGATTGGAAGATTCAGGCCGCGTTCATCACGAATGGTTACGGCTTTGGCGATTTCAGACCAGTCAGCCAATCCGTCGGACATCTGTTTCTGCGTGCGGCCGTGGATGGTGAGGGCGGCGGGATCGGTTTCGAGAACGTGGTTTATCCACTCTTCAGTCTGCACCGTTTTCAGGCCGATGCGGGTTTTGACGGAGACGGGGAGGCTTGAGGCCTCTTTGGCGGCATAGATAATTTCTTTGGCGAGTGCCGGATTCCCAATCAGTCCTGAACAGCAGCCGCGGCGTACCACTTTGGGAACGGGGCACCCCATATTGATGTCGATGCCGTCGAATTCCATTTCGTCGGTGATTTCCCGAATCACCTGCTGATAGTTTTCCGGCGTGTTTCCCCAGATCTGCGCCACGATTTTGACGTTTTTTGCTTTAAGCAGTCGTCGTTCCTCGTCGGTTACGCGGAGGCGGTGGATGATCCGTTTGCGTGCTTTCGGGTGAACCAGTCCGTCGGTTGAGACGAACTCGGTCATCACGACGTGAATGGCTGACGGATCGGCGACGTCGAGCAGCAGTTCGCGCAGTACGGTGTCGGTGACATCCTCCATCGGTGCCAGGGCGATGATGGGGCGGTCTATGGAATTCCAGAAGTTCATAGATTCAGAGAGAGGGACGGAGGAGTATTTTCTCTCCTCCGGGAAAAGGGGATATCCGTTGCTGCCGGTTTATGTGTTTGCGGGCTCTTTTGCGCCCTGAATTTCGATTTCAAATCCGGCATCTTCAATCATCTGTTTGTCTTCTTCATATTCCGCCCCGCCGGTGGTCAGGTAACCGGCGGTGAAAATGGAGTTGGCCGGGTAGAGGGCGAGCGACTGCAGGCCGCGCAGCGTTTTTTCGCGTCCGCCGGCTACACGTATTTCGGATGAAGGACAGACAAAACGCATCATGCAGAGCGCACGGATGCAGTCGTTCGGGCTGAGCGGGTTGGGTTTTCCGTAGAACGGTGTGCCCGGTCGCGGGTCGAGAAAATTGACCGGTACGGAATCGACATCAAGGTCGGCCAGTGCAAAGGCGAGATCGACGCGGTCCTGCAGGCTTTCGCCCATACCGTAAAGGCCGCCGCAGCAGAGGTCCAGACCGACTTTTTTAGCGACGCGCGCGGTATGGATTCGTTCTTCAAAGTCGTGGGTGGTGACCACTTCCGGGAAATAGTTTTCAGAGGTTTCCAGGTTGTGGTTAAAGCGGTTGACGCCGGCCTCTTTGAGCTGCAGAGCTTTTTCTTCGGTGAGGAGTCCGAGCGAGGAGCAGATTTCGAGGTTCGGGTGTTTCTGTTTAATCTGGCGGGTAGCTTCGCAGATGATTTCAAGTTCTTTCGGACTCGGGGCGCGGGAGCTGGCGACCATGCAGTAGCGTTTGGCATTGCGGTCGACGGCGGCCTGGGCTCCATTGACGATGGTCTCGACGGTCTGCATGCTGTAACGCTCGACATCGTTTTTGTATTTGGAGGACTGCGAGCAGAAGGTGCAGTCCTCGGGACATTTTCCGCTCTTTACATTCTGAAGCAGGTGGATGGATACGGTTTTTCCGAAATATTTCAGGCGGATGCGGTAAGCGGCCTGGACGATCTCCAACAGTTCATCGTTCGAGGATTCCAAAACAGCAAGAGCCTCTTCCTTGGTTATTTTACCGCCGTCCAGTATGCGGTCGCCAATTGCTTTCCAGTTCATAATTGCTCTCCAAAAAAGGTTAAGGGGCCGCATACTAACACGGAGTGCGCGGTTGTAAACCGCTCAAAGGGGTAAATATGATCAATATAGTCGGTATTATAATTTGACTCTGTTTCGCCGAAGAGTAGATTTTCTGCAATTCATCGCTAGGGGTGCCCGGTTTAAGAGGAGGCGGGCTGAGAATAACCCTTGGAACCTGTACGGATAATGCCGGCGTAGGGAAGCGAATTTCTGCTTTCCGCTCCGCGTTTTCCAGACCTTGGAATAAATCAGATTAGGAGCGAGCCATGATTCAGGAAAAGCATACGTATGACGACTATGGAACCGATTACCCCAATTCTCGTAAGGTTTATATCACCGGAAGTCGACCGGATATCCGGGTGCCGATGCGTGAAATCAGGTTGACGGATACAAAAAGAGCCGATGGATCGGTCGAGGAAAACCCGCCGGTGATGGTGTATGACACCAGCGGACCGATGACGGACCCGAATTACACGCTTGATCTTGAAAAAGGGCTGCCGAAACTGCGTGAGGCGTGGATTGAAGAGCGCGGCGATACCGTCAAAGTCGAAGCCCGTGGTTTTCAGCCGGGCGATGACGGGCAGGGCGGCGACGTCAACCGCATGCCGTTCCGGTCATCGGATAAAACGGTGCGTGTTGCGAAAACCGGGGCGAATGTTTCGCAGATGCATTATGCGAGAAAAGGCATTATTACGCCGGAGATGGAATTTATTGCAATCCGCGAAAACCTCGGCCGCCAGGAAGCTTTTAAATCGGTCTACATGAAATCCGAGCATGACACCGGTCTGCTGAAGCAGGCGCAGACCGCCGGTATGCGTTCTCCGCATCATCAGCATCCGGGTCAATCGTTCGGGGCCAATATTCCGGATTTTATTACGCCTGAATTTGTTCGTGACGAAGTGGCGGCGGGGCGTGCGATTATTCCGGCGAACATCAACCATCCGGAAGCGGAACCGATGATTATCGGCCGCAATTTTCTGGTGAAAGTTAATGCCAATATCGGTAATTCGGCGGTGACATCGAGTATCGGCGAAGAGGTTGAAAAAGTGCAGTGGTCGACGCTTTGGGGCGCGGATACGATTATGGATCTTTCCACTGGGGAAAATATTCATGATACGCGTGAATGGAATCTGCGTAACTGCCCGGTGCCGGTCGGTACGGTTCCGATTTATCAGGCATTGCAGAAAGTGGGTGAGCGGCCGGAGGATCTGACCTGGGAGCTGTTCCGTGATACGCTGATTGAGCAGGCTCAGCAGGGCGTCGACTATTTTACGATCCATGCCGGCGTTCGACTGCGTTATGTGCCGATGACGGCACAGCGGGTCTGCGGTATTGTCAGTCGTGGCGGATCGATCATGGCGAAGTGGTGTGTGTCGCATCATAAAGAGAGTTTTCTTTACGAAAATTTTCACGAAATCTGTGAAATCTGCAAACAGTACGACGTTTCGCTGTCGCTGGGCGACGGCATGCGCCCGGGAGCCATTGCCGATGCCAACGATGAAGCGCAGCTGGGCGAACTGGAAACGCTGGGTGAACTGACGAAGATGGCCTGGGAGCATGATGTGCAGGTGATGATTGAAGGTCCGGGCCATGTTCCGCTGCACGGCGTGAAGGAAAATATGGAGTGGGAACTGGATGTCTGCCACGAAGCTCCGTTTTACACGCTCGGTCCGCTGACCACCGATGTGGCACCGGGCTATGATCACATCACCAGCGGCATCGGCGCGGCGAATATCGGCTGGTACGGCTGCGCGATGCTTTGTTATGTGACGCCGAAGGAGCACCTGGGTCTGCCGAATAAAGAGGATGTGAAAACGGGTGTGATCACCTATAAAATCGCGGCTCATGCTGCGGATCTGGCGAAAGGGTTCCCCGGAGCGCAGGTGCGTGATAATGCACTGAGCAAAGCGCGGTTTGAATTCCGCTGGGAGGACCAGTTCAATCTGGCACTTGATCCGGTGACCGCGCGGTCGTACCACGATTCAACGCTGCCGGGCGAGGAGGCGAAAACCGCGCATTTCTGCTCCATGTGCGGGCCGAAGTTCTGCTCGATGCGGATCTCGGAAGACGTGCGTCAGTATGCCGCCGAACAGGGGCTCTCCGAAGAAGAGGCCATTGAAAAAGGGATGCAGGAAAAGTCGCAGGAATTTACCGAGCAGGGTGCCGAGATTTATACCTAGTCGGGCATGATCACGATCGCATTCAGCAGGACATTGTTGATGCTTGCTGATGCGGTCAGATTCAGTTGTCCGTCGTTAATCGTAACCGGGAATTCGAGGTCGTATGCGACCCATTTTCCGGGAGCGGTGGCGAAGAGGTCGAGGTTGTCGATTACCTGATTTCCTTCGAGGGAAATATCAAAAACGCGCTGATTTGATGTGATTGCCCAGGTTTCGGCAAATTTAAGGGTCACCGTGTAGCTGCCGTTCGTCAATGGAATGTTATAGGCGGTGAAGTTCGAACGAGCTTCGTTATAGAGCGCGTCGTCGTCGGTGTTTGCAACCGCCGTACCCAGGACATTATCGGTATGACCGCCCACATAATAAGCATCGGCCTGATACTGGGTCCCATCTGTTCCTGTAAAGGTGCCGGTACTGCCGCAGTTGATTGCTACTACGGCTGAATTTGTTACAATGGGCGGTGCATTTGCGGCCGGTTTGATGACCACTCGGGCGAAGCGGTGCAGGTTTCCGGAGTCTGGAAGAATCCGTACCGTGGTGCGTTCTGTTTCTGAAGATTCGGGGGTTGAGGATACATATTGGACCCAGTTTGAATTCGCGGACCACGTGCTGTTGGTGAGAGCGGAGGCGTGTTCAATCGTGATCCGTGTATTTTTTGCGGTGTAGTCGATTCCGGGAATGCCGGTTCCACCGGTCCACTGGCGGTAGGTGAGTTCGAGTTGATTGGTGGAAACGAGGTTGATCCATTCGCCGGAATTGCCGTAGTCGCGGGCGAGGTAGCGCACGATGCGGCGCAGGATTTCCTTGTTATCCTCTTTGTTGATGTCGGAGCCGGGCCCCGAATTCCATATGGGCTGCCGGTCGAATATTGCTATAACGTTTCCGTCGCCGATCTGGTTGACGGCGATTACCGCCCATTGAGGATTGGCGATGGTTATGCCGCCGGCGGCGGGTGAGTTCATGCTTGTACCGGTCAGTTTGTTGCTGTCACTGAACGGAATCAGCACCTGTGCACTGCTGTTCGGATCCACGGCGACGGGAGAGACGCCCTCGCCTTCGAAAACGGGCTGATCCCAAATTATCGGATTCGAAGACTCCGCATCCGGGAAATAAGAGCGAACCCCGCCGCCCTGGTCGACGGTCACTTCCATTCCGTATTGGGAAAGAATGTTGTTTACTGCGTTTTGGCCGGTTGGATTGTTTATCCCTACGACGTTGTATTTTCCTCCTGCTGCGGAATCGCTGTACATCAGGATGCCGCCGCCGGCACGGATCCAGGTATCAAGGGCGTTTTTTTCGGTGCTGGACCAGATCTTCTGGTGTAGGCCGAAGATGATGACGTCGAACGAATGCAGGAAAGCGGCATCCAGCGTTGTATCTTGATCATAGTGCTGGGAAATGGTGTATCCCTCGGCCTCGACCATGGCTTTGAACTGAGAGCAGCCGGTGGTTCCGGTGTCGGTCAGCAGCATCTGATCATAGGCAGGGGAACTGCCTGAAGGGATGGTGCCGTCAGAAGCCACATCACCATGGATGTAGGCCGCATTTTTTGCGGCGAGAGCCGCATAAGTGAATGCAAACAGGACTGAAACGGTCTTTTTGTGCATGAGTATTAACTACAGCATCAAGGGTAAATGATCAAGTTTCCGACGGGCACGAAATGGGCCGCTACAGAACAAGGGTGGTTTCATGGATTGCAATGCCGGGGTGAAATCACATAGGTTATCAGCCGTTTTTTAACAAACAGGAGCGTAGAGACTATGATTGAACCAGGAAGCAAATATGTGGTGATGGGTATTCTGAATACCGATTCCATCGCATATGCAACGGGGAAGTTGATTGAAGAGCTGGGCGGCAAGGTAATCTGGACAGCGCAGAATGAGCGCATGAAGAAAATCTTTTTCGACCGGGGTTGTAAAGATCTGACGCAGGAAGAGAAAGACGCTATGGATTTCAAATACTGCGACGTAACGGTCGATTCCGAGGTTGAAGCCCTTTTTGAGGAAGTCGGTGATATTGACGGAGTGCTGCACTCGATCGGGTATGCCAACCCGAAAACCTGTCTGGGCGGTGAGGAAATGTATACCGAAGCATCGCAGGATGTGTTGCAGGGGTTCCATATTTCCGCCGCCTCGCTGGCCACGGTAGCGCATTTCGCTGCTCCGAAGATGAAAAACGGGGGCTCGATTGTGACGCTGTCTTTTGAAGCCGGCCGGCCGTTTCCGTATTATAACTGGATGGGTGTGAACAAGGCGGCTCTGGAAGCGCTGGTTAAGGCGCTGGCGCGTAATATGGGTAAGGATTATATTCGTGTAAATGCCGTGTCTGCCGGTCCGCTGACGACGAAGGCGGCATCTTCAATTCCGTATTTTGACCATCTTGCGAAAACATGGGACGAAATCAGCCCGCTTCCGTGGGATACGATTGAAGATAAGGTGGAAGTGGCCAATGCCTGTGTTTTCATGCTTGGTAAATATTCGAAAAAGATCACCGGACAGACGTTGTTTGTGGACGGGGGTGCAAACTTTATCGGCGGAGTGCTGATGGATTACGAAAAACCTGCAAAGTAACCTTTGCATGATCCGTGAAAACGTGAGGCGTGATGAATTTCACGGCTCACGTTTCACTTGTCAGGAGAAAGACCATGGGACTGAGTATCGGAATCGTTGGACTTCCAAACGTTGGAAAATCGACCATCTTTAATGCGTTGACGCGCGAACAGAATGCGGAGAGTGCCAACTATCCGTTCTGCACCATTGAGCCGAATAAGGCGGTGGTGCCGGTGCCGGATCCGCGACTGGCCAAACTGGCCGAAATTGCGGGTTCGCAGAAGATTCTTCCGGCGACGGTGGATTTTGTGGATATCGCCGGGCTGGTGAAAGGGGCCAGTCAGGGCGAGGGACTGGGGAATAAATTTCTGACCAATATTCGTGAAACGGATGCGATTCTGCAGGTGGTCCGCTGTTTTGATGATCCCAACGTGGTGCATGTCGATGGATCGGTTGATCCGGTGCGCGATATTGAGATTATTGAAGCAGAGCTGATCATTGCCGATTTCCAGATGATGGAGAACCGGCATAACCGTGTGGTGAAAGCAGCGCGCGGAGATAAAGCGATTGCGGCAACGCTGCCTGTTTTCGAGGGGCTGCTGGCTCATTTGGGTGAAGGAAAAATGGCCTATACGTTTGAGGATAAAGAATCAGACGCGGCCAGGACGGTCTTCCGGGAATCGCAGTTTCTGACGGACAAGAAGGTGATTTACTGCTGCAACGTGGATGAAGACGGCCTGATGGAGGACAATGACTACGTCAAGGCGGTTAAGGCTTATGCGGCTGAGCGCGGGGCTGACGTGGTGAAAATCTGTGCAAAAATGGAAGAAGAGCTCAACGGCATGTCGGACGAGGAGCGTGATGAGTTCCTGGCGGAATTCGGCGTGAAAGAGAGCGGACTTGATCAGATTATTCATACCGGTTACCGCACGCTCGGACTTATCAGCTACCTGACTCAGGGGCCGAAGGAGACGCGTGCGTGGACCATTCACCGCGGTGACACGGCACCGAAAGCGGCCGGGGTGATTCATTCCGACTTCGAGCGCGGATTTATTCGGGCACAGGTGATTTCATACGATGATTTTATTGAGAAGGGCGGCGAAACAGCCTGCCGGGAGGCTGGACTGCTGCGTACGGAAGGTAAGGAATATGTTGTTCAGGACGGCGATGTGATCGAATTCCTGTTCAATGTCTGAGGACGTAGCGCGGTATACCGGAAAAAAGCCCGTTCTGTTGCAGTGCGGGCTTTTTTGTGCAGATAAAAAACAGCGCGCAGTAAGGGGAGGAAAACCTGCGCGCTGTCAGACGCGGGGCGTGCGTCTCAGGGAGTTGTTGGTAATTCCTTAGACTGTTTCGGGGAAAAATGTTCAACGGAATCTGAAATAAAAAAAGCGACCCAAGGAAAAGAGGAGGAAACCTTGAGCCGCTAAAAACAGAGAACCCAACAAGGTTTCCGTTTTTCAGGGAGTTGTTACGGAGTGTTAGACCTGTTTTCGGAAAAAGGTTCAAAAAATATCGAGTTTTTTTCCGAGCCAGGAATTAAACAAAAAAACGGCGGAAGGAAAAGAGGAGGGAAACCTTCCGCCGAAAAACGGGAACCCAACAAGATACCCATTTTTAAATAAATTGTGGTTCTCATTCCCTGAGAACGGCGACAATTGATCATGAAAGCTGATGGTTGACCAGCAAAATTTTTATCTAATTTTCACTTTTTTGCGCGACAACCAGCATTATGTGCTCTTATTCAAGGAGTAATAATAGATAGGGAAAATCGCTTTTTTGGGGAGGGTCAAGCTGGACTTTACTCCGATTCGAGTCTTTTTTATCGAATGATGATGTTCATCTCCGGGGCGGGTTCGGAATTTGGAAAGGTCAATGAATAGATTGTCAGGTGGTTGCGGGTTGGTTAGAGTTTTCTCCTGTTTTTCACCGAAAGGATAATTCCATGAATAGACTGTTTTCTGCATGTTTTCTCTCTCTGTTCTTTTTGCTCGGCAGTGCCCGGGCTGCCAATGAAATCGCTTTTGTCGATCTGCAGGAGGTGTTCAAGCAGTTCTATAAAACACAGCTGGCTCAGGATCAGATCCGGCAGCAGGCGGATGATATCAAGCTGGAGCGCGATGAGATTGAAGATGAGGTGAAAGTGCTCAAAGAGGAAATTGATGTGCTGCGCAAGGATTCCCGCGATAAAACACTGCCGGAGGATGTGCGCCGGAATAAACGCGACCTGCTTGAGGAAAAACTGGTTGAGCTGCAGCGTAAAGAGAAGGATATGGCTGACTTTGAGAAGCTGCGCAGGGAGCAGATGGAGCAGCAGAATGCACGGATGACCAAGAAACTGTTCGATGAAATTCATGAAGTGATCATTCAGCATGCTAAAGCGAAGGGCTATTCGGCGGTGATTGACCGCTCGGCACAGAGTCGCATCGGTACGGAAACCATTCTTTACACGAGCCCGAAAGTTGATATTACCGCTGAGGTATTGGCCGTGCTCAACGAGGGGCGTGAACCAACTAAAAAGGAGCGGGCGACTTTTTCCGCCGGGTCGAAGGTGGAGGAATAAGCATGAAACTTTCAGAAATTGCTGAGCGTGTAGGAGGCGTGCTCGAAGGAAACGGTGATCTGGAGATTACCGCTGTAGCCGGTTTGCGGGAGGCCGTCCGGGGAGATATCAGCTTTCTTGCAAATCCGAAATATGCGGCCCTGGTTGCCGGCACCCATGCTTCCGCTGTTATTGTTCCGCAGGATTGGGACCGTGCAGTAAAATGCGCGTTGATACGTGTGGTGAATTCGGATCAGGCATTTGCTCAGGTTGCGGAATTTTTTCACGAACCTGTACCGAAGCCGTGTGCCGGGGTGCATCCTTCCGCTGTTGTGGCTGCGAGTGCAACACTGGGAGAGGACGTATCGATCGGTGCTCACGTGGTGATCGAAGAGGGCGTGGTGATCGGCGATGGCACAATCATCGAACCGCAATGCTTTATTGGCTATAAAACGATAATCGGCAGTAACTGTCATTTTTATCCGCAGGTTTCTACGCGCGAATATACAGAGATTGGAAACAACGTTATAGTTCACAACGGCACGGTGATCGGTTCGGACGGATTCGGTTATGCCGTGCAGGAGGATGGATCACGTACCAAAATTCCACAGATTGGAAAAGTGGTTATCGAAGACGATGTGGAACTGGGTGCGAATGTGGCCATTGATCGTGCGCGTTTTGGAAAAACCAGAATCGGTAAGGGCACGAAAATTGATAATCTCGTGCAGATTGCTCATAATGTGGTCGTTGGAGAGCATTCGGTAATGTGCGGCCAGGCCGGTGTTTCGGGAAGTTCAATTATCGGTTCGAAGGTGATCCTGGCCGGACAGGCCGGGCTTGCCGGTCATCTGGAGGTGGGTGACGGCGCCATCGTCGGGGCTCAGTCGGGTGTGATGCGTGATGTACCGGCCAGAGATTTTGTCATCGGGTCTCCGGCCATGAATCATCTCCAGGCGAAAAAAATTATTGCGGGTACCGTAACGCTTCCGAAACTGAAGGAAAAAGTGAAAAAGCTCGAAGCTGAAGTTGCAAAGCTCATGGCCGAAAAAAACGACTGACAGGCCGAAAATACAATATTCCATTTATGTATTATTGTGCATCCGCTGATTACAAATATGTTTAATCGGAATTCGCTGTGGAATTCGGAAATATTTGTAACATGCTGGTTTTATGGTGGATAGAAATGGCGTTGCCGTTTGGTACACTACATGCTCCAAGGTAAGCACTTATTTTAGAAACATCTGATTTTGTCAGAGCTGGTTTTTCCTCGGTTTGGAAGACTGGATTTCTTGAAAGTAGGGTGCATTACCGTCGGGCACCGGCGGTGATTTAATTATTAAGGAGATAACATGAGTAATAATATCGAAGCATTCGGTGATCTGGTATTCGGCCTGCCTGAAATGGAAGCCCGTCTGTCGGCTCCGACCTTTGAATCGCTGAAAAAGACGATCGACTCCGGCACCGCACTTGATCCCTCGATTGCGGATGAAGTTGCAGAAGCCATGAAAGAGTGGGCCATGGAAAAGGGTGCAACTCACTACACGCACTGGTTCCAGCCGCTCACCGGCTCTACGGCCGAAAAACATGACTCGTTCATTTTTCCCGATTTTAAAGGCGGTGTGGTTACTCAGTTCAGCGGTGATGAGCTGATTCAGGGAGAACCCGATGCTTCCTCCTTCCCGTCCGGCGGTTTGCGTGCAACATTTGAAGCGCGTGGATACACCGGTTGGGATCCGTCCAGTCCGGCGTTTATTAAATACGACTCCTGCGGCGCACCGACGCTGACCATTCCGACGGTTTTCTGCGGGTATAACGGTGAAGCGCTCGACAAGAAGACTCCGCTGCTGCGTTCGATGAAAGCGCTGTCCGAACAGACTGTGCGTCTTGGTAAACTCTTCGGCATTGACTGCGGCGATGCCATGGCTAAAGCGACCCTCGGTTCCGAACAGGAATATTTCCTGATCGACGCCGATCTTTATGCTCAACGTCCGGACCTGATCCGTACCGGTCGTACACTCTTTGGTAAACCGGCGTCTAAACATCAGCAGCTCGACGACCACTATTTCGGAGCCATCAAACATCGTGTTGCGGCCTTCATGGCTGATCTCGATAAAGCGCTCTGGGAATCCGGCGTGCTGGCAAAAACCCGTCATAACGAAGTGTGCCCGGCACAGTTCGAGATTGCTCCGGTCTTTGAAACGCTCAATGTTTCGGTTGATCGCAACATGATCACGATGGAAACGCTGAAAGTGACTGCAGAAAAGCATGGCTTTGCCTGCCTGCTGCACGAAAAACCGTTCGCCGGTGTGAACGGATCCGGTAAACACAACAACTGGGCTCTTGCAGGACCGGATGGTAAAAACTGGCTGTCGCCGGGAGACAACCCGCATGAAAATGCCAAATTCATGACGATTGTTGTCGCTCTGATGAAAGCGGTTGATACGCATGCCGATCTGTTGCGAGTTTCGGTGGCATCGGCCGGTAACGACCATCGCCTAGGGGCCAATGAGGCACCTCCTGCTGTGGTATCTATCTTCCTCGGCGATCAGCTGACCGACATTATTGAACAGATAGAAGCCGGCGGGGCCAAAGAGTCCAAAAGTGGCGGCCACATCGAGCTCGGCGTAGATATGCTTCCGAAGCTTCCGCGCGGCAACACGGACCGCAACCGCACATCTCCGTTTGCATTTGTGGGCAACCGCTTTGAATTCCGTGCGGTCGGTTCCAATCAAAGTCCGGCGGGTGCTAACGTGGTGCTGAACACGATCGTTGCCGAAGCCTTCGATTACATCTGCACCGAAATTGAATCCGGTCTTGAAAAAGGCGGCGAATTCAATGCGGTACTGCAGGAGGTGCTGGCCGGTGTGATCAAAGAGCACAAGCGCATTCTTTATAACGGTGACGGTTATACTGACGAGTGGATCAAGGAAGCCACTGAAGTGCGCGGATTGCCGAATCTGGTTACTACAGCGGATGCCCTTCCGGTGCTGCAGACGCAGAAGGCTAAAGATCTCTTCGCGAAGTACAATGTACTGACCAACGAAGAGCTTGAATCGCGCTATAATATCTACAGTGAAACCTATGAAACGCTGATTGCGATCGAAGCGGCAACGGCTGCGGACATCGCGAAAACCATGCTGATTCCGGCTGCGGTTATGGCGATCAATGAATATGCTTCCGTTCCGGCGGTGGCCAGTCTGACCGAAGAAATGTCTTCGCTGACCGAAAAAGCACTAGCTGAAGTGAAAGCACTTGAAGCGGCTGAAGGCCCGGCTGCACAGATCGAAGCCATGGGTGCACTTCGTGAGACGATTGATTCGCTTGAAGCGATTGTTCCGGCAGAGCTCTGGCCGCTGCCGAGTTACGACGAACTGCTCGAAGTATAAAGTCCTCGACGTAATCGATGAAAGGCTCCCGGATTCCGGGGGCCTTTTTTTGTGTCTGGTGTGTGAAAAATTGACTCAGCCGGGAAGCGGAAGTGGCACTTTTTTTCACAGCCCAGACGGGGAGATTTCCGGATTTTCTCGGGAAAACCAGAGGATGGCGAATGGCACATTTTTTGATTAGAGCACAGGTGTAAACAAAGCTTCCGTGCAGTATGCGGAGCGGATAACTGCAAACGAAAGGAGTGCAAAATGTATTGGAATGATCCCATCGCATGGAGCCCGTTTGATGAGCTCCGTTCCCTGCAGAGGGACATGAATCGGCTGTTCGACGGCCTCGACGGAGGGACTGCTATGTCCCGTTTCCCTGCATTGAATGTGTGGGGCAGCGAAGAGCAGGTTGTTGTCACTGCGGAACTGCCCGGACTGAATCCGGACGAGATCGATATCAGCGTGGTTGACAACCAGTTAACGATCAAAGGTGAACGTAAAGACGACAGACCGTCGGAAGATGCGGTGTGCCATCGTTGCGAGCGCGATACAGGACGGTTTGTGCGTACAGTACGTCTGCCCTACAGTGTTGAAAATGACCGTGTATCGGCAAGGTATGAAAACGGCATTCTGTGCATTTATATGCCGAGGCACGAAGCCACAAAACCCAAACGTATCGAAATCAAAGCGTCCTGAGGAGGTGATCGTGATGAGAGAAAGCAAAGAAAAAGCTGTTCAGAAAAAAGACCGCAAAGAAGTAAGCCGTCAGAGACGGGAATACCTGCCGGCAGCGGATATTTATGAAACGGATGAGGCGGTTATCATTCGTTTTGATGTCCCCGGAGTGGCGCAGGATGAGATTGATATCCGGCTGGATAACACGGAGCTTCAGGTTTCGGCTCCGCAGCATGAGGTCAATCTCGAAGGAATGGATCTGATTGTCGGAGAATACGACGACGGCGTATTCCGCCGGAAATTCACGATCCCGCAGCGCATTGACCGTGATCGGATTGCGGCACACCTGCGCAATGGAGTGCTTAATCTGGAGCTTCCCAAAGTTGAACAGGCGAAACCGAGAAAGATCAAGGTCACCGCATAGCAGCAACAAGGAGGTTCAAGCGCGATGAAGCACGCATTGATGCCATTCAGAAAACGGTCGATGCGCAGTTCGCATGAGTGGGATTATGATCCGTTTACCCGGCTGTCGCGGGAAATCGATAATCTCATGAATACCTACCATGGCAGACTGAGTGAGGTGGGTGATTTCATGGAACACGATTTCGGTGTTGAGCTGTCGGAGACGGATCAGCACGTAATCGTTCATGCAGAGCTCCCGGGGATGAGCCGGAAAGATATACGGGTGTCGCTGGATGAAGATATTCTGACAATCCGTGCGGTGAGGAAAGAGGAGCGGGAGCATCGCAAGCGGAATTATCATATCTCCGAAGTGAACTATGGCGGGGTAAGCCGTTCCATCCGGCTGCCGGTATCGGTGGACAGTGACCGCGCTGAGGCGAAGTTCAAGCGCGGACTGCTGACGCTGAAATTACCGAAGACCGGGCAGTCCGGACTGAAGCAGAAACGCATCCCGGTCACCATCGATTAAGATCTGCAGAGCAGGGGCGGTTTCGGAGGTCCCTGTTCTGCTTTTGTATAAAATGCTCAGTTGTTGGTGGAAATTTTTACGCTGATTTTTTCAACGCGTTCAGACTTTGTGAGTCTGATTTAACTTTCCAGCCCCGGGAGGGATGGAATGGGGGAGATGGCTGAAAGGCTCCACCGAAGAAAGGAATAATTATAAGTTAAACAAGGAGAAGTTGAGAGATGATCAAAGCTGTGGGTTTGGTCAGGGACTTCGGGACGCGCCGTGCTGTGGATGGCGTGTCGTTCGAAGTCGAAAAGGGAACCGTGCTCGGCTTCCTGGGGCCCAACGGGGCCGGGAAAACGACTACGATCCGGATGGTTGCGGGTTTTCTGCCTCCGACATCAGGAACCGTTGATGTGAAGGGAATCAACGTGGCTGAAAATCCGGTAGCTGCTCAGAAACATATCGGTTACATGCCGGAAACCACTCCGCTTTATGAGGATATGACGGTGTCTGGATTTCTTCGGTTTCTTGCTGAAGTCCGCGGGTTCAGCGGGAAGGAGCGGGATTCGCGGGTTGACCGTTCCATCGAACGCTGTTTTCTGGGCCCGGTCCGGAATCAGACGATTGATACGCTGTCTAAAGGTTACCGCCAACGCACCTGCCTTGCGCAAACCCTGTTGCATGATCCCGATATTCTTCTGCTCGACGAGCCGACCGAAGGCCTGGACCCGAATCAGAAGCAGGTGGTGCGGGAGATGATCCGCGAAATGGCTGCAGAGCGTGTGGTGATGCTTTCGACCCATGTGCTGGAAGAGGTGGAAGCCATCTGTACACGGGCTATTATTATCAGTGGCGGAAAAGTGGTTGCCGACGATACTCCGGTCGAACTGAAAACCCGCAGCACCAAATACAATGCGGTTACCCTTTCCGCCGAAGGTAAGGGGATTGTGGATACGCTCAAAAAACTTCCGAATATCGGTAAGGTTGAAACCCTCGACAATGGAAAAATCGTGGCGTTTCCAAAGGGTGGAAAATCCATTGCTCCGGATATTCTCGGTGCCGCTCAGCAGCATAAATGGTCGGTTTCAGATATCAAAGTGGATGAAGGGCGACTGGATGATGTGTTCCACCAGATTACCACGACAGAGGATACGAAGAAGAAGGAGGTGGCCTGATGAACGAAGCAGCTTCTCATGTTCTGGCGGTAGCCAAACGCGAATGGCGGGCCTATTTTGATTCGCCAGTTGCCTACGTGTTTATCATCATTTTCCTCATGCTGGCCGGATTCTTTACCTTTTCGCTGGCGCAGTTTTATGAAGCGGGGCAGGCCGATTTGAATGGATTTTTTCAATGGCACCCGTGGCTTTACATGATTCTGGTACCCGCTGTGGCCATGCGCCTCTGGGCCGAGGAGCGACGGTCGGGAACGATTGAGCTGCTATTCACCGTTTCGGTAACACCGCTGCAGGCGCTGCTCGGCAAATTTCTGGCGGCGTGGCTTTTTATGCTGCTGGCTTTGCTGCTCACTTTTCCGGTGCCGATGACGGCGGCTTATCTTGGATCTCCCGACGGCGGCACCATCGTTTCGGGCTATATTGGAAGCGGTCTGCTGGCCGGTGCTTATGTGGCCGCCGGAATTTTCACCTCCGCTCTGACCCGCAATCAGGTGATCAGCTTTATTCTTGCGGTGGTGATAGGGCTGTTTCTTATCCTGGCCGGATATCCTCCTGTAACTGATCTGCTGTCCCGCTGGGCGCCTTTATGGATGGTCGATGGGGTTGCATCGTTCAGTTTCATGACTCACTACGAAACGCTTCAGCGCGGAGTGATTGATCTGCGCGACCTGGTCTATTTTGCATCGGTGATGATTTTCATGCTCTTTACTACGCAGGTGGTGCTGAAAAGCAAGGTCGGCAGATAGGGAGGATTTCCGGATTAAGATTGTTGAGGGGGCTCAGGCGGCGTCGATCTTTTAAAGAGCGATGCGTTGGAGAACCCCGGATCTAAAATCAGCATTTAAAATCAACATTCAGGAACACGAAATGAATCAGATGAAAAAAATGACCGGCCTGGCGGGCATATTTCTATTGCTGGGCATTCTTATTGCATTCAATGCGGTACTGAAACCGGTGCGGCTGCGGGCCGATGTTACTGAGGATAAACTCTACACGCTGTCTGATGGAACCAAGCAGCTGCTGAGTGATTTGGACCGCGATGTGACGCTTAAATTCTATTTTTCCAAAAGTAACGACCGGCTGCCGGTGCCGTTGAAAAACTTTGCTTCACGTGTGCGGGATCTGCTCAGCGAATATGAATCGCGTTCCGGCGGATATCTTGTGGTGGAGGAATATGATCCGAAGCCCGATTCCGACGAAGAGGAATGGGCGCAGCGTTATGGACTGCAGCCGCAGACTGTGGATATGTTCGGGCTCGACGGAGGTCTCTATTTCGGCATCGTTGCGGTATCCGGTAACCGCGAGGCGGTAATTCCGGTATTGTCGCAAAGTGCGGAGCCGCGACTGGAATATCTGCTGACCCGCATGGTGTCTGAAGTTTCGTCCGAAAAGTCGGCTAAAGTAGGCATCATGAGCGCGCTTCCGGTGAACGGTTCATCAGCCATGAATCCGATGATGATGCAGCAGGGTGCCGGCCGCTCCTGGGCGGTGGTGTCGGAAATCGAACGCCAGTATCAGGTTGAGCAGGTTGATATGACGGCCACCAATATTGCAGAGGATATTGATACCTTGGTGCTCATTCATCCGGCGGATATTTCGGAGGATACGCTCTATGCCCTTGACCAGTTTGTGCTGCGGGGCGGCCGGTTGCTGGCCTTTACGGATGCCATGTGTATTACTGCACAGGAATCTGTGAATCCTCAGATGATGCAGATGGGTATGCCGCCTCCGCAAACGGAGTCGGATCTCAATGCGCTGACGTCGGCCTGGGGGATTGAAATGATGCCCGGACAACTGGCAGCGGATGAAGCGGCAGCCAGTCTGCTGAATGCCGGAGGCGGTCGGGCACAGCGTAATGCCACCTGGCTTTCGCTTCGAGAGCAGAATATTAACCGCGAAGATATTGCAACAGGTTCCCTCAATGATCTGATGCTTCCTTTCGCCGGGGCGTTTGAAGTTGCGGCCAGTAACGGAGTCGAAGTGACCGAGCTGGTCTTTACCGCGGATGACGGTTTCACCGCCGGTACGATGGCGGCCCGCACAGGCGATATTGATATCCCGGCGCTCAAAAAACGTGTTCCGCTTGCTCTCCGGATTACCGGAACGTTCAAAACCGCTTTCCCGGATCGTGAAGAGGGACTGAAAGAATCGGAGAAACCCGGCGTGGTCATTCTGGTTTCTGATGTCGATATGCTGGCCGACCGTATAGCAACCGACAGCGTGAACTTTATGGGGCAGACCATTGTTCAGCCGCGGAACGACAATCTGACTTTTGCCGTGAATATGGTAGAGCAGCTTTGCGGCAGTGAAGCGTTGATCGGTCTGCGCAGCCGGAATGCATTTGACCGGCCGTTCGACCGGGTGATTGCTCTGGAAAAGGAGGCGGCGTTCAAATGGAAAGCGGAAGAGGAGCGGTTGAATGCACAGCTTCAGGCTACGCAGGCTAAACTTTCGCAACTCCAGCAGTCGCGGGATGACGGCCAGCAGATGTTCCTGACTCCGGAGCAGGAGGCTGAAATTAAAAAATTCCGTGAAGAGGTCTTCCAGACGCAGCAGTCGCTCAAGGAAGTCCGCAAAAGCCTGCGGCGCGATATTGAAATGCTCGGCGTTCGGCTGAAGGCGTTCAATATTCTGGGCATTCCGCTGCTGGTGGCTGCTTTCGGAATCGGTCGTGGTATCTGGATGAAAAAGACGCGATAGGGGGAATACGATGAATTCAAAAAAACTGATAGGTATGGCGATTGCGCTGGTGGTACTGGCCGGCATTGCTCTTTTACAGAATGCCGGCGGGAAAAAGCATCGTTCGGGAAAAACGGAAAACGGAGCAACCCTGTTGCAGGGACTGGAGCTCAATCGTATTGAGGCAATTGAAATTTCGGACGAAGAAGGCCGTACGGCACTGGCGAAGAAGGATGGAAAATGGGTGGTGACTTCGCTGTTCGATTATCCGGCCGATTTCGGAAAGCTGGCCGATGCGCTGCAGGATATGGCCGAGGTCAAAATGGGTGATCCGGTACGTTCGGCCAACGTCGATGCTTCAGAATACGGTCTGGATAAGGCGAAGAATATCACGCTCAAAAGTCAGGATTCTGAAGAGTTGACGGTGGAAGTCGGAGCAAGGCGGGAAGGATCAAGCGCGGCGGGCTGGGCCAACCAGCATTTTCTGCGAAAGAGCGGATCGGAAAATATCTATCTGGTCGATTATGATTTCCGGCCGTTTTCCGTGGAGCCCGAAGAGTGGATTGAAACGGAACTGGTGAACATTTCTTCGTCGGATATTGTATCGGTGAAGGTCGGCGATGTGGAGCTGCACAGTGTCAGTAATTCCTGGACTCTGGTGGATCTCGACGAAGAAACCGAGGAGTTCCAGTCCTCGGAGGCCGATAAACTCCGTCGGGCGCTGCAGTATCTGAACTGCACCACCGTGGCCGACCCCGCGCTGTCGGATGCGGAGCTCGGGTTTACCAATGCCGTGGTTTATACGGCTTCAACCACCAATAAAACCTATACCGTTCAGGTCGGTAGCGAAGCCGATGACGGACGTTATGTGCGTTTGTCCGGTGATGTTCCGGAAACGCTCACGAACTGGACCTATGTCGTACGCAGTTACGATGCTGACGATTTCATCATTCCCCGTGAAAAACTGGTTAAAGAAAAGGAACCGGACGAAGCGGGAGAGGATGAAAACGGCGAGTAGTGATCTGCTGGCTACTCATTACCTCCTCCTCATCGCCCCCGGCTTCTGCCGGGGGCTTTCTCTTTGCATGGCCGAAGGGGGTTATGCTAGAACCCTTCGCCTATGAAACGAATCGGAATCACAATCGGTGATGTGAATGGAATCGGTCCCGAGGTGGCCCTTAAGGCGGTGGCCTATGGGCGCTGGCCCGGCGATGTGGAATTTGTGTTCCTAGGGTCGGAACAGGTCGTACGCGAGCAGGCGAAGACCATGAATCTTCCGGTTTCCCGGAAAATTCATTTTCAATCTCAGGAAACGGAGCCGAAATGGGAGCCCGGAAAAATCGAGGAGAAAGCTTCGCTGATGGCGGAAGAAGCAATCCGCAGTGCGGTGGAAGGTTGTCTTTCGGGCGAGCTGGATGCCATGGTCACGGCACCGATCTGCAAAGAGGGCATGCATAAAGCGGGGATCATGATTCCCGGGCATACGGAATATCTGGCGGAGCTTACGAAGACGGAAAATTTCGGCATGATGCTGATGGGCGGCGGACTGCGGGTTATGCTTGTGACGCGGCATATTCCGGTTTCAGCGGTGGCATCAGCATTGAGTAAAAAGACAATTCAGCTGCATATTGAACTCACCGGAAATGCCCTTAAATGGTTTGGATTGAATGATGGAAAAATCGGCGTGTGCGGATTGAACCCGCATGCGGGTGACGGCGGGGTGATTGGTCGCGAAGAAATTGAAATCATCAATCCGGCCATCGAGCTCGCACGCAAAAAGGGTTTTAAGGTTACTGATGCCATTCCGGCCGACACCATTTTCTACGAAGCCCTGCGGGGCGACTACGCCGCTGTTGTGGCCATGTATCATGACCAGGGCCTCGGCCCGCTGAAAATGATCGGGTTTGACGAGGGGATCAATATTACGCTCGGTCTGCCGATCATCCGTACATCGCCCGACCACGGTACTGCATTCGGGATTGCCGGCCGGAACAAAGCCTCTGCGAAAAGTATGCGGAATGCCATTGAACTTGCTGTTGATCTCGCTGGAAAACCCAATCCCTGGAAGCCATGAGTGAAGAATTCAGATTAACGAGCCCGAAGGATGTACGGGCGTTGCTGGAAAAGCTGGGGCACCGGCCGAATAAGGGGCTGGGGCAGAACTATCTGATCGATGCCAATATTCTGGATATCATCGCCAATACGGCCGATATCCAACTTTCGGAAAAAGTACTCGAAATCGGTCCAGGTCTCGGGGCGTTGACGGAGCGGATTATTCCGAAATCGGCGGGGGTTACGTGTATCGAGAAAGATCCGGTGATGGCGAGCTATCTGAAAACGCGGTTCAGCGATTTTAACCTTATTGAATCCGATGCACTGGATGTGGATATGGAGCAGCTCTTCGCGGAAGGCATCACGAAGGTGGCGGCGAATCTTCCGTATTCCGTGGCGAGCCGGTTAATGGTCGATATTGCCGAGTGTGAACACCGGCCGGAATTGATGTCGCTTACCATTCAGAAAGAGGTTGCGGACCGCCTGTGCGCGCCGGCGGGGGATAAACATTACGGGGTCTTGTCGGTTTTGACCGGCGTTTATTATAAAAACACCCTGGTCAAAAAAATCAGCCCGACCTGTTTTCTGCCGCCGCCGAAAGTGTGGTCGGCTGTGGTGAAAATGCAGTGCCGCAAAGTTCCAATGGTTGGCAGTGATGTCTATCCAACTTTCAAGAAACTGGTGAAGCACTGTTTCTCCCAACGCAGAAAGCAGATCGGCACCATCCTTAAAAAGCTGGGTGTTTCACCGGTCGACGATATTCTTTTCGATGCAGGGATCGAGCATGCCGAGCGCCCTGAACGCATCGAAATCGAACGCTGGGCGGAGCTGGCGTATTTGCTTAAATAAACGGTTAGAGTTATTCGTCGCCTGGTCGGGAATCCACGTATTTCTGATTGTTCGTCAGAAAAAATATTTTTCGCAAACCGCGAAGAGGCAAACTGCAATGACGAAGGCCCCCGCAGCGATGGGTACGCCGATGACGAAGTACGGACGTTCGCCAGTCAGACGAACGAGTCTGTATCCTTCGATGAGGTCAAAAAAGGAAAGTCTGCAGGGGATCTTGAACGACCGGTCGCCATGGCGTCTCAGGAATTTTTTAACCGATACGATGACGCAGGTTGAATACACCATGAGCAGGAGGGTGTAAATTCCGACAATGGTTAATCCAATGACCTCTCGATCCATGAAACTATTTCTTTGCTTTCGGCTTTCGCCGGAAGCCGTTGCGGATGGCGAGGGTCCAGACCACCCATAGGGCTTCGTAGACAATGTTGCCGCTCATTTTTGACGTACCTTCCTGACGGTCTTCAAAGACGATCGGGACTTCGCCGATGCGGAAACCTTTCATCCAGGCCTTGTGTGTCATTTCAATCTGAAAACCGTAGCCGTTGGCTTTGACCAGGTCGAAATCGCAGGATTCGAGCACTTCGCGGCGGAAGCATTTGAAGCCGCCGGTGGGGTCCGAGACCGGCATGCCGGTGATGAGGTGCACGTATACTGCCGCGCCGCGGCTGAGCAGCAGGCGGGACATCGGCCAGTTCAGAACGCGAATGCCGCCGCAGTAGCGGGAGCCGATGACCAGGTCATGACCGGCGATGATTTTATCGCGGAAATTGGGGATTTCCTGCGGATCGTGCGAAAAGTCGCAGTCCATCTCCATGACATATTTATAATTCCGTTCCAGCGCCCATTTGAAGCCGGCGATATAGGCACGCCCTAGGCCGTCTTTGGAAGTCCGGTGCATAACGTGGACGCGTGTTTCCTTGCTGGAAATGGCATCCGCCAGCTCGCCGGTTCCGTCCGGTGAATTATCATCAACGATCAGAATGTCGACATGCGGCGATGCATCCAGCACAGCCATGGCCATCTTGTTGATGTTCTCTTTTTCATTGTAGGTCGGGATGATGACCAGCGTGTCTATATCGTTCATAGTAAAAAATGTAGGCTGAATGACCGCAAAACATCAAGTGCTTGCCGGTTAAATTTCGATAGGGATCATGCGGGGGCCCTTTTCGGAAACAACCACCAGATGAACGGACGCATCGGCGGCGGAGGGATAAAACCGGTTCGCGGCCCGTGCGTAGAGTTCCATTTGGCTCCGGTAGACGGCTATGACGTGTTCATCCGGAGCTTCCGTGAATTTATAGTCAAAAAGTGCATAGCCGGTGCGTGTTTCGCAGAGCAGATCGATCGTTCCGTCGATCAGTTTTCCGTCCTGATGCAGCACAAAAGGCAGTTCCGGGCGAAGCCGTTTCATGCCTTCTGTTGCTGTAACCATCTTGCGGCGCACCTCTTCAATCCGTTCGGACAGGCCAGCGGCGTCGGTTTTGGATACGCCGAACTCTTTTCTCAGTTTTTCCAGCCATTCGAAGATGTCGCCCTGCCAGATATTCAGTGCCAGCTGTTCGAGGACCGCGTGGCCGAGGGAGCCCATAGCTGCGGCATTTTTTCCGGTCGGGGGGAGAGGGGGGACGGGGAAGAGGGGGCGTAAACCTCATCATATTCCTCCAGTTCATCCTGCTCTTTCGCAAAGCGGGTGGCGGGGATGCGCTCAAGTTTCGGTTTTTCGGGGGGGCGGGAAGCTGATTCAGGGCGGCCTGCAGTTCGGCTTCGGTGGGAATGTTGCAGGGACTGGTCTGAATCCGGTCAACGGCCTCCGCCAGTTCGGTGTACGTAATGGCAGGGATTTGATTGCCGATCATGGGTTCCAGATATTTCAGCCAGCCGGCAGGACTCCGGCCGACGGTGGCTGAAGTTACGACCAGGTCACGTGCGCGGGTCATGGCCACATAAAACAGGTTTTTGTCTTCGTGCTGGCGGACGGCTTTGGCTGCGGCGCTGGCTTTGGCAAATCCAGGCGATTCAGCCTGGGTTTTATCGGGGTTGGTCAGCCGGATCTCCAGCGCATTTTCATGGATACGGGTGAAGCCTTTGTCGCCGTTATCGGAAAAGCTGCAGTCAGGAATCATCACCACGCGTTTAGTCAGTCCTTTGGAACCATGCACGGTCATAATGGTTACGGCATTCTGTGCAGGATCAAGCAGAGCGGCTTCAGGAACCTGCGGCGGTTCGGCAATCATTTCGGCCAGCTTTCGGGCAACCATGGCCGTGGTGGTTTGTGCTCCGCGTTCCGTTTCGCGAAGCCAGTCGAGCACTTTCCGCAGGTTGGCAAGTCGCTGTTCGCCCCGCGGCAGTCCCGCCAGCAGAGCATCGTAGCCGGTTTCCGCAATCAGCATACGTACGAGTTCTGAGGCGAGGTGGGTTCCGGTCAATGCGGCATAGCGGTCGATGACATCCGTTTCCTCATCGTACGAAGCTTTAAGTTCATCGATTGAAAATCCGGTTTTGCTGCAGGCCAGCCGGGCAATCTGTTCGTCGGAAAGTCCGATCCAGGGAGAGCGGAGAAAGCCGATGAGCGAAAGCGCGTCGTCGGGATTGGTTATGGCGGTGAGAAAGAGAGAAACGTCTTTGGTTTCCTGCCGGCTGAACAGACCTCGCCCTTTTCCGCCGAGCGTGTAGGGAATGCCGGCATGCTGCAGGGCATGCTCAAGTGCCGACTGATTGGTGGTACGGCGAAGCAGAATCAGGATATCGGAATAGCGGTAGGTGTTGTTGTATTCCGACGGCTGGAATCCGTCGGAATATCGGAAATTCGGTTTCCAATCGGCGGAGCCGCTGACCAGCAGCCGGATCCGGTTGGCGACAGCTTCCATTTCCTGTGCCGTTTTTTCGGGGCGGGACATTTCATCGTCTCCGTCATAAAGCAGGAATTCAACGCAGGATTTTTCACCGTCGGTATTAAAGGCCTCGTTGGTTTTCAGCTGATCACCCTCCGCATAGTCCTCGGAAGCATAGACTGTACTGAAAAGAGCATTTACACAGTCGATAATCGGTGCTTTGGATCGGTAGCTGATCTGCAGGTTTTCACGTCTGCAGTTTTCCCGCGAAAGGATGGCCTTTTCAAGGTCGGGCATCACCTGCGGATCGGCCCCCGCCAAGTGTAGATGCTTTGCTTTTTATCTCCGCAGATCACCAGATAGGTTTCTTCGTTCCAAAGGGACTGAATCAGTTCGCACTGAATCCGGGAGGTGTCCTGCACTTCGTCGACGATTACATAGCGGAATTCGGGCTTTGCTTTTCCGGATTTCAACAGCGTTGCTGCCATATGCAGCTGGTCGGCGAAATCGACGGCATCCGTTTCGTGTTTCGCCTGTTTGAACTTCCGGTAAACGATCTGGGCATATTCTGCATATGCTTTGGCTGCCGGAAAACGTTGGGTATAGCCGAGGGTGTTGGTGCCGTTTTCGAGCAACGCAAAAAAATCATCCGATATCGGTTTCTGCCCTTTGCCCGCCCCGAATTTTCCCAGATGGAGTGCGCTCAGTTTTTCAATCAGTTCTTCCGGACTGCCAACGGTCGGAATCAGCGTTTCCAGGGCCTGGAAAACCGGTTGTGCTTTGGCGGTGAGTTTCGGCAGCTCTTTCATCCGTTCCAGAATCGATGAAAAATCGGCCAACGAGGGGAGAGACTGCGGGGAGGGGAGCAGGTTGACGGCGTGGTCGAGGGTGATGCCGGCGGAATCGGCGGCCTCGAAAAGCTTCGGAATACTTTCGGTAATGCTGGAGCCGAATCCGCCGGTTCCGATGATGTGCATGCCTGAGCAGAGATCACGGAAATCCGGGTCTGTTTCGAGTTTCTGAAGCAGTTCTTCCCGGCAGATACGGTCCAGCAGTTCCTTGTGTTCATCGCCCTGCAGTACGCTAAACGCCGGTGAGAGTCCTGCATCGAGCGCATGTTCGCGCAGCAGTTTGGTGCAGAAGGAGTGAATCGTTCCGATAGGCGCTGAAGGCAGATGATTGAGTGCGGTGATGGCCCGTTCGGCGGTTTCAAAATCGTCATGCTGTTCGGCGGTGCGCCGGGCTTTCTGAAACCGGTGCGCCACGCGCATCCGCAGTTCGGCCGCGGCATTCTCCGTAAACGTCATCAGGAGAATTTTGCGCGGGTCAATATTTTCCTCAAGCACCAGTTTTTCGTAGAGACCGGTCACCTGATAGGTTTTCCCGGTTCCGGCAGAAGCATTGTACACAATATTCATAAAGAGAAACTATAAAGCCCTTTGAAAGTCGGCAGAAGCCGGAATGGAAAATCTTTGCTGGCGCGATAGAGCCCTTTAGATGTAGGTCGAAGATCAGGGGAAGTGTGGATTTGTAAGTGGCTTAATGGGTGAATTCGAAGCAGATGGGCTCGCTTTCCAGCGGAATCCGTGAGTCGGTAAACGTAAGGGCGGCGGTTTTCGGATCGATTCTGAAGGTGACAATATCTTTGGAGAGCTGGCCGCCGACGATGAGGCATTTGCCGGAGGAATCGATGTTGAAGTTGCGCGGGACCCACACTTGCGCAGGTGTGGTTTGTATCCGCTGAAGTCCATCGGAGATGATGCGGTAGGTGATGATGGAATCGCGGCGGCGGTCGGAGCCATCGCGGAGGGAGGTAAAGATAAACTTTCCGTTGGGATGAATTCGGATCTCGGCTGCGGTGAGGTCGGTTTTGTCTGCGTTTTCGGGCAGCATGGGGGTGGTGCTGAGGAAGTTGAGGCGGCCGTTGGCCAGAGTCCGGAACGTGGAGACGCTGAGGTCGAGTTCGTTAAGAACATACAGTCTTTTGCCATCCGGTGAGAATTTCATATGCCGCGGTCCCATGGCGCCGCCGGGGACGACGGCTTCACCGGCAGGAGAGAGTGTGCCTTCTTCGGGATTCATGCTATAGATCATGATTTTATCGATGCCGAGATCGGCAACATAGGCATGGGTATTTTCGGGGTTCGGAACGACAGAGTGGCCGAAGGGTTTTTTCTGGCGGTTGGGATGTTGGCCGGATCCGGTGTGGCGGTGAATGGAAATGGCTTCGGAAAGGGTTCCATCGGAAATTTTAAAGGAGGCGACGCTTCCCGAGCTGTAGTAGGCGGTCATCAGCATTTGTCCGGTATGGTCGGTGCTGACATAACAGGAGCCTTTTTCACCGCTCTGCTGTTCGCTGAGCTGAGTAAGTGTTCCGTTTTCATTGATTTTAAAGGAGGCGACGCCGGTGGCGTAGAGAAAGCGGTTGTCGGGGGAAACGGTTATAAAACCGGCGCCCCGGGTATCGGAAGCTTTGACCGGAGGTGACAGGCGGCCGGTTCCGGTATCGAGGTCGGTGAAATAAATTCCGCCGCCTTTTCCGGTTCCGATATAAATGCGTTCGGTTTTTGCGGTGGTGCATCCGGAAAGAAGCGACGCGACGGCCAGAGACAGCAAGATGGCTTTCATATAAAAACTCCCGATCAGTATGAGGGGCATAGTAGTAAAACAGCGGCGGGTTTCCAAACCCTGGAACTTTTTAAATGAGGGCCTGTGACGAGGGCTCGGGTTTTCTGCCCGGCAGCCGAAAGTGTAAGCTGTGCCAAGCGGCATCAGCTTAACAGACCGTGGAATTCAGTGCATGTAAAAAGCGAAAAAAAGCCGGGATCTGAGAGATCCCGGCTGTAATCAATCTGGATGGAACGGTTTTTCTGTCAGTGGAAGTTCACGCGGGCGATGTGGGGGAGCTCGCGGTATTTATTGTCGTAGTCGAGTCCGTAGCCGACGACGAAGAGGTCATCGATCTGAAATCCGGCATAGTCCGCCTCAAATTCGACGGCGCGGTTGGTTTTTTTGTCCAGCAGCACGCAGGAGTGCACCGTTTTGGCGCCGCGCTCGAGCATCAGTTTTTTGGTGAAGGCGAGGGTGCGGCCGGAATCAAGAATGTCATCGACGAGCAGGACGTCGGCATCGGTGAGATTTTCGCGGATGTCGTGAATGATTTCAACGGAACCGGAGGAGACAGTTCCGGCGCCGTAGCTGGAGAGGGTCATGAAATCGATATGGGGATGGGCATTATGGCGGTAGAAACTGCGCATCAGATCGGCAAAAAACATAAAACTGCCTTTTAAAATGCCGATCACGACAAGGCGATCGGGCTGCTCAGCCTCTACAATTTCATCCACCAGGGCATCTACGCGCCTGGCAATTGCTGTTTTATCAATCAGGATTTCTTTTACATCATGTTCTCTCATGGGTAGTCTCCGCAGTTCAAAATTCGAAAAAAGTAATGTGAATAATTTTTTGGCCGGATAACAGGATAAACCGGATAAGGTTTAGTTTTCCGGTGATACAGCTGGAGTGATGTAATGAAAGTGCGTACACGTTTTGCCCCGAGTCCAACCGGGAAAGTTCATATCGGAAATATCCGGGTAGCCATTTATAACTGGCTGTTTGCACGTCATACCGGCGGCGAGTTTGTCCTTCGGGTGGAGGACACGGATATTGAACG
This sequence comes from Verrucomicrobia bacterium S94, assembly GCA_004299845.1. NCBI lineage: Bacteria > Pseudomonadati > Verrucomicrobiota > Verrucomicrobia bacterium S94. The sequence goes on along the minus strand of CP036201.1, from coordinate 2,487,513 downwards.
GTCCACGCCGGAGGCTATTCAGGCTATGCTCGATGCCATGGAGTGGCTCGGTTTTGATATTGACGGTGAACATCTCTATCAGACCACCCGTCAGGAGGCGCATCTTGCGGCCGCTGAAATGCTGCTGGAAAAAGGGCTGGCATACAAAGAGGATAAAGGTGGTACCGGACAGGGCGAGTGTGTGGTGTTCAGAATGCCGGGTAAAGATGTCAGCTTTGTGGACGGCATTAAGGGGGCAATGACGAAAAAGGCCGAAAATATGCAGGACTTTGTCATTGTCCGTTCCAACGGTACGCCGGTGTTCCATCTAGCCAACGTGCTCGACGATATAGAGCAGGGCATTACGCATGTCATCCGCGGCGACGACCATGTTGAAAATACCTTCCGTCATATCGCACTCTATGAAGCACTTGGTGCAGAAGTGCCGCAGTTTGCGCATCTGCCTATGATTGTAAACCGGCAGGGAAAGCCCTATTCGAAGCGCGATGGCGATGCCTTTGTCGGTGATTTCCGGGAAAAAGGATTCTGCGCCGATGCCCTGTTCAACTATCTGGCTCTGCTTGGCTGGTCTCCGGGCGATGACCGGGAAGTGATGACCCGCGACGAAATGGTTGAAGCATTCACGCTGGAGCGCTGCCAGTCGTCTCCGGCACAGTTTGATATGAAAAAACTGACCTGGATGAACGGGGAATACCTCCAGAAACTTCCCGCCACCGAATTTGAAACCATGGCTCTTTCGGAACTGAGCGAGGCCGGAGTGGATGCTGATAACAAATACGGAAAATCAGTCATCGCACTCATCCGCGACCGTGTTAAAAATGCAAAGGAAATTGTTCCCATGACCGGATACTTTTTCACCGAAGATTTTGAGTACGATGAAAAGGGCGTGCGTAAAAAACTGCAGAAAGAGGGCGTGGCGGATACGCTCAGCCGGGTGAAGGCGATCTTTCAGTCGCTGGAGGTTTTTGATGAGGCCTCCGCTGATAAAGCACTGCATGATTTTGTCGAAGAATCGGGACTGGGTTTCGGGGCTGTGATGGCGCCGACGCGTCTGGCGGTGTCGGGTATGCAGTCCGGACCGGATCTTTTTCCGATGCTCGCCGTGCTCGGGCGTGAGCGGGTCATTGCGCGAATAGATCGAACCATAGACCGGTTTCTGAAATAGTCACCGGCAGTGGAGGGCATACAGCACTTCCGCGATTGGAGGAAATGGACCTGACGTTCTTAATTCTTGCGCTAGTAACTGCAGTGACGGTAATCATCATTCTGGTGGTTCAGAACCGTTCTCTTCGACGTTTGCTGAAAGATGCCCGGGATGTCAGTAAGCGGGATGCGGATATTGCGATTCTGGTCAGCATGAACGAGGATACGCAGGAGGCGCGCGAAAAACTGCAGGAAGCCAACGCGCAGTTACAGGAGTCCATTGCCCGGGCCAACAAACTGGCCATTGAGGCCCAGGCGGCCAGTGTGGCCAAAAGTCAGTTTCTGGCCAATATGAGTCATGAGATCCGGACGCCGATGAACGGTATTATCGGCGTAACCAATCTGCTGTTGGACTCCAATCTGAATGAAGAGCAGCAGGAACTGGCCTCAACTGTTCAGCGTAGCGGTAAAGCCCTGCTTTGCATTGTGAATGATATTCTCGATTTTTCAAAAATTGAAGCCGGTCATATGGCGATGGAGATCCGCGACTTTAATCTGATGGAAGTGCTGGATGACCTTAAGGCTATGTTGACCGTGCAGGCTGCGAAAAAGGACATCGGCCTGCATGTCCGGGTTGATCCGGGTGCGCCGGAAAAGCTCTGTGGTGATGTGGCCCGGTTGCGGCAGATTCTTACCAATCTGCTCGGCAATGCCATTAAGTTTACCGATGAGGGCGAAGTCTCGCTGTCTGTCCGGGTGGCCGATAAGCGTTCGGAGCATATCCACCTTCGGTTTGAGGTGAAGGATACGGGAATCGGTATTGCAGAGGATAAACTGCCGTATGTTTTCGAGGCCTTTCAGCAGCAGGATACCTCCACATCACGGAAATACGGGGGAACCGGTCTGGGGTTGACGATCTGTAAGCAGCTGGTTGAAATTATGGGTGGTGAAATCGGGGTGACCAGTACTCCCGGAGCGGGTTCGCTCTTCTGGTTTGAGATCCCTGTGGATCTGCAGAAAGTCCATGGGCAGGCGATGTTTGATTTTGAAAAATCGTCAGGCCGCAGCGGAAAAGATGATCCTTCAGAGGCCAGGGACATCATGGTTGCCACCCGCCGCCGTATTCGCGAACTGGAGAATGAACTGCGGATTCTGGTGGTTGAAGATAATCGCGTCAATCAGACCGTGGCGGTACGTACGCTGATAAAAATGGGGGTTCATGCGGAGGCGGTCAGCGACGGTGAAGAAGCCATTGAACGGGTTAAAAATCAGGCATACGACATGATCCTGATGGATGTTCAGATGCCGAAAATGGACGGGCTTGAAACCACGCAGGTTATCCGCGGGCTGGAAAAAGAAACCGGCCTGACGAGAATGCCCATTATTGCCATGACCGCCCACGCACTCAGCGGCGACCGTGAACGCTGTCTGGAATCCGGCATGGACGGGTATATCACCAAGCCTATCAATGTCGCTGATCTCTCCAATATTATTTTCCAGACATTGGAAAACTAGGGCCGGTTCTGGATTCGCGATGCAGGGGTTCTGAGCCGCATCAGCATGAAGGCTTTGAATTCTTCCGGCCAGTCCTGTTTCTCGAGGGCCTTTTCCATGCAGAGCAGCCACATATCTTTTTCTTTGCCTGAAATGGGCAGATGCGCGTGCGCTGCGCCGAGCGCGAGCGGGCCGTATTTTTCCTCGTACAGTTCCGGACCGTTCATATAACCGGAAAGAAAACAGGCGAGTTTATCGCGCGATTCCGTCAGGTCGCTTGGGTGCATGAACAGAATCTTCCGGGCTTCCGGAAGCGTTTCCATGATATCATAAAAATCGTTGGCGAGTTTATAGCAACCCTCCACACCGCCGGCGATTCTAAACTGGTTATCGCCTTCGCGGTAATACTCAAAAAGTTTTTCCAAATCCTGTGCCATAAATTTAATACCTCACTGAAAAGGTACTATATTCGCGGGGCCGCTGAATTTCCAGCCTCGGCATACTTTTATTTAAGAACCTGAAGGGCCAGATCAACGATACCGAACGGGGCGCTGACCTGATAGCCGGCAACGCGGTCGGAAATGGTCTCGCAGATTTCGCGGGCGATTTCAATGCCCAGAGCGCGACCGTCCTCTTTTGTTTTCGCATGGCTCATGCGTTCGAGGATGGCATCCGGAATTTCAACCCCGGGAACCTCTTTGGCCAGAAACTCGGCATTGCGCAGAGAGACGAGCGGCCAGACGCCGGCGACGACCGGAATGTTTCCGCCTCTGGCATCGGCGTGATCCAGAAAACGCAGCAGGGCCTCGGGATCGAAAATCGGCTGGGTAATGGCATATTCTGCGCCGGCGTTGATCTTGTTGAGGAAGTGCTGGAGTTCGCGCTCCGGTTCCACGGCACAGGGATTGGCCCCGACTCCGATCAGGATGCCGGTTGGCGGATCAATGATATTTCCGCCGACGTCGATACCATGATTCAGATTGTTCACCACCTGAGTCAGGCCGACCGCATCGACGTCGAACACAGCGGTGGAATCCGGATAATCGCCGAGTTTCGGCGGGTCGCCGGTAATGATGAGATAGTTGCGCAGGCCGCCGGCATATCCGCCGAGCAGGTCGGACTGCATACCGATCAGGTTCCGGTCGCGGCAGCAGTAGTGCAGCACGGTTTCGATTCCGACTTCGCGTTCAACGGCCAAAGCGGCAACCATCGGGGAAATACGCGCCGAAGCACGCGGGCCGTCGGGAATATTGATGGCATCAATGCCGGCGTCCTTGCATTTCCGGCATTTTTCGAGCATTGGCTGCAGGTCAATGGAGCGCGGCGGCGTAATTTCCACGCTGGTCACTTTTTCGCCCCGGGCCAGCTTGGCCGCGAAACTGCATTTTTCCGCCAGGGGAATGATATCCACTTCCGGAGCAGTCTGCTCGGTATGACTGGAAATTGTGACGTGCTTTTTAACGCCGGTCATCGATTTGACGCTTTTGGCCATAGTGGCGATGTCGGCCGGGGTCGTACCGCAGCATCCGCCGACGCCGCGAACACCGAGCTCAATCATGCGTTTTGCATACTCCGTAAAATATTCCGGCGAGGCCATGTAGATCATCCGGCCATCGACCTCCTGCGGCAGACCGGCATTGGCCATGATGATAAAGGGTTTGGTGGTGTGGGGCAGGGCGCGTTCGGCATTGCTGTAGGCTGCCGCCGGGCCGACGCCGCAGTTCAGCCCGATGCCATCGACATTGGTGTCGTTTTCCAGAATTTGGATAATCTGTTCAACCGGTCGGCCTTTTACGGTTTCGCCCTCCTTGCCAACGGTCATGGAAACAAAAACCGGCACATCGAATTTCCGGGCCACTTTTGCGGCAAGCTGCGCTTCCTGTACATGAGAAAAGGTTTCGAAAATAAAGAAATCGACGCCTTCGTCGGCCAGAACGGAAATCTGTTCGTGAAAAATTTCTTCGAGTTCTGCTGCCCGGTTTTCGAGATAAACCTGACCGGCTTTCAGGACAGGACCTACAGAGCCGGCAATCAGTGCTTCGTCTCCGGCCACTTCCCGCGCCAGTTTCACAGCTGCGCGGTTGATGGCTTCGAGCTCGGCGGCCAGGCCGTGGGCTTCCAGTTTTTTGCGATTGGCCCCGAAGGAGTTGGTTTCAATCACATCCGCCCCGGCATCGGCATATTCCTGATGAATTCCGCGAATCAGTTTCGGGTTGGTCACACACAGGTGTTCATAACAGGTGTTAATGAACACCCCCTTCGAATAGATCATTGTACCCATTGCCCCGTCAAAAATGAGGGGATGGTCTTTCATGCGTTCGAGGATTGATTTCATTTGTTGTATCCTAAGTTAGGTGCGAGCCATTTTTCGGCGGTTTCCATATCCCAGCCTTTGCGTTCGGCATAGTCGGCGACCTGATCTCTATTGATGCGGCCGAGCGGGAAATAGCGGGACTCCGGATGCGAGAAATAGAGTCCGGAAACAGAGCTCGGCGGGGTCATGGCCATGGATTCGGTCAATTCAATGCCGGTTCTCTTTGTCGTTTCCAGGAGCTGGAAAATGGTCTTTTTCTCGGTGTGATCAGGACAGGCCGGATAGCCGGCCGCCGGGCGGATTCCCTGATATTTTTCTTTGATCATCTGCTCAATAGTACAGGTTTCCGTTTTCCCATAGCCCCAGGCATCGCGCGTCTGTTTGTGCAGGTACTCCGCGAAGGCTTCGGCAAGCCGGTCGCCGAGCGCCTGCACCATGATGGCGTTGTAATCGTCGTGATCGGCTTTGAATGCATTGGCTTTAACGACGGCTTCGGGGCCTGCCGTGACAGAGAAGGCGCCGATATAGTCGGTACAGCCGGAGTCTTTCGGAGCGATGAAATCGCACAGGCTGCGATTCGGTGTTTTGTCTTTTTTAATCATCTGCTGTCGCAGAAAATGAAGGGTATTTATTTTTTCGGTACGCGATTCATCGGCATAAACTTCGATGCTGTCGCCGACACGCGCCGCCGGGAAAAAGGCGTGAACACCCTTCGGGGTAAACCAGTCCTCTTCAATAATCTGTTTGAGCATAGCCTGGGCATCGTCAAAAACCTCGCGGGCGCGGGCACCGGGTTCGCCGGGTTTTTCCAGGATGGTCGGATATTTGCCTTCCAGTTCCCAGGTCCAGAAAAACGGTGTCCAGTCGATCCATTCGGCCAGCTCTTTCAGGGTTACATTCACCTCGCGAATACCGATGAATTCCGGCGTGGGCGGTGTATAGTTTTCCCAGTCGAAGGGCAGGGCACGTGCCCGCGCATTTTCAAGCGTCTGGAATTCGCGAACCTCCTGCGAGGCTTCGTGCTGTTCTTTGATGGCGTTGTATTCAAACTTCACGGCCTTCCGGAATTTTTCATCATTACTCAGGATGGACTGCACGACCGTAACCGCACGGGATGCATCGAGCACATGCATGGAGAGTCCGCTGAATTCGGGGGCGATTTTCACCGCCGTATGTTTTTTGCTGGTGGTGGCGCCGCCGATCAGCAGGGGCGTTTTCAGGCCTTCGCGTTCCATCTCTTTGGCCACGTGCACCATTTCATCGAGCGACGGCGTGATCAGGCCGGAGAGGCCGATGATATCGGCTCCCCATTCGCGGGCTTCTTTCAGGATGGTTTCGCATGGCACCATGACGCCGATATCTTTGACCTCGAAGTTGTTGCAGGCCAGAACGACGCCGACGATATTTTTGCCGATGTCGTGTACATCGCCTTTCACCGTGGCGAGCAGGACTTTTCCGGCGGTGGTGACTTCGCCGTCTTCTTTTTCCTCCTCCATGTAGGGGAGGAGATAGGCGACGGCCTTTTTCATGACGCGCGCGCTTTTCACAACCTGCGGGAGGAACATTTTACCGGAACCGAACAGGTCGCCGACCACATCCATTCCAGCCATCAGCGGTCCTTCAATCACATGCAGCGGGCGGTCGTATTTCTGCCGGGCCTCCTCGACGTCGTCTTCAACATATTCGACGATGCCTTTCACTAGAGCATGTTTAAGCCGTTTTTCCACGCTTTCCTCACGCCAGGCCTGGGTTTCAACCTCTTTTTTTGCGCCGTTGCCTTCGGCTTTGATCTGTTCGGCATAGTCAATCAGTTTTTCTGTGGCCTCTTCGCTGCGGTTCAGCACTACGTCTTCTACGAGTGTCATCAGTTCTTTAGGTACTTCATCATACACTTCGAGCATCCCTGGATTAACGATGCCCATATTCAGGCCGGCCTCCATGCCGTGATAGAGGAAGGCGGCGTGGATGGCTTCGCGTACCCGGTTGTTGCCGCGGAAGGAGAATGAGACATTGCTGATGCCGCCGCTTACGGAAACGCCGGGCAGGGTTTCGCGTATGACTTTGGTGGCTTCAAAGAAGGAGACGGCATTGATGCGGTGCTCTTCCATGCCGGTGCCGACCGGAAAAACGTTGGGGTCGAAAATAATATCGGTCGGATCGATTCCGATTTCATCCACGAGAATGCGGTAGGCCCGTGTACAGATTGCGATACGCCGCTCGGTGGTGTCGGCCTGCCCCTTTTCGTCAAAAGCCATAACCACCATGCCGGCACCGTAGCGCTGGATTTTGCGTGCGTGTTCGCGGAACTGATCTTCGCCTTCTTTAAGGCTGATCGAGTTGACGATTCCTTTGCCCTGAATGCATTTAAGACCGGCTTCAATGACCTCCCATTTGGATGAATCGATCATGATCGGAACGCGGCAGATGTCGGGTTCGGAAGCGACCAGATTCAGAAATCTGACCATCATATCTTTGGAATCAATGAGACCTTCATCCATATTGATATCAATGAGGTTGGCCCCGTTTTCCACCTGATGACGGGCAATCTGAAGGGCTTCGTCGAGATTTCCTTCACGGATCAGTCGGGCAAATTTCGGTGAACCGGTAATGTTGGACCGTTCGCCCACCATCACCAGATTCATTTCGGGGGTGATCCGCAGGGGTTCAAGTCCGCTGAACCGCGGTGTGGTGGATCGTGCGGGAGGAACACGCGGCGGATATTTTTTTACCGCAGCGGCCAGCTCCCGAATATGGTCGGGGGTCGTACCGCAGCATCCGCCCCAGATATTGGCGAGGCCGTGCTTTGCAAAGTCGTCGTAGACTCGGGCCATATCTTCAGGGGTATCGTCATAGCCGCCGAACGCATTGGGCAGGCCGGCGTTTGCATAAATGCTGATAAAGCAGTGGGCCGCATTGGAAAGCTCTTCGAGATAGGGGCGCATATCTGCGGCGCCCAGCGCGCAGTTAAGACCCACCGAAATCGGATTGGCATGTTCGATGGAATACCAGAATGCCTCCGGCGTCTGACCGGAAAGCGTCCGGCCGGATTTGTCGGTAATGGTCACGGAAATCATCACGGGAAGCCGGGTTCCGGTTTTTTCAAAAACCTCCTCAATGGCGAAGAGGGCGGCCTTGGCGTTAAGGGTATCGAAAATGGTTTCAACCAGCAGGATGTCCACACCGCCTTCAATCAGGGCTTCGGTCTGTTCAGCATAGGCGGTGACGAGGTCATCAAAAGTGACGGCGCGATAGCCCGGGTCGTTCACGTCCGGTGAAATGGATGCCGTCCGGTTGGTCGGACCGATGGAGCCGGCAACAAACAGGGAGCGTTCCGGATTTTTTTCAAGCACCCGGTTCACGGCTTTGCGCGCCACCTGGGCGGCCGCAATATTCAGTTCGCGGACGAGCGGTTCGAGGCCGTAATCGGCCTGGGAAATGGTGGTGGAACTGAAGGTGTTGGTTTCAATGATGTCAGCGCCGGCTTCGATAAACTTTACATGAATATCTTCAATGATCTGCGGCTTGGTAATCACCAGCAGATCGTTGTTGCCCTTCAGATCGGAGGGGTGGTCGGCGAAGCGTTCACCGCGAAAGTCCGCCTCTTCGAGTTTATGCTGCTGAATCATGGTGCCCATGGCGCCATCGAGCATCAGGTGCTGTTTTTTCAGCAGTTGAGCAAAGCGGTTGCCGGCGTCGGATGTGTATGCAGTTTCTTTCATAACAGAAGACCTCGAATTTCAAAGATTGAAAGGGTGTATATCCGTTTATCCGGATATTGCAATATAAAAGCGGCATGCAATTAAAATACGGGTTTTTAAGCGGTGAGCAGATGAGGAAGAAGGATTGAGCCAGCATGAAAAATGATGAAACATCCCGAAAGACACTGAAAACAGGGGGTATAATGTGGATCATGAATGGATAATATGCGTTATTACGGATTGAGCCAAATTGTCATCAATCTGCATATATTCGAATAGGTTTGAACCAATGCGCAATACATTTGCACAGGACGTGCGAATAGCTTGCAAACGATGTGTCGGCAAAAAAAAACGCTGACAAATGCTGACAGCGTAGACGGAGCAATCGCAACGTTGTGAATATGATATTAAATTATATTTATGTCTAACACTCTGTTGGGATTCTTCCCTTGAAGCAGTTTGTGAGTCATCTTAAGCAAGTCGCCCTCCATCGAATTAGGGAAAACATATGTTCCATCAACTCGCATAAAAAAATGCCGAAACCGATCTCTCAGCTCGCGTTCGAGCGACTCATCCCAACCAGCCGATTGAGGTTCGACGGGGGCCGTCGCCAGTTGTTCGGAGTTCGGCGGAATGCGTTGAGTACATTCTAACGCCGTACAAAGTCTGCTTCCATCAAAGGCCGGGCAACGCTTTCTGGTGCATTCAACGAACTGCATTCCACTTTCATCCTCAATCATGTTTCTGTTCCCCGCGTCTCATCTTGGTCGTTCGATTGAATTACAATGATCTCGCATCCATCCTTCGGGAAAAGTTTATCGTCGCTATACGTCGCAGGAATTGCCCATGATTCTTTGTTATCATCATCGCAACACCAAATAGCTCCGTCGGACTTCCGGCGATATGCAAAGAGCGGGATTTCGATGTTACTGGATACGCTTGATGGCATGATATTATCTCCTAATAAAAATCGAACCAGCGGCTAGAGGCTATCGCAAAAACGCCCGCGCCTTTGGTTCTGTTAACAAAACACCGCATGTTTTTTGCGAACATTGAAACGAATTCGCGGCCTCTCATTCCAGGGAATACTTCCCGCGCGGCTTCATTTGTGCCGTATGGTTCGTGCAGCATGGCGGATAGCCGTTCTCGTCGCACGGAGACAACGCGCACTTTGCGCAGGGTTTGAATTTTCTCCCCCTTCTTGAGTCCCTGACATTTAACAACGCCCTGAAGGGTGTCGCCGGGCTCCAGGAATTTCCACCCGAGGCGGCGGGTAACTGACTTCGATCTGTCCAAGATCTGATCAGTGGTCATAAGGAATGAGATATTTCTCACGCTGCGCTCCTGTGGTTGATGTGGTGATGGTGGTCGTGGCGGAAACGGGCGATGGCTTCGGCGTCGGACAGGCCTTTTCGCATATAGGCACTGGGCAGGTCTGACCGTGCTATATCGACTTTATTTGCGAGGCGCCTTACGTGCGTGTCGGTCATCTGCATTACCTTTGCAAGGTGTTCAGCGGGGCAATCCATAAGGGAGTCCGCATAGCCGGCCTGTTTGCATATTCCCTGTATATATTTCCAGGTGATCGTCTGCTTGGTGAGGTATTCGAGGTCATAGATAAACCATTCGATGATGTGTCGTAGGCGCCGTTCAGCGGCGGTGCTGAGGCGGTTTATCCAGTAATAGTCGTCGGCGATGATGGCGAGCTCAAGCATCACCGCATCGAAGTCCGTTGTGCTGTTCATTTGTTTGGTGGAATACTTTCCGGTGGTCCTGACGTTGAGTTGTCTGCGCCATTCGTCTTTTCTCGGTATTTCTCCGCGCAGCCGCTGGGCCTCGGCCATGTAGGCCGCGTCGACCAGTGTTCGGTATTTTCCCTGTTGTCCTCTGCTTATCGGCATTGTTATCCTCCGTGGCTTGGGCGGCACGATTGCCGCCCGCACAATTACTGTCCGTCGATTTCGAAATATTCAGGGAACTCCGTATCCTCATCAGGCACCCAGTGCTCGATGCAGACGGTGTTCTCCAGGTTGCATTGAATTGGTGCGTGGTCGTACTTCGGGTCGATTTCAGCGATAGCTTTTTTCAGGTCGGCCACGGTGAAGAGGTTCTTTATTCTGCTTTTAAGCGTGTGCATCAGTCGATCTCCTTCGCGTAACGAATGGTGTCCGGGTCCGGCTTAATGACGGCGGTGTCGCCCGTTTTAAGGGTGCAGCCGGGCACCTGCTGTTTATTTTTCAGCAGCTTGGTGACTTCTTTTTTGATCGGCGCTTCCGTCACCTTGATGCAGTCAGTGAGTTCCTCTTTTTTCAGCCATGCGATCAGATCCTCTTCGTTTGATATGATCAGCTCGGTGGCCGCCTGCAGTCCATACTCGCCGGCCGGGGTCTTCCGTTTTTTCGGACGTTGGAACAATCCGGGGTTGGCATTGATAAATGTCTTCATCCGTTCGTAGAGCGGCTGCAGGTCTTCGTCGTAGCGGGCCAGATCCTTCACCAGCTGTGATTTTATGGTGGCGATTTTTGATTCCGCCACGGCAGTGATCTTGGCTTTTCTAGCCTCGCGGGTATTGATCTGAGCCATCACCTGGTCAGCCTCTTCTGCGGTGGCAATACGTTGGTCGTCGATGCGCTTCATGCTTCCTTTCCTCCGGACAGCGCCACCAGTGCGGCAATGACCCCGAGCGTCAGCAGGACCGCTCCGGTCTTCGGGTTTTCCAGTTCTGCCGCCGCAATGCTTCCGGCAATGCATACGGCGGTGACGATGCTTCGTGCGATGTATTTCATTTGATCTCCTTTATCATGTCTGTGATGTCGTTCGGGGTCAGCCCTGAGTCGAGCAGTCGCTGCAACAGGTTCAGCGCTGCGGTGATGCGGTGGGCATCGCGAATGTCGTTGCAGGCGCAGACCGGGGCGGTAAGATTACCTTTCCATATCACATGGAAGGTGTTGTTTTCGGCGGTTACCGTGCGGTAAGTCATTAAATCATCTCCTTGAGGATCTCAGCCCGTGCTGGGTGGCGAAGTTTTCGCAGCGCACGCTGCTCGATCTCTCTGATCAACTGGATGCTGCAGTCGCAGACGTCGGCAATCTCGGCTATTGAAAAAGGCCGATGCACGCCCTCTCGATCACGCACGGCGTGCATGATCGCGAGGGAACTGTCGACCTTACGGCGCTGATCGGCTTTGGTGGCCATTATGCAACCGCTCCCCGTTCAAACCGGTCGATAGCGTTCGTGATACGCGCATTCATTCGATGCTGACCTAGCGAATGCAGTTCGTCATTATACCATTTATACGTTGACGCAACAGGAAGCTGAAGGATGCCTGCGATCGTGCTGACTGAATCAACATCAAGCGTGTTCATCAGTATTGAGAACCGTGTTTTCAGCGCTTCTGTTTCCGGATGGACCACCACTTCAGACGGCGCGGCCGTTGTGTTAAGCGGAAGCTGTGACTCGGAAATCCGTTTTGGCCGGAAGCACTTCGCGCACCTTCCTCCTTCGAAGAGTACATGCTGAGCCGGAGCCTGGCACTTAGAGCATGTAAGCGTTCCCTTTGTTGACAGCTTTATTCTCGCCATCGCCTTTCGGGCTCCAGCCTGTCCTACTTTCCATTCTGCCCATTGTTTGATCATAATTTATATCTCCTTTTTATGTTTTTCAGCACCAGCCCGGCCGGTTGCGTTTAACGATGATGTCGTGAGCGGAAATGAAATGCTTCCAGCCGTACCTCTCCTTTTGATTCTTCGCGTATTTCATTCCGTTTTTAAGGAACTTTGAGAACACGCCGATGCCGTTGTTTCTGATGATGCGCTGGCATAGCTGATGTTCGGTAGTTCCAGCTTTTGGCTGAGGCAGGCCGTATGATGCAGCGAACCGCCACAGGTCAGGCAAAGGCAGCGTGTCCGGGCATTGAACCTTGATGACTCCACGTCTATTAAGCTGATCGAGGAAGTCCTTCATGTTGCCTTGGGTAATTTCATCGCGCAGGGTGTTGGTCCCGCAGATCATGATTCCGCATCCTATCTCGTCGTTGAAATCGCGAATCGAGTCCATGATCTTAAGACGTGTGCCTTTGGTCGCATGCAGTATCGGCTTATGAAGTTCGTCGAAAATCAGCAGCGTGTTCGGCGTTAGCACTCGGTTGATCGCATGGCGCAGAACATTGACATCGCCTGACGTTGATACATGGCAGCATTCGGCTACGTACTGCATGAAGTGGCGATGAGACATGCCGGACTTCAGCTCAATGTAGCGCGTGCGGCCGGAGTTGTTTAGCTGTGCGTATCGCTTCAGCGCCTCACTCTTACCGGTCTGAGGCTCCCCCCAGATCTGAGAGATCTCCTGAGACACCCTGCACGCATGACATGCTTCAAAGATGCCTTTTGAAAGGCGTGTTTCGACAAATCCGGCATGTCCATAGAGTTCGCGCTCAAGCTCAACCTCTGCATCATCCTTCGTTCGCTGTATCTTGCCCAATACCTCTTTACCAAGCTTTCCTCCGTTATAGGTAAGCTCATAAATGCGGGTGATGTTTGATGCATCGATGCCTGTTAATCGGGCGACTTCGGTGTTGTTCAGCCCCTTATCGCAGGCATAAGAGTAAAGCCAGAAAACTAACTCTGCATCAGCTTCAGATACGCCGTAATCGCGCATCGCGATGTTGTGCATCTTTCTGATGTAGTCAGGCTTCTGTTTCGGTCCGTTATTCATTTCTTACTGTTCCTCCGTGTTAGTTGTCAAATTCACTCCCGAATATGTCGCAGAAGCCTTCGCCTGAATCGTCAATCGTCATCTCTTCCGCAAGCATGTCGGGATCTGGTTCGGTCAGGAAAGAGTCCGCCGATTCCTTGTTTTTCCTGATGCGCACAAGTTCGCTTTTATCCTCTTCTGTGATCGGCTCTCCACGCATCACGGAAAGATTGTTACGCAGCATCTCCGTGCGCTCCTTGATTATCTTCGCGCCGCGCCGCGCCATCGGAGCGCGCAACTTACTTTCAATTTTTGCCTGTCTTCCGGCCTGCCGTTCAAGGGCTTCGACGTCCAACTTGCCGACCGTCTGCCACCGTTCAGCAAGCCCTATGTAAGCACCGGAATCAGGGTCTGATATAAAACATTCGTCGGTGTTGAACGGGTTGATGTGAACAGCCACCTTTCGACCGGGATTGAGCGCGATGGAAAAGCCGTTAACATCACGTACCGATCGTGCCAGATAGCGGAATTCGTTCGGTCCGAATTCCTGGTTCGAATACGTGATCAGGCCGTCTTCGCGTATTGTTTTCATGACTGCCAGCCTATTCCCTAATATCTGCGGCATGCATGATTTAGGGAGCCGAACGAAATCCGAACGGCCGCTGTCGAACACATGCTGTGGTGATAGATTTACTGTCCTGCTTAACTTTTCCGGCATTGAATGAATGGCATTGTAAATCATAAGGTACTCATCAGCCGGAAGGTCGGTGATGCTCTCCATCGGAAGCCACTCATCGGACATCGGGCTTAGCCTGAATTCCGTTGCTGTGTATCCGCATTCCTCCCAACCCTCTAAGTTGTGCCATGTGCGGAGATTCATTTCTCGATACAGGTCTCCCATCACCGCCACCGCACGGTTGAAATCAAGCACCGGCATCATCAGCAGCTTCGCGCGTTCAGGCGGCAGCGCTGCTGCCACCTTAAGCAGAGAGGTGTTGTACTGCTCCAGTCCGTACATATGTTCTGGCGCGTGGTCACGATCTTTGCCGATCTGTCCCTGGAGCGCGGCGGCTACCGTGTGACATAGACTGTGCTGCGACTCCAGCGCCGCCTTGCGTTTGTAGTTCCCGCGCGGCTGGCCGCAATAGAGGCCCTTATGTACAGGCGCTGATATAATTCCTGACCGCTCAAAGGTCACACGGCCCTGAGACAGTCGGCCGATCAGGCCCTCAAGATCATCAGACGCGGCTGCTGTTCCGTGTTCGACGATCAATCTGCACCCATCCGGGTGAAAGCCGACATTTATCAAAACGTGTGCAAGCATCTGGCGCATGTCGCACTCGTTAAGGTTCTTCATTTTTCCCGTGTCCAGGTCCTCCCGTCTTGGCTTTGCGCCCCATGCAAAACGGCAGGCACTGGCCACATCAACCGCCGCCAGCTCGATCACCCGCTGAGCTCTGGCATTGCCCGGGTAGTTGACTTTCATATCCCACCACATGTCGTCGAACATGTAGATGGCTCCGACCTGAAGACCTACGCGTGTTGAGTATACTGACGGCAGGAGATCTTTGGCCCGTCCGCGTCCGATACGGCTGGCGAAGATCTCATATTTTGACAGTCCGCAGCTCTTCTGCAGGTTTGAATAGGTCCAACCCCTCGGAGTGTAGTCATTCGGACACCGCTCAGGAGTGGCAATGTCAGGATGTTCAGCGGCCCAGACCTCCCGCCAGGTGCCAACTTCCGGGAACAACTTTCCGTTGCGGAAGTCGCGCATCATCTGGCGCCAGGCCTCACGTGATGAGCGCTGATTCTGTTCGCAATACGACTTGTAAACATCGCCGATGTCGATGGCGGCCTTCTGTTTTCCAACCTTGGCGTTGTTTACCAGACCGCGCCAACCGAATTTTTTCCAGCGGTAGTATTTCCGTTTGATGGTGCTTTCCTTATAACCATTCGCCCGCGCCTCCCGAATACCGGCACTCACGCTGGCCGCTGCGTCGATCTGCTCGCATACCGCTATGAGTTCAAAGATCTCATCTCTTACCTCCAGCGGCAGCTGGGCCATTTCGTCAATGTCGGTGGTTGAAAGGGTTGCGGGCGAATTCATGATATTATCCTGCGGTTATGATGGTTCTTACGTTCTTCAGCGCGTCTATGAGGTCTCCCTCCAACGTCCTTATATGGTCAAGGTCGGCACGCTCGATACATCGCTTTTCGTTGATGCAGATGTTCTGCAGGTCAACGCAAAGAGAACCTATCGCCTCGTTTGCATCTCGCCGGCGGATTTCCGCCAGCTGTGCCGGCGTATTATTGTCCTGTGCCGGTTTTTTTACGGCGGTCTTCTCCGGGGATTTAAGGATCCCCCAGTCGAAATAGAGCTGCCGCAGGCTCTGCTCGCCGGTAACCGCATTGATGCGGTCGATAACATCGGCATGATCGCCTGATATCAATTCTTCGGGAGAAGGAAGGTGATGCAGGTCAATAGCGGTCTCACCCTCAGCAAGACGAGTCTGCATCTCATCTGCAACGCGTATGTATTTATAGACCGTTGATTTACCGAACGGCAGTTCGTTCAGGACCTTCATCCACTCGCCGCGCTCGCAGTGATCTTTTATCCGTGCGAACTCAGCTCCGGCCTGAGCGGCACAGATGACGGATACTTTTGCGAATTTTTTAGATAGATCAACGAGTTCGATCGCACGCTGAACAGCAATATCCATCGGCGTTCGGTAATGGTCGGAACCTGTTTCTATCGGCTGCATGTCTTCAGTGTCGATGTCGACACTCTCTGTTCCAGGCAGCATTGGATTCTCCGACCTGAAGCAGAGATCCGACCAGGTGTTGTATGCATTATCCCGCTCTTCTGCTGAGAATTTGGCGACCGTAGACCAACCGCCGTAGCTTTTCCCGTCTTTTCCGAATGTACGGCGTTTGATGGTCACAGTATCGGCGTAGCCGACGTTCCAGCGGTAGGTATCGTCACCGACATCGAGATCGGCGTAGAGCTTCTTTTCGGCGCAGAATCTGACGGGATGGTCAAGATCCATACTGCATATTTCAACAAGTTCGCACCTGCTCATACGGTCGACACTCTCGAGCTGCTGATCAGATGTTAGATCAAGGAAGTGCATCAGCAGGCCCTCGCATTCTTGATGAATGAGATGTCAATACCCTGGTGAGCGTCGCAGGCGTGAGAGATCAGCTGTTGTTCGGCCTTGCACTGATCAATCAGCCGGTCAAGTTCTTCGCGCTCTTCCGTCGTAGCCCGGAAGCGTTCGGCCTGGGCCGAGCCCATGGCACGATTGAGAGTGCGTGATGCTAGATCGAGGTATTGACGTACACTGTCAATATCAACCTCAATTCCGTGTGTTATTGCATTTAGCATGTTCTTTTCTCCGTTTTGGTTAAGTTAAATGGTGCCGATAATGATGAGTGCCGGGCCGATCAGGAGGCCAAGCACGGCCGACGTGATGAGCATCATGCGGCTGCGGGCAACCAGGGTTATAATTCCGAGCGCAATTCCGATATAAAGGGTTATTGCTCCGATGATGATGAGCATGTCTGTTCTCCTAGTTAAGCTTCGTGTTGTCGAGGTAGGCGATTACATCGCATCGAGGGATTCGATAATGAGCGCGTTTAGCGCTAGTTGATGATATGTCTCGTGCGTTAGGGAAAGCCCCCTCCTGAATGAGGTGGTAGATATGTACGGGGTCGCAGCCGATTGTGTATGCGACCTGATCGACGCGCTGAACAATGGCGTCGAAAACGAATGCGCCGTCGACAAGCTGGCCGCCGCCGGCCGGCCTTGCTCGATCCCGTCGCAAATCAACGAATTCCAGCTGCGGATTCTGCTTCATGCGTCCACCTCCCTATTGATCTTATTAATTATCTGTTTTGAGATCTTTCCGTGCCGGTTTCCTTTAATCGCCTCGAACACGGTTGTCGGGCGGTAGCCATGCTTGCGCGCCCAGCCGGATACCGTCATTCCGCGCTTGATTAGTTCCCCCCGGTATTCAGGCGGGCTTAATTTCAGATCGGTTTTTGTCTTGCTCATTAAATTCTCCGGGTGTATTGCCCTGTGTAGGTTTTACACAGCGAAATTTAGTAGAATTTACACAGGCGGCAGGTAGAAAATTGAAGAATTCCACATATAGTTTGAAAACATTGCGGAAAAGCCGAGGAATTACACAGGGTGATGTGTCAAAATCCACAGGAATCTCCGTATCGCATATAAGCGCCGCAGAAAAGGGTAAACGGAGAATTGCTGACCCTGCCAAGCAAAAAGCTATAGCTGAATTCTTCTCAGTGAATGTGGATTCAATCGAGGAATTCGACGAGAATTATCAGGGGAATTCCACTCTTGGTGAAGAGCTGACCGGTTATCACACGCGCGGCCTACCGGCATGCAGGGTAGAGACGCTTGAGGCAATGCTTGATGCCGCACGTGCGCTGCGCGACTGGCCGGCGGTTGAAGCTATTGCCTATGAGATAAGAAAGAGGGAAAAGGTATGAAAAAAACAATCGTTCTTGCGGCCTGTATGGCCGCTGCACTTAACCTGCACGCAAGGTTGGGAGAGTCAGAACCCGAGTGCGATCAACGCTACGGGAAAGCCGTGTCAGAATTTGACGGCGGATCTGTATACAGCACCCGCCATTATGACCTCATTTGCGTTTTCCGACATGGTCTTGCTGTTGCGGTGGTCTACGAGAAACGCACCGGCCGCATATATGACGATGATAAGCCGGCAATCCTGGCGGCTAATGCTGATGGACAGCAATGGTCGAAGATGGATATACCGCCGGTGTTCGCCGATCGGTTTTCCGGTAAGGAGATCTGGTTGCGCAGTGATGACGCTGTTGCTGTATTCGATGCTGCAACCGGAAAGATGTCGCTGTATCTCGCGGCATACTCCTCACATTTATGGGGACCGGAAGACGCCAACGTCGATCTCTAATGCGCTGCGCAGAATGTTCCACCAGGTGGAACTTCCACCATGGTGGAAATTTCCACCTGGTGGAAGTTTCGTTTTTCCACCACGTAAAATGGCCGTTTTTATTGGGTTTTTGATGTTTTTTGAAAATAAAATGCTTTTTTCTTTCGTTTAGGGTTGCCAAAACGAAAAGAGAGATTTAGCTTATAAACCATCGAAAGGGCAGCAGTGCCACCGACCCGGCGGAACCGGGAAGCCACAAGATCATCGATAACACCGGCGAGGTCTACGACGTCGCAGGAGATCAGCTCATCTCAACCGGCGACATCGCAAGATAACCAATCGCAACCAACCCCGCCTCTGCGGGGTAACAGGAGATTTGCAATGTCAGGAAGAATTGGCAATAAAAACGCGAAGAAGCCGGAGGGAGAGGCAAAGACCGCACGCATCACCTGGAAGCTGCGTCCGCGCGAAAAGGCGCAGCTGGTCCGGTCGGCGTCGGCCGACGGCATGAAGCTGACGTCATGGCTTCGGAAGAAGACCGGTCTTGAATAGATCGTTTGCACATATTGTTTGACCAAAGACCCTGTTTTCAGGGTCTTTTTTTTATCCAAACCAAGCGAACCGTGTGCGGATCTTTTCGGCATGATTTTGTTTAGATAAGCCCCATGAACACGAGAACAGGGGTTAAGAATGGGAACGATTGATCCCAGCGTCGGCTGGGCAGTTATCATTATTCTGCTGCAGCTTGGGCTGTTCGGGCTGAGCTGGAAAAGGACGATTGCAGCAACACGGCGGAATCCATCGGTCGATACCGACCTGGGCACATTAAACACCAGGCTGGACAATATCGAAAAAGACCTGGACGCCACGAAGTCACGACTGTCGGATCACGAGGACAAGATCTCACGACAGATCGGCGCGCTGCATGCACGCATCAATGATGTGTTTGGAGAACTACGCGAATTGTCCGGAATTCTTAAGGCGCACGTGGAGAAGATCAAATGAATATAAAAACCTCTATACTACAGATCTGCAACGCATCAGACCCCTACATGATGCCACACGATGTGCTGCGCACTGAAATCGAAACCAGGCATCGCGCCCCGGTCGGCGATGCCGAATATCAGGCGGCCCTGAAGTCCCTGCTGTCCAAGGGCATGATCGACTACGAGGTAGATCAGATCACGCTCGATAAACGCTACCGCATCACCGGCCCCGGCAAGGCCTACCTCAACAACTAACCTAGGAGTAATTATGAGATCATTTAAGAGAGCGCTGAAGATGCTGTACATTGTGGCTGTCTCTGTGCTGGTTTTTTTGGCCGCATTCTTTATCACCGGCTGTGACACCTTAGGAAACGGGAAGATCGACCTTCCTGTCGACGTCTCCGTCGAATGGCAGGACAATTTCGGCAATCGGTTCGTGATGGTTGACGGCTCGATTACCGAAGCGACATACCGATCTCTGCAGACCGGAATAATCTACGAGCTTACCGAAGAAGGTGGGTTTCTGATTACTGCGCCCGACGGCACAAAAGTGCGCATCAGGCGAAGAACTGAGGGCGCGGAATCCGCGCCGGTTTCTCCATAACAGCACCCGGCCGGGCGGCGGTTCCTCCGTTGCCGCCGCCCGGCCAATTTAATTTTACTGAGATCAATAATGAGCAGAAAACCACGATCAGACAGCAAGCTGCTTAACCTGCCCGACGAAGATCAGGCGCAGGCCTATGATGCCGTTAAGCGTCTTGGTTACACCAAGGCGCGGCTGTGGATTGCGGAAAATCTCGGCGTAAAGGTCAGCACCGGCGCGCTCCATGCAGCCTATCAGTATTGGGCGCAGCAGGAGAGCGAGAATCGCATTCTCCAGGCCGTAACCGGTGCTGATGCAATTCTCGGCGCTGCAGCCGATAACCTGCCGCGCATTGACCAGGCTATGGAGGCCGCCCTCAAGCAGGCGGCGTTTGAAGCGGTGCTTACGAAAGACGAAGACGGCTTAACCAAACTCACCAACGTGCTGCTGCGCATTCAGAAGGCCGCGCTGGATGAGAAGCAGCTGGAGTTGCAGATTGACCGCTTTCAGTTTGATGCAGCCAAAGCTGCTCTGGATAATGTCGCAACGCTTAAATCAATTCAGTCAGATCGATCGATGTCGTCGGATGATAAAATTACTGCTGCCCGCCGCAAACTGTTCAGCGTAATTCCGGAGGATGGCGAGTAATGGCTCCTTTTGCAAAGCAGGCGCATGATGTCGCGCAGGATCCTGAGAAGGTCGCGAGAATCGCAAAAATCAGATTTCGCGCATATCAGGAGGAACCGTTTCTTGACCGCACCAGTGGCATCTGCATTTGGTTCTGGTCCCGCCAGATCGGGAAATCCTTCACCCTGGCCTGCTGGATTGTTGACCGCATGTTGACCCGGCCTGGTCGGCTGATCACAGTATTGTCGAACAGCCGAGACAACGGGGCAGAGCTCAACCAGAAAGTGCGCGAAATATGTGACCTCCTCGGAGAGGTGGTTCAGCAGGAAGATCTTTCCGAAGATCTGAAGTACGAAAATATGAATATGGAGAGTCGCATCGAGGTTGACGGCAAAGTGAGCCGATGCAAGGTGCTTGCAGCCAACCCGCGAACGGCGCGCGGGTTCTCCGGCGACCTGGTGCTGGATGAGTTTGCCTTCCACGAAAATGGCAAAGCGATCTGGGAAGCAGCGGAACCAATACTTTCATCTAACCCGGATTTTCTTTGCCGCATCGCATCAACTCCGAACGGCACGCAGAATATGTTCTACGTCATGGTTACCTGCGGGCAATATAAGGTGGTCAAAGTGCGCCGCTCCGATGCTTATAAGCAGGGGCTTAAGATTTATCACCCGACAACGCGAAAAGAGATCACGCCGGATGAAGCCCGCGCCGCCGCCATCGATAAGAAGGCCTATGACCAGAACTATGAACTGAAGTGGGCTGATGAAAATTCGAACCTGCTCACCTACGAGTTGATAGGCAAGGCTGAACGTGAGGGCGTCGGAGTTATCTGTGAACAGGAGTGGAGCAGAGCCGCGCTGGATAAACTGGCGGAAATAACAAACCCGATCTATGTCGGATATGATGTCGGCCGCAAGCGCGATATCTCCGTGATCAGCGTAATGGAAAAGGTCGGGCCGATCTTCCGTGAACGAGTAACGCTGCGCCTCGCTGATATGCGGCTGCCTGCCCAGCAGGCACGCCTTGAAGTTATTGTGCAGCACCCCTGCTTCCGCTGTGCAAAGATAGATATGACCGGCATCGGGCTTGGCGTGACCGAGTACACCCAGGAGAAATATGGATACCTCCGTATTCAGGGCGTCAACTTTTCAAGCACGGTGCCAATCTCTGCCGAGGTGCAGAGGACCGGCCGCAAGGGTGAGACTATCAAGGTCACGGAGCACATGGCCACATTGCTTTTGCGTGTTTACGAAGATGGCCTGATTGAGCATGTCTATGACCAGCGCATGCGCGACGACCTCCGCCTGCCCGAACGCATTGTGTCGCCCGGCGGCCGTGTAAGTATCGCTGCCAGTCGCAATTCGGAGGACCACGCCGACCATTTCTGGGCAAAAGCGCTGGCTATCTATGCGGCGGAAACAAATGCCGGCCCGTTTTCGGTTACGGTTCCGGGGAGGGATAAGCGCCGAGATGGCGGCCTGTTCGGCCGCCGCGCCCGCAAACGAACAGGAGCCATCGGATAATGATTAAGAAATTTGCAAAACGATTTAAACGGAAGCCCGGGAGTTCGGTTGATGCCCGGCGCGTGGCGATTGAACGGATGAGCCGCTTTAATCCGCTTCGGCGGGTGGAGCCTGGTTATATTGTCCGGGTGCATGAGGAGTTCAACGCCGGCCGGCTTAAAGAAGCGGCAAAGCTTTGGGATGCGATCGAGCGCACCGACGATGTTTGTCTGGTTGCCGCACAGAAGCGGAAGAAGGCGGTAAGCCGGCATGGGTTCGAGATCATTACTGATGATGACTCGCCAAAGGCCAGGCAGCACGCAGAGGTGCTGAAGTACTTTTACGACCAGCTGGTGGCTACCCGGTGCGATGACCGTAATATTCGCGGGGGGCTGCCCCTGGCTATACGCAACATGATGGACGCGGAGGGCAAACGCTATGCCGCTCACGAGATCATCTGGAAACCGACGCCGAACGGGTTGACCGCCGAGCTGGTCTTTGTGCCGCTCTGGTATTTCTCCAACACCACCGGCGAACTGCGCCTGCTGAACGGTATCGGCGATCTGACCGGAGAGGAGCTGCAACCGGGAGAGTGGATCGTTAACGCGGGAAGCGGCGTGATGGAATCGGTCGCGGTGGCCTATATGTACAAACACCTTCCGCTGCAGGACTGGCTGCTCGTGTCGGAAAAATACGGCATCCCGATACCGGTGGTGAAGACGACCGGGAATCCCGGCGATGACAACTGGAAAGCCGCAGAAGATGCCGCCGCCGCGCTGGGGAATTGCGACGGCGTGGTGATCAGTGCCAGCGGCTCTGTCGAATTTCCAAACGTTGGAACAATGACCAACCTGCCGCAGCCGGCACTCGTTGAGCGAATGGATAGATCGATTGCCACCGTTTGGCGCGGTGCTGATCTGAGCACCATCTCGGCCGATAATCAGGGGGCGAGTCTGCAGGCCGATGAGACCGATCTGCTGGAAGATGACGACGCGCAGAATATTACCGATGTGTTGAACGAGCAGCTCGACCGATGGGCGATCTATTACGCCACCGGCGACACCGAGCCGAAGGCTTGGGTGAAAATTAAGACCGGTGCGCGCGATGATATAAAACATGATCTTGAAATAGACCGTGGCCTGCATGAGATGGGTTATGAGCAGGACGAGTCAGATCTGCAGCGGCGATACAATCGCTCAACGCTGCGCCGACAGGCACTTCCGTCGACGCCGCTGGCGAATGAGGATGCGGTCGATGACCGTGCCGCCGGGCTTCGAGCTGCCACGCGCAGTGCGCTTGCGGTTGCGATTGCCGATGATCTGTCCCCGGTCGTCAGGCGGCTCGAGCAGATTCTCGATGACCACGATGACTACGATGCGCTGCTGGATGCGCTGGAGCGTTTCCAGGTTGATGAGCTTCCGGCGCTGGCCGCTGATGTGCTGACCGACCCGTCCGCCGCTGATGCTATCTCCGATGCCATGTCTGCCAATCTGTTCAACGGTATGAGTGAGGTAAGGGAGGGTCGTGATGCTTAATTATAAAAACGCCCGTATTTTGCGTCTGAGCTGTTTATCGGCAAATGCACCTTATTGCTCGCCGGTGATTTGTTTCGAGCTTTGCAACACGGTTCCGGTGATTTGCAGGCGCATTTATAACGTCGCCGCAAGTTCTATCGGGAAGATCAGTGATGCTGTGCGGAAATCGCATCATCTTTTATCCGAACCGAGCAAACCGCAACCGTACATCGATATTCATTTTCTGGAGAATGAGCGGCATGAAAGAACATCTTAGATTTATAGGCCTGAGCAACGAACTGACTGCCGCCGACCGGCCGCTGGTGATCCCTTATGGCTCATACCCACACAAGGTCGGCAGAGTGACGCAGCTGATCAACTCCAAGACCGCCGCCATGATGGTTGATGAATTCATGACAGCATCGGTTAAAGACGGATTTCGCGGCCTGCCCGTATATATAGGTCATCCGGATGTGAAAAGTTTCCGTGACAAGTATCAGGATCATCGAGCCTACGGATGGGTCGTCGATATGATCGCCAACGATGCCGACCGGAAGCTGGAACTGACGGTCGAATGGAACGAGCCGGGCCGGCAACTGCTGACCAACGAACACTTCGCTTATTTTTCGCCGAACTGGCTGGCCGTAAAAGGCGGCGCAGGCGAAGCACTGCCGTTTAAAATGATCAGCGTCGGGCTGACCCATACCCCGATGATCGAATATTTAGCGCTGGCCTGCGAAGACGGCGGCGATGATCAGGAAATCATTAACCAAGGAGACAGCATGAATAAGCTGCTTGAGCGTTTGAAAGCGCTGCTGCCCGAAAAGGTGCAGGAAAATGTGAAAACGGAAGACGAGCTTGTCTCTATCTTCCAGAAGATGCTGGAGGGGCTTAAGGCGCTACGCGACTCCCAGCAGGAGCGATGGAAGGCGGAAGACGCCGCCTATATGGCACTGGAAAATGAAGATCCGGTAGCCGGGTTGGCCGCATACCTCGGAGTTCTGGCCGAAGCCAATGCGGCAGAGCTGCAGCTGGCCAACGAGACGGTGCCCGAGTCAGCAACGGCAACCATTGAGCAGCTGAGTGCTGAGATGGAGCTGGCGAACGAAGCTCTGGCCGCACGGGAATCCCGGCTGAAGAATGTGCTGCTTGATGTGGCACTGGCCGACGGACGAATTACACCGGCCACTCGCGGGAAGTGGGAAAGTCGGTTTGCCGCCGAAGATGCCGATTTCGAAGCGCTGGCCAATGAACTCGATTCCATCGACCCGATCATGAAGACCGGGTCGGTGACTAAAGGCAAGCGGCCGGAAAGCAACATCGCGGCCACGCACGCTGATCTGCGCCGTGCGGCCACGCAGCTGGCCAATGAGAAGTCAATGAGCTACGAGACCGCCTATGCCTCGCTCAAGAGTACCGACGAATTTGCGCACCTGTTCCCGGCGGAACAGGCCGACGCGCAGTAAATGAACCTAAATTAGGAGATAATTATGTACCAAGGTTCCATGACCAAGATCGCAGATGCTGCGCTGTCGACACAGCATTTGCTCGTTAAATTCGGCAGCGATGCCGATCACATTGCGGTGGCCGGAGCGTCTGACGCACCGATCGGCACCTGTGCCGATACCCCCGCAGCGGATGATTCCGCAGCCGTGCATCTTCTTGGGTCCTTCCCCGGCTCCATCACCATGGTAGCTTCGGAGACGATCGAAGCCGGCGAGCGCGTATTCGCCGCCGCAGGCGGCGAGGTGTCCACCCTGCCGGAGGCCAATGGCGATTATTTCTGCGTAGGCGTTGCGCTCACCGGAGGTGGCGACGGCGATGAGATCGAGGTTGATTCGTGCGTCCCGTTCACCGTCACCGTGTCCGGTTCCTAACCATAACATTTAAGGAGATAGAAATATGAAATCACTCGAACACGCAGTTGCCCCCGCATCGCAGGCCGGTCAGTCCGGCGTGCTTGCGCTGGCCAATGAAAACCGCCTGGAAGGATCTACCTACAGTGAGGCGGTCACTGAATTCGTGGTCGGCGTACTTGGTTCCGATCTGATGCCGCTGCAGACCGAGCTGGATATGCTGGCTCCGCCGGTGCGTACAGCTCGGCGCTTTGAATACATGACATCGCCGGCCGGGCTGTCTTTCCTTGCCGACCAGGACGACGAACGCGCTATCGGCGCCGACTTCCGCAAGCTCGATGCTCGTGGCACGACGGTGAGTGCCAAGACCGCAAACCGAGGTCTGAGCTATACGCTGGACCGCGATGAGATGGTTGACGGCTCGCTCGAGCAGACCGCCAAGTGGCTGACCGCCATTCTGCTGCGCAACGATCTGCTGCGCGTCAATGCGGTGCTTGCTGCCGCCGCAACGAATACCAATGTGACATTCTCCAGCTCGACTGATCCTGACGGTCTGATTGAGACCGGTCTTCTCGCGGCGCACGGAGCACGCGGTATCTATCCGAACATTGTGGTTTCCGGCATGACAGCGTGGGCCTACCGGAAAGCCGCCTATCGCGCATCTACCAAAGCGGGATCGCTCTCGCTGGCCGCAATGACTCCGTCTGATGTGGCAGGTGTGCTTGGGGTGGATAAATTCCATGTGTCCAAGACCGTCACCAAGCCGACGAAGTCCGGCAGCAAGACGGCCTTCATGAGCAATCTCATCTATGCGTACTATACGGATGATGTGGTCTCAAAGGACGATGCCTCTAACATCAAACGCTTCTGGACGCCCTGCGACGGCGGCGAGCAGTTCCGCGTTTATGTGGACGATTCCAAGGCCAAGACGGTTGAGGTGGTGGTTGAGCAGTATTCAACCATTGCCGCGACAGACACAACCGGCATTCGGAAATTCACAGTTTCGGACAGCTGATGACCACAGCGCAGCCCGATCTGATGCGGGCTGCGCTTAACCCTCAACATCAGGCAAATCATGTGGCGAGCAATTACAGAAGATGATCTGCTGCAGAAAATGACCGAGGCAGAGCTTAGCGCGGTCAGCAATGTGGTCTATGACGTCATGACCACCGTTACCGATATGGTGCGCGGTTATGTGGCCAGCTCCGGCGCGGAGATGGATGAGGATCCGACGACCATTCCCGACCGTCTCATCGGTTCGGCCTGCGCGATCATCCTGGTTGATGCGTACATCTCGCTTGGCGGCACGCTTGTTGACCCCAAAGGGCATCGCAAGGATGCCAAAGACGAAGCCCTGCAGCGGTTGCGCGATGTGGCGGCCGGAAAGTTTTCGGTCGATGATCCGGTGACCGGTGTCGAGCAGTCGGTTGATGGCGGGGTGTCGGTTGTCGGCCGTCGATCGCCGCGCGTAACTCGCGATACGATGAGAGGACTCTGATATGGAAAATCTGCAGGAAAATATCCGTACCGAACCATTGACGGATGAGCGCATCAGCGAAGAGCTTGAACGGGCCGGTTATCTACTGATTAAAGCCGCTGTTCGCAAGGACGGAACCGTTAAACTGCTGCTTAAACCGGCCGGGCTGAAATCCGACGACGGCGAATTCCGTGCCGCTGAGGTGTGCTCTGCACTCGGCTTGCAGGCGGACTGCAGAATCTTTCCCTGTGTGCCTGCAGATCTGCTGGTGCTGACGGTCATGCTGGAGGCTGCTGATGAGGGGGAATGAATTAACCACACTGCAGGGGGCGGTGGTTGAACGCCTTAAAGGTGATCCCCTGCTGAGCCGGGTGGAGATCATTGCCGAGGATGAACAGGATCTGAGCAATCGTATCGAGATCGCCATGGCGAAGCTTGGCGCATGTATGGTGGTCGGTGTGGCGACGGCGGCCGTAAATAATCCGAACCTTCCAGGCCCGCAGTTTGACGGGCTTACCTTTGTGGTGAGCGTTGCGGAAAACGTGATGCTTAACCGAACGCCGGGAAGCAGTCAACTTGATGCGCTGTCGCTGGCCATGCAGGCACATCGCCGGTTGCACCATTGGCGGCCTGTTGATACCGGATTTTCGAACTATACGATCTACTCTGCCAGGAATGCCATTGAGCCCGGTAACTCGGAAGACCTTCTTACTTTTGATGCCAATTTTAAATTAGGAACCACCTAATACAGGAGACAGCGATGCTTGACAGCAGAACAGATATTATCACAGGCCCGGCCGTAATTAAAAAGGGGTCAACAATCCTTTACACCGAAGAGAATGTAGTCGTTACCGCAGAGGTGGCCACCGTTGAGGGCCGGAACTCGGTGATGGGAAAATATGATGAGTTTCAATCGAGTGTGTTGCACACCGTATCTTTTAAGCCTGCTCCGATGGCCACGCAGGCCTATTTCGACGTCCTCTTCCCATATCACACGCCGGTGCTTGGATCCTCGATCTACGGCGCAACGCCTGACGACATTGTGGTCTGGTCTGTTGACGGGAAGGAGTACACCTATAAACACGGCGCACTGACCCAGATGCCGGGGCTGGCCTTCGGGGCCGACCTCCCGCTTTATGACGGAGAGGCGGTGTTTACCTGTCTGGGTGACTGCACCGAAGCATGGTCGGGAACCGATCACTTTTCCGCTGTGCAGTCAAAGGTATTTACTGATACGAGCTTTGATCGGACCAAAGATCTTCGTCTTCATTATGCAGCGGCATGGGGAGAATCTGCGCCGTGGGATGATATCGAAACCGAAGGCGGTGTGGTCGTGTCGTTCAATCTGGAGCTTGCCGACAAGATGAACGATGCCTACGGCATTGCCGACAAGAAGATCACCGGCCTGAGCGTTACGGCCACCTTTGTTCCGCAGGGAATTACTCCGGAACAGGTGCTTACCGCTCTCGGAGTTCAGGGAATCGGCGCACGGCGCGGCCGCAGCATGTACGGCCTGGCGAAGGATCTGGTGCTGGCCGGTGAGCAGGCCGGCGATCCTACCTTTACGCTCAGCAAGGCAGTGATCAGCAACAACGTCTCAAATTTCGGTGCGGAGTCTAACCGCGTTGGCGAACTCTCGCTCGTTAGCCTTAACGGGATGAACTCACAGGTATTCAGCCTCGGATTGATCGAGGAGTAACGGCGTTGAAGATCTGGACAAACAACGGCGAAGAAGAGGTGGTTCTCTGCGATCACGGTCGCGGCGGCCCATCAAACTTCGTTCCGCAGGTGGTGCGGAACAAGGATGTGCTGACGTTTGTGCAGGGAGAATTTGCCAAACCTAAGGCGCGCGGCAATACCTACCGCACCTGGACGTTTACGATCCAGACAGAGCATGACTCTCAGAAAGATGCTGAGCAGTATCTGATCGAGCTGCACACGCTGGTTCCGTTGCAGGCTGATGTTGATGTGGAGCTGTCTGACGGAGAAACCCGATACCTTCTTCCCGAATGCGTCATTGAATTCTCCGCATCAGCCCCTGTCGGTGTGCTTACCACGGTTGCCTGGACACTCACCTTCGGCGGAATTAAGCCGATTCCTGCGCAGACCGTGCTTGCTGACGAGGATGGAGTGACCATCAGCTTCGGCGGGGAGCAATGGGTGTCGACGGAAGGAGTCTCAGGAGAGCTGATATGATGAGGAAACTATTGATTTTGATGGTGGTCTTGTTGTGCCGGGTACAGGCACAGGAAGTGTCGGGGACAACGAATGTTAATTTCGATTTCAGCCCCGATGATGTTAACCCGTCGCTTAACTGGCTGCTGCAGAACAGCAACAGTGTGAGCCGGACCGATGCGCTCTATGCTATGATTGACGGAAGCCTTACCGGATTGAGCGAGACGGCTTACAGTGATGATTATGTTGCCCTCGCTCTTGATTCCGCCGCCCGCAATACGAACACGGCAGCTCGTGCGGCGGCTCTGACGAATTATACAGATAACGTTTCCGCAACAAATATATATTCGGTCATCTACCCGAATGCGGTGATCAGCTCGGCGGTTATCAGTACCAATTCCGCTCACTGGATGAGATATGATTTGAGCAGTTATGTAGGCACGAATAATTCTGCCATTGTGCTTGTTCAGCTTAAGCCGCTCGATACGCCTGATGTGGGTACGTTCCGTGTGTCGCCGGTCTTAGAGACTAACTCACCGATCTGGTACGACGGAATCGCGGTGTCTTCCGGCGTTGAGGTTGGAGGTAATTACCGACTTCTCGGGTTTACCGGAGAGGACGGCTGGCTGTGGGTTAATTACAGGAATGCTGATCCTGATCGCGTGGAGTTCAGGCTTCTTGCGGCGGTCATAAATAAAGGAGATGAATGATGCGATTCTTTTGGTTGATGCTGTTGTGCTGCGCCTCCTCTTCTCTTTCGTTGGGGGCGGTGACAAACCTTAATTACAGTGCAGCGGATATTCTTTCCGCGCTGCAGACCGGGATGGCTGTGTCGAATGCGCCTGAGCGGCTGACTAAGTTGGAGGTGTTCATGTCTGATACCGACGGAGCGTCAAACATCCTATATGACACAGAGCAGATTGACTCAGCGCTCAACAATCTGCTTGTCAATGCCGATGCGCCTGAGCGGCTTGATGCTATTGATGATGATCTTGCGCAGAGTGCGGTGGGGTCGGCCGGTGTGTTCTCGTTGATCTCATCGTCAGATGTGCTGGTCAGTAGCAATGAGTACGCATATCAGTCTATTGATTTGAGCTCAGTTGTCGGATCGAATAAAGCATTTGTGCTGCTTGAGTACGAACCGGTTGCGCGCGGCCCTTTCTCCTACAGCTATCTGTCGGCCCGCACGCCGGGGACTGTCGGTGCTGTTTATGGCGGAATTTCCGAGACCACGCTATGGACAGATGATGGCGGAAGTTATCCCTATATCATATCGGCAATAACTGACACAAACGGTGTAATCGAAGTGTCTGATCGATGGGGAACCGGAAACATACGGGTTATTGGGTTTATCGGGAGGGGGAATGATGAGGCCTTTAATAATTACATTGCTGCTGCAGGTCGCTTTTGGGTCGAATGCGGCGGTGGAGACGGTTCTGACGCCGGCGGAAATTAACATCGCGCTGGGTATTGGTTTGGATAATTCAAACACGGTTGATCGGCTTGATGTGCTGGAGAGTTGGTCGGGAAGTCTTGGATCGAGCGGCTGGACGCTCGCCGATCTGAATGCTGCATTAGAGACTGGGATTGCGCTTTCGAATGCTCAGAGTCAGATTTCGGCCGTCGAGGATCTCGATGTTGAGGCCGGGATTGTGTCTTTCCCGGATGTATCGTTTGATCTGGGGTTATGTACGGTCGGAACGCCGAAAACAATTGATTTCAGTTCCGTGGTCGGCGAGCGCCGGTGTCTGGTGGTTGTACGGTTCGATGTCACGCCGTATGGATATTCGGCGGGTACTGAACGATACTACACCTTTAAGATGTCGCCGGGTTATTTCATCCCGGCTTATGTGTCGGATATTATAACCATTCAGGAGGAACGTGCATTTTCACACCCTGCGCGCGGTCCAGGGGTGGCGTATCGGAAGGTTAAGCCGGCCGCCGCTGCACAGTTCGTGCTCTGTGAGCGTACGGATTCGAAGGGCCGAGTGGTATTTGAGACCTTTGAGTCGGCAGAGAAGGTTACCGCCACGCTGGATATGGTCGTTTATCAGGGGTCTGTTGGTTATGAATGATATGAGAACGGTGAGCAGGTTAATGATTTGCATGGTGCTTGCAGCGAGTGCTGCAGCATGGTCTGCCAATCGTCCGATCGATGTTAAATGGGATGTTCGAAACGGACCGAACCGGCGGCTGCCGATGCAGTGGTTCGCTGGAGAGTCGGTGCAGATTGATCTTCGGCCGGTCATCGGTCGGGATGCATTTGATCTGGACGGATCGAGTGTTATTTTCGAGGTGACCGACTGGAGCGGCACCAATGCCTATCTGTCGGCCACCGGGACGGTTAGCGGGACCACAGCCAGCTGGAGGCTGAGCCCGGAACAGGCCAACCTGCCTGAGGGTACCTATAACGCCTATGCGTTGGCGGTATCAGGCGGGAGTCAGACCGTGCTGGCCTGGATTAATGCCGATGTTCGATGGTCGCCGTCGTCCGACGGTTTGGATCTTGTTGATCCATGGCAGATTATACTGTCGACTGAGGTTCCGGGAGCGATTGCTGATAATGCGGCGAGGATCGATCTGCTGAGCTCGAAAGTTGCCGAGCTTGAGGATGGAGGTGCTGATTCCAGCGGGTATCCGATGGAATGGTGGTTTGAACCGACGGTCGGCGGGCTGGCGCGGATGGCGCAGACGGTTACGCCGGAAACGACGATTACGAACAATGCTGACGTTATTACGTATTATGCGGAGCTGACGCCTCTTGCATATACATCGGGTTATGATGTTGTTGTCGGCGATGCGCCGGAGACGGTGCGGTTTTATTCGCTTGATGGTTATTTCGACGTTAACGAGACGAACGGCTATGCGGTGAGTGTGGTGGATGGCGTCGGGAAGATAGCGCTGGTGTCTGACAGTCTGACGCGGACGCAGACGCTGACGGCGGCGGCAACTGCGATTGGTGATGAAGGGTATGTCGAGGTGCTGAGCAATCACACCTACATTGCCGGGTCGGTGAAGGAGTACGTTAATACGAACATGGCCGCCATGATTGCCGGTTTTGACGGTACGGATGATTCCGTGCTCGAGGTATTCTCTCTGCAGGATCACGCGAATACCAATTATGTTCGCAACACGAACTGCTGGGCGTATGGACAGATGGACCTTACCGGCCTGAGCCCGTGGAATGAGATCGGCGATGGATCGCTGGCGAATAAGTATGGGGTGCCGAGCGGTCAGTTCCGCGCTCTGACGGCGATAACACCGCAGACAGTGATTGGATCGGCACACTATTATCCGAGTCAGGACAGTAGCTGGTGGTCTGATACTAATAAAGTGTATGGCGATTTCGAGATACGTTTCGTCGATAATGATAACGATGTGGTTATCAGGCGCTGTGTGGATCATCTGGTGATCACCAATGCGGATTGGTCGGTTACCAATATGATGGCGGCATATCAGATTGATCCAGAAACGTGGCATTTTGTTCCGACAAATCTAAGTCCTGATTACATTGTATTCCATTTGGACTCCCCGTTGCCGGACTCGATCACGCCGGTTAAGCGTCTGCCGGAAGACTGGCTTGATTATATTCCGTATGATCAGGGGTTTACAAATTTACTTAATAACAAGAGGTATCAGGTGAATTATCCGATGGTCATTACCGATCATCTAGAGCGCCTGAGCATTGTTGAGAGTTATTATATCGGGCTTTATGGTCGCAGTTATAATTCCGACTATCCGAATTACAGTGAGCCGCATCTTTTCAATCCTCCTGGAGGGTTCTATTTCCAGCGCAGGGATACGTATGTTGATTTCTATCGGGCAAAGATTGTCGGTGATTCAAGCAGTCCGACGCTGATAAAGATCGGCGATGATTTGGCGCTGACGGCTACGGCCACGTTTGCCGGAGCAGGTGCTCCATGGAGTTCGGCCGTGTGGCACTATGATGCGATTATGGCCGGAGCGCGGGCCATTGGCGACACCAACGAGTGGGAAACGGTTGATCTGAGCGGATTCACGGAGTTCTGAGGAGATGGGTATGTTTAATCGATTTGATTTGATCGGCGTCGGCAGAGTGGTTCCCTCGCGCCGGAATGGGTCCGGCGGAGGTAGGTTGATAATTATGAGCGATTACCCCATTCCAGCTCTGCTGGCGTCGATCATGTTATTTGCCGTGTCTGCCTCTGCGCTGCAGGTGCAGTATGTGACAAAAGATATGCTTGATCACATGGCGGTTCCCGCTACCGGCACCGTCTATGCGGTAACCGGCGATGCGTCCGTACCGATCGCTGTTAGCGATGGGGAGCGGCTTGTCCGTGCGCTGGGAACAGACGGCGGTGTTCCGCGTGTTGAAACGGTTGATATGAGTCCGGATGCTGACTGGCTGGGCTGGTCGGTCTATGGTGATGTTGAGCTGCTGACAAACGGCGCGATTGCGTTGCAGGGGGCGGGCGCGTGGCTGGAGTCGCCACCGCTGACTGCCGGGATAAACAGCTATGATCTGACAGGAATTGATCATGATGGGGTAATCAGTGGTCGGTGACGGTCTATACCAACTCCACGCAAACGCCGGTTGATCTTCCCTATTTCGGCACCGATGCCAGGCTTCGGATTGCGCGCAGCGGTTTTTTTTCGGTGCCCGGTTTTGACTGGGAGGATGAAATCCGCATCCCGACCAATATAGTGATTACCGGTTTCGAAAATCCGGAACTGCTGTCGGGCGGGTATTATGTCCCCAACAACTATATCGTATCTCCGCCGACCTATTCGCTGCATGCGGCGCGCCTTGATACCGTGCGGGAATATTACACCAATGCGACGGAATACGCGGTGACCAGGATTGAGGATTACGGCAATGATGCCGCCAAGGTCGTGCGCGGATCGATCGTGCAGCTGGGGAACAACTGGCATTTTGAGACGGCGCAGACGACCAACAGCAGCAGCGCAACCATCAACTTCGGCGGCTTTGATATGATCGGTCTTGACATTGAGGTGGCGGCGCATGAGGTGCAGATCGATGCTGCGTCATCCACAAATATCGTGATGTCCGTCAGCACCAACGGGGTGAGCTATCGCCCCGAGATTGAGTGGTGCGCGGCGGACGGTCATTTAGAGTGGCGGCCGGTGACGGTGATTGATGAGGACTGGCCGACGGCATCATCTAATCGTTATTCGATTACGATAGAGCCGCCGGACGCGGAAACGGCATTTTTCCGTTGCCTGAGTGTTACGAGCCGGGATGTCACGATTAACGGTTACTCATTTGACGGTGATACGGTCACCTGGCCGTCGGGCATGTCGATTACCGCCACAAACGGCGTATGGGAGTTCTACACGCCATGATGATTCGCTTGCTGATTATTCTTTTCATGGCCTGCAGCGCCTTTGCGGATACGCTGCAGATGCGTATTTCCACCAACGGGGTTGAGACGTTCAGCGGATTCAGCGATCCGTTCACCAATGCCGCGTGTGTTGCGACGTTCGCCGGCTATGATGCGGCCGTTCAGAGTGATGGGTCGGGGCAGTATGTTGAGCTTGGTTTTAAAAAAGAGTGGACGACGATTGAATTTGATATGGTATGTGATCCGGCCATGTTTGATGGCATCAACAGATATCTAACATCTGCTGGCTCCTCTGATCGTATAGTTGCCGATGCTGTCGGTAGAGTATTTATACAGCGTAATGGTGTGTCCGGGGAATTGTCTAATAATATTTATTTCACCGCAGGACGACACGTATATCGCATAGAGGTAGACGGAACTTCCGTGAGGTTTTACCGAGACAGCACGTTAGTCGAGACTATAATCAATGGTTCTTTTAATACATCTAACCTCAACAGGTTGCGTGTCCTATTTGGCAATGATTTTTCTAGTAGCTGGCAATCGTTTGTTGGTGTAATTTACAGCATCACGATAGACGACAGTGTTGTACTAATCCCCACCGCCAACGGCGGCTTCTATGACCGCGTAAGTGCGA
Source organism: Verrucomicrobia bacterium S94 (assembly GCA_004299845.1). Lineage (NCBI taxonomy): Bacteria > Pseudomonadati > Verrucomicrobiota > Verrucomicrobia bacterium S94. Next base: position 2,452,539 of record CP036201.1, on the reverse strand, counting down.
ACCTGTTTTTTAATGCCGGGTCAGGCAGTTTGAGTACGGTTTGGGGGAGTCCGAATGAGTCGTTTTATGTCAATCACTTTTGCGGTCGCCGCAGCAGGTTTTTTCTCCTCTCTTTCATGCATCCTCCCGGCGGCGGCCGCAAATCAATCTGAGCCGGAGATTACGATTATTCCGCAAGTAGTCGTTGAGATTAAGGTGGATAAGAGCCTGCACCCCTGGCACGTCGAACAATGCACCAACCTGACTTCCAACGACTGGAAGGTTTTCGGCGCGGCGAGCAACCGGTCGGAAAGCGTATTGATTTATCTGCCGGAGGTAAAAGACGCCGAGTTTTTCCGCATAAAATACACCGCCACAAAGCCGCTGATCGAAGCCACGACCAACACCCTCGCGGCCGCCACAACCAACGCGCCGCCGGCCTTACCTGGAGAAGATAATGAAAAATAAAAAAAATCTATTTTTACTTCCGCTGCTGGCGGCTCTGCTGTCCGGCTGTTCTTCAGCCCGTTTAACCGTTGAATACAAATGGAAATATTTTGATATCCCGATGACGTACAAGGCAATTGAGCTGCCGACGATCGGTTTTGAGGGGGAGTTCGATTGATGATTGCATATTTTAAAGGAAAGAGCTTGGTGTCGCGCCTGATCAAGTGGCGGACCTGGGGAGATTACTCTCACGTTGCATGGATTGTTGATCGCGATTTTTCGTTCATGCATCACGGTCGTCATTATTTCATCCCTGCCGGCACCATTTATGAGAGCTGGCATCGCAAGGCTAAGGGCGCATCGCGGCGAGGCGTTCGCAAGGGGGTTGCAGGTGATCTGCACACGCCGGGTACGGAGGTCGATTTAGAGGCCATTCCGTTGTCTGACGCCAAATACATTGAACTCATTCTTTACTTTGAACGCAAGGCGGCTGATCCAAAGGCGAAGTACGGTTTTCGCGGCGTTATCTCTGGATTTACCCTGCGGGCCGATCATGCGCACGGGCGGGATTCTGTATTCTGCTCTCAGCTGATAATGCAGGGGTTCAGGCAGATCGGCTATCTGTTCCTAAAGAATATCATGCCTTACCAGACAAGTCCTGTTGATATGAGTCATTCTCCTGTGCAGATGTCGGCGGGAAAATGGAAGACGGGAACGCCATGGGTCCGCAACGGCAGGCCGGTCATCCAGCTTAAAGAGGGACTGCGCTGATGATCTTTGATAAGCCAATTCCTTTTGCGGAAGCACTTGAGTATCGGGCCGCGCAGCGGGTGCTGCCGACCTCGGCAGGATCGGCTGAACTTGCGTCGTTAGGGGCTGATATTCGTGAAAGAGCGTTGTTTTCGGCGCGCACAACGAACGCCGGCTATCTGGCGAAGATGGACCGAATGCTGTCGGATATGATCTCGCCGGCGGCGCGGAAGCAGCGCGGAGAAATGGCGGTTGATGTGGCGCAGTTCCGTTTGCAGATGCGCGATGAGCTGGCAAAACTGGGTTATGAGCCGGAGCGGCCGGGGTCGGTTCAGGATCTTGGAAGCGATGCCCGGCTTAATCTGATTGCGGACATGCAGGAAAAATTTGCGCACGGATACGGCCAGCATATGGCCGCGCAGGATCCAGACCTGCTTGACCTTTGGCCGTGTCAGGAGTTCGTTCGCACGGAAGCCCGCAATGATCCTCGCCTCGATTGGGAGCAGCGCTGGTCGGCGGCCGGCGGGTCGTTTTACGGCGGCCGGATGATTGCCCGGAAGGATGATACGGTGTGGTCAAAGCTGTCGGCCTTTGGCGTTCCTTATCCGCCGTTCGATTATAATTCCGGGATGGGCGTCCGCGATGTTCGCCGCGATGAGGCCGAACGGCTGGGCGTGATCAGGCACAGTACGGTGGTGCAGCCGGATCAGCGCAACCTTATTAATGAGGAGGTGTCGGTTGCGATGCCTTCGGGGATTTCGGAGGGGCTCAAAAAGACGTTGATGGATATGTTCAAGGTGCAGGCAGGACGAATTGTTATGGAGGCGTTGCGGTGATTAATTTTGATGTAACCGTCAAAGATTCCGCGATACCGAAGACCGAGGCGCTTCGCCGGGCGTATGAAAAAGGAACGCACCGGAAAATTATGGCGGCATCCGGCGCGAATGTGGTGAAGGCGCATTTCCTTAAACTGGAAAAGGAGCGGCATCGCGGGACTTCCCCGTTTCATTTTTACCGGCAGGCGGCGAGCTCAACCAAGGGCGAGGTGCGGGGACGTCAGGCTGTCGTAAATATCGACCATGTGGGGATCGGACTGCGCCGCTTCGGCGGAACAGTGCGTCCGCGCATTGCGAAGTATCTGACTATTCCGGTGGACCCTGCGGCGCATGGCCGCCGGGTGCGCGAATTTGGCGATAGCGCGAGTTGGGTCATCAACCGCCGCAGCGGCAAAGGGGTGGTGACGCTGGGTTCGCGCGTCCTGTACGCCGTGACGACGCAGGCGGTGCATCGCCCGGACCCGTCTGTCCTTCCGACAGATAAGGATATCCGCGAGCAGGTGGTTGATGACTTGAGAGTGTGGACAGATATGCAGGGGGATCGCGGCTAATGGCTAAAGCGTCGGAAGTGCTCATCTATATTAAGGACAAGCTGTCGATCTCCGGATTGAAGAGCTTGCCTGATGTGGTCAACAGTGTCACGCAGCGCATCAAAGGGGCGTTCAATGCGCTGGCGCTGGGTGCGGTGGCCGGGCTGACGGCGGCGTTCTGGCAGCTGACCAAATCGGTGAAGGATTTCGCGGCGCAGGAGCTGGGCGAAACCGATCTGTCTTCGGCGCTGAAGCAGATGGGGCAGGATACGGATGGGTATCGGCAGAAGCTGGTGGAGCTGGCCAATCAGTATCAGACGCTGACCAATATCGGTGATGAGGTTTGGCTTAAGACATTCGCGCAGCTGACGCGCTTCGGCGCGACGTCGGACAATATTGACCAGGTGGCCGAGGCAACAAAGAATCTTGCTGCCCTGATGGATGGCAACCTTCAGGGTGCGGCTCTGGCGATGCAGCGTGCGCTTGAGGGGGAATTCTCGATGTTCTCCCGTTACGGCATAACCCTTGATTTGACGGGCGATAAGGTTAAGGACCTGGATTCGCTCATGACCGCCCTTTCGGAAAAAGGGGGCGGTTTACTGGAGGCCCGCGCCCAGACGCTCTCAGGCCGGTTTGCGGCGCTGAAAAATGCGGTCGGCGATTTCCGCGAGGAAGTGGGCCGCACGTTGGCGGAGTCGCTGGGTCTGAAAGACGGCCTTGATGCGGTGATTGCCAAATTCGGGGAGTGGCAGGAAAGTGCCAAAACCGGGAAAATTCATGAGATCATTAAGGCTGCGGCGGAACGGGTGCGAGAGTTCGCTGAACTGATCGCGGGCATCGTCCAGGAGATAAACTCACTGCAGGATCTCAAGGTGCTGGCGGAGTCGATTGGCGACTGGCTTAAAATTAAGCTCAAAGAGGGCGGCGTTGAAGCGGCTAAGTTTATACTGTCGAAGGCTCCTTCCATCGGAGCAACTATTGGAAACGCGGTTAAGGATGCGATATTTAACAGGTCGCAGGATAACAAGGAGGCGGCCGCACGAACGAATGCGGAACTCGGAACAAGATCGGGAGGGTTCTTTTCGAGGGAATACCGCGAACGTAAAGCGGAGAACCTGGAGATCGTTCGGGCGGAACGGTTAGAGGCAGAAGGGCGAGCGTTATCGTCTACCGTTGAGTTGTCTGAGAATTCAATGCAGAGTTTTGCCGACATCTTCTATTCAAATCTGGCAAAGAGTGATCAGGCGGCGAGGGTTGATGAACTGGCGAGTATGCTGGCCAGTGGTATGAGTGCCGATGAAATTGATGCGGTGATCAGGAGTTGGGAGCTGAATCAGGAGGATTTGGCTGCACTGATGGATTCCCTCGGCGATTCAGCCGATGCCTCGGCGTCTGCGGTGGATTCGGCGGACGCATCAGCAAAGGCCGTGGAAGAGATGCAGACCGCCGCTGGAAAGACGTTGGACGCAGCGACGCAGGCAAGCGCTGCGCTGCGTACATCGATGGAACAGGTATCGGCAGACTGGCAGCAGTCGAAGCGAGTGGCGGAACGGTCGATATCTATTGGCGAACAGCAGCTTGATGCTACCGCTCAGCTATTGTCAAAGGTGCAGATGCAGGCCGATCGAATCAGCGCGCTTGAGTTTCAGATCAGGAGTCTTAAGTCATGAGTGTGCAGCTGGAGTTCTTTCGACAGGGAGATTCGTGGACGCCAATCGGTGAGCTTGAGTTCCTTTCGCTTAACCAGACGGTAACCAGTCAGGCGGCCGGTGAGCTGACGTGGTCCTACGAAACGGCGGTGGATGCCGAGTTTCGATATGACCATGGAGACATTGTTCTGCTGCGCGGTCGTGATGATGACGCAGACGACGATAGTTGGACAATGCTTTTCCGAGGACGTGTATCGGGTTCTCCTGAGCGCACCATGCAGTCAGGCCGTGCGCTTGATACTGTGACAGCGGTTGATGCCTGGGCTGATCTGTCAGTCCCTTTCCAGCGCACGGTATTCTCCGCATCAGCCTACAACAGATCTCATGTTATTCTTTTCCGGGACAGTTCCGGTGAGCGCATGACATGCGGTGATCAGGCAAAAGAAATCCTCGATTATGCGATAAGTCAGGGCGCCGATATTCAGTATATCGCATCTGATCTTGAGGCGTTAACGGTCGAGCCGCCGGCGGACGAAGTAACTGATCTAACCTGCGCAGAGGCATTGCTTAAATGCCTGCGTCTTCAGATGGATGTCTTCACCCGGTTCGATTACTCCACCTCCCCGGCAACCATAAGATTCCTCGATGCGGACTCCGAGGTCGCGCTGTCGGTTGATATGACCGAGGTGTTGACGTCCGGCGGATCTGTTACGGTGAAGCGGAATGATGATCAGGCGCTTGATGGCGTTGTTATTTATTACGAGATCGAAAACGAACTGATTGATGGCACCACACAGGAGATACAGGTAGATTCATACGGCAATACATCAGGCAAGAATGTGCTTGTCCAGACGGTCAGTGTTGAGGGTAGTTATGTGGTTAACAATGACAGCTCTATTGATCTTGTGTGCAGGAGTTGGCCGACGGATTGGGCGACGAATCTGGCGTGGGTTAAATACCTGTTCCCCGGGAACGATGACTATTTCTGCAGTATCGTTGATTCAGGTTCAGAGGGCGGCTCTCCGGCGGTGAACTACATCGAGTCCGGCTACAAGGAAGGATACGGCGTATCAGCCGTCGAGGTAACCGTCTGGTGGGACGTCGTCGAACACTGGGTGATGCATCCGTTGCTTGGGATCCCTGATTACAGAGTCGCTTGCGGCACATGGCCCTCACCGCTCAAGATAACCAAGAGAGTGTCTCGATCATTTCTGTTTACATCATCTCCGAGTGGTAATTATGAGAGCACCGAGCAGATTGTCGTTCCTGGAGAGAGTATTCCGACCGGAGTGGCCGAGGCTATCTACAAAGCACGTCACTGGCCTATTTACTCAGGAACTGTGCCGCAGGAGATAACCTCGACATCCCGACTGGCGAGCCCTCAGCACAACATCAGCCTGCACGGAGGGAAAGAAGAACTTAAGGACATGCGGGCACCCGTCCAGCAGGTGACGCGGAATTGGCTGGCCGAGATCGAGCAGATCAAATTCGGTTTCCCAGAGCAGGCCGGTGTCAGCGACTTCATCGACATGCTGCGCGCCAACCGATCAGTATCAAAACCTCTGCGAAGAACATGGAAATCGGCAACCTGACAACCACATGCAGTTCACGTGCAGAAGTGCTGCATATCTAAAATCTGGTTCAAACCGTTTCGAATCTGGTTCAAACCGTTTTCGCGAATACTGTGATTTGAGGAGGGAGGTTTTTCGGGGGCGGTCCGCCGTTGCAGGGCATCTGCGACAGAGCAGGAATAAAGAGGGGCGCCGCAGGAAGAGGGGTATATCCTGCGGCGCCCATAGGAAGAAGAAACCAGTAAAGTCTCCGGAGCATGGAACGCGTGTATATGAAGTGTATTGGACAAAAAAGGTTTTGAATCATCATTCAGTCTAACTCTGATCCCCGGCGGAGGCTGCCGGCACCGTACTTTTCCCGGATGGCGTCTGCAGCCCGGCTGAGGCGGCTTCGCTTTTCGTGTACGGCTGTGTCGGGGGGGCGAACAGATTCATCTGAAGGGTCTGCGGCTGGTCGGTTTCGGTGAGGCCGCTGGTTCCGAAGCCGATGAGACGGACAGGACGGTGACGCAGATGCTTGTTGAGCAGTTCCATGCCGACTTCGCGCAGGGTGATGTCGTCGTTGGCCGGAATGGATATTCTGGTCTGTCGGGTGATGGTGGAGAAGTCGCTCCAGCGTAACCGCAGATGAATGGTAGTGGCAAAAAAACCGGCTTTACGAAGCCGGGCGCCGACTTTATCGATCAGGTGTTTATAGGTTGCTTCAATCTGTTCGCGGTCAATGACGTCGTGCCGGAATGTGGTTTCATTGGAAATGCTTTTTTCATCGGTTTCCGAGCCGATTTGCCGTTCGTCGATTCCGCGGCAAAGTCTGGAGAAACTGTAGGCGGCTTTTCTTCCGAGAGTTTCTTCCAGCCTTTGAATATCGAATTGCTGCAGGTCGCCGATGGTGGAGATGCCGAGGGAAAGCAGCTTTTTCTGCGTTACTTTTCCGACGCCCCACATGCGGCCGATGGGCATGGGGGCGAGCATTTTTTCGATGGCGTCCTGTTCGAACGGAACCACGGTGAGGCCATCGGGTTTATTCATATCGGAAGCCAGTTTTGCGAGAAACATATTCGGAGCGACGCCGACGGAGGCGGTCAGCTGTGTTTGTTCTTTAATGTCGTTGCGAATTTTTTCGGCAATCGTTTTTCCGTCGCCGAAAAGGTGCTGTGAGCCCGTAACATCGAGAAAAGCTTCATCGATCGACAGGGGCATGACGTGGGGGGTGTACGATTCGAAGATCTGCATGATTTCCCGTGAGACGGCTTTGTAGTTGGCCATGTTGCTGGAAACAAAAACAGCATGCGGGCATTTCTGTTTGGCGATACGGGAGGGCATGGCGGAATGAATGCCGTACCTGCGTGCTTCGTAGGAGGCGGCGGCCACAACGCCGCGCCGGTCGGCGGCGGCCCCGACAATTACGGGTTTACCGCGGAGTTCCGGATGATCGCGCTGTTCCACGGAAGCGAAAAAGGCGTCCATATCCACGTGTAGAAAGGTCTGGGTGGTCGGTTTCATTTTTCCTGAGGTGGAAATCTACATCGGGTTAATGCTTTTCATAGAGCGAATATCATTTAAACTGATTTGCAATTCACTTATTATTAAAACACACGGTTATGGCCATGGAAGATAAAATACATTCCCAGGATAAGCAGGATGCCCGCGACGTGATTTTGGACCTGAACTTTGTTCCGCAGTGGGCCAGGAAGCCTCCGGGAGAAAATCATTATTCCAGAAAGGATTTTGATGAACGCCCGAGGCGAGAGGAGCGGCCTCGCCGTGAGGGACGGCGGGACGATCGGGAGCGTTCAGGGCGGCCTCGCCGCGATGACCGCCCGCGCCGGGAGTCGCGCGAACCGGCCAAGGAACTGCCGATCAGTGTTTCGTTTCTTCCGGAGCAGAAGCGGCTGGCTTCGCTGGTTCGGCAGATTCATCATTCGCGCCGCGCCTATCCGCTGATGGATCTGGCCAATCTGCTGATTCATGATGAGGAGGGGTATCTGGTTAAAATTGAAGTCAATAAGGATGCGCCGGATTTTTATCTCTACCAGTGCAAAAAGTGTAAATCAGTTGCTGCATCGGAAGAGCTGATTGAACAGCATATTCTTTCGAGTCATCTGGAAGATCTGTATGAAAAGGAAGAGGTTGAGACCGAGCCGCCGGCCGGAAATTTTCCCGGGGTTGCGCGATGTACGAAAACCGGAACGCTGCTGGGGCCGCCGAATCACCACAGTTATAACGACAAGGTGGCTGAAGTGCATGCTGCACACTTTTCGAATATGTCGCTGGAGGACTATAAGCGATTTGTTGAAACGGTGAAAGATGAGGCTCTTGTGGAGCAGTGGCGGGAAGAGAGTCGGAAGCAGACGGTTTATCGGCTGAAGTCTGATCCCGAAGCGGAAGCGGTGGATTTGAAAAAAGCTGAACTCGAGTTTAAAAAAGAGCTGCCTTCCATGATCGAGAAAACGCACCGGGCCATTGTTCCTTCCAAAATTGCGCGGGTGCTGGATGACCGGGATGTTACATTTGCCATCAAGCGGGTCTGGAGCAAAGAGAGCCGTTTTCCGTTAACGTTGTCGTTTTCGATGCGCGCTGCATTCCGGCATATGCATCTGCATTTGTTTAAAGCCGGGAAAATCAATTTTGTGACGCATATTAAGCCTCATCCGATCAAGCCGCAGGACACGGTGCCGAATATTGCCGAAGTGCTGATGTTTCTGAAGGAGAACCCGGGGTCAACGCGTCAGCAGCTGCTGGAGGTTCTTCATCCTTCGCTTGATCCGAAATCGCCGGAGGCCAAGGAGGCGCTGAAACCGATCAGCTGGCTGGTTGAGCGCGGGCATCTTATTGAATTTTTCAATGGAACCCTGTCGGTGCCGATTGGTCGTCAGCGGCGGTGAAGCTGATGGAGGGGGCCATGCCCAACTGTCGGTAGGTGAGAGTCATGACCCGCTCAACGCAGAGCGGGTCTTTTGCGTAAGCCGGGAACGGAACCGGTTCCCCGGAGTGATCGATGAGGGCACCGGAGATGTTGTTGAAGGCGGGGTCGAGCAGGGCTGCCGCATAGGTTTCCGCCATTTTTTCCGGGGTGATGGAAAACTGTGATTTCAGGGTATATAGATTTTTCATCCACTGCGGCAGGTTCGGATAGCGGCTGATGTCGATTTTAACATTGGAGACGCGGATGCAGTTGGCGGTTGCCATGGTTCCGGTGAGCTGCTGCGCAAGCCAGACAGTGTAGATGTTCTGGGCCATTTTGGACTGGTAGTACGCTGCCGTCGGGGTGAAATGACGCTCCCCGAACATGGGGTCTTCCAAATTCACCGTCTGGAAAGGACGGGCGAGCAATCCTTTTGAGGAGATGTTGATAATGCGTCCCTGCGGACTGGCAATGATTTGATCCATCAGGCGGTCTGTCAGCAGAACCGGTGCAAGGTGGTTGGTGAACCAGAAGCGCTCAAAACCGTCAGGGGTCAGTTCGCGGTCGGTTTTGGATAGATTAAAATCGGCGGCATTGTTGAGCAGTCCGTCGATCTGGTCGAGTTCGCGGTGAGCCCATTCTGTGAATTGATGGATGCTGCTCCGGGAAGCCAGGTTGAGTTCGGCCGCAATGGTTTTTCCTCCTGTTTCGCGACGGGCCTGTTCGGCTTTTGCACGGTTTCTGCAGGCAAGAATCACGTGGTGGCCGGCCGCAGCAATATGTTTGGCGGCGGCTTTGCCGATGCCGGAATTGGCTCCGGTGATAATAATGGTTTTTACGGTCATTGAGAGAGGGTAGAAGAAACGGGCGTCAGCGGCAATGTTTCTGGTCCTGGAACGTTGTTTCCCAAGAATTGGAAGCGGGCTTGACGAACAGCGGGTCAGCGCCCATTGTTTTGTGTATTCGAACGAAGGAATTTCCAATGGCAGGAAAACTGATACAGATCTTTTTGATGTTGGTAATAACGGCAACAGTTTCTGCCGATATCGAGGAATATAAGCGCGAACGTTATGATGTGATTGTGGAGCGTTCGCCTTTCGGTGAAGATCCGGGACTTGCGGCTGATCTGGCGAGGGAGCAGGCGCAGAGTCAGAAAGAGGCTGCTGAGGCGGCGAAGCTGGCAAAGGAGATGGAAAAGAAAATCCGTCTATGCTATCTGCTCGAAGCTGATAACGGGGAACTGCGCGCGGGCTTTGAGAACAAGGGGGCAAAGGCTGGAGATCCCCGCAGTATTATGTTGCGTTTGAATGAGAGTTTTCAGGGGATGAAGCTGACGGATATTGATGTGCTGAACAGCAGTGCTACGCTTGAAATGAATGGAAAGCCGGTTACTTTTGAGCTGACCCAGGCGGTTGCGGCTGCACCGGCTAAAACAGCTGCTCCGGTCGCGCAGAGACGCAAATTCGGCAGCGGTTTCCGCCGGCCGGAGAAGCCGGCAAAGCCGGCTGAGCCGGAATTGACTCCCGAGGAGCAGGCGGCCAGGCGTGAGGAAGTGCGTGAAAATCTGCGGCAGTATCAGATGGAGGTTATTCGCCAGGGTATGCCGCCGCTTCCGATTCCGCTGACCAAGGAAATGGATGATCAGTTGGTGGCAGAGGGGATTCTTCCGCCGAGCGGTCCGTCTGCTCCTGGACAGTAAGGCGAAGAATTAAACTTCCTCGAACTCGTCATCTTCCGTAACGCGGAGAATTTCGTCGATCGTTGTGATGCCGGCGAGTACTTTATCCCACCCGTCTTCGCGCAGCGTTCTCATGCCGCCCTGGTCCAGGGCTTTGGTTTTGATGTCGGCGGCAGACGCGTGAGCAATGATCAGCGGGCGGATTTCATCGGTGACGTGCAGAATTTCAAAAATGCCGGTTCGGCCCTTGTAACCGCTGCCGCGGCATTCATCGCAGCCGACGGCTTCGTAGATCGGGCCTTCATTGACTAGGCGTTCAATTGGGAAGCTGTGTTCTTTCAGGAATTTTTCATCGTATTCTTTGGGAGCCTTGCAGTTGTTGCATAGCCCGCGCACCAGGCGCTGTGCGACAATGCCTTCCACTGAGGAGGCGACCAGAAACGGTTCGATGCCCATGTCCAGCAGGCGGGTGACGGTGCTGGCAGAGTCGTTTGTATGAATGGTGCTGAATACCAGGTGGCCGGTCAGGGCCGCACGAATGGCGATTTCGGCGGTCTCTTTGTCGCGGATTTCCCCGACCATAATGACGTCCGGATCCTGACGCAGAAAGGTGCGCAGGGTATTGGCGAAAGTCAGCCCGATTTCAGGGCGCATCTGCACCTGATTGACGCCGGGCATTTCGTATTCAATAGGATCCTCGGCGGACATGATTCGTTTATCGACGGAGTTGATGGTGTGAAGCCAGGCGTAAAGGGAGGTGGATTTTCCGGAGCCGGTCGGGCCGGTGACCAAAAGGATGCCGTGGGGGCGGGTGATCATTTTTTTCAGCATATCGGAATCGTGGCCGTTCAGTCCCAGATCGGCCATGGTAACAAGGCCGCCGCCCCGCATAAGAAGACGAAGGCTGACGGATTCTCCATAAACGGTAGGCATGGTGGATACCCGGACATCAATTTCGGCCCCTTTGATGCGGACACTGATCCGTCCGTCCTGCGGGAGGCGTTTTTCGGCAATATCCATGTTAGACATCACTTTTATGCGCGAAATCACCGAAGACTGAAAACGTTTGAGCTGCGGGGGCATAGGCGTTTCGTGCAGGACGCCGTCAATGCGGTAGCGAATGCGCAGGTCTGTTTCCATCGGTTCAATATGAATGTCAGTTGCGCGGTCTTTGTAGGCTTCCCAGATAATCTGGTTTACAAATTTCACAACTGAAGCTTCCTGATCAAGCTCACTCAGGTCCTGTTTTAGAAGATCCTCCTCGTCGTCAAAATCCAGACCGCCGTTTTCCATCATGCGGTCAAGGGTTTCGGCGCCGACGCCGTAGAATTTTTTGGCGGCAGTTTCGATGTCTTCCGAAGGGCTGAGAATCAGACGAATCCGGGTTTCAGCCGCCAGCCGAAGTGCATCAGCCAGGCCGGGGATAAAGGGGTCGCTGGTCGCAACCTTCAGGCATCCGTTTTCTTCGGTAATCGGAATGATGTTGTATTGGAAAATGGCTTTGGTCGGCAGTTTTTCCAGAATACCGGGTTCAATTTCTATCTCTTTGAGGCGCTGAAAGGGCAGTTGCATCGCCTCGGCTAGTTTGGAAAGGAGTTCCTCTTCCTTGATTCCGGTGTTGTCGATAATAAACCGGCATACCGGTGCTCCATTAGCGCGGGCCTCATTCAGGGTGTTCTGAAGTTTTGTTTTTTCAAACAGGCCTGTGGCTGCGAAAAGGTCGTAGATTCTTGGGGTTGTAGTAAGCATCACATCTATGAATGTGCCATTCGGGGTTTGGAAAAAGCAACAGTTTATTATATTCCGCTTGATAGATCCGAGGTGCGTTAAGTGAGGGTGTTGTGTTTGGTTTTTACGAAAGGGGGAAAGAAAATATAACGCCGGAGCTGAGGAGCGGTCATTTTTCGGGGTTCTCTGATAAACTTCCGGGGGGAGGCGTAATTGTGTCATAATATGCAGCCGGGAATGACGTTGAGTGATCTGACGGAAAGAGGGATTTGTTGTGCCGGATGAAATTAGTAAAGTTTTTTCGGCTTCGGGGTTGACTCTTTCGCGGGGTTCTATATATTGCGCCGTCTTATTTGCCAAATCCCGCTTCGGGCGGCAGGTGGGACAATTTTGAAGGAACAAGCTTGCGAGCGCATTCTTTTACCGGTGTGCATAAGGCTTGTTTGTCTGTTTTTTTTGGATAAACAGGCCCATGTAGCTCAGTTGGTAGAGCGCATCCTTGGTAAGGATGAGGTCAGCAGTTCAAATCTGCTCATGGGCTCCATTTATTCGATTTGTTAAATATAAGAATTAACTGAGAGATATCAGGAGGTAAACAAAATGGCTAAGGATAAGTTCGAACGGACAAAGCCCCACGTGAATGTGGGCACGATTGGTCACGTTGACCATGGTAAAACAACTACTACCGCTGCAATTACCTGTGTACAGGCCGCTAAGGGTCTGGCTGAGTACGTCGCGTACGACAGCGTTGCAAAAGCTTCGGAATCCCAGGGTCGTCGTGACTCCACTAAGATTCTGACCATCGCGACTTCGCACGTTGAGTACGAATCCGATAATCGTCACTATGCCCACGTTGACTGCCCGGGCCATGCTGACTATGTTAAAAACATGATCACCGGTGCTGCACAGATGGATGGCGCAATTCTGGTGGTTGAAGCTCCGTCCGGTCCGATGCCGCAGACTCGTGAGCACATTCTCCTGGCTCGCCAGGTCGGTGTTCCGAAAATTGTTGTTTTCCTCAACAAATGTGACCTCGTTGATGACGAAGAGCTGATTGAGCTGGTTGAAATGGAAATCCAGGAACTCCTCGCTAAGTATGAGTTTGAAGAAGATTCTCCGATCATCCGCGGTTCTGCACTGGGTGCAATCAACAACCCGGAAGGTCCTGAAGCTCAATGCATCCAGGAGCTCATGGATGCACTCGACGCCTGGATTCCGGAACCGGAACGGGTTACCGATCAGGACTTCCTGATGCCGATCGAAGACGTATTCTCTATTGAAGGTCGTGGTACAGTGGTTACCGGTCGTGTTGAACGTGGTACTATTCATACCGGCGACGAAATCGAAATTGTCGGTATCAGAGATACGGCAAAAACCACCTGCACAGGTGTTGAAATGTTCCGTAAGATCCTTGATGAGGGTCAGGCTGGCGACAACGTGGGCATTCTGCTGCGTGGTACGAAAAAAGAAGAAGTACAGCGCGGTCAGGTTCTGGCAAAGCCGGGAACCATCAACCCGCACACCAAATTCAAGGGCGAAGTATACGTTCTTTCCAAAGAAGAAGGTGGACGTCATACTCCGTTTTTCAAGGGCTACCGTCCGCAGTTCTACTTCCGTACAACGGACGTAACCGGGGACATTCAGCTTCCGGAAGGCGTGGAAATGGTAATGCCTGGTGATAACGTCACTATGGACGTTACTCTCATCACCCCGATCGCGATGGAACAGCACATGCGCTTCGCAATTCGCGAAGGCGGCCGCACCGTTGGTGCCGGACGTGTTATCGAAATCGTTGAATAACATCAGTGGTTAACCGGGGCGGGCGGTGCATGCCGCCCGTGACCCGTTTATCATCTAACAGGATAAAACCATGCCAAGAGATATTATTACTCTGGCCTGCACCGAGTGCAAAGAGCGCAACTACACCGGTACACGCAATAAGAAGCTGGAAACACAGCGTCGTGAAGTAAAAAAATACTGTGCACGCTGCCGTAATCACACACTTCACCGTGAAACCAAATAGTTGATCAATTTGACGACAGGACGGTAGTTCAATTGGTAGAGCACCGGTTTCCAAAACCGGCTGTTAGGGGTTCGAGTCCCTTCCGTCCTGCCACTATCTTGAAACTGGAAAGCATACAATGAGTAAACTTAACGAAGGCGTCGGCAGTCTGCGGACTTTTCTTGAGGAAGTGAAGGTCGAGCTGCTTAAGTGCACATGGCCAACTAAAAAAGAACTGGTCGGTCAGTCTATTGTAGTGATCGTTTCGGTCATTATTCTCGGCGCATTTGTGGGTCTTTGTGACCTTGTCAATGTGAACTTCCTACAGTTCATCATCCATTAAGTTTATTCGGGGATATAAAATCATGCCAAAACAATGGTTCATCCTACACGCGCTTTCCGGTCACGAGCTGAAAGTTCAGAAGAACATTGCCAGCCGCGTGCAGCAGGAGGAGATGGAAGATCTTATCGGAGAGGTTCTGATCCCCTCTGAAAAGGTCTCGGAAGTTAAACAAGGCAGAAAGACAACGGTTAACCGCAAGTTTTTCCCGGGGTACCTGCTGATTAATATCAGCCTGTACAACGATGATAAGTCGGTTAATGCAGAAGCCTGGACGTTCATTCAGAACACCCCGGGTGTAATCGGTTTCCTAGGCGGAGACAGACCGCCGGCGATGAGTGACGAAGAGGTGAATGCCATCGTCAATCAGATCGAAGAGAAGAAGGAAGTTGTTGCACCTAAGGTGATGTTCGAGCCGGGCGAGACCGTTAAAGTTACCGACGGACCCTTTACCAGTTCCAGCGGTATAATCGATGAAGTCGATCCTGAACGCGGTGTCCTGAAAGTGCTTGTTTCTGTCTTCGGTCGTGAAGCGCCGGTTGAGCTGGAATACTGGCAGGTTGAGCGTTCGGCCGAATAGAAAATTTATTGAGGATAGTTATGGCTAAGGAAATCACAGGGTATATTAAATTGCAGATCCCGGCAGGGGGAGCAAACCCTGCACCGCCGGTAGGTCCCGCCCTGGGTCAGCACGGCGTAAACATTATGGAATTCTGCAAGGCATACAATGCCGCCACGCAGGATAAAGCTGGAATGGTTATTCCGGTGGTCATCACCGTATATAACGATCGCAGCTTCTCATTTGAAACCAAGAGCCCTCCGGCCGCGGTTCTTCTGAAGAAAGCAGCCGGCCTGGCTAAAGGTTCCGGTGTTCCTAACCGCGATAAAGTAGGCAAAGTAACCCGCGCCCAGATCGAGGAGATTGTTGAGACCAAGAAAGATGATCTCAACGCCAATGACATGGAAGCCGCCGTTCGCATTATTGAAGGCACTGCGCGCAGTATGGGAATCGAGGTGGAAGGATAATGGCTACTCACGGAAAAAAATACAGTGCTGTGGCGGAAAAAGTTCTGAAGGAGGATTACACCATGGAAGGTGCAATTTCATTCCTGAAGGAGAATCCGACCGCAAAATTTGATGAAACATTGGAATTCGCGTTTCGGATGGGTGTTGACCCGTCCAAATCGGATCAGGCAATCCGTTCTACCGTTGCGTTGCCGCACGGAACGGGTAAGGATGTTCGTGTAATCGTTTTCGCAACCGGTGATGCTGCAGAAGCCGCACGTGAAGCGGGGGCCGCAGAAGTGGGTTTTGAAGACCTGATTAAAAAAGTTCAGGATGGATGGACCGATTTCGATGCCGCTGTTGCCACACCGGATGCCATGAAGGAAGTCCGTAAGGTTGCCCGTGTTTTGGGGCCTCGCGGCCTCATGCCGAATCCGAAGACCGGTACTGTTACGGATGACACCGCTGCGGCTGTTAATCAGCTGAAAGCCGGTCGTGTGGAGTTCCGTATGGACCGTAACGGTAACATTGCCGTTCCTTTCGGTAAGCGTTCTTTCGAGAAAAGCGCATTGCTGGAAAATGCACAGGCGATCGTTGATGCGATTAACGGAGCAAGACCGGCCAGCGCGAAAGGCACCTACATTAAACGTGTTACGATTTCCTCCACGATGGGACCGGGTCTGCGGATCGCCCTGAAGGAAATCTCCGCATAGGGAAGGGGAAGGGATTTAAATGAAACCTGAAGAAAAAGGCGTACGGCCGGAAAAAGTATCCGAAGCGGCTGAGTTAGATCAGCGCGTTGCCGGTGCTCTCTACATGATCATTGCCGATTATACCGGCATGGACATGCCCACGACAACGGCACTGAAGAATTCGCTGCGGGAACGCGGTGCCTCCTTCAATGTTGTAAAGAAAACCATGCTCAGTCGTGCTGTTGATGCGGATATCTCAGATCTGCTTCAGGGGCAGACCGCCATGATCCACGGCGATGGCGACGTGGTGGAAGTGGCCAAAATTATTAAGAAATTTACTGCGGAAAATGAAAAGCCGGTGGTAACCGGTGGATTCGTTGAAGGCAAAGCGGTAACTGCCAAAGACGTTGTAGCACTCGCAAAACTTCCTTCCAAGGATGTCCTGCGTGCACAGTTGCTCGGCACCCTGCAGGCACCTTGCAGTCAGCTGGTCGGTGTAATGAACCAGAAGGTTTCCACGCTGGTTTATGTGCTGAACGCGGTAAAAGACAAAAAAGAACAAGAAGCATAACCAAAATTAATTTGAATCAGATAGCAGTTCATTAGGAGGTATCAAATGTCCGAAGAAGTAAAAGATGAAGTAGTACTCGAAGGTAAAATGGCCGAGTTCGTTGACTGGGTTGAAACCATTTCCGTTCTGGAGCTTTCTCAGCTCGTAAAAGCGCTTGAAGATCGCCTGGGTGTTACCGCAGCTGCTCCGGCAGCCGTAGCAGTTGCAGCGCCGGCCGGTGGCGGAGACGAAGGCGGCGGTGCTGCTGAACAGACTGAATTTGAAGTTGTTCTGACTGCAGCCGGTGGATCCAAAATTCAGGTAATCAAAGAGCTCCGCGGTATCACCGGTCTGGGCCTGAAGGAAGCAAAAGAGCTGGTTGATGGTGCTCCGAGCAGCATCAAAACTGGTGTTTCCAAAGAAGACGCTGAGTCCATGAAAGAAAAACTCGAGGGTGTTGGAGCATCTATCGAGCTCAAGTAAAACCTTGTTTTCCTTGATCTTTGACAGATAGTGCCGCCTGTGTGCGGCATGTGTATTGTTCCCCTTTGAGACCCAAAGGGGAACATGCGTTATCCAACAACAACCCTTGAAGGTGCGGAATGGCTGAGAGAAAAAACTTCGGAGTACTCACAGACGCGCTTGATGCGCCAGACTTAATTGAAATCCAACTTAACTCCTATCGCGACTTTCTGCAGCAGGATGTTGCTCCTTCCCGTCGTAAAAAAATGGGATTGCAGGCAGTGCTCGGAGAAGCATTTCCGATTGAAAGTTACGATGGACAGATCGCTCTCGATTTCGTCAGTTACGAAATCAAAAAGCCGAAACTTGATCATTTGGAATCTATCCGTGAAGGCGAGACCTTCTCGGCTCCTTTGTATGTGACGTTCAAGCTTCGTGAAGGTGAAGACCTGCGCGAAGACACGTTGTTTATGGGGGAAATTCCTCTCATGACCGACAGCGGAAGTTTCGTCATCAACGGTGCGGAACGTGTTATCGTTTCACAGTTGCACCGTTCGCCGGGTATCTGCTTCGAATCTTCGCAGCACGCTAACGGGTCCACGCTGCATTCTTTCCGTATCATTCCGGATCATGGTTCATGGATCGAAGCCCAGTTTGACACCAGTGATCTGATCTATATCTATCTTGACCGGAAGCGCCGGCGCCGCAAATTCCTTGCTTCCACGTTCCTTCGTGCGCTCGGTTATGAAAAAGATGAAGAAATCCTCGGACTGTATTACAAGTTTGCGGAGTTCTCCCTTTCGAAGAAAAACTATAAGGAAGAGGATCTCGAAAACCTCGTTCTTTCTGACGATATCGTTGATGCAGACTCGGAGTCGGTCATCGGTCGCCGCTATGATCAGCTGACAGTGGATATGATCCAGCGTATGAAACTGGCGGGTTATAAGAAAGTGTCGGTTGTCGATGTTTCCTGGGACCAGGGACTGTTCCTTAAATCCGTTCAGGCCGACACGACGCGTACGGTTGATGAAGCGCTCAAAGATCTCTATCAGAAGCTGCGTCCTGGCGATCCGCCGACCACTGCTTCCGCCCGTCAGATGATAAAGCGTCTTTTCTTTGATGAAGCCCGTTTCAGTCTTTCCCGCGTCGGACGTTATAAAATCCAGCAGAAACTGGGTATTGAAAGCACATCACTGACGCTGGAAACGGAAGATGTGGTGGAAGCTCTCCGTTACCTTCTGATGGTTCGTATGGGTGAGGGAACACTGGACGATATTGACCACCTTGGATCCCGCCGTATTCGTACGGTCGGTGAGCTGCTCGAAGGTCAGTGCCGTGTTGGTCTCGCACGTATTCAGCGTCTGGTTAAAGAACGAATGACGATTTTTGATACGACGGTTGACCGGCTTTCTTCACAGAAACTGATCAATCCGAAGGCGCTGTCTGCGGTAATCAAAGACTTCTTCGGTCGTTCGCAGCTGTCGCAATTTATGGACCAGACAAACCCGCTTTCGGAACTGACGCATAAACGTCGTCTTTCTGCACTCGGTCCGGGCGGTTTGAACCGCGACCGTGCCGGTTTCGAAGTTCGAGACGTGCACAGTTCGCACTATGGGCGAATCTGTCCGATTGAAACGCCTGAAGGTCCGAACATCGGACTGATTTCTTCGCTTTCGACGTTCGCTAAGGTGAACGAATACGGCTTTATTGTTACGCCGTATTTGAAATGTTCGAAGGGCAAAGTCAGTAAAACGATTGACTGGCTTACCGCAGACGAAGAAGAGCGCTATGTGATTGCACAGGCGAATGCACCGCTTGATGAAAAGAACTGTTTCGTGAATGATCACGTTATGGTCCGTGTCCGGGGCGACTTTATTGAAGTTCCTCCGGAAAAAGTGGAATATATGGACGTTTCGCCGAAGCAGGTAGTGTCTATTGCCGCCGGCCTGATCCCGTTCCTCGAACACGATGATGCCAACCGTGCACTCATGGGTTCGAACATGCAGCGCCAGGCTGTTCCGCTGATGAAGTCGGAACGTCCGTTTGTCGGATCCGGTATCGAAGGTCGACTGGCCCGCGACTCCCGTGTTCTGGTAATTGCGAAAGAGGACGGTAAAGTAGCGTATGCTTCTGCCGATCGTATCGTGGTTTCGAAAGATGGGAAAATGCCGGTTAAAAAATCCGGTAATGAATGCCAGATTTATAAACTGCGCAAATTTATGCGCTCCAATGCGGGAACCTGTCTGAATCAGCGTCCGATTGTAAAAGTAGGACAGAAAGTTAAAGCAGGTGATGTGCTGGCTGACGGTTCGGGTACAGATGAGGGCGAACTGGCACTGGGTAAAAACGTGGTTGTCGCGTTTATGCCGTGGTCCGGTTATAACTTCGAGGATGCGATTCTGATCAACCAGAAACTGGTCCGCGAAGACGTCTACACGTCGATTCATATTGAAGAGTTCGAATGCGGTGCCCGTGATACAAAACTCGGTCCGGAAGAAATCACCCGCGACATTCCTAATGTTGGAGAAGAAGCTCTGAAAAATCTGTCGCATGACGGTATTATTCAGGTCGGTGCTGAAGTGAAACCGGGTGATATCCTTGTGGGTAAAATCACACCGAAGAGTGAAACAGAGCTGGCTCCTGAAGAGCGCCTGCTACGCGCTATTTTCGGTGAAAAAGCCGCAGATGTTCGTGATACATCGCTCAAAGCACCTTCGGGAACGCACGGTATTGTGATGGATGTTAAAGTGTCATCCAAAAACAATGCGATGGGTGCGACGGCCGATAAAGGAAAACAGACGGATGTTAAAAAGCTTGAGAGAGAGATCGCTGAGCGCCATGAGGATGTGGTTGCGCAGCTGACAGAAGACCTCACTGAAGCGCTGTCCAATATTCTGCTTGGTGAAAAAATTCCGCTGGATGTAATGAATTCCAGTACAGGTGATGTCATTATTCCGGCTAACCGCAAAATCACAAAAACACTGCTGCGTAAGCTGGCTGCCAACTATGAATTTGTTGAAATCGATCCGTCTCCGATCCGCATTAAAATTATGGGGATTATTGACGAATACCGCAATAAATTCGTTGAGGCCAAGCAGGACAAAGAACGCTCGATGGATCGTGCCGGCAGCGGTGAGGAAGTCGATGCGGGTATCGTTAAGTCCGTTAAGGTTTATGTGGCTGAGAAGAAGAAACTGTCCGTCGGGGATAAAATGGCCGGTCGCCATGGTAACAAGGGGGTTATTTCCCGGATTGTTGCCGAAGAAGACATGCCGTTTCTGCCGGATGGAACTCCGGTGGATATCGTTCTGAACCCGCTGGGTGTACCTTCACGTATGAATGTGGGCCAGGTATTGGAAACCCACCTTGGGTGGGCCTGCAAGCATCTGGGTATTCATGCGGCGACGCCGATTTTTGATGGTATTTCCGAAGAGCAGATTTTCAGTATGCTCGGAGAAGCCGGTCTTTCTGAAGATGGTAAAACCGAGCTTTATGACGGACGTACCGGAGAGCGTATGGAACAGCGCGTAGTGGTCGGTGTGATGTATATGCTTAAACTGCATCATCTGGTCAGTGAAAAGATTCACGCCCGTGCAGTTGGCCCGTACTCACTTGTAACGCAGCAACCGCTCGGTGGTAAAGCCCAGTATGGCGGTCAGCGTTTCGGAGAAATGGAAGTATGGGCACTCGAGGCCTATGGTGCAGCTCACGCACTGCAGGAAATCCTGACGGTAAAATCCGACGATATTGCCGGACGTACCCGTATGTACGAAGCGATTGTGAAGGGCGAAAACGTCCTCGACTCCGGTCGTCCGGAATCGTTTAACGTATTGATTAAGGAGCTGCAGGGTCTCGGTCTGAACTTCCAGGTGAAGAACGAGGATGGCGAACCCATTCTGTCGGCCTAGTCGCGTAACTTAGATACCTATCCATTATACTGCAGGAGGAATGCCTCGTGGAAAATTCAAATATAGCCGACATCTTCGGTATCAAGCAGCAGGAACAAAGTGACTACGCGAACATTACGCTCGCTTCTCCGGAAGCGATCCGTTCGTGGAGTCACGGTGAAGTCAAAAATCCGGAAACGATCAATTACCGGACTTTCAAGCCCGAAAAAGGCGGACTTTTCTGTGAACGTATTTTCGGTCCGACCAAGGACTGGGAATGTTCATGCGGAAAGTACAAGCGTATCAAACACAAAGGGGTCATCTGTGACCGTTGTGGAGTTGAAGTTACGCTGTCACGCGTTCGTCGTGAACGTATGGCGCACATTGAGCTGGCTGTGCCGGCTTCACATATCTGGTTTTTCAAAGCCACACCGAGCCGGATGGGTTTGATTCTGGATATGACGATGCGCAACCTGGAGCGTGTGTTGTATTACGATAATTATATCGTTGTTGATCCCGGAGAAACTCCGCTGAAAGAAAAGCAGCTCCTTTCCGAAGAGGAATACCGGGAAGCGCTGGATAACTATGGTGCTGAAAGCTTCGTTGCCAAAATCGGTGCTGAAGGTGTACGTGATCTGTTGAGTAAAATCGATCCGGTCAAGACGCTTCAGGAACTTGAAGAAGCAATGATGAACACCCGTTCCAAACAGACCCGCAAGAAGCTGGTAAACCAGATGAAGGTGATGGAAGGGTTCATTAAATCCGGATCCCGTCCGGAATGGATGGTTATGGAAGTGCTGCCGGTGATTCCGCCGGACCTGCGCCCGCTGGTTCCGCTCGAAGGCGGCCGGTTTGCTACATCAGATCTGAATGACCTGTATCGCCGTGTGATCAACCGGAACAACCGTCTGCGTACGCTGCTGGCTCTCAAAACGCCGGAAGTGATTATCCGTAACGAAAAACGCATGCTGCAGCAGTCAGTTGATGCACTGTTTGATAACGGTCGTCATGGCCGTGCGGTTACCGGTCCGGGCAATCGTCCGCTGAAATCCCTTTCCGATATGCTGAAAGGTAAACAGGGCCGTTTCCGCCAGAACCTGCTTGGTAAGCGTGTCGACTATTCCGGCCGTTCTGTAATTGTTGTGGGTCCGACGCTTAAACTGAATCAGTGCGGTCTGCCGAAAAAGATGGCTCTTGTGCTGTTTGAACCTTTTATCATTCGGCGTTTGAAAGAGCGTGGTGTGGTGCATACGGTCCGCAGTGCGAAGAAAATGATCGAGCGTGAAGTGGATGAAGTCTGGGATATCCTCGATGAAGTGACCCGCGGTCATACGGTGATGCTTAACCGTGCGCCGACGTTGCACAGACTTTCGATTCAGTCGTTCGAGCCGATCCTGATTGAGGGTGAGGCCATTCAGTTGCATCCGCTCGTGTGTACAGCATACAATGCAGACTTTGACGGTGACCAGATGGCTGTACACGTACCGTTATCTGTCGAAGCACAGGTTGAGTCTAAGAGTCTTATGCTCGCGACCAACAACATCTTCTCGCCGTCTTCCGGTAAACCGGTCACCACGCCGACACAGGATATCGCTCTGGGATGCTACTTCCTGACGTCGGAATCGCAGACGTACATGATGAAGCGCAAGCACGGTGAGCCGGTTGATGAACAACTGCGCATGATGAACGATATTATGGAAGTGCAGACGGCCTATGACGAAGGGGTTGTTAAACTGCATGACCGAATTCGTTTCCGGAACCCGGATTATCAGCGTGAAACACGTTACGGCGATATGGAACGCTCGGTTATCACGACCACTGTCGGTCGCGTATTCTTTAATGAAGTATGGCCGGATGAGCTTGGTTTTGTGAATAAAACCGCCACGAAAAAGGTTGTCGGGCAGCTGATTGAGGCCTGTTATGAAATCTCTGGCCACAACGTCACAGTCGGGGTTCTTGATGCGCTGAAAAACCTGGGTTACGAACAGGCTACCCGTTCCGGTATGTCTATCGGTTTGACTGACATGATCATTCCGCAGGATAAAGCGCCTATGGTTGCCGCCGCGCGTAAAGAAATTGAGGAGGTTGAAGCCAAGCACCGCAAGGGTCTGATTACCGAAGGTGAACGCTACAACATGATCATCGATATCTGGACTGACACGAACGATAAGCTGACCAATAAGCTGTTCGCTGTACTGGAGGAGAACGACGATCCGAAAAATGCGAAGTCGAAAGAAGAGCTCAATCCGGTCTACGTAATGGTTGATTCCGGGGCCCGTGGTTCCCGTCAGCAGATCCGTCAGCTTGCCGGTATGCGCGGTCTGATGGCCAAGCCTTCCGGTGAAATTATCGAGCGGCCGATTCTCTCGAATTTCCGAGAGGGGCTGTCGGTACTTGAATACTTCATTTCGACACACGGGGCTCGTAAAGGTCTGGCAGATACCGCGCTGAAAACGGCGGACTCCGGTTATCTGACCCGTAAACTGGTAGACGTTTCACACGATATTATCATTACCGAAGAGGACTGCCATACGCTTAACGGTATTGAAGTTGCGGCGATTTCCGAGGGTGATGATGAGCTGGTTTCGCTGGCTACACGCATTATCGGCCGTACCGCGGCAGAGGATATCTGCAACCCGCATACGCTGGAGGTGATTGTTGCCGCCGGAGAGCTGATTGATAAATATTCGGCCCGGAAGGTGGAAAGTGCCGGTGTTGAACAGGTTGTTATCCGTTCGGTGCTGACCTGTGAGTCGCGTCGTGGGGTCTGTGCCAAGTGTTATGGCAAAAACCTCGCGACCGGCAAGATGGCTCAGCTCGGCCAGCCGGTTGGTATCATTGCGGCGCAGTCCATCGGTGAGCCGGGTACACAGCTGACGATGCGTACATTCCATATTGGTGGTACGGCATCCTCCGTGTTTAAACAGCCGAAAGTTACCGCGAAATCAAGTGGTACCGTGCGCTATGAAAATATTCGTTCGGTCAAAGTCAACGATCAGAATATCGTGCTGAATAAAAACGGTAACATTCTGGTTGTAGACGAGGAAGGACGTGAGCTTGAGCGCTATGCCATGGTAATCGGGGCCCAGGTATCTATTGATGACGGAGACCGCGTTGAGGCGGGTGAAGTCTTTGTGGAATGGGATCCGTACTCCGTTCCGATTCTTTCCGAACATAATGGTAAGCTTGAATTCCAGGACTTTATTGAAGGGGTAACTGTTCAGAAGACTGTGGATGAGGCAACCGGTGTTGAAGGTTTGACGGTTATGGAGCATAAGGAAGACCTTCATCCGGAAATTCTTATTGTCGGTGATGACGGTAATGTCGGTCATTATTCCATCCCGGCCGGCGCGCAGGTGATGATTAAGGAAGGCGACACGATTGCTGCGGGTTACACGCTGGCCCGTACTCCGCGGAAAACGGTACGTACCAAGGATATTACCGGTGGTCTGCCGCGTGTGGCTGAACTGGTGGAAGCCCGTACGCCGAAAGAGGCGGCTGAAATTGCCAAGATTGAAGGTATTGTTGAACTGGGCGGAATTGCCAAAGGTAAGCGGAAGCTGATTGTTCGTGACACCGTGACCGGTGCGGAAGAAGAACATCTGATTCCGATGAACAAACATGTAATTGTGTTCCCGGGTGACTTCGTACATAAAGGTCAGCAGCTGACCGAGGGGCCGATTGTCCCGCAGGAACTGCTGGAAGTTTGCGGTCCTCAGGATCTGCAGGAATACCTCGTAAATGAAGTGCAGGCTGTTTATCGCCTGCAGGGTGTGGAAATCAACGACAAGCACATTGAAGTGATTGTTCGCCAGATGTTGCGTAAGGTCAAGATTACCGATCCGGGCGATACAGAGTTTCTTTGGGGCGAACAGGTCGAAAAACAGACCTTCCAGGAAGTCAACCAGAAGGCGGTAGCTGAAGGTCGTCGTCCGGCGGAAGCGTCTCCGGTGCTGCTGGGTATCACCAAGGCTGCACTTGAAACAGAGTCCTTTATTTCGGCGGCGTCGTTCCAGGATACCACCCGCGTACTCACCAAGGCTGCAACGCTGGGCATGGTGGATGGACTGCGTGGCTTCAAGGAAAACGTTATTATGGGCCGTCTGATTCCGGCCGGTACCGGGTTCCCGATGTACCGCGATATCAAGCCGGTGAAACTCGGCGAGGAAATCTCGGTTGAGGATGCCCTTGGGGGCGATCCATTGGCCTTCGCTCAGGAATCGACCAACGACGAAGCCTGACGATCGGTTTATCCAATCTCTGAAAAAAGCGTCCCGCATGGGACGCTTTTTTGTTTTTGAATGGTTCGGATCCGTTTTTGGAAACTCATGGAAAAAAACGAGTGCGGTTTTCGGTCGCTATGGCCATAGTATTTCTATGAATGATTATGATCACATCGTTCGGGTCATTCGTTATATCGAGGTACATCACGTAGAACAACCGAATCTGAAGACGCTTGCGGCCGTGGCCGGTTTAACCCCGATTCATTTCCGTCATCTGTTTTTGCGTTGGGCGGGATTGATACCGAATGATTTTATGAAATGCCTGACATTGGAGCATGCATGCGACCACCTGCGGGAGGGCAGCGCTGTACTGGATGCTGCTCTGGATGTGAGACTGCCGGGGTCGGAGCGACGGCAGGATTCCCGCGTTTGTCTGGAGGTGGCGTCACCGGACGAAGTCAGTTCCGGTGGAGCGGGGTTACGGATTAGGGCGGGAACGGTGGCTTCGCCTTTTGGGGATTGTCTGATTGCCGAAAGCCCTCGTGGGATCTGTCATCTTTCATTTTTTGAAAGATCTGATGATTTCAGGGGGTGGAAGCGTCTCAAAGAAGATTGGCCTCATGCGGAGCTGGTTCGTGACGAAGGAATGGCCGGGGAGCTGGCGGACCGTATTTTCGCTTCCGCAGATGCTACGCGTGAGAATATCCGGCCGTTGAGGCTGTTTGTTCGGGGTACGCAGTTTCAGATGAAAGTCTGGCAGGCGCTGTTGGAAATCCCGGAAGGCTGGCTGGTCAGTTATGGATCTTTAGCGGAGCAGGTCGGGAAGCCGAATGCTGCGCGTGCGATTGGTTCGGCCGTGGGGCATAATCCAATCGGCTACCTGATTCCCTGTCATCGTGTTATACGGGGAAACGGAGAAATCGGTGGTTATGCCTGGGGGGCAGAGCGTAAGCGGGCCATGCTGGTTCGGGAAATGTCCCGACAGTCCTGAAGCCCTGCTAACAGATATTTTTTTGTGTCGCATGTTGCAGGGCAATGGGGCATAATTAAGTGCTATGTTTAAGGATTTACCGAAAATTATTCAGGGAGGAATGGGCTTCGGAATATCGGACTGGCGTTTAGCCCGTGCGGTATCAAAACTCGGTCAGCTGGGTGTTGTTTCCGGAACGGCTTTGGATGCTGTGCTCGCGCGAACGTTGCAGGACGGTGATCCCGGAGGGCATGTTCGCCGTGCTTTGGAACATTTTCCTTTTCAGCAGATGGCGCAGCGTATTCTGGATGCCTATTTTGTTGAAGGGGGGCTGGGGGAAGGTAAGCCATATAAACGTATCCCGATGCACACGGTGGACGGTTCGCGGATGGCGATTGAGCTGTGTGTGGTTGGTAATTTTGTAGAAATTTTCCTGGCACGGGAGGGACATGACAGGCCGGTTGGGGTGAACTATCTCGAAAAGATTCAGCTTCCACATCTACCGTCTATCTACGGGGCTATGCTGGCCGGCGTTTCTGTTGTGATTATGGGGGCGGGGATTCCGTTGGCTATTCCCGGCATTCTGGATGCGCTGTCGAGGCACGAGCATACGGTCTACCCGGTTTCCGTTACAGGGTTGGAAGGTGATGTGGAAACTGTTCCTGTTTCATTCGATCCGCAATTGCTGATGGAGGGGGAGGGGCAGGCTCCTTTGCCGCGGCCGGCTTTCTTTCCGATTGTAACGACCGAGTCGCTTGCCGGAATTCTGCTTAAACGTGCGAATGGCAGTATTGAAGGTTTTATCGTCGAGGCGCATCAGGCCGGTGGGCATAATGCGCCGCCGCGGGGCCGGGGAGCGCTCAGCGAGGCGGGGGAGCCGGTTTACGGTTTGCGCGATGATGCTAAGCTGGCGAAGTTTCGTGATTTTGGGGTTCCGTTCTGGCTGGCGGGGTTGCGCGGTTCTGCCGAAGGATTAAAAGATGCGCTGGCGCAGGGAGCTGCCGGAGTGCAGGTGGGTACGGCTTTCGGTTTGTGTGAGGAGTCCGGGCTTATTGCTGAAACGCGCCGTGAGCTGGTGCGCGGGGCGTTGGAAGGGACATCGCGTGTATTTACGGATCCAGTGGCTTCGCCTACCGGATTCCCGTTCAAGGTGGCTGATGTGAAGGGGAGCCTGTCCGAACCTGCGGTTTATGAAAAACGCCGGCGTATCTGTGATATAGGATTTCTTCGTACGCCCTGTCGAAAGGCGGATGGAAGTATCGTATACCGCTGTCCGGCTGAGCCGGTGAAAGCCTATGTCGCTAAAGGGGGACGGGAAGAAGATACCGTCGGGTGAAAATGTCTCTGTAATGCCCTAGCGGCTGATATTGGCTATCCACAGCGTCTGCCGGACGGCTCGCTGGAAAAGCCGCTCGTGACGATGGGCGACGATCTTGAGAATATCGGGCAGTTCTGTCGTGACAGATCAGTTGATTTCTCTGCGGCGGATGTGATTAATACCATTCTGGCCGGGGTGTAATACCATTTACTAAAACATTCCGGTCTTAACGACAGCGTTATTCCGCGCAAGAGTGTGGAGCCGTTTATGACTGAATTTCTCTGAGTCCTCAGCGTCTTGTAGGTTTCTCCCGACATCATTTGAGCTTTTTCCCCTTTCGAGAATGGGAACCATTACTCGTCGGAGAAAGGGGAGGAAAAAAGCTCCTCAGTTAAGTAAGCTCAGGAGCACCAGGGAACCGCCGGGCTTTTGACGAAAAGCTCGGCGGGGTTTCGGAAGAGATCATTCAGCGCCCAGAACCTGCCGGAGGCAGCGTTCATCGCAGAGCAGGGATCCTCCGAAGCTGCTCCGGTTTTATCTCAAACAGTTGACAGAGCCTTTTGAGCTCACCTCTACAAGACGGAGAAAAACCATGAAACATGAATTAACCCTGATTGCGGTTGACGTTAGCAAAGAATCGCTGGAAATCCAGACGGATGAACGATCTTTTGATGTCCCGAACACTGAAAAAGGCATTGCCCGTTTAATTAAAGCAGCCGGAGCTGCTCAGCTGCCTTTTGTTGTTTGTGAGGCAGCGGGCGGATACGAACGCCTGTTGCCGGAGAGCATGCATGCAGTAGATATACCGATCTGCAGGGCCAATCCAGCCCGGATAAGGGCATTTGCGGCCAGTGAAGGCATACAGGCCAAGACCGATCCGATCGATGCGGATGTAATCCTCAAGTTCGCAAAAAGTAAGGAATTACGTCCTGCAGCTCCGGTATCGAGTCGGCGCAGGGAATTGATCGCCCTGCTCGACAGGCGCGATCACCTTAAAGAACAGGGTGCACGGGAAAAGAACCGGATCCGGAACTCCCCGGACTTCATCCATGCCTCTATCAAACGCATGCTCAATGTCCTGAAAAAAGAAATCACAGCCATTGAGAAGCGCATCCGGGAACTGATCAAATCCGATGAGAGTCTGTCGGCCTGTTTATCCTGTCTCACTGCCATCAAAGGCGTTGGCGAAGTTAGCGCATGGATGATCATGGCCTTCCTCGGTGAAATCACGATGCTCAGCAGAAATGAACTCGTTGCTCTCGCCGGCGTTGCCCCCTACAACAGAGACAGCGGCAGATTTAAAGGAAAGCGAAAAATCAAAAGCGAGCGTGCGAAGGTCAGAAAAGCTCTGTATATGGCGACCGGAACTGCAGCGATGTATAATCCTGTAATCAAAGCCTATACCGATGGACTCCAATCGCGCGGGAAACCCTATAAATGTGCAATGGTCGCAGGGATGAGGAAAATGCTCATCCACATGCAGTCCGAACTTAGAAAAGCAGAAATAAAGGTTGAGTTATGACACAGTTGCTCTGCGAGGGATCAGATTTATACCGGATAAGTTTTAACGTTTGGTATAAATCCGGGGCTGCATATCCTGCTGTTCGGGTTTTCTGGCCGCCATGGATATTGAGCGCAAAAAAAAGGCGTCCGAATGGACGCCTTCTTCAAAGCTTTGTAAGCCCCTGGTTGTTACATTGGAGTAACGTTGGTCGCGCACGGGCCTTTACGGCCTTCGCCTACTTCGAAAGAGACCTTCTGGCCTTCATCGAGGGATGCGTATCCGGAAACCTGAATCTCCGAATGGTGTACGAACATGTCCTGTCCGCCTTCGTCCGGAGTGATAAAACCGAAGCCTTTTTCGGCGTCGAACCATTTTACTGTACCTGTATTCATTGTATGTCCTTAATTGAATGTGATGTGTGTCTACCCTGTTCTGCGGACAATAGCGAAAGAAATCGTAAATTATATTTTCGGGGTTAAAATTTATGACGTTAAAAAAGCGCAACTTTTCGCTGGATTTTTTCTGTCGATTCTCTATGTTGCCCATCCTTTCGCGTCAATCTGTGGATTGCAGGAGGGTGTGAGTCGGCAGTTGCTTTATCTACAGTTGCCTTTGCATCTTCTTCATTTCAGAAGTGGCTGGCAGTTCACGGGCACGCATAAGGGGATCATGAATGCACCGGCAATCGGGAGACCGAACCGGATTAGGTTCCGATCTGAAATGCAGGAATGTTCATCTGCAGTTAAGTTAGGGGCAGTTCGTGGTTACAGGGACTTTCAGGGTTTGGAGGTCCTAGGGAAAATACAGGCGAAAAATGTATCATCTTTCGCTTGCGGTGGTGGGTGTAGATCTCTACTGTCCTCCGCCTGTCTTTTTTAGGTTTTGTTGGACCGGATGACTGTGCAATCGAAAGGGTTGTCATGAATCGGAACAGCATTTTGATTTAAGGAAGACGCTGTTCGGGGAGATGAGCGGGTTGCGAATAAAATCGCAGTTAATGCTTAAATCTCACTGGGTGCGTTTTTCAGTTAATAAGGAAAGCAATTATGCCGACTATTAATCAATTGGTAAGAAAGCCGCGTACGCTGCAGAAAAAGAAGAGCAAGTCGCCCGCGCTGGCAACCTGTCCGCAGCGTCGTGGTGTGTGTCTGCTGGTTAAAACCCAGACCCCGAAGAAACCGAACTCGGCTCTTCGTAAAGTTGCCCGTGTGCGTCTGACCAACGGTCGTGAAGTTAACGCCTATATCGGCGGTGAAGGCCATAATCTGCAGGAGCATAGCATGGTTCTGGTTCGCGGCGGTCGTGTGAAGGACCTTCCGGGTGTTCGTTATCACATCGTACGCGGTGCGCTGGACTGTCTTGGAGTGGACGGGCGTAAGCGTGGCCGTTCGAAATATGGTGCGAAGCGCCCGAAAGCATAAGGATATTTGAACTATGGCAAGAAGACATAGAGCTGAAAAACGTGAGCTGACTCCTGATCCGCGCTACAACAATCAGTTGGTTGCGTACATGATCAACTGTGTAATGGAGCGTGGTAAAAAATCGGTTGCGGCTAAAATTGTTTACGGAGCACTGGAAGACATTCAGGCGCAGCTGAAGGACGAGGATCCGGTTGAAGTATTTACTACAGCGATCGAAAATGTTTCCCCGCGCCTTGAGGTTAAATCACGTCGTGTCGGTGGTGCGACCTATCAGGTTCCGCTTGAAGTTAAGCCCAAACGCCAGATTGCGCTCGCTACCCGCTGGCTGATCTCTTATGCCGGAAACCGTAAAGGGGTTCCGATGCGTAAAGCACTGGCAAACGAAGTTATTGATGCGTTCAAAGGGCAGGGTGCCGCTATTAAGAAGCGTGATGATACGCATAAGATGGCACAGGCCAACAAGGCGTTCGCACACTACCGCTGGTAATACGGCTCGGTAGATAGCCGCTTTCCGACTGCTGATTAAACAGCAGGAAGAGGAAATTGCAGATATAGGAAACCTTCCCAGGGGGAGGGTCGCCGATTGAAAGGAAGCTTCCACCGTGTGGAAGCTTCCGGTTGTTGAAAAGAAAAATGAGTGTTGTGAGCAAAAACAAAAAGAAAGCAGTTAACGGTTCGGGTTCCCGTACGGAAGCCGAAGGCCGCGCGCATTCGCTTTCGTCTGTTCGCAATATCGGTATCATTGCCCATATCGACGCGGGTAAAACAACGACCTCCGAACGTATTCTGTATTATTCCGGTAAAGTGCACAAAATCGGTGAAGTGCACGATGGTACCGCCACCATGGATTGGATGATTCAGGAGCAGGAGCGCGGCATTACCATTACCTCTGCAGCAACCACCTGTTTCTGGCAGGACCATCAGATCAATATTATCGATACCCCCGGCCACGTTGATTTTACCGTGGAAGTGGAACGCTCACTTCGAGTCCTTGACGGCGCAGTGGGCGTTTTGTGTGCTGTGGGCGGTGTTCAGCCGCAGTCCGAGACGGTCTGGCGTCAGGCCAATAAATACAGTGTGCCGCGGCTTGCTTTCGTGAATAAAATGGATCGGATGGGAGCGGACTTTTACAGCGTTATTGATCAGATGCGCAATAAGCTGAAAGCTCCGGCTGTTGCTATTCAGCTCCCGATCGGTGCGGCTGAGACTTTTGTGGGGCTTATCGACCTTATCAGCATGAAAGCCATGCACTTCTCTGAAGACGACATGGGGGCCAGAGTGGAATATGTTGATATTCCTGCTGATATGGCGGCCGACGCTGAGGCGTATCGTGCCGAGCTGATCGAAAAAGTGGCCGAGGTCGATGAAGAGCTGCTGGAAGCCTACATGGAAGATACGGAGGTTTCTGAGGAAGCACTGATTGCTGCACTGCGCCGAGCTACTATTGCCAACGACATTGTTCCCGTGCTGGTCGGCTCTTCTTTGAAAAACAAAGGGGTTCAGCCGTTGCTTGATGCCGTGGTTTCCCTGTTGCCCTCTCCGCTGGATATTCCGGCTGTGGAAGGGGTTAACCCGAAGTCGGGAAAAGAGCTGTTGCGAGAAGCGTCCGATTTTGAACCGCTGACCGGTCTTGTCTTTAAGATGGCGACCGATAAATTTGTCGGGAAGCTCGCCTTTGTTCGCGTTTATGCCGGTCAGTTGAAAAAAGGTCAGAATATCTATAATCCGCGCACCAAAAAACGCGAGCGCATTGGCCGCCTGTTGCGACTGCATGCGAACCACCGTGAAGATATTGACGTGCTGTATGCCGGTGAGATCGGCGGCATGGTCGGTCAGAAACTGTTTACTACAGGTGATACGGTCTGCGCTGAAAATGATCCGATCGTTCTGGAGAATATCGAATTTCCCGAGCCTGTAATTTCTATGGCGATTGAGCCGAAATCAACGGCTGACAAAGATGCGCTGGTTGAAGCGCTCAAAGATCTGGCCGACGAAGATCCCACGTTCCGTACGTCGATTCACGATGAAACCGGCCAGACGATTATCGAAGGCATGGGTGAGCTCCATCTCGAAATTATCCGGGACCGCATTCTGCGTGAATATAAAGTGCAGGCCAATGCCGGTAAGCCGATGGTGGCTTACCGCGAATCGGTTTCCGCAAAAGGTGAAGGGTCCTTTACCTTTGAACGCACTATCGGTGATGAAAATCATTTTGCCGCCCTGACGCTGGCTGTAGAGCCGAATACAAGCGGAGCGGGCAATGTTATTCAGTTTGATGTTTCCACTAAAATTATTCCCGATGAATTCCGCAAAGGAATTGAAGAGGGGATTGCCGATGCGCTGCTGACCGGTGTTCTCGGTAATTTTGCCATCATTGATACAAAAGTTACAGTGATCGGCGGCCAGACCCGCGATATAGATTCGACCGAAGTAGCATTCCGTTCAGCAGCGGTTATGGCGTTACGCGAAGCGGTCCGCAATGCCGGTCCGGTTCTGCTTGAACCGATTATGCTATTGGAAATTGAGTCCCCCGAGGAGCACCTGGGCGATGTTATGGGTGACCTCAACAGCCGCCGCGGACGAATTCGCGAAATTACGGCTTCAAATGATCTGCAGGTCGTGCAGGCGGATGTTCCGCTTGCCGAAGTTTTCGGATACGCAACCAGTCTGCGTTCCTTAACAAAGGGTAGAGCGAGCTATTCGATGGAACCGCAAGCGTTTGACCCGGTTCCGTCGCATATGACAGACGCTATCCTTAACCGTTAGAAGAGAGAAAATAATGACAAACCAGAGAATCAGAATCCGGCTGAAGTCGTTTGACCATCGTGTCCTCGATGTTTCCGCCACTGAAATTGTCGAAACGGCACGTCGTACCGGCGCCCGCGTTGCGGGCCCGATTCCGTTGCCGACCCGTATCGAACGGTTCACCGTGAACAAAAGTCCGCACGTGAATAAAAAGTCGATGGAACAGTTCGAGATTCGTACGCACAAGCGTCTGCTCGATATCATTGATCCCACCATTAAAACCGTGGATGAGCTGAAAAAGCTGAATCTGCCGGCCGGTGTGGATATCACCATTAAGATCTAAGGAGGTTTCAATCATGAAAGGTTTGATTGGTAAAAAACTGGGCATGACCTCCATCTATACTGAAGATGGTGTTGCTGTGCCGGTTACCGTTATTGAAGCTGGTCCGTGTGTTGTGACTCAGCTTAAGGACGAAGACAAAGACGGCTACAAAGCGGTGCAGCTCGGCTTCGGCGACCAGAAAGAACAGCGCATGAACAAACCTGCGCTCGGTCATCTTAAAAAAGCAGGTGTTGGGCCGAAAAAAGTACTTCGTGAATTCCGTGTTGATGAAGTGGAAGTCAATGTCGGTGATGAAGTTACTGCAGCGGCATTTGAAGAAGTTAACTATGTCGATATCGTAGCCACCGGTAAAGGCCGCGGTTTTCAGGGTGTTGTAAAGCGTTATGATTTCGGTGGTGGCCGTGCGTCGCATGGCGGCGGCTGGATCCGTCGTACCGGTTCGATCGGGATGTGCGAATTCCCGGCGCGTGTTTTCAAGGGCAAGAAAATGCCTGGCCAGATGGGGGACAAGCGCGTTACCACGCAGAATCTGAAGGTTGTGCAGGTTCGTCCTGAAGAAAATCTGATTCTGGTTAAAGGATCCGTACCGGGCGCTAAAGGCGGTATCGTTACGATCAAAGAAGCCCTTAAGAAAAAGTAAGCGGGGATTATCATGAGCAAAGTACCTGTTAAAAATATCAAGGGAGAAAGCGTCGGCGATTTCGACGTTGCGGATGATCTCCTCGTTCTCGACAAGGGTGACCATGCCGTTCACGAATCGGTCGTTGCATATAACGCAGCGCAGCGTGCCGGCACGGCCTCTACGAAAAGCAAATCTGAAGTTAACGGTTCCGGCAAAAAACCGTGGAAACAGAAGGGTCTGGGCCGCGCGCGTGCCGGCTATAAGCAGTCTAATGTCTGGCGCGGCGGTTACGTTGCGCATGGTCCGAAGCCCCGTAGCTACAGGAAAAAGGTCAACAAGAGCACGGCTCGTCTGGCCTTTGCCCGCGCATTCAGTGCAAAGGTGGAGCAGGGTGATATCACGGTGATTGACGAACTGACGCTTTCGGCACCTAAAACGAAAGAATTTGCTGCAGTCCTGAAAAACCTCGGTCTCGACCGTGGTGCACTCTTCATCGTAGACGAAGTCAGCGAAAATCTGCTGCTGGCGTCCCGTAATATTCAGAACGTTGAAGTAACGACAGCGAAGCTGGTTAATATCTACCAGATTCTCCGTTACAGGAACGTGATTGCAACCAAAGCCGGTATGGAAGCGCTCCTCGAGCGTATCGGATAAGGAGATTATCGATGAAGAATTCAGCCGATATCATTAAAAAAGTTTTGTTGAGCGAAAAGGGCATGATCCTCTCGGAGGAGCAGAACAAGTATATGTTCAGTGTTGCCATGGACGCCAACAAGGTGGAAATCAAACGAGCTGTTGAAGAGCTCTTCAATGTCCGTGTTATGGCCGTCAATACGATGCGCCGAAAAGGCAAGAAGAAGCGCCTTCGTACCGCTCGCTACGGAATGACTGCAGCATCGAAACGTGCTGTGGTCACATTGCATGCTGACGACAGCATTAACCTGATCTAATAGGAGTTTGTCGCAATGCCTTTAAAAGCACACAAACCGTACACACCGAGCCGCCGGCACATGGTGTTGTCGGATTTTGCCGAGGTCACAAAGAGCAGCCCGGAGCGCTCGTTGATCAAAGCGAAAAAACAGAAAGCCGGCCGTAACAGTGCGGGACGTATCTCGGTACGTCACCGCGGAGGCGGTCATAAACGCCGCTATCGTGTAATCGACTTCAAACGCGACAAGTTCGGTATTCCGGCTAAAGTTGCGGGAATCGAATACGATCCGAACCGTTCTGCACGTATTGCATTGCTGCATTATGCGGACGGCGAAAAACGTTATATCATTGCTCCGGCAAAACTTGAAGTCGGTTCAACGGTGATGTCCGGCCCGGATGCGGAACCTTCAATCGGAAACGCACTGCCGCTGGGAAAAATTCCGGTGGGTATGGCGGTTCACAATATTGAGCTGGTAGCCGGTAAGGGCGGTCAGCTGGTTCGTTCTGCCGGAACGTCTGCTCAGCTGATGTCCCGTGAGGATGACTGGGCCAATGTGAAAATGCCGTCCGGTGAAATCCGCATGATCCGCACCAATTGTTATGCGACAATCGGTCGTGTCGGCAATGTGGAACACGATAACATTGTGATGGGTAAAGCCGGTCGTAAGCGCTGGCTGGGCATTCGTCCGACTGTACGCGGTGTTGCGATGAACCCGGTTGACCATCCGATGGGTGGTGGTGAAGGCCGTACTTCCGGTGGTGGTCATCCGAAGTCCCCGTGGGGTCTGCTGGCTAAGGGTAAACGTACTCGTAATAAGCACAAACAGACCGATAAATACATTCTTGAGCGGAGGAAGAAATAATGAGTCGTTCACTTAAAAAAGGTCCATATGTTGACCTTAAGTTGATCAAGAAGGTTCGTAAAATGGATGATTCCGGCCGTAAAACTCCGATCAAGACCTGGGCGCGCGCCTCGGTGATTGTTCCGGAAATGGTGGGTCATACTTTCAATGTTCACAACGGTAAAGTTTTCGTTCCGGTGTTTGTTACGGAGAATATGGTCGGGCACAAACTGGGTGAATTTTCACCTACCCGCGCTTTCAAAACTCACGGTATGGCGACGGAAAAATAGTCGGATGGGATTTTTCAAACGAATCCGCTGGATTCAGTTTGGAAAATCACTAGACTCTCCGCCCTTTATTCCCCGTGGAAAATTGAGGTTGAAAACACATGGAAGTGTCAGCAACAACTAAATACATCCGCATGTCGCCGACCAAGGCGCGTGATCTGGCAAATGAGATTAAAGGTCTCTCTGTAGCCGATGCACTGCGGATTACAGAATTCAATGCCCGTAAGGCAGCTGTTCAGATCGGAAAAACCCTGAAATCGGCCATTGCAAATGCCGAAAACAACGAAGGTCTTTCTGCCGACAGCCTGTATGTAAAGAACGCTATCGTGGATGGCGGACCGATGATGAAACGTTATCGTCCGCGTGCACGTGGCATGGCCAGTCCGATTCAGAAGAAGACGAGCCACGTAACCATTATTC
Source organism: Verrucomicrobia bacterium S94 (assembly GCA_004299845.1). Classification (NCBI taxonomy): domain Bacteria; kingdom Pseudomonadati; phylum Verrucomicrobiota; species Verrucomicrobia bacterium S94. The sequence continues at coordinate 2,415,903 of CP036201.1, read as the reverse complement.
TGAGCGACAACGCTAAGTCATAAGGAGACTTGTTTTGGGACAGAAAGTAAATCCTATCGGACTGAGACTCGCGCTGACGAAAGACTGGCGTTCCCGCTGGTATGCCGACAAGCGTGATTTCGGTGCCATGCTCAAAGAAGATGTGGAAATCCGCAAGCTCGTTTCTGAACGGCTGAAAGACGCGGCAGTTTCCGACATCTACGTTGAGCGTTATGCAAACCGTATTCGTGTAACGATTAAAACCGCCCGTCCGGGGCTGGTAATCGGTCGAAAAGGTGAGGACATCGATAAACTTCGGGAAGTGCTTTCCAAAATCACCAAGAAAGAGGTGTATGTGGAAATCGCAGAAGTGAAGAAGCCGGATCTGGACGCGACACTGGTTGCCGCCAATGTTGCGATGCAGCTGGAACGTCGTGTTTCGCATCGTCGTGCCATGAAACGTGCGATTCAGATGGCGATGGATAACGGTGCCCTGGGCATCAAAATCCTGGCCGCCGGTCGCCTGAACGGAGCGGAAATTGCACGTTCGGAAAGCTATAAAGAAGGTAAGATTCCGCTGCACACCCTGCGCGCCAACATCGACTACGGCGTTGCAGAAGCCAACACAGTTGCCGGTATTATCGGCATCAAGGTCTGGATCTGCAAGGAATCCGAAAAGAAAGCCTAGGAGATTGAATCATGCCTTTGATGCCAAAGAGAGTTAAATATCGTAAGGTTCAGCGCGGTTCGCGTAGGGGCCTTGCGCAGAAGGGTAACGCACTTGCATATGGCGAGTATGGCCTGCAGTCGCTGGAACGCGGTTGGATTACTGCCACGCAGATCGAAGCGTGCCGTGTTGCCGCAACGCGTGCCATGAAACGTAAGGGTAAACTGTGGATCCGCATTTTCCCTGATAAACCAATTACCAAAAAGCCGTTGGAAGTACGTATGGGTAAAGGTAAAGGTGGCGTTGACCAGTGGGTTGCAGTCATCAAACCGGGAACCATGCTTTTCGAACTGGACGGTGTTCCGGAATCGCTGGCGAAAGAGTGTCTGCGTCTTGCTGCCACCAAGCTGCCGGTCCGTGCGCGTTTTGTTCAGCGGCATGCTCACGATTAAAGGATGGAGCAGACGATGAAGGTAAACGAAATTAAAGAAATGACGGTTGCGGAGCTGGATGCTCAGCTGGAGGAAATCAAAAAGGAGCAGTTTAATCTGAAACTGCAGCAGGTTTCCGGTCAGCTGGAGAATCCGGCACGCATGAAAGAGCTGCGTCGTACGGTTGCCCGTATCAAGACCATCCAGAACCAGAAGAAAGTTGAAGGGTAACGGACATGGAAAGCAAAGAAAGAAATCTGCGTAAAAAACGCGAAGGTCGCGTTGTCAGCAAGTCCGGCGACAAGACCGTTGTTGTTCTGATTGAACGCCGTGTCCGCCACCCGCTTTACGAAAAGGAAATCCGGGTGTCTAAGAAGGTTCACGTACACGATGAAGAAAATAAAGCCGGTGTCGGCGATGTAGTGCGTGTGATGGAAACCCGTCCGCTGAGCAAGTTGAAGCGCTGGCGTCTGGTGGAAGTTGTTTCCGTAGCCGCTAAATGAGGTAGGGCCGAACGATGATTCAAGAGAATACACGTTTAACAGTTGCCGATAACTCCGGTGCGCGTTCTGTAATGTGCATCCGTGTTCTTGGTACAAAAAGTAAAGTCGCCCGTGTGGGTGATGTGATCCGCGTTAGTGTTAAAGAAGCGCTGCCGAATGGTAACATGAAGAAGGGAGACCTCTGTAAAGCAGTGGTTGTGCGTACAAAAAGCACGATCCGTCGTCCGGACGGTTCCTGTCTTCGTTTTGATGGAAATGCGGCTGTGATTATTGATGATAACAAAAACCCGCGCGGCACCCGTATCTTCGGACCGGTGGCCCGTGAGCTTCGCGACAACGATTTCATGAAAGTTGTATCGCTAGCTCCGGAAGTACTTTAACCGCCGGGAGGAGTTTAAAATGAGCAAAGCCAAAATCAAAAAAGGCGACACCGTAAAAGTGATCGCTGGAGATGATAAGGGTAAGGAAGGTAAAGTCCTGGAGGTCTCGCCGGAATCCGGTCGTGTTCTCGTTGAGGGAGTTAACCTTGTAAAGAAAGCTATGCGGCAGAGCGAGGAAAACCCGCAGGGCGGGATTGTCGAACGGGAAGCCCCGATCGCGATTTCCAACGTGAAGGTTTCCGCTTAACTCGTTCCAAGCATTGGAACCGTAATTTTGGAGGAAGGGTGAAATGACCCCAACACTGAAAACTAAATATCAAGATGCGGTAGCACCTAAGTTAATGGAAACGCAGGGCTACACTAGCAAAATGCAGGTTCCCGCACTTAAGAAGATTGTACTGAACCTCTGTGTATCGCTGAATTATGATCGCGATACGCTGACCGCTCTTGCCGATGATCTCGGTAAGATCACGGGTCAGAAGGCCGTTATCACCAAGGCCAAGAAGTCCGTTTCAAACTTCAAGCTGCGTGAAGGAATGCCGATCGGCGCACGGGTGACCCTGCGTGGTGATCGGATGTATGAATTTATGGATCGTCTCGTTAATGTTGCGCTTCCGCGTATCCGCGACTTCCGTGGTATTCCGGCTAATTCCTTTGATGGATCCGGCAACTATTCCATGGGACTCCAGGAGCAGACTGTATTTCCGGAAATCGATCCGGATAAAGTCAAGCACACGCATGGTATGGACATCACCTTCGTGACTTCCGCTACAGAAGACAGCGAAGCCAAAGAGCTGTTGTCCCTGATGGGTATGCCGTTCAAAACGGGCAACGAATAAGAGAGGTTAGAATAATGGTACTTACAGATCCAATCGCCGATATGTTGACCCGTATTCGCAACGCGAACATGGCTGAAAAAATGCAGGTTGCAATGCCGCATTCCAAAATGAAAAGCGAGATTGCACGAATCCTGAAAGCCGAAGGGTTCATCAAGGATTACACAATGGAAAACGAAAACGGGAAACCGGTTCTCAATGTTTTCCTGAAATACACGATCGAGCGCGAGCCGGTTATTCAGGGGCTTCGCCGTATCAGTAAGCCGAGCTGCCGCAAGTATGTCGGTGCTGAAGAGGTTCCGCGTGTTCTGGGCGGAATCGGTATTGCGATTCTCAGCACTTCGTCCGGTGTCATGACCGACACCGATGCGCGAGAAAAGAAAATCGGGGGCGAAGTCCTCTGCTACGTCTGGTAGGGAGATTTTATTATGTCACGTATAGGTAAACAACCCGTATCCATTCCCGACGGAGTGACCGTCGAAGTCAGCGGCCAGACCGTATCGGTTAAAGGAGCAAAGGGCGAAACGTCCTACACGGCTCCATCCTGTGTCGCGATCAAGGTTGAAGACAATAGTGTTGTCGTTTCGCGCACCGACGATTCCAAGTTCGGTAAGGCGATGTACGGAACGGTCCGCAGTCTGATCAATAACATGATCATCGGCGTCAGCCAGGGCTATAAAAAGGAACTTCTTATTGACGGTGTCGGTTACAAGGTCGTCATGAAAGGAGCCAATCAGATCGTACTTTCACTGGGCTATTCTCATGACATTGACTTCACGATTCCGGAAGGAGTCAAAGTGGAAGTCAACGGTCAGGGAACCGGGCTCTCGGTGGAAGGTATTGATAAGCAGCTGGTAGGTCAGGTTGCTGCACGCATCCGCGACTATTCACCGGTTGAGCCGTATAAGGGCAAGGGTGTTCGCTACTCGGATGAGCAGGTTCGCCGTAAAGAAGGTAAGGCGGTTGCATAATGGCTATTAAAACAAAAAAAGATTTCAGAAAACGTCGTCATTTCCGTGTACGCAATAAAGTTGCTGGTACGGCGGATCGTCCGCGCATGGCTTTCTATCGCTCGAATAAGCGGATGGAAATTCAGTTCATCGATGATGATGCACGTCTGACTCTGGCCGGTGTATCCATCAACGGTAAAAACGCTGAAGCGGCCAAAGCGCTGGGCGCAAAAGCGGCTGAGGCGGCCAAAGGCAAAGGCATTGAGGCTGTTGTATTCGACCGTGGCGGATTCGCTTTCGGCAGTAATCTTAAAACGTTGGCAGACAGCGCTCGCGAAGCCGGCCTGAAATTCTAGGAGATTCCCAATGGCAGAAGAACGTAATGAACGTAGAGGCCGTCGTGACGGCGGCGGCCGTGGCCGCCGCGGAAAACGCGACGATAAGCAGGAAGTCCGCGAAAAACCGGAATTCGAAGAACGAGTAGTACACATCAGCCGCAACTCCAAAGTTGTAAAAGGTGGTCGTCGCTTCAGCTTCGGGGCTCTGGTTGTAGTAGGTGACCGGAAAGGTCGTGTCGGCTATGGTCTTGGTAAAGCCGCAGAGGTGGCTGAAGCTATTCGTAAAGCGGGTGACGCTGCAAAGCGCAACCTTCAGACCGTAACCATGCGCGGCACCACGCTGCCGCATGATGCGCTCGGAAAGTACAGTGGTGCTCAGGTTCTGATCCGCCCGGCTTCCGAAGGTACCGGTATTATCGCAGGCGGACCTTGCCGTGCGGTACTTGAACTCGCCGGAGTTCGTGATGTACTGGCCAAATCGCTCGGTTCGAACAACCACCTCAATGTAACTAAAGCCACGCTGAAGGCACTGGACTCTCTGCGCTCCAAGCAGGAAGCTCTCGCCATCCGCAAAGGCTGATAAAGGTAGGGGATTAAGTCATGGATTTACATTCACTGAAACCTGCAGAAGGTTCCAAACATCGGAAGATCCGCGTAGGACGCGGACGTGCTTCGGGCAAAGGTAAAACGGCGGGTCGCGGCCATAAGGGGCAGATGTCCCGTGCGGGCGCAACGCATAAGCCGCTGTTTGAAGGCGGCCAGATGCCCTATTACCGCAAGCTTCCTATCCGCGGATTCAATAACATCAATCGCAAGGTGATTCTTCCGGTCAATCTGGATGCGCTCAATGCATTTGAAGACGGAACGGAAGTTACCATCGCGCTTCTTCAGGAGCGTGGTCTGGTTAACGGTCGCTTTGATGGTGTGAAGATTCTGGGCAACGGAAACGTAGAAAAGAAACTGACTGTTAAAGTTAATGCTTTCTCCGCCTCGGCTAAGGAAAAGATCGAAGCCGCCGGTGGAAGCTGCGAAGTTGTCTAATTAAAGAAAGGCCTCATTGCCATGCTTTCCGCGTTTGCTAACACATTCAAGATTCCTGAGCTCAGGCAGCGTATTCTGTTTACGCTGGGACTCATCTTTATTTGCCGGCTGCTCGCAGCCGTTCCGCTCCCGGGTGTCGATGCCCTGGCGATCCGTCAGTTTATCGAAGCGCAGGGAGGCGCAGAAGGTGGTTTGTTCGGAATCATGAACCTGTTCAGCGGGGGCGCGCTCCTGCAATGTTCGATTGGTACGCTGGGAATTATGCCCTACATCAGCGCGTCAATCATCATCCAGCTGATGACTGCGGTGATTCCGCATCTTGAAAAGCTGGCAAGGGAAGGCGATGTAGGCCGCCAGAAAATCACGCAGTATACGCGCTATCTGACGGTTGTAATCTGTGCTGTTCAGGGTATTGCAATGGGTGTTGCCCTTCAGTCCGGCGGCTATTTCGGCCTGCCGGCTGAGGTGGTACGTATTCCGGGGTTGGGATTTATCCTTTTGACGGCGCTGAGTCTGGTAACCGGTTCGCTACTCCTGATGTGGATCGGGGAACAGATGACCGATCGGGGTATCGGTAACGGTATTTCAATTATCATCACAGTGAATATTATCAGTTCGTTGCCCATGGCTGTGAAAACGCTGATTGATAAGCTGTCTCCTGTTGACGGGGTGGCGGAAATCGGTTTTTTCCACGTTGCGCTGATGATTATTCTGATTTTTGCAGTTATTCTCGGTGTGGTTGCTGTTACGCAGGCGCAGCAGAAAGTGCCTGTGCAGTTTGCCAAGCGTATGGTTGGACGGAAAATGATGAATGGTGGTACGTCGCATCTGCCGTTACGTGTAAACTATTCCGGGGTAATGCCGATCATCTTCGCTTCAGCTATTCTTCAGATCTTTCCCTCGGTTGCGGGTTATCTGCCCTATGACTGGGCAAAGAAATTTGCGTCCAGTTTTACGATGACCTCTGCGAGCTACATGATCGTATTCGGGCTGATGATTCTGTTTTTCTCCTATTTCTGGGTCGCGACGCAGTTCAATCCGGTACAGATTGCCGATGATCTGAAAAAACGCGGCGGTTACATTCCGGGTATTCGTCCAGGAACGCCGACGGCTGAATATCTTGACCGTACGATGACGCGTCTGACGCTGGCGGGTGCAATATTCCTGACCGTCGTTTCAATTCTTCCGAGTATTCTTACGTCGTCCTTCAAGGTGCCCTGGATTGTTGCATCGTTTTTCGGCGGAACCAGTCTGCTGATTATTGTCGGGGTTATGCTCGATACGATGCGCCAGATTGAATCGCATCTGCTGATGCGTCATTACGATGGTTTCCTTAAAAAAGGTAAAATGCGCAGCGGACGATGAATGCACTGATATTACTAGGGCCGCCGGGGGCGGGAAAAGGAACTGTAGCAGAAGTTCTTGTAGGCCAGGGGTACAAACACATTTCAACAGGACAGCTTCTTCGTGAGCAGATTGCCCGGAAGACCGCTCTCGGTATCGAGGCGGAAAAGGTCATGGCACAGGGGCGTTTCGTTTCTGATGAGGTTGTCGTCGGGATGATCCGCAGTCTGTTAGAGGAGGCTGATTCTTCTCAGAAATTTCTCTTTGACGGTTTTCCGCGCACATTGACGCAGGCTCGGAGTCTGGATTCGTTGCTCGAAGAGGTTGGGGGAACGCTTGAGCGTGTAATCCTTCTCAACTGTCCGGATGATGTTATTGTGCGACGTTTGTCGGGGCGGCGTACCTGTGCTAAATGCGGTTCGGTATATCATATTGAGTTTAATCCGCCTTCCCGGGGAGATCAGTGCGATGTCGAGGGCTGCGAACTGATACAGCGTCCGGATGACCGGGAGGAAACTGTGCGGGAGCGTTTGAAAGTTTATGAAGAGCAGACCGCTCCGCTAATCAATTATTATGAAGCAATGGGGCTCGTGCAGGACGTGGATGCCAACCAGAGCATAGAGGCGGTTCGTAACGAAGTGAAAAACCGGCTCGTAGGTGAAGCTACATGATTAAAATTAAAAATCAGAGCGAGTTGGCGGCGATGCGGATTGCGGCAAAAAAAACCGCAACGATTCTGCATAAGGTTGCTGCCAGAGTAGCACCGGGCGTTACGACCGGAGAACTCGATGATTATGCTGCTGAACTTGCCCGGGAAGAGAAGGGTCGATGTGCTTTTTACGGGTATCATGGTTTTTCGGGGCGCATCTGTTCTTCGGTAAATGAAGAGGTTGTGCATGGAGTGCCGGGAAAAAGGGTTATTCGCGACGGCGATATCGTAAGTATTGATTTCGGACTCGTCTATGGCGGCTTTGTGGGCGATACCGCGATTACGGTACCGGCCGGCGAGATTGATCCTGAAGTACAGCGATTGCTGGATGTTACGAAGGAATGCCTTGATGCATCGATTGCTAAAGCCGTGGAGGGGAATCGCCTCGGCGATATTTCCAATGCATGCCAGGTTGTGGCGGAAAATGCCGGTTTTTCCGTTGTTCGGGATTTTGTTGGTCATGGAATCGGTCGGGAAATGCACGAAGATCCTCAGATTCCGAATTATGGCCCTCCCGGAAGAGGTCCCGTGCTGAAGGCCGGTATGACTTTTGCTATTGAACCGATGATTAACCTGGGGGTTCATCATACTCAGACATTGGACGATGGATGGACTGTTGTGACAAAAGACCGGAAACCATCGGCTCACTTTGAGCACACGGTAGCTATCGGCAAAGAAAAAGCGGAGATTCTGACGATTCCTGATTTGGATTCGTGATGGATAAAAAAGAGACAATTTTACTTGAGGCGTGTGTGGTCTCTGTGATAGACAAACACGCTTTTGACGCAGAACTAATTAATGGACATCGTTTTGTTGCGTTTTTGAGACGGGACGATTTTAAAAAAAAGCATCCGCAAGTCGGTGCCAAAGTGATGGTTGAGATGTCGCCCTATGATATGAGCAAGGGGCGTCTTATAATTGACCAGGAGCAGAATAATGAAAGTACGAGCTTCAGTAAAAAGAATGTGTGAACAGTGTAAAGTGATCCGCCGCAAGGGCGTCGTTCGCATCATTTGCACGAACCCGCGCCACAAACAGCGCCAAGGATAAGGAATCAGGAGTTTAAGACATGCCACGTGTACTCGGTATAGACATCCCCGGTAAGAAGAAGCTGGAATACTCGCTTCGTTATATTTACGGCATTGGCCCGACCACTGCAGTTGAAATCTGCGAAAAGGCCAAGCTGGACCGCAATATGAAAGCAGATGATCTGAAGGATGAGGATATTCAGCGCCTTGTTGCTGTTCTTCAGAGCGATTATCGCATTGAAGGTGACCTTCGTCGTGAGGTTTCGGCGAATATCCGCCGTCTGATTTCTGTAGGTTCATATCGCGGTCGGCGTCATCGTGCCGGGTTGCCGGTTCGTGGACAGCGTACGAAAACCAATGCCCGTACCCGTAAAGGTGCGAAGCGTACCGTTGGTGTTGTTCGTGGTAAGGAAGCCCGTTCCGCCGCTAAAGCTGCTAAATAACGCGGCGTAAAGAAGGAATATTCCCATGGCAGAAGAAAAAGTTGAAGAAGTAAAAGAAGTGGTTGCATCTGCACCGGTTGCAGACGAAAAACCGGCAGCACCGGCTAAAGAGCAGGCTGAGGAAAAGAAATCCCGCCTGCCGACTGCAGCAGATCTGCTGGCCGATGAAGTCATTGAGCCGATCAAGCGTAAAAAAGGATCAAAGAATGTTCCGGTCGGTATCGCGTTTGTGAAAACTACATTCAATAACACTATTGTTTCCATTACGGATATGCGCGGTAACGTGATTTCCTGGTCGAGTGCCGGCCGGTGCAACTTCAAAGGTTCGCGGAAATCCACTGCTTTTGCGGCAACAACTGTTGCACAGGATGCCGCCCGTACAGCGATTAGCCACGGTATGTCTGAAGTTGAAGTGCGTGTGCAGGGTCCGGGAGCAGGACGCGAATCAGCCGTTCGTGCGCTTGCGTCGGCCGGTCTTTCTGTAACCTGTATTAAAGATACGACCGCCATTCCGCACAATGGTTGCCGTCCTCCGAAACGCCGTCGCGTTTAAGCAGGAAATTTGTTGTGTAATGCTTCCGTTTTTTTCGGGAGCATTGTTTTTGTAACTCAAAGTAATACTTAACACCATACGGTCCGGTTAATGCCCGGATCTGGGAGATTAAACATTATGCCTACTCGTCTCGGTCGATTCGAAATGCCGAAACAGGTTGTCAAAGACGACGCTGTTTCCACAGAAAACTACGGTAAGTTCTACGCGGAACCGTTTGAAGGCGGCTATGGCCGTACTATGGGTAACTCGTTGCGCCGTGTACTGCTGTCTTCATTGGAAGGTGCGGCGGTTTCATCGGTTAAAATCAAAGGTGCACCGCACGAATTCTGCAGTCTTGAAGGCGTAACAGAAGATGTGACCGACATTGTGCTGAACATCAAACAGTTGCTTTTTAAGAGTTATTCCAGAGACACGCAGATCGTTAAAGTCAAGGTGGAAGGCCCCGGTGAGGTTAAGGCCGGTGATATCCAGACCCCGGAAACGATTGAAGTGCTCAATCCCGATTTTGTGATCTGCACGCTTCAGGAAGACGGCGTGTTCGAAGCTGAGATGGAAGTTCGGATCGGACGTGGCTACTGCCCGGCTGAATTGAATAAAAAAGAAAATCAGGAAATCGGCGTGATTCCGATCGATTGTCTGTTTTCGCCGGTTCGTCGCGTAAAGTATGAAACGGAAAATACCCGTGTTGGCCGTCGTACCGACTACGATAAACTTGTGATTGAAATCTGGACCGACGGAAGGGTTACACCGGATGATGCGTTGACCATGTCTGCCGCGATTCTGCGACATCATCTCGATGTCTTTGTTTCGTACGACAAAGACCTGATTGAGTTTGAGGAAAGCGAAAAACAGATCGATATGGAGAAGGAAGAACTCCGTAAGAAACTGAATATCAGCGTCAATGAAATTGAACTCAGTGTACGTGCGGCCAACTGCCTGAATAACGCTAACATCACCACGGTTGGCGAACTTGCGCAGAAGACGGAAGCAGAGATGCTGAAATACAGAAACTTCGGTAAGAAATCGCTGAATGAAATCAAGGCGAAGATCCAGGAGATGGGGCTGTCGCTGGGAATGACCTTCGATGCAGACCTGCTTAAGGGTGTGTACTCTGAAGACTAATTTTTAAACTATCCAGAGGTTGGAACAATGAGACATCGTAAAAAAACAGTAAAACTGGGACGCACCAGCGCGCATCGTAATGAGCTGCTCGCAAACCTGGTCTGCGCGCTCATCGATAATAAACGCATCAAGACCACGGCACCGAAAGCGAAAGCTGCGCGTAGCCTGGCAGAAAAAATGGTTACGCTCGGTAAGAAGGGCACGCTTGCGGCACGCCGTCAGGCGATTTCAGTTCTGAAAAATGAAGGAGCGGTTAAAGAGCTCTTCGATTCAGTTGCGCCGACCTTCGAAAACCGTAACGGTGGCTATACGCGTATTATTAAGCTGGGACGTCGTATTTCCGACAGTTCTGAAATGGTACTGATCGAATGGGTCGATTCGATTGCAACGGCTGCTCCGGCGGTTGAGGAAGTACCGGTTGCGGAAGAAGAAGTGGCTGCTGCAGAATAAAATGAGATAGAAGCGAATCTGAAGAACCTCGTTGCTTTTCAGCAGCGGGGTTTTTTTTGTATTCAGAAAAACTGTGGTGGGTGGAATACAGATAATTTTTGATCTTCCGGATAACATATTTTTTCGTTTATCGGTTGAAATGATATTTTTTTAGTTTTTTAAGGAGGCTTAAAACCGGATATAGCTTCGAAATCTGTAAAATTGAATTGCTTGAAAAAACCGAAGTGATAGTTTTGCGGATATTTTTGCAAAATTCGGGGATGCATAAACTAAACCACATGGGGAATAGATATAATGGCCAGAAGCGCATTTATTCAGCAAATTATTGATGCTGCAAAACTTAAGAATAAAAATATAGTGTTGCCTGAGGGTGGCGATGAACGAGTCTGTGAGGCGGCTCATATTATCAGTCAGGAGGGTATCGCTTCGGTTACTCTGCTCGGAAAAGTTTCTGACATTCAGGAACGTTTTGCTTCCAGAGGGTGGAAACTCGATGGCATCACGGTCATTGATCCCGAAACTTCGGATCGGTTACAGGAATATGCGGATGCTTTTTACGAAATGCGCAAGGCAAAGGGGATTACGCCGGAGCAGGCGCTTGAAACCGTAAAACAGGTTTCTTATTTCGGTACGATGATTATGCAGGCGGGCGATGCAGACGGCATGGTTTCAGGTGCGGCACATTCGACGGCCGATACGGTACGTCCTGCCCTACAGGTCATTAAAGCCGCTAAAAAGGGCGGCACAGTTTCCAGTTTCTTCCTTGAGTGTGTGAACGGGGTGCCATATGTATTTTCCGATTGCGGACTGGTGGAAGATCCCGATGCGGATCAGCTTTCGCAGATTGCTGTGCAGAGCGCAAATTCTGCGATTCAGTTTGGTATCCCGCCGATGACGGCAATGCTTTCCTATTCCACGTACGGGTCGGCAAAAAGTCCGCTGGTTGAAAAAGTGCAGGAGGCAACGAAGCTGGCTAAGCAGCGTGTGCAGGATGAATGTCCGGATAAAGGCATTGTCATCGATGGTGAACTGCAGCTTGATGCGGCCATTGTTCCTGCCGTGGCGGCGAAGAAAGCTCCGGAAAGTCCGCTTGGCGGAGAAGCGCGCGTGCTTATTTTCCCGGATCTGAATGCAGGAAATATTGCATATAAGATTGTTGAGCGTATGGCCGGTGCGGAGGCGTTTGGGCCGTTGCTGCAGGGGCTTAATAAGCCGGTGAATGATCTCTCCCGCGGTTGCTCTGTTGAGGATATTGTGGGCGTTGCGGCAATTACCGTTCTGCAGGCGGGCGAATAATTTTACGGGGATTAAACTAATGAAAATTCTGGTAATCAATTCCGGTTCCTCTTCCATTAAATTCAAACTTTATGACGCCCGTGATTCCGATGAGCAGTTCCGGGCGTTGTGTGAGGGGCAGGCGGACCGTATCGGCATTGATGGATCAACTCTGTCCTATGCAAAAGGGGATGAACCGAAGGAAAAATTCTTTATTGATCTGGCTGACCATAAAGTGGCCATTGATGCCATTCTGAAAAAACTGACTGATGCCGAAGTCGGTGTACTGTCCGGTCTCGAAGAGCTTGGTGGTGTAGGTCATCGCGTGGTGCACGGGGAGAGGATTTTACCGGTTCTGTGGTCGTTGATCGGGATGTGATCAAAGCCATTGAGCGCAACTCCATGCTGGCACCCCTGCACAATCCGCCGAATCTGATGGGGATCAAGGCTATGGCATCGCTGCTGCCGGATATGCCTCAGGTTGCAGTATTCGATACCGCCGTTCATCAGTCGATGCCGAAAAAGGCCTACATGTATGCATTGCCGCGTGCGCAGTATAAGGAATATAAAATCCGCAAATACGGATTTCATGGAACGTCTCACGGTTATGTGGCTCAGAAGGCGGCGGAGGTGCTGGGCAGAGATCTGAAAGAATTGAAGATCATTACTTGTCATCTGGGGAACGGCGGGTCGCTGGCGGCCTTTATGGACGGGGTTTCTGTGGATACCTCTATGGGGTTCACTCCGCTTGACGGTATCATTATGGGTACACGTTCCGGCACGCTGGATCCGTATGTGCCGCTGCATATTATGGAATCGCAGGAACTGTCGCCGGCACAGGTCAGTACTATGATGAACAAACAGGGCGGTCTGCTGGCTATTTCCGGTCGGAGCGATATGCGCGATAATGTTCAGGGTGCGGAGGAGGGCGATGCCGACTGCATGCTGGCTATAGAAATGTTCTGCTATAGTATTCAGAAATATATCGGGTCCTATGCGGCGGCGATGAACGGAGTGGACTGTATTGTCTTTACCGCTGGTGTCGGTGAAAACAATGCGATGCTGCGCGAAAAGATTCTGGAGAATTTCAGTTTTATCGGGGTGGAAGTGGATACCGCTAAAAACAATGCGAACGAAACGGTGCTGACGACGGAAAGTTCAAAAGTCACTGCACTGAAAATCCATACGAATGAAGAGCTCGTGATTGCGCTGGATACCTATAACCTGATTAAGTGATTCGCAGTTTTCTGTTTGGTGAAGGGCGGCTTCGGCCGTCCTTTTCTTTTTATCAGTGTTCATCGTAGTAAATCTGTGCTTCACTGTTTTTTATGAGTGAAACGATTAAAAAAACATCCGCCTATGTCTGGTTCGATGCCGAATTTACTTCGCTCGATCTGGAAAACGCACGGCTTTTACAGGTTGCTGCGATTATTACCGATACCGAGTTGAACCGTCTGCATCCTCAATCGGCCGATCTCAACCTTTGCATCCGGCTTGATGCGGAGGAGCAGGTCAGTGAGTGGGTGGAGGAACATCTTTCGGAGCTGCTGGCCCGGTGCCGGTCGGAAGAGGCGGTGACCGTTGCAGAGGCGGATCGCCGGATTGCGGAAATGCTGGACGAATATGCCGGAACCCCTTTTGATGCCATTTCTGACCGGCCGGTGCTTGCCGGCAACAGCGTGCACAACGACTGGGTGCTGATGCGGCGATTTCTTCCCATGTTCGGAAGCCGGCTTCATTACCGTCTTCTGGACGTCTCGACCATTAAAATACAGTGGATGGACCTCAAAGGGCAGGCAGCATTCGATAAGGACAATGTGGAGCTGCTGAGTCGGTATTTCCCGGAAGCGGGAATTGATGCCGCCAACGCGCACGATGCATTGTTTGACATCAAAGCTTCTATCGCTGAGCTGGCGTATTACCGGACTCAGCTGTTTACTCGTTGAATCATGGTTCCTCCGATCATAGTTGTGTGCGGTCCGGGAGTCTGATTCATCAATTTTCCGGAAAGGAGAATTGAGCTTTTTCCAGCAGTTTCCTTCAATGCACAGTTGGAGTTGCAGGGTAGGTTCGTTGCCGTTGTACGGCAGGATTTTAATTAGGTATTTCTTAGTTTTGATTTGAGCAGGGCGCTTCTCTATATTCCGGCAATGGCAAAGACAAAGACAGAAGAGCCGACGCGTTCCGTCTGGCGTGAGATTTCCGGGGTGCTGATTGCACTGATCGGTCTGATGATTCTTTTAGGTATTCTGACCTATAAACCCGACCAGATTGCAAAGTTTACGAATAATCCGAACTGGAGCAATAACCTGATCGGCATTTTCGGTGCAAAAGCGGCGTTTTTTTCATTCATGTATTTTGGGGTGGCCGGTCTGTTTATTCCTTTTGGCATCATCTGGGTCGGTATTTCTGCGTTATTGTGGTCGGCTCGGAAAATTTTTCCGAAACTGCTTTGGTTTATTCTGGCATTGTTCTGTCTGGCCGGTCTGGCCGATATGAATGAACAGTTCTGGATGGACTGGGTTGAAGCGCATAACATCGGAACGCCGGGCGGCCTGATGGGTGAAGTGCTGGCGCAGCGTTCGGTAGGATTCTGGATCGGTTATGTCGGAGCAGGTATCGTATTTTTTGTGCTTGGGTTCATTGCCGTTGTCCGCATGTTTGACCTTCAGATTGTCGAACTGTGCAAACTGATCTGGGAGAAAATCCAGACTCTGAAGCTTGAAAAACCGAGCGAAGAAGAGGTCTTTGAGAAGAAACCTGCAAAAGGGGTGAAACCTAAAGCTTCGCCGAAGCCGGAAGCGAAACCGAAACGGGTCCGTAAACCGCGCAAACCCCGGCCCGAGCCTGTGGCCGCAGAACCGGCCGCTAAAGCGTCTGCTGAATCGGATATCGATATCCGGGCTTTGGTAGAGGAACATCAGAAACGTGTTGCAAAGGTTGAGGAGGAAAAAACTTCAGCACCGAAACCGAAAGCGAAATCCAGGGCTGGAAAAGAGAAGGCTGCTGAAGATCGTGCGTTTTCCAGCACTCTCGAAGCTGATACGCACAATTATAAACTGCCTCCTTTGAGTCTACTCGATCCTGCCGTTCCGCAGGCTAAAGGGATGTCGGCTTCTGAAGTTGCCGAC
Source organism: Verrucomicrobia bacterium S94 (assembly GCA_004299845.1). Taxonomy (NCBI): domain Bacteria; kingdom Pseudomonadati; phylum Verrucomicrobiota; species Verrucomicrobia bacterium S94. Next base: position 2,400,723 of record CP036201.1, on the reverse strand, counting down.
ACGGCACAGGTGCTGCAGAACACGCTTGAGGAATTCGGTGTGGAGGCCAAAGTGACCGGCGTGCAGCAAGGTCCGGTGGTTACCTGCTATGAAATTCTGCCGGCACCGGGTGTGCGTGTCGAACGCATCAAAAATCTGGCCGATAATATTGCTCTGAAAATGCATGCGGAGAGCATTCGTATTCAGGCTCCAATTCCTGGAAAAGGAGTGTGCGGCGTCGAGGTTCCGAATACGGCCCGGGCATCGGTATTTTTCCGCGACATGATCGAGAGCGCTGAGTTTCAGAACGGGAAGAGTGCTCTGCCGCTGGTGCTGGGAAAAGATGTCAGTGGCGAAACGATGGTGTTCGATCTCGCGAAAATGCCGCATCTGCTGATTGCCGGTGCGACGGGGGCCGGTAAATCGGTCTGTATGAATTCCATTCTTACCGGTCTGCTTATGAAGCATTCGCCGGATGATCTGCGGATGATTCTGGTTGACCCGAAAACCGTGGAGTTTCATCAGTACAACAACCTGCCGCACCTGGTGGTTCCGGTGATTACGAATGCTAAAAAAGTGGCCCTGGGGCTTAAATGGGCGATTGATGAAATGGAACGGCGTTTTAAATGGTTCCGTCAGGCCGGAGTACGTGATCTGCCGGGATTTAATGCACGCACGGTGGCCAAACAGGAAGAGCTTTTCGGTGAGGAAGTTGTGACCGATCCGGATAAAAAGAAGGCGGATCTTCCGGATAAACTGCCCTATATTGTGATTGTGATCGACGAGCTTGCTGACCTGATGGCGGTGGCGCAGGCTGAAATTGAGGCGGGTATTGCCCGCCTGGCTGCGAAGTCCCGTGCGGCGGGTATTCATATGATTCTGGCAACGCAGCGGCCGGATGTGAAAGTCATTACGGGGACGATTAAAGCCAATTTTCCGGTGCGCATTGCCTTTAAGGTTTCGCAGAAGGTCGATAGCCGCACGATTCTTGACCGTATGGGGGCCGACTCTTTGTTGGGCAAAGGCGATATGCTCGTATTGCCGCCGGGATCCGATAAGCTGATCCGTTCGCAGGGCGCATTTACCAGCGATGCTGAAATTGATAATGTAACGAATTTCTGGAAGGAGCAGAGTCAGCCGGAGTTTATTACGGAAATTCATGAAAAAATTGAAAAGCCGACCACGGATCTGCCGGAAATGGATGATGGCGGGGACGAAGAGATTATCGAACAGGCGCTGGAGGTGATCCGCCAGACGAAACGGGCCTCGACCTCTTCGCTGCAGCGCCGGCTGCGCATCGGTTACACCCGCGCTGCGCGGGTGATGGACCAACTTGAAGAGCGCGGGATTATCGGACCGCCGGACGGCGCCGGGCCGCGCGAAATTCTGATTGATTTAGACGGGGAAATTCCCCGGAACACAGGAGCAATAGAAGACGATGGAACAAGCGAGTCTTAATATAGGAACCATCGGGCAGCGGCTGGAAGCCGCCCGCCAGGCCAAGGGCGTCACGGTCTCTGAGGCCGGACAGGCCACTAAGATCCTGTCGAAATTCATCGAGGCGATGGAGCATGATGATTTCGGTGCGTTGTCGGCCCCGGTTTATGCAAAAAGTTTTATTCGGATGTATGCCCAGTATCTGGGGCTTGATGCTGCGCCTCTGGTGGAAGAATACATTAAACAGCATGCCCCGAAAACCAAGTTGAAGCTGACCGACGAAGCCCGTAAGAATCTGGCTAAAGCGGACCGAGTTCCGGGGGAAGGCGGGGGATGCAGGAAGCAACGTCACCTTCGCTTTCGAGATCCGGCGGAGGGGCCCGTGCGGTATTCGGCGAAGTGAATGCCGCGATAACCAATCTTTCAGGAAACGGGATTCCGTTGAAGCTGATCGGCTCCGTTATCGGTGGCCTGTTGCTGGTTGGAATTATTGTGCTTTCTGTCTCGCAGTGTTCCGACGAGGAAACTGCCGAACCTACGGCTGCGGGCGGTGCCGTTTCGATAGAGCATGAACTGATTACGGACGGGGTGCCTGATGCTTTTCTGGCCAAACCTGGTGTGGTTGAAACGGATACTAAATAATCGTACGGAATTGGATGTAACGACGATCCGGAAATCCATAAATTCAGGATAACTATGAAAAGCCTCCCGAACCATCTGACTGTAAGCCGCTTCTGGATGACTGCCGTAATGATGGTCTGTCTGAGCATTGAGTTTGAACATGCTGCCAATCAGACGATCGCATATATCGCCGCGCTGGCCATTTTTATTCTGGCGAGTGTGACCGATGCGCTTGATGGCTATCTGGCCCGGAACTTTTTCGGGGTGACATCTTTCGGTAAGCTGATGGATCCGCTGGCCGATAAGGTGCTGGTTTCTGCCGCATTTATCGGATTTGTTGAACTGGGCAGTATTGCGGCCTGGATGGTGGTGCTGATCATCGCCCGCGAATTTATGGTGACCGGTCTTCGGCTGCTGATGATTGAAAAGGGGATTGTGATGCCGGCGGGGCCGTGGGGGAAAATCAAAACCACCGTCCAGATGGTGGCGATCAGTCTCTACTTTTTCGGTCTGATCTGGGAGTCACCCTGGCTCCCAATGCCGGGAACAGTTTTTGCCTGGTGGCTCGGTATGGGGGCTGCTGTAATTACAGCCTGGTCGGGCGTGGTTTATTTCTGGCAGCAGCGGCATACGATCTGGGAGAAGGAAGGCTGAGGATGATCTGCCATGGGACGTAATAATGTGGAAAACTGGCGCGTGCAGAAATGTGCGAAAAACTGTGCGGTTTGCGGGCGGGAATTTGAAGATAAAGAACAGCTTTTCTCCAAACTTATTTTCGATGAAGGCCAGTATGTCCGTCAGGATCTTTGCAGCGCTTGCTGGGATAAAAAGGATCCCGGCCTGAGTTCCTGGAAAACCACGTTTATTGTCCCGCCGCCACCGGAAGAGGAGGCGGTCAAAAAAGAAAATGCGGAATCCCTTCTGCGTCGTCTTATGGCGAAGGAGAATGAGGAGGATCTGGCCGCAATTTTCATTCTTACCGTGATGCTCGAACGAAAGAAAATTCTTGTGGAACGCGATGTTCGCAAAGGCGAGGACGGGCAGCGGCTGCGTATTTATGAGCACAAAAAGACCAATGAAAGTTTCATGGTGCTCGATCCGGAACTGAAACTTGATGAACTGGAGTCCGTACAGGAACAGGTTGTGGCTCTGCTCAGCGGTCATATTCCGGAAGATGATGCGGCGGATATTCCGCTTAAAAACCGGAAAGTGCGGTCGGTCCGTCGTCCCCGGCTGTGGAAACGCCGCCGCTACTCCATTCGCTGGTGTGCGCCTTAAAACGATCCGTTTTTTTTTAACCAATTCCGTTTTCAGTTTCAGGGTAAGGCGGGATTGTAGCGATTTTTACTTTTCCGTAACTGATTGGCGGCCTTTCAGTCATTCCCGCCGGTATTTTCAGGCACTTGATCCCATGGTGTAACCGCTGAGGTCGAGCGTGACAAAGCGGTAGCCGGTTTTTTTAATGGCATCCACAAGTTCGATGCGTTCATTCATAATTTTGTCAAAATCGGCCGGATCAATTTCAATCCGGCATAGATCGTCGTGATGACGTATCCGATATTGTGAATAGCCGCGGGCGCGCAGGATGGCTTCCGCTTTTTCGACTTGGGTCATGGCTTCGAGTTCAATACGCGTTCCGGTCGGGAAGCGGGAGCCAAGGCAGGCGAAGGAGGCTTTTCCGGCGGTAGGCAGTCCACGTCGTTCACTGAGAATACGAATCTCTTTTTTATAAAGTCCGGCATTCTGGAGCGGGGCAATGACACAATGATTGGCGGCTGCCTGTGTGCCGGGGCGGACATCGCCTTTGTCATCTTCGATCGCACCGTGAGCCAGTACAATATCGCCGAACTCGGAAAGAATCATTTCCATTTTGGTAAAGAGTTCGTTTTTGCAGTGGAAGCAGCGGTCGCCTTTGTTGGCCAGATAGTCATCCTTGAGATGCTCTTCTGTTTTGATTACGCGAAGGTTCCATCCGCGATCCGTGGCAATCTGGATGGCTTCCTGCAGTTCTTTCCGTGGAATCGATGGCGAATCGGCAATGACCATCATCGCATTCCGGCCAAGCGCTTCGTGGGCCACATCGGCCAGATAGGTGGAATCCACGCCGCCCGAATAGGCGACGGCGATGGAACCGTAGGATTTTAATTCATTGAGCAGTGCCTGCTCTTTTTCGTCGATCAGATTCATGGGAATACGGTAACAGTTCAGCGTGAAAAGGCGATATCAATCAGCTTTTCCATATTCAGATATTTTTCAAAATGCGCTGCCAGCAGATCATATTGCTGCTGCTTGAATGCGGCGGCGGTCTGGATCTCTTCGGGACAGTAATCAGGTTCGAGTTTTTGCAGAAACCAGTTGCGGAATTCGGGATGGTCGAAAAGACCATGGAAATAGGAACCCATGATTTTTCCGTCATTGGATACCGCGCCGTCGGTTCCGCCGGCCTGTTTTCGATTACGGCTTTCAATATGGATAAACGGTTCGGTGTTGCCCAGGGAAGTCTGTCCCATGTGAATTTCATACCCGTCTATTGCAGTTCCGTCGGCCAGTTTCCCCCGGGTACGGAACAGCTGTTTTTCTTTTTCCAGTATGGTCTCAATATCGAGCAGTCCGAAGCCTCCGGAGGTTCCGGGCTTCCCTTCGACGCCATGCGGGTCGGCGATGGTGCGGCCGAGCATCTGAAAGCCGCCGCAGATGCCGAGAACGGTTCCTTCAAAATTACGGATCGGTTTTCCCCATTCTTCGCTGTAAAGCCATTGAAGATCGAAACGGACGTTCTTGGTTCCGGGCAGAATCAGCGCGTCGTAGCCGTCGAGATTCCGGGGCCGGGAGAGGTAGTGGAAGCGGATGGCGTCGTTGCGGATAAGCGGATTGAAGTCGGTGAAATTTGAAATATGCGGGAGTTGGATGCAGGCTATATTGATTTTTCCGGCGACGGGGCCGTTGGGGGGATCAACCACGGTTTCCAGTGGAAGGCCGTCTTCGGAGTCGATTTCAATATGCCGGAAATAAGGGATCAGTCCGAGCACGGGCAGTCCGGTCTGTTTTTCCAGATAGCGGATGCCGTCATCGAACAGCGCGGTATCGCCTCGGAATTTATTGATGATAAAACCGGCGACCCGTTTCCGGTCTTCGGGCGGCATCACGGCGAGTGAACCGATGATCTGGGCGAAGACGCCGCCGCGATCAATGTCGGCCACGAGAAATACCGGAGCGTCAGCGACGTGGGCGGTTTCAAAGTTTACGAAATCGCGTGGGCGCAGATTGACTTCTGCGCACGATCCGGCTCCTTCAATGAGCACCAGTTCATAGGCATTTTTCAGCTTTTCCAGAGATTGGAATGCGGGTATACGGATTTTTGAAGTGTCCTTGAAATAGTCGGCCGCCAAAGCGCTTCCAACGGCTTTGCCCTGAAGGACAACCTGTGCGCCGGTATCGGAGCAGGGTTTGAGCAGGACGGGGTTCATGTCGGTATGGGGTTCGATTCCGCAGGCTTCGGCCTGCACCACCTGAGCGCGGCCCATTTCGCCGCCTTCGAGGGTGACGTAGGAGTTGTTCGACATGTTCTGTGCTTTGTAGGGGGCAACGGAACAGCCGCGGTTTCTGAAAATGCGGCCAAGTGCGGTGACGACAATGCTTTTCCCTACGTCGGAGCCGGTACCGAAAATGGCGATGGTACTCATAGGTCCAGTCCACTTTTCCGGTTGAGCAGCAGAATAATGAAAAAGGGGCCGCCGAGCAGGGCGGTGAGTACGCCGACGGGCAGCTCCGCACCGGATGTCAGACCGGACAGCATGCGGGTGGCGGTATCGCACAGGACCAGAAACAGGCCGCCGAACAGAAAAACGGCGGGAGTGAGGATGCGGTGGTCGGCACCGAAGATTAAACGGCAGATGTGCGGGGACATCATCCCGACAAATCCGATCGGCCCGCAGACGGCCACCACGCCGCCGACCATGAGCGATGCCGCGAGAAAGATCAGTTTTTTTACCAGACCGGTATTTACGCCGCGGCTGATGGCGATATCTTCGCCGACCATGAACAAGTTCATCTCCCGCGTGAGCAGTGTCAGAATTACGCCGCCGCTGAAAAGAAACGGCAGGAGATTGATGAGCTGGCTATAGCCGGCGGTTGAAAGGGTTCCCATCATCCAGTGCACAATGCGGAAAGAGTGGCTGAGTCCGCTGAGGTATTGGATGAACAGGATCAGACTGGAAAAGAAAAAACTGATGGCAATACCGGAAAGCAGCAGCGTCGGCGTAGAGAAACCGCCTTTAAGCCGGGTCAGGCCGTAAACCAGCAGAATGGACAGCAGCGCACCGATGAAGGCTGCCAGAGATACGGCGGAGATTCCGAGAAGGGAGAACGCGAAGCCGAGTCGGATGAAAACGGCGGCCCCCAGTGCGGCGCCGCTGGAGACTCCGAGTGTGAACGGCGTGGCCAGCGGATTGCGGAAGAGGGCCTGAAAGGCCATGCCGCTGAGTGCAAGCATAGCCCCTGTGCTGAATGCGCAGAGTACACGCGGCAGCCGAATGTTCATCAGAATTTCCCGTTCCTGTCCGCTGGCATTGATCGGGATAAACTCCATGCCCTGCAACGGTGAAAGCACAAGAATACCCAGTGTAATGAGCGTCAGCAGCAGCAGTTTTATCAACGGCTTCATGCCTTGCCTCCGGTGATGATCAGGGGGAGGGGGTGTGCGGGGGAGGGGGCACTGATAAACGAGGTATTGTAGATTTTCTGAAGCGTCTCTGTATCGGTTGCTTCCTTTGCGGTGCCCATAAAAACAATGGCTCCCTCTCTGAGGGCAATCACCTTGCTGCTGCAGGCTGCGGCCATATTAATGTCGTGGTGAACCGCGATAATGGTCCGGCCATGATCCTGACAGGCTGTCTTCAGGATGGTGGAGACATCGGCCTGATGTTTGTAGTCGAGAAAGGTCGACGGTTCATCAAGTAGAAGGATTTTTGTGTCTTGAGCCAATGCCGCCGCAATAAAGGCCATCTGCCGTTCTCCACCACTGAGCGAATTCAGTCTTCGCTTGCGGAAAGCCTGGATGCCGGTGCGTTCCAACGCATTGTCGATCGCAGAAAAATCATCCTTGGTCATGGTGGTGAATGCGGAGATATGCGGATAGCGGCCGGTGGCCACCAGTTCCTCGACGGTAAGCGGATTCATACGTCCTTCAGCTTGCGGGACATAACTCTGCAGTTTCGCAATGTCGCGATGAGTCAGGTTTTTTGTGTCCTGTCCGCCAATGGAAATTGAGCCTTTCCAGTCTTTGTAAATTCCGGCCAGGCATTTGATCAGAGTGGTTTTTCCGGCTCCGTTGGGGCCTATAATGGAAACGTATTCACCTTCGGCTGCATCGAAGGAGATGTGTTTCAGTATGCTGTTCCCCGAGAGCTCTACGGAAAGGTCCTGTATCTGAAGGATTTTATTCATTATTTGTCAGAATATCCTTAAAATCGGAGAGAATCCGGGTGAAGCGCGGCCCCGGGATGCAGGTGTAATCTCCGGTGAGAACATAAATACGGTTATGGCGGACGGCGGAGATGCCGGCATAATCTTTCCATGTTTCCGGTGGGTTTTCCGGCGCTTCGGTTCCCGGAGCCATTTGAATGATGATATCCGGATTGAGCCGTATTACCGCTTCTTTAGAAAGCGTTGAAAAGGCCAGCTTGTTTGAAATGACATTGATACCGCCGGCGAGTTCGAGCAGTTCGTGATGCAGACAGTCGGCACCGAATGCAAAGATCTGTTCAATCTGGGTCGGATCCCCGCCGAAGGTAATCAGCACGCGCGGTGCATTATTCGGTTTCCGGATGCCGGCAATCTGTTCGCGGATCTGTGCGGTCAACGCTTCGGCAGCCGCTGCTACTCCACAGGCATCGCCTATAGTCTGAATAGAACGGATGATGTCAGCCATATGTTCCGTGCCGGTTTCGAGATAAGGGATTCCGAGGTCCGTGAGCCGGTTTTTCTCGGATTCATAATTGTGGTGCAGGATCACAAGGTCAGGACGGAGCGATACAATCGCCTCGAAATTGTACTGGCCGAATCCGCCGACCCGGGGGATTTGTTTTGCCTCTTCCGGCCAGAGACAGTAGGTGGTTGCTCCGACGATGCGGTCGCCGAGTCCAAGAAGGTAGAGTGATTCGGTGATGTCCGGCGCAAGCGAGATAATACGTTTGGGCACGCTGTTGAGCCCGGCAGGGGGCTGCCGGCTGCACCCCGCGCAAAGGGCGAACATACAGGCCAGAAAATGGAATCGTTTCATCATGAGTCAAAACATAAACCATAGATGGTTTTTCGTAGCTTGAAAAGCGTCATGCGGTGACCTCTTAGGGGGATGGGCGAAATCCTGTGGAATGGAAATGCGTTAATATTTCACACATTAGAATGTGTGAGATTTAAAAAATTAATCTATTCCGTATTGAAATTAATTTCATACATTCGAATGTATGAAAAATAAGGGATTGCGATTCTGCGGTGAGGATAGGGTTTGGGGCAATAGTCTTGCTTTATTTTTTCCGGGAACCAGAATCTCAAATATTTGAGGTGCACAAATGGCGGTGAGTCAGAAACAGATTGCTGAACGGGTTGGAGTATCGATTGCGCTGGTTTCGCGCGTGTTGTCGGGAAAGGCCCGCGAAGTCGGAATTGCAGCTGCAACCATTGAAAAAGTGATGCGGGCGGCGGAGGAGATGGGCTATGTGCCGAGTGCTGCGGCGTTGACGTTGAAGGGGAAGGGGTCGCGTACGATTGGTGTGGTGGTTTATGATTTCCGGGATCCTTTTTTCGGACCGATTATTGAAAAACTGCAGGATTGCGCACATGAGCAGGATTATTCTTTGGTAATTGCGGGGTTCAAAGGGCGTCATCCGGATCCCTCGGATTTGGCTCCGCTTCACAAGCATGCGATTGACGGCCTTATTGTGCTGGGTTCGTCGGAGCGGTCGGAATGGTTGAATGCATTTAGTGGAATGCCGGTTGTCCGGATTGGTCATCGTTCGGGGGAGGAGCCGGGCACATGTATTTCGGTGGATGAAGAGGATGCGGCGCGTCAGCTGCTGGAGCATCTGATTTTCAGAGGGTGGACGCGCGGGTTTTTTATCGGGGCTAATCTGTATGGTCATTTCGTGCGGTTTCAGGCGTTTGAAAAAGTGGCAGCGGAGCTGGACTTTTCTCTGAAACGTCATATTTGGACGATGGATGGGTTTGAGGCGGGTGAGCAGTCGGTGAAATCGCTGGGAGACGATACGGCGGCACTGATCTGTGCGAATGATCCGGTGGCGATGGGGGCGTTGCGAGCACTGTATGATTCGGGCCGGAGGATGCCGGTGACCGGGTTCGATGATATTCCTGCGGCGGCTCAGTTTATTCCGCCGCTCACAACGTATCATCAGCCGATCAGCGAGATGGTCCGGCAGGCTTTCAATGCGGTGGTGAAGAAGAGTGAACCTCAGCGTAAATTCATTAAAGGCAATCTGATTGTACGGAGTTCATCATGAAAATTGTGGTCGCACCTGATTCATTTAAGGGCAATATGCGCAGTGCCCGGGTCTGTGAGATTGTAAAGCAGGCTATTCTGACAGAAATGCCGGTTGCTGAAGTGATCACATTGCCGATGGCTGATGGAGGTGAGGGGACGGTTGATGCCGTGGTTGAGGCGACGGGCGGCTGTTTTCGGGTGTTGGAGGTTTCGGGGCCGCTGGGTGATCGGATAGAGGCCCGCTATGGAATTCTCCCGGATGGTACTGCGGTCATGGAGATGGCGGCGGCTTCGGGCATTGAGCTTGTTCCGGAGGGGAGGTTGGATCCGATGGAGGCGACTACGTACGGAACGGGTGAGCTGCTGCGGCATCTGATTGCTGAGGGTCATGATTCCATTGTGATGGGGATTGGCGGGAGTGCAACGGTGGATGGAGGTGCCGGAATGGCTCAGGCTCTGGGTTTTCAGTTCCGGACGGCGGAGGGAGAAGTCATTCTCGAACGGGGTGGAAAAATTCTTCCAATGATTGGATCTGTAGATAAACGGAATATTCTTCCGGGATTGGAACATACAAGAATTCGTGTGGCCTGTGATGTGACGAATCCGTTGACGGGAGCTGATGGCGCAGCGGCAATATTCGGACCGCAGAAGGGGGCTTCTCCCTCCATGGTGAAGCAACTGGATGAGGGGCTGGCGAACCTAAGGAATATTGTGGGCGTTGCGGAGGCGCCGGGCGATGGTGCGGCTGGCGGTCTGGGCTATGGTCTGCGGGTATTCTGTGGAGCCGAAATTGTTTCCGGAGCGCATCTGATTGCAGAAACCGTGGGACTGTCGGACGCTTTGGCGGGGGCTGATCTTCTGATTACCGGAGAAGGGCGGACGGATGGGCAGTCGCTTTCGGGAAAGCTGTGTCCGGTGATTGCGGGTATGGCCCGGGAGCGGGGGGCGAAAAGTATGCTGATTTCCGGTGCGCTTTCCGGTGACATGGATCTTTTTCTTGAGGTGTTTGACTATGCATTCAGTATCTCGGCGGGCCACTCTTCGATGGCGGCCTGTATCGAACATGCTCCGGAGGATCTTCGGTTTCTTGTCCGGAATCTGATGCGGATTTCGTCCAAGTCTTAGAGTATTAAATACAAGATTTAAGGGCGTTATTTGCGTAGAACTGAAAACCTCGAAAAATCGAGTTTTCAAGAAAGGGTATGATGATGAGTATGAAGACGACTATGTCGCGTAAAAACTTTTTACGCACTTCTGCCATGGGCGCGGCGGCTGTAGCCGCCCCGACGGTGATCCCGTCGAGTGCCATGGGTTTTTCAGGTTTCACTGCTCCGAGCAACCGTCTCGCGTTCGGTTTTGTTGGTTTCGGCCTCATTGTGCAGGGGCATTTCAGAGGCATTCTGGATCGCAAGGATTGTCAGGTTCTGGCGGTGTGCGATGTTGACCGCAAGAAGCGTGAGACCGCACGTGACCGGGTGAACGATAAATACGGAAACAAAGACTGCGAGTGTTACAACGAGCATGAAAAGATCATGGAACGGGATGATATCGATGCTGTTTATGTAACGACGCCGGATCACTGGCATGTTCCGATTTCGCTGGATGCGGTTCGTTCCGGTAAAGATGTGTATGTGGAAAAACCGATGAGTCTTACCATTCGGGAAGGGCGTATTCTGGCCGACGCGGTAAAGCGCTACGGTGCTGTGTTACAGGTAGGCAGTCAGCAGCGTTCGGAATACTCATTCGGTAAAGCGGTGGAGCTGGTCCGTAACGGTTATATCGGCAAAGTTCATACGGTCTACGCTCGTTTGAACCGTTTCCCGGACGGTGTGGTGCTGCCGGAAGAACCGATTCCGGACGGATTTGATTATGATCGCTGGCTGGGGCCGACCCCGTGGTATCCTTATAACAGAAAGCGTGTTGAGGGGAATTACAGCGGCGGATGGCGTTCCTATTGGGAATACGGTGCCCGTAAAAACGGCGACTGGGGAGCACATCATTATGATATTATTCAGTGGGCGCTCGGTATGGATCATTCCGGACCTGAGTTTTTCTTCCCGCAAGGATACGATGATTCCGGGTGCCAGGGTTATAAATACAAGGACGGGCCTATTGTTTATCGCGATTTCCCGAATCAGAAATTCGGCTCGATGATTGAGTTTTACGGTGACAAGGGCGCCATTGGTGTCGGGCGCGGCGGTGATCTGAAGTCGGATCCGGGGGATATCAAAAATATTCCGCTGAAACCGCAGGATGCCCATCTGGGTGCGTATGAAGGGCATCGGGAGAATTTCCTGAATGCGATCAAAACGCGTAAAAGTACCATCGCTAATGTGGAGGTCGGTCACCGTACGGCCACGATCTGCCATCTGAGTGCGATTTCGGAGCGGTTGAACCGTACGATTAAATGGAATCCGGAAACGGAAGAGATTATCGGCGATGCTGAGGCCTCAAAATGGCTGGATCGTCCGCGTCGTGCACCCTACACCCTGTAAAGCGAAAGGCTGACCATGTTTAAAAAATCACTACTGACATTTATGCTCATGGCCGCGGTTTCGCAGGCGGCGGTTAAAGAGCTTATCCCGAATCTGAAATCTGAGGACTTCAAGGTTCAGACACAGGCGCGGCTGGATTTGCTGGCGGCCTGTTCGAAGGCCGGTGCACCGGATGCTCCTGAAGGAGCCCGCGAGGCGATTTGCAAAGAGATGTGCACCATTCTCGAAGGCAATTATCCGGTGGTTGAAGTCATTCAGCCTGTGCTCAATAATCTGGAGCGTATTGGCGGTGCTGAATCGGTTCCCACGCTGGTGAAACTGATGAGTCATGAAAATCCGCATATTCGTGATGATGCGCGACGTGCGCTTGTTGTAAACCCCTCGAAAGAAGCTGCGCAGGCACTGGGCGCACAGCTTAAGAACCGTAAAATGGGTTCCCCGAAAACTACCGCCGGACTGATCTATGCGTTGGGTGAACGGGGGCAGGCCGGGGCATCCCGCCTCATTACCGGCGCATTGGGAAGCAAGGATGAAGTTGTTTTCATTGCTGCGGTTAAAGCGCTGGGAATGCTGAATGAAGAGGTTGGCGTTAAGGCCTTGCTGGAACGGCGATCGCTGGAAAAGGGATTCCGTAAGACCCAGGTTGATGCGGCACTTCTTTCTACAGAACGCCCGGAAGTCTATGCGGCATTTCTCGCTGAAGGCGAACCGGATCAGTTGCGGGCAGCGGCTACGGCAGGGCTCATTCTTTCGGGTGAGAGCTCCAGAGCCGCGGCAGCTATGGCTTCCGGTGATACGGCTCAGCAGGCTGGGGTGATCGAAGCTGCAAAGCAGGGGCTGAATCCGATCGTATTGGATGTGGTTGCGGATGCTCTGCCGGGTCTTCCTCCCTATAACCAGCTGAAGGCTGTTGCTGCGCTTGAGGCAAGCGGTAACCGGAAGTATGCGGGGGTGGTTGAACCCTTGCTGAAGTCGAGCGACTGGTTTGTTCAGGTGACGGCAGCGAATGCGCTGGCGGCGATCGGTACGGCGGATTCGGTACCTGCGCTGGTTGCTCTCGGCAGTAAAGAGGCCCGTCGTTCGTTGGGCCGGCTGAATGTGGACGGTGTAGATGGTCAGCTCGAAAAGCTTGCGGCTTCCGGCGATTCGAAAAGCCGTCAGACAGCGATTGAGGCTTTGGCTAATCGCGGCCGTGTGGATCTGATTCCTACGTTCTTCAAATATGCGGCTGAAGATGATCGCGGCGTTGCTTCTACCGCAGCTAAATCGATTGCGAGTATCGGTGATGATTCCACTGTTGAACCCATGGTTGATCTGATGGTTTCCAAGGAAAAGGCACCGGTTTCTCGTGATCTGCTCAATGGGATCGTAAAGATTATGCGTACGTCGCCCGACCAGAACGGATTGGTAAACATGCTGGTCTCCAAGATGAATGGTGTCAGTTCGCGCAGCCAGTCTAATATTCTGAAGGCTCTGGCTCAGAGTGGAAGTAAAGCCGCACTTCAGCCGCTGGTGGAGGCCTGCCGTTCCTCGGATGAGGCTCTGCAGAAAACCGCGGTTAAGGCACTGGGCGGATGGAAGGAGCTGAATGGTATTGATACCATGCTCAAATTGGCTTCCGACGAATCCATCTCTTTGACGGACCATGTGATTCTGATGCGTGGCGTATCCAGAATCTATGCATCGGTCAGTTCGTGGCAGCTTCCGAGACATAAAGCCGGAATTGAAAAAGCTATTGAAGTTTGCCGCCGTCAGGAAGAGAAAGAGGCGCTTCAGGCGACGCTGAACAAAATCAAATAAGTCAGGGTGCGGTGTATGGCGTGTAGACCAGCCTTGCACCGCATTTTCTGCAGATCAGTTTTGAATTCCGCTGCTGGGCTGTATAGGTCCAGCAGCGGTTTTCACAGGTAACCGACCAGCGCGGTGTCGAGAACTGCAACTGGTGGGTCCGCCGGCCAGAGCCGCCGATTTCAATTGCTTTTGCTTTCCAGACTGCATCGTGGTTGTGTTCCCGGCCAACCAGGGCGTGAGCGATTTCGTGCAGGATGGTGTCTTTAACCTCTTCCGGAGTGCCGTTTGCTGCAAGGTCGAATGCCAGAGTAATGAGTTTCTTGCGGTAATTGCAGCATCCGGCCCGCCGGGTGCAACGGTCAAATTCAAAGCGCCATGCGTTTAGGCCGTGCTGTTTCATCAGAGCTTCGGCTGTGGTCTGTATACATTCGAGATGCCGAATCCGTTCGTCGGACATACCTGATTCGGAAATAAGCCTTTCATATGGAATGCGGAAACGCCCGGATTCAGTCTGAACCACCGCCGTGACAGGATTCAGGAGCAATACGGTGCCTTTCATGTTTCTCCGTCGATATCTGAAAGAGACCGTATCCCCGGTTTGAAAGCGTGCGCGCTGTCGGTCTGTCGGTGAGAGCATCAGGGATTAGTGGCTACTGCAATGCGGTCGAGGCCCGCAAGGTCATGTTTGATCTGTATGTTCACATAACCGAGGTGATCGAGGCAATCGAACACCGCCTTGCCCTGATCGTAGCCGAATTCGAGAAACAGCATGCCGTCCGGAACGAGTACACTGCGTGCCTGAAGTGCGAGATCTTCAATCAGTTCCATTCCGCTTGCTCCGGCATCCAGGGCTATTTTCGGTTCATATTCGCGGACTGCTTTCGACAGGCTCCTCCAGTCTCGGGAGGAAATATAAGGTAGGTTGGCGACAATCACATCTGCACTGGCTGGTGCAAAACGATCCAGGAGGTTGTTCTGCATCCACAAAATATTATTTATATTGTGGACGGCTGCATTTTTCTGGGCAAGTTCCAGGGCATCGGCGGAGAGATCGACGGCTTTGAAAGCGGCATCGGGGCGTTGTTTGGCAAGCGTGATGGCGATGCAGCCTGTTCCGGTTCCCACATCAACCACTGTGGCCGGCCGCTTGTCTGTCATGATGCGGCAGCCCAGCACTTCCTCCACCAGCAGTTCCGTCTCCGGGCGGGGGATAAGGGCGCGTGAGTCGCATTGGATTTCCAGTCCCCAGAATTCGGTCGAGCCAATCACATACTGCAGGGGTTCGCCGTTTTCGATACGTTTTGCCAGAGGCTCGACTTTCCGGATTACTTCAAACTGTTGTGTAGGGGTTACAACGCCGGCGGCTGCGCCGGTATAAATTTCCAGTGGTTTGCATTGGAAGACGGAAGCCAGCAGCTCTTCGGTCACACGTCTGGCGTTGTCGACGCCTGAAGCCTTAAAACGGAATTCCAGCGATTCAATAAGTTGGTCAATATCCATATGATTCCTGTTTTCGGCCCGGGGCGGCGGCGCGTTTGTGACGGACAAAAAATGTGTCCTGTTATTTATAATTTTTCGGATCAATGCCGAGGTTTTTTATCCTGTAATTGATAATGCGCTGTGTGGTCTGGAGGTAGCGGGCAACGGCGGCGGCATTTCCCCGGTGTTTTTTGAGGGCATCAATCAGGATTTCGCGTTCATAGGCTTCAACCATCTGTTTCAGGTTGGCTCCGTTTTCCGGCAGCAGGTGGGTGTGTGTTTCATCGCTGGTCTGTAGCGAGGGCGGCATGTTGAATCCGTGGATTACGCCGTCGGATGAAGTCAGAACCGCGCGTTCAATGCAGTTTTCCAGTTCACGCACGTTACCCGGCCAGTGATAGGCCATCATCATATTGATGGCCGAGGTGGAGATGCGCTTCATGTCCTTGCCGTACATTTCGCCGTATTTCTGGAGAAAGTGATCGGCAAGCAGCATGATATCCGATTTGCGCTCCCGTAACGGCGGCAGCAGAATCGGAAAAACGTTGAGGCGGTAGTACAGGTCTTCCCGGAATGTATTTTTGGCCATCCCTTCTTCGAGGTTACGGCTGGTTGCTGCAATGATCCGAACGTTTACCGTGATGGTTTCATTCCCGCCGACACGTTCGAATGTTTTCTCCTGCAGCACCCGAAGGAGTCGAACCTGTACTGATGGAGAAATATCGCCTATTTCATCGAGAAATATGGTGCCGCCATTGGCGAGCTCGAAGCGGCCTTTACGCTGTTGCTGCGCGCCTGTAAATGCTCCTTTTTCATGACCGAACAGTTCCGACTCAATCAGATTTTCCGGCAGTGCGGCGCAGTTGACGCTTACGAATGCATTGTTTTTTCGCGGACTGTTGAAGTGAATGGCGCGGGCAATCAGCTCTTTGCCGGTACCGGATTCTCCGCGCACCAGAACCGTTGCGGCACTGTCGGCAACCTGAACGATCTGTTCGTAGATCATCCGCATGGAATTGCAGTTGCCTACCATGTTGTCGATGCTGTAGCGGTCTCCGAGTTGGCGGCGCAGCATTTCGTTTTCCGATGCGAGCGCATTACGTTCTTCAATTTCTTCACGGATGGTTGATACGGCGGAAGCCAGAATCTGAGCAACATGTTCAAGAAAGAGAGAGTAGCCTTTCAGCTCTTCTTCGGCAGCTGTCGGCACATCAATACTCATCGTGCCGATGACTTCCTTATGGTGAATAATCGGTACGCAAAGGAAAGCCGTTTTTTCATGGTCCCGTGCTTTTGTACGGTTCAGAAAATCTTCTGATTTACTGATGTCCGGCACTATTTCTGGCCGTCCGGTCTGGGCCACATGGCCGGTAACCCCTTCGCCGAGTTTATACTGGCCGCGGCGCATCTCGCTGTCCGACAAGCCGCTGGAGGCCTCAATGTTCAGAATGTCCGTTCCGGGCTTGCTCAATGTAAGGGTTCCGCGCAAAACACCCATATCGGTTTCCATAATCCCAAGTACTTCATTCAGCAACTGGGAAACATTGTGTTGACGCGAGGAAATGGTCTGGGAGATTTTGTATAGAACTTTCAGTTCTTTTTCGCTCTGATTCATTTTTTGCATCCTTGTTCAGGTGGCTTCTTTTTCAGCCAAACCGTAATACAAAAATGTATCTGAATGTCTGGGGTGTACACAAGTGTGTTTTGAGATTAATTATCCTACTCGATTGGTATTTCGGGTTTGTCCTGCTGATTTTTGGAGTCTTTACTTTTTCTGGATTGAGTATTCTGCGGTACGTTTTTTCGCAGCTCAGTCCAGAAATCGAGCAGTTTTTCATCGCGCAGATGTACTTTGGAGGAAAATTTAAAATAAAGAAAGGCATCGAGAAAGCCTTTCGACTGTATGAAACGCTGGGGCTTCCGTCCTTTAGTCCGGTGAAAACGGGCCTGGTTGCTCATGATATCGCAGACCTGATAGATAACAGTTTTCGGAACCCGTACGTTTTGACATATGTCTTTAAGGTGGCTGTGAACCGCATTCCGAGCGGCTTCGTGCGGACTCATTCCGCGCTCAACCAGCCGCTGGACGAGAAATTCGTGGTATTCTCCGAAAATCAGGGCAAACAGCAGGGCCGGGTGAACCCGAAGCCCCGCCTGGCGCCAGCGGTCCATTTGTTCCAGAGTCTGGTAAATCCAGTTGAGCCGATCTTTATCCTCATCGATCCAATGCGAAAAATCATGGAACATGGGGTGGAGCAGATCGGTTTTTTCCAGCCATTGAAATACGGCTTTGGCATGACCGCAGAAAAAGAGTTTCTGAACCTCTTCATACATGCGCGACGGTGCTGCATGTTTCAGGAGGTCTTTATTGCGGCAGATCGATTCCAATGCATTTTTTTCAATGTCAAAACCCAGCGAGCCGGCAAAACGCGCGGCACGGATCATGCGGACCGGATCTTCTGCGAAGCGTTTGTCGGGTTCGCCGATCACCCGGATAATTCGCTGTTCGAGATCTTTCAGACCTCCGGCATAGTCGATCACTGAAAAATCGGCAATATTGTAGAAGAGAGCGTTGATGGTGAAATCGCGGCGCATGGCATCTTCTTCGGGCGTTCCCCAGATATTGTCGCGAAGTACCATGCCGCTTTCTTCGATCCGCAGTGCGTTCTCGCAATGGATGGTTTCATCGGGGTCATCCGGAACCGGCGCACGGAATGTGGAGGTTTCGATAATTTCGCCGCGGAATAGAATGTGTGCAAGCCGGAACCGCCGGCCAACCAGTCGGCAGTTCCGGAACATTTTACGGATCTGTTCGGGAGTGGCATTCGTCGCCACATCAAAATCCTTGGGATTACGGTCCAGCAGCAGATCGCGTACCCCGCCGCCGGCAAGGTATGCCGTATACCCTTCGTCTTTAAGACGGTAGAGTACTTTCACAGCTGCTGAGCTGATATTTTTCCGGCTGACCTTATGATCAGCTCTTTTGAGAATAGTCGGTTCCATAAAACGCCTGAGAGTATGCAATGTCACCGTTCTAAAAAAGAAAAAATCCACCGTGGGTGGATTTTCCAGATGTCGGAAGAGCGCGGAATTCTAATCGAGATGCTCCTCAATCCACTTCAGAATGACATCCACAATGATATCCACTTCATTCGGGGTGAGCTCGCGTCCTTTTTCATAACCGAAAAATTCTGCAACTGCATCGCGGTCATTACAGCCGCAGGCGTGCTGGGCAATAAAGACCGGGTGGCCTTTGGTCGGGGTCTGACGTCCGTCGTTTTTCGGATTGGCGGGGGCAAGGCGTTTGTTCACAAAGTCCGTTGCGTGCAACCGTAGAATCTCCATTCCTCTTGAAGTAACATATTCCTGTTCCGGTTCTCCAAGCACAAATTTTTCAATGCGCCCATCGTCCGTTAGCTTTTTTTTGAGTGCGTTCCAGTCCTTATCAGATATCGTAGCCACGTTATTATTCCTCACTTCTACTCTTCACCTAACCCGCACAGCATAAAAAAGCTGTGGCGTAAGCGCAAGTCTACGGAGGCTTAAAATCTCGTAAAAAATACTACGGGTTTTATTCCGGCGGAATAACGGCGGCTGAAAAAGGGCATGGGTGCGGAGGATCCGGATGTTTTGCAGGGTTTAAAGCTGCTTCATCCAGCTGATAAGATTGGTGGAACGCCAGCCCTGGCGCCGGTAAAAACCGAGGGCGGGATTATTATCGCGGTCTGCAAGCAGCTGCAGGCGGGCGAGGCCGTGCTGTACGGACCATTCTTCCAGCCTGCGCAGCAGAGCGGCTCCAATGCCGCGATTGCGGTAGTCGAGATCAATCACAACATCCTCCACAACGCCCACCTCGCGGCCTTTCGCGGTGGAGACATGGATTTGAATGGAGCACATCCCGACCACCTTCCCGTCGATTTCGGCCAGAAAAATTTCAGCATCAGGGCGGTTCAGCAACAGGCGGAGACCTTCAGACTGCACGGCAAAATCAGGCGTAAAATCCACTTCAATTGCAAAAAGCTCATGGAGCAGTTCTGCCATGACGGGGATATCGTCCTCTGTTGCCGTGCGTATTTTCATTGTCGTGGGGTCCTTTTTCTTCTTCGTTTTTTGAAGAGTGTTTCGTAATCGATATCAAGTTTCTGAATTTTGTAGCGGACCATGCGCTCGGTAATGCCCAGTTCCCGGGCGGCTGCGCTGATGGTTCCTTTGTGGCGCTTCAGTGAATCAACAATCAGGTCGCGCTCCAGCATGGCCACACGCGCTTTGAGGGTATGGTGATTACTGCCGGTGGCGGCAATCGCCACCGGTGTCTGCAGGGTCGGCGGAAGGTCATGTCCGTGGATCACCCCGTCCGCTTTTCCCATCAGGACGGCATACTCAATAGTATTTTCCAGTTCGCGCACATTTCCCGGCCAGTGGTAGGCCATCAGCATATTGATGGCCGGTGTGCTGATGCGCCGGATTTCCACATCCATTTGTGCGGAATATTTATGCATGAAAAAGTTGGTCAGCTGCAGGATGTCGTCTTTTCGTGTGCGCAGTGCGGGCAGGTAGATCGGGAAAACATTGATGCGGTAGAACAGATCCTGACGAAAGGAGTTGTTGCTGATCTTTTCCTCGAGGTCGGCATTGGTGGCTGCAATGATGCGGACATTGGCTTTTCGTTGTTCATTGCTACCGACCCGTTCATAGGTTCGCTCCTGCAGCACACGTAGCAGTTTTACCTGTGTGGTTGGAGAAAAATCGCCGATTTCGTCCAGAAACAAGGTGCCGCCTTCCGCTTCCTGTACCCGGCCGATACGCATCTGCAACGCACCGGTGAATGCGCCTTTTTCATGGCCGAACAGTTCCGACTCCAGAAGATTTTCGTTCAGCGCTGCACAGTTCACTTTGACGAAGGGTTTGTCCGCGCGCGGACTGCTGTAATGAATGGCCGATGCCACCAGTTCTTTGCCGGTTCCCGATTCACCGCGGATTAAAACCGTCGTATCGGTCGGTGCCACCTGGTGAATGCGGGTGTAAACCTCCTGCATCTCTCCGGAGTTGCCGATCATATTCTGCGGTTGAAATTTTTCACGCATGGCCGAACGCAAACGAAGGTTTTCAGATTCGAGTGCTTCGCGTTCCATGCGGGCGGTTCGGCGGGCCATGACATCGTTCGCCACCATGGTTGCCACAATGGAGAGAAAACGCATCAGTTCATAAAGAGCGGGTTCGGCCTGGGCGTCGCAATCGACAGAGAGGGTGCCCACTGTGGCTTGCTCCACCTTGATCGGCACACAGATGAAGCTCAGCGGCTCATTTTCACGGTTGTGCAAACGCCCTTTGAAACGCGGTTCTTCCGAAACCAGCGGCACAACTTTCGGCTCGCCGGTGTCGAGCACCAGCCCGGTAATACCTTCTCCGCGGCGATAAGCCGCATCCTCGGCATGCTGCACTTTCTGGTCTTTAACCGCTTCCACACGCAGTTCTCGTCCGTCCGCAGTCAGCAGCATAATGGTGCCGCGCTGCACACTGCGGCTTTTTTCCAGAACGTCGATTACTTCGTAGAGAACCTCTTCCTGCTGAGATTTCGAAGAGAGGGTGCGGGCAATTTCAGCGAGAGTTTCAAGTTCCTTGATGTGACGTTCGTCACAGATGGAGGGATTGTCAAACTTACATTTTGGCATTTGTTATGTGTCATTTCCGGATCATTAATACATAAATGTTTTAAACGGTCGTTTAGAATACAATTTAAGTCGTAGTAATGCATTAACCGTACCAAAACGTAGGGGACTCTGCTCATTCATAGAAGAGAGAGCGCAGGCGGCCAATCGGAACCGGTTTTTTGGTTTTCTGGGCTTCGCTACGCACACGTTTCAGTAACCATCCGAGCGGTTCGTTGCGCGGGTCGATACCCAGTACTCCAAGCGCATGCCGTACGGCTGCTTCGCCGGAATGTATGCCCAAAACCACACGTGTGGAATCGATACGTCCGACATCCGAGGCCGAGAAGGGTTCATAGGCTTCCCGATGTTTCAGCACGGCATGCACATGAATGCCTGATTCGTGGCTGAAGACATTTTTTCCAATGATTGGAGAACAGGCCGGCGGTTCCTGAGCTGTAGCCTGGAGCACCCGGTTGCAGAGTGCCGACAACCGGGTGGTCTGGATGCCCAGGTCGGGTACGGCCATGGCCACCTGTTCGAGTGCCGCATTGCCGGCACGTTCGCCCATGCCGGTAACGGTTACATCGGCGCAGTCGGCTCCACCTGCGAATGCTGCGAGTGTATTCGCCGTGGCCATACCCAGATCGTTGTGAGCGTGAAAGGCCAGCTCCAGTCCGGGAACCGCACGCTGCAATTCCGCGAAAAGGTCTTTGGTCTGGAAAGGATTCTGTATGCCTACGGTGTCGGCAATGCGCAGGCGGTCGGCTCCGAGTTCCTGCACGCGGCGTGCAAAGGCCAGCAGCGTGGCACGGTCGGCCCGTGCGGAATCCTGGGCGCCGACAGATACATAGGAAAAGCGGGCCAGAGCGGCAGGTAGAACTTTTGCGAGGGTTTCGAATACCCACCCTTCCGATTTTTCCAGTGCCTGAAAGTGGTGCCGTGAAATGGGGAAGGAGAGGTGGACCGCATCAAGTCCTGCAGCAGCGGCGGCTTCGAGATCGGCCGTCGCGGCACGGCACCAGCCGGTAATCCGGCAGGGAAGGTGGAGTTCAGCAATGGCGCGGATATCTTCCTGTTCCGTCGGGCCCATTATTGGAATTCCGGCTTCGATTTCGCCTACACCGGTGTCAGCAAGTGCCTGGGCGATTTCCAGCTTTTCCTGACGGGTGAAAACGGCTCCGGGCATCTGTTCTCCGTCGCGCAGTGTGGTATCAATGAGGTAGTTCTTTTTCATGTTCGGCAATATTGCATCAGCTGTGCCAGTGGTGTGTTTGTTGATGTAAGTGTTTGAGGTGCAATGTTAAAGGTCTGATTTCTTTTGGGGCGGTTTCCGGATTGATATGGAAAAAAATGTCGAAGACGGGGGCGCGTGGGCAGAAAAGAGCACTGTAATCTGCTGTTTTTAAGGGGAGATATACTGATTTCGACATTTTTTTCCGGAAGCGTTCGTGGGGTTACGGTTTTGGGAAAATGGCAGTAAAAAGGGCTGGAACGGGCTTCCAATGGCTGGAAGGGGATTGTAGATTGCGCCGTCTTATGAGCAGACCATGTATATTTTTTGATCGGGATGGCATTGTGAATGAATCGCCGGGGTCGGGGTATGTCGAGCGCTGGGAGGATTTTCATCTGCAACCGGGATTTGTGGAGGCATTGAAAACGGTGAGTGCCAAGGGATTTCCGTCAGTGATTGTGACGAATCAGCAGGGCGTGGCCAAAGGACTTTATTCGGAGGCGGAACTTGCGGAGATCCATGAAAATATGCGGGCGGAACTGCGTGCTGCAGGGGTGGATGTGCTGGATGTTTTCCAGTGTGTCCATTTTGCGGATGCGGGATGCGACTGCCGGAAGCCGAAGCCGGGTATGATTTTGCAGGCGGTGGAAAAATATGATCTGCAGCTGGCGGGATCATGGATGATCGGCGACAGCGAAAAGGATGTTGAAGCCGGGCAGGCGGCCGGATGCAGAACGGTCCGGGTGTGCCCGATGGATTTGGAAACCAAAGCCGACTTTCATGTGGAAACGATGGAGGACGTGGCGGCCTTGCTGGAAAAGGAGCTGGAACCGTGCGAACCGTAGAGACCAACAGTCCGGAAGAGACGTGGGAACTGGCGGCCGAACTGGCCGGGGAGCTGGAAACGGGAACTGTGATGGCTCTTCATGGAGATCTGGGTGCGGGGAAAACCTGTTTTATCCAGGGTTTTGCCGCGGCACTGGGGATTGACGAGCCGATCACAAGCCCGACCTATACGCTGATCGGGGAATACGAGGGCCGTTTGCCGTTGCATCATATCGATCTGTACCGGCTGTCGGGGCCGGAAGAGGCGCTGGGTATTGGTCTGGAGGAATACTTTGATGACCATGGAATAACGGCCATTGAGTGGGCGGAACGGGCGGAGGGTATTCTGCCGGATAATCTGCTGCATATTGAAATCCGGGCCGACGAAAAGACGGGAACACGTACGTTTCGTATCTACCGTGAAGGTGAAGACGCATGAAAATTTTTGCCATAGAGTTGAGTTCAAAATTCGGAAGCATTGCGGTCCTGGAAAAAAATGAAGTGATTGCCGAAAAGTGCTGGGAGGAAAATTTCAAGAACCGGCAGCAGCTGTTCGATGCGATGGCGGAGCTCGGAACGGACTGGGATGCCGTTGATCTTTTTGTCGTTGGGCGCGGCCCGGGCGCGTTCTCCGGTATGCGCATCGGGTTCACGGTGGTGAATGCGCTGGCGGCACCGCTGAAAAAAAAGGTGTATGCACTGAACAGCGGTGCAGCATTGGCGGCGCAATGTGGTGCGGAGAAGACGGTGGTTGTCGGTGATGCCCGTCGGAATAAGGTCTGGGCCGGTCTGTTCAGCGGGGTTGAGCTTGAGAACGAGTTCCGGTTGATGGAGCGCGGCGAGCTGGCCGGTTTTGTGCCGCCCGATGCGCTGGTGGTCAGCCCCGATCAGGATCGGCTTGCGGAGCTGCTTGCCGGGTTCCGCGGATTGGAAGAACCTTGCTATCCAACGGCCGGGATGCTGGGGCGGCTGGTATATGACCGTTTTATGAAGGGTACCGAACCGGAGACGTTCGAGCCGCTCTATATGCATCCGCCCGTTTTTATTGCTCCGCGTTTTCCGGAGTAAATCACGGTTTTGCTTCTGCCGTGGATCGGTTGCTGCCGGTCTGGCCGATAATGATACCGGTCACGATAAGCAGCATGCCGATGAGGCTCGGCAGGGTCGGGTGTTCACCGGGAATAAACAGCCAGGCTATAATTGATCCGCTGAATGGAATAAGAAATTTCCAGAGATTGAGCCGGGATACCTTGATGCGGCTCAGCAGGAAAAACCAGATGGCGAATGCCGTGGCTGAGATCGTTGCAAGCCAGAGCAGGTTGCTGTAGTAGCTGATCGGCAGATGCGTTTCGGGCGGTCCGTTGAAGGGGAGGGCTAACAGAAGCAGTATGATTCCGCCAAGCAGCATCTGGGCACTGTTAAGAGCAACCGGATGGAGTCTGCCTTTACGTTTGGCTACAACTACATTACCGACTGCCGATACAAATGCGCCGCTGAGCAGCAGCAGAAGACCGCAGAACTCTTTGAAACCTTCAGGATTCCAGGGACTGGAGGACAGGGTTACAAATGCAATTCCGGCCATGCCGAGCAGAATGCTGAAAAGCGTACGCTTCTGAATTCGGTCATCGTGCATCATTACATGGGCCACGAGCGCCGAGGCCAGCGGCCCGGCGCCGATGACCATGGCCCCTTCCGCTCCGCGCACCCAGGCCAGGCCGATGAAAAAGGTGGAGTAGAGGTAGACGGTGTGGAAGAGGCTGACGAGAAGCACCGTAATAAATTCCCTGCGCAGCATCAGAAAAGGCGCGGTCACACTTCCACAGAACGGAATCTGGAGTAGACCGGCCAGTAGAAAACGGCTCCCGGCAAGATTCAGCGGGGCCTGATATTCAAGGGCCTGTTTACCCGCGACGAAGGCGGATGACCAGAGCAGACAGGCAAATACCGCCATCAGGTTATACTGAATGGTTCTGGAACTGAGCATGGGGTTACGGGCCGGTCAGGCTTCGCAACAGATCGTTTCGAAGCGTTCGCGGATACGTCTTTCGTGTTCGACGTCATCACGATTAAGTTTTTGGAAAACCGTTTCAATTGAATTCTCAGCATCTTTTTGCATAAACCGGCTGTAATGCAGTTCGCCGATTTCCGATTCGAGAGACAGTGCTGCATAAACGGCGCTTTCTCTGGTGGGGGGGCGGTGCTGAAACCAATGATGCTTTCCTGGAGTTTGCGATTCGAGGTTTTCAGTTCTTCGGTAGACCCGGCGATCAGGTTCTGGGGAAACAGACCGCTTTTGAGAAACGAATCACGCGCTGCACGAATGAGGATGGCATGGCTTTTTTCTTCAAGGTGCAGCTGCCACCAGAAAGCGGCATCGGCGGGTATTGCTTCCGAAAAGATTTTGTAAAGTGCCGCGGCATTAAGCTCGAGCGCAATACTTTCCTCAATCAGTTCGTTTAGCTGTTCGTCATTCATACGGTGTTGCCAAGCTGGCAAACGGGGTCGGTGGTGTCTAGCTACTTTTGAATATTTAAAATGCCATTAAAGTACTCATAAATATAAGGGTTTGCAGGTTTGAATTTCGGGGGGCTTCTTCTAATATATCGATAACATGGCGGTATAAGATGGTGATAAAACAGGAAGAACTGATTTGCAGAGATCTGCCAACGTCCTTTGATAAAAATATGGGCACGGTGCTGGTGGCCGGGGCGACCGGCTATATAGGCGGCCGTCTTGTGCCGGAGCTGATTGTTCGAGGTTACAGGGTGCGGGTGATGGTGCGGGCGGAGTCGCCTGAACATATGGAGCGCTGGCCGAAAGCCGAAGTGGTTGTGGCTGATGCGCTCGTCGAGGAGGAGCTGACCGAAGCGCTTAAAGATGTTGATGTCGCCTACTACCTCATTCATTCCATGCTGGTGGGGCCGCGTAAATTTGCGGATGCTGACACACGGGCCGCGCATAATTTCCGTATTGCTGCCGAAGCGCAGGGGGTGAAACGGATTATCTATCTTGGAGGTCTGGGTGACACTCAGAAAAATCTGTCGTCCCATCTGGCCAGCCGTTCACAGGTGGCTGGAGAATTTTTTAAAGGAAATGTGCCGGTTACGGTGCTGCGGGCTGCCGTGATTATCGGTTCGGGAAGTGCGTCGTATGAAATGATCAATCATCTTGTCCGCAAGATTCCGCTTTTTCTGGTTCCGGCCTGGGCGAAAACCAAATGCCAGCCCATCGGGCTGCGCGATGTGTTGAAGATTCTCGTCGGAGTGCTTGAGCTTCCGCAGTCTGCGGGCCGGGTGTATGATATCGGCGGGCCGGATGTGCTGACCTATGAGCAGATACTTCAGACGCATGCTGAGGTGCTCGGTAAAAAACGGTGGTTTATTCCTTCTCCTGTCTCCAGTATCGGATTTTATTCCTATATCACCTCGTTGCTTACACCGATTCCTGCGGCCATTACCTGGTGCCTGATGGAGAGTGTGACGCATGATGTGGTGTGCGAAGAACATGATATGTGGGAGTTGATTCCGTTCAGGCGCATAACCTGCAAAGAGGCTTTTGTATTGGCTCTTTCGCGTGAGGAGCAGGATACGGTCTCGACCCGCTGGTCCGACAGTTATCCGCCGGACTACGAACTTGCTATTAAACTCAGCGAAATAAACGGGCCGCCGACCTATACAAGTTCCTATTCCCTGGTCTCGAGCAAAAGCGCACAGGCCCTGTTTCACTCCATTACACACATCGGCGGAAACAACGGCTGGTTTCACAGTACATTTCTCTGGCGGATTCGGGGCGGGATAGACCGCCTCCTGCGCGGGGTGGGGACCACCCGCGGCCGACGCAGTGCATCGGGACTTCGTGTGAATGACGTGGTTGATTTCTGGCGTGTGGAAAAAATTCATTACAACCGTCAGCTGCTTTTGCGGGCGGAAATGAAGATGCCGGGCTATGCCTGGCTCGAGTTTCGGGTTGATCCAATCTCCGGTGATAAAAACCGGTTGTCTGTGAATGCCTACTATAAAACCAAAGGTCTATGGGGCCGCACGTACTGGTATATTTTTCTGCCGTTTCATCACTTTATTTTCGATGATCTGATCAGGCAGATTGAAAAACGAAGTGGGGAATGAACTGAACAGCTGAATTTTTTCAGTCCACAGCTCCGATGCGGTTGAACGGCCAGTAGATGGTTTTAACTTTTCCAAGGATGTTGCTTCGGTTGACGGCACCGAAGAAGCGACTGTCGAAACTTCTGTTTGGTGCGGAGTTATCGCCCAGCATCAGATATTCATTTTTACCAGGCGTGATCGTTTTTTTCCGGCTATCCGGTTCGCCGGCATTCTTATACGAGTTGCCTCCATAAAGAACATCGAAGTTTCCGATAGGATGCGGGCGTTGCAGCAACCGGCAGAAATAGGCCGCTATAGATGACGATTCGGTTCGGTACATTGGCCGGCTGCATGCCGGCTATCGGAAGAAATGTTACGGCCGGAAAAAGCGCAATGCCGGTTGTATGTTTCCCGGTCAGAACATGCGCCATTCCGGTACAAAGAAAGCGAGCAGAGTGCCTTCAAATTTGGGAGAACTTTTTTGAGGGCTCTATCCATTCCGTCGGATCCACTTTGTAATATCCGAGAAGTTTTTCGAAAAGTTCGGGATGTTTATTTTTCATCTGCAGCGGTTTTTCAAAAAAGGTTTCGGTGGCAACGGCGAAGAATTCCGCCGGATTGGTTGCGCCATACTCATCCATGACATCCTTTCGGCCTTTTTCCGTTTTTTTTACCAGATCGTTGAATTCCATACTGAAAACGCGCGCCCAGGTCTGGTAGGCGTTGCTGCCCAGAATCGGAGCGCCGTCAGCATTCCCTGATTCCTGATCCAGCTGGTGTGCAAATTCGTGGAAGGTTACGTTGTGGCCGTCCCGGAAATTTCGGGCTCCGCCCTGAACGCTGTCCCAGGAAAGCACCACGACGCCCGATGACCATGATTCCCCGAGCCGGGCTGTTTCACCGTCAGTGTAGGTGTGGGGATATAACAGGACGGTTTTCAGTCGGGGATAAATGCCGATCGTTCGGCCAAGAAGCAGCATGCAGGCCTGTGCAGAAACGGCAATTTTCATTTCTTCGGTGACTTGCAGGCCGCCGCAGCCTTCAAATTGTTTTGTGGCGATAAAAACCTGCATTTTCCCAGCGAGTTCCTGCCAGCGTTTCTGGTCCAGGCAAGAGACTATGGGCAGTGTTTTCTTCAGGAGCGGACGCCAGTGGTCCGGTGGCGGTGTGGAGAGTATACGGTTGAACTTGTGTTTTTTCATCCATGATCTGCTATAGAGTGCTAGGGGAATGAATAGAAACGTCAGGATGAAAACCGTTGGTATCATAATTTAACTTTTTAATGCGGATTCGAGCATGGCGTGTCCGAAGAGATTCTGCGGAATCCTGAGTTTCAGGGTATGTTTACGGTCTGAGATCATATCACGGGCACGTAATTTTTCTGCGTGCCGAAGCAGGGCGGGCAGTGGAATCCGGGTTAAAGAAGATAATTCGACAGGTTCACAGCCTCGTTCTTCAAGCGCTTTGACCATGACAATGCGACGCTGATGAGTGAAGGCGGTGGTGTAATGGATGATTTCGTCATCATTCATGTCAGCGGAAATGGCAACTTTTAAAGCGGTCAGGATCTGTGCAGCTCCTGCGACAGAAGGGTTAGGCACCGGAGTGTAGAAGACAAAACGGCCTTTTGGAGTTGCAGATATCAAACCCCTGGAATTCAGAGCGCGGAGATGGATGCTCCCTTTGGATGGAGAGAGGCCGGCGCGAGCGGAAAGGGTTGATACCGACGCGGTGCCCTTCTCCAGCAGTGCTCTTATCAGTTGCAGCCGAGGTGTTGAGGCCAGAACGCGACAGGTGCGCCATAATGTGGGTTTTAAATCCATTGTTTTTATTTAAACCTTCGAAGGTGTAAAAGTTAAGTTTAAAATTTAAGTGAATAACAGCTGAATTACTTTCAGATCTTCGAAGGTATGATAGAGATTCTGCGAATAGCCGCTGAAGGTCTATTCAGGGATTTCGTCAATGATCCGGAACGCGATCTGGTTCAGCAGCCGCTGTTGCTTTTCAACGGGGGAGGAACGATCAATACGGGTTTCCAGTGTGCCGTCCCAGATTTTTTCGCCGGATTGCGCGCTGTAAATCAGAAGGGTGAGCGTACCGATTTCAATGTTGTAGATATTGAGATCGGATGGCTGATCGCTATATCCCCAGCTGCCCTTGTCGGCGTTATAGGTAAATCCGCCGGTTACGCGCGATTCCTCCTGTGTTGGAGTACCTGCATATTCCTGATGCTCCATGAGTTTGATATAGTAGACAATCTGAACGTTAGCGTCATCGGATTCCGGAACCGGGGTCCATCCGCGCTGCATGAGCTGGTTGTTCAGGGCTATCTGTACGTTTTCATGGAGATAGGTATCATCTTCGTTGAGGATGTTTTGGGGGGCGGATACCCATTTATAGGTTTTCACACTGCCGAAGTCAAAGTCGACCGCCTGCCTGGAGTGCACTTTCAGGCTGGAGCATCCGGTCAGCATAACCGCTGCAGAAAGGGTGAAGAGGAAAAAAACGGTGCGATTCATGGTATCTCCTTTATTGGATGAGACTATAGATTCTGCAAAGATCGCTGTCTATGTGTAAAACAGATCTCATCATTATTGGCGGAGGGGCAGCCGGTCTTATGGCGGGAAGTGCGGCCGGGGAGCTCGGGCTGCGGGCTCTGGTGCTCGAGCGGAAAGGTAAACCCGGTCGCAAGCTGTTGATGTGCGGCAATTCGCGTTGCAACCTGACGACCAATATTTCGGCGGACCGCATGCTGCAGATGTTCGGCGATCCCGTGGGGCCTTTTCTTCGGCCCGCTATTGAGGCGTTTACGCCCTCAATGCTTCAGCGTTGGTTTTCGGCCAATGGACTTAAAACTGCTGTTAAATCCGGAAATAAAGTTTATCCCCGCTCCGAACGCGCCATGGATGTACTCAACTTTTTCACCGACCAGCTGCGTGAGCGCAATATATCACTTTCCTGTTCCTCAACGGTTCGGAATCTTGAAAAAACGGATGCCGGCTTTCGTGTCATCACCGATAACTTTGTGGTCGAATCAAAATATGTTCTTATTGCCACGGGAGGCATCAGTTATCCCAAAACCGGCTCCGTCGGTGATGGTCAGCAATGGGCCGGAAGGTTGGGGCATAAAATAGTGCCCTACCGACCGGGACTCGTCGGTTTCGAAGTTGCGCCGCCGGAGATAAAAGGGCGGGTGGGGCAGATGGTTGAAAACGTTACTGTCGATGTGCTGAGCAGCGGCCTTCTGCATGGTACAACGCGCGGAGTATTTGAAATCGAAAAATGGGGCGTCGGCGGTACAGCGCTCACCGATGCGTCGCGCATTATTGCCCGGAAAAACCTCAAAGACTGTATTTTGAAGGTCAACCTGCCCGATGGAACCATCGAAGAAATCCGTCCGCTCAGGACCCGGCCTATTAAGGAGGCGATGATCACCGTCGGCGGAGTTGATCTGCGTGATCTCAACTCCCGGACTCTGGAATCCAGGATCTGTTCCGGCCTTTACTTTGCCGGCGAAGTGATGGATGTGGACGGTCCCACCGGCGGCTACAATCTGCAGGCGGCTTTTTCTACGGCCCGGCTCGCGGTTTCTCATATCGGGAAGCGCTGCGGCAAAAAAGAATTCCGGCCTATGGAGGCTCCGCCCGGAAAAGTCCCGGGGAAGAAAAAAGGGATGCGTCGCCATCGGAAATTTTAGCCGGAATACGGTCGTGTTTCCCTTAATAAGGTTGATATTCGGCCTAATGCCTGTAGGGTGCCTGAATCATAGATTTTTGATTGATGAATGCGGGTTGCCGTTTTTGCGCCTGCGACAGTTTTTCCGACCGGGCTGCGCCGCATGAGTTCATGAAATCGAAAGTCAGTATCCGGAAAATAAAATATGAAAGGACCGTTCAATGATTGAAAACGGACAGAAAGTAAAAATCCACTACACCGGAACGCTCGACGACGGAACGCAGTTCGATTCCTCTGCAGGTCGTGAGCCGCTGGAATTTGAAATGGGTGCCGGTATGGTTATTCCCGGTTTTGAAAAAGGCGTGGCCGATATGACGGTCGGTGAAAAAAAGACCATCAATATTCCTGCTGAAGAGGCCTATGGTGAACGTCGTGAAGATCTTGTGATGAATTTCGATAAATCCCAGCTTCCGGAGGACCTTAAACCGGAAGTCGGCATGATGCTTCAGATGCAGGGCCCGCAGGGGCAGCCCGTGCCTGTCACGGTTACCGCTGTTGAAGATGCTCATATCGTAATCGATGCCAATCATCAGCTTGCCGGTCAGGCACTCAATTTTGAGCTTGAACTGGTTTCTGTTGATTGAACGATGGAGAGCTGAGGTTCATGTTGCCTGTGGGTACCTGGGATAACGTCCGTTCAGAGATTCCATGGAAGAAACTGCCATACCTTATTGTGAACCGCCGCCCGGCGATGTGATTCCCATGCTGATTGTTGGGCTGGTTTTCCTGGG
Organism: Verrucomicrobia bacterium S94; assembly: GCA_004299845.1. Classification (NCBI taxonomy): domain Bacteria; kingdom Pseudomonadati; phylum Verrucomicrobiota; species Verrucomicrobia bacterium S94. The sequence goes on along the minus strand of CP036201.1, from coordinate 2,369,150 downwards.
CGGAGCGATTGTTTTCCGCTGGTTTCACAACCGGCGGCTCTCAAAGGGGCCGAAACAAAAATAAATTAGAGAAAAGTCCCGGTTTTCCGACCGGGCTTTTCGATTTTAAATCATATCCGCAAAAAATACATGTGCTCAATGCGTGATTCTGCCACTATAGCTGTAGGAATGCAGTTTGTGATGCACATTCTGCTCCTTGATTTTTATATTACGGGAGAAAATAAATGGTAGACGTACAGTCAAACGGAAGAATGGTTGTGGGAGTGGTTAAAATTCCCGATGAGCTTTCAGCATCCACTGTCGATGATTTCCGCCGCGAGCTGGCCACGCTCATCTCGCCCGCCTCTAAGGTTCAGAATTATGTCATCGATATGTCTGATGTCGATATGATCGACAGCTCCGGTATCGGAGCACTGCTTTCACTCGCCAGTAAGATTCGGGATTTAGGTGGTGACATCAAAATTTCCTGTTTGCAGACCGGGCCCAAGCGGGTGTTTGAAATCATCCGCGCTCACCGCCATTTTGAAATCTTTGACAATCTTGAGATCGCGATAAACAGCTACTGATTCAATTTTGTTGTTATCTGATTCAGCGTCAGGCCGGGAGATCTCCCGGCCTTTTTGCATTACGGCTCCGGATGGGGCCCGTTTGTACATGCTGTTGATTAGGAAGATGAAATACAAAGAAGCGCTAGTGTTGTTTTCTTGTCGCCAGTTTTGGAATCGGGTGTATCCTCGTGGTGAGAGCGGAGAGAAACTATGAATCAGAAACTGAATAATAGAATATGGATTAAAGGGCTGGTTATGGAATGTCCTCATAAAGCAGCGGCTCGGAACTGTCCGCTGCGGCAGCTCCGGGGTAAACCGGAAGTGGAAGCCAACCAGGCTATTGATGAGATGGATGATCAGGAGATCAGAACGTTTCTGGATACTCATCGGAAATGCTATGCCCGCCGTATGCACGAATGGGGTGATCCCGTCTGTTGATCATTCGGGCTTCGACAGCACAGCACAACGTTCGCCCGGAGGGTGTACTCTCGGCGGAGAAAGTGGCTGTAAAGAGTTTCGATGGGCATGTGGCAAAAAGCTTTTTCTTGCGGTATCCGAAGGGTTAGCGTAGGTTCCCGGCATCTATCGGAGGCAGGCACGGTGCGTAGCAGAGAAGGCGTTCGGTGCGTTGTACCGGCCCGGTTCCGGCCTGGAATCAAATCAACGCCTGAGCCGTTGCATCTGTTTTCCTGCGGAATAAAGGTGCCGCAGGCGTCAGGGATTCGCCACAAGGGCTGAATAATGATCGAATTCGAGCATATCCGCCATAAACCGCCGCAAAAGCTTACGGCAAAACGTCAGTTGCTGATTGCCTGCAGTCCATTGCGCAGTCATGTCAACCTGTCCACTATCATACGCACTGCAGGTTGCTGCGGTGTCCGGGAAGTTCTGGCGACCGGAAATGTGCGGCTTGTCGACCGTATTGCCCGCGACGGTGCCGGGCAGGTCAGTCTTACGGTGAAAAGCAGTCTGCCGCCGGTTCTTCGAAAATTGAAGCAGGAAGGCTATACGCTGGTCGGATTGGAACAGACTACCAATTCCACGCCGCTTGCCCATTATGTCTTTCCGGTAAAAACCGCACTTGTTGTCGGGGCCGAGCGCGAAGGTCTTTCGACGGATTGTCTGGCGCTGCTTGACGCGGTTGTTGAAATTCCGGTTTGGGGGATGCCTTTTTCGCATAATGTGGCCACTGCCACTTCTATGGCGATGTATGAATACTGCCGTCAGTTTCCGGACGGCTGAACGGGGTGTAATGAGCGGCTTTATGATGGAATCAGCGGGATTCCGGAGAAAACGCAGGAATACTGAATAAACAGAATCGGAAGAAAGGTTTTATGAACTGGTCAAAAATGCATTTTGTTGAATATCTGAATGCCGTCGACAGCGCCCTTGAGAAAAACTGCGGTTCCGCATCGGAAATCGGCGAACTCGAAACCATTTCCATGGCACATCAGGAAAATGAGCCGCCTGAAAAGCTGATTGCACGTCTGCGGCCGGCGGCTCTTTAGATTTTTAAAAACGGCATGTGAATCGGACAGGTAGAAGTCTGTTCTAACGCAGAACTTTTGGTTCTGTCTGCATCGGTGTCGTCCGGGCCCGGTGTTGCTTTTCAGTTTCCGAGTCCCGGGGATGAGTAACGAAGAGCGTGCAGGGTATCAACTGATCGGTGTAAAAATTTCGCCGGACACTCCGGCGGATGAAGCAACTGATACCAAACGTTAAAACTATCCGGTATAAATTTGATCCCGCGCAGAGGCGCCGAGGACGCAGAGAAATTCAGTCATAAACGGCTCCGCGCTCTCTGCGCCTCTGCGCGGAATAACGCTGTCGTTAAGACCGGAATGTTTTAGTAAATGGTATGAAACACAATGGCTGAAGTCGGTGGAGGATCGCTGTTCGGTCAGTGATAATTTTCGAAATCCGACTGCTGTCGATATCACGCTCGCTTAGTGGTGCGGTTTGGTGGGTCGGGCACTCTGATGCTGTTCGGAGGTCGGTGCGGAATATGCAGCCGGGGGTTCCGCCGCTTTCCATAATTTTTCCTCTTCGGCAGTCGGGTAGCGGATGGCTTGGGTGGCGGCTCTGGAAAGTTCGGCCAGCAGCTGGATGCTGACTGCTTCGGCTTCTTTCAGTTCGCATTCCCAGATAACGATTACATTCCAGCCTAGTTCGGTAAGCCGGGCCTGATTTTTCCGATCATTGGAAACGTTCCGGTTGAATTTGGCCTGCCACCAGGCGGTGCGGGTTTTCGGCATGGTGGATTTTCTGCAGCCGTGGCGGTGCCAGAAGCAGCCATGGACGAAAATGACCGTTTTATATTTCGGGAGAACAATATCTGGTTTTCCGGGCAGTTTTCTGTTTTTTGGTCCGTTTACTGTAAACCGGTAGCCGGCCTGATGCAGCAAGGAGCGGACCTGCCGTTCAGGTTTGGTGCCTCTTCCCCTGATCCGGCTCATGTTCCATGAGCGATGTTCTGGTGTCAGATGGTCCATAAGGGCAATCTAACGCGCTGGGCCGGAGCATCGCAAAAAAGAAATCGGGGTTTATGAAGTGGAGCTGAGGGGAGAGCCGGGCCCGGTGTCAGATGTATCTTCCGGTTCCCGTTCATTATTCTGTTGTTACTTTTGGCGGAGGTGGAGTAAACCGTATGCTTCCGTTTGTTTTAAACCGGGGATACAGGAGAAATGATGAAAAAAATATTAATGGTATTATTTGCTTCAGCGGTTTGCGGGTTTTGGGTTCCGGCCGAGCCGGGCATGCCGCTGCATGAACCGGAAATCAGGACCTGGGTTGAGAAGGATGCGAAAGGTAAAGACGTTCATTTCATGACAATAGACGGTATTCTGGTGCATGAAACAGATGAGCGTATTCAGCCTCAGCCGCCGATCGTTACTCCGGGAACTCCGAGTTGCGGTGACCGGGTGGGTACAGCACCTTCTGATGCGATTGTACTGTTTGACGGTACGGAGGCTTCGCTGAAAAACTGGACCGATGGCAAAGGCAATCCAACCCGATGGAAACTTGTGGACGGTGCATTGGAATCCGTGAAAAAGGCCGGGTATATCCAGACCCGGCAAAGTTTCGGTTCCTGTCAGCTGCATGTGGAATGGGCCGCACCTGTGACGGTTAAAGGTGATGGGCAGAGGCGGGGAAACAGTGGGGTGTTTCTGATGGGAACGTATGAAGTGCAGGTGCTGGATAGTTACAATAATAAAACCTATCCCGATGGGCAGGCTGCCGCGCTGTACGGCCGGAAAAAACCGCTGGTGAATGCCTGTCTGCCGCCTGGTGAGTGGCAGACTTATGATATTATTTTCCATCGTCCACTGTTTAATAAGGACGGGAGTGTGAAGCGCAAGGCCACGTTTACCGTATTGCATAACGGTGTACTAGTGCAGGATCATATCTTTCTGTCCGGGGGGACCGGCTGGCGCGGGCCTCACGCCGCCTGGCCTTATTCCGCTCATGCCGATGCTCTTCCGTTGAAGCTGCAGGATCATGGGAATCCGGTTCGCTTTCGTAATATCTGGATTCGGCCTCTCGAAGACTGATTCAGGCGCGCAGAATGTGGGAAATAGAAAAGCCCTCGTCATTTTGGCGGGGGCTTTTTTGAGGTCTGGACTTGAAGGAAAAAGAACGCGCTCCTGCCTCTCGTGCAGGGTATAAAGCTGCCTTAAAACGCGATGTAAGTGAATTGGCGGAATAGATGAGTGTCAAAAAAAGGACCTGCATTTCTGCAGGTCCTTTTGAAGTGGTGGAGGATATCGGGATCGAACCGACGACCTTTTGAATGCCATTCAAACGCTCTCCCAGCTGAGCTAATCCCCCGGAAAAGACGGGTTTTATACGTGTGCCGGCGGGCAGAGTCAATCCGGTTTATTTAAATTTTTTTCGATCAGAATACTTCGGCGCGTAGATGATAGCTTTGCCCCTGAAAGATGACGTCGATGTGGTTTTGTCCGATTTTCTCAATTTTGAGTTCGCCAAGGGTGTCCCCTTCTTTCAGAGGGGTCTGATTAATCATGACCATGGTCCCGGAACTGCCTTGTGCTATGCCTTCGACATGATAGCGTTTGCGAAGTTCTTTTGTGCTTATTTTCGGTGGGGTTTCGGGTGCGGCGTTTTTTCCGGTGGCCGGTTTCGGGATGTTGACGGCCGGTGCCGGAGTTATGACGGAGGATGCCTTCTCAAGGGGAGGGGGCGGTGCGATGTGGGGCTGCGGCGTGGCGCTTCCGGAGTCGGTTTTAGCGGAATCAACTGCAGGAGAAGCCGTCTTGGGGGCGGTCTCTTTGGTTTCGCTGGGGGATCTGGAAACGAGCTTGTACCCGCCGATAAGCAGGCACACAGCCATAATGATTAATAGTATTCGATCTGACATGCAGAAAGAAATACTCATATTTTCATTACGGGAAAAGCTTATATCTATTCTTTTCGTATGAAATCTCTACATAGCTGTCGGTAATGGCTTCAACAACAACGCCATCCTCAAGTTCCTGCCCGGCCATGACAATATCGCCGTTGATAAAGGCCACATTTTCATTTTTGCTTTTTCCAAAGCCGTCGACGCGATATTTCCTGGCAAGCCGGTTCGGGGTGGGGAGATCTTTTCCGGTGATTTCGGAAAGGCCGACGGGATCGACTTCGCGTTTTTTGAGGCGTTTTTCGAGCCGCTCATCGAGTACGTTGAGTACGTGGCGGGGGCCGAGATATTTTTTGCCTTTAAAGCTGTCGGCAAGGATGTGGCCGTTTTTATCGAGCAGGACGAGCTGCGGGATGCCGGAGCCGGCGTATTGGCGTTTGAGTATTTTTCGGGCTTCGGAATGATAGATCACGGCCGGCCAGGGCATTTCGGCAGATTCCATGTAATGATTCATTTCCGAGTCGGAGTGGTCGGAACTGACGAACAGCACCTGAAAAAGGTGACCGCCCTGTTTGTCATTATAATATTTCACCAGTTCGGGCGTGAAGCTGCGACAGGGGCCGCACCAGTGACCGGAAAAGTAGAGCAACAGAAAGTCCGTATTGAGTACGTAATCGCTGTCCACTGCATCGCCGCGGTGATCTATGACGGCTTCGTTGAGGGTTTTTTCGAGTGATGACGCAACTTTAACGCTACAGCCGGCAAGCAGCAATACAGCGCATCCGATGAGAGGAAATGCCTTTTTCATAGAAATACAACCCTTTTATTTTTTTGATGAGAAAATTAAGCATGTGTCATACCAGTCTGAGCCGGAAATGTGATTGTGCCTGACGGGCAGGTATCCGGTACTTGACCGGAGTGGAATCAGAGCTTACTTTATCTGTTTGTTTTTCGGAGTGTGGAGAACTCCGGAATGTCCGATTTTGCGGGGCGGTTGCCGGAGAACGGCCTCGCTTGAAAAAACGCAAAGAATTCGCGTTTGTTTGGGGTTGACAGTTGCGGGGTGATTCCGTAGTTTCCGCCCCTTGATTTTTTGGAAAGAACGCCCTTGCAAGGGTATTGAGGTTATTTATGGAAGCATATGCAGTAATTGAAACCGGCGGTAAGCAGTATCGTGTTCAGCAGGGCGATGTCCTTGAAGTTGAACTGCTTGCTGAAGAAGCCGGCGCAAGCGTTGAGTTCGATGCTCTGGCCGTATCCAACGGTTCCGAGCTTTCTATCGGAACTCCGGTTGTTGACGGTGTCAAAGTGACGGCATCGGTTGTTGAAAATCTGCGCGGCGATAAGATTTATTCTTTCAAGAAGAAGCGCCGTAAAGGATATCGTCGTAAAATCGGTCACCGTCAGGAACTGACCAAAATTAAAGTGGAAGCTATCAACGCATAAGTTGTAGGAAGGTTTGTCATGGCTCATAAAAAAGGACAGGGTTCATCCAGCAACGGTCGCGATTCGAATGCACAGCGTCGCGGTGTTAAACGTTTCGGCGGTGAAAAAGTAACAGCGGGAACTATTCTGGTTCGTCAGCTTGGTACCCGTTTTCATCCCGGCGTAAACGTCGGTTGCGGTAAGGACTACACACTCTTTGCATTGAAAGACGGCGTTGTTGAATTCAACAAGCGTCAGCGCAAGATTCATATTCGCGAAGAAGTCACGGCTTGAATTTTTTAAGCACGACAGTTTAGAGGCGGGTTAAGCCCGCCTTTTTTTATGCAGTAAACGGCTGTATGAATAAACGCTGATTTCAGGTATTGCATTTCAAGACAAAGAAGCGCCGGTAAAACATTTTCCGAAAGCTGAAACTTGGTTCTTAACTCTTTGTCACATAAAACGTAAAACTACTTCCTTATGAAACACGTTGTATTTAAAGACCGCGTAAAACTCTATGCCCGGGCCGGTAACGGCGGCAATGGCAGTATTTCATTCCGGCGTGAAAAGGGAATTCCGAAAGGCGGCCCTGACGGCGGTGACGGCGGCCATGGCGGTTCGGTGATTCTGCGGTGCGATGTGAATGAGGATTCACTGCTCCCGATTTACTATCAGCCGCATGTAAAAGCAAGGCATGCCGGGAGTGGTGCCGGACAGCAGAAGCACGGTGCAAATTCTGAAGATTGTATTGTTAAAGTGGCCCCGGGTACGGTGGTTACCGATGCGGATACCGGTGAATTTGTCGGCGAGCTGACCAAAGACGGTGAAGAGCTGGTGATCTGTAAAGGTGGGCATGGCGGGCTTGGCAACGTCCGCTTTAAAAGTTCTACGAATCAGACACCTCGGCAGTATACTGAAGGCACTAAAGGTGAAGAAAAAACATTCTGGCTGGAGCTTAAACTCATGGCCGATGTCGGCCTGGTGGGTTATCCGAATGCCGGAAAGTCGACGTTGCTGAGCCGCCTGACCAATGCGCATCCGAAAATTGCGCCGTATCCATTTACGACGATTAATCCGATTGTCGGTACGCTGGAATATCCCAATTTCAGCCGCCTTAAATTTGCCGATATTCCGGGGCTGATCGATGGGGCTCACGAGGGGGTCGGTCTCGGGCACCAGTTTTTACGTCATATTGAGCGCTCGCGCTTCATTCTTTTTGTGCTCGATATGGCCGGCACGGACGACCGTAATCCGACCGATGATTTTCTGCATCTGAAAGAAGAGTTGCGGCTGCATATGGAAGAGCTGTCCTGTACGCCCTATCTCGTGATTGCCAATAAAATGGACACCCCGGGTGCCGAGGAGAATCTCAGAGAATTCAAACAGCGGACCACTGAATCTGTTTTTGAAATTTCGGCTGAACTTGGTGAGGGCCTGGAACCGGTCAAAGAGTATCTTTACAGGCATTTTTTTGAAACGCCGCGTGTGGTTTCGGAAACCGCTGAAATTGAACAGAGACGCTCCGGTGATGAGTCCGACTCACGGTAAAGGTGCTGAATATGATCAGGGTCACCCGGAATGGTTTCCGACTAAGATCTCTGCTCCATCGGAGCTTCGTCGGATGATATATAGCCGTCTTTATTGATGTCGTGAGTTGTCGGACCGCCGAACCATTTCGTATTCAAAACCCGGCAGCCGGCCGCGATGCATGAAATAGCAGGCCGGATTGTTGCGGGTCAGCACGCGGATGAAGCCCTGATCCATAATCCGGTCCGGATCCATCTGCTGACCGGATTGATTCTGGGTTCCGAATTTCGTGGAGGGGCATTCTCTTCTTCAGGGGTAGGAAGAGCAAGGGCCGCTGAAAGAAGAAAGGCGGATCTTTTTATTCGGTACCTCGCGGGAGGTGCCTTTCACATTGTGCATGTTTATTTTGAAGGAAACCGGAGTTTCAGTTCTGAGACATTTCCGCCAGGGCATTGAGTTTTGCAAGGGCGGCTCCGGAATCGATGGATTCTTTCGCGAGGCGGATTGCATTCGCAGGGGTATCCGCTTTTCCGCCGCTCATGATTGCGAAGGCGGCGTTGAGTAGAACAATATCGCGCTTCGGACCTTTTTCGCCTTGAAGAATATTCCGTGTAATTTCGGCATTTTCCGCCGGGTTTCCGCCAATGAGATCTTCCGGTTTTGCGGTTTTGAAACCGAGGCCGGAAGGCTGGAGTTCATAGGTTTCCACTTTTCCACGACGGATTTCCGTGACAAGCGTGGTTGTCGTTGTGGTGAATTCGTCGAGGCCGTCGTTGCCGTGGACGATAAACTGGTAGTTCATATCGAGCTGGGCGCAGGCATCGGAAATGATCGGCACGAGCTCGGGTTTAAAGACTCCCATGACGCCGTTTTTGACGCCGGCCGGATTGCAGAGCGGGCCGAGAATGTTGAAAATGCTCCAGATGCCCAGTTCACGGCGCGGGCCGACCACATGTTTCATGGCGGGGTGAAGGGCGGGGGCAAAAAGGAAAGCGACGCCGAGTTTGTTCAGGCATTCTTCTGCGCGTTCCGGACTGTACTGAATATTCACGCCGAGCGCGTCGAGTACATTGGCGGCGCCGGATTTGCTGGATACGCCGTAGGACCCGTGTTTGGCCACGGTAACGCCTGCGCCGGCGATGACGAATGTGGCGGTGGTGGAGATGTTGAAGGTGTGGGCTCCGTCGCCTCCGGTGCCGACGATATCAACGGCATTGGGATCTTTGCACTTTATTTTGGTGACGTTGGCGCGCATGACCTCGGCACAGCCGGCAATAATTTCCGGAGTCTCGCCGGTCTGGCGTACGCCCATGATGAAGGCACCGATCTGGGCTTCGGAGGCCTTGCCCGACATAATATCGGTCATGGTGGCGGCAGCTTCCGCGCGGGAAAGGGTTTCGTGGCTGACGAGTTTTGAAATGGCTTCTTTGATCATTTGTACTCCCTGATTTTCCAATGATTGGAAAACGATAGTGAAGGGGGATGAGGAATAAAAGGAGGGAGCACAAAAAAAGAGCCCCGGAATTCCGGAGCTCTTGTGCAATCAGGCCTGCGCTGCGTTATGCAACTTTGGCTTTGGCCGCTTCCACAATTTTGCTGAATCCTTCGGCATCGTGGATGGCGATTTCGGACAGCATTTTGCGGTTGATGGTAATTCCGGCTTTGTTGCATCCGTCGATGAAACGGCTGTAGGAAATACCGTTCATGCGGCAGGCTGCGTTAACGCGGACGATCCACAGGCGGCGGAAGCTGCGTTTTTTGTGCTTACGGTGAACGTAAGCCATAGCCTGTGCGCGATCGACGGCTTCGGTAGCCTGACGGAACAGTTTGCTACGGGCACCGCGGAAACCTTTAGCAAGTTTCAGGCGGTTGTTTCTTCTGGCGCGTGACGCCGGTCCATTGGTTGCTCTTGGCATGGTTTAATCTCCTCGGCAATTAGATGTACGGAGTAATGCGCTTCATATCGGCCGAGTGGACGATGTCCTGGCTGCGCATCTTCCGCTTGCGTTTACGGTTCTTGTTCGACAGAATATGGCTTCCGCCCATGTGATTGCGCTTCAGTTTGCCGCTACCGGTTTTGCTAAACCGTTTGGCTGCACATTTTTTTGTTTTCATTTTCGGCATAATAATACCACCATTTCGTTAAATTCAGGTCTATGCGAGATCGGGGAATCGCGCAAAAGAGGGTTATGTATAGGGAAAGGACCTGAGCAAGTCTATCCTTTTTTCGCGGAAAAAAGGCGGTCTGTCGAAAACCTTAAAAGCCGGGAATTTAAAGATGCAGACCATCGGGGCTTTTTCCCGTTCCCCTTCAAATTCCCAATCCGTGGCCGTGCACTTCGCGGGTGCGGATGTTTACGCCGTTTTCCGAGCGGGTTACGAGACTGCGCGGTGGGGTGCTTTCCATCAGGAAAACGTTGCCGGCGACGGTGGTGCCGGCACCGATGACGGTGTCGCCGCCCAGAATGGTGCTGTTGGCATAGACAATGACGTTGTCTTCGACGGTCGGGTGGCGCTGGATGTGCTTGATCGGGCGGCCGTGTTCGTCGAGCGGGAAACTTTTCGCACCGAGGGTGACGCCCTGGTAGAGCTTGACGTTGTTACCGATATGGCAGGTTTCGCCGATAACGACGCCGGTGCCGTGGTCGATAAAGAAGCCTTTGCCGATGGTGGCACCGGGGTGGATGTCGATCCCGGTGAGCGAGTGGGTATATTCGCTCATAATCCGGGGGATGATCGGTACATCGAGGTTGTAGAGTTCGTGGGCGATACGGTGGGAAGTAATGGCCACCAGACCGGGGTAGGCCAGCTTGACCTCAGCATAGCTCAGGGCGGCGGGATCGCCGTTGTAGGCTGCTTTGACATCTTCCACCAGCATTTCCCGAATGTGGGGGATTTTGGCGAGAAATTCGTTCACGATGGAATTGGAGGTAATATAGAGGTTTTCCTCCGGCGTTTTGTGGTCGTGAAGATAGGCGGCGCCGATCCAGCGGAACGGCAGCGCTTTCTCAATCTCCTGTTGCAGGAGTTCCGCTGTGTTTTTCAGCTGTTTAATAAAAAAATTCTTGAAATCCGCCGGTTCAGGAATGTGACGGCCGGGAAAGAGAACATCTGAAAGGATGCGCAGGGCCTCGATTACCTGATCAATTTCCGGATGAGCCCAGAGCGGTCGGTCGGGAAGATCCGCATCCTGATGGGCATAGAGAGGCAGCAACTGCTGTGCGGTTTTCTCAATCTGCTGAATCGTATTCATAAAAAACATCCTCGTTGAATGAATCAGACGCTAACGCGCACAACCGCGGCGGTAAAACAGATTTTGACGAATTAGTCGTTAAAGTTGGTACAGGACCTTTTTGAAAGGCGGAATCGGTCGCCGGTCCTGTAGAAAGAAAGAAAACGACCGAAAGGGGGTCAATTCTGCTCAAAGCCGGAGTCTTGGAGAGTATCCGCAGTAAAAAAATAAGGGATCATGTAAGGTCGGAGTTTTCCGGCTCATTGTTTTTGGAAGAGCTGCGGGGTAAATTTGGCTTTCATCATTCCGGGAAGTCATTAATGATCCTGCGTCAACCATTTTTTGAGGAATGTCATATGAAATATATCAGTACACGCGGGCAGATGGAGCCCATTGAATTTCAGGATGCCGTGATGACCGGACTGGCTCCCGACGGCGGACTGCTGCTGCCGGAAAAGCTTCCGAATGTTAAAAATGAACTGGAGGCGTGGTCGAACCTTTCCTATACCGATCTTGCGTTTGAGGTGATCCGCCTTTTTGCCTCGGATATTCCGGATGCGGACCTGAAAAAGCTGATTGACGATTCCTATTCCACCTTTGAACATTCCGAGGTCTGTCCGTCGGTTGAAGTGGGTGAATTCCGGATTCTGGAGCTTTTTCATGGGCCGACGCTGGCGTTTAAAGACGTGGCGCTGCAGTTTCTGGGGAACCTTTTTGCCTATATTCTGAAGAATCGGGGGGGGAGCTGAATATTCTGGGTGCGACGTCGGGTGATACCGGCAGTGCGGCAATTCATGGGGTTCGCGGTAAGCCGAATATCAATATTTTCATTATGCATCCGGAAGGGCGGACCAGTCCGCTGCAGGAAAAGCAGATGACCAGTGTGCTGGATGCCAATGTATTTAATCTGGCGGTCGACGGTTCGTTTGATGACTGCCAGAATATCATGAAAACCACGTTCGGTGATGTGGCGTTTAAAACAGAGCATTCGCTCGGCTCAGTGAACTCGGTCAACTGGGCACGTGTGCTGGCGCAGACCGTTTATTACTTTTATTCGGCGTTCCGGACGATGGAAAAGACGGGTGCGTCTTCGGTTCAGTTTTCGGTTCCGACCGGCAACTTCGGCGATATTCTGGCGGGCTACCTCGCGCAGCAGATGGGGCTGCCTGTCAGTCGGTTGATTTTGGCGACCAACGAAAATGATATTCTGACCCGTTTCTTTAATACGGGCGAATACAGTAAGGCGCAGGCGGTTCCGACCATCAGTCCCTCGATGGATATTCAGGTGGCGTCCAATTTTGAGCGCTATCTCTATTTCAAAGTGGGTAAGGATGCGGTGAAGCTCACTGGTCTGATGAACGATTTCAAGGATAAAGGTGCTCTGAAGGTGGCTCTGAATGATAACGGTGTAGTGGACGACCTTTTTGCGGCCGGTCGTGGAGATACGGCATCCACGCTCGAAACCATCAAACGGTACAAAGAACAATACGGGTATGTGCTCGATCCGCATACGGCGGTCGGCGTTTACGTTGCTGAAATGTTCCGGTCTCCGGAAGTTCCGACAATCTGCCTTGCGACGGCGCATCCGGCTAAATTCACGCAGGCGATTATTGATGCCACCGGCGAAGCGGTGCATCATCCGGCGCTCGACGCGCTGGAAAATGTAGAAACCCGCTGTGAATCCATCGCCAACGACGTTGATCTGGTGAAACAATATGTGGTTGAACATATTTAACGTGTGCTACACCTGTTGAATGAAACTTCCGATTTCACTCTTTCTGGCCGTTAAATACCTGAAGCCGAAGCGCTCGATGGTATCGTTCATCACGATTCTGACGATGTGCGGTATTATGCTGGGCGTTGCGATTCTGATTGTGGTGCTTTCGGTGATGACGGGTTTTGACGATGTGCATAAAGAGCACATGATCAAACTGGACTCGCATATTCAGATTTCAACCCGCGGAAATTCCGCATTTTATGCGCAGCCGGTGCTGGATGTGCTGAATGAAATGCCGGAAGTCAAAGCCGCCGCTCCGGCGGTTGAAGGCTTTGTGATGATGACGCGCTACGGCCAGGCAATTACGGCGGTATTGCGGGGAGTCGAGCCGGAACTGGAAAAGAAAATCTCCGATATTGAATCCTACCTGATTGAGGGGGAGCTCCCGGTGGAGGAGGAAACGGTGGTGGTCGGCAGCCGTCTGGCGATGCAGCTGGGTGTGGGTATCGGCGATACCATAACCGTCTATTCGCCGGAATGCTTTGTGAGCGAAGACGAACTGCGACTGCCGGCTGAATTGACGGTTTCGGGTATTTTTTCGGTCGATATGTATGAGATTGATGCCGGCTATATGATCACCTCTCTGCCTACAGCACGCGATGTTTTTGCCATTGAAGAGGGGGTGGAAACCTTGCGGCTGATTACAGAGGATCCGTTTACGGTGGATGAAACCAGTCTTAAAATCCGTGAAAAACTCGGCGAGGCCATGTTGGCTGATGACAGTCTGAACTGGTTCCGTTTTCTGACCATCCGTTCGTGGGTGGATATTCATCAGAGCATGTTGAGTACACTGGCGGTGGAAAAAAATATGATGTTTCTGCTGCTGATTGCCATTTCGGTGGTCGCCGCGTTCTGCGTTTCGATCAATCTGATCAATATGGGGATTCAGAAAACACATGAAATCGGTCTGTTAAAGGCGGTTGGGTTTTCGTCCGGAAAAATCGTCGGTATCTTTTTATTTCTCGGCATTGTGCAGGGCGTACTGGGCTGTGTGCTGGGTTCTGCGTTGGGGATCTGGTTTTCGGGGAATCTCGATGCGATCCTTGAATTTCTGCGGAAGTTCAACCCGAACCTGATGTCGGCGGAATTTTATCAGTTCAGTCAGATGCCTTCCCGTACCACATCGGAAGACGTTGTGCTTGTCTGTCTGATTGTCATGGTTTTCAGTATTCTGGCCGGCGTGCTTCCCGCCATCCGGGCGGCCATGATGCAGCCGGTTGATGCGTTGAGGTATGAATGAGGCGGCTGCTGGTCAGTCTGGCCTGTGTCTTGTCGGTCAGCACGTTTGCGCAGATCGACGGAGACCCGCTCTATGCCCGCGTTGCGGAGAGTAATGAAACGTTTTATGCCTGGCGACCATTCTATTCCCACTTCACGGAGCCGGAGCGCTGGCGGAAGGATTACCTCTGGCCGCTTTATACGCAGAAAGGATTCAAGGACGAAACATACAGCCGCTTCCTGTTTTTCGGGCATTCCGCTGAATTTGAGGCGGATACCGAGCGGCACCGCAACTGGATTTTTCCCTTCTGGTTCAGTGGAATCAATAAAGAAGGGGAGAACTATTGGGCGCTGTTTCCAATCTATGGAAATCTCTATGAATTTATGGCGCGCGACGAAGCCTCGTTTGTTTTCTTTCCCGCCTGGTACACCAGCCGGATTAATGATGTGGAGTCGTGGACGGTGCTGTGGCCGCTGATTTCGTCGGCACAGGGCGATAAGGTCGACCGGTTCCGTGTACTTCCGTTCTACGGGCATAACCGGCTCAAAGGCGAATTTGAGAAAACCTACTATCTGTGGCCGCTTTACAGTCAGGTGAAATACATCAACGAACGCAATCCCGGCGGCGGCTTTATTCTGGTGCCGGTCTACGGTCGGATCAAAACCGAACGGGCGGATAATTATTGGCTGATTCCACCGTTTTTCCGTTATATGAGCAGTGATAATCAGTGGATTGTTCACGCGCCGTGGCCGTTTATCCAGCTGGCTGACGGAGAGATGCATAAGCGCATTTTCTGGCCGTTCTACGGGAAAAAATCACTCGGCACCCAGCAGCGTCAGTACTGGCTTTGGCCACTGTTCTGGAACAATAAAACCACCTATACTGCGCATGAGCAGCGGCGCCGCAAAATTATTCCTTTTTTTTATTCGCAGACCGATGTCATGATCGAAAACTCCGGGCCGTATGTTGAAGGCGAGGCATTTACCGGCTATTGGAAGCTGTGGCCGCTGATGAGCTGGGACCGGATTGGAGACCGTTCCCGCTTCCGGATGCTGGAGCTCTGGCCTTTTCGGAATACGCCGGGGATTGAACGGAACTGGGCGCCGTGGTGGACGCTCTATCGGCGGGTCGATGATCAGGGTGAAATAGGGCATCATGTGCTGTGGGGATTGTACCGGCAGGTTCGCCATAAAGATGAGGAGCGGTTTGAATGGAGCTTGCTCAAGGGATTGGCGGGCTATAAAAAGGAGCAGGATGATCGCCGATACCGTTTCCTTTTTATGTGGTTCGGCGGAGATAAGGAGCAGGAGCCATAGCACGTTTACACATAGATTATATGCGCTATCCGGTGCACTCGGCCCAGCGGCTGGGGGCACGGGTGCTGCAGGTGCTGCACGATACCGGGCATGCCATGTTTATGCTGTTTGAGGCGGTCTGGTTTCTGCAGTTTGCATTCGGTAAACGCAGCCGGGCCGAAACCGTTTCGCAGCTTTATATCACCGGAATTAAGAGTCTGGCGGTAATTTCCGTGGTGGCGCTCTTCACCGGCATGATTCTCGCATTGCAGACCGGGCTTGAGTTGAAGCGCTGGGGACAGGAGGAATTTATCGGTTCTGCGGTTGCGGTTTCCATTATCCGTGAAATGGGGCCGTTTATGACGGCACTGATTATCGCGGCCAGCGTGGGATCGGCGATTGCGGCGCAGCTGGGAACCATGACGGTGTCCGAGGAAATTGCCGCGCTCGAAGTGATGAGCATCAATCCCAACCGTTTTCTTGTTATGCCGCGCCTTTTTACGCTGTGTGTTATGATGCCGATTCTTACGGTGTATACCAATATTCTGGGGATTGCCGGCGGGGCGGTTGTGGGCGTGACGCAGCTTGGGGTTTCAGTGACGGCCTATATGGATAACGCCACGCAGTTCGCTACGAATAAAGATCTGTATGTCGGGCTTTTTAAAGCATTCGTTTTCGGAATCATCATCACCACCGTTTCATGCCATGAGGGGTTTATGACGACCGAGGGCGCAGTGGGTGTGGGTAAGGCTACGCGGCGCTCTGTCGTAATATCCTTCCTGGTGATTCTCGTGGTGGGGTACATGATAACGAGGCTTTTTTACGTATGATCAGGTTTGATCAGGTTACAAAAAAACTGGGAAACCGGAACGTACTCGACGGTGTGAACTTTGAGGTCGGCGAGGGGGAGACGTTTGTGATTGTGGGGCTTTCCGGAGCCGGTAAAAGCGTCACACTCAAGCATATGATCCGCCTCATGGTTCCGGATTCGGGAACTGTTTCCATTGATGGTGAAGTGATCAACGATCTGAGCCGTCGCGATCTCCGGGCGGTTCGTGAAAAGTTCGGGGTGCTGTTTCAAAGTGCGGCACTGCTGCAGTGGATGAGCGTTTTCGACAATGTGGCTCTTCCGCTGCGAGAGCATACCCGTCTGAAAGAAGAGGAGATTTATCGGCGGGTGAGCGAAAAACTGGAACTGCTCAGTCTGGGGGATGCCGGTGACAAGTTTCCGTCGGACATTTCCGGGGGGATGCAGAAACGTGCCGGTCTGGCGCGCGCTATTATTATGGATCCGAAAATTGTGCTGTACGATGAGCCGACGTCCGGACTGGATCCGGTGACATCGAGACGAATCGATGATTTAATCGTGGATATGCGTGAACAGCTCGGTATAACGAGTGTTGTTGTGACGCATGATCTGCACAGTGCGTTGGCTATAGGATCGCGTATTATGATGTTGCATGAGGGAAAAATTGTGGAAAATGCTCCGCCGGCGGACTTCATAAAATCAGAAAACGAGACGGTGCGGCGTTTTCTGGAGTCGCAATACATCACGAAGAGAGGCAAGTGGGAAGAGTTCAGTCATGAATAAATTCAGCCGTGAAGTCAGCGTTGAGATCCTGGTGGGTCTTTTCATGTTTGTGGTGCTCATTGCTCTCAGCGTTTTCACCATAGTGCTCAGCCGTGAAAAGCTGTGGAGCGAGAGTTATTCGTATGAATTTGTCTTTACCGAAGTCGGCGGTCTGCGCGAGGGCGATTCGGTTTATCTGCGCGGCATGAACGTCGGGCGGGTGAAGCAGACCTCGCTGGAAAACAGCCGTGTGCATGTTTATGCCACGCTGGATGTTCCGCTGCAGTTGCGTCATGGGTATAAGATTGAAATTGTCGATGCATCGATGCTGGGCGGAAAATACCTTAAAATCTACGAGGGCCCCGAAGACGCACCGCTGCTGGGTGAAAATGTAACCATTCTCGGCTCCAAACCGGTTGATATGATTGCGGAGCTGTCTGAAGCGGTTGACGGGCTTCAGCGTATGATTAAATCGGTGGAAAACGGTGAAGGTACGCTGGGGCAGCTTTTGAATGACGATACCATGTATAAAAACATGGCGGTGCTGACGGAAGATCTGAAGGGGGTTGTCAGCCGTATTGCTGAAGGGGAGGGCACCGTGGGTAAATTGCTGACCGACGATGCCGTCTATAACGATGCTGCCGCAATGATGGCGAATCTGCGTATGATTTCCGACCGGGTTGCCAACGGTGAGGGAACGGTGGGCAAACTGCTCTCCGAAGATGCCGAGCTCTATGAAAATTTCGATGCCACCATGGCCGCCGCCCGGGAGATTGCTGAAAGCATTAATAACGGGGAAGGTACGCTTGGTATGCTGGTGCGCGATGCCAAACTTTATAATGAAACTACGCTACTGGTTGAAGATGTCCGCGCTGCGGTTGACGATCTGCGCGAAGCCTCTCCGGTAACATCGTTCGGCAGTGTGCTCTTTGGTGCGTTTTAGCGGATGGAATGACCCTGTATCCAAAGTCTGGAAAACCGGTTCGCTGCTCCGGATGCGGAGCAATGGTTGAACGTAGCGATCGGTGTTCAAACTGCGGAATTCGTTTAGAGAAACCGTGGGATGGTGCGGTTCGCATAATAACCTACTGCGGTCTGATTGTTCTTGCTGTTATAATTTTCCGTGCGGTGAACGGCCGTGAACCCGGCATGGTGCATGTGGCCGATATTAAACCCTATATGAACTTTAAACGGGTTCGGATGGAAGGGGTGCTGCTCGAGCCCGCCCGAAAGCTGAAAAGCGGTTCTGTCTTTCATCTTCTGCATGACGGTACCGGACAGCTTGCGGTATTTGTTCCGGCCGGTGCAGTGGATACGCTGTTTCCCGGAGGCGCCCGTGTGGAAGCCGAAGGAAATCTTCGGGTCGGAGTCGGAAACTATATCAGTCTGCGGGCAACGACGATCCGGAGGACCGGTCAGGTTGAATCGGCCGGTTCTGAATTCCGGATTTCCCGGGTCACGCCCGACCGCGAAGGAGAAACCATGCGGGTGAACGGGGTGGTTTCCGGGATCTGGAATCCACGGGCCGGTTCAAAGGCACCGTACAGGATTGTGCTGGAAGATCCTACAGGCCGTATCGATATCATCCATTGGCTGGAACGCCCTCCGGTGCTGGAGGTTGGCGAACCGCTCGAAGTCACCGGCCTGGTTCAGAAATACAATGGGCGTCTTGAGCTTAAGGTGATCCGAGAAGAGTGGATACAGCGCCCTGGAATGGGTGAGGCATCGGCGGAGGAAATTAAAATCGGTGAGATCCATGCGCTGATGGAAGGACGGGTAGTGATTGTGGAGGGGGTGCTGGGGGAACCGCGCTCCATTCCGGGCGGGGTGATTTATCCTATGTCCGATGATACCGGCACTGTTCAGCTGCTCTTCAGGGACTGCTGCGTTTCCGAGGAGGAACGCGATGCGGTGGACAAAGGCCGCCGACTGCGGGTGGAGGCTCCGGTGGTTCATTATAAGGGCGTACTGGAACTGGTGCCCCGGAATGCCGGTGGATTCCGGGTTGTGAATTAAAGATATTTTTCCTTAATCCAGATGAGGGCATCCTCTTTGCTGCGGATCTGACCCTCCATCTGGGCATTGTATACCGCTTTCAGGATCCGGCCGACGGTTCTGCCTTCATCAATGCCCAGATTCATGACATCTCTGCCGTTGACCAGCGGTTTCGGAAGAATCGGTTCATCCGCCATTTTTTCCTGATAGGCGCGGATAAAATCATAATTTTCGAGTATGCGGTGTGAACCCAGGCAATCGAGCCGGTGCAGAGCCATTTCGAGTTCAAAGGTGTCGGCTCCGATCATTTTGCGCAGGGTGGAGGCTTTCATATTCCGGACGTCCATAAACCGCATATGCCCGGCGATGGCGGTAATGATGCGTTTCTTTTCAATATTCGGAAATTTCAGCCGAAGCAGAATGTCTTCGGCCATGCGGGCTCCGACGGCAGCGTGTCCGTTGAATCGGATACGGGTTTGGCCGTCCGTTCCCGGCCCGACTGACGCGGTGGACGGTTTGCCGACATCATGCAGCAGGACGGAGTAGGCCAGTTCGCGCCGGGTGAATGCATCGGTTTGCGGAATTTCATTGATGGCATCAAGCATCAGGCAGGTGTGTTCAAAGACATCACCTTCCGGATGAAACTGCGGCGGCTGTTTCTGTCCGTCCATGGGAACCAGTTCGGGAAGGATATACTGCATCAGACCGAGTGCATGCAGGTGTTTAAGTGCACGGCCGGCTCTGCTGCTTTCCGTCAGTGTACGGGTCAGCTCCAGTTCAATACGTTCTGCACTGATGTTCCGGATAAGCGGGGCCATCGCCTGAATGGCTGTTTCTGTTTCGGGATCGATTTCAAAATCCAGTGTGTGTGCAAAACGTACCGCCCTCAACATCCGAAGATGATCTTCGCGGAACCGTTCCGCAGGATCGCCGATAGCGGAAATCAGTCGGCGTTCCAGATCACGGCGCCCATGGACATAATCGTGCAGTTCGTTCTGAATCGGATCAAAAAACATACCGTTGATCGTGAAGTCGCGGCGGAGAGCGTCCTCTTTGGCGGCCGAAAAGGTGATGGTTTCCGGATGGCGTCCATCCAGGGTGCCGGTTTCTTCGCGGAAGGTGGCCACCTCGATGATCTGATGATTCTGAATGACCGCAATTACACCGAAGGCTTTGCCGATCGGCACAGTTTTCGGGAAAATTTTTTCCACTTTCTCAGGATGGGCATCAGTCGCTACATCATAATCTTTGGGAGTGCGGCCGAGCAGCTCATCCCGGACGCAGCCGCCGGCAAAAAAGGCGATATATCCCCGGTCGCGCAGCGTCTGTACCACGCCGGTCGCTACGGTTCTCTGTGCGACTGTTTTATCCATATAATTTTTTACCTGTAAAAGAATGAACTATAGTTTGGGTGCTCTGTCGAAGGAACCAATAAAAAATAGGAAGTTATTGTATGAAGAAAACCTGGTTCGCATTGTTGTTCACGGTACAGTTAGTACTTTCATCCTTTGGTCAGTTCGGCGACCCTTTTGAGGTTACCGTTACTCCGGACTCCGACAGAGTCCGCGTCGATGTCAACGTCCCTGAGTCGCATTATCTCTATGCGGACAGTTTCAAGGTGCTGGACGCTCTTGGAAATGAACAGGCTGCTTTGCAGCTTCCCGAAACTAAAGAGGTCACCGATCCGAATACCGGGAAGCCGAAGCCGGTTTATGCGCATTCTTTTTCTGCCGAATATAACTGGGCTCCCGCTTCCGGAGGTGCCGGCGCGGTGCACGTGAAATACTGGGGCTGTAACGACGAGGTCTGTTTTCTTCCGCAGACCAAGGTGGTTGAACTGGAAGCGCCGGCGGGGTCCTCGGAAACCGCGTTGAAAACCGCTCAGACGGAAGCAGAGTTCAATGACTGGAAAAGCGAGCGGGACCGCTTTGCTGTCGGCGGATCTGCGGTGGGCTACATGCGCGCCGAAGATTTTATTGATTTTCTGGATACGGCAGAAAACGGAGGTGAAGCGGTGAAGGTCAGCAGTTTTAAGCTGTTTCTTTCCGATCCGGTGGCCTTTGTTCGCGAGTCGGGACTGCTGTTGACCATTATCTTTATTCTGTTCGGCGGGCTTTTGCTGAACCTTACTCCCTGCGTCCTTCCGATGGTGCCGATCAATCTGGCCATCATCGGCGCCGGCGCGCAGGCCGGATCGAAAGGGCGAGGATTTGCACTGGGCGGTGTGTATGGTCTGGGCATTGCGCTCGTGTATGGATTGCTCGGTGTGGGCGTTGTATTGACGGGTTCGCAGTTCGGTACCATTCAGGCTAATCCCTGGTTTAATCTGGGTATTGCGCTGATTTTTGTGGTGCTGGCTCTGGCTATGTTTGATGTCTTCCACATTGATTTCTCCCGATTCCAGTCAAAACTGGGCGGTGGTACACAGAAGCAGGGTAGTTTTTGGGTGGCATTGACGATGGGGGCTGTGGCAGCACTGCTTGCAGGAGCCTGTGTTGCTCCGGTGGTGATTGCTGTGCTCCTGCTGGCTACCAATGTCTATGAAGCCAACGCTGCGGCCGGTCTGGCACTGCCGTTTGTGCTGGGTATCGGAATGGCGTTACCCTGGCCGTTTGCCGGTGCCGGCCTCGCTTTTCTTCCCAAACCGGGAAAATGGATGGAGTATGTGAAATACGGTTTCGGCGTGGGTATCATCTTCTTTGCGCTTTACTACGGAAACCTGAGTTTCCGTGCATTTAAACCGGCCGATATCACTGATGAAGGTGAGATAGAGGGGCATATGGTCATCGATGGATCTTCAAATGCCGGTCTGGCCGAAGTGTTTGCTGAAGCGCATGCCGCTGGAAAACCGATTTTCCTGGATTTCTGGGCAAGCTGGTGCAAGAACTGCAAAGCAATGGATAAAACCACCTTTAAAGATGAGATGGTAAAGGCGCGTCTCGCGGACTATACCTTCATCAAATATATCGCCGAGGATCCTACAGATGAAAATACATTGGCGGTGATGAACGAATTCGGCGTTCAGGGGCTGCCTACCTTTGTTGTGCTTAACCCCCGGTAAACGGAACTCAGGCGGATCCGGTTTTATGTGTGCGAAGCAGGTCTCCGGCCTGCCTCGCGATACATTTAAAATCCTGTTCTTTTGCCCGGATTACAGGCCGCAACGACCCCGAATAAGATCAAGCGCCGAAGATGATTATTCGTTGATCCAGACCGTTTGTGGGTTTTTATATCACCGACGCTGATTTTCGGAATATATCCGGTGCAGCAACTGCTAGGTTGTGCGGATCGTTATTTCCCGAAAGGGACATGGTCGATTTCCTGAAATGCTTCAACTTCTTTCAGCCAGATCTGCTGAACAAAAGCAACATGGTCCGGATGGTTGTTATAGGCGTCGTATGCGGCCTGGTTTTCAAACGTCATCGTCAGACCATAGGCAAAATCGTTTTTCGGGCTGGTTTCTTTCAATACCTGGAAATTTCCAACGCCCGGAATTACCGCCAGTTTTTGCGCTTCAGTCAGGAATGCAGCTTCCTCCGCAGAGCCCGCAGGGTGTTTCAGTTTGAAGAAGACGGAGTGCGTAATCATATCGGTTTTCTCTGTTGAAATCATGTTGACTGTTGTGCAGCCACTCAGCAGGGCTGCCGCTGCAAAAAGGGCCAGGCTTCTTTTCATGATGATCCTTTCTCCCCATCACCGCTTTGGGAGCATTTTTTGATGCTTATTTTATAATTCATCTCCAGTGTCAAACCATTGGCTGACCTCTGTAAGCCGATCGCAATTTTATGCAGGGCAGGGGGGCATGATGTAAATACAAAAAATCCCGGATAACTCCGGGATTTTCGATGACTTATTCATCCGGGATCAGTTCCGCTTTAAAACTGCCGACCGCCACTTTGCTCTTCAGCAGGACCGGAATGTGCCGGTGATCCGCCGTGCACCAGATCTCAATTTTAGCATCCTTGCTTTTTTCAAAAACGCCTCCAACATCGGAAATATCCGGCTTCAGACGAAAGCAGTCATACTTTTTTCCATTTACTTTTATGGTTTTACGTTCTTTCACCTCGATCCGCGCAATTTTGCAGCGTTTCCCATCCGTCATCGGACCTTCAATGGTTTTACCCACTTCAAGTTCCTGCCGGCGCACAAAATAAAAGGCCGAAAGCGGATCCAGTGTATTTGCCTGAACCGGCGTCACCACCGACTTCTGCTTCCGGGCTTCAAAATAATGGGCCTCCATATTCTCCCAGTCAAAATCCACCGTAATATCCCGCTTTGTTTTTCCCTCGCGCTGAATTTTTGAATAGCCCATCGAACGGTCCACATCATAGGTGGTGAGTGAGGAAAGCGTGTCCCGCACTTTGAAGATGGAATCTACGATTTTCCGGGTTCTGGCCTGCATCTGGAAACTGCGCAATTTGACCCCATCCTGATTTTCATCAGGCAGCACCTCCAGCGTTGCATAGCCCGCCACAATAAACTGCCAGCCCAGGCTGTACCTCAGTTGCTCCCCCGGCTCAAATGCAGAGAGTCGTTTTTCAGTCGGTTCGCTCGCGTGCGATAAGCCGGGGAAAAAAGGTAGACTGAGCGTACCTGCCAGAAACGATCTGCGTCGGATCATAAATTCACCCTTTCTGTATTATCCTGACATTAAACATCATTTATCTTTACAGAAAAATGCGCGCTGCAAAAGCTGCTCTGTTTTGAGCAAGTCAGTATTTCAGGTTTTCTACGATTTATTGCAGGTTGTCCGTGCACAGCAGGAAGTCCGTTGCAGAGCAGGTTGTCCGGTGAATTGTCTGCAAATCAGGTTTCATTAAATTTCATTCACCCAAGTGAGTTGTTCCAGACCTTATGCCTGAAGTTGATGGCGCCTCGGTCATTTTCCCTTTAAATTAAGAGGCGTGCCCTCGGGGGTTCCGTGGGCTGCTCCGGCGAGCCGGAGCCTATCCAACATTGAATGAACGAAGCATTCAAACCAAAGGAGCACGCCATGAAAGAAGTATACGTAGGAATTGATGTTCACAAAGATGAAAATGTATTCGGTTCAGCCTTTGACGGGCGTTGCAGGGGAGAGCTCATCGGAAAATGTTCGGCTGATATGAACCGGACACTGACCTTCATTCGGAGGTACATGAAAAATAACAACCTGACGAAGGAGCAACTGCACCTCTGCTATGAGGCCGGGCCGACGGGATTTGTATTGGCGCGGCGCCTGATTAAACTCGGATTTGACTGCCAGGTGATTGCTCCGTCGAAAATTCCGGAACGCGCCGGAGATAAAGTTAAAACCGACCGGCTGGATGCATGCAAACTCGCGCGGCTGCATCGGGCCGGTGAACTGATTTCCGTTCATATCCCGAATGTGGAGGACGAGGTGATCCGCGATGTCTGCCGCGGCCGCACCGATGCGGTGAATGAGGTGAAACGCGGGAAGCAGCAGCTCTCGGGTTTTCTGCTGCGCAATGGATACCGCTATACCAAACGCGGGAAGCAGCAGCTCTCGGGTTTTCTGCTGCGCAATGGATACCGCTATACCAAACGCGGGAAGCAGCAGCTCTCGGGTTTTCTGCTGCGCAATGGATACCGCTATACCGGGAAAGCCGGCTGGACCGAGGCGCATATGCGTTATCTGCGCGAACTGGTGATGCCGGAGCGTGCGCAGAAAATGGTAATGGAGGAATATCTGCTTCGAATCGATGCCGCTACGGCGCAGGTCGGACGGATTGATCATCAGATGGAACTGCTGCTGCAGACCTGGAGCCGCCGCGCGTTCGTTGAGGCGTTGATGGGCTTCCGGGGATTCAGGACGACCGCCGCGATGGTGCTCACCGCCGAGGTGGGGGACTTTCTGCGGTTCGCTCATCCGAAACTGTTCATGGGATTTCCGGGAATGGTTCCCAAAGAAAACACAACGGGTAACCATCGCCGGCAGGGAAATATCACCAAGTGCGGTAATTCGCATGCGCGCTGGATGCTCATTGAATGTGCCGGTCATTACCGTATGCCGCCAAAAGTTTCCAAAGCACTTTCCAAACGCCAGGAAGGATTGAGCCGCGAAGTGCGAGCACTCTCCTGGCACGCCCAGAACCGACTTAATAACCGTTGGTATAAATTGATGTTCAGAAAAGTGCATCACAATAAAATTCAAGTAGCCATCGCACGTGAGCTCTCCTCCTATCTATGGGATCTGGCTCACCTTGTGAGGTAATATATATTTTACAGATGATCGAATCGGAGGTGTGCTCACTGGAAATACAGAGGCCGGTCCTTGATAACGTTATGAGTTACGTCGCTACTGCTTCATTGAGTACGGCCAGCACTCGATACCCAGACTAAGGGTACAAGGCCGCGGTGATCAAAGATACTGTCGGTAGTGCGTTTGTTTAAACGAACGTGCCATTCGCTCCGGCCGAGGCCGGGCGGATTGAAAAGTCCACGAATATGAGCATACACTGTAAACGGGTAACAACCGTATCACCCTGTGATAATGGTTCCATGGCCGCCTCCGATTCCGATCGCCCGGCCCTTTTTCAAAGAGAGAAAAAAGTGGGTCTTATATTTTTTTGCCCTGTTGACAAAACTTCAGCCATATGAACGTTAAGGCTGACCTGCCGTGCACATAAACTTCGACCGGATCGACGGGCGTTTTCACGGTAAGGTCAAGCCTCTGGTTAGCATCATTTTATTTTAACTAAGTTGATAGTTGCCATAAGGGTTGTAACTCCAAAGGAACACCAAAAAATTATGGGTTTCCAAAAAGAAAGAGGCCCATAAGTTTCCCCGTAGGTTTTTGAGCCAGAGGCCACAGCATCAGATATTACGCCACATAGTTTTTGATCCAGAATATAGAAACCCAACCAAAGAAATAGTGAGATTGGTGCAATAATTTTTAAAGTGATATCTAACCCATTGAAACGGGAAATATTATGCCATTCCTGCCTGAGTAGTAATCTCGACTTTTCCATGAGATCATCTTCTATGTCGGAGACATCTTGGAATACTGCGCCTTGATCTACTTTTTGAATAAGTTCATCGACAAGTTTGGCTATCTCTTCCTGATCTTTATTGTCATTCAGTAAAAGATGGATTTTTTGTTTACGTGCATGAATCTGATGTCGCACATCACTCGAAAGAGGGGTCATGTTTCCCAGTAAACGATATTCCTCCACATGGCCAAGTAAGTGAGCTAATTCATTTCTCAAATCGGAAATCCATTTTTCGATGAGATTTCCTTTATAATGTTTGTTCTGAAAAAATAGCGTTATCAAAGCCGCTGTGACAGAACTGCAGGCTATGGTTATGAGTGTTTTGGTTAAGTCCATTTTTTTATCTCATGCTAGGGCGTGTTAACACAACGGAAGCATGTCCACAGTCAGGGCGAAGTGGATGAACGCACAGAACATTACGTCGAGTTTCTCGAAGCGGGAGAAGATTCGACGGAATCCTTTTAAGCGGCGGAACAGGCGCTCCACTTCATTGCGCCGCTTGTACATTTCCTTGTCGTATTCCCAAGGTTCAAGTCGATTGGCCTTGGGCGGCACAACGGGAGTGAGGTCAAGATCGAACACCAGCTGCCGGGTTTCATCTCCTTCGTAGGCCTTATCCATCAATACATTGCAAATGCCTTCAGGGCGATCCTCGCCCCAGCTGGCCAGTAGTTTACGACCTTCCGGACCATCACCGGCTTGTCCCGGGGAAAGGGAGAAATCCAGTGCGATCCGGGCGTTGGCGGCGATCAAATGGATCTTGGTAGTCCAGCCACCACGGGACTTTCCTATGGATTGTTTGCCGTTTTTTTTAATGCGCCGGTTCCGTCGGGATGCACCTTGATCGAGGTGCTGTCGATGGACACCGCTTCAAGGTTGATCTTCACGAGCTGCTGTTTCTGCAGTTCATCGAACACGTTTGCGAGAACGCCTTTTTTTGCCCAGCGGTTCATGCGGGTGTAAATGGTGTGCCAGTTTCCAAAGCGAGAGGGGAGTCCGCGCCACTTGCAGCCGTGCTCGGCCACATAGAGAATGGCGTTTAAAACCTCGATATTGGAAAGAGTTACGTTGCCTCGCTGCACCGGCAACACATGGGCGATTTTGTCGTACTGGGCTTCGGTTATTTTCATATAAAGATAGTACCAGACTTGTTTTATATTGCAAGCATAAGTGTTAACAGGCCCTAACGTTATGGGTGACTTTCGGTGCGCATAAACCATCGACCGAATTAACAGGCGTTTTCACCGTAAAGTCCAACCTCTGGTTCGCTGTTTTTTACTATTGGTGCTGCGTGCTTTACTCGGATTGGAACCCATTTTATATCGATGGTTTCTTTCCGTACTTTATCTTTGGTCTTTATTTCAAATTCTACCTGAGTTGAGATTTCCTCTTTCTCTTCAAACTTGAACATGAATCCAGGTTCAAATGTGTGGGAAACTCGTCTGTCTACATTTGTGACGTTCAGAACTGTTGGCCATTGGGTTGAAGGGGAGAATTCATAAATTTCACCAAGGCTGGATGAAATTGATATGCTGGTGATATTCACCTTTTTTAGTTCCTCGGACTTTGGCTCTACAACGACAAACAGCTTATATGGAGCAACATTTATTTTTTGATTATCGTATGTGTACCACTCCAGATGAATGTTGGCGTCCTCATACTCAAATGTTGTGAAGCGATGATGAAGTTCATCTTGATTCTTTGAAATAACACTGCTCTCTGGTTTGTACGCTTCTACATAATATGAGGACATGTTGATTAGCCATGCGAAGAATGCTACGACTAATCCGATGATTATCAGTATTGGGATCGAACAACCTATGAGCCATTTTTTCATATTTTATTTAGCGAACGTTAATGGGTGAGTTTCGGTGAACATAAACTTCACTTAATCAACAGGCGTCGGCCACCGTAAACTCGAACCACTGGTTGGAAAAGACTCTGTTTTGAGCAAGTCAGTATCTCAGGTTTTCTACGATTCATTGCAGGTTGTCCGGGCACAGCAGGAAGTCCGCTGCTGAGCAGGTTGTCCGGTGAATTGTCTGCAAATCTGATTTCATTAAATTTTTATGCACCTAAGTGAGTTGTTCCAACGTTAAGGATGAGCCGCCGTGCAAATGACGTTGGCCGTATCGACAGGCGTTTTCACGGTAGGCTCGAACCTCTGGTTAGGTGTTTTGTTAAATCAGTTTAGGTGCCTTGCGGTGTGGCATCGAAACCGAGTGTTAAACACCGTAAATCTGAATTGACTGGTTAGGTGGTTTATTATGGCGTTAAAATGGAACAAGGCTAAACACGGAAGCTATATCGAAGCGGGAAACTGGAGTATCCATAAGAGCGGGGATGCCTTCTCACTGAAGCTTGGGTGGAATTTTGTGTGTCTTTTGAAAAGCGAGGCTGGTTGCAAGCGCGTTGCAAACTGCATTCACCGTGAGATGGAAAAAGATCGCGCCTAACGTTACGGGTGACCTGCCGTGCACATAAACTTTGACCTAATCAACGGGCGTTTTCACGGTAAGGTCAACCCGCTGGTTAGGCAAATTAGTCATTTAGTAGATACATAGTCTTTTGAACTGTGATCATTGGAGTATTTCGGTAAACGTCTCTTCGTCGACCCCGTAGTCAGGCTTGCGATTCGCTGATACGGTATCGGCATGGATAACAATACTCAAGAAACATGTCGGAGACGAGTTTACCGCAGCGCGGCAGTTCGTCAGGAGTTCGTAGCTCAGTTTCATCGGAGCGGCCTTTCGGCGGTGAAGTTCTGTGCGGAGCACGAGATCAATCTGCAGACGTTCTACAGCTGGCTCGCAAAAGAGCGCAAGAACTCACCGCCGATGCAGGAAGTTCAAGTGAATCTGCCTGCTCCGAGACTGGAAGTTCGGGTCTGTTTCCCCAATCAGGTGGAGGTTCGCATGCAGGTGGATTCTCCCTCGGCATTGGGGACAGTGTTTCGTGAGGCTGCACAATGCTGAGCCTAACAGGATCGCTGCGGGTGTTTCTTGCCGTGGAGCCGGTTGATTTGCGGAAGAGTTTTAACGGGTTGCATACCGTTGTGCTCGAACAACTGAAGGAAGATCCCTGTTCCGGGGCGTTGTTTGTTTTTACGAACCGGCGAAGAACCTTGATCAAATCGCTTTACTGGGATGGAACGGGAATGTGGGTGATGATTAAGCGGTTGGAGCAGGGGCGCTTTACCTGGCCGAAAGGCGTAACGGGCGATGATAAAAAGCTGGAGCTTGCCCCGGAATCCCTATCGCTTCTACTGGACGGAGTGGATCTCAGACGCGGCTCTCTCAAGCCGTGGTATCAGCGATAATTATTGAAGTTTCTATCAGATTTTCCGCCGGGTTTTGGTATAATGCATCCCATGGATTTTAATCGGGAAAACTTCGATCTGCTGCTGGAGAAGAGCGCTTCTTTTGAAGCGCTCGAATCCGAAAGTGAGCAGCTTAAATCCAAAATAAAAATCCTGGAAGAGAAGGTTCAGTATCTGCTGAAGAAACTGTTCGGGCGCAGTTCGGAAAAACTGAGTCCGGATCAGATGGAGCTGGCCTTTGAAGAACTCTACGCATTGCAGAAGCAGCTGGAGGAGGCCGAAGAGTCGGCGGATGAGATGCCGCAACCGGAGGATCCAAAAGACTCTCGTCGCGGGAAACGTAAACCACTGAAAGAACGGGTGCCGGAAGATCTGCCTGTTGAACGGGTTGTGATCATTCCGGATGAAGTACAGGAAGAACCGGAGCTCTATAAGAAAATTGGCGAAGAAACGGTTGAAGAACTCGACGTGGTTCCGTCCCGTTACTTTCGTCGTATTATTGTCCGCGAAAAATATGTCCTGATCGATGATCGTGAAGCCGCTCCGGTGATTGCCCCGGCCCCGGAGCGACTGATTCAAAACAGCTATGCCTCAGCCGGACTCATCGCACAGATTATTCTGAACAAATACTGCGACCATCTTCCCCTGTATCGACAGGAATGGATTTTAAAGTATCGGTACGATATCGAAGTCAGTCGGAAAACGATGGGCAACTGGATGTATCTGACGGCCAATTGGCTGACGATGATTTATGAATCCCTTCGAAATGAAATTCGACAAAGTGGATATATTCAGGCCGACGAAACTGTTATCAAGCATCAGGACAAGCAAAAGGACTACTGTCCTAACGGATACCTATGGGTTTATCACAGCCCGGGGGTCGGCGCGCTGTTCGAATGGTTCGCAAGCCGGGCCAATGAGTGTCTGGACGGAATGCTCACGGATTTTTCCGGCTATCTGCAAAGCGACGGCTACGAAGCGTATCCATGCTGGTTGAATAAACCGGACCACACTGAAGAAAAAGAATCCATCATCCATGCAGGGTGCTGGGCCCATGCACGTCGCAAGTTCGTAGAGGCCGGCGACTCCATCTCGCGCAAAATCGTCAAACACATCGCCAAGCTCTACCGCATCGAAACCGACCTGCGGAAGACGCCTGAACTCGACCGATCCGCAGTTCGTCAGAAGGACGCATCACCCATCCTGGAAAAACTGAAAACCATTCTGGAGCGAGAAAAGACACGTCAGCTCCCGAAAAGCAAACTCGGCGAAGCCATTCGCTACACTCTGAGCCGGTGGGACAGCCTCACTCATTATGTCGATCACAGCCGCCTGGAAATCGACAACAACCTCGTGGAGAATGCCATCCGGCCCACGGCCATCGGCAAGAAGAACTTCCTGTTCTTCGGCAGCCCGGACTCCGGACAGACCAGCGCAGTCATTTACAGCCTGGTCGAAACCTGTCGCAAACTCGATATCAACCCCGCCGACTATCTGAGAGAAGTCCTGGACGCCCTGCCGACCATGGACAGTCGGGATGCCCCCGACTGGACGCCAGCCCAATGGAAGGCGCGCCGGGAAAACGCCGAACCTGCTCCATCATCCAAGACCTTATCAGCATCTCGCGAGGCTGCATAGGGGGTGATCCAAAAGACGCTTACGTATTTCGGATAATTGGTGCCACTGATTTCCGAATTGTTGATAATAAATTTTTTCCCTCAATATGCTGAAAATCTGCATCCGTTAAAAATTTCCCCTCTATAGATTTTATTTCCTCAACGATATCGCACTTGAAATACATTTTTGCTTCAGGATTAAAGAGCAAATGAATGTCATTTCCTTCTATTTCCTCTCGTGATGTCTCAACGACTTTTGCTCGAAACTGAACAACACGCTGGAGTTCTCCTTCACCTGTTCTGCCTTGAGCATAATATAGATAAAGCCAAAATTCCTTGGTTTGATCTGAAGGAAGAGTGTGTGGTTCATGCCACAAAAATGGGAAACAAAAATAACGCTTGCCTGATGATTTCCATTTTTCTAGTTCTGCTGGAAACCAGCCTGGTTCCGTGGGATATAGATACGAATTCATATTTGTCCTTATTTTATGATGCCTAACGTTACTCATGACCCGCTTGGGAATTAAACGTTGCCTCCAAAACCGGGCGTTGTCCAAGTAGGGTCTATGAGCTGGTTCGCTGATTTTTAGTTATTTAGGTTTGTTCCAAAATTCAGGCCAATCATTAAAATGGATCACTTCCTGATTATTGATGATTAAGGAATGGAATGGTTCATCTGGAAAATCATTCATTCTAATTACCCATGTGTTGTCACCGACCTTTGCTGTGCCGATGATGCATTGGATATTTGATTTGTTCCAATTTACTGAACGATTCAATTCTGGATGTTCTGACCAATTGTCTTCTTTCATTTTATCAGTAGCGAACGTTATGGGTGAGCCGCCGGTGCTCACAAACTTTGCTTATTCAATTGGCGTCGGCCACCGTAGGCTCCACCCACTGGTTCTGCCCATTTTTATCTACATACAAAACGCCTGAAACATATAAATCAGTGAACTGATTACCGAGAGGGTTGTTTCGAGTATTAATGCCAGCTTGAGATTCTTTCCAGAGAACAAAGCAATAGCAAGGGTCCATATAATTCGGATACCAAATACAATGTTTATCACTTGTGGTCCCATTTCTACTGATGGAATGAGGTTAAGAGTCCACCAAGCAACCGGGAGGTATGGATCCCAGAAGTATGAGAAAAAGTCACTGAAGTCAGCGACAAACAGGCAGGCTAAAGCAAGGCAGAGAAAAGCAATGCCAAGGGAGATTACGATTTGAACCGCTACGCTTACGCAATATTTCTTAGGAGATAATCTCATTTTATCTTTTAGTGCAGAACGTTAATGGGTGAGTTTCGGTGAACATAAACTTCACTTAATCAACAGGCGTCGGCCACCGTAAACTCGAACCACTGGTTGGAAAAGACTCTGTTTTGAGCAAGTTAGTATCTCAGGTTTTCTACGTTTCTCTGCAGGTTGTCCGGGCACAGCAGGAAGTCCGGTGAAAAGCAGGTTGTCCGGTGAATTGTATGCAAATCTGATTTCATTAAATTCCATGCACCCAAGTGAGTTGTTCCAACGTTAATGGGTGAGTTTCGGTGAACATAAACTTTACTTAATCAATAGGCGTCGGCCACCGTAAACTCGAACCACTGGTTGGAAAAGACTCTGTTTTGAGCAAGTCAGTATTTCAGGTTTTCTACGATTCATTGCAGGTTGTCCGAGCATAGCAGGAAGTCCGTTGCAGAGCAGGTTGTCCGGTGAATTGTCTGCAAATCAGGTTTCATTAAATTCCATGCACCTAAGTGAGTTGTTCCAACGTTACGAGTGACCCGCCCGTGACCATAAACTTTGACCGAATCAAACAGGCGTTTTCACGGTAGGGTCCACTCGCTGGTTAGGCTTGTTTATTCGTATGCTACCGCAACTTTAGTTTCATCAGTAAACTGTAGTGACTTGATCTTACCTTTTCCGTTTTTAGATGAAATGCTCACTACTGTTTTCAATTTATAAAATACGCCACTTAATTCTTTGAGTGACTCCTTGGGGATTTTGATTGTCGCTCCCTGTGTGAAAATTTCATTTTCCTCTAAAACTAAAATCAAACTGCCATTAGGGGAAAGGGATTGCTCCGAAACAGAAATGTCAAAATTGGTTTTTTGAATTTGGGTTAATAATTCCGCTGATAACGCCTCTGGAATTGGTTCCTTCTGGAGTTTCTTTTCAGGAATTGGTTCTGCCGTTTGAGTCTCTTCCTTTGTTGTGGAGCAAGCTGTGGCAAAAGCACAAATCATGGTGATGATGAATAGGTTTTTGATCATTATATTTTTCCTTGCCTAACGTTACGGGTGAGCCTCGCAGAGGGTGGAGAGTGGTTTGGATGTATGCGCTGAAACGTTAAAACTGCGGACGTTTTATGCGTAGGTTCCACCCACTGGTTCGAAAATCATTTAAACCGTCGGCATTTAACAACGAGTCCTTTGGGAGAGGTCATGGTCAATTCATCTCCAATGATTAATATTGTGCATGATTCCATACTGAGTTCTCCATCATGAAGAACGTGAAGCTGAAGTGTGTCCTTGTTCTGTATTGTCCATGTCACATCAAAACCATACGCCTCGATTTCTCCCGTTCCTTTGGAAACGGTTCCATCTGGCAAAAACTCAATATACTGATCTTCATCTTCAACATAAGACCATTTGCCGATGATCTCTTTTCCCTCTAATTCCTTATAGTAAACGTAATCAGCAACTTTCTCAAAGTTAGACAACCGATCTGGACATTTGGATATAGGGTTTAGGATTATTACTTCCCAATGATCATTGGTATTTATAAAGTAAAGACATTCATATTTGTTTTCAAGTTTCCGAATGTATGTGGCATGGGTAGCTGATTTAATGAATGGGAGATCATAATATCTAGTAAACGCCATGAGAACTTGCTCAGGATATTCGATTTCCCCTTCAATATTACGGGGTATTCCCAGGTAGTTGAGTTCTTTTGTTATTCTCTTTTTTATCTTTCGTTCATTGAAGGCGCTAAATGGAGTCCCTTTCGTTTCATGCTTGTTCTGGGAACAACCAAAAAGGGTCACTGACGCAATGATAATCAATATGCTTTTCATTTTCCTTCGAACGTTACGGGTGACCCGCCGTGCCTTGTTCGTTGCCTGACTCAACGGGCGTTTTCACGGTAGGGTCCACCTGCTGGTTGGGGATTTTTGGGTTGTTATATTTCAAGTATTCTAATGATCGAGTTCTTAACTTTATTTAGGTAGTCAATTGTGATCTCCACACGCCCAGAATTCACAGGAAGATTTTCCTGATTAATAATGCTTTCAAGTGCGGGTCTTTTTTTTTCTTTGACTAAAGACAGACGTTCGCATGCGTGCAAAATACAGTGCCTGACTTTTTCTGCATTAGTGAGGATCGTCCACTCTTTCAGAGTCGATAGATCTTTCCCTGTTCTCTTCTTCCAGCCCTCTGCAAAACGTTTAATGGAACTGTTGTTTTCAATTTCGACATTTTCTGATTTGCAGATTAAATAACTAATCTCCTCAAAATTACTCATATGCATTATAAAACAGAAATTTCGGGTTTTCCGTTCCATGAATCCTTCGGCAACAGACTTAACCTTAGTCCTGTCTTCCTCTGTTAAACTTGGATCAAGGTTTTCTAGATATGCTCCATATGTTGTAACTGTGAAATTGTGCCATTTTGTAATGAAATTGATGTTGTTTTTATAGGCATAGATTTCGATATCTCGAACGGACTGATCAGGTGAAATTGAAATTCCATTTTTTGTGAGAGACATATTTTTAAGTTTCCTTCCCCAACGTTAATGGGTGAGTTTCGGTGAACATAAACTTTACTTAATCAGCAGGCGTCGGCCACCGTAAACTCGAACCACTGGTTGGAAAAGACTCTGTTTTGAGCAAGTCAGTATCTCAGGTTTTCTTCGAGTTCAAGCAGGTTGTCCGGGCACAGCAGGAAGTCCGCTGCTGAGCAGGTTGTCCGGTGAATTGTCTGCAAATCTGATTTTATTGAATTTTTATGCACCTAAGTGAGTTGTTCCAACGTTAAGGCTGACCTGCCGTGCGCATAAACTTTGACCGAATCAACCGGCGTTTTCACGGTAAGGTCAAGCCTCTGGTTAGGCAAGTTCTAGTCTATTGCATCTTTCGTTCTATTCCATGATTTATATTTCCATGGAACTATCGATTCTAAATGAGTAATGCGTATGTCCGGCATGTTAGATGAGTTATGTTTTGCATCCAAAATTGGTCGTCGATCTTCGGGAATAAACACCCATGGTTGTATTTTCCAATCGCATGGGATTGAGCAATCTCTTCTGATTGCAGTGCATAAGCTATCCCAATTTGAATCCCATGATTTCAATCTTTGCAATAGTGCGTGCAAACTGGACGAAAATGTTACTTCATACAGATAAACAGAAGATTCACGTAAATTGACTGCAACAATATCGCAGTACCATGATGTTCCTTTTGGAGGATTATTTCCCGGTTCCAACTGTAGGAAACATTCGTTGTTTACGAATACTGACCGATCCGCATCAAGATACTCCGCTACGATTCCTTGGTAATAGTCCATTTTTATTTGTGCCTAACGTTCAGCCTGACCTGCCGTGCACAAAACGTTGACCGAATCGACAGGCGTTTTCACGGTAAGGTCAAGGCTCTGGTTAGGCCATTTATTTTACTATTTTCTCTTTCCAGTATCCACGATCACTCATCTGTGGCACATGCTCTTTTCTTACATATCCAGCACCAGATCCATTTGTGTAAACATAACCATCTTGCCTCAAACGTATTTGTTTTGGCCAAGCCGTTGGTGTTGGGTTTATAGATTGGAAATGCATTAATGCATTGGTGTGTTCCGGAGCATCTTCACGGTCTACTACTCTGTATTTCTTATATCCATCAACCTCTTGATCAAGTACGGCATAGTTAATTTTGACACGAGTAGGGGGACGACTAGATTCGATTGCGGTGTATAATGATGAAAGAGCTGTCGCAGATTGATTATCGTGTGTGAAAATATTAGCTCTGCAATTAAGGACTTGATGCTGATTAATTGCGTCTGCATCACGATTATCTTTAATTTTTACCCATCCATTTTTGTGCGCAACTGTATAAACATGTTCATCATATAAGAGACATATTATTTTAGGGCTTAGAGGTAGTAGGCAAAGATT
Organism: Verrucomicrobia bacterium S94; assembly: GCA_004299845.1. Lineage (NCBI taxonomy): Bacteria > Pseudomonadati > Verrucomicrobiota > Verrucomicrobia bacterium S94. The sequence goes on along the minus strand of CP036201.1, from coordinate 2,333,113 downwards.
CCCTCCTGTTCCTAAACCAAAAGATCTGCCCCGTGTTTTTCTATTCTGCAGATGCCATCGGTTGGTAAGTACAGCTGGGTCATCAGAGGTGATAAAGCTAGTGTCTGATTCGTTTTTAATAAGACAAATACTTAAATCATCTATAACCTTCATTTCCCTTATGAACATAAGCATTGATTGCTGAACTGCTTCTTTTAAACCAAGCTTAAATTCTCGTGCTGTCTCACCAACTGTTTCCCCCATTTTTTCGTTTAATTCAATGGCTCGTCTAGAGGCCGCTTCTGTCCTCATATATTGCAAAAGCCAAAACCGTTTTAGGAAAAACCGATGTTCATTAGTCAGTCTGTATCCATTTTTTACAATTTCAGAAACAACTAAGGAATATTGTGATTCGAATGGCTGAAGTGCTTTTTCTAACTCTAAATCTTCGCCGTAGAAATAACTCTTTGAGCACTGACCTTTTATAGGAGCTTTTTGTATGAACGTTTTCCGGTCAAGATTGAAGAGGTTTATTGTAGCTGAGCAGTCAGCATCGGCAAACTGACGAAGATAACATTGGGGGACATAATGCTGATTTTTATTGGATGCCATTGAGATTTATTTATATGCCTAACGTTATGGGTGAGGCTGAGGGGAATCAAACGTTGACCGGATTAATCCCACGTCGTCCCGATAGCCTCAAGCCACTGGTTCGAAGTTAGTTTGGTTCTTATTTGTTTTCTACGAGAAAGGGAGTGAATTTTCTACGAAATCCAGCAGGAAGGAATGGTGGAGAAACTGTGTGTTTTCTACGCATTCGGATGCGGAATCCGTTAAGGAAAATACTGGGTTTTCTCCGACCATCGGAATTTTTCTCTTCCGAGAATCTGTGGTTTTTCTACGTGTTCCTTCGAACGTTATGGGTGAGCCGCCGGTGCTCATAAACTTTACTTAATCAACTGGCGTCGGCCACCGTAGGCTCCACCCACTGGTTCGGTTTTTATGTTTTTTTTAGTCCTGATCAGGATGGTTTTTGATTCCATCCGCAAAGCAATGAATCTCTGAAGTTCCACTCTGTTTTTGGTTTTGCTTTATTCTGTGCCAAATATGATTTCATTCAGATTTGGATATTTTCTTTAAACGATCTCTGTTCTCCAATTCTTTTCCGATGGTTGGAAATCTCAGTAGAGCAGCATCTCTTTTTGTTCATTTATCGAACGTTATGGATGAGCCTCGGTGCTCATAAACTTTGCCTTTACCAAAACGGGCGGGTTCACCGTAGGCTCAAGCCACTGGTTCGAAATTTATTTTACTTTGGTGTAAACGGTGTTTTTACCATTGATACTCATGATCATTTGATTGTCAGTAATCTGAACAATTGAATTGGTGACAGTGATCGTTTCATTACTGAATTCAAAATTTAGGATTATGTTGGAGCTGTTAATCATTTTCCAACTACCAGGAATCTCGACATCAGAAGAAACCATTTCTGGTCTAATCGCTTTTATATCTTCCTCTGAGAGGTGAGGCTGAAATTTCTCTTGCATAATGTTTGTTGTGAATTCCATATGACTCACGAGTTTGCCGTTTTCTATAAACTCTAAAGAACCTCCATTATCCGTTGGGGATTGCCAGTTACCCAAAATTGAATTTTGAGTTTTATGGGCACAGCTTGAGACTGAAAACAGGATTCCTAAAGCAATCGGGATATATTTTTTCCTCATTCTTTTTCTCTTTCGAACGTTATGGGTGAGCCTGAGCGCAAATGACGTTGACCGGATTCACGGGCGTTTTCGCGATAGGCTCAAACCACTGGTTGGATGTCTTTATATATTAGTTTAACAAAGATCCATTTGAGGATCACGTGTGTAAGAATTCCCATAATTACTGGAATTACAAATAACAAAGATTCCTGTGATGAATTCTCAAATATTGGATTGTCGCTGAACTGTCTTAATACATCGCTGGATTGGCCGAAGATTACAAAACCAAGAATGAAGGTGACGTTACTGATGGATTCTTTTTTGAATCTGAATAACGCTGAATATGCTGTTGCTAAAAATAATAAACCGATCATCAAAAATAATGCTGCAAACAGGATGAACACTATTTCTTTAGAAATTCCCATAATGATCATTATTACGGATAAAATGAGGGATATAAGTCCGAGCAAACCAATGACTGCGGAAAGTATTTGGATTACTAGTTTGGCAATTTTAGAGGTCATTTATTTATCACTATCCAACGTTAGGGATGACTTTCGGTGCGCATAGCGTACAGATAGTTCAACCGGCGTTTTCACCGTAAAGTCCAACCCCTGGTTCGAATTTCATTTTGTTATTATTTTTCTAACTCCGAAATAGAACATCAGCTGTTTTGCCTCAGATGGAATTGGACAAAACCTTCGTTCAAGTTAGATAGTACGAATGGAGGACAGAATGCCAAAGAGAAGACACTTCACGGCCGAACAGAAGGCCGACATTGTTATGAGTCACCTGGTCGACCAGGTGCCGGTTTCCGATATCTGTGTAAAGCATGATATTCAGCCGAATATGTTTTACCGATGGCAGGCCGAATTCAGAGCGAATGCCTCTGCCGCCTTCGAGAAAACGGACACGCGTAAACAGAAGGCCCGGCGAAGACAGACCGAGCAGCTCGAAGTGCAATTGCAGAAGAAAGACAGCATTATTGCCTATGTGACAACAGAGCTGATGAAATCAAAAAAAAAGAATGGGGAGATTTAAAAGGTTGGGTGGAGCCGGATCTGCGGGATCGAATTATTGATGACGTATTTGAAATCCGGGAACAGACCGGGCTGGCCCTGAGCTGGCTTCTTGCTAAAGCATCTCTTGGTAAAAGCCGGTTTTATGACTGGCGTAAACGATACGGAAAACTCAATGAGCACAATGGTAAAATACCTCGGGACAACTGGTTGCTGGCGAATGAAACCGAAAAGATTGTTAACTGGTATAAAGAGCATCCGTTTGATGGATATCGCAGGTGCTGCTATATGATGATGGATGCGGATGTTGTTGCGGTCAGTCCGGCCACGGTGTACAGAGTCCTTTCAAAAGCAGGGATGCTGAACAATCGGAACGTACGCCCGTCCAGGAAGGGAACCGGCTTCACTCAGCCATTAAAAGCCCATGCTCATTGGCATATTGATATTTCCTACATCAACTGTGGCGGCACCTTTTATTATCTGTGCACGGTACTCGATGGATTCAGCCGGTTGATCGTTCACTATGAGCTCAAGGAACAGATGAAAGAGGCCGACGTAGAGCTGATTCTTCAGCGTGCGAGAGAAAAATATCCTGATGCGGCTCCGAGAATTATAAGTGATAACGGCCCGCAGTTCATCGCCCGGGATTTCAAGGAGTTTATTCGTCTGACAGGCATGACGCATGTGAGAACCAGCCCGTATTATCCGCAGAGCAACGGTAAGCTTGAGCGTTATCATAAAAGTCTGAAAACCGAATGCATTCGTCCCAGAAGTGCAGAAACTCAGGATGAAGCTCGTCGGAATATTGATGAATATGTTACCTATTACAACACGATCCGCTTACACAGTTCGCTTGGATTTATCACACCCGGGCAAATGCTGGATGGGAAGCAGAAAGAAATATTTGAAGAGCGGGAAATGAAGTTATCGAAAGCCCGGGAAGAGCGCCGAATAAAGCGGAGCAAAATCCGGGAGTTAACCAACTAAAATCGAACCGAGGTTTTTCCAATTCCCGGTGAACCATTACACAGCAACCCTGCTGTAATTAAGGTGATGATGATGGTTACACCTTGCTGTAGTGCTGTAATGAATCCATGTCCCTTTAAAATTGGTTCTTGATCCTGTGCTTGTTGGGGAAGTGCAAAAATCCACCAAAGGATTGCAAGGGCAATGAAGATGAAACCGAGTGCAATGAATCGGATTGATGATGTGATTGCTTTTGGTTTCATTTTTTTATCATTCGAACGTTAATGGGTGAGTTTCGGTGAACATAAACTTTACTTAATCAACAGGCGTCGGCCACCGTAAACTCGAACCACTGGTTGGAAATTTTTTTTTGCTAGAAAAAGAACACCCACGCCTGCAATTAATAAAACCACTGACGATGGTTCTGGTATTGATGCTACATACTCTTTTTGATTGGCGATAGTATAAATCTCAAATGACGGCATATGTACATTTCCGGCAGTGGACTCAAACTCAATGCGCCCATTAAAATCCGTCCAATAAGGCGATGAAATAAAATTTGTTCCAACCTTAATTCCAACATTATTGTCATCCCATAGCTCTAAAACGAAAAGGCTGGCTTGTGAGCTCTAAATCCTCCACTCGGAGGGTATGAAAAAACAGAGACAAAAACACAAACCAGCCGGACATAGGTATACAACCTTGAAACAACTGTGCAACATGATTCCGGGACACATGGTCTCGAAGCTCGCGAAAGAGCATGGCGTGGACGCCCAAAGCAGGACGTTTACGCCGTGGAGCCACGTGGTCTCGGTGATGTACGCGCACCTCTCGCATGCATTCGGGCTTAATGACGTCTGCGACTCGCTCCAAATGAACTCCTCGGCGCTCGCCACGGTTCGTTCGGCGGTGCCGCCGTCGCGCAACGGCCTGAGCCACGCGAACACGAACCGGAATGCGGACATGGCCGAGGCGCTTTACTGGGGCATGATGAAGCACCTGACGCACACGGTGCCCGGCTTCGCGAAGCGCAAGGTGCGCAGCGGATACCTCCGCCGCTTCAACAAGACGATCCACGCGCTCGACTCGACCACGATCCAATTGGTGGCCAACTGCATCGACTGGGCGAAACACCGCCGCCGCAAGGCCGCGGCCAAGTGCCACTTGCGCCTGAACCTGCAAAGCTTCCTTCCGCAATGCGCCATCATCGATACGGCGAAGCACCATGACAGCACGAAGGCGCAGGAGCTGTGCGCCGGGCTCGAACCCGGCGAAATTGCCGTGTTCGACAAGGCCTACACCAAGTTCAGGCATCTCCATGAGCTGACGGAGCGCGGCATCTGGTGGGTTGGCCGCGCGAAGGACAATATGCAATACAATGTGGTTCGCACGCTCGAAACCACCGAACACAAACGCATCCTTTGTGACGAGGTGATCGAGATGGCGCTCGACAAATCGAAAGAGGCGTACCCCCGCGAGTTGCGTCGCGTCGCGGCCCTCGTTGAAATCAACGGTCAGGATGTCGAGATGGTCTTCATGACCAACAATCTGGAGTGGAGCGCGTGGACGGTCGCCGAACTCTACCGCTGCCGCTGGGACATCGAGGTGTTCTTCAAGGAAATCAAGCAGACGCTCCAGCTCAGCGACTTCCTTGGCCATAGCGCCAACGCCGTGCGCTGGCAGGTGTGGATGGGATTGCTTGTCCATTTGCTTATGCGCAGCCTCGCGTGCATGCACGAATGGGAACACAGCTTCAAGCGGCTGTTCACTGTAGTGCGGGCGTCGCTGTGGCGGCGATGGGATCTCGATGCGCTGCTCAAATCCTATGGGACAGCCAAACCGCCCGGACGCATGTGCGCCGCCCCGGAACAGGCGTTTCTACCGGGGTTCGGCTGAATGCTGTGGGACAGCCAAATGCATAAAACGAGGAGCCATTGTTATCCCATAACCAGGAAATCGGAACTGACTATATGGAACAGAGATCAAAAACCTTAACAAAACCGGGCGGTTACCAGCGGTTTTCGCCCTCTATGGGATGACAGTGTTCCAACATCATTTTCAACAAACCCAATCGAGATGTTTTTGGAAGCAAACTCATCATCTGGATTTTCAAAAAAAGAAACTTCAATTTGAGAGGATTCATTAACGTGGTCAAAAGATGCACTCCAAAAAGTGAAAATTGTAGATGATTCTTGCTCTGGAGCATCTCCCTTAATTGAAAAATCTGATTGATCAAAACTCCATGAAAAAACTTCATTTTCTTGCAGAATTACACCAGGGATCGTGATCACAATTGGATCAACAGGAGGCTGAAGATGATCAATCACTGACCCAAGAGCCACCTGAGAAAAAATAACTGAGGATAATAATAATTTCTCTATAGTTTTCATCTTGATTTTCCAACGTTAAGGGTGACTTTCGGTGCGTATAAACCATAGACCGAATCAATCGGCGTTTTCACCGTAAAGTCCAACCTCTGGTTCTGCTTTTTTTTCGATAAATTATCATTGCGATATATGCGATTCCAAATAGAGAAATTGTTGATGGTTCGGGTATAACTTCACCAATTTTTATCCCATGTCCATTTGCTATGAACATGTTGTAATCTCCACTACTTGGTAAATCGAATGATGGATAGGACGATGATAATGTTCCTGTTCCTGAATTTAAAATAATCGTATCTCCTGAATAGAAATTTTGGTCTGCTGTTTCTAGTGCGAAGAAATATTGATCATCCGGCTTTATGTCGGCTCCAATAATACTGTGAGGATTTGCAACCCATCTATCTAGATCGATATTTTGACTTTGATTGCTTGTAAAATTGAGTCCTGCAAAATTGGCAAGATCGAATGAACGATCTCCTGGAAGAACATCCTGCATGACGAAAATTATTCCATTTGTGGAGGCGGTTTGGATTTGAAATGTGACATTTTCTTGGAAGGTCAAAAAAGCGTTTCCGTCAGATGGACTGCCTCCAAACTCTATGGGAATAGCGTTGGATTCAAGAGTTAGAAGAAGGGTTAGAAATAAAGCTATTGTGGATCTCATGTTTTTTATCTCAGCAGAACGTTAATGGGTGAGTTTCGGTGAACATAAACTTCACTTAATCAACAGGCGTCGGCCACCGTAAACTCGAACCACTGGTTGGAAAAGACTCTGTTTTGAGCAAGTCAGTATTTCAGGTTTTCTACGATTCATTGCAGGTTGTCCGTGCACAGCAGGAAGTCCGCTGCTGAGCAGGTTGTCCGGTGAATTGTCTGCAAATCTGATTTCATTAAATTTCATTCACCCAAGTGAGTTGTTCCAACGTTATGGATGAGCCTCGGTGCTCATAAACTTTGCCTTCATCAAAACGGGCGGGTTCACCGTAGGCTCAAGCCACTGGTTCGCCCATTTTTATTCTTCTGGTATTTCTCCAAATTCAACTAATGATTCAAACTGATTTTTACTAAGTGCTATCACTCCTTGGGCTCTTGCTTTTTCAATTTTCTTTGGACCAGCTGTGCTTCCGCAACAAAGATAATGGAGATTGGCTGTAACCGCTGTCCGAACAAAGAAGCTTGATGATTCAGCAAGTTCAATCAGCTGTTGTTTTTCATTTTTCTTAAAACCTGTGAAACAAATCTCTGGTTTGTGGTCTCGATTACTTCGGCTTTTGGAATGTGTTGCACTTTCTTCAGGCTTTGGAAATTTGGATTTATAGAACTCTAGCTTTTCTTCAACACCTGAACTGTCTTTGATCGTTTCTAAAATCCGATCTTTTCTAAATGTTCTCAGGGCACGAGCTTTGAGACACATTGCTTGGAGATAAACATCAGATTCGGAAATATCGAAAACCTCACGGAAGGTGATAATTCCTTTTGCGTCTCTATAGATGAACGACAAAATTTGATCTGACATTAATTTCTCCTTTTCTGGCGAACGTTATGGGTGAGCCGCCGGTGAACATAAACTTTACTTAATCAACAGGCGTCGGCCACCGTAGGCTCCACCCACTGGTTCGATTTTTATGTTTTTTTTAGTCCTGATCAGGATGGTTTTTGATTTCATCCGCAAAGCAATGAATCTCTGAAGTTCCACTCTGTTTTTGGTTTTGCTTTATTCTGTGCCAAATATGATTTCATTCAGATTTGGATATTTTCTTTAAACGATCTCTGTTCTTCAATTCTGTTCCGATGATTGGAAATTTCAGTAGAGCAGCATGTGTTTTTATTCATGTATCGAACGTTAATGGGTGAGCCTGAGCGCAAACGACGTTGACCGAAAATTCGGGCGTTGTCGCGATAGGCTCAAACCACTGGTTCGAATTTTTTTAAATGGGATGATTTTTACATGAATTTTCAAGAAGCTCTAAAATGTCTGCTGCAAGTTGAGGTTTACTGTCCTCTAGTGTTTCTAGTTGTTGGCGTGCTGAAAGTGATCTCAGCCGTAAATACTCGGATTCAAAATCGACGCCATCTCCAAGAATCCCGGGATTTTTTTCAATCAATCGTCCGGTCAAAAGAAGAAGTGCTGAAATCTCTGCGGACTGAAGGGCGCACAGAGCGCGGAGATGATTGATGTCTGATTCTAATTTTTCAGTAGTCATAATTTTTTATTCGAACGTTCATGGTGAGCCGTCACGGGAAACAAACGATTAACTGAACCCAGCGGCGTCGGCCCGTGTCGGCTCTACTGGCTGGTTGGAATTTTTAATGGAGAAATAAGCAATGAACGAAGAAATACAAAAACAAGCGATGGAACACCTCGCCAAGATTATTGATCAGAACGAAAGGATTCTGAGGACGAACAGCGACACCGGCATGATGGTCCCAAGGCCAAGGACAGAAAGTGGCCTAACCATCACTCTAAAAATGACGGACAGGGATTAATTCCAACGTTAATGGGTGAGTTTCGGTGAACATAAACTTTACTTAATCAGCAGGCGTCGGCCACCGTAAACTCGAACCACTGGTTGGAAAAGACTCTGTTTTGAGCAAGTCAGTATCTCAGGTTTTCTTCGAGTTCAAGCAGGTTGTCCGGGCACAGCAGGAAGTCCGCTGCTGAGCAGGTTGTCCGGTGAATTGTCTGCAAATCTGATTTTATTGAATTTTTATGCACCTAAGTGAGTTGTTCCAACGTTAATGGGTGAGTTTCGGTGAACATAAACTTTACTTAATCAATAGGCGTCGGCCACCGTAAACTCGAACCACTGGTTGGAAAAGACTCTGTTTTGAGCAAGTCAGTATTTCAGGTTTTCTACGATTCATTGCAGGTTGTCCGAGCATAGCAGGAAGTCCGTTGCAGAGCAGGTTGTCCGGTGAATTGTCTGCAAATCAGGTTTCATTAAATTCCATGCACCTAAGTGAGTTGTTCCAACGTTAATGGGTGAGTTTCGGTGAACATAAACTTTACTTAATCAGCAGGCGTCGGCCACCGTAAACTCGAACCACTGGTTGGAAAAGACTCTGTTTTGAGCAAGTCAGTATCTCAGGTTTTCTTCGAGTTCAAGCAGGTTGTCCGGGCACAGCAGGAAGTCCGCTGCTGAGCAGGTTGTCCGGTGAATTGTCTGCAAATCTGATTTTATTGAATTTTTATGCACCTAAGTGAGTTGTTCCAACGTTAATGGGTGAGTTTCGGTGAACATAAACTTCACTTAATCAACAGGCGTCGGCCACCGTAAACTCGAACCACTGGTTGGAAAAGACTCTGTTTTGAGCAAGTCAGTATTTCAGGTTTTCTACGATTCATTGCAGGTTGTCCGTGCACAGCAGGAAGTCCGTTGCAGAGCAGGTTGTCCGGTGAATTGTCTGCAAATCAGGTTTCATTAAATTCCATGCACCTAAGTGAGTTGTTCCAACGTTAATGGGTGAGTTTCGGTGAACATAAACTTTACTTAATCAACAGGCGTCGGCCACCGTAAACTCGAACCACTGGTTGGAAAAGACTCTGTTTTGAGCAAGTCAGTATCTCAGGTTTTCTACGTTTCTCTGCAGGTTGTCCGGACACAGCAGGAAGTCCGCTGCAGAGCAGGTTGTCCGGTGAATTGTCTGCAAATCAGGTTTCATTAAATTCCATGCACCTAAGTGAGTTGTTCCAACGTTAATGGGTGAGTTTCGGTGAACATAAACTTCACTTAATCAACAGGCGTCGGCCACCGTAAACTCGAACCACTGGTTGGAAAAGACTCTGTTTTGAGCAAGTCAGTATCTCAGGTTTTCTACGATTCATTGCAGGTTGTCCGGGCACAGCAGGAAGTCCGCTGCTGAGCAGGTTGTCCGGTGAATTGTCTGCAAATCTGATTTCATTAAATTTCATGCACCCAAGTGAGTTGTTCCAACGTTAATGGGTGAGTTTCGGTGAACATAAACTTCACTTAATCAACAGGCGTCGGCCACCGTAAACTCGAACCACTGGTTGGAAAAGACTCTGTTTTGAGCAAGTCAGTATCTCAGGTTTTCTACGATTCTCTGCAGGTTGTCCGTGCACAGCAGGAAGTCCGTTGCAGAGCAGGTTGTCCGGTGAATTGTCTGCAAATCTGATTTCATTAAATTCCATGCACCTAAGTGAGTTGTTCCAACGTTAATGGGTGAGTTTCGGTGAACATAAACTTTACTTAATCAACAGGCGTCGGCCACCGTAAACTCGAACCACTGGTTGGAAAAGACTCTGTTTTGAGCAAGTCAGTATTTCAGGTTTTCTACGATTCATTGCAGGTTGTCCGTGCACAGCAGGAAGTCCGGTGAAAAGCAGGTTGTCCGGTGAATTGTCTGCAAATCATATTTCATTAAATTTTTATGCACCCAAGTGAGTTGTTCCAACGTTAATGGGTGAGTTTCGGTGAACATAAACTTTACTTAATCAACAGGCGTCGGCCACCGTAAACTCGAACCACTGGTTGGAAAAGACTCTGTTTTGAGCAAGTCAGTATTTCAGGTTTTCTACGATTCATTGCAGGTTGTCCGGGCACAGCAGGAAGTCCGCTGCTGAGCAGGATGTCCGGTGAATTGTCTGCAAATCAGGTTTCATTAAATTCCATGCACCTAAGTGAGTTGTTCCAACGTTAATGGGTGAGTTTCGGTGAACATAAACTTCACTTAATCAACAGGCGTCGGCCACCGTAAACTCGAACCACTGGTTGGAAAAGACTCTGTTTTGAGCAAGTCAGTATCTCAGGTTTTCTACGATTCTCTGCAGGTTGTCCGGGCACAGCAGGAAGTCCGGTGAAAAGCAGGTTGTCCGGTGAATTGTCTGCAAATCTGATTTCATTAAATTTCATGCACCCAAGTGAGTTGTTCCAACGTTAAGCCTGACCTGCCGTGCGCAAAACGTTGACCGAATCGACGGGCGTTTTCACGGTAAGGTCAAGGCTCTGGTTAGCTTTCTTCTGTTCCTTCTTCTATCCAGTCTAAAATCGAATCAAGACGTCTTTGAATATGATCTGATTGTACCGCTCTCTTAATTGCTTTGGATTCTGCAAGGTCACGAACTTCATCTCTAACCACTGTTGCTGCCGAACTAATCAACTCTTCAACCAAAGGAGCAGCTGTGTTGCTGTAATAAACATTGCGGATATTTCCGTATGATGTTCGTCCACCACGTTCGCCAAGATATGCGAGCATAAGCCATTGTAAAATTTCTTTACGAACAGACTTAGGGCAATGGGATAAACCTCCGACTTCTTTAAATGTTCGCAACAACTCCCCGTGAGAAGAATGGGCTCCCCATCGATATCCCACTTTTTTCATTTGTTCTAAAATGCCAGCATAGAAATCTTTAAGGTGTGCCTGTTTTAAATATGGTAATGTGCCTGAAGCATATGCAACACGGATAATAGGATGAATGGAGCCTCCTCTGGTGATCTTGCCTTGCAGGTGAGATGCAAGCTCAAGCCGGGAGGAGTTTTGAGTGAGTTCAGAAAAATGACCTAAGAAGTTAAAGGCATTTTGCCGAACCAAGTCAGATTGTTTACTATCTAATGCCACTGAAGCTAAAAACTTTAGGATCTCTACCTGTCGAGGTTTGGGAGCATGTTCGTAGTCCTCAAGAAGGCTGGGGGCTGGAGTTGATGGATCTGGTTGCTCAACCAGCTCTTTTACATCTGTTACTCTGATTAGATGAATTGGGTCGTTGGATAACACAACATTGATGCATGTTTGAAAAATATAAACACAGTCTTCAACCCCAGCCTCATATTCATCATCTTCATGCTCTAAATCTCGCCTAATCTCGTAACAACGAGATAATCGACGCCAGTCGGGTCTGCTTAAAATTCCCATCCTGTAGGCAAGATCGATTAGTTTGCTGGTGGAATAATTCTCGATATCTTCGGCAGTACCAACTGGAGGTAGCTTATATTGCTTGGCGGCCTCTGTTGCGATGTCTAATCCTGCAACCACTACTTTTTCACGTAAGTCATGTACTGATGCATTAAACAACCGTTGGCATGCGCTACTTGGGTCAACGGGGATGAGACGTCGCACTCGGTTAATTAAATCTTTTGCTTGCCATGCTGGTCGAATGGCTTCCAGAAGTGTTGGGACTTCTGATGCTTTTACGAGTTCCGCTGTTGGCGAAGGAATTAATTCTGACATGATATTTTCTCTCACAAGCTAACGTTAAACGTGAGCCTCGGTGCACATAAACTCCGATCTAATCAACGGGCGTTTTCACCGTAGGCTCCATGTTCTGGTTGGCTTGTTTATTTAGTTCTAGTCGTTTCTTGTTGTAAATCTCGGCAAACTCTTGGGCTTGAATATTATATTGTTCATGTTTGCTCCCGCACAACTTGTCACTTGTTCCGATGATTCGATGTCGCTCTGTTCGGTCGGACTCTTTGAGAATTTCATCAGGAACTCCTGGGAAATATACGGTGTAGCCATCGTAACCGAGCCATTTAATTTTGTGGGCTGTTTGATGATGTTCAATTGCTAGCTCGACAGGGTTTCTTTCGAGGAAAGGATCTTTGGCAAAATCAGTTTCTGGGTAGGACGTTTCCCAGACGATGAATTTAGAGAGGGTGAAAATAACACCGATGACGAAAATGATCAGAATGATATATGGTGCTTTAATTTTCAGCCTCTTCAGCAAAATCTGTGGGTTGCTTCCGGCTCCGGGAGGTCGCCCATCGTGTGAAACAGGGCGATTTCAAGCACTTCGTAGCTTCGAAAGCCGTATGCTTTTCTCGTTACCAGATTTACTTTGCGGTTCAGGCCCTCGACGACGCCTGATGAATAGGCCTTCTTGGCTTTGAACCAGTTCAGGATCAGCGGCTGATGCCGCCGGATCGTTCCGACAAATTTTTTCATAGGATCGAGTCGCGAGCGCATGGCTCGGGTGCTCCATTTCTTGAGATACCATTCTGCCCAGTATGGGCTCGTGTAGTTCCAGAAGAGCTGGAAGCTTTCCTTGAGCAGATAGGCCCGGACGCTCTTCAGGTCGTAGGTGAGCACATCATTGAGTTTGAGTGCCTGTTTCTCGGTGAGGTTTTCCGGGTTTTTGAGCAGGCAGTATTTCGTATGTTTAAGCACCTCGTCATCGCAGCCCTCCTGCCGTAAGCGTTTGACCTCGTCGATACGAACCTGGTTCACGGCTTTGTTCAGATGCTGAATGATGTGGAAGCGGTCGAGCACATGCAATGCCTGCGGGGCCTTTTTAGCGATGACCTTGAGGTAGGCCCTCCACATGTCGGAGCAGACGAACTCCAGCCGGGCGCAGCGATCCCGGCCGAAGGCCCGGAAGATCCGCAGCAGGGTTTTGGCCGTACGGTCTTTACCGACGAACAGCAGGCGGCGCATCCCCGCATCGATCTGGTAGACCACGGTAAGGTATTGGTGTCCCTTGCCGTATTGGATTTCGTCCACGCCGATGGCCATCACGCCGTCAAGGTTGCGGTGCGCCAGCCCATAGTTGACAATGGCTTTGACCGAGCGGTAGACCGTGTCCCAGCTTGTGTGGAACGATTCGGCGGTTTCCTTCCACGAGAGTCTGCGTGCCCAGCGGGCAAGAAACAGCTGAAACGCTTTGGTTGTATGCGACTTTCCATCCGCCCACGGAACCTTTTCGACCTTCACACCGCATTCGGGGCAGTTGACTCGGCGCATTCGGTATTCAAGTTGGACGGGAATATTCCAAAGCGGAACGAATTCGAATTGCCGCACCGATTGGCGGTCGTAGCATTTCCTTGGCTTGCCGCACCCCGAGCAAAGCACCTTGCCGTTGAGTCGGGGCCTGATTTCCGCCACCAACGCCGGACCGGCATTACGCAGTTCCAGACGGCAGGCGGAGTAAACAAATGATTTGAGCGGATGAACTCTGTTGAGTAGGGTCTGGATTCGCACCGGGCATACCTCTTCTGTGTTGTGCAGTTCTGGTAGACCACACATTACAGATAAGTTGCCCGGTGCGTTAATCATTATTTTTTACCCACAGATTCAGCAGAAGACCCAATTTTCATTTTTATGTGAAGCCAACGTTAATGGGTGAGTTTCGGTGAACATAAACTTTACTTAATCAACAGGCGTCGGCCACCGTAAACTCGAACCACTGGTTGGAAAAGACTCTGTTTTGAGCAAGTCAGTATTTCAGGTTTTCTACGATTCATTGCAGGTTGTCCGTGCACAGCAGGAAGTCCGCTGCTGAGCAGGTTGTCCGGTGAATTGTCTGCAAATCAGGTTTCATTAAATTCCATGCACCTAAGTGAGTTGTTCCAACGTTAATGGGTGAGTTTCGGTGAACATAAACTTCACTTAATCAACAGGCGTCGGCCACCGTAAACTCGAACCACTGGTTGGAAAAGACTCTGTTTTGAGCAAGTCAGTATCTCAGGTTTTCTTCGAGTTCAAGCAGGCTGTCCGGGCACAGCAGGTTGTCCGCTGCTGAGCAGGTTGTCCGGTGAATTGTCTGCAAATCAGGTTTCATTAAATTCCATGCACCCAAGTGAGTTGTTCCAACGTTAAGCATGACCCGCCGTGCACATAAACTCTGACCTAATCAACGGGCGTTTTCACGGTAGGGTCAATGCTCTGGTTGGATTTTAGTCATCCTTTTTGGGAGGAGTAGGTGGCGGATCAACAGGTTTTCCACTTCCAGAAAGAAATGCTGCCGGCGGATTTCTTGGGCCATTAGATGGACTGGTCACGAGTCCTTTTCTGGAAAAATTTTCATTAGCAATTACTACTTGTTCTTCATCGGGTTTGACTCTATCTCCATCACTCATTTGTTTCTCCTTGGCTGTTAATGCAACGTATCGACAAAAGTTCTTCATTCGGAGGCAGGTAAACTATTTCTTCGTTTTCAGCCATCGAACCATCGATTATTTTTCTGCACCGAATCAAGAGGAGCTCATTATTCTCAGTATTAAACTGCTTAATGAAGCCAAGATATTCAGTGCCATCTTTTAGGCTGACTAAATGCCATTTATTTGGATCGAGGATTATTTTTCTGTTGGCAAAAAAAACTTTGTCATGTGGTGAGAGGTAGGATGAATTATCTTTGAAAATATATTTTGTCCACTCGCGATTAGTAAGTTCTCCAACGAAAAGGCCGACAAGAACTGAAATTAATAATGTCAAAAAAATCGATTGAGGGGAAAGCAGGTTCGTATTCAGTTTCAAAAATCCCGCTATCATATAAATGATCACTGAATGAACGAGAGCTTGAACTAAATAGGAATCGTATTCTTCTTTCGCAACGGCATTTTTGCAGGAAACTATTTTTAGAGAGATGAAACCGGGAAATAGAAATAAAAGTATTCGAATGGCATCTGTGGCAAAATCTGAATTCATAATTTATCTCTATTAATCCAACGTTCGGGATGACTTTCGGTGCGCATAACGCATAGACCGAATCAACCGGCGTTTTCACCGTAAAGTCCAACCCCTGGTTCGGCGATTTTTTGCTATTTCTTTTTGGAGGCTGGATGTTCCATTTTCATGTACACACCGCCAACACGGAGTTCATATAACATTTGGTTAAGTCGATTTTGCTTTGTGTCTTCTCGTTTGGCTGAATTTATCCAGAGTAAATAATCATTACGTTGGTAGGCTGGACGTGAATTGTAATCTTCGATTAAGCCTTCTTTTGTAAGTGCGTCGAGGACGAACTCAGGCATCGGTTGGATTTCTCGATTTAGCTTTGATTTCTTCATTATATTTCTGCCGAACGTTATGGGTGAGCCGCCGGTGAACATAAACTTCACTTAATCAACTGGCGTTTCCACCGTAGGCTCCACCCACTGGTTCGGTTTTTATTGTTTTTCAGTCCAGTTGAGTATTCCTTTTAATTCCATCCGCAAAGCAATGATGCTCAGAAACCTCTCTCTGTTTCGTGTGATTGAATGCGTGTATTCCTGCATTCTTTCTCTCAACTGTTGATTCTGTTTGGGATCGATTTCTGTGCCTTCAAATTCTGTTCCGATGATTGGAAATTTTCAGTTGAGCAGCATGTGTTTTTATTTCTGTACCGAACGTTACGGGTGACCTGCCGTGCCTTGTGCTTTGCCTGACTCGACGGGCGTTTTCACGGTAAGGTCAACCCGCTGGTTCGCTTTTTTATTCTGTTATGCTGTATTCTCTACTGTGATCTTCTTTGATCAAATCTGCTATTTCTTCATCATCTGCAAATTCATGAATTTTGGGAATCACGAATTTTGTATTCTTCCATCTGGATGATTTTTCAAAATCAAAAAGCAGAGTTTTGCCTGAAGTCTGGTCTGCGACAATGAATACATCTCGTCCTTCCTTTTTGAAGTCGGGGATAAGGTCATGTGATTTCAATTCGTGTTGATCCGGAATGGATTCTTTGATTGCCGGGATAAGGTCATCAATGAACTCAATGGGTATTATTGTCCACGGAGATAGAATTTGTAGTGGCATTGTCATGTTTTTTAGTAGCGAACGTTACGGATGAGCTGACACGGGAATCAAACGAATGGCACGAAGAAACCGGCGTCGTACCGTGTCAGCTCCAACCGCTGGTTCGCCCATTTTTTATTTTTA
Organism: Verrucomicrobia bacterium S94; assembly: GCA_004299845.1. Lineage (NCBI taxonomy): Bacteria > Pseudomonadati > Verrucomicrobiota > Verrucomicrobia bacterium S94. The sequence continues at coordinate 2,316,469 of CP036201.1, read as the reverse complement.
TTATGGTAAGTAAAATTTGTCTGAATACCATGAAAAGAATTGTTCCGATCAGTAATGCTCCGAACCCAGATATTTCGATTTCGGTGAAATAGTTTATAGATCCAATTGTTGAGAGGGTCAGTAGAACTGAAATGAATGTAATCATTCGATTTATCCTTCTCTCTGGGTTTGGTTATCTTTCATTTTAGCCTCTTCAGCAAAATCTGTGGGTTGCTTCCGGCTCCGGGAGGTCGCCCATCGTGTGAAACAGGGCGATTTCAAGCACTTCGTAGCTTCGAAAGCCGTATGCTTTTCTCGTTACCAGATTTACTTTGCGGTTCAGGCCCTCGACGACGCCTGATGAATAGGCCTTCTTGGCTTTGAACCAGTTCAGGATCAGCGGCTGATGCCGCCGGATCGTTCCGACAAATTTTTTCATAGGATCGAGTCGCGAGCGCATGGCTCGGGTGCTCCATTTCTTGAGATACCATTCTGCCCAGTATGGGCTCGTGTAGTTCCAGAAGAGCTGGAAGCTTTCCTTGAGCAGATAGGCCCGGACGCTCTTCAGGTCGTAGGTGAGCACATCATTGAGTTTGAGTGCCTGTTTCTCGGTGAGGTTTTCCGGGTTTTTGAGCAGGCAGTATTTCGTATGTTTAAGCACCTCGTCATCGCAGCCCTCCTGCCGTAAGCGTTTGACCTCGTCGATACGAACCTGGTTCACGGCTTTGTTCAGATGCTGAATGATGTGGAAGCGGTCGAGCACATGCAATGCCTGCGGGGCCTTTTTAGCGATGACCTTGAGGTAGGCCCTCCACATGTCGGAGCAGACGAACTCCAGCCGGGCGCAGCGATCCCGGCCGAAGGCCCGGAAGATCCGCAGCAGGGTTTTGGCCGTACGGTCTTTACCGACGAACAGCAGGCGGCGCATCCCCGCATCGATCTGGTAGACCACGGTAAGGTATTGGTGTCCCTTGCCGTATTGGATTTCGTCCACGCCGATGGCCATCACGCCGTCAAGGTTGCGGTGCGCCAGCCCATAGTTGACAATGGCTTTGACCGAGCGGTAGACCGTGTCCCAGCTTGTGTGGAACGATTCGGCGGTTTCCTTCCACGAGAGTCTGCGTGCCCAGCGGGCAAGAAACAGCTGAAACGCTTTGGTTGTATGCGACTTTCCATCCGCCCACGGAACCTTTTCGACCTTCACACCGCATTCGGGGCAGTTGACTCGGCGCATTCGGTATTCAAGTTGGACGGGAATATTCCAAAGCGGAACGAATTCGAATTGCCGCACCGATTGGCGGTCGTAGCATTTCCTTGGCTTGCCGCACCCCGAGCAAAGCACCTTGCCGTTGAGTCGGGGCCTGATTTCCGCCACCAACGCCGGACCGGCATTACGCAGTTCCAGACGGCAGGCGGAGTAAACAAATGATTTGAGCGGATGAACTCTGTTGAGTAGGGTCTGGATTCGCACCGGGCATACCTCTTCTGTGTTGTGCAGTTCTGGTAGACCACACATTACAGATAAGTTGCCCGGTGCGTTAATCATTATTTTTTACCCACAGATTCAGCAGAAGACCCTCATTTTATTTCTGGCGAACGTTAATCCTGACCCGCTTGGGAATCAAACTTTGACCTAATCAACAGGCGTTGTCCAAGTAGGGTCCAGGATCTGGTTCGATTTGTTTTTCTTCGTATTGTCCAAATGATTCCAGATGCTAAACCCAACATTGATATTGTTGAAGGTTCTGGAATTGGGGATATATTTTGAACTGTCATATTAACAGAAAATTGATCTCCTGTTGAAATTGTTGATCCATCCAAACGAAATGCTGGATTATTAAAATCTGAAGCTGAAAATGATGATGGGAGCGATTCATCGCTATAAGTTGTTTGTGTGCTGTCAATCAACTCAAATCCATACCAACCCATGTTCCAATCTTCAAATTGATCATCTACTGCAAAATCAAATCCATCTCGACTTATAAGATCATTCCACACACGAATATAGATATATCCATCATATTCAATTTGCTTGCTTCCAAGGGTCAGGTTGAGTGTTGCTTCTTGGCTATAATTCCCGATTCCCACTCGAGAATCTCTATCATCAATGTCTGAATATGAAAAGGTTCCTGAAAATAGATCTCCTGAATCGATTATGCCCAATGTGTTATTTTCATTTTGATCCACTGTATCGACCACTCCGCTAAACGAGAAAGAATGGAGAGAAGCATTTGCATTCAGAATTAAGACGAATATTGAAACTATGATGGATTTAATTTTCATGATGATTTTTTATTTTATCGAACGTTAATGGGTGAGTTTCGGTGAACATAAACTTTACTTAATCAACAGGCGTCGGCCACCGTAAACTCGAACCACTGGTTGGAAAAGACTCTGTTTTGAGCAAGTCAGTATTTCAGGTTTTCTACGATTCATTGCAGGTTGTCCGTGCACAGCAGGAAGTCCGTTGCAGAGCAGGTTGTCCGGTGAATTGTCTGCAAATCAGGTTTCATTAAATTCCATGCACCCAAGTGAGTTGTTCCAACGTTCGGGATGACTTTCGGTGCGCATAACGTGTAGACCGAATCAACCGGCGTTTTCACCGTAAAGTCCAACCCCTGGTTCGACTAGTTTTTTAGATTGAAAGGACATTCACTAGATTGAGCAGAGCACGTTAACGCTTCATCACATGAGGTTTCTGAAAATCGTTTGTCTGTAACCCGCTGGGCACTGGTAGATGATCGATGTTCAATTCGGGTGGTGATGTGGTCAACATCTCTGTCAGCATACGAACAGTATTTTGATACTCGTTCTGTTTTCATCTGTTTCCCTTCGGTTAATTTTTATTGAGTCGAACGTTAAGGGTCAGGGGCGAGTGCCCCGGAAAGGAGCTACGGATGAGCAATAAAACGCGAGCGGGGCACACGTCCCTTGCAACCTCTGGTTCGAACTATGTTGTTATTGAGGACAAAAAAGCGCTAGAATTGACTGGATTCTCTGCGTGTGACTTTGGGGCTGATTATTGCGACAACTGCGGGACTGCCGCAGAGCTTTATTATCGGCGAACGAGCTATTGGACTGATGAAGGAGAATACTACTGCTTGGATTGTGTAAAAATGGAAGCGTTCGACAATCAGGAATATGAGGCTGAACTAAAGCTTCAGTATGAAAAAGAAATGAGTTCGAACGTTACGGGACAGCCGCGCCGGAAATAAACGCGGCATAAAAATCAGGCGTTGTCGGCGTAGGCTGATGCCGCTGGTTGGAGGTTTGTCATGAATTATTACACCAAGATAAAAGACAATAGCGAAATCCTGAATCTTGAGGGCGTTAAGCTGAAAGGTGAGTTCAGCACAAAATTCTCTCTATTTTTTAAAAGCACAAATCACAGCAGAAACAACCTCCTCAAAACGGGGCGAAGTGTATTGTTTTTGCAAGGCGGATTGATTGATTCCGGAAACTTGGATTGCATCCCCAAACATTGGAAAGAGTTGGGTTATGATGACTTTGTGAAACTCATCTCCTCCAACGTTATGGGTGAGTTTCGGTGAACATAAACGTTGACTGGATTAATTCCGCGTCGGCCACCGTAAACTCGAACCACTGGTTGGAAAAGATTCTGTTTTGAGCAAGTCAGTATCTCAGGTTTTCTACGATTCATTGCAGGTTGTCCGGGCACAGCAGGAAGTCCGCTGCTGAGCAGGTTGTCCGGTGAATTGTCTGCAAATCAGGTTTCATTGAATTTTTATGCACCCAAGTGAGTTGTTCCAACGTTAATGGGTGAGTTTCGGTGAACATAAACTTTACTTAATCAACAGGCGTCGGCCACCGTAAACTCGAACCACTGGTTGGAAAAGACTCTGTTTTGAGCAAGTCAGTATCTCAGGTTTTCTACGATTCATTGCAGGTTGTCCGAGTACAGCAGGAAGTCCGCTGCTGAGCAGGTTGTCCGGTGAATTGTCTGCAAATCTGATTTCATTAAATTTTTATGTACCCAAGTGAGTTGTTCCAACGTTACTCATGACCCGCTTGGGAATCAAACTTTGACCTAATCGACGGGCGTTGTCCAAGTAGGGTCCATGAGCTGGTTGGGATTTTTATTTTGAAGTGTATGGAGAAATGCTTTTTCTGAAACTCTCCCACTTCGCTTTGGTCATGTCTTGTTTTCTACTTAGTTCATAAAGGTTTTTTTCATCTTCTAGATGGGAGACGCTTCTTTTATTTCTGGGTGAGCTCCAATTATATAAATCATTGAGATCAATAATCAGGGCTAGATGACTAATGGAAGATCCATATTTATTTGGAAATAATTTTGATGATTCATCTGACAGGCCAGTTTCAATACTCACAGTACTGTTAGTTAAGTTTGATTCATGAACTTGAAATTGGATGTGTTTAAATCCGTTCCCGATGTAATATTTTTTTGGTCTGAGTAGTCCTGAGAACACTTCTTTTCCTTTTTCATCTCTCACACCAACGAAAATGTATGTACGACTGTTGAAAGGTAGAGTTTCTCGATAAACTAAGTTGAAATGTATTTTTCCTGTAGTTGAATATTTGTCTGTGTATGTGACCAATGGGAGATTTTGATATGCCTCATTAGAGTCGACTCTGAAACCTCCTGCAACACTACCGAATGCAACTAAGGATATTGCCCAAAACGATAAAGTGGTGATGATAGACTTATTCATATTTTCTACTATCCCAACGTTAAGGCTGACCTGCCGTGCGCATAAACGTTGACCGAATCAACGGGCGTTTTCACGGTAAGGTCAAGCCTCTGGTTCTGCCTATTTATTATTTTGGTTGAAGAAAGCGCATTCTTTTACGTAGTCATTGATTTCACATACAGAAATCTGATTGCATGAAGCATTGTTTTTAATTTCTGAGGTTGTTTCGTCCCCCATGTAACTCTTGATGCATTTGTACTCTACGAGAATCTCAACTGACTTATTAATTTTTGGGCAGAAAAAACTTTCTTCTCTTTCAATAGTCTCAGTCATCTATCCATCCTTTGTGTGGTTGTTTTGGGCATTATGTTTAATCATGCAGAACGTTAATGGGTGAGTTTCGGTGAACATAAACTTTACTTAATCAACAGGCGTCGGCCACCGTAAACTCGAACCACTGGTTGGAAATTTTTTTTTGCTAGAAAAAGAACACCCACGCCTGCAATTAATAAAACCACTGATGATGGTTCTGGTATTGATGCTACATACTCTTTTTGATTGGCGATAGTATAAATCTCAAATGACGGCATATGTACATTTCCGGCAGTGGACTCAAACTCAATGCGCCCATTAAAATCCGTCCAATAAGGCGATGAAATAAAATTTGTTCCAACCTTAATTCCAACATCATTTTCAACAAACCCAATCGAGATGTTTTTGGAAGCAAACTCATCATCTGGATTTTCAAAAAAAGAAACTTCAATTTGAGAGGATTCATTAACGTGGTCAAAAGATGCACTCCAAAAAGTGAAAATTGAACTAGATGATTCTTGCTCTGGAGCATCTCCCTTAATTGAAAAATCTGATTGATCAAAACTCCATGAAAAAACTTCATTTTCTTGCAGAATTACACCAGGGATCGTGATCACAATTGGATCAACAGGAGGCTGAAGATGATCAATCACTGACCCAAGAGCCACCTGAGAAAAAATAACTGAGGATAATAATAATTTCTCTATAGTTTTCATCTTGATTTTCCAACGTTAATCCTGACCCGCTTGGGAAACAGACTTCGCCATCAAAAAAGGGCGTTGTCCAAGTAGGGTCCAGGATCTGGTTGGAAATCTTTTTCTTCGCATATACATGGCTCCTCCTCCAATAATCAAAAGAGCAACAGAGCTGGGTTCTGGGATTGCTGCTGTATAAATCTGACCATCGATAATTGTTGATGCGTCAGCTTGAGTTAACTGAAATGAACCTTGTTTAACCTCAAATTTGATTGAACCTTCCATGTCATCCCAAATTTCAATTGGTTCTCCTGTATTAGGATTTTTCTGAAACAAAAAAAGCCGACCAGAAATTGCAGTCATTGAGTTTGTGACTGTGATTATTTTTGTGGGAATCAGATCCGGAGAATCTGAGTACAGCGAAATGTCGTATATGGTTTCTTGTGAGTGCTGATAAGCTCCAAATGACCATTCGACATTTATGGGAAGGTCGCTTGTTGTGTCATAGTCTCGGTTGAAGGAGAAATCAGTTGGTTTAAACGAAAACGTATAGCTTTCACCTTGATGCAGGGGAATAGGATCAATAAGAGGCGGGGTCGGGAAAGAAAGGTCGGCAATTCCAATTATTGGAAGAAATGCTGTGATGATGAGTGATATTATTATTTTCATATTTCCATTTTCCAACGTTAAACGTGAGCCTTGCTGGGCATAAACTTCAACTTACTCAGCGGGCGTTTTCAGCATAGGCTCCATGTTCTGGTTGGGATTTTTTATTTTCTGCTCAACATATGACAACCATGAATCTCGAATCTTGGGATTGCCATGGGTACGAATAATCAGTTCAAAACTTTTTCTGTGATATGGTTTGTCGAGGAAAACTAGATAGGTTGCTCCAACAGAAAATGATGGATAGATTTCACAATCAGTATCATGAAATAATCTGCCACCTTGATTCTTCCAGAAAGAGGGCTCTTTATGGTGATCGAACATTTTTGCTTCTCCATCCCATATCAATGGTCTTCCAATAACTGTAAACTGTTCCTTAACCTCTCCCTTTAATTTTTCATCTACCTTGAAGGTGTAGATGACATCATAATCTTTTTCGATGAATTCAGCGGAAACGACAGTTGCCAATACAATTCTTTTAGATCGCTGAATTAATTCATCTGGGGGAGTGATTTGCTCTGGAGGAGTAGAGAAGCAGGCAAGACCCAGTTTAGGGATTAATGAAATGATGCTAAGAAGTATGATGTATTTTTTCATTTTCCTATCCCAACGTTAATGGGTGAGTTTCGGTGAACATAAACTTCACTTAATCAACAGGCGTCGGCCACCGTAAACTCGAACCACTGGTTGGAAAAGACTCTGTTTTGAGCAAGTCAGTATTTCAGGTTTTCTACGATTCATTGCAGGTTGTCCGTGCACAGCAGGAAGTCCGTTGCAGAGCAGGTTGTCCGGTGAATTGTCTGCAAATCAGGTTTCATTAAATTCCATGCACCTAAGTGAGTTGTTCCAACGTTATGGGTGAGCCTGAGCGCAAACGACGTTGACCGAATTTGCGGGCGTTATCGCGATAGGCTCAAACCACTGGTTGGAAATTTATTTTTTAGGGGCATATGTTTTGACTAGTAAGCAATATTTTTTTTCTTTCCCCTCAACTATTTTTCCACCTAGAAAAAAAGTAGACCAGCCGGTTGATTTTGCCTCAATGGTGAATGGGTCAGTAATTTCGTAATCTGGAATTTTCAGCTTAAGAATATCAATGGTTTCAGATTCAGAATCCAATTTTCCTTTTACATCTCCAGTATCACAAGAAAACTCTTTATTTAGAGCTGTGTAGATGGTTGTAAGTGTTGTGAAATTTGCGCCTGAATTCTCAACGCGCTCAATTGTAGGTTGCTCATGTGGACTTGATTTCTTGTACATTTCAAAATCTGTGGGAAGTTCTGCGAGTGAAAATTGAATGGTGTAGAATTCAGGATGTAGTTTTTCTGGTTCTGGGATTTTGGATGAGAATGAACTCAACGCAACCGAGATTGCTAACAGCATAATTTTGATTTTCATTTTTATCCTTTCCAACGTTACGGGTGACCTGCCGTGCCTTGTGCTTTGCCTGACTCAACGAGCGTTTTCACGGTAAGGTCAACCCGCTGGTTGTGTGAGTTTTTAATATGTTCTTCCCAAAGCTTTCTACTGCATTCCAATCCGTAAATACTATATTTGCATCTGGATTGGTGGGGCCTTTTGTCATTCTCATGATCAATTGAATCATCATTCGATCCATTAATTTGTAACGGGAATAATTTAGACAACCAGCAAATACAGCCAAGTGATTAGGTTGCCACGGTATCTGTTTAATGAATTTTCTGAAGTAGGGGTTTGTTTCAGGTAGTTTTTTCTCTGGCTTACGAGCCACAAGATTAACTGAAAATAAACCACTATTCATTCGATTGAGCATTTCATAATTGCTGTTGATAAATCTGTAGACTGATCGGTTATGTTTTCCATATCGAATACTGGCTCCAACTATGACCGTATGAAATGTATTAAGAGTGGGTGCCTTGAGTTCCGCTATCGGAATAATTGTTGTGGCCTTCTTATTGGCTTCAAATAAACAGGACAGCTTTTTGCAGATTTCTTTGGTGTGACCATCTGTGGTTGAATATGTGATTAGTATTTTTTCCATTTTTTTTCTACACACAACGTTAATGGGTGAGTTTCGGTGAACATAAACTTCACTTAATCAACAGGCGTCGGCCACCGTAAACTCGAACCACTGGTTGGAAAAGACTCTGTTTTGAGCAAGTCAGTATCTCAGGTTTTCTTCGAGTTCAAGCAGGTTGTCCGGGCACAGCAGGAAGTCCGGTGAAAAGCAGGTTGTCCGGTGAATTGTCTGCAAATCTGATTTCATTAAATTTCATGCACCCAAGTGAGTTGTTCCAACGTTATGGATGAGCCTCGGTGCTCATAAACTTTGCCTTCATCAAAACGGGCGGGTTCACCGTAGGCTCAAGCCACTGGTTCGCCCATTTTTATTCTTCTGGTATTTCTCCAAATTCAACTAATGATTCAAACTGATTTTTACTAAGTGCTATCACTCCTTGGGCTCTTGCTTTTTCAATTTTCTTTGGACCAGCTGTGCTTCCGCAACAAAGATAATGGAGATTGGCTGTAACCGCTGTCCGAACAAAGAAGCTTGATGATTCAGCAAGTTCAATCAGCTGTTGTTTTTCATCTTTCTTAAAACCTGTGAAACAAATCTCTGGTTTGTGGTCTCGATTACTTCGGCTTTTGGAATGTGTTGCACTTTCTTCAGGCTTTGGAAATTTGGATTTATAGAACTCTAGCTTTTCTTCAACACCTGAACTGTCTTTGATCGTTTCTAAAATCCGATCTTTTCTAAATGTTCTCAGGGCACGAGCTTTGAGACACATTGCTTGGAGATAAACATCAGATTCGGAAATATCGAAAACCTCACGGAAGGTGATAATTCCTTTTGCGTCTCTATAGATGAACGACAAAATTTGATCTGACATTAATTTCTCCTTTTCTGGCGAACGTTATGGGTGAGCCGCCGGTGAACATAAACTTTACTTAATCAACAGGCGTCGGCCACCGTAGGCTCCACCCACTGGTTCGATTTTTATGTTTTTTTTAGTCCTGATCAGGATGGTTTTTGATTTCATCCGCAAAGCAATGAATCTCTGAAGTTCCACTCTGTTTTTGGTTTTGCTTTATTCTGTGCCAAATATGATTTCATTCAGATTTGGATATTTTCTTTAAACGATCTCTGTTCTTCAATTCTGTTCCGATGATTGGAAATTTCAGTAGAGCAGCATGTGTTTTTATTCATGTATCGAACGTTAATGGGTGAGTTTCGGTGAACATAAACTTTACTTAATCAACAGGCGTCGGCCACCGTAAACTCGAACCACTGGTTGGAAAAGACTCTGTTTTGAGCAAGTCAGTATTTCAGGTTTTCTACGATTCATTGCAGGTTGTCCGTGCACAGCAGGAAGTCCGCTGCTGAGCAGGTTGTCCGGTGAATTGTCTGCAAATCAGGTTTCATTAAATTCCATGCACCTAAGTGAGTTGTTCCAACGTCCGGGCTGAGTTGCCCGGCGAATAAAGGTGAAATTTAAAACCGGCGTCGTCCGGGTAAACTCAAGCCCCTGGTTGGGCTTTAACGGAGGATATGATGACAATTAACGACTTAGCAAGGCAAGCAAGCGAAAGATTTCAACACATAACGAGGATTAATGATTCTTTTGATGTGTACGACAATTCAGGGCAGCGGTGCTACACGTTTTCAACAAACGGAAATAGATTCAGGATTGGCATTTCACTTATAAATTCAGGGTGGTGCGTTGCAACAAATATCACAGATTCGGCTTTGTCTGGTGACGTTCAAATGTTTTTTAATTTGATCCATAATGACTGTTGTCGATTAGATCAGCCCAACGTTCTGGCGCAGCCGCGCCGGGAAGATGGTTGAAATTAAAAACGGGCGTTGGTCGGCGTAGGCTGACGCCACTGGTTCGAATATTTATTAATTATTGGAGAATAAAGAAATGTTTAGAATTTGGTACGAAGACGGAACGAGTGAACTTGCGATTATTTCCAGAGAAACGCGGGAATCATTACTGCACCGTCTATCTCGCCCTTGTACTGTAATCCCTCTTTCTCTTCCTCAATCAGGTCAGGAATCATGTCAAACTCAGGGGGATTCGTGAATTTGTCTAATGGTTCAATAACCTTGGTTTCAATACAGACGGATGTGATTCCAATGATTTTGGCAATGCAGTCAAGACGTTCGCTTTTTTCGTTAACCGCTGTGAATTTTATTTCTGAACCGAGTTTGAATGTCATGGGGTTTCCTTTTTTCGAACGTTATGGGTGAGCCTGAGCGGAAACGACGTTGACCGGATTTGCGGGCGTTGTCGCGATAGGCTCAAACCACTGCTGGGTATTTTTTAACTAAAATGGAGACAAAACAATGACGGTAAAAATTAAAAAGCAAGACGACGGACTCTTCTCTTTTGAAACGGATCAATCCCAACCGCACAAACGCGGAAAGTGCATCTTCGGGATGAACTACACCCTTGAGAGGCTTAAACAACGTTGTGTCGATTACGCTGGCGAATCTGTGAAGTTTGTTCATGTCTAATTTCCCCAACGTTACGAATGAGACGCGCGGCGAATAGCGTTGATTTCGATTCGCTGGTTAGCAGTTGGTTTTAAACGGAGAAAACAATGGTTGAAATTAAGCGGAGAGATGAAGAGAGAGTGCAGGTTGTAATCGAAGGAACCGCACGCCAATTCCCAAACAAAGATGCTGCTTATGAGTTTTTGCGAGGAGAGGTTAGGAAGCTCGAAGCGGTTGTGAACACCGCGATTGATATGTTTGAGATTCATGACTGCGAACGCTTGGATGATGGCTACGAGGGTGAGGGCCTGGCTTATGGAAACATGGATGGAGAAATAATTTAATCGAACAGTTGGTTCGGGTTCTCTTTATTTGGGGTGATATGACCTTGTGTCTTACTTGCATTTATTGAATAACGTAATATTGAATATATAAAGACAAAAAAAGTAAAAGTTGTTTGTCTAATATGCAATATAGATGGGTAAAAATAGGTGATATCAGATATTGGGGGGTTGTATGAGCGGCAGTGCGCGGTTTCGTCCGGATCCAAAATTAAAGTTGATGGAGCAGGTGAAGGAGGTTTTGCGATTTCATCATTATGCGATTCGTACGGAGCAGACGTATTGCAGCTGGATTCGGCGGTATTTGCGTTTTTATGAGATGAAGCGGCATCCACGGGATATGGGAGCTGCTGAGATTGAACGTTTTCTGAGTTATTTGGCGGTGAAGGAGGGCGTTTCCGCTTCAACGCAGCGTCAGGCGTTGAATGCGATTGTTTTTTTATACCGCGAGGTGCTGGATATGGAGCTGGGTGAGATTGCGCCGACGCGGGGGCGTCGGGAGCGTCGGCCGCCGACGGTTCTGACTCAGGAGGAGGCGCGTGAGCTTTTGTTGGAGCTGTCGGGGACGCATCAGTTGATGGCTCAGTTGTTGTATGGCTGCGGGTTGCGGTTGATGGAGTGTATCCGGTTACGGGTTCAGGACGTGGATTTCGGGCAGGGGCAGGTTTTTGTCCGGGGCGGCAAGGGGAATAAGGATCGGACGGTGGTGCTGCCGAAGTCGGTGGTGCCGGCACTGGGGCATCAGATTGATCGGGTTTTGCGGTTGCATGAGCGGGATCTGGCGGAGGGTTTCGGAGAGGTTTATATTCCGGAGGGGTTGGCTCGGAAGTATCCGAATGCGTGTCGTGAGCCGGGCTGGCAGTATGTTTTTCCGTCGAAGAAGCGGTCGAGGGATCCGCGAAGTGGACGGGAAATGCGGCATCATGTAAAGGAGTCGGGGCTGCAGCGTGCGGTTAAGGTGGCGGTGGAGCGGTGTGGTATCCGGAAACGTGCGGGCTGTCATACGTTGCGGCATTCGTTTGCGACGCATCTGTTGGAAAATGGGACGAATATCCGGATGGTGCAGGAGCTGATGGGGCATGCGGATGTTAAAACAACGGAAATTTATACGCATGTGATGAATAAGGATCTGGATCAGGTGAAGAGCCCGTTGGATTTGCTATAACGGGGTTGGTGGGAAGTGTGCGGCGGGATGTGGGCATGCTGCCGCCCTTGGTCTTGCGGTCGGGTGCTTTGAATGTGGAGTGCATGAGCACGTTTGAGACTGTGCCTGATGGGAGCGCAAATTTCAAATTATAAAGCATGCTGTTCTTTGTAATTCTGCGTTTCTTAGATAAAATCCGATTAGTTTTGTGCGGTGATGGTTTCGAGGATGAGGGGTGGGGGGATTCGGGGGGAGGGGGAAATGCCGAAGGCGGTTTCCAGGAGTTGAAAAAGCGGTTCGGGATTTTCGCGGCTGTTGGAGTGGATGGTACAGAGGGGTTGGCCTTTTTCGATGGGTTCGCCGATTTTCCGGAGGTTGGAAATGCCGACGGCGGGGTCGATGGAGTCGGTGGTTTTGGTGCGTCCGGCGCCGAGGAGGAGGGCGGCGCGGCCGATGGCTTCGGCGTCGCATTTGGAGATATAGCCGGATCGGGGGGCGGGGAGTTCGATCTGTTTTCCGGCGGTTGGAAGTGCTGTGGAGAGATCGCCGCCGTGGAGGGTTACCATTTGTTTGAATCTGGCCATTGCCTGGCCGTTTTCCAGATTCTGACGTATTCCGGGATCGGTGATGCCGGCTAAGCGGAGCATGTGTTCGGCGAGGGTGAGGGTGAGGGTTCGGGTGTCTTCGGGGCCTTTTCCGTTGAGGATTTCGAGGGATTCGCGGATTTCGAGGGCGTTGCCGACGTTGCGGCCGAGGGGCTGGTTCATGTCGGTGATGAGGGCGGTGATTTTTTTGCCCATGGCTTTGCCGGTGTCGACGAGGGCTTGGGCGAGGGCGCGGGCATCGTTGATATTTTTCATGAAGGCGCCGTTGCCGCATTTGACGTCGAGGACGAGGGCGTCGATACCTTCGGCGAGTTTTTTGGACATGATGGAGGAGACGATGAGGGGGATGGAGGGAACGGTGGCGGTGACGTCGCGCAGGGCGTAGAGTTTTTTGTCGGCGGGTGCGATTTCGGGGGTTTGGCCGATCATGGAGCAGCGGCAGGTTTTCAGGGTTTGGAGAAATTCGGTCTGGGTGAGGTCGGTGCGGTAGCCGGGGATGGCTTCGAGTTTGTCGAGGGTTCCGCCGGTGATGCCGAGTCCGCGGCCGGAGATCATGGGGACGGTGGCGCCGGAGGTGGCGACGAGGGGGGCGAGGGGGATGGATATTTTGTCGCCGATGCCGCCGGTGGAGTGTTTGTCGACTTTGGTTCCGGGGATGGAAGCGGGGTTGATGACGTTTCCGGAGTGCATCATGGCGAGGGTGAGGTCGGCGGTTTCGCGGGGGGTCATTCCGTTGAAGTAGATGGCCATGGCGAGGGCGGCCATCTGGTAGTCGGGGATGTCGCCTTTGGTGTAGCCTTCGATGAATTCACGGATTTCGGGGGTGTCGAGTTCCGAGCCGTCGCGTTTCTTTTCGATGATCCATTGGGGCAGCATGGGAGGAGGTTAGCGGAATGGCGGGCGGGTGTCGAGTGTTTGGGGCGGGGTGCGGGTTGTTTTATGGCGGGCGATTCTCTATTCTTTTTCATATTTTCTGAATACGGGGGTGTTGGCTGATGGTTCGTTGTTTTAAATGCTGGGTGGGGGTTCTGCTGTTGTGCGCGTTTTCCGTGATGGCGGCAGATGAGGTGCGTACGGTGCGTGTGGGCGTGTTTGACATGGAGCCGTTGAACTTTGTTGATGAGGAGGGGGTGGCGCAGGGGTTTAATCCGGATCTGCTTCGGGAGATTTCAAAAATACGCGGGCGGTGGGTGCCGGAGTTTGTGCCGGTTACGTGGGCGGAGGGACTTGAGCTGCTGCAGAGTGGGGATCTGGATCTGATGATGAGCGTGACATATACGGTGGAGCGTTCGGAGGTGATGGATTTCTGTGAGACGCCGGTGCTGGAGGTCTGGAGTCAGGTATGTGTGAACGAGGCGTCCGGGATTGAGGGTGTGCTGGATTTGCGTGGGGCTCATGTGGGCGTGCTGCGGGCGGGGATACACGGGAAGAATTTTATGCAGCTGGTGCGGGCTTTCGGAATTGATTGTACGTTTGAGGCGTATGATTCGCATCGGGAGATTTTTGAGGCGCTGTCTGCGGGGAAGCTTGATGCGGGGGTGGTTCCGAATCATTACGCGCTGCGTTTCGGGCGTAGAAATCATGTGGTGGGTACGGCCATTCAGTTTTCGCCGGCGCCGATTCATTTTGCGGTAAAGAAGGGGTTTCATGCGGATGTGCTGGCGGATATTGATGCTGTTCTGACGAGGTGGAAGAGGGATAGGAATTCGTATTATTTCTGGCGTTTTGATTATTGGTTTGGTGCGGAGCGTCCGTGGCGCCTGGAGGTGCCGTTCTGGGTGAGGGGGCTATTCTGGGGAATGGTGGTTTCGGCGTTGCTTTTTCTGGTGTTGAGCTGGTGGCTGCGGCGTGAGGTGAAGCGGCGGACGGAGCGGTTGGTGGCGAGTGAGGCGCGTTACCGGATGCTGGTGGAGAATCAGTCGGATCTGGTGGTTAAGGTGGATGTGGATGGGGCGCTGCTTTATGTGAGTCCGTCGTATTGTGAGTTGTTCGGAGCATCTGAGGCGGAGTTGCTGGGCAGGAAGTTTATGCCGTTGGTGCATGAGGAGGACCGGCGGCATACGGAAGAGGCGTTCCGTAAGATTTTTGATCCGCCGTATCAGGCTTATATGGAGCAGCGGGCGATGACGCGGCTGGGGTGGCGTTGGCTGTCGTGGCAGGATACGGCGATTCTGGATGAGCGCGGTCAGGTGCGGGCGATTATCGGCGTCGGTCGGGATATTACGGAGCGGAAGGAGGCGGAGCTTGCTCTGAAGCGTACGAATGAGCGGCTGCGGCTGGCTACGCAGGCGGGAAAGGTGGGGATCTGGGAATATGAGTTCGAGACGGATAATCTGATCTGGGATGACCAGATGTTTGAGATTTTCGGGGTGGATCGTTCGGGATTTGACGGAAAGTTTCATTCGTGGGAGCGTTCGGTGCATCCGGATGATCTGGAGAAGACGCGGGAAGAGTTCAACTATGCGGTGCAGGAGCATGCGACGTTTGAAGCGGAGTTCCGGGTGGTAACGGAGCGGCTGCAGGTGAAGCATGTGCGGGGGCTGGCGCAGGTTGAATATGACAAAGAGGGAAAACCGAGGCGAGTGGTGGGCATGAACTGGGATGTGACGCCCTATCGGCAGATGGTGGCGGCGCTGACGGCGAGTGAGCAGGATTACCGGAACCTGTTTGAGAACATGACGACGGGGTTTGTGCTTTTTGAGGTGATCTATTCGTCGGGCGGTACGCCGAAGGATTTCCGCTTTTCTCAGCTGAATGAATCTGCGAGCAGAATGGCGGGCCGGGACCGGCTGGCATTGATCGGCCGGTCGCTGAAAGAGGCTTTTCATCCTGTTGAAACGTATTGGATTGATGTGTTGGCGAAGGTGGCGATGACGGGCCGGGCGTCCTCGTATGAGAATCGGCTGGCGGCGATTGAGCGATATCTTTCGGTATGGATTTTTGTGCCGAAGCCGGGGTATCTGGGGGTGGTGATCACGGATGTGTCGGCACGCCGTATTGCGGAGGAGGCGGTGCGGAAGGCGCAGCGGCAGCTGCAGCATATTTTTGACAATACGAATGACATTATTTTCACAACAGATGCGGAGGGGAATTATACCTATCTCAACACGGCGGCAGAGGAGGTGACCGGGTTCCCGGTTGATGAGCTGATCGGGAAGAATATTATGGATCTGGCGGCGCCGGAATGCCGGGAGGAGATGGCCGGGCGGTTGCAGCGGCGGTTTGAGGGCTGTGGGGAGCCGGGAAGTTTCTATTTTGAGATGGCGCATCGCAATGGGTCGAACATTGTTCTGGAAATCGTTACAACGGTGATCCGGGATGAGGCGGGGCGGCTTAAGGAGATTCATGGTATTGCGCGTGATGCCACGGAACGTATCCGGGCGGAGCGGGAGCTGGAGGAGTCGCGGCTGTTTCAGCGGCGTATTATAGACACGATTCCTGCGCGTGTTTTCTGGAAGGACCGGAATTGTATTTATATGGGCTGTAACAGTGCCTTTGCCTCCGATGCGGGATTTGCGAGTCCGGATGATCTGGTGGGAAAATCCGATTTTGAGATGGGCTGGGCTGAGACGGATGCGGAGAGGTATCAGCAGGATGACCGCGAGGTGATGGAGCTTGAGCTTGAGCGGATTAATTATGAAGAATCGCAGACCCGTCCGGATGGGACGCAATATTGGGTGAGTACGAGCAAGGTGCCGATCCGGGATGTGGACGGGCAGGTGATCGGGGTGCTGGGGGCCTATCAGGATATCACGAGGCGCAAGCTGCTGGAAGAGGAGCGGGCGCGTCTGACCACGGCGATTAATCAGTCGGCTGAAGCCATTGTGATTATGGATCTGAAGGGCTTTATTCAGTATGTGAATCCGGCGTTTGAGGCGGTGACGGGATTTGCGCGGAATGAAGCGATCGGCAAGAACCTGGCGATCATCAAGAGCGGGAAGCACGATGATATGTTTTATTCCAATATCTGGAAAACGATTGAGTCGGGCAGTCCGTGGAACGGACGGATTGTAAACCGGCATAAGGATGGTTCGCTGTATACTGCGGAGTCGGCGATCTCTCCGGTGAAGAATCCGGAAGGGAAAATTGAACATTATGTGGTTTCGATCCGTGATGTGAGCGATCAGGTGGAGCTGGAGCAGCATGTTCGACAGGCGCAGAAGATGGATGCGGTGGGCCGGCTTGCCGGCGGGGTTGCGCACGATTTTAATAATATTCTGCAGTCGATTCTGGGCTTCAGCGGCATATTGATGAGCGAGTTGGAAGAGGGATCGGCGCAGTATGACGATGTGGCGGAGATCCGGGCGGCGGCCCGCCGGGCCGGAGAGCTTACCCGTCAATTGCTGACGCTGAGCCGGAAGCATAACGTGGAGTACACGATTCAGAATCTGAACGGGATTGTGCTTCAGAATGAAAAGATGATGCGGCGGCTGATCGGTGAACATATTGAATTTGTTTTCGATCTTGAGGAGGGGGTGAAAACGGTGCGCGCCGATCAGAGCCAGATTGAGCAGATTCTTCTGAATCTGTTTATCAATGCGCGCGACGCGATGCCCGAGGGTGGTCGTCTGCAGGTTCGTACATATAATGTTTTGCCGGATGCCGGAGAGGCGGCGTCCGGTCATCAGGAGGGGTATGTCTGTCTTGAGGTTTCGGACAGCGGGCACGGCATTCGCGAAGAGGTGCGGCAGCATCTGTTCGAACCTTTTTTTACCACCAAGCAGGTTGGGGAGGGAACCGGGCTGGGGCTTTCCGTGGTTTATGGGATTGTTCAGCAGCATGGCGGGAGGATTGAGGTGGACAGCATTGTGGGAGAAGGGGCGGTATTCAGCGTTTATCTTCCGGTTTGTGCTGAGGCGGACGATCTGTCCCGTCATGAGCGCCGTTTGCCGGATGAGCGTTCGCTGGAGGGGCATGGCGAGCGGATTCTGGTGCTTGAAGACGATGCCGTTGTGCGGGACCTTTCGTGTCGGATGCTGAGAGATGCCGGGTATGATGTACATCCGGCGGCCGATGTGACTTCGGCGAAAGAGGCGATGGTTGAATCGCATTTCGACCTTCTGATGGCTGATATGGTGCTTCCGGACGGGGTGGGGCTGGAGCTTGCGCAGGAGTTGCGGAAGTCGGATGAGGCGCTGGCCGTACTGATCTGCAGTGGTTATTCCCACGATTCCGCAATGCATGAAATGGTCAAGAAAAACCGTTTCCGGTATCTGGAAAAACCGGTGGGCAGTATGCTGTTGTTGCAAACCGTGCGGGAAATGCTTGATGAATAAGCCGCTGTTTAGTCAAATCCGGTTTCCACATGAAGGGGAGTGGTTATGGCTCGTATATTGATAATTGACGATGATGAAACGATCCGCAGTGTCTTTAAGCGTTTTCTGTGCGGTAAAGGGTATGATGTGATTGTGGCGGCCGACGGCCGGCAGGGATTGCGACTGGTTGAAGAGTCTCCGGTTGATCTCGTGATTACCGATATCATGATGCCGGAAACCGATGGTCTTGAGGTGGTTATGGCGATTCGGGGTAAGGAGGCGGATATTCCGGTGATTGCGATTTCCGGGGGGATGCATGCGATGCCGATGGATTTTCTGCCGATGGCGAAAAAGTTCGGGGCGTGCGATGTGCTTTATAAACCGGTTGAGCTGGATGATCTGCTTGGAGCCGTAGAAAAAGCCCTGGGAAATGGATAGTCCGTTTTCCCTTCCGGTATGCTGCATCCCGGTCCGGCCGGCGAAGGCTGACGGACCGGAATGAATATCCCGTCAGAGCCGTTCCTGAAAAGAGGGGCAGCTGCAAGGGACGAAGTTCCGGCGGGACGACCGCTGAATGAATCAATCCAGTTTGGCCATGACCCCCTGTTCGCCGTAGACAAAGGGAACTTTGATAAAGGCGATTTTGCGGCTGATTTTGTCGGCTTCGGCTTTCCGTGCGGCTGCAAAAGCCTCTTCCTTTTTTGCCATATTACCACCGCTGGCCTGAATGGCGGCTTCCACAGCACGGAAGCGGGTGGTTTTGATAATTTCCGCCATTTCAAACAGACCCAGCAGCAATTGTGCTCCGTAGCCGCGGCCGATGGCGTCGTAGCCGGTGCGGCCGAAACCGTGATCGGGTTGCGGGGCATGGTCGGGCCGGAAAACGCCCTGCCAGCCGAGATCGACGAAGGTATGTACTACTTTGGCGAGTTCCTCGCGGTGTTCGGCATGATGGCCTTCCCGGAAGTTTTTTCCATCGGTTTCGATGGGGCGGAGGTGAATATGCGGAAAGATTTCGTCGATGCTCAGGCCTTTCATCTGTCCGTATTCAGCGATTTCGCGAATGACGGTGGTGATGTCGCGGTTGGTTTCATTGGCCATCAGCGAGCCGATGCAGAGGTTTACGCCGCAGCCGTGATCCAGCAGAAACTTATACCCCTCCACTCCGCCCACTGCGCGCGGAGTTCCGAGAAACGGCGAAAAAGCCGGGTCGTCTGCGTGACAGCAGAGCCGGACCCCGGCGGCGGAAGCCACAGGAACGACGGCATCGAGAAAATGAGCGATATGCTGCCGCAGTGTATCCAGCGACATCCCTTCATATTTTGCCACTGCCGCGCGGAAGTCATCGAGCGTGAATCCCTCCTGAGCACCGGGCAGCCCGGCGGTAATCATATCGATCAGTTCTTTCCGGCGTTCCGGAGAATCGGCCAGATAGGTCTCAAAATATTTCCGGGCCTCCTTCACCTCTTCGGCGGAAAATGATCCATCGGCAATATATTCCTGTTCAGAATTGTGGCGTTTGAGCAGAAAAATATCGAATGCCGCAAATGCGGCATGGATGTATTTGAGTGTTTTGGATCCGTCGGCCAGCCGAGCGGTCCCGGTGCGGGTCCAGTCGGCCACGAGCATAAAATTTCCGACGACGTTCTGAACGCCGAATCGCCCGAGATTCTGCAGGCTGATTTTGTATTTCCGGATATGTTCGTCACGATTCGGGCTGCCGTTTTTGATGTCTTCGGTGAAGACCAGACTTTCGGCAGTATCCCAGACCAGACCGGTGCGTTTTCCGTTGGTCTGGTACCATTGGTAGAGCGGCATGCCCTCCAGGTCCGGCTCGTTTTCCATGGGCTGGAATTCCACCTCAATTTTGCGTCGGGCGATCTCCTTTTCCGTCCATATTTCGCCGGCCGGAATGTGGTGCAGTGCGGTGATGATATTCGTGACGCCGGGCGTCTGCTGGATGTTGCGGATGGTTACGGCATCATCCGGTCCGAACCAGCGCATGCCGGCGCGGACACGCTCGCGGTTCCAGTTCTGGTTATAGATTTCGCTCATGGTTTTCCCCTTGTGAATAACTTGTAGTCAATTATGTCGTATTTCCCCGGAAACCCCTGTATCGGAGGGGTATTAAATAAGTAGTTCCGTGCCGGATTAGGGCCGTTGGTAAGTTCGCGGGAATATCGGGAGATCACCGTTAAAATGCAATATTTTTTCTTGTAAAAACATACGTAAAAGCATTTTCTCAAACCATTGAGGTGCATTTAAGGGTCTTGGGCGGGCCGGCACTTTTCCGGGTTCTGGAAAGGCTGTTAATAACCTGTTGATTGTGAAATAACCGATGGAGGATAAAAAATGACCGAGAACGGATTTAAAAAATATGCCCTTTTGGTGCCTACCAGTATGGGAATCCGGCTCACGCCGGTGGATTCGCAGCCGTTCCATTGCAGCGATACCTTTAAGATGCAGGCGACCAGTGCGGAGAGCAATGTGGCCAGCATTTCGTCCTATCTCGGTCTGCCGGTAAAGGTGCTGACGGCTTTCGTAAAGGGGAGTCCGGTGGCGCATTTCATTAAGGATAATCTGAAAAGCCGGCGGATGGATTTTGAGGGGCCTGAATTTGAGCAGGACAATCCGTGGGGATTCCGTCATCAGATCAATATGGCCGACAGCGGGTGGGGATCGCGCGGGCCTCGTGTGCAGAACGACCGCGCCGGCGAAGTCGGCCGGGAGCTGAGTGCTGCTGATTTTGATCTCGACCGGATATTCGGGCAAGAAGGCGTGGAGATTGTTCACCTTTCCGGTCTGATTGCCGCGCTGTCGCCCAAGACCAGTCGGTTCTGTCTGGATGTGGCGCGTGCGGCCAAAGCGCACGGATCAAGAATTTCGTTTGATCTCAATTACCGGGCCAGCTTCTGGAAAGGGCGTGAAGAGGAGCTGCGCAGCGCCTTTCACGAAATTGCCGATGCCAGCGATATTCTGATCGGTAACGAAGAGGATTTTCAGCTGTGTCTGGGTATTGAGGGTCCGGAAGCGGGCGGCGCGGGACTGGATTCCAAGATCGACGGGTTTAAGGAGATGATCGGCCGCGTGCAACAGGCCTATCCGAATGCGAAGTATTTTGCCACGACCCTGCGTGAAGTGCTTTCGGCCAACGCCCATATGTGGGGGGCGCTGGTTACGGATTCCAGCGACTGGGAAATCATCCGGCCGCGGGAGATCGGTGTGCTGGACCGGATCGGCGGCGGCGACGGTTTTGTGGGCGGGCTGCTCTATGGTATTCTGAAAGGCTGGGATGTGAAAAAATGTGCGCGGTTCGGTTGGGCAAGCGGCGCACTCGCCGCTACTATGCTCACCGATTACGCGCAACCGGCTGATGAAGATCAGCTCTGGAGCATCTGGGAGGGCAATGCCCGGGTTAAACGTTAATTTTAAAATGGAGAGACATAAAATGGCAAAAGCAGATATCGGCCTGATCGGCCTGGCAGTGATGGGCGAGAATCTTGTTCTCAACATGGAGAGCAAGGGGTTCACCGTGGCGGTTTTCAACCGCACGGTGGAAAAAGTGGATAAATTTATTGAAGGTCGCGGAGCCGGAAAAAACTTTATCGGATGCAAGAGCATCGAAGAGTTCTGTGCCAGTCTGGAGCGTCCGCGTAAAGTGATGATGCTGGTGAAAGCCGGTGCGGCGGTGGATGCGCTGATTGAGCAGGTTCTGCCGCATCTTGAAGAAGGCGATATTATCATCGATGGCGGAAACAGCCATTATCCGGATACGATCCGCCGGACGGAATATGTGGAAAGCAAAGGGCTGCTCTACATCGGCACCGGGGTTTCCGGCGGGGAAGAAGGGGCACTGCTCGGCCCGTCCATTATGCCCGGTGGTTCCGAAGCGGCGTGGGCATCGGTTAAACCGATTTTTCAGAAAATTTCCGCCCATACGGAGACCGGAGAACCCTGCTGCGAATGGGTGGGCTCCGACGGTGCCGGCCATTTTGTTAAGATGGTGCACAACGGGATCGAATACGGCGACATGCAGATGATCTGCGAAACCTACCAGATGATGAAAGAGGGACTCGGCCTCAGTAACGAAGAGATGCACGATGTCTTTAAAGCGTGGAATGAGAGTGAGCTGGATTCGTATCTGATTGAAATCACCCGCGATATTCTCGGCTATAAAACCGAAGAAGGCGAAGCGGTGATCGACTCGATTCTCGATACCGCCGGGCAGAAAGGGACCGGAAAATGGACAGCGGTTTCGGCGCTGGACTTCGGTCAGCCGCTGACGCTGATCGGCGAAGCGGTTTTTGCACGTTGTCTTTCGGCGCTGAAAGAGGAGCGTGTGGCTGCCTCGAAGGTGCTGAACGGTCCGGATACGGTGTTCGAAGGGGATAAAGCGGCGATGATTGAGGATCTCAAACAGGCGCTCTATGCTTCCAAGATTGTTTCGTATGCTCAGGGATATCAGCTCATGCGTGCAGCGGCGGAAGAGTATGGGTGGACATTAAACAACGGTGAGATTGCACTGATGTGGCGCGGCGGCTGTATTATCCGTTCGGTCTTCCTTGGAAAAATCAAGGAAGCGTTCGATGCCAATCCGGATCTCGTGAATCTGCTGCTGGATCCGTTCTTTAAAGACGCGGTTGAAAATGCGCAGGCATCGTGGCGGCGGGTGGTTATGAAATCCGCTGAGCTGGGTATTCCGATGCCGGCGATCAGTGCGGCGCTGGCCTATTTTGACGGCTATCGTTCGGCGCGGCTTCCGGCGAATCTGCTGCAGGCGCAGCGCGACTATTTCGGTGCACATACCTATGAACGCCTCGATAAGCCGCGCGGGGAATTCTTCCACACCAACTGGACCGGACGCGGCGGCGATACGTCTGCGTCCACTTATATCGTGTAAGTGAAATTTCCGGCGTTGTACCGGGAAACCGGGTACAGCGCCGGATACTCCGTCAACAAACGGGAGTTGTTATGATCGGCAGATTCGGCGAGCAGGTTTCCATTTCCGGTGAAGAGCTCCGTGAACTGGTTTCGCAATGTCTGGAACATACCGGGGTTCTGAAGCGCGTTCTTATTCTGCCGCCGGATCATACGCGGCTGAATTCCATGGCCGGTCCGATTACGGAAATGGTTTATGAACAGCTGACCGCTGACGGGGTGGAGGTGGATATTCTGCCCACGCTCGGGACGCATAATCCGATGACGGATGCGCAGCTGCGGATGATGTTCGGGGATAAAATTCCTCTGGACCGGTTCCGGGTGCACGACTGGCGGAATGACGTGGTGCGCAAAGGCGAAATTTCCGGCGATATGCTTGCAGAACTGTCCGCTGGAAAGGTGAATTATACCGTTGGGGTTGAAGTCAACCGGATGCTGTTTGACGGTTATGATCTGATTCTTTCGGTCGGTCAGGTGGTGCCGCATGAGGTCGTGGGTATGGCCAACTACACGAAAAATATCGTGGTGGGGGCCGGCGGTTCAGATATCATTAATAAGTCGCACTTTCTCGGTGCGGTGGCCGGTATTGAACATATTCTGGGACAGACGGATTCGCCGGTGCGCCGGCTGTTTAATCATGCGGTGGATACGTATCTGTCGGATCTTCCGATCACCTATATTCTGACGGTGATGGAGCAGAATTATGATACCGGCGAAATGCATATGCGCGGATTTTATGCCGGTCGGGATGCGGCTGTTTTCGAGGAGGCCTGCAAACTGGCGCGTGCGGTGAACATCACGCTGCTGGATCGCGAGCCGAAGAAAGTGGTGGTCTATCTCGATCCGCACGAATTTCAAAGTACCTGGCTGGGGAATAAGTCGGTTTACCGCACGCGCATGGCGATTGCGGACGGCGGTGAACTCATTGTACTGGCACCGGCGCTGAAGGAATTCGGCGAGGATCCGACGATTGATAAACTGATTCGGAAGTTCGGCTATTGCGGTACACCGGCGACGCTGAAGCATGTGGAAGAGGATGAAGAACTGCGGTCCAATCTGGGGGCGGCAGCGCATCTGATTCATGGTTCGTCGGAGGGGCGTTTTCATATTACGTATTGCCCGGGCCGGGATGTGACGCTCGATGAAGTACGGTCGGTCGGATTTGATGCGGTATCCTATGAAGAAATGGCCGGGCGGTATGATCCCGCTGTTCTTAAGGACGGCTGGAACATTCTGCCGGACGGGGAAGAGATCTATTATATTTCCAATCCGGCACTGGGGCTCTGGGCGTTTAAGGACAAATTTAAGGAGTAGACGATGAAAAAATTCATGGACGAGGATTTTCTCCTCAGAACGAAGACGGCAATTAAGCTGTATCACGATCATGCAAAAGATATGCCGATTTATGATTATCACTGCCACCTGCCGCCGCAGGAGGTGGCGGAGGATAAGCAGTATGAAAACCTGGCGGAAATCTGGCTGGGCGGCGACCATTACAAATGGCGGGCCATGCGGTCGAACGGAGTGAAGGAAAAATACTGCACGGGTGATTCATCGTGGAAGGAAAAATTCGATGCCTGGGCGGCGACGGTGCCGCATACGCTGCGTAATCCGCTCTATCACTGGACGCATCTTGAGCTGCGGCGTTATTTTGACATTGATACGCTGCTGAGCCCGGCGACGGCGGATGCGATTTATGAAGAGTGCACGGCCAAGCTGCAGACGCCGGAATTCAGCGCGCGTAATCTGATGCGTAAAATGAAGGTTAAGGTGGTCTGCACGACGGATGATCCGGTGGATAACCTGGATTATCATAAACAGGTGGCGGCCGATGGTTTTGAGATCCGAATGCTGCCGACATTCCGGCCGGATAAAGCCGCCAAACTGGCGGACCCCGAAGCGTATAAAGCATATATTCAGACACTGGAAAAAGCGGCGGATCAGGAGATTAACGGTTTTGAGGATCTGGTTGCGGCGATTGATAAGCGCCATGCTTATTTCCATTCAGTGGGCTGCCGCCTTTCGGATCACGGACTGGATTATGTGCCGGATGCCGATGCAACGGGGGCGGAGCTCGATACGATTTTTAACAAGGTGATGACCGGAGGTCCGGCGACACAGGGTGAGCAGGATCAGTTTCTGGCGGTGTTTTTATATGAAGTGGCGAAAATGCACCATGCACGCGGCTGGGCACAGCAGTTCCATGTGGGCGTGTTCCGTAATAACAATACGCGGCTGTTCAATGCGCTGGGTCCGGATACCGGTTTTGACTCGATTGCAGACTACCGCCAGGGGCCGGGGCTGATTCGTCTGCTGGACCGGCTTGATGCTTCCGATCAGCTGGCCCGGACCATTCTGTATAACATTAATCCGGCCGATAATGAGCTGTTCGCCACCATGATCGGGAATTATCAGGACGGTTCGGTTCCGGGCAAAATGCAGTTCGGTTCCGGATGGTGGTTCCTGGATCAGAAAGACGGGATGGAAAAGCAGATGAATGCACTGTCGCTGCTGGGGCTGCTGAGCCGTTTTGTCGGCATGCTGACGGATTCACGCAGTTTCCTGTCGTATCCGCGTCATGAATATTTCCGGCGTATTCTCTGCAACCTGCTCGGAAGCGATGTGGAAAACGGGGAGATCCCGGCGGATATGGAGCTGCTGGGGCAGATGGTGGAAAATATCTGTTATAACAACGCGGTCGAATATTTTGGGATCGACGTATAAATTCGTCCAGGCCGAAAGAGCCATGATCCGGATCCTGAGTGAACGGTTCTGACAGAATCGGACATAACCGCAACAGTAGCGGATATAGACAAAAGCCGCAAATTGCCGGACACTTTTCCGTTAATTAATCAGTGGTGGGCCGACCGGCCCGCCTGTTTTTTATGGAGAAGTTGAATGAGGGTATTTGTGGGACTTGCTCTGGCAGGTCTGGCTTTGACGGCCGGTGCTGAAAAATTTGAGCCGACGTGGGATTCACTGCGGCAGTATGAATGTCCGGAATGGTTTCAGGATGCAAAATTCGGCATTTATGCGCACTGGGGAGTTTATTCGGTTCCGGGAGCTCCGGGGAACAGCGACTGGTATGGTCGGAATATGTATAAGGCCGGTCATCCCAACCGTCGTTTTCATGAAGAGCATTACGGGCCGCTGGATGAATTCGGCTATAAGGATTTTGTGCCCATGTTCACCGGCGAAAAGTTCGATGCTGACGAATGGGCGGAGCTGATGGTGGAAGCCGGTGCCCGGTTCGGCGGTCCGGCGGGTGAACATGCTGATGGTTTTTCCATGTGGGCTTCGAAGGTCAATCCGTGGAATGCGGTTGATATGGGGCCGAAACGTGATGTCGTGGGTGAACTGGAAAAGGCGGTTCGCAAGCGCGGCCTGAAATATGTGGTGAGTCTGCATCATTCGTGGCTGTGGGGCTGGTTTCCGACCTGGCAGAAAGGTACCGATTGCGCCGATCCGGCGAATGCTTCGCTCTACGGACCGAAAGTGCCGGAAACCGCACAGCAGCTGAAAAAAGCAAAGGGCAGATCGAACGGCGCGTTGCCGTTGCCGTATCCCGAGTGGGAACAGGTGTGGCTGGAAAAGGTGAAGGAAGTGGTCGAGGGGTATTCCCCGGATCTGCTCTGGTTTGATAACCGCGTCCGGATTCTTTCAGAGAACATCCGTCAGGAGATGCTCGCTTTTGCATACAACAAAGCCGATGCACGCGAGCAGGAGTTTGTGCTGACCTTTAAACGCCCCGATTTCCCGCTGGGCGTCGGCACCGTTGATCTGGAGCGTTCCCGTATGCCTGAGATTTATCCGGAACCGTGGCTGACCGACACCTCTATTTCCCCGGGAACATGGTCGTGGTCGCGGGATATTGAATATTACAGCACCGACCGGCTGATTCATGATCTGGTGGATATCGTCAGTAAAAACGGATGTCTGCTGCTGAATATTGCGCCGCATCCGGATGGATCAATTCCGGCAGAGCAGCGGCGGATTCTGCGGGAAATGGGCGCGTGGCTGAAACTGAACGGTGAAGCCATTTATGAGAGCCGACCGTGGATTTATTACGGGGAGGGGCCGACAGAAACCAAGGTGGGCCATTTGGCGGACCGGCATTTCGATGGCTTTACGGAGCAGGATATCCGGTTTACGGAGCGCGACGGGCAGCTGTATGCCATTGCATTCGGATGGCCGGCGTCAGGAACGCTTTCGATCGAGACTTTCGGGCGTGCATTTTACAACACCGAAATCAAGGGTGTGGAACTGATCGGGCACCGGGGCGGACTGAAATGGGAGCGGAAGACGTTTTCGCTGGATATCCGGCTTCCGAAAAGGAAACCGTGCGAGCACGCGTTTGTGTTCCGCATCATGCGTTAACTTGAACAACCAGGGGAAAGGGAAATCAGATGGATCATATTGAACGATTTATTAATACTATTGAACGTAAACCCGTTGACCGTCCGGCGAGCTGGATGGGGCAGCCGACCGAGGCGGCACTTGAGGGGCTGTTCAGCTATTTCGGCGTCGGCAGTATCACGGAGATGAGCCTGAAGCTGGACGACGATGTCGTGACGCTGGAGATGCCGTATCATTCGCCGACGGCCGATGCCATCCATATGGCACTCGATTTTTCCAACCATGGAAAAGTCGGAAATGAAGAGCGTACACTGGGTGAGACCGGATTTTTCAAAGGGGTGGAGGACCCGGCGCGCGTGGACGATTTCGACTGGCCGGATCCGTCGAAATATATAGATCCGGATCTCTGCCGGAAATTGGTGGATGAGCTTCCGCAGGACCGTGCACGGATGGCGATTCTCTGGTCATCGCATTTTCAGGATACCAACGCGGCGTTCGGTATGGAGGAGGCGATGATGATGATGTACGATTCGCCGGAGATGTACCATGCAGTCATTAACCGCTGCACCGATTTCTACCTGGAAGCGAATAAGATTTTCTATGAAGCGGTGGCCGATAAAATCCACGCGGTGCTGATCGGTAATGATATGGGCAGCCAGCAGGGGCTGATGGTTTCGCCGGAACTGCTGCATGAGTTTGTAACTCCGAGTAATGTTCGGCTGATTGAACAGGCCAAGTCGTATGGTCTGAAAGTTATTTACCATTCGTGCGGTGCGGTTGCGGATATTATTCCGGATCTGATTGAAAGCGGTGTGGATGTGGTGCATCCGATCCAGGCGCTGGCCGCCGGTATGGAGCCGCAGGGGTTGAAGGACCGGTTCGGCGACAAGGTTTCGTTCTGCGGCGGGGTTGATGCGCAGAATCTGCTGGTGAACGGAACACCCGAAGAGGTGGCGGCCAAAGTGATGGAGCTGAAGTCGATCTTTCCGACCGGTCTGGTGATTTCGCCCAGTCATGAGGCGATTCTTCCGGACATTCCACCGGCCAATATTGAAGCGCTGCTGAATGCCGTAAAGGGGAAATGAAATGAATGAAGTCAAAGAAGCCGGGTCGAAACTGTATCTGTGGTTTATCTGCCTGGTGGCGGGAGCGGGAGGCATCCTGTTCGGTTATGATGTGATCGTGGTATCCGGCACCACCTCAGAGGTGACCGACCTGTTTGCATTTACGCCAACCCAGACCGGCTTCTTTGTCAGCAGCACCTTACTGGGCTGTGGTATCGGTTCATTCTGTTCCGGTTTTATTGCGGATAAATTCGGCCGGAAAGCGCTGATTATTATCGCATCGGTACTGATTTTTATATCTGCGGTGTGGAGCGGTCTGGCCGGCGGTGCGGTCCAGCTGATTCTGGCCCGCGTTATCGGCGGCATGGGGATTGGTGCAGCGACAATGGTCTGTCCGCTGTATATATCGGAAGTGGCACCGGAAAAATACCGTGGCGGACTGGTGACGTTGTATCAGTTTACCATCACTATCGGTATTGTGGTCTGTCTGCTCGTGAACTGGAAAATTTTCGGCTATGCCGAGGGTCATGCCGAGGATACGACGCTTTCCGGAATATGGAAATGGTTTGCGGTGGATCAGTACTGGCGGTTTATGTTTGCGGCGGAAGCCATTCCCGGCATTCTGTTTCTGGGCTGTACGGCCTTTCTGCCGGAAACCCCGCGCTGGCTGATCAAAAATGATCGCGTACAAAAAGGGCTGACGGTTCTACAGCGGATCAACGGTCCGGAGCGGGGGCAGGAGGTGGCTTCAGAGATTCAGGAAGCCATTCGGATGGAGTCTGATGTTCATCTCTACGACCTGTTTACCGCCCGACTCTGTCGGCCGCTGGTGCTCTCCATGCTGGTCTGTTTTTTTGCCGAGGCCTGTGGAATTGCCGCTGTGCTCTATTATGCGCCGAAGATTTTTGAAGCGGCCGGTTTCACCACCGGTGCGGCACTGGGCAGTTCGCTTACCATCGGTCTCGCCAATATGGGCGCTACTGTTTTTGCGCTCTTTTTTATGGATCTGCTCGGCCGCCGGAAGCTGTTGATTATCGGCTCTGTCGGCATGCTGATTTCCCATCTGATACTGGGGACCCTGTTTTTCAGGGACAACATGGGTATTCCGGTTGTGATTGCGGTAAATGCGTTCATTGCTTCATTTGCCTGTGCAATCGGTCCTGTAAAATTTGTTTTTATTTCAGAGGTTTTTCCGAATCGGATCCGGGGAATGGCGATTTCGGTGGCGAGCATCGCTATCTGGCTGACCAGTGCTCTGGTTACCCAGTTGTTTCCTATGATGCAGGCGACGATGCCGACGCATTTCATCTTTTTCATCTTTGCGGCTGTCGTGGCGGTATCATTACCGTTTTACTTTTTCTTTCTGCCCGAAACCAAAGGCCGGACGATCGAAGAGCTGGAAAAGGAATTTATTCGTCCTTAGCCGGGGTTCCCGGCTTTTCCTTCTGAAACCTGTTGTGCAGTTTCTGCTTCTGCCGGTTGACAAAGGTTGTCGCTTTGGGAAAGCGGCGTTCGAGCCCGTCGCGGATTCTGCCAAACAGGGGAACTTCATCGGCCAGCAGGTAGATGCCCAGCAGAATGCTCAGCAGTCCCTGACCGGGCGTGATGCACATGATGATGCCGACGACGATACAGAACCAGCCCGCGATGTGTTTCGCAATGAGCCTGGCATGTTTGTTCCTGATGAGCCGTTTCATAGTTTGAACCTTTTCAGTTCAATCGTTAATGGTCAACCGGCATATTCTGTCTGTCTGCCAACCATTAACCCATAATCGCCGCAACGGGGGCACAAAAAAACCACGGATTTAAAAATGCGACCTGACCTCGTGGCCCCAAGTGCCGCACTTCAGCACAGGCTACTGCCGTAAGGGGGACGGCTTTTCCTGCAATTCCGTGGTTCGTGATCATAGACGTTCCAGTTCGTCCCAGCGTTCAAAACTTTTTTCAAGTTCCTGAGGAATGGCTTCGGCCCGGGCCGTGGCGGCCTGAATTTCCTCCGGCGGTTTCTGATAGAAAGCCGGATCGGTCATGGCCTGCTGCAGCTCCTCAAGTTCCGCCTCCAGCTGTTCGATGCGTTTCGGCAGATTTTTCAGTTCCTCCCGCTCTTTATTGGTCAGTTTCCGGGTTGTAACCTTTTTTTCAGCGGTTTTCGGGGTTTCGGCCTTTGTTTCCCCGGTTGCTGAACGTTGGGCCAGCCAGTCATCATACCCGCCGGCATATTCTCCGATCCGTCCTTCACCCTCGAAAACCATGGTGCCGGTCACTACGTTGTTCAGAAAGGCGCGGTCGTGGCTGACCAGCAGGAGTGTGCCTTCATAGGCCGCC
Source organism: Verrucomicrobia bacterium S94 (assembly GCA_004299845.1). Taxonomy (NCBI): domain Bacteria; kingdom Pseudomonadati; phylum Verrucomicrobiota; species Verrucomicrobia bacterium S94. Next base: position 2,285,639 of record CP036201.1, on the reverse strand, counting down.
AGCAGTTCTTCCAGCAGTTCGAGGGTTTCAACATCCAGGTCGTTGGTCGGTTCGTCGAGCACCAGTACATTGCAGGGTTTCGTGAACAGTTTGGCCAGCAGGAGGCGGTTGCGTTCTCCGCCGGACAGAATAGACACCGGCGAGCGTGCGCGGTCGGGCGAAAAGAGAAAATCCTGGAGGTAGCCGAGCACATGTTTTTTCCGGTTGCCGATGGTGATGGTTTCATCGGGAGCAATATTTTCGGCCACGGTTTTGTCTTCGTCGAGAATGGCCCGGTGCTGGTCAAAATAGGCCACCTCCAGTTTGGTGCCGTGTTTTACCGTACCGGTTTCAGGTTCCAGCTGTTTCAGCAGCAGTTTAATCAGGGTGGATTTTCCGCAGCCGTTCGGCCCGATGATGCCGATTTTGTCTCCGCGCATGATTTCGACATTGAAGTTCTGAATCAGAGGTTCTCCATCGTAGTTATAGGAAACATTTTCCGCCGTAATGACTTTTCGGCCCGAAACTCCGGCTTCGACCGCCTTCATGTTCACCGTCCCAGACTGCATCCGTCGTGCGCGCCGCTCGTCCCGCATTTTTTCCAGAGCCCGGACGCGCCCCTCGTTCCGAGTGCGCCGTGCCTTGATGCCTTTCCGGATCCAGATTTCCTCCTGAGCCAGTTTTTTATCAAACTGCGCCCATTGTTCCTGTTCGCCCTCCAGCAGCTGCTGTTTGCGTTTCAGGTAGGTGTTATAATCGCAGGCCCACGAATGCAGGTGGCCGCGGTCCAGTTCAACAATGCGCGTTGCCAGTCTACGCAGAAAGGAGCGGTCATGGGTTACAAAGACGACGGTGCCCCGATACCGCTGGAGAAAATTTTCCATCCAGTTGATTGATTCAATATCGAGATGGTTGGTCGGTTCATCGAGTACGAGAATATCCGGTTCGCAGACCAGCGCCTGCGCCAGCAGAGCGCGGCGTTTCTGTCCGCCCGACAGTTCATTGAATTTAAGATGGTTTTCAAGATTTACCAATGAAACCGCTTTGTCGACCGCCTGATGCGAAACATAGTCGTCGTGCGGATTGTCCAGTCCCTGGAAAACCAGTTCCTCAATGGTGTGCGGAATATCATTCGGCACATTCTGACGCAGACGACGGACTTTGAGCCCGGGCTGCCGGATGATTTCGCCGTCGTCGGGTTCGATGGAGCCGTCGATGATTTTCAAAAGCGTTGATTTGCCTTCACCGTTTCGGCCGACTAGGCAGATTCGTTCGCCGCGTTCGATCTGCAGCGTAGCGTTGTTCAGCAGCAGGGGACCGCCGAAGGCTTTCTGAATATTCTGTAAACTGAGCAGTGCCATATTCTTTCCCAAACAAAAGAACCGCGCATTCTCCAGATTTTCCATCGGTTGGAAAGCAGAAAGACCGGAAGGAATTGCGAACGGACGCCTGAAGGCGTCCAGAGATGGTATACCGGGCTTAATTCGGCATAATACAATTCAAGAGCTGTTCTTCCCAGACGGGCTCAATTTTCGGGGCGATGATTTCAACCCGGCTTTCCGCACATTCATCAATGGGTATTTCGGTTAAGCCGTCTGCCGTCAGGTTATACCCGAAAATACCTTTGTCGGTAATAAATACGCCTTTCATCCGTTCCGCGTCCAGTCCGCTGAAAAATGAAAACAGTCTGCTATGGTCAAATACCCGATGCGGTGTGAAGCGCCAGCCGACACTCTGGAAGCCTTCGCCCTCATTCTCCGCTTTAAGGTATCCCGCTTCCGGAATCGGTATCTCGGAAATGGAGGGGTTCCGATTTTCGTGATGATGGTGATGATGCGTTTCCGCTTCGGTTGCGCGGGTCCGGCCTTCCAGTGCGGAGGGTTCCAGCATGCCCTGTTCGGTGATCAGGAGTTTTACATGAGCCGCACCGTGCTGTTTTGCGTAGCGCTCCAGAGCCCGTCGGTCCTTTTCCTCATACAGATCTGATTTATTCCCCACAATGAGATCGGCAATGGCGATCTGCTGATTGAAGGTCTGGTGATCCGTGTAGCGAGAATCGGAAAGGTGCCGGGCATCCACAAGGGTGACAATTTTCTGGATGGCGAGACTTTCCTGATAATGTTCTCCGGAGAGCACGCCGAGTACTTCAACCGGGTGTCCGAGTCCGGTCGGTTCAATCAGCAGCCGGTCGGGACGAGCTGTGGTGAGCAGCATATTCAACGCAATCTGCATGGGCAGGCCGGCGGTACAGCACATGCAGCCCCCGGGAACTTCACGGATAAAAACGCCCTGTTCCTGGCTGTGCTGTCCTTCAAAAAGGCTTCCATCGATCCCGATTTCGCCGAACTCATTCACCAGAACCGCCCATTTTTCGGAGGGCGGTTTATTTTTCAGCAGATGTAGAATCGCCGAAGTTTTTCCGGTGCCGAGAAAGCCGGTAATGATGTTGGTGGGTACGCGGTGGATTGGTTTTTTATTTTCCATAATGCGTTCTCGTATATCTTCAGCATCCGTTTCGTGTCACGGAAAATGTATGTGTGTTTATTCCGGTCTGCCGCGGACTGTATTAAGGCGGGCGATCACCTGCTTATGGTTCTTCGCTGCGGATTTTCAGCATTCGGTTCCCGTTTTTCTGAAATTCATAGGGCACGGGTTCAATGACGGCGTGGAAGCCTTCCCGTTCCAGTCGGTCAATCAGCGGCCGGAGGTGTCGCGACGGAACCGCCCCAAGTTCCAGCAGAGGAAAAATCCGGACTTCCCGGGCGACACGGCAGAGTTCGCGAACGGATTTGAAATGGAAGGTTTTCGAAAAATGGGCACTGTAGAGAAACAGAAAATGGGAGCAGAGTGCGAGGTCGAACGATCCATCAGCAAACGGCAGCTCCGGGAGCATACCGGCGATATAACGCCCCGCCTCTTTCCCGTTCGGATAGTCCGAAAGGAAGGCATGCATTGCTTCCATGCGGATTTTGCCCAGCTCTTCCGGCGACCGGATATTTTTCCAGACAAATTCCTGGCGGTTATTCCGGGTCTGCTCCATCACCGTGTCGTAGGTTTCGTTGATTCTTTCCCGGATTTCCTCGGCGGAAAAGCGGTAGATCGGATCGATGGAAATGACATCTCCGCCCTGTTGGGTCAGGGTGGCATTAAACGATGCCGGTCCGTCACCGCAACCGAGCACGCGGCCCTGCAGGTCGGATGCAGACAGGTTGAACATCGATACGTATTCTGTATAGGTGCGTCCCCACGGGACCGCATTTTCCAGTTTGAAACTCATGCTGTCTTTTAAAGTTGTGCCAAACGTTAAAACTATCCGGTATAAATTAGATCCCTCGCGACGCAGAGAAATTCAGTTATAAATGGTTCCGCGCTCTCTGCGTCGCTGCGCGGAATAACGCTGTCGTTACGACCGGAATGTTTTAGTAAATGGTATTACAGATCGCTTTTAGATTGTGTCCGGGATGGATATCGCATCCGGACCTTCTTTGCAATGTCTTGCTGTCTGAAAGAGCTGTGTTGTCGGGATGTGACGTTTTTCCGATTAATAGCATCCGGTGCTGATAAAGAAATCTCTGCTGTCCATGTTCTGTTGCGGGAAAATGAAATTTCCGGTTCCGTCCCGCGACGTTCATTTAGTATGGTTGCTGATATGGCGACTGAGAAATACAGGCCTCCGTTGCTGGAGGTGGAGAAGGTGCTTCCGATCCTGAACCGGATTTCGTTGTTCGGGGCATTGGATGATACGCAGTTGTATACGGTTTTCCGGATGCTGGAAACCGAGCAGTATCGCAAGGGCGAGTTTGTGTTTCGTCAGGGCGATGCGCCGGATCATATCCGGATTATTGAAAAGGGTCGGATTCGGCTGGTTGAAAATGTGGACGGCACGCCGATGGAATTGTTTGAATTCGGTCCGGGCGATTGTTTCGGCGAAACCTCGGTGCTGGCGATTCACCCTCATACCGCGGATGCGCTGGCACTGGAGGATACGGATCTGCTGGTGGTGCCGCGGGAAAAGCTGTTTGCGCTGTACGAACGCGATCCGAAACTGTTCGGTATGCTTATGATGAATATTGCGCGTGAAGCCAGCCGGCGTTTAAACCGAACGGAAGAAGTGATGCTGCATTACGCATTGGGAAGAAAATAGGAAACGTGATGAGAATACAGAGTTTGATGGCGGGGCTGATGCTGGCCGGTGCGGTTTTTGCGGGTACGCCGAAGCAGGTATTGATTGTGGCCGGAAAACCGAGCCACGGGCCGGGGGAACATGAATTTCCGGCCGGGGCGGAACTGCTGGCTAAAGCGCTGAATGAATCCGGGCAGCCGCTCCGGGCTTCGGTCTGTGTGGAAAAATGGCCGATTGCTGTGGAGCTGGAGGATATCGATTCGCTGGTACTCTATTGCGACGGTAATGCGGATCATCTGGCGATCGGTCATGAGGGCGAACTGCTGAAACTGTCCAATGAAGGGGTGGGTATGGTGGTGCTGCACTATGCGCTTGACGGAACGGATGGACTGTTGGATGAAACCCTGATGAAGGTGGTCGGCGGATATTATCATGACGAAGAATCCGCGAACCCGCTCTGGACGGTGAAGGATCCTTTCTTTGCGGCCAATCATCCGGTTACGCGGGGGCTCAAGCCGTATGAACTGAAGGATGAGTGGTATTTTAATCTGCGTTTCGGTGATGTGATCCCGGTTATGATGGCTAAACCGCCGGAGGAGGAGAAGGTGCATACGCTGGCCTGGACCTTCGGTGATAATGCCTTCGGGTTTACCGGCGGGCATTTCCATCGGAACTGGGCCGAGCCGAATTTCCGTAAAATGGTACTGAATGCGATTGTCTGGTCGGCCGGACTTGAGGTCCCGGATGAGGGGATTGAGTCGGCGGAGCCTATTGTGGTTAAAAATAAAACGATACTGCATGCCATTGCCAAAGGGGATCCGGTGGATGTGAAAAATCATCTGCTGCTGGGTGCCGATGTGAACCGGAAAAACAAACAGGGCTGGACGCCGCTGCATTTTGCAACTGTGCGCGGTCAGACCGAATGTGCTGAGGTGCTGGTGGCCAAAGGTGCGGAACTCGACGAACGTACGGGAACGCTGAAAACGCCGTTGCATCTTGCGGCGGATCGCGGATACCTTGAAATCGTTAAACTGCTGGCGGAAAGCGGAGCGGATCTCGGGGCAGAGGATGATGAGGGATGGACGCCATTGCATTATGCGGCCGAAAAGGACCGTGTTGACGTGGCGGCGTATCTGGTAGCGCAGGGTGCCGAGGTGAATGCAATCAGTAAGCGGGGGGGGACGCCGCTGATCGAGGCCTCGGCTTCCGCGAGCCCTGAAATGGTCAACCTGCTGCTGGACCATGGTGCGGATCCGTCGATTGCGGCAACCAACGGCATGACAGCTCTGGATTATGCGGTCGAACTCGGAAACGAACCGGCGCAGCGGATTCTGAAGTAGACGATCCTTTATTTTCTGTTCAGGGCTGTGGGGGTGTGAACTTCGGCAAGGGCCTGCTTCTGCTCTTCCTGTTTGCACAGACCGATGGCGACCTTGCGGGCGACCCAGGAGATAAACTGCATGTTGTTTTTGAAATAACTGCGGGTGAGGCCGATCCGGTTTGCGGTACGGGTGAACCAGCTGTGGGGCCAGGCGTGCACCTTGACAGAGTAGAGAATGCCCAGATCGTCGAGGTCGGTTATCCGCAGATGGATGATGACGTCGTAGTAGCCGAATTTGCGTTTTCCGCCAGCCATGACGATGTAGTCGTAGGTGGTTTCATCGGTCTGTTTTCTGTAGAGTTCGGTTATGTCGGTACGATTTCCGTATTCATTGATGTAGTAATAGCGGTGCTCCCCGATTTCAAAGACGGGAAAATCAACGGTGCCGTTTTCTGAAACGGAGCGGGCGAACTCATCCTGTACGGCGGTGACGAGGTCGGGATTATTCAGCACCGTGACCGCTGTTTTGAATTTTATGGGTAGAATCTCGGCGGTGCCCAGCCGGATACAGTTTCGCGTGAGAACGGCTTCGGCATCCGGGTTATTCACCAGCTCTGCCGTATTCATGGCCGCAGCGGGAAGCAGCAGGAGGATAAATAAAAGCTGTATAAGAATCCGTTGCATGGTGAAATATTAGAGAGCAGTAACGACTGCCGTTCAATGCTTAAACGTCTTGGATCGTCCGGCCGGAATCAGGATTCCGGTGTTGTGCGGGAATGTTCCGTTTTTTGGGATAAACTGATGCCCGGCAGTTGGCGGGGCGGTTGGGAGAGGGGATCCACCTTGATCAGAATACAGGAAAGATCGTCGGCGAAGTCGCCGCCAGCGCAGAACTGCCGGATGGAGTTTTCAATGATATCGAGTATTTCCGCCGCGGATTTTTTATGGTTTTTTCCGATGATCCGACACAGGCGTTCGGTTCCGAACATTTCGCCTTCCGGATTCCGGGTTTCCGTGAGGCCGTCCGAGAAAAAGAGGAAACAGTCATTGGCTTTAAACGGAAGGGAGAGGGTGGTGTATTCTTCGTCTTCAAGCATACCCATGGGCGGGCTGGTGCCGACATGCAGCGTGCAGCGTTTGTCGTAGTCATTCCAGCGGATGATTTCAGTGTGTCCGCAGTGTACGAATTCAAGCAGCTGCTGTTCGATGTTGAGCCGGGCGTAGCAGAGGGTAATGAAGGATTCGAAGGCAATCAGTTCGGGAACAATACGCAGGTGCAGCTGATATACGATTTCGCCGGTGGGTGGAAGGCCGGCATGGGATTCGCTCTCGAGGGCGGAAATCAGCGCCTGATGCCAGGCGGTTTTAATGCCCGCGGCGAGCAGGGCGGCGTTAATGCCTTTGCCCATGACATCACCGATAATGAGGTCCAGACAGTTTTTGCTGCCGCTCCAGCAATGGTAGTCATAAAAGTCACCTGAAACGGTTTGCGATGGAACGCTCAGGGCACTGATTTTAAGGTTTCCGATCATGGCGGGCGGCGTGCCGATCAGCAGCGTTTCCTGAATATGGGCCGCCAGGTTGACCTCTTTTTTCCGGGCTTTTTCAAGTTCGTTGAGTGCCTGTTTGCGCTCGGAAATATCAATGAAACTGATCAGCAGATGAACTTTGCCGGCATAGTCAATTGGAACAGTGTTTTTGAGAATGGTGATGGTTTGGCCCTGTGCGTTGGTGATCGTACATTCTTTATTCTGTTCCAGATAACCCGGGGTTAAATTCTGTGTCGTGTAATGGGCGGTGTTTTCTGTGAAGATTTTTCCTGATTTTCCGGGAAGATCGTCTTCCGGAACGCCGAGAATGGCGGCACAGGCGGCATTGGCTTCGATGATTTTATTTGAATCCGGATCGACCACCATGATGCCGGACTGAATATTGCCCAGAATGGAGGCGATTCTCCGATGACTTTCCTTAAGATCCCTGGTGCGTTCAATGACCCGCAGCTCCATGCTTTCGTGGGCGCTTCGGAGTTGGAATTCGCGTTTTCTGATGGTATCGGCCATCAGGTTGAAATCGCGGAAAAGGAGCTGAATTTCGAGGATGTTGGAATGGATGGCGGGGGGCTGCTCAGCGGTTTTTCCGTTTGCCATTGCCGTGGCCATTTCGCGCAGACTTTCGAGCGGGTTTACAAACGAGCGGAGACTGAGGCGGGTGGTGAGACGGAGCGTGAAGAGTGCGCTCAGCAGCAGGATAATGCCTGTGGTGATGATCAGCTCTTTCTGGAAGCCGATCAGGGGGCGGAAACGAACCCTGTAAAACAGCTGGAGATCATGCCGGTCGAGATAGGCGATATGGGGGGATGCACTGATTTCCGGGCCGTACGAGGCGATCAGTTTGCCGTGTTTAATCAGCTGCACCTGTTCATTCTCCAGCATGGATGAAAGGTGAAGGGACTCATCAAGTTCCGAGAGGGGCATTTCTGTCAGCAAGGTGCCGAGCAGTTTCTCATTGAGGTGGACGGGGACCGCCAGGCGCCAGAAGGTATTCGTCCCGTTACCGCTGACGGAGGAGTGATGATCGGCTGCATTTTTCCGGAAGCTATTGATAAATGATGCGTGGCCATAATCGAAAACCGGGGCTCCTTTGGTCGAATAAATCGGCTGCCCGTTAAGGTCGAGCAGTACCGTTTTGTGGTTCCTGCCAAGCAGGGGCAGATTACCCATCACATCTTCAAGGTAGGTCCTGCTGTTTTCGGGATGCTGGAGGGCCAGACCAATGAGCGGCAGGCTCGCATAATCGTGCAGGATCTGAATGCGGTCATTCAGAAACGTGTCAATACGTGTGCTGAGCTGCTGTACGCTCTGGTTCAGATTCCGTTCGCTCAGCGGTTTAAAATGCAGCTCGATTGCCCAGAGCATGGCACCGAAAAGAAGCAGTCCGCAACAGAACAGGGCAATGCTGAGCGAGTTGGATAAAGCGCGGACGGCGGGGATCCCTTTCACCGGTTCCTCTTTCGGGGCTGCAGCAAAACCGGTTTGTTCCGCCCCGGGTTTCAGAGCAGACATCAGATTCTGTTCAAGGTTATCACTGCTCAACCTGTTTTTATTTTTCCGGTTCATAATCAACCGCAGGCCCTTCCGGGTTAAATTTCGTCTGATGAATATCATCGGATGATCCAGCGGTCACGCACCCTTTTGATTTACATGCAAACCGTATGCCAAGTGGACGGATCTGCCGCCGGAGCAGAGCCGGCGAAAGAGCATCGCTTGTTTTATGCAGAAAATTCTGTCGGAGTATACCAAACGTTAAAACGATCCGGTATAAATCTGATCCCTCGCAGAGGCACTGAGGACGCAGGGAAATTCAGTCATAAAGGGCTCCGCGCGTTCTGCGTCTCTGCGCGGAATAACGCTGTCGTTAAGACCGGAATGTTTTATTAAATGGTTATTATATGCGGCGCACCTCGTCGGCCGTCAGAGATGAGAACTTTTCCTGAAGATGTGAACCTCATGCACGGAAAGACGGATATCCCGGCCTTTTTATAGATTTAATAAAGGACCCGCTTCGATTCCGTGCAAAAAACCACGAGTGTCAGGAGCGGGGAAAAGCGCAGGTCTGATAAGATCTGAATAAGACGCGGAGTGCCGGCCTTATCGCAGCGTCAAATACCGCCGCCGTTTTTGAAGTTAAGGTGCAGTCCGCATTCCTTGTGTTCGGGGCTTTCCCACCACCAGCGTCCGGCGCGCTCGTCCTCGCCTTCGCGGCAGGGGCGGGTGCAGGGGGCGCAGCCGATGGAAAGGTAGCCTTCGTCGTAGAGGCGGTTATGGGGAACCTTGTGCTCTTCGGCATAATACCAGAGATCGCCTTTTGACCAATGGATCAGCGGATTGATTTTCATCAGGCCCTCGTGCACCGGGTCGCTTTCAATAAATTCAAGTCCGCCGCGCGTTTCGCTCTGCTCCTTCCGGCGGCCGGTAATCCAGGCGCTGTAGCCTTCAAGCGCACGGCCGAGCGGTTCAACTTTACGAATGCTGCAGCATTCCCGCCGGTTTTCAGTACTCTCCTTAAACGAGAACAGGCCTTTTTCGGTTTCCAGCTTTTCGACGGCTTCGTACTTAGGGAAAACCCATTCAACGTTGATGCCGTATTTGTAGCGGACCGCATCGGCGCATTCGTAGGTTTCCTCGGGAAGGCGGCCGGTATCGATGGAAAAAACGCGCACCGGTTTATTGACCTGATGCAGCATGTCCAGCAGCACAAGTCCGCCGAGCTGAAAGCTGGTCGCCATGCAGATTTCATCCCCGAAATGGTCAATGGCCCGCGACAGCACTTCGAGGGAATCCTTGGGCTCTATGCCGGAGAATAGATGTTGGTATTCAGTCATTGATTTAGTCTTATTAGGTAGTATTAATCGGCAGAAGCTGAGTGAACCGGTGATGTACGAAACGTCAGCGGGGAATCAGACCTCCATCATTCATTTAAATGCCGCTGGAAATGAATCCTTCCGGATTTTTATGGAAATCGCGGCCGTCGTAGACCGGCGGAACGACGGCGGTCCGGACACAGAAATCGCCGAAACCTTCGCCTTTTTTCCGCTCGTTGGCATATTTTTCAATCAGGGGTTCCAGGGTCTGGAGAATTTCCTCTTCGCCGATGTTCTCCTTGTAGAGTTTCACCAGCCGCGTGCCTTTACCGTCACCGCCGAGGTAGAGGTTGTATTTTCCCGGTGCCTTGCCGATAAAGGCGATTTCCGCCAGATAGGGGCGGGCACAGCCGTTCGGACATCCGGTCATACGGACCACGATCGGCTGATCGGATAAACCGTGTTTGTCAACGATCCCCTCCAGTTTGGTGATCAGGTCCGGCAGATAGCGTTCGGCTTCCGCCATGGCCAGTCCGCAGGTCGGCAGTGCCACACAGGCCATACTGTTCCGGCGCAGCAGGCTGATGCCTTGACGGTAGAGGCCGTGTTCAACCGCCAGTTTTTCAATGTCGGCCTTTTTACTTTCGGCCACCTGAGCCACGATCAGGTTCTGTGTGGCAGTGATGCGGAAATTTCCTTTATGGAGATCCGCGATTTTCAGCAGTCCCTGCAGCATTTTCGGGCCGTCGTCGTAATCTTTGATGCGGCCGTGCTCGATGAACATCGTCAGGTTCCAGGTGCCGTCGGCATTCTTCACCCAGCCGAACCGGTCGGAGTGCATGGTGAATTCAAAGGGTTTGGCTTTTTTGAATTTTTTACCGGTGCGCTCTTCGACGTGTTTTTTGAAGGTTTCCACACCCATATCATCGATCGTGTATTTCAAACGTGCATGTTTACGGTTCAGGCGGTCCCCGAAATCACGCTGGGTGGTAACGAAGGCCTCTGCAAAGGTGCAGAGATCCTGCTGTTCAATAAACCCGAAGTTTTTCGCAATCTGCGGATAGGTTTCGGGTTCACCATGGGAAGCGCCCATGCCGCCGCCGGCGAGTACGTCATAGCCCAGCAGTTTTCCGTCTTTGACAATGGCGACAAAGCTCAGGTCGTTGCCGTTGACATCCACATCGTTATGGGGCGGGACGGCGATGGCGATTTTGAATTTACGCGGCAGATAGGTGTCGCCGAGAATCGGTTCGGACTCTTCTTTGAAGTCCACGATTTTTTCCTGATCGAGCCAGATCTCATGATAGGCGGCCGTTTTCGGCAGCAGGTGTTTACTGACGGCGATCGCGTCTTTATAAATCGTTTCGTGCAGTTCCGATTCCACCGGATTGGTGTTGCAGAGCACGTTGCGGTTCACATCGCCGCAGGCGGCGATGGAATCGATCATGACCTTATTGATGTTCTGGATCAGTTCTTTGATGTTGCGTTTCAGAATACCATGATACTGGAAGGTCTGACGCGTGGTGAGGCGAATGCCGCCGCCGGTGAGGTTCCGCGAAATTTCATCAATGGCTTTCCATTGTTCGGCGGTGATGACTCCGCCCGGCAGCCGGGCGCGGAGCATGAAACTATGGAGCGGCTCCAGTTTCTGATGGCGGCGTTCGTCGCGGAGATCGCGGTCATCCTGCTGATAAAATCCATGGAATTTGGTCAGCTGTGTATCGTCCGGGGATAGGCCGCCGGTGGTGGCATCCTTCAGCCCTTCTTCAATGGTTCCGCGCAGATGGCGGCTACGGGCTTTAATGTGTTCGTTTTCGCTCAATTGTTTTTCGTCGTGGCTCATGGGGTTCTCCAAAATTAGTATACGTCTTTCTGATAGCGTCCGTCTTTGCGGAGCTGGACGAGATATTCCTCGGCTTCTTCCGGGCTGTATCCGCCTTTTTCGGCGACTACGTCGAGCAGGGCCTGGTGGACATCGTGTGCCATACGGGATTCATCGCCGCAGACATAAATATGGGCCCCGCGCTGAATCCAGTTCCAGATTTCCCGGGCCTGTTCGGTAATGCGGTGCTGGACATAAATTTTATGATCCTGATCGCGAGAAAAGGCGAGGTCGATCTTCGTCAGTGTACCGTCGGCGAGGTACTCCTGCCATTCCGTCTGATAGAGAAAATCCTCGGTAAAGTGGGGATTTCCGAAAAAGAGCCAGTTATCGCCGGGAGCCTCCTGTGCGGCGCGTTCCTGTACAAAAGCTCGGAACGGGGCAACGCCGGTGCCGGGGCCGATCATAATGATCGGTTTGTCCGGATCTTCGGGCAGGCGGAAGTTGTCATTGGACTCCACATAAATCAGCACATCCTCGCCTTCGTTCAGGCGGTGGCCGAGGTAGCCCGACGCGCCGCCGAGATGCGGATAGCCGTGTGCTTCATATTCCACGACGCCGACCGTCAGGTGGACTTCGTCTTCCACTTCGCTCTGGCTTGAGGCAATGGAATAAAGGCGCGGCGTCAGTTTGCGCAGCAGGCCGGTAAAAGTTTCCGCCGCCAGGGCATCGGGATATTCGCGGACTACGTCAATGATCTGGCGCGTCTCGACATATTCGCGCAGCGTGTCGGTTTCGGCGGCGATTTTCATCAGTTCCGCGGCTTCGGTGAGTTCCGCATATCCTGTTACAAAAGCCGGATGCAACTGGGTGAGTTCGTAGTTTTCCAGCAGCGCGTCTTTCACCGGTTTCGGCTCGTCGTTCACGTGCACGGTTTCGGTCGGATCGATCTCCAGCAGTTTCAGCAGATCATCAACGAGTTCTTCATCATTTTTAAAGTAAATGCCCAGCGCATCGCCCGGCTGATAGGTGAGGCCCGAACCTTCGATATCAATTTCGATGTGGCGGATATCCTTTTCGGAATGGCGCCCGGTGATTTTCTGGCAGGTGAGCAGACGGGTCTGTAACGGTTTTTTACGACTGTAATGAACGGCCGGTGCGGTCGCTCCGAAATTGCCGGGGGCCGGAGCTGCTGCCGTTGCGCCGCCCGCCGGAATGATTGCTTTGAACGCTTCAATCGCTTTAGGAATCCAGGCTTCGGCGCCGTCGTCAAAATCGACGTCCAGATCGGTGCGGTCCAGAATACGTTCGCCGCCCAGCTCTTCGAGGCGGGCATCAAAATCCCTACCGGTTTTGCAGTAGAATTCGTAGGAGCTGTCGCCTAGGCCGAGCACCGCGAACTTGAAGTTTTCGAGTTTCGGCGCCTTGTTGGAATTCATGTATTCGACCAGATTGAGGGCATCATCCGGCGGATCGCCTTCGCCCTGAGTGGAGGTGACGACGGCGACATATTTGAGCTTTTTGAGGTTTTTCTCTTTAAATTTACCCATGGAAACACAGTCAACGGCAAGGCCCGCTTCCTGCGCGGCATCGCGCAGTTCCTCCGCCACAGAGCGGGCGTGGCCGGTCTGGGAACCGTAGAGAATGGTCAGAACCGCATCCGGATCGCCCCCGCCTGCGGCGGCACCGACCGGAAGGGCGGCACCGGCACCCTGGGCGCTGAGGCCGGTGAAATATCCGCCAACCCAGGCGAGCTGGGCCGGGGTGAGCGAAGCGGCCAGCGCATTCAACTGACCGACGAGTTGGGCATCAAGCCCCGTGTTTGGTGTAGGTTGTGTTGACATTTTTTCCTAAATCCTTGTTTCTATACTTTCGAATCGAATGATTTTCCGGTTGTTCTGTTCTTCGGTTTCCGAAATGGATGGCGCGGATAATAACCGGAAAGGCGATCGGATCAATCATAAATTTAAATTAATGTACGTAAATTAAGCGATTTAAACACCTGTAAAATTGTAAGTATATGCAAAACGACCCCGTAAATATTGGCTATTCTACGTGTCCGAATGACACATTCATCTTTTACAAATTAGCAAAACAAGCAGACATTTATACGCATTTGCACGACGTAGAGACGCTGAACGAATGGGCATTTGAAGAAAAGCTGGATGTGACCAAGCTGTCGTATCATGCCTGGCTGCTGGTGCAGGAAAACTATCAACTGCTGCAGTGCGGTTCGGCGCTGGGCCGCGGCTGCGGACCGCTGGTGATTACAGAAAACGGGAAAATTCTGACTGAAAAATCGGTCGTTGCAGTTCCGGGCGAATACACCACGGCGCACCTGCTGTTGCGGCTGTGGAATCCGAAGCTGAAAAACCGGATCTTTATGCCCTTCGATCAGATCATGGATGCGGTGGAATCGGGGACGGCCGACGCCGGTGTGATTATTCACGAGGGGCGTTTTGTCTACAAGGAGCAGGGTTTCCAGTGTCTGGAGGATCTGGGCGACTGGTGGGAAAGCGCAACCGGACAACCGATTCCGCTGGGTTGTATTGCCGCGCATAAACGGCTCGGTGCGGAGAAAATAGCAGCAATTGAAAAGTGGCTCAAAGCTTCCATTCAGCATGCATTTGACGAGCCGGAATCCACGATGGAGTATGTGAGAAGTCATGCGCAGGAGCTCGCCGATGAGGTGGCGACGGAGCATATTAAAACCTATGTAAATCATTTCACGCTCGATCTCGGCGACGAAGGCCGGGCGGCGATTGATACCCTGCAGAAGATGGCGAAGGACGCGGGAGTCATTCAATGATTGGAATTCATTTTGCGACGCCGATGGAGGCGAAGCCGTTTCTGGACCGGGGCGTACCGGACGGATGTGTGGTGGAGATTTCCGGCGAAATGGGGCTTGAGGCCGCCCGTATTGCTGCTGAAAAGCTGGTGGAGCGGGGCTGTACAACGATCATCAATGCCGGGGTCTGCGGGGCGCTGAACAACCGGCTGGAACGCGGCGCGGTGTATCGGGTTTCCATGGTCAGTATGGAGGAGCTGAAGGCGGCGGTAAATGTCGGCGTCGGGATCGGCCTGAAACGACTGGTGAGTGTGCAGGAACCGGTGTTTGAGCCGGCACGGAAAAAGGCACTTTCAAAATACGGCGAACTGGTCGATATGGAAGGCTATGCGGTGGCCCGCGTCTGCGAAGACCATTCCATTCCCTGTATTCTGCTTAAAGGGGTGACCGACTTCGGCGATGTGAACGGAAAAGAGGATATTCAGAAACATATCGGCCCGGTTTCGGAAACGGTGGCTGCAGCGGTTTTTCAGTGTCTGGACGGACTTGCAGAAGAGGCGGAGCCGGATAAAGAGAAATCGTCCGGTCTCTGGAGCAGGATTCACTCGTTTACCAAAGTGGAGCACACGGTTTTCAGTCTGCCGCTGCTGTTTGCGGGGGCATGGATCGGAGCGCAGGGCATGCCGTCGGTCAACGTGCTGCTGCTCATTACGCTGGCCGGTGTAGGGGCGCGGACGTTCGGCATGGCGGTGAACCGTATTTTCGATAAAAACATCGATGCGCAGAATCCGAGGACGAAAAACCGCGAACTGGCGAGCGGTGCGCTTTCCATGGCGCAGGGCCGGGGCGTGGCACTGACCGGTCTGGTGCTCTATTTTGCGGCCTGTTTTCTGCTGGGTCCGCTGGTGCTGAAACTGTCGCTCTTTCCGCTCATTCCGCTGGCGGTCTATTCGCTGCTGAAGCGGTTTACGCCACTGTGTCATTACGGTATCGGGGTTTGTCTGGGCGTGGCCCCGCTGGCGTCGTATATTGCCGTCACCAATTCGGTGGATTTTCCGCCGCCGCTGATGCTGCTGGCGCTGTTTGCCTTTTTCTGGATCAGCGGATTCGATATTATCTATGCGCTGCTGGATATCGAATTCGACCGCGCACATGGGGTGCGGTCGGTGCCGGCGACACTCGGTGCCCGCGGCGGCCAGCTGGTGGCGGCGTGTACTCATCTGATTGCTTTTGCGCTGCTGGTGATGCTCTGGCTGACGCTGGGCGGCGGTGCGGCGGCGTTCGTTGCGCTGCTGGCGGCGTTTCTTGCCTTCGGTGCGGCCTACTTGCCGGCCATTCCGGTTCCCGTTAGATTCTTCCCGATTTCCGCGATTGCGGGTATTGCCGGAGCACTGGTGGTACTGCTGGGGATTTAATAATGAACGGGTGGAAAGCAACGAATGGGGCTTTGTGAATAAAGGGCTGATATATCCGGAATTATCCTATTCGATCATCGGTGCCGGTATGGAGGCTTATAATGAACCCGGTGCCGGTCGGGAGTTTGAGCCCCGGGAGTTGGATGTCCTCCTCATCAACAAAACCGTATTGGTGCAGGTGTCGGCTTTATCCAGCGCTACGGATCTCAGTCGTTTAAAGTCATACATGAGACATTCAGGAGTCGGGCAGGGTGTTCTGATCGATAGATCAGGACCTGAGGTTTTTCTCCGGAGAGTTGTTCGATGAATTCGCTGCTTTCCATTCATTCGTTGCAAATAGTAGAAGGTTGTTTATGAAACTGATTGTTGCCATGACAGGTGCTTCGGGAGCGCTGGCCACGAAACTGCTGATTGAAAAATCGCAGTGGCCGGTGACGCTGGTTGCGAGTCGTATGGGCCGTTATGTATATGAGCAGGAGGCCGGGTCGTTTGAGGGGCTTGAAGCTCTGGCGTCTGAAGTCTGGAAAGACGGCGATCTCAGCGCCACGATTGCTTCGGGATCAGTTCCGACAGTCGGGATGGTGATTATGCCGTGTTCCGCCAACACCCTGGGGAAAGTGGCTTCCGGCATTGCCGATTCGCTGGTGACGCGGGCGGCGCATTGTCAGTTGAAGGAGGGGCGCAAAGTGGTGCTGTGTATCCGGGAGGCGCCGTGGACACTGATCAATACGCAGAATGCGGCGCGTGTGGCGGAAGCGGGCGGAACGATTATGCCGATGTCGCCGCCGTATTATATGGCAAAGGATCGTGATCCGGAGTCGGTTTCAATGACCGAAATGCTGGGATACTATTGCGACCACGTGCTCTCGCTGTTCGGCCAGGCCGCACCGAAGACCTGGGAGGACATCCGATAGGGATGGGCAGCGAATGAATGGAAAGCTGCGAATCCAATACGACCTAACTATTCGTTGCTTTCCATTCATTCGTTGTTAACATTTTTAAATGACTAGGCATTCTACAGATCGAGATACCCTGATTTCTGCGGAGGAAAACCGTGCCATGTTTGACCGCATCGCAAAAAATTATGATGTGGCGAACCGGGCGATTTCCATGGGCATGGATAAGGGCTGGCGGAAAAAAACGGTTCAGTTGCTGAAACCTTTCCGCAGCGGGCGTTATCTGGACATCGGTACCGGCACAGGCGATCTGGTTTTTGAAATTATCGATCAGTCGGCCGGGGTGCGGGTTGACGGGATTGATCCGTCGGAGCAGATGCTGGCCATTGCCAAGGATAAAGCGGAAAAAAGGAAGGTCGGAGATTCGGTCTCTTTTTTTACAGCCGATGCGCTGGATCTCCCGATGGAAAATGATACGTATGACGGGATTGTGTCGGGTTTCTGTTTCCGCAATATCGAGCGCCGGCAGAAAGCGCTGGAGGAAATGCGGCGTGTACTGAAGCCCGGCGGTATGCTGGTGGTCCTGGAGGCGACCTATCCGGATAAGGCCTGGGTACGGGCGGGTTATAAACTGTATACGCCGCTGGTTCCCATGATCGGTAAAATCCTTGGCGGCGGTTCGGCGTATAAATATCTGATGGATTCGATTGAAGATTTTCCGCGCCCCGATACCGTGACCGACATGTTCAGTGCTGCGGAGTTTTCGAATGTGCAGTATAAAGCCCTGACGATGGGAACGGTTTGTATATTTTCAGGTAAGAAGTAGAGATGAAAGATTCGTTTGTTTTTGCAGGTGCGCCGTACAGTAATTCCGCGCCGTTGGTGGATAAACTGACAGAAGTGGATTCGCGGGTGACGGTGATTAATGATCATCCGGCGTGTCTGGTCCGTGATTTGAAAGACGGAAAATGTGATGTGGCCCTGATTCCGGTGGCCCATTTTTTTGCGCATCCCGAGCTGAAGATGATTGAAGGGCTGGGCGTTGCGGCGGATGGTCCGGTGCAGAGTGTGCTGCTGAAGTGCAATAAGAAGATGGGCCGGATTAAAACCATTGTGAAAGACCCGGCTTCAGCAACGTCGAACGCTTTGGCCGAGCTGCTGATGACCCGTTACTTCAAACAGAAGATCGAGATGTATGATTTACAGGATCTGGAAAAGCCGGATGCCGCGGTGGTCATCGGCGATCGCGCCCTCTGTGCAGAGCCGGCCCCGGCGGGGGATATTGATCTGGCCGAAGCCTGGATGAAATGGACCGGACTGCCTTTTGTTTTTGCGGTCTGGGCGGTGCGTAAGGATTTTGAGCATTATGAGGCGGTTTCGGAAATTGCCCATAAATCATATGCCGCCGGTTTTCTGGATATGGAAGCGATCGCCGAGCGCTATGCCGATCAGTTGGGCGGTTCGCATGCATTCTGGCTCGATTATCTTGATAATTCCGTGCATCACAAGCTGGATGCGCACGATCTTGAAGGAATGAATCATTTTCGTAAGCTGCTTGGCTATTGATTTATGACTTGAAGAATCCGGTTAAGAATTGTTGCGGTAAAATCCGTAAATGGTGTTAATGTTGTCTGGATTGGAGGAAGAGGGTGCGTAGTTCTTTACTTATTGGGTCGGCGGTTTTCGCCGCCTGTGCAGTCCAGGCTCTGGAAGTTCCGGTTGGTACCATCAGCCATTCTGAGGGCAATGTGGTCATTTCGCCGTATTCCAACAACAATCAGTTGCTGGTTCAGGGTACTTTGGAGGCCGGCGGGCTGATTGTTGGGGATAACTGCTATGATTCGGTTGCGGTGGTCGACGGCGGGGCAGTTGCTGTGAATAGGGTGTATGTCGGCAGTTCATCACGAGGCTGCGGGCTGGTCCTGAATAACGGCGGTGTTCTTACTGCGACGGATTTTAATCTGTACGGCGATGTAACGGAGGGCATTGTTTATTCTTCACTGCTCAATTTGGTAACGGTTACAGGAGCCGGTTCGCTGCTGGATATTGCAGGCCGGCTCACCATCTGGTCGCCGGATGCTCCGGGGGACCGGGGCAGTTTGAAGAACCCCGGGAAATTCCGGCCTATCTGCAGGTTTCGTCCGGCGGCGAAGTCCGTGCCGGATCTCTTTCGGTAACCAACGGCAGCTGGGTGTCTGTTGAATCGGGCGGAACGTTGACGGTTGAATCCGACCTCAATGCTGCTGACGATAATCTCGTTCTGCATTCCGGCAGTACGGTTTCGGTGGGAGGGACCCTGCGCGGACTTGATGTGGTGGATGCCGGGTGTGCGGTTGAGGCGGGCCATGTTATCGGAAACCTGCTGGTCAACGGTTGTTTTTCGACCGGATCGGCCGACGGGGTCATAGAGGGTGATCTGCAGCTTACCGATCAGGGAACACTTGATATCTGTGCCACGAACACGTTGACGATTACCGGAGACGTGGTATTCGATGGGGAGCTGAATGTTCTGTTTGACGAATTTGAGGTTCCGGAATACGGCGATTTTGTACAGATTTTCGAAATTCAGGGCAGTGTTTCCGGGGCATTCAACTCTGTTACGCCCATTGCTGCCGCCGGACTGGAGTGGGATATGTCGGAGCTCTATACCACCGGAAAACTGCACGTGATTCCGGAACCGGCAACGATTACCTTGATGGGCCTTTCCGCCGGTCTGGTGTTTATGTATCGCCGGGCAACGGCGCACCGGTCATAAGTGTTGTCCTTCAGCGGTTGCTAATACGAGCTGGTCGGTTCCGACTCAAAATGGAAATAGTCGTGTTTGGCCGGTTTTGAGCCGTATTGCTGTATTTCAGCGGCGGCGTAGTCCATGCGGGCAATGCTTCGCGCAGGAAGTCCTCGATGCGCTCGTCGTCTCCAATATCGCCAACCTCGGTCTGATCCTCCCGCTGGGGATGATGATCTATTTAGCTGTGAGCTGCTCAGTCGCGCGCGGAGGCGCAGGGAGCGCAGAAAAAATGCTAAAAATCTACTTATAATACCAAACGTTAAAACGATCCGGTATAAATTTGATCCCGCGCAGAGGCACCGAGGACGCAGAGAAATTCAGTCATAAACGGCTCCGCGCTCTCTGCACGGAATAACGCTGTCGTTAAGCCCGGAATGTTTTAGTAAGATGGTATAAAGCGGTTGGACGGTTACTTCGTGTTCACAGTGTCTCTGCGCGAGAATAAATCCATTTTTCCGGCAATGACGGCTGCGCCGATGAGCATAAGCGCTGAGTAAAACTGTCCTTTGGTGATCCAGGCGATGAAGAATTCGCCGTTGTCCGGTTCGCGGAAAAATTCCATGGCAATACGCGCAAGGGCATACAGTACAAGGTAGGAGGCGCTCAGCGCCCCCGGCTTTTTCCCCCAGCGGGTTTTGCGGAGCAGCAGCATGATGCCGAAAACAAAAAATCCCTCTGCAAAGGCCTGATAGAGCTGCGATGGATGCCGCGGATGCAGTTCGCCCGCGTTCATCAGGCTGGAAATCATGGGCAGATCATACTGTCCGTACTGCAGGCCGAGCTCCTGCGGGAAAATCACCGCCCATTTTACATCGGTGATCCGGCCCCACAGCTCCCCGTTGATAAAGTTGGCGAGCCGGCCGAAGGCAAAGCCCAGCGAAGTCGTGACCGCCATGTTATCCGTCAGGTTCCAGAAGGAGTGCCGGTTTTTGCGTGCGTACCAGTAAATAAACAGAATGACGCCGATGAAGCCGCCGTGGCTTGCCATGCCGCCTTTCCAGACCTGCACGAGATAAAGCGGATGCTGCAGAAATTCCCTGAAATTATAAAACAGCACATAGCCGACGCGGCCGCCGATAAACACCCCGAAAAAGGCCAGCAGCACCACAAAATTGCTGACCTCCTTTTCCGGAACTTCAAAATCGCCCTGTTTCGACCAGTGCCGCAGCAGCAGTATGCAGGCAATGAAACCCAGCAGATACGAAATACCGTACCACCGCACCGCCAGCTCTCCCGGCAGATCCAGCACGATCGGATTAATGTTATGGATGTAATAGTTCATGTGTGTGGCGACGAATGTAAGAAAAACCGCGGATATAAATCAATGGCTATACGTAAGGAACCGCAGATCGACGTCAATGAATGCCGCTCTGGGGTGCATTTGCGGGGTGTAATTGAGTTGGGTTAAGTGATATCGAGCCTGCGTATTGACTCATGGGCCGTTATTCGATGAATAGACCGGGCGTTGTTCAGCATTGATGCATTTCGCCAGGTTCACCTGGCATTCATGCTTGGGTTCCGGCAGGCAGGCCGCCTGCGATACGCATTGCCGGCGGAGGAGCTGCTGTGCGGTCAATTAAACAAAGTTTGCTCTGAGAAATCTCCGCGTATGAAGCCCGCCGCAAAAAAAACAACGGCGTTTAGCATCTCCTCCGAAATCCGGGGCTTTAACCGCAGAGTGCCTTGCGGGCCCTACTGCGCTTTTCGCATGGCTTCAATCTGAATTTCCAGTTCCGGAGTCAGCCAGAGATCCTGAGTGATCGAAAAATCATCATTTGCTGACAGCACCTCCCGGACATTTTTATAGTCACGGGTGATATAGGTGGTCAGCATCAGGACATAGCTTTCGCCCGTTCCTGAGGTTTCAACCGTCGGATTTTTCAGGCCGCCCTGTTTCAGCAACTGGATCAGAGCCGGTTTTGAAACTTCCGGGTTGGATTCGTTCGCTTTGATTACCAACAGGCGCGGCCGCGAGGAGGGCATATTAAGAAATTTTTCCTCATGCGGCGGTTCCTTGCCGGTGAAATCCTCGTAAATTTCATAATAGGCAATCGCATGTTCACCGTTCAGCTTTTTATTCAGAATCTCCTCCACCTGGGGCTGATAATTGGCCAGCGAGACGATGATGCGGTCCTGCAGGGCCGGATTACGTTCTTTCGCCGCAATATCAATCAGCTGCTCGGCCAGTTCCGGGGTTTTGTATTTCACCTGTGTCAGGCCGTAAAAGATTGCATTGAAACGGACGTCTGCTTCCGGGTCATGGGCGAGTTTCAGTAGAATGGCCAGAGCTTCTTCATTCGGCGCATCCTTTTCCCGGATAAAATACTGGCCCAGGAGTTTGGCTGAAAGGCTGCGGAGCGGGATTGATGGATGTGTTGCACAGGTTTCAAGTCCGGGAATATAGCTCTCATTAACTTTGACTTTACCTTGAGAGATCATAGCCAGAAAATGCATTTTATATTGAGGGGTTCCGCTGATAAGCATTTCCTGTATGGATGTCGGGGAGTTTGTAACAGCGGGTTGTGCTGTGCCGGAGATACAGAGTGCAGTTGTCAGTACGGTCAGAAAAAACAACGGGTTTTTCATGAGTTTACCTTTCGGGATATTATGTCACCGCGTTAATAAGGGAATGCTGGGCTGAAATCAAGATTACAGGTCCGGTGATTCCGTGCAGGGGGTGGCGACGCGGGGTGCGGGATCGATTTCCGAAAGGCCTGAAACAACGAAATACACAAAAGGGCGTATGGGATTTTTTCGTGGGATCTATGGCGGTCTCGGTTGGGCGAATCTTACGGAGTGAAGGTGGCTCAGCAGAATTTATTTTGAATAAGGTGTAGGCCCGGTCTCTGACCGGGCACCGTGCGGTATGCGCCGGGTGGGGCACCCGGCCTGCAGGGAACTGCCGGATCTGTAGGCCCGGTCCCTGACCGGGCGCGCCCCGCAATCGGAATCTGAAAAGGAGACGAATTATCGGGGCTAAATGAGTGTAAGGAAATGCTCTTATACCATTTACTAAAACATTCCGATCTTAACGATAGCGTTATTCCGCGCAGCGACGCAGAGCCATTTATGACTGAATTACTCTGCGTACTCTGCGAGAGATCAAATTTATACCGGGTAGTTTTAACGTTTGGTATTAGGGGCAGTGCACCAAATACACGAAGGCGGGCGCATGGGTTTATAGCTGTTCGCGGTTTATCACTGGACTTAACCAAATCCAAACTTGAAAAAATGCTGTTTTTATGACGTTATACACGCCGGTTGCGGCGGGCGGTTCCCCGTTGCATACTTCAGGAAACGGAATCAGCCGTTGGAGGTTTGACCGTTGAAGGGAATAAAATCCAGTAAATCCGTGCAATCTGTGGATGTTGGACAAATAACCCGAAAAATCTATTGCCGCTTCCCGGGACCTGCGGTAAAAAGTTTAAACATAAGTGGAATGGGTTCACTTAAAATGAAGGAGTAATAAAATGAAAAAAATTATTGCAACAGCCGCAATGGCAGCCTGTGCAGCAGTGGTTACTGCGCAGACCGTCACCAGTGCTAATATTGTGGGGTATACTAAAGTAGAAACTGTACCGGGTCTGGTCATTGCTTCCCAGCAGTTTGAAGGATCGGATGCTACGCCGACGGGACTCTTTGGAGATTCTTTGCCCCTGGGTTCTAAAATTTACAAATATGACCCGGTGAGTGGGTATATTGGAAATATTGCTGAATACCAGACCATATTTTTGTCCGGGGATGCGTGGAGTGCTGAGCTCGACCTGTCCGAAGGTTCCTTCTGGGTTGAGACAACGGTTGCTTCCACCAATATCTTTTCTGGCGAAGTACCTTCGGCTGATTCCATAACAAATTCGCTTCCTCCAGGGTTGAGTCTGCAACGCTATCCCTGGCCCGTGGAGGTTTCGATCAATGATTTGGATTTGACTCCGGCTTTGGGTGATAAAATATACAAATATGATCCGGAAACCGGTTATATTGGGAATATTGCTGAATATCAAACCATTTTTCTTTCTGGAGATGCTTGGAGTGCCGACCTTGTCTTTGCAGTTGGTGAAGGTTTCTGGTATGAAAATAATGCTGGTACGACGAATGTTTGGGTTGAGGCTAAACCTTTTTGATTAATTGCTCTACCGTTCTCGGCTTGAGAGCGGTATATAAACAAAGGAGAAATAACATGAAAAAAGTTGTGACGATTGCGGTTGCGGCACTGGCAGTTGGTGTGGCAACTGCGGATCTTTCCATTGATTGGAGGAGTCTGGCTGGTGGAGTGACCGCACCTGAAGGTGCGCCTAATTATCTGGTAGGTTCTACAATTCAGTTGATTTGGAGTCCTGATGGGGCTCAAACGATCAGCGGTGGCTATGAAGTGATTGGAGGAGCGCTTCTTCCTGGAGAAGTGCTTCTCGATTCTGGAATCACTGGGGAAAACAGTTCCTGGACAGGTTTAGGTGGGATTTACGTTGGTGATTATACCGGCGGAGAATTTTTCACCCGTATTTTCGAGAGTGATGGTGCTGATGGAGAGTTTTTCCTTGATATCCCTATGGGTGACGGAGATGATTTCGTTTATGATCCATCGGTCTTGAATACAACATTCTCTGATAATACTTTCACTGGTGTGTTGAACATTAATCAGAACGGTACCTATGTTGTTCCGGAACCGGCTACAATCGGTCTGATGGGTATTGCGGGTCTGGGTATGTTCCTGGCCCGCCGCAAAGTACGTCGTTAATCTATCGATTAACAGAGGTTTGAAAAAGAGTCCGCTTATGCGGGCTCTTTTTTTTTGTATATCTACATCGGGATAGGCACTGGGATTGCGGCCGTCGTGTCCGTGATTGCCTGGAGTTCGTTTCAGGTCAACGCGGCCGGGTTTGCGGGTGGTCCTGAGCTTCAGCCGGAGTTGTTGAGCGAAAGGTGGGTCGCCGACGTTTTCCGTTTAGTAGGCTCGGTACTGCAATGGACTTTTATTGCTCTTCTTTTCAGGCAGAGGGGTTGCAGTGCCGTGAGAGTCCGTTCTTCGGGGTGTAGAGAACGTTTACCCGGAAGGGAAACGTTGGGGGCAGAAGGTTTTTTCCGGTTGTGTGTCATTTGTTTTAAGGCGGTGCTGACCGGAGATCTGCGTTTTGTGGGTCTTCTGCTGAATCTGTGGGTAAAAAATAATGATTAACGCACCGGGCAACTTATCTGTAATGTGTGGTCTACCAGAACTGCACAACACAGAAGAGGTATGCCCGGTGCGAATCCAGACCCTACTCAACAGAGTTCATCCGCTCAAATCATTTGTTTACTCCGCCTGCCGTCTGGAACTGCGTAATGCCGGTCCGGCGTTGGTGGCGGAAATCAGGCCCCGACTCAACGGCAAGGTGCTTTGCTCGGGGTGCGGCAAGCCAAGGAAATGCTACGACCGCCAATCGGTGCGGCAATTCGAATTCGTTCCGCTTTGGAATATTCCCGTCCAACTTGAATACCGAATGCGCCGAGTCAACTGCCCCGAATGCGGTGTGAAGGTCGAAAAGGTTCCGTGGGCGGATGGAAAGTCGCATACAACCAAAGCGTTTCAGCTGTTTCTTGCCCGCTGGGCACGCAGACTCTCGTGGAAGGAAACCGCCGAATCGTTCCACACAAGCTGGGACACGGTCTACCGCTCGGTCAAAGCCATTGTCAACTATGGGCTGGCGCACCGCAACCTTGACGGCGTGATGGCCATCGGCGTGGACGAAATCCAATACGGCAAGGGACACCAATACCTTACCGTGGTCTACCGGATCGATGCGGGGATGCGCCGCCTGCTGTTCGTCGGTAAAGACCGTACGGCCAAAACCCTGCTGCGGATCTTCCGGGCCTTCGGCCGGGATCGCTGCGCCCGGCTGGAGTTCGTCTGCTCCGACATGTGGAGGGCCTACCTCAAGGTCATCGCTAAAAAGGCCCCGCAGGCATTGCATGTGCTCGACCGCTTCCACATCATTCAGCATCTGAACAAAGCCGTGAACCAGGTTCGTATCGACGAGGTCAAACGCTTACGGCAGGAGGGCTGCGATGACGAGGTGCTTAAACATACGAAATACTGCCTGCTCAAAAACCCGGAAAACCTCACCGAGAAACAGGCACTCAAACTCAATGATGTGCTCACCTACGACCTGAAGAGCGTCCGGGCCTATCTGCTCAAGGAAAGCTTCCAGCTCTTCTGGAACTACACGAGCCCATACTGGGCAGAATGGTATCTCAAGAAATGGAGCACCCGAGCCATGCGCTCGCGACTCGATCCTATGAAAAAATTTGTCGGAACGATCCGGCGGCATCAGCCGCTGATCCTGAACTGGTTCAAAGCCAAGAAGGCCTATTCATCAGGCGTCGTCGAGGGCCTGAACCGCAAAGTAAATCTGGTAACGAGAAAAGCATACGGCTTTCGAAGCTACGAAGTGCTTGAAATCGCCCTGTTTCACACGATGGGCGACCTCCCGGAGCCGGAAGCAACCCACAGATTTTGCTGAAGAGGCCGTTTTGTTATCATGTTGTCGCCGGTGGGGTGTGGTCTGAGGTTTCCGGTCTATGTGTTGAGGGCTTGAAGCGGTTCGAAAACGGGGTTATAAGGATAGCATGATCATTCTGGGTGGAGTGCGTATAAATGCGGTGAGCGTGTGTCTGGTTCTTTTTTCCGGGCTGTGTGTATCCGGTTGCAAAACGGGTGAGCTGTCGTCGGAAGAGGTGCGGATGGTTGAGCACCGGGATGCTGTTGTGTCCGATGAGCATAAAAAAACGGTTCGGGAGGCGTATAGCAAAGCTCGTGCTTCAATGCTTCGTGAGGTGGCGGTTCAGGCTGATGTGCTCTGGGTGTTGCGGCAGTTTGCGGAGGATGATGCGGAGCTGATGTCATTTGCAGATGAAGCGAAAAAAAAGGTCTTTAATCCTTATTATGTTCCGGGGGTGTTTCCCGATTTGCCGCGGGTGAACCTGCCGGAATATCCGGATCGCGGTATCGGAAAATTTATTCACTATCTGCAGGCTGCTTTCGGTGGTCCGGAAGAGCGGGCCCTGTCCTGGATTCAGGATTTTATATCATCCGAGGAAAGCGGTTATATTCTGACGCATCAACTGCTTAGTTTGATCTGGGCGGAGCAGGCGGGTTTGCCGCTGAGTGATGAAATGTGGTTGCGCAGGCGGGAGCTTTGGCGGCGTGTATACATCGAGCAGTGTTCGACGAACGGGGTTGATTCCATTGATCTTTATGTGGAGCGTGTAGCACTTGTGCTGCGGTACGGCCGGTATGAGGAGATTGATCGGCGTGCTGTGCGAAAATGGATAGAGCGGATTATTGATCTGCAGCTGGATGACGGTTCCTGGCCGCTTTCCAGAACCCGGATTCGTTTTGACGGGGCCTCTACTGTAGTTTCATCCCCGCGTTCGCATACCACTGTGCTTGCTATGGCGGTTTTTGATTCCTATCTGCATAACTATTGATGTGCGAGATGGTAGTGGCCGTTATTGTGTGGTGTGAGGAGGGTTAATAGCCCGGTTATGAAGGCGGTGATTGTGATGACGATTAATCAAGGGGCAAAAAAATACTTTTTTCCATGACATTGGTTTTCCTTTATGAGAGCTTTTTTTGTTGTGACCTAATCCAAATTTTTTAGGGGGATAATGAACCATATCGTTAAAACAATATTTGCTCTCACAGCCGTTAGCTCGATTTCGTACGGTGCGGTAACGAACTATGTAAACAGTGGAGCTCCGGATCCCGCGCTGCTTTCGGGCACAAATTATCTCGGCTCTGCTGGAGAAAATGCGGCAACGGTATCGAATATAGCTGATCTTCAGGTTCAGAATGCTTCGTTTTCCGGTGGGGACGGGGTGGATCAGGATTCTGCGGCGAATCTTACGGTTGTTGCCGGTTCCGGTTTGTCGATTACAAGTGTTGCTTCGGTGGATATTAACAATCAGCAGGTCGAATCCGAAAAAATTCAAGGTGGTAACGGTGCTACGGTCAGTATAACTCAAAGTGGTATCCGGGCAGGAGTGGCCAATGGAGGCTATGGGGTCGAATTTTCAGGAACCACGGGCTCTCATATGCTGCAGGTTACTGATGGTTATATTGCCGGAGGCGACGGCGGTGTTGCAATAGGGCTGTCTGCCAACTCGTTGGAGGCAAGTGGCGGCAGTGCGCTATATGCGGAATCCGGGACTGTTAATATTGAAGCCGGACTGCTGACTGGGGGGGATGGCGGTACGGCATCCGGTGCGGGCGCAGAAAGTCTTGTTGCGTTAGGCGGAAATGCCATCGATCTCAATATCTCCACAGCCGCAATCGGCACTCTCGATTCCGATGTTACAGCGGTTGGCGGTAACGGTGGAGTGGCCAACGAACTTACCGCGGAGTTATCGGATACGACCGGCGGGAATGGGTTGAATCTGAACTGGAATCTAGGATCCTTTAACCCTAATTCGATTACCGTGGATGGCGGAGTATATGCGGGGGGATCAGGAGGAACCTCTGCAGGTATTGAAGCTATTGCGGATGGCGGAATGGGCATGTTGATTGCCGGTGGAGGAACTGTAAGCATCAGTAATGGTGTTTTCTCCGGTGGAGATGGTGGAATCGCCACCGGTGATTCTGCTCAGGCTAATGGTGGAAATGGTGCAGAGGTCTGGTTTGCCAATACCGGAGCGGGAGGTTCTCTGGAAATTACCGGAGGTACTTTCGAAGGTGGAGCGGCAGGGAGTGCCAACGGTGAAGAGGGTGAAGAGGGTTATGGCCTTTTGTTGGCGGCTTCATCGAGTGAACTGTCCGGCATTACTGTAACCGGCCGTGGTCTTTTGGTGAATGCAACAGGTCTTCCCAGCGAGACGCTGATTAAAAGCGGCAGTTATTCTCAGGCGACTTTCACATCGTTTGTTCCGTCTGAATTTGCAGCAGCTGTTCCAATGCAGAATGTATTCACGATTGAGGATGGAACATTTGGAGACATTATTGTTGAGGGTGTTGCGGGTAGTGACGGGGTTATTCTTGATGGTATAGCTGAGGATTTATTCCTTCAGGGATCCGGTGAAAATTACATCAGGCTAGGCTCTGCATTTGAATTCGGTGATTTGTATCTGGGCGGAACGGCAACGAACTACCTCGCTATTTCAAATGGAGTTGCGAGCAGTGGAAATGTGGTTGTTCAAGGAGGAGACTCCACGATAGAGGAATGGAGCGACGAGCATTTTGTAAATACCTCGGTAAGTGATGGTTCCATTCGTTTTGTTAATCAGAACTTTAATCTTCAGAGCGGATCGTCTCTTGTGCTGCTGGATCAGAATGCTGAAGTGAATGTTGAGCAGAGTGCAGAGATTTCCGGGTTGTTGGATGTAGGTCTGGGTACTATGAATGTGTCCTCCAATCTGACGGTGAAGTCCGGCACTGAACTGATGACTTCCATTGAAACGGATGGTGCCGGCGTTACAGGCGGTATGATCAATACGGGATCTGCTACGATTGAGGATGGAGTGTCGTGGACGGTGGTGAATACGGACACCAATATGACGGCCGATCATCTGTCAGACGGTATTCTGCTGGCATCGGCCACGGAATCCAATATTACGCATTCGCTGGAATATACCGATTTCACGCTGGAGAATAATCCGGAGTGGCTGCTCGGTATCAATGGGGTTACGAACTACAACGATGGTTCGCGTTATGTGCTGGAAGCAACCTATGGTCAGCTTGCACTGGATAAAATCTTCGAAGACTATACGGATATGCAGGATGCAATGACGCAGCTTGCTCCGATTGTTTCTGCTGACTCCAATCTGTCGGCTTATGTGGGAGCTGAGTGGAGCAGCAAAGAGGAAGCGGCGATTGATATGGAGCAGGGATTTGCCCGTACACCGGAAATGGCTAATGCATTGATGGGACTGCAGGGCGTATTTGCGGATCAGATCAGAAGCCGTACCCGGACCAATCTGCGTTATAAAAACTTTGGCAGTAAAACCACGTATGCACCGTCCGGACCGCGTGGTCCGCAGGAGTGGTACGACAATACGGTGCAGTGGACAAAAGATGTACTGCCGTCGTGGGATATCCAGAAAGACGTCCGCAAAGTATCGGATAACGCGCCCACGCTCGATCAAGAGGATATTTCTTCCGCTGTAGATAAGGTCTATCATTCAGGAACCGGCGGAAAGGGCAGTGGATATCGGGACTTCCAGATCGGGCTCAGAGAGCGCACGCCGGGGGTGGATGAGCCGATTGAAATGCCTGAAACCTGGCAGACCTGGGGCGGAGCCTATGGTTCGGCAATCAGTCGGGACAGTACGACGGGTCATGCCGGGTACGATGCAACGATTGCCGGCGGTATGGTGGGTATGGATAAGCGTTTTGAAAAAATGCTGGTCGGTCTTGGTGCCGGTTATGCCCGTACCATGGTGGATGGCCGTGAAGGTAATGATGGTGATGCGGATACATTGCATGCCTCGGCCTACTGGGCGCATAACAGTGAGTCGCTTTATATTGATGCCAGTGTGACGTATGCCTATAACGATGTTTCGACGGAAGGTGTCGATACCATTGGGTATGAAGCGGATTATGATGCACATACACTGGGTATTGGAGTAGGTATCGGTTACGGAATTTCTTTCATGAAGGACAAATGGCTGCTGACACCGGAAGCCTCCTATCTCGGTTCGTTCTACAGCCGGGGTTCCTATACGGAGGAATCCAGCCTGACGACGCCGTTCCCGGATAAAGACTATGACTCTTACGATGAGTGGTCTCACCTGACAACCATCGGTGCTACGCTGTCGATGATCGGTGTGATTGAAAGCTTCGACACTGAGCTGGAGTTCCAGCCGGAATTCCGGGCACATTGGCTGCATGAATTCAATGCGGATATGGATGATGACAGCTACGTCATGGTTGGAGGAACCGGTGATCCGATTGCTGTGGCGTTGCAGGCCCGCGAAGAGGATCTGATTCGTCTGGGTACCGGAATCCGCTTCTCCGAGTGGGAAAATGATACCACCGAGTTCAGCCTGGATCTGGACGGTGCATTCGGTGAGGATTACCACAACGTAATGGTCAGTGGTAAAATCCTGCATCGCTTCTAAGAGCAGGAATCACGGGGACTTTGCCTGTCGCAGAAAGGCCATTCTTCGGAATGGCCTTTTTCGTGTGTTGGAGAGTATGCGTCTTTTCTATCACCCTATTGTCAACGGCTATGCGGTTTGCTTCCGGGCGGCGGCTCAGCGGGCTGGTGTCCAGTTCGAAACTTCGGGCTGCTGCATGGTCGACAAAGCGTCGAGCAGCAAGGCCAGCGCCTCGGGGGCGAGTTCAGGCTTTTCATTTTCGGCAATGCCCTTCGGCCAGGTGAAACGGCCTGCTCCAGCCGTTTGATTGCCACCCACATCCCGGTGCCGTCCCAGTACAGCGTCTTGATCCGGTTCCGCCGTTTGTTCGTAAACACGAATAATACCATTTACTAAAACATTCCGGTCTTAATGACTGCGTTATTCCGCGCAGCGACGCAGAGAGCGCGGAGCCGTTTATATCTGAATTTCTCTGCGTCCTCAGCGCCTTTGCGAGGGATCAAATTTATACCGGATAGTTTTAACGTTTGGTATAATGCTCCTGAACAGGGATCTGCGTTGGGTCGATCCAGGACGATGCCATGCAATCCGTTGAAGCTTTTTCTCAGATCTACCGGCTCCACCGCAAGAAACACCCGGATCGAATGGCTTAATCCCCGAAGCGAAGCGCAGATAATTTCTGAAAGAAATAGGGCAGAGCCCGGTTCAACATTCCTCCTGTAGAACTGTGCCCAGTTCGCTGAGACAGGAAATTCGAAGCTGCACCTCAATCCCGTTCGGCAGGCAGATCCTCAGATCATCCACCGGAGGAGATTCTGACTGAATGTCTACCTCGCAGAATGAAACCGCGGCCTCCTCTCGTACCACCTTCTGCCACCGGGCCAGCGTTTTCGGGTTGATGTTCCACTCCCGGCAGAACGGCGCCCGGGTCAGCCTCGACGAATAAAACTCCTCCATCAATTCCCGGCGTTCATCCTCCATATAAGAAGCCCGCCCCGACACAT
Organism: Verrucomicrobia bacterium S94; assembly: GCA_004299845.1. NCBI lineage: Bacteria > Pseudomonadati > Verrucomicrobiota > Verrucomicrobia bacterium S94. Next base: position 2,254,076 of record CP036201.1, on the reverse strand, counting down.
TGTTTTCATTCGTATCCATGCCAGAGAAATTATCAGGCGTCATCGGGGCTGACTACGGGGTGAAGGAAAAGACGCTTACCTGCAAATGGCGTATATTAGGTTACGGTAATGTCCCGGTTCCGGTCGGTGAACGGTATCATGATCGGGATGCCGAATCTCTTTTTTCGTTGGCTGAAGAGAAAAATGAGTCTGAATTCAATAAGGATTGTTGATGACGGTTGCTTAACTGCCGGTTTGATTCCAGGGGAGCCAGGGTAGGCCCTGGCGCAGACTTTCGCGCATGCGTTCGGCGGCATTGTCTTTATAGCCGTACACGCGCAGTCCGAAAATATGAACCATAATGGAGGCGGCTCGTTTCCTTGCGGTTTCGGTGTCGAATTCCTGTTCGAGGTAACTGCGGAAGAGAGCCTCGATTTCATCGAGTTTTTCCGAGGCCAGTTCGTGCAGCGAGTTGCCTTCGGCGGCCAGTTCGAGCTGGGTTTTGATCAGGAAACAGCTGTTATAATCTTCCTTCGTGGATTGCTCGATCATCGATTCCAGCACCGTGCAGATTCCTTTGAGCATGCCGTCCGGTCCCTCAAGCGCGGCTTTGATCCGCTTTTTTGAGTTTGCGGCATAGGCATCGAGTGCTTCCCGGTAGAGGCCCTCTTTGTTTTTGAAGGCCAGGTAGATGGAGCCCGGCTGAAGACCGGTGGCTTTGACTACCTGCTGCATGGACGATGCGCTGTAGCCGTGCTGCCAGAACAGCCGGATTGCATTCTCTATGACTTCGTTCCGATCAAATTGCGCCTTGGCCATCGTATGCTCCTTTGTCTTCCGAATTTTGTTTATTCGGGCATCTGATGAGTAATATAGCAGATCAGATTGAATAGTCATTCAAAAAGATTATTCATTGTAAACGGCGTAAAATGAGATGATTAGATGCATATATGGAATGATCATTCAAAATAAAACTTGAATGATCATTCCAGGAGGCCTATAACCCGGACGTATTGACACGAAACGGTCTGGAAAGGCTGACAGTAAACCCCGAATGGAGAGGACAATGAGCACGTTTAAAATTCATACAATCAAGTCCGCACCGGAAGAGAGTAAGCCGATGCTGGAGGAGGCGCAGCGAACATTCGGCATGGTGCCGAATCTGCTGGCGGTACTGGCGGAAGCGCCCGGTGTGCTGGATGCGTATACGCAACTGCACAGCCTTTTTGAGCATTCATCGTTCAATGCGGAAGAGCTGACGGTGGTGTGGCAGACGATCAATGTGGAACATGAGTGTCACTACTGTGTTCCGGCGCATACGGCGATTGCGGGCATGATGCAGGTTGATCCGGTCATTACGGAGGCGCTGCGGAACGAGACGGAGCTGCCGACCGAAAAGCTGCAGGTGCTTCGTGAGACCACGTTGTCCTTGGTCCGGAACCGCGGACGGCTGACTGATGATGAAATGGAGGCCTTTTTTGCTGCGGGTTACACGCAGCGTCAGCTGCTGGAAGTGGTACTCGGTCTGTCGCAGAAAATCATCAGCAACTATGTGAATCACCTTGCGCACACGCCGGTCGATGAACCGTTTCAGAAGCTGATCTGGGAGAAGAAAAAATAATCGGCAGTCCTGTTTCAGGTCGGTGCTGGACGGGAGCGGTGCCGGACCGGCACAATGAACGCATATGAATGGAGGAAGTGAATCATGGGAATTTCTATTGAAAATAAAGTCGCGCTGGTGACCGGGGCCAACCGGGGCATCGGCAGGGCGATTGTCGAATCATTTATCAACCACGGTGCAGAGAAGGTTTATCTGGCGGTTCGCCGTCCGGAATCGACCGCGGAACTGGAAGCGCAGTATGGCGACAAGGTGGTAACCATCCGCGCGGATGTGGCTGATAAGGTTTCGATCGAGGCGCTGGCCAAACAGGCCGCGGATGTGGATGTGGTGGTCAATAATGCCGGGATTGCGATTCCGAACAGCCGGGTGCTTGATGAACGTGCCGAACCCAATCTGGTTGATGAGCTGCAGGTCAATGTATTCGGTCTGCTGAATGTGGCACACGCTTTTGCCGGCATACTGGAAAAAAATAACGGGGCGCTGGTTCAGCTGAATTCGGTGGCGTCGTTCCGCGACTTTGCCGACATCGCAACCTATTCCGCCTCCAAGGCGGCGGCGTATTCGCTGACCCAGGCACTGCGTGAAGATCTGAGCAAAAAGGGCGTACAGGTGGTCAGTGTACACCCCGGCGGCGTGGTAACGGATATGGCGGAAGCCTGCGATGTGACGACTTCGACTCCGGCTTCGGTGGTCGGAGAAGCCTTGGTGGATGCGCTGGCTAACGGCGACTTTTTCGTCTACCCCGACCCGGGAGGGCAGATGATCGGCGCGGCCTATCAGCACTTTGCGGACGAAATTGTTATGGCCGACTTTTCATAGGCGGCCGTGAAACGGATCTGAACATGGTGAATGTCCGCCGGAGGGAACGGTGCGGCGCAATAAGCAAAACGGGAAAACTTATGAAAATAGGAATCATTGGAGCGGGTGCGCTGGGCTGTTATTACGGCGCGAAATTGGCGCGCAGCGGAGCGGCCGTTCATTTTATCGCCCGCGGCGCAACGCTTCAGGCACTGCGCTCGAAGGGCGTGACGGTTCATCGCGATGACGGGCCGTTCAGCGTTTCCGATTTCCTTGCGACCGACCGGGCGGATAACGTCGGGCCGGTGGAGTTATTGATCGTTGCGACCAAAAGCTATGCCTTTGAAGCAATCGCCCCGGTGTTGCGCGCACTCAAAGGTCCCGACACCATTGTTCTTCCCCTGCAGAACGGAGTCGACAGCGCCGAACGCCTTGGAGCGCTCGCTGGTTCTGAACATATTCTGGGTGGACTGACTTATTTACCCGTCTCAACCATAACTCCCGGCGTGGTGCGGCAATCAGGCGTTGAAAAACCGATACTGCTCGGTCCACTGAATGAGGCCGATGAAGCGGCCGGCCGGACCGCCTTGTCCGTATTGCAAAAAGCGAATATCGCGGCCGAACGTCCCGCCGATATTCGCGTTGCGCTCTGGATGAAATACATGCTGGCCATTTGCACCATGGGCGTCCAGTCGGTCACCGGATGTTCCATCGGGCCAACCCGCGAAGATCCCGACACGCGGGCGATGTACCTCGCCTGCCTGCGTGAAGTGGACACCGTCGCCCGGGCGGGCGGCGTCAACCTGCCGGACGACGCACAGGAAAACGCGATGCGCACCATTGATTCATATCCTCCCGCAGTCAAAGCGTCCATGCTTCAGGATCTGGAGTGCGGCAAGCCGCTGGAACTTGAAGCGATGCATGGAACGCTGGTGCGGCTCGGTAAAACATACGGTGTAGAAACGCCTGTGAATCAGTTTATTTATGCCGCTCTCAAACTCCGTGCCGGCGGTTCCGTCGGAAGTGCTGCAGGCAAATAAAAAGAATAACCCCGGCATCAGTACGGCCGGGAAACTTATATGAAGTAAGCAGGAGATAAAAATGATTTACTCACGATTAAACCCAGGTTTTGCCGGTGTCTTTTTGGCCGCCGCATTAACCGTTGCCCGTGCTCAGATAACCCCGGAAAATCAGGAGAACAGTATGCCGCCCCCAAGGTTATTATTTTTGATGTTAACGAAACGCTGCTGAGCCTGGATCCGCTGAAGAAATCGGTGGGTGAAGCCCTCGGCGGCCGGGAGGATCTGCTGCCGCTCTGGTTTTCAACGATGCTGCACTATTCACTGGTGGAAACGTTGTCGGATAGCTATCACAGTTTTGGAGAAATCGGGACGGCTGCGCTGATGATGGTGGCTGAAACCCAGGACATAGAAATGACGGTTGATGAAGCCCGGGAGGCCATCATTCCGCCGCTCCGTTCGCTGCCGCCGCATCCGGATGTGCTGGAAGGATTGAAGGCGCTCAAGCAGGACGGGCGGTTTAAACTGGTCACACTGACCAACTCCAATGATGCCGGAGCACGAACCAAATTAACCAAAGCCGGCTTAGTCGATCAATTTGACGCGCTCTACACCGTTGAGGCGCTCCGGAAATATAAACCCCATCCGGATACGTATCGTATGGTGCTCGACGATCTCGGCCTGCAACCGGAAGACGTGCTGATGGTGGCCGCGCATGCCTGGGATCTGGCGGGTGCGGATAACGTCGGCCTGCAGACCGCTTTTATCGCGCGGCCGGGAAAGACCCTTTATCCGAATGCCGCGCGGCCGGATTATGTCGTGAACAATCTGTCTGAACTCGCGTCTATCCTCCTGAACACCTCTTCAACGAAAGGAAAAACTTATGAATCATTTTGACTTTTACAACCCGACCCGGATTCTTTTCGGGGAAAACCGCACGGCTTCGATCGATGAACATATTCCGGGTGACGCCCGCGTGATGGTACTTTACGGCGGCGAGAGCGCACGGCGTACCGGTACGCTCGACGAAGTGCGCCAGGCACTGGAAGGGCGTCCTGCAGTCGAGTTCGGCGGCATTGAGGCAAACCCGCAGTTTGAGACCCTGATGCGGGCTGTGGAAACCGCCCGGGCGGAGCGTGTCGATTTTCTGCTGGCGGTCGGTGGCGGTTCCGTGATTGACGGCACCAAATTTGTGGCTGCGGCCATTCCGTTTGAAGGCGATCCCTGGAGCATTCTGACCGAGCACGGCGCCAACGTGCATTCGGCTATGCCTTTCGGTACTGTGCTGACCCTGCCTGCCACCGGTTCGGAAATGAATCACGGAGCGGTAGTTACCCGGGCGGCACTTCATGCCAAACTGGCTTTTATGAGTCCGCATGTGTTTCCGCAGTTCTCCGTGCTGGATCCGACCAAAACCTACACGCTGCCGCAGCGGCAGCTATCTAACGGGGTGGCAGATGCGTTTGTACATATTGTGGAGCAGTATCTGACCCGGCCCGCCGGGGCCATGGTGCAGGATCGTTTTGCTGAAGGGCTGCTGCAGACTTTGGTCGAACTGGCTCCGCAGGTTAAAGAGGGTGAGAATGACTACACGGTACGAGCCAATTTTATGTGGACCACCACCTGGGCGCTGAACGGCATGATCGGCGCCGGCGTGCCGCAGGACTGGGCCACGCATATGATCGGTCACGAGCTGACCGCATTGTACGGTATCGATCACGCCCGGACGCTGGCGGTTGTTCTTCCGTCGCTGCTGCGCGAACAGCGCGCTGCCAAAGCGGAAAAACTGCTGCAGTTTGCCGAACGGGTATGGCATATCAATGAAGGCGATGCCGACGCCCGCATCGATGAAGCCATCGTAAAAACAGAAGCTTTTTTTGAAGGCTTAGGACTTTCTACGCATCTGGGTGCATATGATCTCGGTGAAGAGGCGATTGATGCTGTTGTTGAACAGCTGGAAGCGCACGGCATGACTTCGCTGGGCGAACAGCAGGACATTACACCTGCCGTCAGCCGGCGGATTCTCCAGCGCAGCCTGAAAGCATAACCGATCGGGGAAAATCTATTATGACACAAAGCAAAACATCCAACCGCCGGATTCTCTTGAATGCCCGCCCCCATGGTGCCCCCAAACCGACGGACTTTCGTTTGGAAGAAACAGAAGTTCCAATGCCTGGAAAAGGGGAGGTGCTGTTGCGCACCCTTTATCTGTCGCTGGATCCCTACATGCGCGGCCGGATGAGCGAAGGGCCGTCTTATGCGCCGCCGGTTGAGCTCAATGCCGTCATGATCGGCGGTACGGTCAGCCGTGTGGAGCAGTCCCGGCATCCGGATTATAGTGAGGGCGATCTCGTGCTCGGTTACAGCGGCTGGCAGGACTATGCTGTTTCGGACGGTACCGGGCTGATGAAGCTCGATTCGGGGATGGAGCGCCCGTCGCTGGCGCTCGGTATGCTGGGCATGCCGGGGTTCACCGCCTATATGGGGCTGCTCGATATCGGACGGCCGCAGCCCGGCGAAACCGTGGCTGTGGCTGCTGCCACCGGTGCGGTTGGATCGGTCGTCGGACAGATTGCCAAACTCAAGGGCTGCCGTGTGGTCGGCATTGCCGGCGGCGCTGAAAAGTGCAGCATCGCTGTTGAAGAACTCGGATTTGACGCGTGTATCGATCATCGCGCTGACGATTTGAACGAACAGCTTGCCGCAGTCTGTCCGGACGGGATCGATGTCTATTTTGAAAATGTCGGCGGCAGAGTTTTTGATGCCGTTCTTCCGTTACTCAATACGAAAGCACGCGTTCCGCTTTGCGGCCTGATTGCCCATTACAACGATACCGAACTGCCACCCGGTCCGAACCGTCTGCCGTTGCTGACGAAAACGCTTCTGATCAAGCGCATAAAAATGCAGGGCTTCATAATTTTTGATGACTACGCTCCGCGCTACCCCGAATTTGCCGCCGAAATGACCGAATGGGTTAAGGCCGGTAAGATCAAGGTTCGCGAGGATATGATTGATGGGCTTGAGCATGCCCCGGAAGCGTTTATCGGGCTGCTGGAAGGCCGGAATAACGGGAAGCTCGTTATCCGCGTTGCGGACCCTTCCTGGATCTGAAACAGTATGTGTGCAGCAATTAAAGTGGATATTCTTTCGGATGTGGTCTGTCCGTGGTGTGTGATCGGTTTCCGGCGATTGGAAAAAGCGATTGCGGATCGGGGCATGGAAAAGGCGGTTCAATTTGAATGGCATCCGTTTGAGCTAAACCCCGACATGCCGCCCGAAGGGGAAAATCTGTTGGTGCACATGGCACGGAAATATGGGTCGGTCCCGGAGCAGGGACATCGCTTTCGTGCGGAGCTGGCCGAACGCGGGGCTGAGCTGGATTTTACGTTCCGCTTTTTCGATGACATGAACATTGTCAATACGCGGGATGCCCATATCCTGCTCGATTATGCAAAAGGGCAGGGGCGTCAGACGGAGTTGCAGAGGCGTCTGTTTGCCGCCTATTTTTCGGAGTATAAAGATATCGCCGACCGGGAAGTGCTGAAGGGTGAGCTGGAGCAACTGGATTTCAATGCCGGTGAGGCCTTGCGGGTCTTGCGGGATGATGAGATCCGACAGCGAATTCGCGGGCAGGAGAAATTCTGGGTTGAACGGGGCGTTTCCGGCGTGCCCACCATGATCTTTAATCAGGCGGTCGTACTCAACGGTGCACAGCCGGCTTCCGTATATGGCGATATACTGGATGATTTCAGGGGGCAGTTTTAACGTGCTGACCCTTGCGTATCTTACGTTTTATCAGGGTGTAGAAACTTAATCTGAATGTTTTCAGACCGATGCGGTCCAAAATGACTTATAAATAGAACTTGAATGGTCCTTCAAGAAAAACTAAAAGCCACACCCAACAGATGACAAAACCCTTGTTAGGGAAATTTTTTTAACGGAGACTGAAAATGAGCATGACTGAAAAAGAAGAGCAGGCGGTGGCAGCATCTCGGCGTAAGCCAGTTGTTATTTCATTGGCCGTCTTTGGTATTCTGGTGGTTGGGGGCATCTTTTTCGCCGCGCGGCAGGCGCAGGCAGATACGGAAGCACCGGTCGCCGTACCACCGGCCCGGGAGGTTGAGGTGGGCCTTGTGACGAAAACACTGACGCGGACGTGGCGTGAATTTTCCGGTCGTCTGGCGGCGGTAGACCGCGCGGAAATCCGCCCGCAGGTCAGCGGGGCTGTAACAGAAATCCGTTTTACGGACGGACAGCGGGTGGAAAAGGGTGATGTTCTTTTTGTCATCGATCCGCGTCCCTATGCGGCGGCCGTGCAGCAGGCGGAAGCGGAGCTTTCATCGGCCCGGGCCCAGAGTGAACTTGCGCAGACCCTGCTGGAGCGGGCGGAAGCGTTGATTAAGGAATCTGCAATCGCACAGCGGTTGTATGACGAACGCGCCAGCAATGCGCAATTGACCAAAGCGGCGGTCCTGGCAGCTGAAGCCCGTCTGGAGCAGGCCCGTCTTAACCTGGACTATGCCTATATCAAGGCCCCTTTTTCCGGCCGACTCAGCCGCGCCGAAATTACGCTGGGCAATCTGGTCTCTGCAGGGCCGACCGCGCCGTTGCTGACGACACTGGTTTCTGATGAGGGCATTTATGCTGAATTTGAGGTCGATGAAAAAACCTATATGGACCATATCCACATTGCCACAGGGATTCGGAACCGAGAGATCAACATTCCGGTAGAGATTACTATCGGGGCCGGGCAGAACCGTTATGAAGGTTTCGTCCACAGTCTGGATAATCAGATTGATGCTTCCTCAGGCACGATTCGCGGCCGCGCCTTTTTTCCGAATGAAAATGCTGAGCTGGTTCCGGGGATGTTTGTCCGCGTGAACCTGGGGTCACCGGAAAAGCAGGAGCATATTCTGCTGAATGAAAAGGCGATCGGAACCAATCAGAGCCGTAAGTATGTCTATGTGGTGAATCAGGACAACGTTGCGGAATACCGGGAGGTTATTCTGGGAGAACATATTGCCGGCCGCCGTGTGATTGAAAGCGGGCTGGAAGAAGGCGAAATGGTCATCACCGCCGGACTGATGCGTATCCGTCCGGGCATGCCCGTTGAACCCAGAATTAAAACGGCGGAACTGACCGCCGATACCGACCGCAGGCTTTCGGTCAGTAACTGACCCGGCCGCTGCATCGCATTAACCAGGATTAATTCATGAATCTTTCCCGTTATTTTGTAGACCGTCCGATTTTTGCATCGGTTCTTTCCCTGCTTGTTTTAATCGGCGGCCTGCTCGCCATGTTCAAACTGCCCGTGGCGGAATATCCGGAAGTCACGCCGCCGTCGGTGGTGGTGAATGCCTCGTTCCCGGGGGCGAACCCTACAGAAATTGCCGAAACGGTGGCGACGCCGCTCGAGGAGCAGATCAACGGCGTTGAAAACATGCTGTACATGAATTCGCTCGCGACTTCCGACGGTTCGTTGACGCTGCGCGTGACCTTTGCCATCGGAACCGATCCGGACCTGGCGCAGCAGCTGGTACAGAACCGGGTGACTCAGGCGATGCCGCGTCTGCCGGATGTTACGCGCTCGCTTGGGGTCACGGTCACGAAGAGTTCGCCTGATCTGACGATGGTGATTCATCTGCACTCGCCGGATGACCGCTATGACATGCTTTACCTTCGGAACTATGCCAGCCTGCACATCAAAGACGAGCTGGCCAAGATCGGCGGCGTTGGTGAGGTCCGTGCATTCGGGGCAGGGGATTATGCGATGCGCGTATGGCTCGATCCGAACCGGGTGGCTGAACTCGGCATGACGCCATCTGAAGTGGTGGATGCCATCCGTCGCCAGAACGTGCAGGTGGCGGCCGGACTGATTGGCGGTCCGCCGTACGACGATTCGGTGCAGGTGCAGATGCCGGTAAATGTAAAGGGCCGTTTGCAGTCGGCAGAGGAGTTCGGCCGGGTCATCATCAAACGCAGTGAAGACGGTGTGGTTACACGGTTGAACGATGTGGCGCGGATTGAGCTGGATGCCCAGAGCTATTCCCTGAGGTCGCTGCTCGACGGCAGTCAGGCTGTGGCTATTCCCATTTTTGCCTCACCGGGAGCCAATGCGCTGCAGATTTCCGCAGATGTACGCGCCGCGATGGAGCGGCTGCAGGAAGATATGCCCGAGGGTGTAACCTATTCGATTGTCTACGACCCGACGGTTTTTGTTCGTAAATCCATCGACTCGGTGATCAGCAGTCTGTTTCAATCGGTCCTGCTGGTGGCACTGGTGGTGATCATCTTTCTGCAGAACTGGCGTGTCTCCATCATTCCGCTGTTTGCCGTTCCGGTTTCCATTATCGGAACCTTTGCCTTTATGCTGATGTTCGGATTTTCGATTAATGTCCTCTCGCTGTTCGGGTTGATTCTGGCCATCGGGATTGTCGTCGATGATGCAATTGTGGTGGTGGAAAACGTCGACCGGAATGTAGCTGCAGGGCTGCCGCCGCGCGAGGCGACGATTAAAGCAATGAAAGAGGTGACCGGTCCTGTGATTGCCACCACGATGGTGCTGGCCGGCGTATTTATTCCGATTGCGTTTATCAGCGGACTGACCGGTCAGTTCTATCGCCAGTTTGCACTGACCATTGCCATTGCGGCATTCATCTCCACGTTTAATTCACTCACATTAAGCCCGGCCATGTCGGCACTGCTGCTGCGGTCGCCGGATGCGCCCCGGGACCGGTTTACCCGGTTTATGGATTTTGCTTTCGGCTGGTTTTTCCGCGGTTTCAACCGGATGTTCGACCGCAATCAGCGGGACTATGAAAAAACGCTGAAAGGTGTGACCCGGCATAAAACGGTTTCGATGGTGATCTACGCTCTGCTTGTGGTTCTGGCCGTCTTCTCGTTCAAACTGGTGCCGAAAGGTTTTGTGCCCTTGCAGGACAAGCAGTATCTGATCAGTTTCGCCGTGCTTCCGCCGGGGGCCACGCTGGAGCGGACCGAGGATGTGCTGCGCGAAATGCATGCGATCATGAAAACTGAAGAAGGTGTGAAACATGCCGTGATGTTCCCGGGGCTGTCGATCAACGGCTTTGTGAATTCTCCCGGTGCGGGGATTTCATTTATTCCTCTGGAGGACTTTGAAGACCGCAAAGACGAAGGGCTGGACGCAAAATCGATTGCCGCCAGACTGCAACAGCGGTTCAATGAAATCGACGGAGCCTATATTGCGGTCTTCCCGCCGCCGCCCGTGCGCGGCCTTGGTAGACTGGGCGGTTTTAAACTCCAGATTGAAGACCGCGCCGATCAGGGCACCCGGGCTTTGGACGACGCGGTGCAGGCGGTACTGAAAAAAGCCAATGCCCATCCGGCGCTGACCGGGGTGTTTTCGAGTTATAATGTTAATTTCCCGCAACTGATGGTGGAGGTGGACCGGACCAAGGCCGAGCAGCTCGGTGTGCCGGTGGATGAATTGTTCCGCACGATGCAGGTGTATCTGGGGTCACTTTACGTGAATGATTTCAATCAGTTCGGTCGCACGTATCAGGTGATCGCACAGGCGGATAAACGCTTCCGCTCTCAGCCGGGTGATATTGCCCGGCTGCAGACCCGTAATCTGGACGGCAATATGGTGCCGCTCGGGGCGATGGTGGATGTGCAGGAATCCTACGGGCCCGAAACAGCAATGCGCTACAATTCCTTTCTGGCCGCCGATATTAACGGCAATGCGGCACCCGGCTATTCTTCGGGACAGGCGCAGGATGCCATCACGCAGATTCTGGACGAAACCCTCCCGCAGGGCATGGATTATGACTGGACCGAGATGACTTATCAGGAAAAGCTGGCCGGTAATACGGCGATCTATATTTTTCCCCTCTGCCTGCTGCTGATCTTCCTGATTCTGGCGGCCCAGTATGAAAGCCTGACGATGCCGCTGGCGGTGATTCTGATTGTTCCGATGAGTATGCTTTCGGCGATGTTCGGGTTATGGGTCACCGGGGCGGATAACAATATCTTCACGCAGATTGCGTTGTTTGTGCTCGCGGGTCTTGCGAGTAAAAACGCCATCCTGATTGTGGAATTTGCCCGCGAGCTGGAGCGGCAGGGAGAGACCATCGTGCAGGCCGCCGTCAATGCCTCGCGCATGCGGCTGCGGCCGATTCTGATGACCTCCGTTTCGTTTATCGCCGGGGTGCTGCCGCTGATGCTCAGTACAGGGGCCGGTTCGGAAATGCGCCGCGCCATCGGTCTGGCGGTCTTTTCGGGCATGGTCGGCGTGACCCTGTTCGGGCTGGTTTTTACCCCGATTTTTTACATCGTGCTACGGCAGGGCGAGATCCGCCGGTCGAAAAAGAAGGAACGGATTGCATGAAACTAAACATACTTTGGATATTGCCGCTGCTGCTTACCGGCTGTGTGACCCGGCAGGAACTGCCCGAACTGAAACAGCCCGGAAAATGGGAGGTCTCCGCCGCGACGGTGAGTACGAATGAGCTTTCGGTCTGGTGGACTTCGTTTAACGATCCGGTGTTGGCCGACCTGGTGGAAACCGCGCTGACCAACAGTCCGCAGCAGCGTATTGCCGCTGCGCGCATTCGTGAGGCGCGCGGGATACGCCGATCGGCCAGAGCCGGTCTTTTTCCTGGCTTTGGAATCAGTGGGGATGCGGGACGCGAGCGTGAGGCACTTACGGAATCAACCGGCAATTTTTATACGGCAGGTTTTGATGCTTCCTACGAAGTTGATCTGTTCGGCAGAAACCGGAATACGCTGGATGCGGCGGATGCGCAGCTGCGGGCGCTGGAGGCCGATCTCCAGTGGGTGGAACTTTCGCTTGCGGCGGAGGTGGTCCGCACGTATATCGATTTCCGCTCCGCCGAAAAACAGCGTGCTATTGCGGAAAAGAACCTGAAGGCGCAGGAGGATACGCTGAAGCTGGTGGAACAGCAGCATACCCACGGTGAAGCACCGCGGCTGGATGTGGAGCGTTCGGAGAGTCTGGTGAATACGACGCGTGCGTCGATTCCTGAATTTCAGCGGCTGGCGGAAAATGCGCGGCTTCAGCTGGCTGTACTGCTGGGGCTTCTTCCGCAGGAGATGCCTGAGCTGAACCGGGAGGCAGGGGTGGAGATTCCGGGGGCCGATGTTAATGCTTTGCTGCTGGCTCCGGCTGATGTGATGGCCGGACGTCCGGATATCCGCCGCGCCGCTGCGGTGCTTGAAGCCGATTCTGCACTGGTCGATGTTTCAGTGGCGGAGCTCTATCCGACGATCAGTCTGAGCGGTTTTTTCGGTTTTGCTGACGGCGTTCTGTTCGATTCCGCCCGAATCTGGCAGGGGGCTGTTGACGGGGCGGTCAACCTGATTGATTTCGGCCGTATTGAAGGACGGATTGATGCTGCGGAAGCACGTGAAAAGCAGGCCTATGAACAGATGCGGCAGACGGTGCTGCAGGCGGTGGCTAATGTGGAGAGTGCCATGACCGACTATGCCCGCATCCGTGAGCGGCGCGGTTCACTTGAGAAGGCATATGAAAATTCCGCACGGGCACTGAAGCTTTCGGAAATGCTGTTTCGCGAGGGCGAGGTTTCGTTCCTTGATGTGCTCGATGCGCAGCGCACGGCGAATAATGCCGATTCCGCACTGGCGGCCGCCGAGGCGGAACAGGCGAAAAGTGTGGTCCGGCTCTATAAATCGCTGGGGATCTACTAAGGGATTTCGAGGGCACTTTTTCAGTTTCCGAAGCGAGAATAAAACAGCTCCAAACCGGTAATCTAGCTTTAGAAACCGGTTTGAAATGTGGAATTCGAGCTTTACGCGGGTTGGGGCAATGGTTGTGCCGATGTTGTAAGTCGCTCTAAATAAGCCAGAAAGCAAAAAAACCTTACAATATATCACTAAATCACATGAAAATAAAACAAAAAAAATACTGCAGTGTCCGCTCAGGATGATCTATAAGCCGGGGCAATTGAACGGAAGAACGGGTTTTATCTTAAATAAAAATAAAAAGATTTAATATTTATACTGAAAGAAAGATGAAGATTCGTCGGTGCCGGATAAAGCCGGTGCCGTGATTCCGGTGAATGAAATTTTTAATTTTTGAAGAAAGGAAAACAGACCATGAAAACGAACATCATGAAAGAACGAGAAAGCGATAGAACTGCAGGCGATGCCATCACGTTTGGCGCATTGCTGCTGGCACCGGCCGTCGGGCTGATTGTGGCCCTGGTTGCGCATCGGATGATCGATGCCCGTTTCTCTGAGGTCCTGTTTGTCTCGCTGCTGGCGGTTGCACCGATTTGTATTGTCGGGGAATTGATCCGGTGGACCGTACAGACCCGGAATCCGATGCGGAAACGGATCGGTTATAACCGCCGCGATCCGGAGCGGCTGCCGCACTTTGTGCCGCCGGGACTGCAGTCCGATTCCCGGAACCGCTGAATGAACGGATTATTCCGTTTCCGGAGTTGATCCGGTGAAGGTTAAAGCGTAGCTCTTTAAGGGTTACGCTTTTTTTATGATTAACCTTTGCCGGATCGAAAACGATGAAAGAAAAACTTTGGAAACATATTTCTACCGTTCGCACTCAGTCTCCGCTGGTACACAATATTACCAACTATGTGGTGATGAATAATACCGCCAATGCATTGCTGGCGGTCGGGGCCTCGCCGATCATGGCTCATGCCCTCCAGGAAATAGATGAAATGGTTGCGCTCTGCAGCGCACTTGTGGTGAATATCGGAACCTTGGATCATGCGTGGTCCGATGCCATGCTGCAGGCGGCCTGCCGGGCGCGGGCGCTTAAAAAACCGTGGATTCTCGATCCCGTCGGTGCCGGAGCCACTTCGTATCGCGATGAGGTATTATCGCGGCTCATCGCCCTGCGCCCGACGGCGATTCGCGGCAACGCCTCCGAAATTCTGGCGCTGGCCAATGCGAATCAAAGCAAAACCAAAGGGGTCGACAGCACCGCGCAGAGTCAGGAGGCACTGGATGCCGCGCGGGCCCTCCATAAACTCACCGGAGCGGTGGTGGGCATTTCCGGCGAAACCGATTTTATAGTCTCCGACCAGTCCGTTATTCAGATTCACAACGGTACACCGCTGATGACACGCGTTACCGGACTCGGCTGTTCCGCCACTGCCCTGATCGGCGCCTTTCTCGCGGTGACTGAAAGTAAAATTGAAGCGATGACTGCGGCAGTTGCATTGCTGAGCATCGCCGGTGAACTCGCCGAAAAATCCAGTAGCGGTCCCGGCAGTCTGCAGATGAACCTGCTTGATAAACTTTACAATCTGACCGAAGACGAATTCAAAAACACCCTGCGCATCGCGTGCTGACCATGGCCGATCCGTTTCCCTATCGCTTATATCTGGTGATCTCCGAGGCCGACTGCTCCGGGCGCGATTTTGTTGAGGTCGCCGAGCAGGCGGTACAGGGCGGTGTCGATCTCGTGCAGCTGCGCGAAAAACACGCCGCGCCCGACGAATTTCTCCACAAAGCAGAACGCCTGCAGACGATGCTGCAGTCCTATGATGTTCCCCTGATCATCAACGATAATCTCGATGTCGCCATGCAGTCCGGTGCCTTCGGCATTCACGTCGGCCGCAGCGATATTGCCCCCGCTCACATTCGCTCCGTCTGGGCGGATTGCGGCTCGCTCGGCTATTCCATTGAGCACCTCGATCAGCTTGAAACGCAGGACGCGGAACTTTCCGACTGCTTCGGCATCAGCCCCGTCTTTAAGACGCCGACCAAAACCGATACCATCACCGAATGGGGCCTCGACGGCATCCGCACTATCCGTCAGCGCACCGACAAACCCCTCATCGCCATCGGCCGCATCAGCGCCGACAACGCCGCCGACGTCATCCGCGCCGGCGCCGACTGCCTCGCCGTCGTCTCCGCCATCTGCCAGGCCCCCGACCCCAAACAGGCCGCCCGCCAAATCAGGGGTCAAATCGATCAGGCTTTGCACCCGGTCCGCTGAGAGAAAAATTTCCCAAAGGTTGGGAAAATTCCAAGGGCACAGAGCTCTGGTTTGCCGCAGCACTGCTTTTGTGTCTTCCTGACTGTTGCATTAGTTTTATTCTTGGGGAGTAATAAGGGCGGTGGACGATTTAAAGAGCTATCTGGAACCGATCTAACGCTATAGATGCGTCTGTCGCTTTAGATGTTCCGGAGCTTTGGCGGATCATCATACGGGACGGAACCAGAACCGGTATAGCAGACTCTGTGAGGGCTCTTCGAGTGCTCTCAGACCGTCGAATCCTACCTTTTTGCCGCTGATTACAGAAAAACAGGTCGGTATTTTATCCAGGTAGAGCTTGGGCGGCTCTGATCCTTGACCCGTTTAACACGAATATTGACAGTGCCGGGTTGGATCTTCTTTTTATTTCCTTATCCAAAGCTCGGAACTTTTATGTAAAATAGTTCCAACCATTGGAAAATTATACCTATGTTAACCGGATATCACGCAAAATACTATGCTTACGAGCTTATGAAGCAGGGCGGAGAGGGAGTTGAGCGCCTTTCGCGTTCTCTTTTTGATGCCGCCGTTGATCTGAACCCGCATCAGATCGATGCTGCGCTGTTTGCGCTGCGCTCTCCGCTGACCAAAGGCGTTTTGCTGGCCGATGAGGTCGGATTAGGAAAAACCATTGAGGCCGGTCTGGTACTTTGCCAGTTATGGGCAGAACGTAAGCGCAAGCTGCTGATTATTTGTCCCGCCGCTTTGCGTAAACAGTGGTCTTTGGAACTGGATGAAAAATTTAATTTGCCGTCCATTGTGCTCGATTCAAAATCATTTCGGGATGCGCAGAAAGACGGATCGATTAATCCGTTTGACGGAAAAAGAATCATTATCTGCTCCATGCACTTCGCCGCCCGAAATGCGGATTTGGTCCAGGCTGTACAGTGGGACATGACGGTGATTGATGAGGCGCACAAACTGCGGAATTCCTATCGTGAGAGCAACCGCATCGGGCAGAATATCCGATTTGCTTTGGAGGATGCTCGAAAAATTTTACTGACCGCAACACCGTTGCAAAATTCATTGCTGGAACTGTATGGACTTTGTTCACTGCTCGATGAGCGAATTTTTGCGGATGTTCCTTCATTTCGAACTCAATACATGAACTCGGATGGCGACTTGCTCGGTCTGAAGCAGCGTCTGGGTTCGTTTTGTAAACGCACATTGCGTGAACAGGTCCAGGAATATGTGCCCTATACCAACCGGAAACTGATTACCCGCCCGTTTGAACCGACCGATCAGGAGCAGAAACTATACAAAGCAGTATCGGCATTCCTTCAGCGCAAAGACACCTATGCCATGCCGTACCGGCAAAAGCACCTGACAGCGCTGATTGTTCGCAAGCTGCTGGCCTCTTCGCCGCTGGCCGTGGCCGGAACTCTGGAGGCCATGCGTAAACGGCTCATTGCCTTAAAGGAAACCGAACAGGATACGCCGATCATTGAAAGCATCCTTCAGGAAGAAGAGCTGGAAAACGAAATTCTCGAAGATGTTCTGGGTGATGAGCAGAGTCTTATCGATTTTGAAGGGGATTGTTCCCGGAGCATGGAAAAAATTGATCTGGTAAAGCTCCAATCTGAAATCGATGAGCTGGGTCGCTTCATTGAATGGGCGCAAAATATCGGCGTGGATACCAAAGCAAAATCGTTACTCACGGCGCTGGATGTCGGATTTGAGCAAATGGCAAAATCGGGGGCTGCCCGTAAAGCCGTTATTTTTACAGAGTCCCGCCGTACGCAGGATTATGTAAAAACATTTTTGGAAAACAACGGTTTTAAGGGAAAGGTGGTTTCTTTTAATGGAACCAATTCCGACGCGGAGGCCAGCGCGTATTACGAAGACTGGAAAAAAGTGAATCGAACAACAGGACGTGTCACGGGATCGCGGGCCGTCGACGTGCGCACGGCATTGCTGGATCGATTTAAAGAACAGGCGGAAATTTTAATTGCTACAGAAGCCGGAGCAGAAGGGATCAACCTTCAATTCTGTTCTTTGGTTGTCAACTACGATCTTCCGTGGAATCCGCAACGGGTTGAGCAGCGCATTGGGCGCTGCCACCGCTACGGACAGAGACATGATGTTGTTGTGGTCAACTTTCTGAATAAAAAGAATGAAGCCGATTGCCGTGTTTATGAGCTGCTTCAACACAAATTCAATCTGTTCGAAGGCGTTTTCGGCGCTTCGGACGAAGTTCTGGGTGTCATAGAATCCGGAATCGATTTTGAGCGCCGTATACTGGAGATCTACCAGGAGTGCCGATCACCCGAAGAAATCCAGGCGGCATTTGATCGTCTCCAGGATGAATTTGAGGAAAGCATACAGGTTCGCATGACGAATACGCGCCGGGTCTTGCTGGAAAATTTCGATGCCGATGTGCACGAGCGCCTACGCGTGCATCTTCTGGACTCGCAGGAGTTTTTAGATCGTTTCTCGCGTATGTTTTGGGCGTTGAGCAGATACGTTCTGCATTCTTGTGCATCCTTTGATGAAACCGCCCTGAAGTTTCAGCTGGATAAACCGCCCCAAGACGGTATCCGTCCCGGGGAATACTGTTTGATCTCAAAAAAGCAGACTAATCTGCCCGGCGAATTCCTCTACCGACTGTCCCATCCGCTGGGAGAATATGTGATAGAACAGGGGCGTACCATTGAAACGCCTGAAGCTCAAGTCACGTTTGATGTTTCCAGCCATCCCGTCAAAATTTCGCAGGTGGAGGTGCTGAAAGGGAAAAGCGGCTGGCTGGTGCTTGAGCAGCTCATCATTGACAGTTGCGACATAGAAGAACACCTGCTCTTTTCCGGGTTTGTTGATGACGGCCCCGCCTTGTCTCAGGAAGAATTTGAAAAACTGTTTCAGTGCAGCGGAAATTCGGCACCCCTGTCCTCAATGCCGGATGCCGTTGTCGAGCGCCTCGATAAAGAAGCTGAACGCCATGCCAACGGCGTACTCGCACAATCACTGGAGCGAAACAGTGAACATTTCAACGAAGCTCGCGAACGGCTCTGGAAATGGGCGGAAGATTTGGAGCTCGCTGCCCAGAAAGAACTCCAGAAAACAAAAGATCAGATCAAGGCGCTTAACCGCGAAGCCCGCAAAGCGGTTACGCTCGAAGAGCAGGAAGCGCTCCAGATGAAAATCCGTGAGTTCGAAAAGAAAAAACGCCGGCAGCGGCAGAAGATTTTTGATGTGGAAGACGAAATAGAGCAAAAAAGAGACCTTCTGATCGAAGACTTGGAAAAGCGCCTTTCTCAGAAGACAGAAAAACAGCGTCTTTTTACGATTCGATGGCGCGTGATTTAAAAGGATAAAAGATATGGCAACGAAACTCGACCAACTCAAAAGCAAACTGCGGGAGCTCTTTCAGCTCGACCGCCCCGATCTCGATTTCGGTTTCTACCGCGTCATGCACGCCAAACAGGCTGAAATTGAAACCTTTCTCGATAAAGATCTGCTACCGCAGGTAAAGGCCGGACTGGCCGCACTCAAAGATAATGGCAGCGCCGAACTGGCTGAGGCCATCAAGCAGGCCGAGGCGCTGGGCGTCGATCCCGACACCGTGCCCAAGGTGCAGGAACTGAAGGCCAGGCTGGGCGAACCGGTTGATCTGGCCAAGACCGAGGACGCGATCTATTCCCACCTGATCCGCTTTTTTTCCCGCTATTACGACGCCGGCGACTTCATTTCCATGCGCCGCTACAAAGAGGGCGTCTATGCCATTCCCTACGAAGGCGAAGAAGTGGTGCTGCATTGGGCCAACAAAGACCAGTACTACATCAAATCCTCCGAAAACCTGCGCGACTACACCGTCCGGCTGGCCGAAGGCGACGACGCGCCCCGCCTGCACTTCAAACTCGTCGAAGCCGACATCGAAAAAGACAACCGCAAAGCGGCCGACGACAAAAAGCGCCTTTTCATCTTCAATCCCGAAAAAACAGAGATTCTGGAAAATGAAGTGGTGCTCGGCTTTGAATACCGCGCCGACCCCGACAACCGCAAGCAGGAAGCTTTCATTACCGCCTGTGTCGATTATGTGAAGGAGCACGCCGCCGACTTCGGTGCTTTTGCGCCCAAACTGCTGGCGCCCAAGCCCACAGAAAAGCGCAAGGATCGTACGGTGCTCGAAAAACATTTGGTCGACTACACCGCCAAGAACTCCATGGACTATTTCATCCACAAGGACCTCGGCGGATTCCTGCGGCGCGAGCTTGACTTCTACATCAAAAACGAGGTCATGCACCTCGACGACATCGAGCACGAAACCGCGCCGCGCGTCGAAAGCTATCTTGTCCAGATCCGCGTGCTGCGCGGCATTGCCCACAAACTGATTGATTTTCTTGCCCAGTTGGAAGAGTTCCAGAAAAAACTCTGGCTCAAGAAAAAATTCGTCGTCGAATCCAACTGGTGCATCACGCTCGACCGCGTGCCGGAAAACCTGTATCCCGAAATTGCGGCCAACAAAGCGCAATGGGCCGAGTGGGAAAAGCTGGGATTTTTAGTTGGCCGCGAAAAGGCACAAAAAGACACAAAAAACGGGCAGGATGAATTGGGACTGGGCGACAACACAGTTCCAGACCTTGGAACGGTCGAATACCTGAAGGCGTTTCCCTACATGGTGATCGACACCGCGTTTTACGATGCCGAATTTAAGCAAAAGCTGCTCGCAGCCATCGACAACATCGACGAGCAGACCGATGGACTTCTCATTCATTCAGAAAACTTCCAGGCGTTGAATCTTTTACAGGAGCGTTACCGAGAACAGGTTAAATGTGTCTATTTTGACCCACCCTATAATACTGGTGATGATGGGTTTGCTTACAAAGACAATTATCAGTCCTCATCGTGGGCAACTATGATGAACCAAGCAGTTGGTAATCTGTATTGGTTTTTAGATGCTGAAGGTTCGCTCTTTGCGAATTGCGATGAGAATGAGTTTTTGAATTTTGGACACATTCTTCAGTCCGTATTTGGTGAAGAAAATCATGTGGAAACTATTACTTGGAATAAGCGTGTTCCCAAAAACGACAAAGGAATTGGGAACATTCATGAGTACATCTATTTGTTTGCCAAAGACCAAAAGCTGCGACGTTCTAAAGATCGCGGTTTCGTGATGAGAAAGGATGCTCTCGAGGATATCTATGAGCTTATCCGTAAGGAGAAATCCGCAAAAAGGGATTTAATTTCTGCCCAGAAGGCACTTAAGAAATTCTACAAAAAGCAGGGCTTTGATCGCGGAATCACCCTCTATTGTGAGCTCGATCCCAACTATGAAATATTTGGAAAAATTAATATGTCGTGGCCAAATGCAAAAACAGAAGGGCCCCGATATGAAGTCATCAGTCCCGCAACTGGGAAACCAGTCCCCATCCCAGATCGTGGCTGGCGCTGGAAGGAGGATACATTCCGTAAGGCAGAAGCGGATGGTCCTACATACAAACTTCCAGACGGCAGC
This sequence comes from Verrucomicrobia bacterium S94, assembly GCA_004299845.1. Lineage (NCBI taxonomy): Bacteria > Pseudomonadati > Verrucomicrobiota > Verrucomicrobia bacterium S94. Next base: position 2,233,182 of record CP036201.1, on the reverse strand, counting down.
GTTCTCAAAGGACGGATTTGGTATTCTCCCAAAGAAACAATTCAGCCGAGTTCAATCAACTATCTGAAAGAAGTAGAATCATTTTTACTCCGCTCAATTATCAGTCTGAAAAGTGATGGAAGCATTCAGCTCGAAAATTTGGGTTTAGGAGGAATGATCGATTATCCAAAACCCGTAAAGCTTGCTGAGTGGATCTTTTACTCAGTTGAGGAAAAAGAAGGTTTTGTTTTGGATTGTTTTGCTGGTTCAGGCACAGCAGGCCATGGACTAATGTCTTTGAATCGAGAGTATCCCGGCCAGCGTAAATTCATACTCATTGAAATGGGCGATTATTTCGATACGGTGCTCAAGCCGCGCATTCAGAAAGTGGTCTTTTCCAAAGATTGGAAAAAAGGTAAGCCGACCGATCCAAAGTCTGGAATTTCCCATTGCTTTAAATACCTGCGCCTCGAATCGTATGAGGACTGTCTGAACAATCTGGAGCTGAAGCGGACGGCGGAACAGGACGATCTGCTCAAAAAGAATGCGGCGCTTAAGGAAGACTACACGCTGCACTATATGCTCGATGTGGAGTGCAAAGGCAGCCTGCTCAATGTAAGCGCGTTCGCCGATCCGTTTTCGTACTCGCTCAAGGTGGCGACCGGCTCCGTCGGCGAAACAAAACCCGTCAACGTGGATCTGATCGAAACCTTCAATTACCTGATCGGCCTCAAGGTGCAGACGCAGGATCTCATTAAGGGCGTCACCGTGCTGACCGGTGAAAATCTGGCGGGCGAAAAAATTCTCGTGCTCTGGCGCAGGGTGGCCGAAACAGACAGCGAAGCCCTGAACGACTGGTTTGTGAAACAGGGCTACAGCACCAAAGACATGGAGTTCGACATCATCTACGTCAACGGCGACAATCACCTCGAAAACCTGCGCAAGGACGAGCAGACCTGGAAAGTCCGCCTCATCGAAGAAGAATTCATGCTCCGCATGTTCCCCGGGGAGGGTTCTAATGAAGATGGTTGTTTATTGTGACGAGAGCCGTCACGACGGCCATGGCGCCAATCCTTATATGGCCATTGGCGGGCTCTGGCTCCCTCGTGAGGACAAACCGGTTTTGTCCAAAGCTTTCCGGCGCGTGTGTGAGGAATGCGGTTTTGGATCGGAAATCAAGTGGCATAAGGTGAGCCGCTTAAAACTGGACGCATACAAGCGGCTGGTTGACTTTTTTTTCGACCACCAGCAGCTTTGCTTTCGCGTAATTCTCGTAGAGCAGGACAAGGTGGACTATGCCCGCTTCCACGGCAGTGACCGCGAGCTGGGGTTCTATAAGTTTTATTATGAAATGCTGAACCAGTGGCTGACGCAGGGCAATGAATACCTGCTGCTGCTTGATTTTAAGAAGAACAAAGGGGCCGACCGCTTTACCGAACTGCGACGCGTGTTGGAAAATAAGATTCGGGGCCGAGCCTGGATTTCAGATCTGACGGTGATCGATTCGCATCAAAGCCGCCTGATGCAGTTGGCGGATCTGCTGACCGGAGCCTGCGCGGCAGCCTGGTGCGACAACCTTCCCCCGGACTCCGCAAAACGTGACCTGATCCGCTATATTGGCGAAAAGCGGGGACGGGCCGTGACGGTTCAGTCGATCTCGTGTTCTGTTGACCAGAAGTTTAATGTCTTCAACATCCATTTTAGAACCCCAAGGGAGAGATAGCCGGTGGAGTTGGAGGAATTATTAGTCGATACGAACGGGATTTCTGACGAGGGGCTCGAAGAGCTGGGGCGGGAAATGTATCGAGAAATTTTTTTAAATAAAGGGAAAGTCGGGGAACTTACCCTGCACAATGGCGATCCGGTGGTTTTTCATGAAGACCGGTATGATCATGCGTTTCGGTGTTCGCCGAACCGTGCCCGCAATCCCCACAGCAAAAAGGCGGTGGCACGGGATCGGATTGAACGAATGCGTTGGATTAAGGCGATTTTGGAAGGGGATATTGATGATGTGGAATGCTGGATTGTTCCTCAACAGACAAAAGACCGGTTGTATGTGGTATGGAAGGAAAGATATGTGATATGGCTTTGGTCCCGAAAAGAAGGCGGGTGGCGGTTTTCTTCCGCTTATTGTGCGGGGAGGAAGGATATCCGCGGCTACACGCGCCGGGGTGTGAAGATAAAGATGAATGAAAAAAAGATGCCCCGTGATTAAACTGGTACACGGGGCCAGAAACCGTATCCGCCGCCTTGAGGCGTGGAGTCACTGCCGGAAAACCGGCATCGAGGGAAGTAACCCACATCCAGTTGAGAATGGCAATATTCAATTTTAAACGTTTTTCAGGAGAGTTCGATGGCCTCACGTAAACGAGGATCCAAAAAAGTAAAAGCCCGTTTCGACCAGCGTCTGGTGCTGTTCAACTGGATGTTGAGACTTTTTGAAGTGGCGGATTTCCACAGATTCGCCCAAGAGCTGAACGATTCGCGGTTTGAAGGGGTTGATGCTGAGGGGCGCAGCCATTTCTATTACAATCTGCGCAGTCTGGTTGGCCGCATCGCCCTGTCCAACGAGCAGCTCGAAACCTACGACGCCAATATTGTGCGCCACTGGAAGCGCATCAGCGAAAAGCGCAACCGGGAGGCCGGTCAGCCGCTCTATCCGAAATATTTCCAGTATCTTTCCCTGCTTTTTACCGAAATCTACCTCGATCGCTGGTTCACCGACAAAGAACAGCTGCTCGCCGAGCTGAACGAATTTCTGGAAACGTTCAACGCCCGGCCCGAACTGCTCGACGCGCCCGCCATCGAACCGTTCACGCTGGAGGAAATGAACAAGCTGGCCTTCTGGTGCGCCACCGGCAGCGGCAAAACCCTGCTGCTGCACGTCAACCTGCTCCAGTACCAGCACTACCTCAAAAAACACAGGAAGCAGAAAAAGCTCAACCGCGTCATTCTGCTTACGCCCAACGAAGGGCTGTCCCGTCAGCATTTGCGTGAATTTTCACTCTCCAACATTCAGGCCGAAATGTTCACCGGCGAAAGTCGCGGCCTGTTTGCCGGCCACAACATCGAGATCATCGACATCCATAAGCTGAAGGAAAAGAAAGGCGAAAAAACCTTCGCGATTGAATCGTTCGAAGGGAATAATCTCGTATTTGTCGACGAAGGGCACCGCGGCATGTCCGGTGCGGAAGAAGGGCTCTGGCTTCAACAGCGCAACAAGCTGTGCGCCGAAGGATTTTCCTTTGAGTATTCCGCCACGTTCGGTCAGGCGCTTAAAGGCAATGAGGCGCTTCAGCAGCAATATGCCCGCTGCACGCTGTTCGACTATTCCTACAAGTGGTTTTATACCGACGGTTATGGCAAGCAGTACCGCATCTACAATCTACCGAACAACGAAGAGGGGGAGCTCAAGGATCACTATCTGGCCGCCGCTCTGCTTTCCTTTTTTCAGCAACTCAAACTCTATCAGGATAAAGAGGCTGAGTTTGCTCCTTACCTGCTCGCCAAGCCGCTGTGGGTCTTTGTTGGTAACAGCGTCAACGCCGTGCGTACCGAAAAGAAAAAGCCCGTTTCCGACGTGCTCGACGTGCTTTTGTTCCTTTCCCGCTTTATTGGCAATCGCGAGCAGATGCAGGATCTGCTGGGCCGGTTGGTTTCCGGAAATGATGCTTTGACCGATGCGCAGGGGCATTCTTTGTTTAACCATACGTTCGGCTATCTCATTAAAAAGAAATATGCGCCTGCTATCCTGTACGATGAGATTCTCAAGACCCTGTTCAATGCGGACGCCGTCGCCGCCTTGCATGTCAGCGAACTCAAAAATGCCGACGGCGAAATTGCCGTGAGTATCGGTGCCGATAACGACCCCTTTGCGGTGATCAATATCGGGGACACCGCAAAATTCCGCAAACTCTGCGAGGATTATGCGGGCGATCTTCTGGTTGTAGAAGAGCGCGAATTTGCTGATTCCCTGTTCCAGTCCATTAACGACAAAAACAGCTCGGTTAATCTGCTGATTGGATCGCGAAAATTCACCGAAGGGTGGAACTCATGGCGGGTTTCTTCGATGGGTTTGATGAATATGGGAAAAACCGAGGGAGCCCAGGTGATCCAGCTCTTCGGCCGCGGTGTCCGCTTAAAAGGGAAAGACTACTGCCTTAAGCGTACCACTGCGCTGCTGGGCATTGCCGCGCCGGCTCATATCGATCAAGTGGAGACACTGCAGATTTTTGGTGTCAAAGCTGACTATATGGCCCAGTTTAAAGCCTACCTCGAAGAGGAGGGGCTGCCTACCGCCGACGACCGAGAGGAAATTATTCTTCCCGTTACCAATCTGCTCGGCACCCAAAAGCTCAAAACCATCAAATTGCAGGACGGTGTTGATTTTAAACGGCAGGCCGAAAAGCCTGTTTTGCGTCCGCCGTTGCCCGACGAGCGCATTCCCAAAGTGAACGTTGATAAATATCCCCAGCTTCAAGTTCTTCAAGCCAGAGACATGCGACAAGGCGAAGCGGTTGTAAAGCACGAAGGAAAACTGACCGTTCAGCACATCGCGTTCATGGACCTGGATTCCATTTATTTTGAACTCCAGCAATTGAAGAATGAAAGGGCTTGGTTCAACCTGGCTATTGAACGAACTCAGGTTGAACAACTGCTGAAAAATAATGATTGGTACACGCTCTATATCCCGCCGGAACAGCTCGATATTTCCAAAGCCGGTTCCTTCCGGCAGGTGCGCCTTTGGCAGGAGATTGCCGTTTCCCTGCTCAAAAAATACGCGGAACGGTTCTATACCTATAAAAAATCCGAATGGGAAAAAGATAAACTCGAATACCGCATTTTGACCCCCGACGATCCCAATTTCATTGAGGAGTACAAGCTCGCTATTGACAAATCCTGTACCGAAATCATCGAGCGCATTAACGGACTCAAAGAGGATATGGCGCAAGGTGTTTTCAAGCCGCTGGAATTTCAGGGTTTCAAAGCCATCCAGTTTGACCGCCACCTTTATAAGCCGCTTTTGCACGTCAATAGTTCTCATGTCGAAATCAAGCCGGTTGCCCTGAATCAGGGTGAACAACAGTTTGTTGTCGATGTGCAAACGTACTGCAAAGAACACCCCGAATTTTTTGAAGACGGGCGTGAGCTTTACATGCTTCGTAATATGTCGCGTGGTCACGGGATCGGCTTTTTCGAGGCCGGTAACTTCTATCCGGATTTTATTCTTTGGATTCTCGAAGGGAAAACCCAGCGCATCAATTTCATCGACCCCAAGGGCCTGCGCAATCTCCAAGGGACGCAAGATCCGAAAATCGCCTTTTACCGCACCATAAAAAACCTTGAAACCCGTCTCGGCGATCCGAATGTTATTCTGAACTCTTTTATTATATCCAACACCCCTTATGAACAGGTTTCCTGGTGGGGTGATTCGATGACACTCGAAGAATTCAACACCCACCACGTCTTCTTCATGGAAAATCAGCCCGATTATTTCCACCGGATACTCGCCAAAACCCAATAACCCCTTCAATTTTGTCAAGATTTGAGGACCAATGATTTGGATCAATGCCGCCCCGGACGGGCGGTGCAGGCGGGATGGATGCTGATTCTATGGCTTCATCCGCATCAGGCGCATTTGCAACTGAAATTCAGTTGCCTGTTTGGCGGGGAATAAGGTAGAAGATGGGCAAGAAGGAAAAAGTAAGAGCGCGGTTTGAGACGATTCCGGCGGATTTTACCAGGAAAGAACTCTGTTCGCTACTGAGTGGTTTCGGATACGTAATGATTAAAGGAAAAGGTTCCCGAAGAAAGTTTTACAAGGAAAGCACGGGGGATCTGATCAGTTTGCATGAACCGCACCCTGGATCGATCGTCAAAAAATATGCCCTTCAAGACGTTAGGGCGCATCTGCGGGAGAATGGAGAATTGAAATGAAACCTCTTCAATACAATAGCTATGTCGGCTCGGTTGATTACAGCCTTGAGGACAGATGCCTGCATGGAAAAATTCTTTATATCAATGATTTAGTGACCTACGAGGCCGAGACCGTTCCTGAACTCGAAGCGGCCTTTAGGGATTCCGTCGATGACTATCTCGAAACCTGCGCTGCGATTGGTAAGGATCCCGACAAATCCTTTAAAGGCACGTTTAATGTCCGTATGACCCCGGAGCTTCATAAAGCTGCCGCGATCGAAGCGGTACTGCAGGAAACAACGCTGAACGACTTTGTATCTCAGGCGGTTGCCGAGAAACTGGCCGGGCGTGAGGTGCACCATCACAACGAGCAGCACATTCATCTGGAGACCAGCGTAACCGAACCGCTTGATTTTGATGCGATGCGGCGGGGCGGTGGATATCGGATTGAGGAGGACGTCCGTGAATACGAAGCCTGATATTTCAGTTCATCAACTGCGGGTTACGCAGCAAACTTTCATTTCGCACAATTCCAAGCCGGCGGAGGGTAAAGGATTTGTTAATTTTCACTTTAACGATAACCGTAAAGAATGCCTGTGCGATCCGGCGAAAACCATTTGCTGGAAGGCCTCGTTGGTGGTGAAAGCCTTCAGCGGAACAGGGGAGCAACCCGATCCCGAAAAAGACCTCCTGCTGATGGAAGCAACGGCTTCTGTGGAAGGACAGTTTGAGCTTTCTGAGTCCGCCGATTTTGACGAAATTGCGGGGTTGGCCTGGTATTTTGATGAGATCTGCAGGCAAAAGCTGTTAAGTAAAATGCGGCTTCTGCTGCTGGACACTGAGTTCGCGGGCCTTCCGCTGCCAGGCGATAGTTAGTTTTTCCCGTCCCGGGGTTCCCATGGCAAGCTTCGGTTTGCATTTGGGAGGCTCGAAGACAGATTCGGAATGATCTTTATCTCTCATCATCTCGTTATGACTCAACTGGTCGGTGCGTCGCCGGACTGGTTTATGCATAAGCTGTTTCCTTTGATTACTCAAAGGACCTTTAAAAACTGGCGGAAAAAGCCGCCTCGGTTCATTCCGAGCACCCGGGCAAAGATGGCGGAAAGTGTGGACCGGTTGGCTCCGGGAGGCGGCGCAAAGTTTGAACAGTTTCTGTCATCGGTTTTTAACTTGGATATTCCCGATGAAGCGATGGAATATCCGTGGGCGTTTAATCTTAGGGTTTTTCAAGATGGCATTTTAAGAGGCCGATTCGGTGCTGAAATTCCTCCGGATGCCCGCCTTTTCTCTGAGACATCACTGCTTGAGATGGAATCGTTGGAACGGGCTTGTTTCCGGCTAAATGCTTTATTGCATGCCGCCGATTTTGAGGGGCACTGTCAATGATCCGGAATGAGCTGCAGGATTTCCCGTTGTTTCAGGCAACATATTTCGGTACGCGCTGGCCGGAGAATGTGACTGATCTGGATTATCTCAGAAAGGCGATGTGGTTTCCGATCATCGACAGTTTTCTTTATGTGCTGGCGGTGCTCGATCTATCGCTGTCACGGACGGAGGAGGGCTTTCTTCCGGAGCCAAGCCTGTTCATCTATCTTCCGCAATGGAAAAATGAGCAGTGGCGTTCTCCCATGCGGGCCTGGTTCGATCAGCTGAAGATCAACAGTGAATCGAAGTCGCTGGAAGAACTGGCCGAAAAGCTGGCGGAATGGCTTAAGCTGGATTTTGATGTGGCACGGAGGGAAATGTATAAATGGCGCAAAGCCGATCCCGTTCTTCCGTGGGAGCGGATGCTCAAGATTGTCCAGGCGGCGGAGTTGGATGACCTGGAAGCGCTGGGACTGATTATTCAGTATGGCATTGCCCATGCTCTGCATCGTTTTCATGAAATATGTATAGAACATGGAATGCCTTCCCGGGAGCTTGCGATGGTATATGCGGGATATGCTGGTTGGTATCGGCATCACCTGAAACTGGCGAAAGAAACCGCCCCCGTCTGGCGATTGCCGGACGAGGGCGGGGCGGATTCCTAGAACCGGTCGTCGTGGTTGTCGGGCATCTCCTCACCTCGGCTGTCCCAATAGGCTTCAGCATCGGGGTTCAGCTGATTGGCATGGTTGTCGAGTTCCGCCTGTGAATAGTCATGATTTGAATCAAGTGCCATTTTATACCTCCATCAGTTAATTTAATTTTCAAACGGCAGGGATACGCTACCGCAGAACTTTTAAACCGGGAGGTGTCATACCCCGGAAAAGTTCGGTTGAAGAAACACAGAACCGAGGGTGAGTTCCATAAAACACTATGTATTTCAGAAAAGTAGGTGAGCCTGTGAGATTTGGAAAATAATCAGAATGGGTTTTTAAGGGATAGAAAAACTTTATTTTTCTGAGGCGCAGTGACTCATTTTTACGTTGTATTATACTCCGGTTTTTGGGGTTGAATCCTTTTCGGTCGCCGAAGTTCAGGCCATTAATTATTTTCACTCGTCTGGAGATCGTATGTTGGGCGAGGCCCATTTCTACTGTAACTGACATCTGATTTCTGCATTCGGTGTCTTCAGCGGGGGAAGGCGGTTTGACAAAACGGCGTCAGTTCTTATTCTGTCGCGCTTACATTTCCGGGTTCAGCCGGGGAAAGAAAGATGTATTCAATGAAACTCTCTACGTTGGTTAAAAAAATTGCTCTCTTTATGACCGGCCTTTTTATTATGGCTGTTGCGGTCGCTTTATCGATCAAGGCGGATCTCGGGGTATCGCCGATTTCGTGCGTTCCGTATGTCTACAGTTTGAAGACCTCGCTCAGCGTCGGAGAGTTGACGGTTCTGCTGAACATATTGCTGATGATTTTACAGATGATTATACTGCAAAGAAACTACCGTATTATTCAGTTGATTCAGCTTCCGGCGGTGATGGTTTTCGGCATGTTTATCGATCTGGCACTGCACCTGTTGGCAGATCTGCCGGTCTCCTCTTACGGGCTGCGGGCTTTCTGGTGCATGCTCAGTTGTGCGGTGCTGGGATTCGGCGTCTTTCTTGAGGTGAAGTCTGATCTGACTTATCTGCCCGGCGAGGGGTTTGTTGCAGCGGTGGTTGAAAAGTTTGAGCACGAGTTCGGCAAAGTAAAAATCGGGGTGGACAGTGCGCTGGTTCTGGCGGGGCTTCTGAGTTCTTTTGTGCTGCTGCATCAGTTGAAAGGCATTCGTGAGGGGACACTGGCGGCCGCTCTGCTGGTCGGACTGTTCGTCAAATTCTACAGCCGGAGGTTGTCGATAGTCGATGGCTGGCTGAGTGGCGGTGTCGCTGAAGCAACCGTTCCGGTCTCTGTGCAGGGAGAGGAATCCTGAATTACCGTTTTCAGGGACGCCGTTGTGCAAAGCGGAGGGTGATGAGAATGGCGAGGGCGGCGCAGCCGGCGGCGGCCAGAAAAATGGAGGCATAGCCGTGCGAGGTTGCCAGCATGCCGGCGAGCGGGCTGGTGACGGCATAGGCAATGTCCAGGAAGGCGGCATAGCCTCCGATGGCGGTGCCTCGCATCTGCGGTGGAACAAGTTTAACCACTTCCACACCCATGGCGGGGAAAATCAGGGAGCATCCTCCGCCGGCCAATGCTGCACCGATCCAGGCCATTTGGCTGCTGCCGGATTTCCAGAGCAGCAGCAGTCCGGTCATCTGAACCAGCAGCGAGACGACCGTGATCTGTATGCCGCCGAGTTTGTCCGGGAGGTGTCCGGCTATAATGCGAAGCATTACAAAGGCTAAACCGAAAAAGGAGAGGGCCAGTCCGGCGTGGTTCCACTGGTTTGCATGAAAGAAGAGTGAGATGAAGGCGCCAATGACGGCAAAACCGACGCCCTGCAGCGCCAGAACCAGTCCGGGCCGCCATATTTTGCCGATGACTTTTGTGAGTGGAAGCCGGGTGCCGGGATGGGGGCGACGGCCGGAACGCGGCGGTTGATCAGCCAGGCGAGCACCGGGAGCAGCAGGGTGGAGACACCTAATGAGGCAAAGCCCCAATGCTGATTAAACCAAAGGCCGAGCGGTGCACCGGCGGCCAGGGAGCCGAAAATCGCCATCCCGACCCATGACATGACTTTTCCGGACTGGCCGGGGCCGGCCAGTCCGAATCCCCAGGCGAGCGTGCCGGTGAGCAGCTGGCTTTCACCGAATCCGAGAATGATCCGGCCGATCAGCAGAGCTGCAAATTTCCAATGTACGGAAACCGGGAGCAGGGCTGCGGTGAGATAGGCGATTCCAGCCAGGGAACAGGCCGCGAGGCCCTGCATGGCGGCGCGTCGGGCACCGTAGCGGTCGGCCAGTCCGCCGGCATAGCCGCGTGTTGCAACGGTGGAGAGAAACTGAATTCCGATTGCAAGACCGACCATCGTATTGCTGAGTCCGAGGGTATTGTGCACAAACAGCGGAATAACCGGCAATGGAAGGCCGACGGTGAGATAGGTGATGAAAACTGCGATGGTTAATGACCGCAGGGGCTGATCTGAAGCTTGATTTTCTGGAGTGGACATATGGCTGTGTATTTCAGGGTTAAAAAATGATCTTCTGCACAAGAGGGGTGAAAAGATCCGGTCGAAAATAGATTCCGCCCCGAAGATGTCAAGAAATGTGCAGGCTGTTCGGGTTACCGGAGGAGAAGATCTTTGTTTGAAACACCGGGTAAAGATTGAACGCCGGTCGGCTGTAGGTACTCCATACGTATTTATAAACAAGGAGATACGCATGAAAATATTGATAACAGCTGGAGCTATGCTTGCCGTAACCACCCTGCTGGTTTCCTGCACAGAAGAATCAGGAGAATCAGAAATGAGCACAGAACAGACAGAAGCCAGTCTTAAAGCCCGGTTGGAGAGCCGGAAAAACGCGTTCGGTGCAAAAGCTCCGGAGGATGTGAAGAAGATCTATGCCGAGGGAATTCAGGCCGTCATTGACAGCGGGATTCTGCAGCATGCAAAACAGGTTGGAGATGTTGCCCCCGATTTTGAGCTGATGAATGCGTCGGGCGAAAAGGTCAGACTGAGTGATGCGCTGAAAGAGGGGCCGGTAGTGCTGATGTGGTATCGCGGGGGATGGTGTCCGTACTGCAATCTGACCCTGCATGCCATGCAGAAAGAGCTGCCGAATTTCAAAGCCGCCGGTGCGACGCTGTTTGCGCTGACGCCGGAAGTGCCGGATAAATCCATGAGTACGGCGGAGAAAAATGAACTGGAATTTCAGGTGCTGAGTGATATTGATAACAACGTTGCGCGTGAATACGGTGTTGTCTTTAAGCTTACGGATGAAGTGGCGGCGATCTATGAGGAAAAGTTCGGGCTTTCGGATTACAATGGAAATGAATCTGCCGAGCTGCCGCTGGCGGCGACGTATGTGATCAATCAGGATGGAAAAATTACGTATGCCTTCCTCGATGCGGATTACCGCAACCGGGCTGAACCTGCTGAAATTACTGCGGCACTGAAAAAATGAGGGTGATTCTGTTCGGGGGATTCTGATAATCTGTATGGATGATGAAGGACCCTGAAAATGAAACTCTTCTGGTTACCTCCTCTCCGAGTCCGTTTCACCGTTTTGTGTGGGATAAAGAGGGGAGGAGGCTGGATATTCCAGAAAACTGGGCGTGTCTGAAACCGGGGGATGCGGCCGTTACCAAAACCCTGAAAGGTCTCGGCCCGACCTGGACGGCCACGCGTAAAAAGGGTCGGAAGGTTTTTTCCGACGGGGTCTGGGCTCCTGCGGAAAACATTGCGGAGGCCAGGCGTCTTGTTGCTGAAAAACGCGCGGCATCCAGCTACGCCAAAAAACGCGAATCCGATCTGAAACGCCGGGAAAGAAAGCAGGCCGAATATGAGGTCATGTTTTATGAAGCGTTGCTGAACTGGCTGGATTTCCATCCGCGCTATCAGGCCGAAGCCGAAAAAATGGCCAAACTGATCTGTGCGCACGCTGTGCCGGTCGGCAGTGGAACCGTGGCCCGCACCAAACGCATTCCGATTGAAGACCGTGCGTCGGCCGCCGTCATCGCCTGGATGCGTCACGCCACCACCGCCTACGACAACATGCACATTCCGCTGGTTAAAGGCCGACGCCGCGAAGTCCGCCGCGAGCTGGCCCAGCAATCCAAAAGGATTCTTTCGGCTTATCGGCAGGGACGGGATATTGACCGCGGTCTATGCCCCTTGGCCCGGGCGCTAACGTAAGAGATTTTGCAGGGGGAGGAAATGAGCGCGTTGAATTCAAAATACCTGCATACGTCTGATGGTGGAATCCGGCGATGTTGGTGGGGGCATGGGCCGGATATTTACCGGAAATATCACGATGAGGAGTGGGGGCGTCCGGTGGCGGACGACACCCGGCTCTTTGAGAAGATCTGTCTGGAGGGGTTCCAGTCGGGCCTCTCCTGGCTGACTATTCTGCGTAAACGGGAAAATTTCCGTGCGGCCTTTGCCGGATTCGATTTTAACCGGATTGCGGAATTCGGTGACGCCGATATTACGGCGCTCGTACAAAACGAAGGCATTATCCGTCACCGCGGAAAAATTGAAGCAACGATCAACAATGCTCGTCGGGCGCAGGAGCTGGTGAACGAATTCGGTTCGCTGGCGCGCTACATCTGGTCATGGGAGCCGGATTCCCGCGAACCGCAAATCGGAAAACCTGCAGATGCCCCGATTCCGAGCATCACCCAAACGTCGCAACAATTAAGCCGGGATCTGAAAAAGCGGGGCTGGAAGTTTTTCGGGCCGACAACGGCCTACGCGTTTATGCAGGCGATGGGCCTGGTGAACGATCATCTGGAAGGCTGTGCCATCCGGGAGATCGTTGAGCGTGAACGCAGTGCGTTTGAGCGGCCCCGTTAGCGCGGAGATTATCCAGCGCTTTGGGGCATCATTTGACGGGCTGGTTTTTCGGTTCAGCCTGTTGTGTCGGCCGGCTGCCGCAGTTTCGGGATCTGTTCGGCCATAATCTGCATCAGCGGGGTTTCAAAACACTGCCAGGCCGGACGGGGTGGTTTTCCGTTCTGTGGGAGCTGTTTCAGAAGACGCGGACCGAGTGTCTGTCCGGCCTTTGCATAGCGTCCGGAAAATACAATGCGGTCAAATCCGTCCATCGCAGCCAGCGCCATGCCGGTGCGCAGGAGAATGCGGTATTCCAGCACCTTTCTGGCCAGGGCCAGTTCCTGCTCTTCTGAAATCAGTACTTCCTCAATGGTTACCGGTCGGCCCGCAAGGGCGAGCATTCCGCTTTGCCGGGAGAGCAGCTGATTGAGCTGTTCCGGGCCTGCCTGTTCTTTTCGGGCAAGCGTCAGCAGTACACCGGAGTCGATGTCTCCGCAGGAGGTTTGTCCAGGAAGACCTTCCAGCGGGGTTGCGCCGCCGCTGACCATGACCGGTCTGCCGTTTAAAATGGCCGCCATTTCCGGATGCGGCTCCAGGCAGATCGAAATGATTTTTTCCGGTCTGGATGGAGGTTCGGCCGACTTTGCCACGGCCCGCGCGGCCGCCTGATGGAACAGTCCGTGATAGCCGTAGCGGCGCACTTCGGGTCCTTGCAGAAGCTCTGAGTTAATGGCATAGAGATATTCCCGGGGCGGCAGTTTGTTGAAAAACGCCGTGTCGAAAAACAGCACGACCGGGCATGACGGCAGGTCGCGACCGGCACATTTTATGAGTTCCAGAACTGCGGGAAGATGCATGGGAGCAGCAGGAATCCGGGAACGCAGTTTTCTGATGATTTCGGGGGTTGCCACGGTATGTGAAGCAAAGTTCAGGCCGCCTGCCGCCACATGCAGTCCGACGGTGTTTTCCGATGAGGAATACCCTTCAGCTTCAATCCGTTTGAGGATCTGTCTGAAGGCGGAGGAAAGACTGATGTCGTTGCGGATTCCCGGAATGGATCCCTGCAGGGCCGCAGTCTTTTTTCCCGAAGGGAAAAAGCCATAGGCCAGCGCATTGGTTTCGAGTTTAAGTATTAAGCTTTGCATAATCGGATTCCTTTCCCGGACAGTCGTTCCACTGTTCCTGTTGCAGCAATTGATAGGTTTCCCGCGCAATAGCCAGTTCCTCATTGGTCTGGATCACCAGAATATGCATCCGGCTTTCCGGCGCGGCGATATCGCAGGGCAGAGCGGAAGCCGCGCGGTTTTTTTCGGCGTCCAGCTTCAGGCCGAAACAGGAGAAGCCCTGGCAGACCTTTTCGCGGACATCGGGTACCTGTTCGCCCACGGTGTCGGTGAAAATCACTGCATCGAGTTGGCCGACCACGGTCAGGTAGGCGCCCAGATATTTGCGGATCCGCCAGATGTAAGCGTCGGCGGTATTCCGCACGGATTCGTCGGGATCTTCGGCCGTGAGGATATCGCGTATATCTCCGGAAGTTCCGCTGAGCCCGAGGACGCCGCTACGGGTGTTCAGCACCTGTTCAACGGCGGCTTCTCCATCTTTTTCGGAAATCAGCAGACTGAGGGTAAGTGCCGGGTCAATATCGCCGCATCGGGTGCTCATGATGAGTCCCTGCAGAGGTGAAAAGCCCATGGTATTGTCTATGCTGCGTCCGTTTCTCACTGCGCACAGGCTGGCTCCGCCACTGCCGAGGTGGCAGCTGACGGCATTCAGGGTGTTCAGTGGTTTATTCAGTATGCGGGCCGCTTCCTCCACCACAAAACGGTGGCTGGTGCCATGAAAACCGTATTTGCGGAGGCCATGCCGCTCGCGGAGTTTTTCCGGAATAGCATAGGTGTAGGCTTCCTCCGGAATGGTTGAATGAAATGCTGTGTCAAAAACCGCAACCTGCGGAAGGTCGGGGTACTGCATGCTGCAGCTGTGCATTAAATTCAGGGTCGGCGGATTATGCAGCGGAGCGAGATTGTTGAGCGTTTCCAGCTCGTGAACGGCTTCCGGATCCATGCGGGTCGGCTGTGTGAACCGGGTTCCGCCATGTACGGTCCGGTGGCCCAGCGCATCGGGTTCGAGGCCGGCCGCTTTCAGTAATTGCATCACTTCCCGAAATGCTGCGCCGTGGTTGGGCATATCAGCATAGTGTACTTCCTGTTCACCTCCGCCGACGCGGTGGTAGATTCGGGAGGATTCGGCGGTTGCCGGTCCCACCCGCTGGGCTTCTCCCGCCGCGATTTCGGTTTCGGCGGGAAAGGCAATGAGGCGGTATTTCAGCGATGAGCTGCCGCAGTTGAATACGAGAATGTTCATGAGTTCACTCCGTTATATTTCATCTGCGGTCCAGCCGCAGACCGGTACGCCGATCAGTGCGTGCACAATGGATGCGGTGCCGTATACCGCCTGCTGAATATCGGAGCAGTTCACATGTTCGTTTGCGGCATGAGCCAGATCTTCGTTGCCGGGACCGTAGCCGATGGTGGGAATGTGAAAATCATTCACCAGGACAGCTCCTGCAGTACCCATGCCGAGTTTTCCGAGTTTCCAGCGTCCGGTCCGGACTTCGCAGTCGGCCGCGGCGAGGGCCTGGCGTGAACGTTCGATCAGACGGCAGAACGGATCGGTTGTCCAGGCATTGGAAATGCGCCGTATAGTCACCATGTGTCCGCTGTGCATCTGCTGTGTCTCTTCGTGGACAGCCACAGCCGCATGAATGTCGGGCAGCGGTTTGACGGCCAGTTGAACATGCTGATTGATTTCGTCGAGTACGGCGGTTGCAGGCATACCTTCAACCATCCGCTGGGCTACATGCAGGGTTCGGCAGGAACGACCGCTGTCGTCCGGGTAGATCGGGCCGACTTCCCGGATTTCGGCCCATGACGGCTGCTGTTCCGGTTCGGCATATTCCTCCGCGATTTTCCGGGTGGCGTCATGCAGCGTTTCTGTGGCGGAGCTGTCGATCAGTATGTCCACCTCAATCCATCCGTCGTGGCCGTAATAGAGTCCGAGGCTGGTGGGCTCGCCGAGAATGGCATAATCGGGCATCAGGCCGAGTTCCGGGAGGGTTTGTTCCAGCAGGCCCCGGATGCCGACGCTGGCGCCGTTTTCTTCGGCCACCGTGGCTGCAACCACCAGGTTTCCGCGCAGAGGAAGGAGGCTGCGCTGCAGCAGTGCACCGGTATAAACCTGGGCGGCCAGTCCCGCTTTACAGTCGGCCGCGCCTGTTCCATACAGTTTGCCGTCTGCAAGTTTGCCTTCAAAGGGCGATGTTTTCCATTGTTCGTTATCTTCGGGATTTACCGTATCCATATGACTGTTAAGCAGAATGGTCGGTTTGCCTTCATGTCCGAGCATGGTGCCGATGACATTCCCGAATTCATCGCGGAACACCTGATCGTATCCCATATGCTGCATTTCACGTTCGATGCAGGCGGCAACCTCCGCTTCATGCCCGCTGGTGCTTGGAATCTGAATCAGTCGCTGTGCAAAATTGATTTCCTGCACATGCAGTCCGGTATTTTTACCTCTGAGTATCGAATACATGATTTATCTCCTATCTGTTGTTTTGTTAAGGGCTCTAATGCATTTAGTGCGCCACCAGAAGGTCGGTTGCTGTATCGTGCGGCTGTTTAGCGGGTTATGGATTTTGAGGATTATTTTTATAATGAAATAGTATTTCATTGTGAAATTATGCATTTCATATAAATATACTTTTATGAAAGCAGAAGAACTACAACTGGATGAGTTGATCCGTTTTTCCAGCGGATTGATCAGTCTGCAGGGAAGACGTCTTATTCTTCATGATATCCGGGCTTTTGCGCATCTGCGCAAAGATTTGCTTGAAGGGGTCGGGCCTGTGCCCGCGCGTAAAATTCTGACGCGCTTCGGCTATATTCAGGGGCAGGCCGATGCGGCTGCGATGAAGCGGATTTTTGAGTGGGATAATCTGGAGGAATGGCTGCGGGCCGGACCGGCCATGCAGTCGCTGCAGGGTCTGGCCAGAGTGACCATTGATGCATTTGAGCTGGATGAAGCAGAGGGATATCTGCACATGGGGGTTACGTGGAGGGATTCCTTCGAAGCGGCGGAATTTTCGGCGGCCTTCGGGGAGGCGGAGGCCCCGGCCTGCTGGATCCAGACGGGATATGCCAGTGGCTATGCTTCGTTCTGTCTGGGTAAAGAGGTGGTGTTTATCGAGGATCAGTGTCTGGCATCCGGAAAAAAACTATGCAGGGCCACGGGGCGCGATGTTGACTCGTGGGATCAGAAACTCGAATTGCACCGGGAATACTTTCAGGAGGTGGAAATCGGCCGGGAGGTGCGCAAGCTTTCCGAAGAGTTGAAGCAGAGTGAACTCCGGCTGGCCCGGCAGCGGCGACGGATGAGTCAGCTCGAAAACAAAACCAATCCCTCTTTCTTTGAAGTGCATAGCACGGCTTTTGAACAGGTGGTGGATCTGGCTGCACGGGTGTCCCGCTATGATTCCTCGGTGGTGATCACCGGGGAAAGCGGAGTGGGGAAAGAGGTTCTGGCGCGATATATTCACCGCAGTTCGAAGCGGTCGGAAAATGCGTTTGTTGCGGTTAACTGTGCGGCACTGCCGGAAACGCTGCTCGACAGTGAGCTGTTCGGGCACAAGGCCGGTTCCTTTACCGGTGCGCAGCACGATCGGATCGGTCTGTTTGAGGAGGCGGATGGCGGCACTGTTTTTCTCGATGAAATCGGTGACATTCCGCTTGCGCTTCAGATGAAACTGCTGCGGGTGCTGCAGGAACGGGAAATTGTCCGGGTGGGGGAAAATCGTCCCCGCAAAGTGGATGTCCGAATTCTGGCGGCGACCAACAGTAATCTTGCAGCATCGGTTCAGTCGGGTTCTTTCCGTGAAGATCTCTATTACCGGTTACGTGTTATTGAAATTGAAATTCCTCCGCTGCGGGAGCGGCCGGAGGATATTCTGCCGTTGGCCCGTTATTTTGTGAACCGTATTTCGAGCCGGTTCAATAAACCCGATCTGCATCTGGATGCCAAATGTGTGAATTATCTGCAGGCCTATCGCTGGCCCGGGAATGTACGCGAGCTGGAAAACGCCATGGAGCGGGCCGTGGTGCTGTGCAGCAAAGGGGTGATTCTGCCGGAGCACCTGCCGCCGTACATTCTTCATCCGGCGCGCGATGCCGCTCCCGATACATTTTCTCCACAGCGTACGCTGGCGGAAGTGGAACAGGAGCATATTCTGCGGGTGCTGGACTGGACCGGCGGAAATAAATCCCGAACTGCGAGAACGTTGGGAATCAGTCCTGCCACGCTGTGGCGTAAGCTGAAAGATATTGAGAAGAAGCCCTGAAAGGAGAGGAGGGCCCTATGCCGGATATTCCGAAAGAATATATAGAAAATCTGCTGGCTCCGCTACTGGCGGCGCAGATTTTTATGGGGGTTTTAATCTATGTCCTGATTGTCCGGAAACGGATTTCAGCGGATTATAAACTGCTCGTCTGTTTTCTTCTGACGTTCACAATCTTTCTGGCCGGCCGGGCTGTTCAGGAGTTTTCTGACGCCGTTACCGGCCAGAAAATTCTGCTGTTCCGGATGGCGCTGCTGTTTTCGGTGGGGGTTCCGTCGCTGCAGGTGGCTGCGGCCCGGCAGTCGGGATTTGTCAGCCACTGGAAATGGGTGGTTCCTGCGTATGCAGCAGGGGCGTTGGTTGCGGCCGTTTATGTGGTTTATATGGATGCGGCAATGAGCGGATTTGTTTTTACTGAGGAGATGCTTTCCGCATCTCCTGTGCCGGCGACCATTCGGACCGGACGGGGAATACTGCTCTACGGGGCATTGATCACTCTGGTGCTGCCGTCGGGATTTTTAATGGTTCGGGAATTGTCGGGCGGTCGGAACCGGACCTTGTCGGGATTTCTTTCCGGGGCATTGATTTTCGGTATTTTTATGATGGTGGGGGTTTCCGGGGATCACCGCGTTGCATTTTATTACACGGGGTCGGTGATTCCGGCCTGCTGCTGGGCGTGGTCGGTTTTTCAGGATATTCGCGATATGAAAGGCCGTGCCGCACTGCTTAAAGAAGAGCTGCAGTATCTTGTGCTATCCGGAAAAAAAGCCGATGTGCCGCGTATCGCTGAACTGCTCCGCACGCTTGAAGCGCTTTCCGAGGGCAATCTGGACCGTTATAAAATCCGGGTCCGCGAAATCCTGAGCATGCTCACGGATGTGACAATTACAGCCGGAGGAGATCCCGAAGGGCTGATTGAGCGTCACCGGGAGCAGGAGCGCGCCATTGAAGAAAGCGGAAATCCGGAAAACATCCGGGCGATTGCAGAGACAGAAGCGGCCGAGCTTTCTGCAATGATTGCGGATATTCCGGAGCAGCGGGCCAATATGCTGGTGCATCGTGCGAAGGCCTATATCGGGGATCATTTCTGCGAGGGGGTCAGCGTGTTGATGGTGGCGGAGCAGCTGGGAGTCAGCCGGGCTCACCTGATGCGGGAGTTTAAAAAGGCCACAGAGCAGACCGTAAACCAGTATATCACGACACTTCGCATGGAACGGGCCAAAGAGCTGCTGCGCGATCGGTCTGTTACGGATACGGCATTCGAAGTCGGCTATAATAATTCGAATTATTTCAGCACGGTGTTTAAAAAATCAGAGGGTCTCTCGCCGCTTGAGTTCAAAAAACTGCAGGAATCCGGATCCTGATTTTTCCCGTTTTCCTTGGAAATAAACCGAATATCACTATTTGAGAGATTTTATGGTCATCATTCCGGAGGCATGAAATCCTGAATCCATCTATTGCTGGTTCTTCGGCACACCGTCGGGGGTGTGCTGCGGAGAGCGGAGTTCTCCGATAAACAGACAGGAGATGGAGTTATGATTCGAAAACTGATTTTTACCCTTTTTACCGCACTGGCTTTTTCGGCAGGAGGCCGGGAGCGTGCATCGTATTTTGAACCCGAAGTCATTCGTTCGACGATGAAGCGGGTGAATGCGTATGCTGTGGAGCATCCCTGGCGGGAATATGACCGCGACTGGATTCGGGCGACCCTCTATACCGGTGTGATGGAGGCCTATCATGCTACAGAGGATCCGGCTTATCTGAAGCAGGCAGAGGTCTGGGCAGAGAAACACCACTATAGTCTGGGTCATGAACATTCCGGGTTCAACCGCATGTTCTGCACAATGACCTGGCTGGAACTCTATCTGTTGCAGCCTGATCCGAAAAAGATCGAAAATATTGAAGCAGGGCTGCAGGAGGAGAAGCCGTTTAAGCCTGAAATCGGAAGAATCTGGTATGGCCACGAGCCGCATCAGAACGATGCCGGCTGGGTTTATGCCGATTCACTGTACGCCGCACCTGCATTTGCCATGCTTTTTCAGGCAACGGGAAACCGGCACTATCTGGATCTGCTGCATGATGCATTCTGGAATATTACCGACAAAATTTATGATTCGGAGGATGATCTTTATTACCGGGACCCGCATTATATCGGAAAGAAATCGGCTTACGGTGAAAAGGTGCTCTGGGCGCGCGGAAACGGCTGGGTATTTGCGGGGCTGGCGCGGCTGCTGAAGTATCTTCCGAAAGAGGATCCGTATTACGGGCGCTATGTTGAGCTGTACAAAAAGATGGCGGCTTCGCTGGCCGAACGGCAGGGCGATGACGGATTCTGGCGTGCGAACCTTGCCGATGACTGGCATTACCGGATGCCGGAAAGCAGCAGTACGGCCTTCTTTACGGCCGGTTTCGCCTGGGGAGTTCGGGTAGGAATTCTGGATGCGGCAACCTATCTTCCGGTAGTGATTCGCGGATGGGATGCGCTGAACAGTGCGGTACATCCGGATGGTTTTATGGGATGGATTCAGCCGGTGGATGCCGCACCGCGACCGTCGCATCCGAAATCGACACAGGAATACGGGGTCGGCCTGTTTCTCTATGCCGGTGCTCAGGTATACCAATTGGTGAAAGAGGGGATCATTACGCCTGAAGTGGTAAACGCCGGCCTTCCGGAGCAGAGCCGGCTGCTGCCTCCTGCCGCTTTTACGGATGCGTTTATCCCCGCAAACCATCCGGCGGCAAAGCAGATGAATGCTTTTCTTGCTCACCAGTCACGGGAGGAAATAAAGCCGCTTGGGTATAAACGCGAGGACTATCTTGAGGTGATCGCCGGGCAGGTGAAGGTGATGCATACCTTTCAGAATGAGGAAGGACGGATTATTGATCCGGTAGATCATATGGAGCGGTATTATTCCACTCCGTGTTATGCTCACAGTGTTGCCGCTCTGGCTGCTTCCGGTTATCCGGTCCGTGATGAGATTATTGAAAGCGGGATGAAGGCGCTGGATGTTGCGCTGGGTGATATGGCGTCTGACTCGGGGATGGGGCACAGCGATTTTTATACGTGGCCGATGGTACTCGCCGTGGAGCTTTTCGACGGAGTAGCTTCCGAAGAACGGAAGACGGAATGGCGGCGGAAGCTGGGTGAAATCGACCACACGAAATATCATTTCTACCGGAAGCCGGTGGATCCGCTGGACCATCGCGGATTTTATAAAATCTACAATGGCCATTTTGCGATCAACTGGAATCTGGTTCATACTGCCGGAGAATGGGCGCGAACGCGTCATGGTTTCGGTGATCCGTGGTATGTGGATTACTGTCTGACCATGCAGCTGAAAAACTTTTCAAAATACGGTATGTATAACGAGGGGGGAATCCGCTGGCCTATGACCTTTTTGCGCGGCATTACCTGAATGGCATGCTGGAAAAAGGCTACGATTCATATGTTTATTCAACCTATCGGGATATTCTGTGGCGCGGTGCGTGGACTTCGCTGCTGATGCAGTCACCGTTTGGTGAGCTGCCGGCCGGGCATCGCAGTTCGCACCATATTTGGAACGAGGCCGAGCAGGCGGTTGTTTTTGAAATATATGCCGCGGCTTATGCTAAAGCCGGAAAGAAGGCCGAGGCGGGGGCATTTAAGCGGGCCGCAAATCTTTCGCTCGCATCCGTTAAAAGCTGGATACGGCCCGACGGCACGGGTTATGTGGTGAAAAACCGTTATCCGATCGAAGCGAAGCATGGCTATGAACGTTATTCCAAGCATTCGTGTTACAACCTGCTGACCTGTTCGATGCTGGCGCAGGCGTGGCAGTTTGCGGATGATTCAATTGAAGAACTTCCGGCCCCGGCGGATGTCGGCGGCTATGTTATTCCGGTGCTGGGGAATTTTCGGAAAATTTTTGCCAATGCTGCCGGAAATTATGTGGAATATGATATCAACGGCGATCACCAATACAATCCGACCGGACTGCTGCGTATTCATCTGAAAAACGGGCACCCGCAGCTCGGACCGTCCGATGGAGCTGCTTCCTTTTTCAGCGGAGAAGGAGTTAATCTGGCCGTGGGGCCGTCATGGAAAAAGGCAGATGGAACATGGGAGAAACTGGCAGATTACAACGGGCGGAATCCTTGGGTTCAAACGCTGGAGGAAGAGCCTGGTAAAGTTTGTTTTAAAGTCAACTATCCGGAGCTTTCTCAAACGATCACGATCGATAAGGACGGGGTGACGGTTGAAGATGTGATTAAGTCATCCGAAGGCATCCGGGTTTCGTTTCCTGCATTGGTATATGATGGGAAAGAGCACTCCGTTGTTGAGATGGTGGAAAATCAGCTAAGCCTTATGCTGGAGGGTAAAGGCGTTACTTTTACGGTTCTGGAACCGCAGGGTCTGGAGCTGAAGCGTTCCGGCGTTGAGTTGAATCATCGAAATGGTGTGGTCGAGGAGGTTTATGCAGAGACTTCGGGAAACCGTATCAGCTACCGGATTTCTGCAAAGCCCGGTGCAACCCCTTAAGCGCAAAAAAAACAATCCGAATACGGGATGGGGTGCGGTACAGCCTTCGGGAAAAGTCCGAAATCCGGAGGCAGCATGAGAAGAAAGCGGATATGAAAACAGGCTTTTCGTTCTGCACGTTTTTACAAAAAGCGGAGCTCTTAGAATGCTGCTGGTGGGAGACAGTACCGCCATGGGTAATGTTCTCCGGAAGATTGAACCGAACCGGGCGCATCTGGAGGATATGATTGAAAAACTGGCCGAAGCGGAAGGGCTGCCGCAATTGGAAGTGATGAACGCCGGCAAAGGCGGGATGAATGATACCATTTACTAATACATTCCGGTCTTAATGACAGCGTTATTCCGCTCAGAGACGCTGAGAGCGCGGAGCCGTTTATGTCTGAATTTCTCTGCGGCCTCAGCGCCTCTGCGCGGGATCAAATTTATGCCGGATAGTTTTAACGTTTGGTATGAGTGGTTCAGGTGAATGATACATCATTTGATCCGGTAATGGGTCATGTCGACGGGTGGTATGGAAATCGACATCCAAATAGTGAAGGCGACAACCTTATTGCTGTTGAAACCGTTAAGTGTCTTCAACCTCTTCTGAAAAGTAGGTGGGGTGAAAATGAAAAAGCCCGGAACCTGTATCCCGGGCTTTTCTGCTTTCTGTGTGTAGAAACGGTTACGAGGCGTTTTCCTGCAGGATGCGGAGCATCCGGCGCAACGGCTCGGCGTCAGCCAGTCCCGCATGTTATAAAAAACTGAAACTGATTTATGAAAACCGTCGTTTTGCAAACAGAAAACCTGTTCCGAAGAGAAGGATCAGGCTGGCGGCGGCGGGTTCGGGGATGGCCACAACGCGGAACCCGATATAATTTTCAGTGTCTGCCTCTGGGTAGGTTATGCTCGTATTGGACGATCTCAGATATTCTTCACTGCTGGAGTACCGACCGCCAAGGCGGACCGCATGTGTGTTTCCGCCGCTCTCTTCAAAGGTCTCGGTCCATTCATAGACATTTCCCATCATATTGAATGTGCCGTTCTGCTCTTCGGCCCCCTTTCCGACACTCCACGGCGAAGATGATCCGTAATTCCATCCGTCGGTTCCAGCGGTGGGCGGCGTTGCGGTATTGCTGGTACCGTCGGCATAAAGACTGTATCCACTTCCATCCGCTTTGAAATAGGCCGCTTTGTACCATTCATCGAGTGTCGGCAATGCGTAATAGAGGTTGCCGGTTTCCAGCATTTCTTCGCGCGACATCACACCGGTCAGCGTGCCTTCATCATCAAACTGATAAACTCCGGAGTTTGCATTGCCGGAGGTAAGAACGTTGCAGTATTGCGCCGCTTCATACCAGCTCACTCTAACGGCCGGGGCATCGGCACCCACAGTGCGGGTGCCGTCATTCCAGTAATTTTCATTTCCGCTGCCGACTCCGGCGGCTTCAAGTTGGGCAATAGTCACTGTGGTTTTGCTGATCTGGTAGCTGTAGGCTACGGCACCGTTACCGTCGCCCTGTTGGAAGTTGTGGTCGCGATTGGAGGCGTTTTGTGCCGCGTTTCCTGCATACCCGATCGTTGTGAAATCGGCCTGTGTTGTGCTGCAGAGAGCCATCATTCCGATTGCAGCTGTCCAAATCTGTTTCATTTTCCGATGTCTCCGTTCTGGCCGTTAATTTTTAAAATTGCGGGCAAATGTACCGCGGTTCCTGTTGATGTCAATGTCGGAATGATTCATGCGGTACTGTGGGTATTTGCTGTTCAATCCATGGGTGATCATGTAGAGGAACCAAATGACAAAGATTCGGATTTCTGTGGCGATTTTTTCCGGTGTGGTTTCGCTGGCTGTTTCTGATATTGGGCCGATTGCTGTGACGGCGGGGAAGGCGGGAAGCCTCTACTTCCCGTTTGAACGTGCGTTCGATCATCAGCCGATTAATGCTCCGGTGGTGAACGGGGACGAAATTTCGGGGTATGAGAGCGGCGGATCCGATGTGTATGCTTCCTCCGGGCGTTGGGGGTATGTGGATTTCGGAACGAACTATGCCGGCATTCGGATTCATGAAACCTGGACGGGCTACAGGCCGTTCAGCGGTTCCCATGCCGCGAGTCCGTTTGTTCAGCTGTTCTGGAGTCCGGGCATCAGTACGAATTCCGTCGGTACAACTCCGGAAGAACAACTGAATTTTCTGACCGAAGCCTCTGTGACCGGTTCATCCGGTATTCTGTGGTACAGGGATTGGCAGGCGGGCAGTACGCAGGCGGCCATCACTCCGGCGGCACGCTATCTTATTTTGAAATCGGCTGCGCCGATGAGCGGCCGGGCAACAGAATTCCTCTTTCTGGGTGAGATTCTCCCTGAACCGACCGGCATTCTGGATCACTTTGTTCTGACGCATCAAGGGGCCCAGCTGACCAATGAGTGGGGCTCTGTGGAATTGTGCGCCATTGACACTGCCGGGCAGCTGATGACAGCATGTACAAATACGGTTCATCTTACAACGGATGGGGGTTCGGGCAATGTTGCCTGGCGGCTCGGGGCGGACGCCGGCATGCTGGATGTGTCCGTCGACGGTGAAGGTTCATATACCTTTGCGTCCAATGAAACCGGAGTGGCGCTACTGGAGGTTTCCGCCGCTGTGGCCGGCGAACTCAATTTAAGTGCATCGAATGTTATGCAGCAAAGTCAATCCATACAATACGGCCCGGATTTAATCGAAAGTCCGCTGCTGATTACTAATGCGCCTCCGGCGCCAACGGGGGTGCTGGGGCATTTTGTTATTCAGCACGCTGATTATCAAATACAGAACCAATGGAAACCGGTTGAAGTTCGCGCGGTCGACACGGCCGGGTTTCCAATGACGAATTTTGAGGGTTCCGTGCGGTTGACGACCGACGGCACGCCGTCTGATATCGCCTGGCGGCTTGCCGTCGGTATGGGGGAGTCGGATTTTTCCGAATCGGGAGAGTGCACCTATACGTTTGTTTCCGGTGATTCAGGTGCTGTGCTGTTTGAAATTTCATCCAGTAGAGCGGGCTCGCTTGATTTGACCGCTGAAAACGGAGGTAAAACGGATGATGACCTTGAAGGAGAGCTGATCATCCTGCCCGAAGATCACGACGAAATACTCATTACGGTGAGGTTTAATCGGGAGCCGTCTGCGTGGGGCATCGAAAAATGTGCACTGAAGTACGGGAAGGATTTTGCGTTCAGTTGGAGCATGGATGATGCCTATGACTGTCCGTACACGGCCGCCTGGCCGCTCTTCAACGGAGGAATCCCTGTTTGGGAAACCAATGTTTATGCACACTCTGACGGACTCTATTATACCGATGGGTGCAGCAATGATCTGCCGTTTACCGCCGGGCTGGTCTGGAATTCGGTAAGTTCCGCCGGTAACGATTTACATACCGGCATCACCCCGGGCTATATGACCTGGTCCAATCTGATTGAACTCTATACCAATGGCTGGGACTGCATCAACCACAGCTGGTCGCATGCGGCCACCTGGCCGTTTGATCGGGACGCGCAGATTTTAAATAACATAGCCCATGTGTATAACATGACAGATGGATTGATCAGGATGAACCACTGGATTCGGCCCGGGGGTTCCGATTCAGGACGTTACTATGACGAACCGTTCGAACCGGATATCTATGGTATTCTCGCATGCTACGATCAGCAGTATCCTGCAACCCTGGGTACGTACAAAGCTGCCGTTGATATGCCGGAGTCTAATTTTAATCTTACCCGCCGTGGAATTTTTTCAACAGCGGATACCGGACTGGACTTCTACCGGGAACAGGTCGATACGGTTGCGGCGGCCAGCACGAACGGGGTTCATTGGTGGCTTAGCGAATATTCGCACCGGGTGGGCAAACCCGATTACCACGGCGGCAGTATGCGCTTTTCTGATTTCAGGGAGTATATGGAGTACCTCGCGAATGCCTATGGCAAGAACGGAGACGATCGCATGTGGTTTGCCGGACCGCAGACGGTTAATGAATATTTAAAAACCCGCGATGCCTGCGGTATTGAAACTCATCCGGTGGGGCATGTGCTGACGATCCGGATAGATCGAAATTCGGTGCCGGATTCCTTTTCGAAATATGCCTTAAGCCTGATCGTCGAAGCGGATTCGCTGATAGATGCGATTACGGTATCCGGGGATGTACTGCATACGGAAAATCTCAGTACGGGGCTGATCAATCTGGAATGGCGCGCTCCCGAGAATGCCGCTGTTGCGCAGGACTTTGATCAGGACGGGCTCCCTGACTGGTGGGAGTATAAATACACGGGCGGCGTCACCAACGCGGCTACGGACAGAATCGCCGCCAATGCCGTCAATACATTTGAGCAATGCTATGTCGCCGGTATTGATCCCTCAGAAGCTGATAGAGTTTTTCTGCTGTCCGGGATCGATTCCTCGCCATCGCAAAACAGACTGTTTTGGCCGGCGGTTCCCGGACGGGTGTACACGGTTTACTGGGCCACGAACCTCTTCAGTGAATTCGAGCTACTGGAAAGTAATGTGACCGCCGGGGCCTTTACGGACGTTTTTCACGGAACGGATGACTGTGGATTCTATAAACTCGGAGTTGAGCTTATGAAATAAAAGCACTTTATGTTATGCTGCCTTTGTCGGGTATTTTCCCGAAAAGAGGAAGAACGGGCGTAATTATCTCACGTTTTTGTATCTGCCGAGGGAGGTGACTTTGGTCTGCTCGGGTGGAGAGTAAAAAATAAGCCCGCAATGAGGAGTGCGGGCTGTTGTATTTTTATACATTGAAAGGATTTCGGTCTCTTTATGACGATTCCTGCAGGATGCGGAGCATCCGGCGCAGCGGCTCGGCGGCTCCCCAGAGGAGTTGGTCACCTACCGTGAATACGTTCAGGTATTCCGGACCCATTTTCATTTTACGGATGCGGCCGACCGGAACGGTCAGCGTTCCGCTGATGGCGGCGGGAGTCAGACGCGCGAGGGTATCCTCTTTGTTGTTGGGAACCACGTCAATCCAGTCGTTGTCACCGCGCAGAATATCTTCAATCTGCTCAACGGAAACATCCTTGTTGAGTTTGATGGTCAACGCCTGGCTGTGTGAACGCATGGCACCGATGCGGACGCAGGTGCCGTCGATTGGAATCAGCGGATCATTCTGCAGGATTTTATTGGTTTCTGCATAGCCTTTCCATTCTTCACGGGTCTGGCCGTCGTCGACAGCTTTATCGATCCAGGGAATCAGCGATCCGGCAAGCGGCGCTCCAAACTGTTCGGTCGGCATAGCTTCGCTGCGCAGGGCTTCGCTGACCTTCCGGTCGATATCGAGAATGGCGGATGCCGGATTCTTGAGCTCCTCCACCGCCGCTTCGAACAGGTGACCCTTCTGAGCCAGCAGTTCGCGCATATTCTGGGCGCCGGCACCGGAGGCTGCCTGATAGGTCATGGAGGAAACCCATTCAACGAGTCCGGCTTTGAAGAGGCCGCCGATAGCCATCAGCATGAGCGAGACCGTGCAGTTGCCGCCGATGAAATCCTTTTTTCCGTCAGCGAGTGCCCGGTCGATGACCGGGCGGTTGACCGGGTCAAGCACGATGGTGGCCTGATCGGCCATACGCAGGGTGGAAGCCGCGTCAATCCAGTAGCCGTTCCAGCCTTTGGCGCGTAAATCGGCGTGCATTTTTTCAGTATAGCCGCCACCCTGACAGGTGATAATGGTGTCCATTTCCATCAGTGCCTCGAAATCGTAGGCATCCACGAGAACGGATTCTCCCTTGCCGACGTTCGGAGCGGCCTGTCCGGCCTGGGATGTAGTGAAGAAGACCGGATCGATGTATTCAAAATCATTTTCCGCACGCATGCGTTCCATCAGCACTGAGCCGACCATGCCGCGCCATCCGATAAGTCCAGTTTTCATAGGTTTCTCTCCGTTTTCGTTCACAAAGGTGGGCACGCTATTTGATTTGCTTCGGGAACGCAAGCCGCTATTGTCCGCGCCTTATGTCCGGTAAAAGCGGACCTGAAAATCTTGGAAAGGCACGGAAATGTGGATTTGGCTGGGACTCTGTTCGATGCTTCTGCTCGGGTTATATGATTTGAGCAAAAAACATGCTCTGATTGATAATGCGGTTCTTCCGACGCTCTTTTTTTCAAACCTGGCAGGCATCTGTTTGACTGTGCCGATTATTTGTTTTTCCAGATGGTTTCCGGAAGCGGCGCAAACAGCGGGGATTTATGCCGCGCCGCTGCGCCCGGCGGCGCATGGCCTGCTGGTTCTTAAATCGACCATTGTTGCATCATCCTGGATCTGTGCTTTTTTTGCGATGAAGCACCTGCCGATTTCGATTGTGTCGCCGATCCGGGCTTCGGGTCCGTTGTGGACGCTGCTTGGAGCGGTTCTGCTTTTCGGCGAAATGCCGTCGCCGCTGCAGTGGTGCGGAATGGCACTGATTTTTGCGGGATATTTCGGGTTTTCTGTTCTGGGTCGGGAAGAGGGCATTCAGTTTCACCGGAGTCTATGGGTCGGACTGATTTTTGCGGCAACGCTGATCGGGACATGCAGCACCCTGATGGATAAATGGCTGATTCAGCGAATGGATTTTGAACCGATGCAGGTCCTGGTCTGGTATTCGCTCTACAATTTTATCTTTTTCGTGATTGTCAACGCTGTGTTCTGGTTGCCGAAACGGGAAGCAACTACGCCGTTTAAGTGGCGCTGGACGGTTCCGATGATCGGGATTCTTCTGGTTCTTTCCGACTGGGTCTATTTCTGTGCCGTAAAAAATCCGGAGGCACTGATTGTGATTCTTTCGGTGCTTCGCCGGTGCAGTGTGCTGGTCGGCTTTTTCGTTGGGGCTCTGCTTTTTAAAGAGGTCAATAGACGAAAAAAGAGCTGGGTGCTGCTTGGAATTATGATCGGTGTGCTTTTAATCATTCTGGCGGATCAGTAGAACAGGATGCCAATGAAAGTGGTTCTCAAACAGGGGAAGCGGTGGCTGCGGTTTCAGCATCCGGAAAAGGTGTTGAAAGCGGAGCGGCTGGAGGAGGTACTGCCCGCGATCGGCGAAGCGGAGCAGTCGGGACTTTATGCAGCGGGGTTCCTTTCCTATGAAGCCGCTCCGGCCTTTGATCCGGCACTTCGGGTGCATGATTCGGGGGATTTTCCGCTGTTGATGTGGGGGCTGTTCAGGGCTCCGGAAATTCTTGAGGATATTGATGCGGTTTCATCGGCGGCTTTTTCTGTCGGAACACCTGAACCCTCTGTTTCAAATGAGGAATTCACCGCGGCGATTGGTTCTATTAAGGAAAGCATTGCGGCAGGGGCCACGTATCAGGTGAACTACACCTACCGGCTGCATGCTGAATTTGCGGGGGATGCATGGGCTTTTTTCTGTGCACTGGTGAACGGACAGAATACGGAATATGCGGCTTTTATTGAAACCGAGGACTTTGCCATCTGTTCGGCATCGCCCGAACTTTTTTTCCAGATGAAAAACGGGATCGTCAGCTCCCGTCCGATGAAAGGAACGGCGCGGCGGGGATTTACTTTTTCTGATGATCAAAAGCAGGCGGAGGCATTGCAGAAATCGGAAAAAGACCGGGCGGAAAACATCATGATTGTCGATATGATCCGCAACGATATCGGTCGCGTCGCCGAAGCGGGGAGTGTCGAAACGGTCAGCACGTTTGATGTCGAAAAATATCCAACCGTCTGGCAGATGACCTCGACGGTGAAAGGGCGTGTGGCTTCACGGATAAGTACGGGGGGAAACGGAACGTTTTCCGGAGTTTTTAAGGCTCTTTATCCCTGCGCATCCATTACAGGGGCGCCGAAGGCGAAAACCATGGAGATTATCCGGTCGCTGGAAACTTCGCCGCGAAAGGTGTATACCGGGTCGATCGGATTCATAACACCGGAGGGCGAAGCGTGTTTTAACGTGGCCATCCGTACGGCGCTGATTCAGAACGGGATGCTGGAGTTCGGGGTCGGTGGCGGAATTGTGTGGGATTCGGAGGCAGAGTCGGAATATGAGGAAACGCTCACGAAGGCGCGGGTGCTGACTCAGCCCCGCCCGGATTTCCACCTTTTGGAAACCATGCTGTGGGAGCCTGAGAGCGGGATTTATCTGTTGGATGAGCATATGCGGCGGTTACACGAGTCGGCGGCCTATTTTGATATTCCTCTGGATCTGCAGACGATTATGCGCAGTCTGGAAAATCTCGGGTGTGAGTCTTTGCGGATTCGTTTGCTGGTTTCAAAGACGGGAGGTTCAGAAGTGCAGCGGTTTCCGGTGAAGGCTTCGGAAAAAGAGGTCTGGAAAATTGCGATTGCGGAAAAACCGGTCGATTCGGACAATGTTTTTCTTTATCACAAAACCACACACCGTGCGGTTTATGAAGAGGCACGGGCTGCATTTCCTGAGTATGATGAAGTACTGCTCTGGAATGAACGGGGTGAGGTGACAGAAGGGACGTTTACCAATGTGGTGATTGCGAAGGACGGAAGAAAGATTACGCCGCCGGTGGCGTGCGGGCTGCTGGGCGGTACATTCCGGGCTTCATTGTTGAAAGCCGGTACGATTGAAGAGGGTGTGATTACTTTGGCGGATCTGAAATCGGCCGATGAAGTGTGGCTCGTAAATTCGGTGAGAAAGTGGCAGAAAGCGGTGTTGGAGGATTGAGATGAAGGTTATTATGGATCTGTGCATTGTTCCGATCGGAGTGGGGGTCTCGCTGTCAGGCTATGTTGCGGCCTGTGAGGAGATTCTAAATCAGCCGGGGCTCAAAACATCGTTGCATCCCAACGGAACTTCCATCGAGGGTGAATGGGATCAGGTTATGGCTGCGGTGAAGGCCTGTCATGAAAAGGTGCATGCAATGGGTGCTCCGCGGATTCATACGAATATCAAACTGGGAACCCGTACGGATCGGGAGCAGTCGCTCGAAGACAAGGTTGACAGTGTGATGGAAAAAATCCGCTAATTTTTTTTGCAGACCGGAATCCGGAGAACGAAAAAAAGTCCGGTCAGGCAGAGCAGACCGCCGATGATTCTGATCGGGATGCTTTCAATCCGGTAGATGGAAAAACCGCCGAAGAGGAGGATCATGGTTACCGAAAGAATTTTAGCCTTCCGGGGCATACAGCGGTTTTCCTGCCAGTTGCGGATAAGGTTTCCGAATACTTTATGGTTGAGCAGCCATTGGTGATATTTATCGGAGGAGTTGGCAAAACACCAGGCTGCCAGAAGCAGGAGCGGGGTGGTGGGCAGCAGTGGAAGAAAAATACCGAGGGTTGCCAGTCCTACGAGAGCGAACCCGGCTGTCAGATAAAAAAAACGTGCATTTCCAATCATGGGAAAAAACGTGGCGGACCCGACCGCGGGAGTAAAGCCTATCGTGCGTAAAATACGCTGGTTTTCGGGGTGGTGATCCGGGATAATCCCGGTCCGAAAAAGGGAGAGGCTATGGGCATAAGGTTGAGTAATTTCTGCATGATATCCGCGTTGCTGTGGGAAGCTTCCTGCGCTCTGGCACTGAACAATCCGCTGCCGGTCCGGCTGGACGGAGCGATGGTGCATTACAACGGGGCCTATTATGCACTGGACGGTGTCAGTAACGGAGTGATGCTGAGGTCCGGGAATCTGGTGGACTGGAGAGAGCCTATCCGGGTTCTTCCGGAGACGGTGGCCCGTCCGTATGAGCTTTTTTACCGCAACGGTCTGTTTCATCTTTATGCGCAGGGGCAGGGATATGCTTCGGCAGCACATCCGCTTGAGCCGTTTTCCGATTTGCAGAAAACAGGGCTTTCCGGGAATGAAATGCGGATGTATCAGGATTCAGGCGGAATGCTTTTTTCCGTAAACCGGCGCGCGGGCAGTAAAAAAGAGGGTGAGATCTGGCTGCAGCGCTATTCCAAACCCTGGAAGGCGTATGGTAAACCGGATCAGCTGCTGGACGGGCGTCGGGGGATGTGGGATTCGCTTGATAGTGCCGATCTGGGTGAGCCTGAGGTTGTTGCATATCGGGGGAATTATTATCTGCTCTATGCTGCAAATAATCCGGGACCGCGCACCGGCCTGCGCGAAGTGGGGGTGGCGGTGAATGAAAACCCGCTGAAATTTGATAATACCGATAAACGGTCCGATCCGGTGCTGCGGCGTAATGCGGACCGGCTTTCCTATATCTATAAAACGATTCTTCCTACCGGTGAATTTATGCCCTGGCGCGGGCGCTATACCACCATCCCTCCGGAGGGGGACTGGATGAGGTCCGGGTATAAATATTCGAAGTGGAGAACGGGCGACGGCGGATTCGGTTCGCCGGATGAGGTGAACGGTGCACAGCTGCATGCCTGTCGTACGAAATGGGATAAAGGGGAATATTTGTGGGTGCGCCGGGAATTTGATCTGCGTCATGAAATTCCGGAAACGCCGGTGCTGAATATCCGCCATGAAGGAGCCGTGCAGGTGTTTATTAACGGGGTAAAGGTCTATGAATCGGCCGAGCCCGCTGTGGCCTACAGCAATTTCGATATTTCCGAGGACTGCAACGGAGTGTTCAATCCGGAGGAGAATGTGATTGCGGTTCGGGTGCGGGTTCCTGAAGACGCGCCGGTACGGTTTATTGATTTCGGATTGTTTGATGCGGAGGAACTTCCGGTGGAGCCGACTGTTTACGGTCTTACTGCTCCGCGTTTGATTCACGGGCCGAACGGGTTTGAAAAATGGATGCTGTATCAGGCCTGGTGGAACGGCAAACCCGGAACCGGGCTTGACCGTGTCTTTTTCTATGATAAGGAGCTGGTGGTTGACGGCCCTACCACAGCGGTCAGCCCGGGGTATCATCCCGCACCGGTGCCGCCGACGTTTTCGGATACATTTCCGTCCGGTGAGCAGATCGACTGGGCGGAACGGTGGATGTTTTCCGGCGGAAAATGGATGAGTGTGGATGGGGCCATGCGCCAGTCGGCTCCCGTTGGAAAAGCCAAGGCGTATCTGAAGCAGGAACCCCGAATGAATTATCTCTTTGAGACGGGGATCCGGTTTCCGGCTTCCGGAAAGGGTGATGTCGGCGTGGTGGCCTGGAGCGATGGTGAATCCGATCTGATTGTGAGTATTAATCCGGCAAAACGCACCTGGTCCTATCATATCGAACCGGGCGGACTGGTTCCGAAAAAATTCAAACTTCCCCGAACATTCCGCTTGCTGGAAAAGCCGCCGGGTATGGATGGAGCCGATGCGCCGCTGCAGCGGTTGCGGGTGACCCGGAACGGGACCAGGTTCGATGTTAAACTCAACGGAATTGATCTGCTGCCCGGAAAGCCGCTGATGACAAAAATCACCCGGCCCGGTGTTCCCGGCTTCTATTGCGGTAATTCGGAGGCCGAATTTGATGGTGTGACCTACACCGTCGGCTGGGATGAGCATGATCAGTTTATTTCGGGCTGGGGCGGGGCGGCCGACGGAACGCGACCGTCCGGTGAATGGCGTATGCATAAAGCGCTGGGTCTGGAGCAGCGCACTCATTCTGAAACCGGTCGTCTGTTTAAGGGCGATCTCCTGAATCAATATGAATTTACGGTCAATGTGCGGCTTGAAGAGATGGAAGAGGGCAAAAACCGTACGTACGGGATTTTCCCGGTGTTTGCAGATCGGAAGAACTATCTGAAAGCCATGATTGATACGCGGGCACGTGAACTGGTGGTGACCGGGAAGCTCGATGGGCGCGAGATTAAGCCGGTACACAGGAAACTGCGGACCAAAGTGGTACATCGGCATCTTTACGACAAAAGCACCGCGTATCGGAATGTCACTTCGTGGGTCTATGGTCTGCGCTCCGAGTCGGTGATTTCCTCTATGGATATTCGATGGCTGGAGGGTGAGTTTGAGCATTTGCGTCAGGAGTTCCTGATTCCGGGCGATGATATGGTGATCAAATACGCGAAACTTGATCGGGGCGAACAGCCTAATCTCTGGGAGGATGGACGGTTTTATGAGGCCGATGAACCCGGGCCCCGGGTTCAGAAGGCGGGTATCTTTAATCCGGTCCGGTTCCGTCCGCTGGTCGGCAATTATATCGGATTCGGGTTTTATATTCCCGGATCGATTGTGATCGACAGCCGTACAGGGGAATATAAACGCGGATACACGCCGGGGGAGTCGCTGGGATCGAATGAAGCGATTGGTGATGGTTCGTCCGAATCGGATACGATGTCGCGTCCGCAGGAAACGGTGATTACTCTGGAGGTGGAATCGAGCTATTTTTTCCGGTGCGTCAAAC
The DNA here is from genome assembly GCA_004299845.1 of Verrucomicrobia bacterium S94. Classification (NCBI taxonomy): domain Bacteria; kingdom Pseudomonadati; phylum Verrucomicrobiota; species Verrucomicrobia bacterium S94. Next base: position 2,198,266 of record CP036201.1, on the reverse strand, counting down.
TGGAGGATCGTGTGCTGATTGAGCTGAACGGTCGCCCCATGGTTGAGGTGGAAGGCCGGTGGCCGGCTTCACAGGTGGGGCTGGTGACAGAGGGACAGCCCGCATTTTATAACGGAATGATGCTTTATCACATCCCCGGGGAATAAACTTCTTTTCATTGGATTGTTATTTTGTTTTTCTTATATCTCAAACCTTTGAGGTTAATAGGAGAGTTTATGAATCAGTTGTTTGATATTCAGGATAAAGTTATTGCGGTTACCGGTGCGGCCGGTGTGCTTGCAGGGGGAACCGCCCGCTATCTGCAGGAACAGGGGGCCTATGTCGTCTACCTGGATCTGTTTCAGGAGAAAGTGGATGAAACCGTGGCGGAAGCTCGGAAAATTTCCGACAAGTGCTGCGGGTTTGCCTGTAATGTGCTCGATCAGGATGCGCTTGATCATGTCTATAATCAGGTCATGGACAAATGCGGGCGCATTGATGCGCTGATCAACGGCGCCGGCGGAAATATGCCGGGAGCCACGATCGGGCCGGATCAGGATGTGTTTGATCTTAAGATCGAGGACTATTCCAAAGTGCTCGATCTGAACCTGAAGGGATCGGTCATGCCGACGATGACCTTTGCCAAAGCCTTCAAACAGCAGGGAGCCGGTTGTGTGGTTAATTTTTCCTCCATGTCCTCTCCGCTGGCGATTACCCGTGTGCTGGGCTATTCCAACGCCAAGGCGGCCATTGATAATTTTACCCGCTGGATGGCGGCTGAAATGGCGCTTAAATACGGTGATAAAATCCGGGTAAACGCGATTGCCCCGGGTTTCTTCATCGGTAATCAGAACCGCGCGCTGCTGATCAACGAAGACGGTTCCTACACCGAACGTGGACAACAGGTTATTGACAATACGCCTTTTCGTCGCTTTGGTAATCAGGATGAAGTTTATGGAACAATTCATTATCTGATTTCCGATGCGGCATCGTTTGTGACCGGAACCGTGGTGCCGGTCGATGGCGGTTTCTCGACCTTCAGCGGAGTCTGATTGCTGTTAACTGACCATTCGGGGCGGCCGGTTTCCAGAAGTGGAAGCCGGCCTTTTTAATGGATTATAAACAGCGTGGCACTTTGTAATCGATAGTGTTAAAATAAAGATCTATCTTTTTAAACATTGCAAGGAGGTTGATATGTTCACTCCCATATTCTGGTGGGCAATTATTGGTGTGGGGCTGATGCTTTGCGAATTTATTATGCCCGGTCTGATTCTGTTTTTTTTCGGGATCGGGGCACTGATCACGGCTTTAGTGAGCTGGCTGTTGCCGGTTGGACTTTCGGCGCAGCTGATGGTTTTCACTGTTGCCTCACTGGTATCGCTTTTCGGTCTGCGCCGTCTGATTAAGCCGGTGTTTACCGGAAATGAGAGTGATGTGAATACAGACTCTTATAACGAAGGCATGATCGGCCGGGAGGCTGAAGTGTCGGTGGAAATTACTCCGGAATCGCCCGGAAAGGTCATTCTGAATGGAACGGCGTGGAAAGCGGAGTCCGGGGAAACGCTTACGGTCGGGCAGCGTGTCGTGATCAGCGGTCAGAAGAGTCTGACGTTAATGGTTAAAAGCAAATAGGAGAAAAAAATGGGTTGGTTGGTTTTCACAGGGGCAGTTGTGGTTTTCGTATTTATTGCGATTGCAAAAACCATGCAGATTGTGCCGCAGCGGCATGCTTATATCGTGGAGCGATTGGGGAAATATCGTAAGACGCTGGAGGCGGGGATGCATATTCTGATTCCGTTCATTGATCGCGTTGCCTATAAGCACACGCTTAAAGAGCAGGCCGTGGATGTGCCGCCGCAGATGTGTATTACGAAAGACAATATTTCCGTTGAAGTCGACGGGATTCTTTATATGCAGGTGATCGATCCGAAAAATGCATCGTACGGGATCGGCAACTACAGCTTCGCCTCCACACAGCTGGCGCAGACCACCATGCGTTCTGTGATCGGTAAACTGGATCTGGATAAAACCTTTGAAGAACGGGATTCCATCAACGGGGCGATTGTTGATGCGGTTGATGCTGCATCAGATCCGTGGGGCGTAAAAGTGACCCGTTATGAAGTGAAAAACATCACTCCGCCGCAAAGTATCAAAGATGCGATGGAAAAACAGATGAAGGCCGAGCGCGAAAAACGTGCGGTAATTGCGGAGTCGGAAGGGGAGCGGCAGGCGCAGATCAATCAGGCCGACGGCGAAAAGCAGGCGGCGATTGCCCGTTCCGAAGGGGAAAAGATGAAACGCATCAATGAGGCCGAAGGCCGGGCGGCCGAAATCCGCGCTGTTGCCACCGCCACGGCCGAAGGCATCACGGAAATTGCCCGGGCGATTAATGCGGATGGCGGAACGGATGCCGTGAATCTTCGAATTGCCGAGCAGTATATTTCCGAATTCGGCAAGCTCGCCAAAGAAAACAACACGATGATTATTCCTACGAACCTGTCTGATGTCGCCGGTCTTGTGGCTACGGCCAAGGAAGTGATCGGTAAGGTCGGAAAATGATTTAAGCCGAATCGGTATTTCGTTTCCGTGCCGGTTTCCAATGATTGGAAACCGGCTTTTTCTTTTTCAATGGGAGAAGAATTAAGGCATAACGCGCGGCATGAAAATCTGTATTTTATTTCCGGGGAAAATAAAGCCGAAAGCGCTGGCGGCGGCGCAGGATGAATATATTAAACGCCTTAAACCGTTCGGGGTGGAGGTGTTGGAGTATAAAGACGAGAAGGTTTCGTCGCGCACTCCGGAACAGACGAAAGAGGCGGAAGGGCAGCGGATTTTAAAACTGCTGAAAGGCGGGGATTATCTGGTGGCATGTGATGAGCGGGGAGGGAACATCAAGACTCTGGAAATGGCGGAACTGCTGAAGGCCGGAAGGCAGGGGGCATTTCCAATGGCTGGAAAGCGCCGTATGGTGATCGTGATCGGCGGGGCGCTGGGATTGGCGGAATCGGTTCGGAATAAAGCGGATGCGGTGTGGTCTCTGTCGTCGCTGGTGATGGCCGGAGGTGTTGCCCGGGTGGTTTTGCTTGAGGGAATATACCGCGCCTTTACGGTGGTGGAGCATCATCCGTATCACAATGAGTAAAAAGGGAGGAAACATGTTGGCTCGCTGGATTTCTGGAGCAGGTTTTGCGGTTCTGCTGGCCGGCCCGTCGTCGGCAGCCGGGGATAAGGATCTGTGGGATCATTTTGTCCCTCCACCGGATCAGCAATTTGACTGGATTCAGCTGGATTCAGGCGAGTGGCTTAAGGGTGAAATCAAGGTGCTTTATAATTATACGCTGGAGTTTGATTCCGACGAACTGGACCTGCTGAAACTGGATCTGGACGACGTGAAAAAAATCCGCTCGTGCGATCCCCAGGAAATAATGTTTGAGATAAAACGCCGGGAAACCGAGGTGCTGCAGGGGATTGTGGAGCTTGACGGGTCAGAAGTGAAGGTCATTAACGACAGCGAGGTGCAGACGTTTAAACGGAGCCAACTGGTTTCTATTGCAGGCGGATCGAACAGCAAACGGGATAACTGGTCGGGCAGTGCATCACTGGGGGCGACGTTGCGCGGAGGTAATACAGAAACGCTTGATATTACGGCTATGGTGAATATCAAGCGTCGTACAGCGGCTTCGCGGTTCAATATGGATTATATCGGAAATTATAGCGAGGTGGAAACCTCGGATAAGGATACAGAGAAAACAGCCGGCAATCATCGTTTGAGCGTATATGCCGATTGGTTTCTGACCGGTCGATTTTACTGGCGGATTGTGGATGCGGAATATTACAGCGATGAATTTGTGAATATCAGCGATCAGGTGTCGCTGGCAACCGGTATCGGTTACGATGTCATCCGTACGGCCCGTACCGAATGGACGGCCAATGCGGGGGGCGGTTATCAGGAGACGGGTTATGATGAGGTGGTGCCGCCCGCCGATGAAAATTCAGGATCGGCTTTCGGAACGATCGGTACGCGTCTGGATTATGAAGTAACGGGCGATGTGGATTTGATTTACGACTATACCGCCCGTTTCCTGAGCAGGGAAAACGGGCGGTATACGCACCACATGGTGGCAACGCTTTCCTATGAAATCATCCATGATCTGGATCTCGATATTTCTCTGATCTGGGACCGGATGGAAGATCCGGAGCCGGTGGATGACGGTGTCGGCGGGCTGGATTATCCGGAGCAGGATGACTATCAGATGGTGATCGGCATCGGCTACAGTTTCTGACGGGTTTCAGGCTTCCGGGAAGATCCGCATATCTGCAGTCCTGCACCTGATCCCGCTTTTTACGGCAGGAACAGCGGTTCCATTTTTTGTAACCAGCAGCAGGAAATCAGGGGCGGCCGCCGGCTTCTCTCAGAATACGCTGAATTTCTTTGTTGTTGGTGCTAATGGCACGGCGGTAGGGATTGCTGATCTCATGGAATACGCCGAGTTCGCGCAGGTCCATATTCTTAAGATTCGGATTCATTTCTGCATTCACATCCGCCCGCAGTGCAATCAGGGTTTTTACGGCTTCCACTTTACCGGCGCTCACAGCATACATCAATGGTGTGGCACGGTAGTTCGAGCGCGCATTTACATTGGCCCCCTTGGAAACGAGGTATTTGATCAGCTCCGGGTTTCCGCTTTTGGCGGCGAAAAAGATCGGAGAAAGCTTACCTTCGGTGGGTTTGGTGGTGCCGAAGATAGTAAACTGCATTTCCGTGTAGCCGGTTTGCTGGCGCACATTCTCGCCGCGTTTTTCCACCAGATAGCGGGTGGCGAGCAGATTGCCCATTTCGCAGACATCCATCAACAGGGTCTGTCCTTTCGTTGCTTTGACCCAGGATTCGGAAAGATCATAATTATGCACCAGCCACAGGCCGGCTTTTTCATTTTTGGCTCCGAAGACCCGTTTGATGTTGCCGATGGTTACGCCGTCCTCGCGCGGTTCCGTGTCCATGGTGTAATAGATGCGGCTCATGATTTTCGGAGCATAGATTTCGAACAGCTTCTGATTTTCGGCCAGCGCGGCAAAGTCGATATTGAAGATGTCCAGCTTTCCTGATTTCTGCATTACATATTCAAAGACGGATTTGTTTCCGTGTTTAAGTGCCCAGTTGACCAGCTCGTTATAGTCTGCCTGGGTTAGCGGTTTCTGAGCGGCTTTGAAGGCGATCACCCGTGCGGCGGCGTCGGAATCCACCATTTTTACACTCTCTTCGGTGAGCTCATCGAAATGCAGTTTCGGAAGGAGTGCCCATGCCTTTTCCGGCAGGGTTGTCAGAAAACGGGCTTCCTCCGGAGACATTGGACCGTCCCATTCTTCGAGGCCCTGTGTGTGAATGACATATTCAGGTTTGGCACGATAGGCTTCGAGAAATTCCTCGCTCAGGTCAGGACTGGAAAAGTCGATTGGTTTCAGCGGCCAGTTCAGCTCCAGCAGTTTCAGTTTCAGCGATTCATCGTTCAGGGTCCCGAAGACATATTCGCCTGCAGCCTGCATGGCTCTGCGGGCGGCCTCGTCCAGATAGCCGGTGTTTTCCAGTTCGGGAGTGACGGAAATAAGGAAACGGATCATTTCCTCGTCCTGTTTTTCCAGGGCTTCCTTCAGCTGAATACCCAGAAAGCGGCGGTAGCGGATTTTAAATTCGGTTTTTTCCAGCGGTTGCGGAACCTCAAAATCATATTCCATGAACGCGGCAGCATGTTTTCTGAAAAATTTCCGATCAAATTCATCCACCGCCAGGCTCATGAATACCGGAAGACTGTCGGGACTGTATTCTACGACCTTATCCCGCCACTCCCGGCCGAGTTCATGATAGGCAACCAGATCGCCGAACTGAACCGCCGGCTCTGCACCATGATCAATGGCCCAGTTGAATGCTGAAAAATTTTTGGTCTGAAGTCCGATTTGCAGTACCTGTTCTGGAACCTGTTTTTCCTGCTCGGAAAAAAGATCCGCCTTTTCCGCAAATTCATAGGCTTTCACCAGCCAGGCAGCTTTCATGGCACCCGAGGCTTTGCCGGCTTCCTTGTAGCAATGGGCAATCCATTTTTGAGATACCTCGGGATCGGATGTATCGGCGGGTTCCTGCATCGAGCAACCGGACAACAGGGCAATAAGCAGCAAAGGCAGGAGTCGGAGCATATTCATATTTTTCCTCATTCTTGTCATAAAATGCCCGGTTTATACCACACTGCGGCACGGCGTCCAATCCCTGGAAACCTATTCCTTTGGGAAGGACCGATATGTGTGGCCGGGTGGCGAATTTCCGGGGGATTCTCTGTTCCAATGATTGGAAACCGCGGGGTGATTCGTTAGATTTCTCCGATGTTTAAACGGATTACAATCTATTCGCTGCTGACCGTTGCTTTAGGCGCGCTCGGAGCCTGGATTATGCTGGGTATGCCGCATACCGGAATTGATGATGCCGACATCTTTTTGGTCTATGCCAACCATTTTGCAGACGGTCATGGCTTCGTTTATAACATCGGTGGAGAGCGTGTAGAGGGTTTTACTTCGTTGCTCTGGACGCTGATCTGTTCCGGATTTGTCGCACTTTTTCAAACGGTGGAAATTCCACTGTTTTTCCTGAATCTGGTTCTGGGAGCGGTAACCCTTACAGCCTGTGTAAAGCGGGCGAAAGAGGTGCCGGGATTTCTTATTATGTTCGCCGGAGCGCCGGCGTGGTTTGCCTGGTGTCAGGTTACGCTGATGGAAACGGGCCTGTGGTGTATGCTGTTAACGCTGCTCGGTCTGGCGGTCGCCGAACGGCGGAGCGGAGCGGCGGCTCTGCTGATGCCGTTACTGGTGATTACCCGTCCTGAATCGATGCTTTGGGGCGCCTGGGTGATTCTTCTGGTTTTTGTCTTTGCCGACAAAGGGGCGCGTTTCAAGGCGGCACTTCCTGTATTCGTAACCTATGCCATTTCGCTGAGTGCACTGCTTGCATTTCGGTTGTGGTATTTCGGGTGGCCGGTTCCGAATACCTATTATGCAAAAGTAACGCCGGGCTTTTTTTCCAATATTCTGGATGGGCTCGGTTATCCGGTGGGTTACCTGTTCAGCGGAGCCATGGTTTTTGCGGTTGTACTGCTGTTTCTGACGCTGGTCATAAAACGGGAAAAAGCGGATCCGGTTGCCGCCCGGATCGTTTGGTTTCTACTGCCGGGGATCGGGATCCCGGTATTGGTCGGAGGGGACCATTTCGGATCGTTCCGCTTTTATCAGCCGCTCTGGCCGCTGCTCTGTTTGATGGCGGTTCTTGAATGGAACCGTCTGGCGGAGGGACGTTTCCCGGGCAAACTGCGTCCATATGTCCTTCCGCTGCTGTTTCTGATCAGCTGGGCCTTTTTTCCGGTCTCCGGAAAAATCAGGCATGAATTCCGTATTGCAGAAGAGGGACGCCGGAACGGAGAGACGCTTACCCGGATGTTTCAGGATCTGGAAGGATGGCCGACGGTGGCCGTCATTACCGCCGGGGGAAACAAGCTGGGTTATGCCGGCTCTGTTCTGGATCTGATGGGGCTGAATTCAACGGAGATGGCGCATGCGCCGGGCGATGCCGCCCACGTTAAGAATCATTCCGGATTCAACCGCGAGCTGTTTTACCGTTGGAAGCCCGATATTCTGCTCTGCGGGGATTCCGAGACGTTTGATCTGCTGGTGCTCAACGGGCTTCAGCAGGAGCCTCGGTTTCGGGTGGAATATTCAAGATACACGTTGCATCGCAATGGGGTATCGCTTCGGGCCTGGTATCGGAACGAGTTTCTGATGGCGATTCCGTCCGGTGCGGATACGATGTGAACGACTACAAGGATAACGCCGCTTGCCGCCTGTATTTTTAACACGTATAAAAAATGCTTTTTCAAGGAGCTGACGATGGGTGAAGGTGTTGATGCGTGGTTGAAAGAGCGATTGGTGTCGGCGGAAGCCTATGAGCCGGAAGAGCTGCTGGCCAATTTTCTGGAGGAAATGGAAAAGGGGCTGAATGGCGAAGAGAGTTCTCTGGCGATGATTCCGGCTTTTGTGGGCGCTTCCGGAAAGGTGCCGGCCGGGAAACCGGTTGCGGTGATCGATGCCGGGGGCACCAACCTGCGTGTCTGTATTGCCCGTTTTAACGAAGCAGGCGATGTTGAGCTCGAAGGATTCAGTAAACAGCCGATGCCGGGGCGGTTCGAGGAAAAGAGTAAAACCGAGTTTTATCAGGTACTGGTGGATGCGCTGGAACCGATGAAGGATGATTTTGACAGCATCGGGTTCTGTTTTTCCTATCCGGCCGAAATTAAACCGGATTTTGACGGACGGCTGCTGCACTGGACGAAGGAAATCAAAATTCCGGAACTGGTCGGTCAGCATGTAGGGGCCGGATTGATTGAAGCGCTGGAGGCGCGCGGAATCACGGGTAAAAAAGTGGTTCTGCTGAATGATACCGTGGCCTGTCTGCTCGCGGGGCTTTCTCGGGGCAGAGCTTTGGAGCCTCATCTTATATCGGTTTTATTCTGGGCACCGGAACCAACACCGCCTATGTGGAGCAGAACCGCAATATCGGTAAACTGCCGGAGATGAACGAAGGCGAACAGGTCATTAATGTGGAATCCGGCGGTTTTGCGGCTTATCCTCGCAGTGCTATCGATCTTAAACTGGATGCAGCGAGCGAAAATCCGGGAAGTCATGTTTTTGAAAAAGCGCTCTCCGGAGTGTACATGGGCTCCATTACGCTGGAATTGCTGAAAGCGCTTCAGAACGATCTGGCGGTCTTTTCGGAAAGCGGGGGCGAAGCGCTGGCTGCGCTGGACGAGCTGTACATTATTCAGATCGACAATCTGGCCGCGAAAAACGGACGCGATATCGGCGGACTCGGTTCGGATCGGTTTACGGAGGGTGACCGCGAAATTATGCGTACTGTTTTCAACGGGGTCGTGGATCGGGCTGCGTTGCTGACTGCGGTGAATCTCTGTGCCGCGACGGTTAAAAGCGGTGCCGGAAAAGATGCCGCTCATCCGGTCTGTGTGAATATTGACGGATCTACATATTACTATACCTATCAGATGGCAGAGAAAGTACAGACTTACCTGAAACCGTTGCTGGAAAAGCGTGGTCTGCATATCCGTTGCATTCAGGTTGACGACGCGCCCGTGATCGGGGCTGCCATTGCCGGACTGGTGACGTTTTAAGCTATATATTCAGGGCGATAACGGTTACGGCATTGAAGAGCATATGCACGCCGATGCTGACCCAGAGTGAACCGGTGCGCCAGTAGGCCAGGCTTAATACGACCGAAAGCAGCATCAGAGGAATCAGAGAGCCGGCGTTGTTGTGCATGACGGCAAAAAGTACGGAAACCAGTACGGTGCCTATGGTCAGGTTGGAGCGTTTGACCATAAAGGGAAAAAAGACCCCGCGGTAGAGGAGTTCTTCATAAACAGGAGCTGCAAAAACCGCCATCCCGATATACAGCATTTTCAGCAGGCTCATATCGCGCGAGACAATTTCGACAACCTCCTGCAGTTCGGGCTCGTTCCGGAGCAGGAGGGACAGTAGCAGCTGATAGAGTTTTGAAGCCACGATGATCAGCGGAATGGCGGCCAGGTAGATGAGAGGAGCAAATCTGATTTTCCGGAAGCAGGAACGGTCAACGCCCAGATTCTTTGTCCAGCTTCCACCGCGAATCCGGCTGATGATGCCGGCTTCCAGCATGAGCACGACATAAATGATCAGGGTGACGAGGAGTTGGATATAGGGTAGCAACGGCCGCCGTTCTCCCTGGAAAAACTGTCCGGTAAAACCGGCGGCGAGGTACAGCATTACAAGTGTGCCCAGCAGCATGAAGACCTGCCTGGTTTCCCAGGAGCGGTTGGCCAGAATATCATCGAGCTGCTTCCGGTCGGCCGGATGCCGTTTTTCATAGGCAATAACACCGGCCAATGCCATTCCACCACCAATGAGGAGAAAGCATTGCAGGGCCTGTTGCCAGATAGATACGGACTCTTCCATTCAGCATATCTTACAGGACCGTTTCGCGAAATCAATTGCGGACGTCGGAGCGGGGACCTATGCTGTCGACATGATTAAACCTGAAAAATGGGAAAAACTGCGCGGGCGGATGGATGCGCTGGAGATTGTTGAGCAGGATCTTGAAGAACGGTTTATCCGCGGTTCCGGCAAAGGAGGACAGAAGATCAATAAGACGTCTTCCTGCGTACAGCTGTGCCACAGAAAAAGCGGGATGGAGATTCGCTGCCAGAAAACCCGGTCGCAGGCGGAAAACCGCTATTGGGCCCGCGTGGAGCTGTGTGAACAAATCGAGGAGCAGCGTCTTGGCGCAAAAAGCAGAAAACAGCAGGCGATCGAAAAAATACGCCGTCAGAAACGCCGCCGCTCCCGCCGTGCAAAGGCGCGTATGCTCGACGATAAATCGAAACAGAGCCAGAAGAAAAAGCTGCGCGGTCGGATCCGACCGGATGATTAGTCGTAAATTACGATGTAATTATCGGCTTTCAGCCGTTCAATCCAGCGCGCCCGCAACCGCGCCCGTTCTTTGGCCGTGAGAGCGGTTTTGATATCATTGCGGACTTCATCGAAGGGTTTATAGCCCGGCTGGCGGCGGGCATCCACTTTCAGAATATAAAGCTGGGTATCGGTCTCAATGATTTCGCTGATTTCGCCGACCGGCTGGATGCGCAGAATTTCACGTAGTTCTTCACGAACATCTTTAGGCTGCAGCCAGGGGAATGCACCGCCTTCCGCAGCGCGACTTCCTTCCGAAACCGCTTTGGCCGTTTCTGCAAAATCGGCACCTTCGAGCAGCTTCTTACGAATGTTCCGGGCTTCTTCGAATTTTACAGCCTGGTCTTCGGGGGTGTCGCCTTTGTTCAGCACGATCACGCTGTATTTTACCTTTTCGGGAATAAAGTATGCCTCTTTATTGCTTTCATAGGCCTCCCGAATCTGTTCCGGAGTAACGCGGGCGCGGCGGGAGACTTCTTCGTTAATCATCATTCCGACGGCCATCTGTTCGCGGATCATGTCGGCATATTCCTCGCGCGTTTTTTTTTGTTCGGCCAGCTGCTGTTCAAACATGGCTTTGTCGCCTTTGAACCGGTCGTTGATGATGCGTTTAATTTCATCATTCACATACTGGTCGGGAATCATGCCGCCGCGCTCTTCGAACGCTTCCATAATCAGGGCGCGTTCAATAAGATCTTCACGCGCTTTATTGAAAGCTTTCTGAAGTTCTTCCTCAAGCTGGGGCCCCTGAAACTGGCGGTAGATTTCGGGCAGGACCGGGGCCATGGCCTCGCGTACTTCGCCGCGCGTGATCACTCGGTCGTTGACCTTTGCGGCATAACCGTCGATTTCAATCGAAATCGGCTGCTGAGGCTGAGGCTGAGCACCGGGTAGAAACTGGGAAAATGCACTTAACGGAAGTGCGACGAATAGTAAAAGTTGACAGGCTGATCTCATAACACTGACACCATAGTTAAAGGGTGCTCAGGGCGCAACGCCGAAAAGCAAATCAGCGAATATTCTTTATCCGGATTTCCAATCCCTGTAAAACCCGCTCGCATGAGTGAAGAGCATACAGAAGTTACAGGCCCAGGAAGGTCCGGTATCGTAGCCATTGTCGGCCGGACCAATGTCGGGAAATCGACGCTGCTGAACCATCTTGTCGAAGAGAAGGTCAGCATTGTCAGTGATACGGTTCAGACCACACGGAATGTGATCCGCGCTATTCTGACCGAGGAACGCGGACAGCTTGTATTTCTGGATACGCCCGGAGTGCATAAGGCGGAGGGTGAGCTGGGTAAAAATCTGAACAAAGCCGCCCGTTCAGCCGTGCAGGGGGTGGACGCCATTCTGCTGGTGCTGGATGGGGCTTCGAAACCTGAGCTGGAGGATGATGGCTGGTTCCGGCGGATCACTCGCGAAGAAGCTCCGGTGATTGTGGCTCTGAATAAATGCGATCGCCGCTACAGCTGCGCCGATCAATACCATGAAATGTGGGAAGCCGTTAAAGCCGACCGGGGATCGGACAAGGAGGTCTCCTGGATGGAGGTCTCTGCGCTGCAGGGTGATCATATGCCCGAACTGCTTGCAACGCTGTTCGAGACGGTACCCGAGGGAGAACCGCTGTTCCCTGACGATATCCTAACGGACTATCCGCGGAAACTGAATATTGCCGATGTGATCCGGGAAAAATATTTTCAGCGTCTGGAGCAGGAGCTTCCGCACGCCCTGGCGATCTGGGTTGAGGATATCGATGAGCAGGAAAAAAAGTGGACGGTTGAGGTTTCGGTCATGGTGGAACGCCATTCCCAGAAAGGGATCGTGATCGGGAATAAAGGGCGCCTGATCAAATGGGTGCGCGAGCAGGCTGAAAAAGAACTATACGACATGTACGGCGTTCGCTTTAAGCTCAATCTCTGGGTCAAAGTTGAAAAAAACTGGCGTAAGAATTTCTGGATTCTCAAGAAGCTTGGTTATGCCTGATTAGATAAATTCCAGGGGCTGGAATTTTTTCAGCAGTACCGGGATGGAATCCACTTTCATATGTTTTTCAAGCAGCGTGGCGTAAATGCGACGATAGTCTGTGGTGTGGGCGAGATCGCCTTTGAGCAGATTTTCGGGGGCGAGATCGGGCCGTCTGCCATAGAAGCCGCCTTTCACGGCTCCGCCGATGATAAAGACCGGTGCCGCGACGCCGTGGTCGGTTCCTCCGGAGGCATTTTCTTTGACGCGCCGGCCGAACTCGGAATAGACCATTACGGCTACGCGCCGGTTGTGCCCGGTGTTTTCCAGTTCAATATTGAATTCAAGCAGGGCTTCGGAAATTTCTTTCATGAGGCTGGCGTGCGATCCGGCCTGATTGGTATGCGTGTCGAATCCGCCTCGTGAAAGATAATAGACCTTCGACGGCATGCCGCCGCGGATGAGTTGAGAGACCACTTTGAGTTCCTGAGCAAAACGGCTCTGCGGATAGTCACGTTGCGGTTTGACTTTTGTGAGGATGGTATCAATCTGCTGTGCGCTGACCCGGGCCTCGGTTGCCGTTTTTTCGAGATAGGCGAGAGGATCAAGTGTTCCGGAAACCGGAGATTGCCCTCCACCGGAAAGTGCAGCGATGGACGCTCCCGACATTTCGTCCGCGTCGTCCATACCCATCATACTCATCATCAGATCTTCATTGCCGCGCGCTTTCCGGATGTTGAGCTGGCGGGGGTCATAAAAGGTCACTCCGGTGGGCATGGCGGCGGCAAAGGCCTGTGGGTTCTGTTTGCCGATGGCGAGTCCGACGCTGGCTGGATGACCGGCGCAATAGGTGTCGAAATAACGGCCGAGCCATCCGTGCTGTTCCACGGTGTCGGCATCGGATCCGGTATGCCAGATTTCGGTGGCGCGGAAATGGGAGCGGTTGGGTTCGGGGTAGCCCACGCCTTCGACGATGGCAAGCTGACCGGTCTCATACAGGGTTCTGAACCCGCCGAGATCGGGATGCAGTCCTGTGGTATCGTTGAGTTTCAGCGCGGCGGAAGGTTTGATGGCCAGTTTTGGGCGGGCTCTGTAATAATAGTCATTATCAATCGGGATGACGGTATTCAGACCGTCGTTTCCTCCGGCAAGCTGAATGATGACTGTGACGGGATCGGCGGCAGACGGCAGGTCGGCATAGAGGTTTGAAGTGGAGAGGGCGATGGTTCCGCCAAAGGCCGTCGTGTAGATGAATTCGCGTCTTTTCATGGTCTTACTCCTAGGTGAGCTGATATTGCGGTGTACTCATCAAGACATGAAGGATATTCCGGACATCGGAATCTGTCCAGTCACTGACCGGCTTGAGGTGGTTAAAATAACCGCTGATTCTGCTGCGGTCGGCAGGGGAGAGAACGGTTTGATAAATCTTCAGTTCGAGGTGGCTGCGCGCCTGCTCGAGGCTGTTTCTTTTATTCCAGGGCAGTACATCGGCGGTATTGACGACATATCCTCCGGAACGTTGTTCTTTTTCATTTTCCTGTCTACGCTGATTGACCAGCTGTTTTGCGAAGTTGTAGCGTGCTGTCAGTGAGGAGGTGGTGATCCAGGCATAGCCGCCGTCCCAGCCTTTTACATTGGGTGGTACAAACAGTTCCTGTCCGAGCGTGCGCAGCATGTTGATGCTCTGGCGGGTGTCGGGCTGTCGGATGCCGAGGGCAATGCAGGAGCCGACGAGCCACTGCACGGGACTTTTGATCTGTGTACGCAGGGCTTCCGGACTGTAGAAGGCTTCGCTCATGAACATGGTTTTGAGCAGCGGCTGCAGTTCGTAGTTGTTTTCACGGAATTGTGCGGCGAGTTCCTGTGCCGTTTCCGGAGAGGGAATTTTGCCGACGAAAAAAGTCCAGAGTCTGGAAACCAGGAATTCCGCGGCCTGATCCTGTTCGAGAATGATCCGGATGATATCGTGTCCATCAAAATTTCCGGTCCGGCCGAAGAAGGTTTTCGGTTTGCGATCGTGATTCCGGACATTATTGAAAAATGTGTATCGTTGCGGATGGACCATCCAGCCGGTGAACGCACGGGCGGCTTCCTTGATGTCGTCTTCGGTATAATGACCTTCACCGAGGGTGAAGAGTTCCATCAGTTCTCGGGCATAATTTTCGTTCGGGGCCCCGGCGCGGGAACGGGTATTGTCGAGATAAATGAGCATGGCGGGATCCTGCGAAACGGCGGTGATGAGCTGCTTCCAGTTGCCGAAGGCGTTACTGCGGAAGGTCCGATTCTGGGCATACATCATATAAGCCGAGCGGACTTTGCGGCTGCTGGTGGCAAAGTGACCATGCCAGAAAAGGGTCATTTTTTCCTGCAGAGGGCAGGGGGAACTGATCATGCGTTTGAGCCACCAGCCGGTCAGTTCCTGCTGTTGGCGGCGGGTTTCGCGTTGCTGTTCCCGACGGTAACGTCGCCGTTCTTCGTCGGAGAGAGCGCGTAGCATCCGAAGATTCGGTTTAATGGCGGATTCGGGAGTCACCCATTTCGGCGGAGGGATGTTGTCCGGGGGCTGAAACAGTGTGTTGACCGTTTTTTCCAGAGATCGGGATGCGGCGGCATCAATCTGTTCCGGTGTTGCGCCGAAGCCGCTGCGAACCAGCAGGTGCGCCGCACATTGATAATTCCAGTTTTGTGGCTGCAGCATTTTCATGGTTCGGCAGAGCTCCTCTCTGCAAGGGTTGACGGTGCCTGGACCTGTCAAACGGACAGCATCACTGCGATATTGTGATAAAAATTACCGGCGTCGGCAAAATTAACAGGCGACAGAACGGGAAAAAGGGCTTTTATATTACCCGGTCATTGGAAATAATGACGGCTAATTAATGGACATTCTATGCGGCTATCCTATTTATCCATATTATTTTTTTCAGCGTTGTTTATTGCTTTCAAAGCGGTTGCACAGGAACCGGTTCCAAAGCCGCTGAGCTCGCGTTATCCCAACATCCGCGCTTCGCTGGATGATGGTTTTTTTGTGCTGGCGGAACAGCAGGCCCGCGGAGTGGTGCTGCTTGAACCGAAAGAGGAGGAGGCCATTGAGGCCAACCTGCTTTTAGCGCATGCGCTCTGGGGACAGAAGCGGTACTCCGAACTTTTGCTGGAGCTGAAAGGCCTTTCCGGGGATCCGGGATTTGCCTATTGGCGTGCCCGAGCTCATTTCGAATTACGTCAGTATGCCCAGGCACTGGAGATCCTGAATACAGCCGGGGAAGAGCTTGCCAACAGTCGGTATGCACCTTCCGCATTGCGGCTTAAAGGTTTTATGGAAAAAAAGACCGGTCAGCTTGCGGCGGCAGAGGCTACCTATACGCAGTTTGCCGATCATTTTCCGAATCATCAATATCTGACTGAAAACCGGTTTGATCTTGCCGAGGTATACGCGTTGCAACTGCGCATCCCCGAAGCTATCGCGCTGTATGAACAGCTGGGTGAATCGGAGAACACCAATACGGCATCACGGGCAAAACTGAAACTCGCCCATCTGCTTTATACACAGGGGGCAGACGAAAATACCGAGCGGGCCCGTGGACTTCTGACCGGACTTGCTACCAATGAAAATTTGAAACTGCTTTACCGCATTGATGCCTGGGTTGATCTGGCGGCACTGGAGCAGAAGGTCGGCGACCTTCAGGCAACCGAGGCGGCAATGCGCTCGGGGATTGCACTCTCGCCGGATGCACGCCAGCGGGTGCCGTTGAAACTGGCGTTGGCGAGACTGCTCCTGGGAGAGGGGAAAACTGAACCTGCATTGAAGCTGCTGGAAGAGTGCCGTGCGGAGGCCCCGGATCAGGAGATTGCGGCTGAGCTGCAGTTGGAAAAGTCCAATGCGCTGTTTCAGGCCAAACGCTATCAGGAGGCGGCGGAGGCCTATCAGGTGTATCTTGATGTAGCTGTGGATGAAGCCGGGCTGGCGGAGGCGTATTACGGCAAAGGGCTGTGCCTCTGGGAGCTGGCCCGATATGCCGAAGCCGCGAGTATTTTTGATAAAGCTTACAAAGCGCTGAAAGATCCGGAACTGCAGGCAAGTGTACTGTTCAAGGCGGCGGACAGTTATTTCAAGGCGGACCGGCTTGAGGATGCAGAGAAACGGTACCGCTCGTTTGTAACCGATTTCCCGACGCACGATAATATGCCGAATGCGCTTTATCAGCTGGGCCTTTCCCTGATGCGGATCGGTCGTCGTGATGAAGCTCTGACCACCTTCGGTATCCTGGAGTCCAACCATGCGCAAAGTCCGTTCGCCGAGCAGGCAGCACTGCGGTCGGCCGATGTACTGCGAGCCAATCGGGAATGGGATGCCGCATTGGAAAAGTATGATCAGATTATCAGTACCTATACCAATGAATCCACAGCCGCCACCTGCCGGTTTATGCAGGGGCTGGTGCTTTATGAATATTTAAAGCAGTACCCCGAGGCTCAGAAGGCCTTCGAAGAGGTGATTGAAAAATATCCGGATAGCGAATATGTGGAGCAGGCTGAGTTTATGCGGGGTTTCAGTATGGCGTTGCAGGGATTCTATGAGGAGTCGATTGAAGCCTGCATGGGGTTCATTGAAAAATATCCCGAGTCGGAATGGTCGCCTAAAGTGATCTTCTGGCTGGGGGAGCAGTTTTATAATCAGGGGCGTTATGATGAGGCTGAGCCGCTTTTTCTGCGGATTGCCAGGGATTTCAAGGGGCACGAATATGCGGCTCGTGCGCTTTATTGGGCCGGTCGGGCGGCGGCGGCACAGTCGAACTATGTGGAGGCCATCGAACGGTATTCAGAGGTGGCGAAAACCTATCCGGACAGCGATATCATGCCGCAGGTGCGTTTTGCGCAGGGCGACACGCTGACGGAACTCGGTCAGTTCGCCCGGGCGATTCTGGCGTTTGAGGAAATTATTAAAAATTATCCTGATAGTTATCTGGTTAATTCGGCTTGGGGACGGAAGGGCGATTGCCAGTTTTCGCTGGGGGTGGATAATCCCGAACGGTATGTAGAGGCGATGAATTCGTATCAGGCGATTCTTGACCGTCCGTCGGCGCCGATCGGACTGAAGCTCCATGTGGAAAACAAAATCGGAGAGTGTCTGGAAAAGACAAATGTTTCGGATAAGGCGTTCAGCCGCTATATGAATGTGGTCTATACATTTATCAATGAAGATGTTGAGCGGTCTCCCTACACCATTACGTGGTTTACCCGTTCGGCCCGTTCAGCCGGTGCAATCAAAGAACGGCAGCGCGCCTGGAAAGAGGCTGTACAGGTTTATGAACGACTGCTCGAAGCTG
Source organism: Verrucomicrobia bacterium S94 (assembly GCA_004299845.1). Classification (NCBI taxonomy): domain Bacteria; kingdom Pseudomonadati; phylum Verrucomicrobiota; species Verrucomicrobia bacterium S94. The sequence continues at coordinate 2,180,453 of CP036201.1, read as the reverse complement.
ATGTGAATGAATCGGCTAATCAATGGGCGGAAGAACGAATTGCTAAAATTAAACAGGAAAACTGGCTGCTCTTTCAGGAGCAGGAGGAGGCGGAATAGGTATGATGTTTTCTGATTGCCGATTAATCGGTTCACGGGCCCGGGCGGGTCTGTTCTGGCGATATGAAATCAAAAATGCGTATTCAGATTCCCGGAGGTGCTTATGTTGGAACTGATGGTTAAGGGAGGCTGGATTATGTGGCCGATACTGGTCTGCAGTATTGCCGCTGCTGCACTTTTTCTGGAGCGGGTGTTTCATCTGCATCGTGCGCAGATCAAACAGGATGATTTTCTGAGCGGAATCTATACGATTGTAAACCGCGGAAATACGGCTGAAGCTGTTTCGATATGCGATCAGACTCCGGGTCCGGTCGCACACATTATCCGCACGGGACTGCTGCATGCCGATGAAAAGCCGGAAGAGTTGAAGCAGACCATAATCAAAGCCGGTCTGGGAGAGATTCCGCGTCTGGAGAAAAATCTGGGCGGTTTGCTGACGATTGCCCAAATTACACCTTTATTGGGCCTGCTGGGCACTGTAGTGGGGCTGATTCAGATTTTCATGGCCATGCAGCAGCATGCGCCGCTGGCTGAGATCGGGGATCTGGCCGGCGGAATCTGGCAGGCGCTGATCACGACTGCGGTTGGTCTCTGTGTTTCCATTCCCGCTTTTGCCGGTTATAACTTTCTGTTGAGCCGGGTGGAGCGCATTACGCTGAATATGGAATATGCCGCCGAAGAGGTTTATCATTTTCTGGTTTATGACCGCATCGAAGGCGGAGTTGACGGTAATGAAACCCTTTGATCCTCATAAAAAAAGCCAGCAGCTCAGAAATTTCAAACCCACCCGAAAGCCGGCAGGGGTGTTTACTATCGCTCTGGGTTTCTGCGATTCCGCATTACTGGCACTGGCCTTTTTTCTGGCGGTTTCACCGTTTGTCATGCAACCGGGTATTAACATTACATTGCCGGCATCTCCGTTTTCCGGCGGTGCGCGGTTTGGGTCGATGGTGCTCTCGATTACGCGTGGCGAATGGTACTATTTCAATAATGAGCGGTTGGATGAGGCCGGACTGCGCGAGGCACTTCGTACAGCAGCGTTGCGGCATCGGGACAGTGTACTGATCATCGAGGCCGATGAACATGTTTCGCATGGTACCGTAGTAAAAGCCTGGAATGCGGCACTCGAAGCCGGAATCACCGAAGTGTCGATTGCAACGCGCATTTCCGCTGTTGACGAGGAGGTGCCGTGAGTCGGACTTCTTCCATGGGAATACTGAAGGCGCTAGGTCTGGCTGCAGGAATTCACGTCCTGCTGTTTATTCCGGTCCACCCGTTGGAGGATCCGGAGGGCGGAATTAACATGGATGTGCCGGCCACGCGTTATCAGGCTGGTGGTCATACCGCATTTCCCATGTCCGGCCCCGGTGTTCGCACGGTTTCTTCTCCGGTTCTTTTTTCGCTGCCGTCGAGTATCGGGTTCAGTCGCGAATTTCTCGGTGATCGAATCCAAACTCCTCGTTTTGATCCAGGTTCAGGCAAACCGGAGCGATTTCTTGATGTGCAGGGGATGCACCGAAGGAACGAACTCAATTCGTCCGAGCTCATGCTTACAACGTCGATCGGTTCTGGGCCTGGAGTCCCGGACGATATTTACCGTGCTGCGCCTGAAAAAACTGCTGCCCGGCGGGTATCAATTGCGCCGGAACTGAAATCGCGCGTGGTGGGTGGAATTGTGCTGCCGGCGGAGCTGAATCAGGACGTTTCCAAACCCTGGGCGGTACGTGCTGAAGTCAGTATTTCCGAGCAGGGGGTGGTACAGCATGTTTTTCTTGAAAAACCACTTGATTCCGCTCCGCTCAACCGGAGTGTTCTGAAAATGCTGTACGGGCTGAATTTCAGTGCGGGTAAGCCGGTGGAGGGCATTGTGGAAATCTACTCTCCTGAAACTCAGCCTGCGCCGGAGTCTGTATCCGATGCAGAGGAGGGAAAATGATAGCCCTTGATGTTGAAATACTGCTGATGGTATTTGTATCAGCACCGTTGCTGGTGACCGGCATTCTTGCGATTTTCTATAATCTCCGGGCGAAGCACCGCCCGATGCGTGAGCGTGAGAGTATTTATGAGTGTTCCAACTGCGACCACGTCTATGCCTTTGCCCGGAACCGGCCTATGGACCGCTGCCCGCGCTGCGGTCATCTGAATGAAGCCGTGAGAACATAGGTCGTCGGCGCGGGATCAGCGGCTCAGGAGCAGCTCTCTGGTTTTATGTCAGCGGTCCGCCGGGTTCGTCGTGAATGACGGTATGTTCGAGCTCATCGGAGGTTTCCGGATGATCTGACATGAAATGCAGCCCGCGGCTCTCTTTGCGCTGTTCGGCGGAGCGGATGATCAGCTCGGCGACATCGGCGATGTTTCGCAGTTCGAGCAGGTCGGCGGTTACGAGATAGTCGCCGTAATACTGTTTGATTTCCTGCCGCAGATTACGGATGCGTGAACGTGCGCGTGCGAGGCGGCGTTCGGTGCGGACAATACCGACATAGTCCCACATGGCGGTGCGGACCTCATTCCAGTTATGCTCGACCACGACCGCTTCGTCGGATGATACGGCTTGACCGCAGCGCCAGTCGGGAATGACGGCATCTTCGCTGAATTCTTTCCAGACCCTGGAAATTTCGACGGCGGTGGCGTGGCCGCAGACGAGAGCTTCGAGCAGGGAGTTGCTGGCAAGGCGGTTGGCACCGTGCAGTCCGGTACTTGCCACTTCGCCGCAGGCATAGAGACCGGGAAGGGCGGTTTTCCCATTCACTTCGGCCACGACGCCGCCACACGAATAGTGGCAGGCCGGAACGACGGGAATCGGTTCTTTGGCCATATTCACGCCGTAGCGCAGGCAGGCATTGTATAGATTCGGGAAGCGTTCGCGCAGGAAAGATTCGGAGCGGTGGGAAATATCGAGATAAACGAATTCATCGCCGTGTTTTTTCATGACGGCGTCGATGGCGCGGGCAGTGACATCGCGAGTGGCCAGGGAGCCGCGTTCATCGAAATCCTTCATGAACTTCCGGCCGCGGACATCCATGAGTTCGGCACCTTCTCCGCGAACTGCTTCCGAAATCAGAAACGATTTGGCATCGGGATGATAAAGACAGGTCGGGTGGAACTGCACAAATTCCATATTGCGGATCGGCAGACCGGCGCGCCAGGCCATGGCAACGCCGTCGCCGGTGGCGACATCCGGATTAGAGGTGTATGGATAGACTTTTCCTATGCCGCCGGTCGAAAGGACCGTGCATTTTGCGTGCACTGCAAAAATCTCCTCGGTTTTTGAATCGAGAAAATAGGCGCCGATGCAACGGTTCTGGCCGGGATGGTTAATCCAGTCGGTGGTGACGAGGTCGATCGCCATCAGATTCTCGCGCAGGACAATGTTTTTATTTTCTTTGGCGCGTAGAATAAGCGTCTGCATCATTGATTTGCCGGTAATGTCGCCTGCGTGCAGAATCCGGCGGTGTGAATGGCCGCCTTCCTGACCCAGGTCATATTCGGTCTCTTTGCCTTTGAGTTTGCTCAGATCAAATTCAATACCGAGTTCTTCCAGTTCATGGATGCGGTCATAGCCGCTGCGTACGATTGTTTCGACCACGTCCGGATCACTCAGTCCGCAGCCGGTGCTGAGGGTGTCCTCTACGTGCGCCCGCACCGTGTCATCGGGATCGATAACGCAGGCGATGCCGCCCTGGGCATAGAAACTATTGCATTCGGAAGCTTCAACTTTGGTTGCGACGAGCACTTTGCCATGTTTGGAAAGTTCCATTGCTGCGGTCAGGCCGGCGAGGCCGGAGCCGATTACGAGAAAGTCTGCATTCTGGGGTGTGTTTTTCATGGGAAACGAAATTAAGGGTCAGGTTGACCGGCATCAGTGAATTGTTTCAGTTTCACGTATGCCCTGAGTTCCTTATGCCTTTTGCCTCACTTGTTCTTTTTCGGTTTCAGCGTCTGCTTTAATTTTGGCGATGGTCTGCTGACGGGTCTGTTGAATGAGGCCGGCTTTGGCAGGGTCCTGTTCAGCAGCGAGCTGCTGATCGAACATAATTTCGGTTTCGGCGACTTTGGCCTTCATTTTTGAATCGATTTCAGCGATGGCCGCTTTCTGTTCGTTGGAAAGTTCGGTGGATTCACCGCCAAAGCGTTCCATTGCGAGTTCGTATGCACTTTTCATTCCGCTCATCTAATCATCCTTTCGGGCGAGGAATATACGTCTCCTGTTCTGCAAATAAAAGGATTAGGCGTCCGTTTCTTGCGGGTAGACGAGGAGGAGGAATTCCTTTTTCATGTCGGGCCAGTGTGGGATACTGCCGTGGAAAACCAGTTGTCATTGGATTCCGTCGTAGTTTCCCGGGCGGAAAGCGTTTTTCAAGGCGTTTAATGTTACCGATATTTGAGGTGGTTAAATATCGTCTTTTCCCGATCCGGTTTGCACTGCAGGTATGCCCGTCGACGGAATAGGTGTAGCTGACAAAGAGGCGGAAGCCTTCGTGATCATCATCGATTCTGCTTGTTACAATCCTGAAGGAGGTCTGCACCCATTGCTGCATGGCTTTGACGTCCTGCAGGGCATTCCATTCCTGTTGCACAAACCGTGCGCCGATGAATGCGAAGAACAGCCCGAATCCGCTGAACAGCATTCTGCCGGTCAGCCTGCGGCCTTTTGATGACGAAACCCTCATAGATCACCCGGTTCCATTTTCAGGAGAATAACTTAAAGCAGGAAGGGTGCGTAAATACACAGCGGCAGCCTGGATGTATAAACCGGCAGAAAAGCAGGGCGCAGCTTATTTTTTCATCTGCTGTTTGATGCGTTGCTCAATGTCATGCTCGTAGAGAGCCGTAAGAATTTCATCGAGCGCACCTTCCATGATGCGGTCCAGTTTATAAAGCGTAAGATTGATCCGGTGGTCGGTGAGGCGGTTCTGAGGATAGTTGTAGGTCCGGATTTTCTCGGAACGGTCACCGGAGCCGACCATGGATTTGCGCTCGGAAGCCTGCTCTTCGGCGGCTTTGCGCTGCTGGTCGTCGTAGAGTTTGGCGCGCAGCATTTTCATGGCAGCGGCTTTATTCTTGTGCTGGGAGCGTTCGTCCTGACACTGCACGACCACGCCGGAGGGAATGTGGGTGATGCGGATGGCGGAGTCGGTGGTGTTGACGTGCTGTCCGCCGGCACCCTGTGCGCGGTAGGTGTCGATGCGGAGGTCTTCGGTTTTGATCTCGATATCAACATCCTCTACTTCAGCCAGTACGGCGACGGTGGCGGCGGAGGTGTGGACGCGGCCCTGTGTCTCGGTTTGCGGAACGCGCTGTACACGATGGGTTCCGCCTTCATGTTTAAGCACTTTATAGACATCTTCGCCTTCGGCGGAAAAGGAGATTTCTTTGTAGCCGCCGGATTCGGATGGGCTGACGTCGAGTACCTTGTGTTTCCAGCCGCGCACATCGAAATAGCGGGTGTACATGCGGTAGAGGTCGCCGGCGAAAATCGCAGCTTCGTCGCCGCCGGTGCCGGCGCGGATTTCCATAATGACGTTACGGGAGTCGGTCGGGTCCGGCGGAATGAGCGCAATTTCCATTTCGCGTTCGGCGGCGGGCAGCTGTTCGGTGATTTCCGTGAGTTCCATTTCGGCCATTTCCCGGAGTTCGTCGTCGGAGTCAGGGTCGGCGAGAATGGCTTCGGATTCGGCTTTGGAATTGGCAAGGTTGATGACTTTGGCGGCGCATTCGGCGAGTTTTTTCTGGTGGCCGTATTCGCGCATGCATTCCTGCATTTTTTTGGGGTCAGACGAAATTTCGGGCAGCGACATGCGGCTTTCAAGTTCGCTGATATTGGACTGGAGCTGATCTAAATAGGCTTGGTCGACCATGGTTCACCTTCGTTTTAACCGCAAAAGTCCGGGATTTTCGAAGCGAGGGCTTTGCGATACCTTAATAGTGTTTAAACGCAAAAAAGCCGAACGTGCTTTCGCAGGTTCGGCTTTGCTAAAGGCAAATCGACTAATACATACCTTCGGCGAAACGCTTTTTGAAGCGGTCGACGCGGCCTTCGGTATCGATCAGTTTTGCGCTTCCGGTGAAGAAGGGGTGGCAGCTGGAGCATGTGTTGACATGCATTTCCTTAACGGTGGAACGAGTGACAATCTCGTTACCGCAGGAGCAGCGGATGGTCGCTTCTTCATACTTCGGATGAATATCTGCTTTCATGGTAAAATCCTCTAGTTCTTTAAGGGAGCGAGGTTTTTATAGGAACAGCGGGCTTGACGCAAGGCAGATTTTTCTTTTTTTCGACTTTGCACTTTCGTCCTTTCAGAGGCTTGAGTAGAGTTTTTCACCTATGTTGAATGCGCATAAAATGTCCGGGCTGTTAACGGGTCTGCTGACGGCGGGGCTTCTTTTCGGGGCTGAAGCTCAGCAGGAATTGCGGCAGCGGGGGCGGGGAATGACGCGAAGCGAGCTGGCACGTCTGAATCCGCAATCCGAATCCACCAGTGTGCTGCTGGAATCGGCCAAGGCTCTGCTGAAGAATGAGCAGCTGGAGGATGCGCTGCCTTTTCTGGAGGAAATTCTGGTCCGTCTGGAAGGGGATAACGAGAAAAAGGCCCGGCAGACGCTGGCGTTTACCCTTTATCAACTGGCTTACTGCCAGATGCAGCTGGGGGAATATGTTTCCGGTGCGCGAAATTTTGTCCGCTTTGCGGATGCGTTTCCGGATGATCCGCAGCAGGAATCGGCCCGGGTGATGGCAGCTCAGTGTCTGACGATGGTGCAGCAGTGGCCGGCGGTGGAGGAGCAGGCGATGCTGGTGCTGCGGAATCTTCGGCTGGCTGAGGCGTTGAAAATCCCGGTAACGCAGCTGCTGGCGGAAGCGCGGTATCAGCAGGAGAAATGGGCCGAGGCGGTCAAGCCGCTGTCGGCACTTTACCGGATGGCGAAGACGGATACGGTCCGGTCGGGGGCGGCGGTTATGCTGGTGACCTGTTATGTGCGCCTTAATGATTTTCAAAACCTTTTCCGGTTTCTGCCGCGTTGTGATAGGGCCTCGCGGCATGATGTCGGGCTGAATCTGGCTCTGCTGGAGGCGGGCGATTCGCATTATAATAACCATGAATTTCAGAAGGCGCTGCTGCTCTATCGTCTGGTGCTGACCAAAGCAGAGCTGACAGCACATTATGAACAGCAGCTGCGCGATATCAAAACGGCGATGAAACCGTTTGTGGCGGACGGAAAGCAGACGCTGACGGAATACAAGGAGCGGCAGTTGAAGCAGCAGCAACTGTTTGACCGGTTGAAGGCGCAGTATGATGTGATCGTTAATTTTCAGGATTATGACATGGATGTTCTGCTGCGCATGGCCCAGTGCTATAATGATCTGGGGCGGAACTGGCCGGCCCATGCGATTTATCAACGGATTTTTGATGAAAATCCGGGCAGTGAACTGGCGGATCAGGCGCGTTATTCTGCGTTTACGGTAATGATTGATGAGCGAGAATGGGCGATAGCTACGGCGGAGGGGTATGCCTATATCGAGCAGATGCCGAACGGGGAATTCCGTGATGATGTGACGCTGAATCTGATGCAGGTGCATATGACCCGGCAGCAGTTTGAGCTGGCATATGAGATGGGGCGAAAGGCGTTGGAACTTTCGCCGAACCATAAGTATATCGATCAGATTACGTATCTGATGGGATACATCCGTTTCAAGAGTCTGGATTATCAGGAGGCGTTGCGGCATTTCACCAAGGTGCTCGGGATGTGGCCGGAGAGCCGGTATTATGAATCTGCGGAATACTGGCGGGCGATGACGCTTTTGTTTCTGGGGAATTTGAAAAGGCGGAGCCGGCCTTTGCGGGGTATCTGAGTAACCCGAAGTATGAGAAACGGCTTTATGAAGAGGATGCTTCATACCGGCTGGGTATTGCGCAGTATGGCGCAGAGAAATTTGTGGCGTCGGAGGAGACTTTCCGGTCTTTTGTGAAACGTTATCCGGACAGTACGCTGTTGTCGGAGGCTTATGCAATGCTGGGTGATCTGCGTGCGGCTGAGGGTGATCTGGATGTGGCACTCGATTTTTACGGGATGGCCCGGGAGAAGGCGCTGAATATCGGGCAGGTGAACTATCCGTTGTTTCAGGCGGCCAAGGTGCTGGAGATGGAGCAGCGTTATGCCGATATTGTGGAAATGATGTCGGACTATCTCAAGGAGTATGGGGCGGAGGGTGATTTTGCCAGTGCGGCGAACTGGAAGGGCAAAGCCTATAAGGGAATGAATCAGTATGCCCGTGCGTTGGAAACCTATTTTGAGGTTGTGAATGCCTACGGAAATGAGGCGTTTAAGGGTGGAGTGGATCTGATCCTGAATGAGATTGTGAGTGACTACCGGAATCCGGATCTTGCGGTCCATAAACCCATGATTATGGAGGCGCTGGAAGAGCATCTGCAGGCGGTTTCCGGGAGAGCGGAGCGAACGCTGGAATTGCGCTATCAGACTGTTTTGGCCGAAATTACGGAGGGGGGCGAGCGTGAGGCTTTTGTGGGTGCGGTGGTGCGGTCCGAAAATATTCCGGCTGCGGGGTCCGGCACGTTGCTGCTGATTGCCCGTGAGGCGGTGAAGCGGGAGGATTGGGTGCTGGTTCATGAAGCGTACGAGCGGTTTATGGTCCATTTTCCGGTTTCGAACCATATGCTCTATATTATGATCGCAGATCTTGATGCGCTGATCGGGGAGGAGCGGTATCCCGAAGCGGTTGAGCGTTCCGAGGAGATTCTGTTGAAGTTCGGGTACAGTAAATCGGTGGGGTATGCGCGGAAGCGGCGCGGTGATGCGTTCCGGATGTCGGGCGATTTCGAGCGGGCGCTGGAGGCGTATACCGAGGTGCTTTCCATTCGGGAATGGCGCGGGGCGCTGACGCCGGAGGCGTTGTATTGGTCGGGGATCTGTAAAATGGAGCTCGGGGCGGTCGATGAGGCTTTTGCCTATTTTCAGCGAATCTATGTGTTGTACGAAGATTATACGGAATGGGTGGCGCCGGCTTATATGAAGAGTATTCAGTGTATGGAAACACTGGGCGGCTACGAACAGGAAATTATTAATACGCTGCGGGAAATGCTGGCGAACGAGGAAGTGGCGGCCACGCCGGAGGGGATTGAGGCGGCGATGCGGCTTGGGGAGCTTCGGGCCGGGGAGGTGGTACCATGAGGATGCGGTCTAAAACCGTCGCAGTGATCTTGCTGTCGATGCTTACTGTTGCGGCGAAGTCGCAGTATGCCGCGAAAGTAACGCTGAATTCGGGACATTCCTTTGTGGTGAAGGCGCTCAATATTCAGGGCGATCGGCTGATGCAGGATACAGGTTCTTCGTCGTTTGCTTTGTCGATGATTCAATCCATTGAGTTCCGTTTTTCGGGGGTTGGGTTAAGTATGTGTGAATCGATGTTTTATCGTGGCGACCGCAAAGCGCTTGAAGGACTGCTGGAGCAGTATGTCGGTCCGGTGGCGCAATACAGTGCTCTGCCGACCAATCTGGGCGATTATCTGGTGTGGTGGCTGAGGTGCCAATATTGGAACGGAAATACCGGTGGTGCCGGTACCACGGTGGGTTATATTCGGAAAACCGGAAACGAACGAGATATGGATGTGGCGGGGATGTATTTCGCGCTGATGCTGCTGGATCAGGGCAATGTGGAGAATGCCCGGACTGTTTTCTCGGACATTGGAAATCCGGCGGACATTTCGGAGCCTATGACGGAATATATTCAGGGGCGGTTTGCTTTGGAGGCGGGGAAACTGAAAACCGCGATGCAGCATGTGGCTAAAATTATCGCTTTTCATATTCGGGATGAGGAGTGGCTGCCGCCGGCCACGGTGCTGGAAGCAGAGATTTATCAGAAGCTGGGGCAGCCGGTTAAGGCTGCGGCGGTTGCGGACGAACTGATTATTGCCTATCCGAATTCGCGTTGGAGTAAGCGGGGCGAAACGATTAAAATGGAATCAACTGGAAGCCGTGGAGGTTAGCGTTATGAAAAAAGGTTATTTCGGAGTTTTTGCAATGGTTGTGCTGCTTGTTGGCATGATGCTGCCGATTGCAACGACGCTTGCGCAGGAGGCCGGGGTGGATGCTGCCGCGGTTCAGGCTGAGGCTGCGGAGTCGGTTACACTCGGAACTCTGCTGAAGCAGGGGGCTGGGCCATGTATCCGCTGGGGCTGTTTTCGGTGGCGATGTTTTATTTTATCATTCGGAATCTTCTGCTTCTTCGCGAAAAAAATATGCTGCGGCAGGATTTGAAAGAGCGGATTGAGGAGCTGATGCGCAAGCGCGATGTGCAGGGTATTCGTAGTCTATGTGCGGAAAATGACAGTTTGATTACGGCGGTGCTCGATGCCGGAATGGAACGGATTTCCGAGGAGCACGATTATGATGCGCAGCATGTGATGGAGGCGATTGAGGAGGCGGGCAATGAACAGATGGTGATCTTCATGAAGCCGATCAATTTTCTGTCAATCATCGGCGGAACGGCACCGATGCTCGGTCTGCTCGGCACGGTTTCGGGGATGATTAAGGCGTTTTCGATTATTGCACAGGGCGGCATGGGGGACCCGGGCAAACTGGCCGGCTCCATTGGCGAGGCGCTCATTACAACGGCAACCGGTCTGGTGATTGCGATTCCCGCGATGATTGCTTATTTTCTTTTCAAGAATAACTTCATCAAAACCATGTCGACCATGGGGCGTCTGGTCGGGCATTACATGAATATTTTCCGTTACGCTAAAGTGGACTGATTCTGAAAGCGGGCGGCTTCTTTGAAGTTTAAAATTCCAGCTGAAGGCGGCGAAGACGAAATCAACATGGCTCCCATGATTGATATGGTCTTTCTGCTGTTGATTTTCTTTATGGTGGCTTCGCATATGTCGAAGATGGACCGCACGCCGGTTGAGCTGCCGGTGGCGGATGAGTCGAAAGTTCCGGAGGATGCGCGCGGGCGCCGCCTGATCACGATCCGGTCTCAGGACCATACGGGTGAGAAGGTGGATATTATTATGAATCTCAAGCCGGTTCTGGTTGAGGAGATTGCCCCCTATGTACGAAAACTGCTGAGTGAGGATCCGAAGACGGAGATCTATCTGCGGGCCGACCGCTATGCAAAACATAAGCATGTTAAAGAGGTTATGGCGGCCTGTGCTGAAGGCGGAGTGGTGAATGTTATTTTCGCAACGTTTGAGTCGGGGAACTGAGCATGAAGTCCTGGATCGAAGAGCTCATCAATGAAAAAACGGAGCTGCAGATTGCTCCGCTCATCGATGTGGTGTTTCTGTTGCTCATCTATTTTATGGTCAGCGCGCAGTTAAAGCGTACGGAGGCGGATCTGGATCTTGCGCTGCCCGGCGCCGTTTCGGTGTCAACTCAGATGGAGATGCCGGATGAGCAGATTATCGAGGTACTCGCGTCCGGTGAAATTGTGCTGAATAACAAGGTGTATGCCTCGCCGGATAAATCCGATCTGGCTGATCTTGAATATACGCTTCTACGGTATGCCCAGGCGGCAAAGATTTCTAAAACCAAAGCGGTGATCACGATTGCTGCTGATGATGATGCGGTGCACGAGCGCGTGATTGATGTGCTCAACGCCTGCGCCGGTGCCGGCATAAAAAATGTGACGTTCGGGACTGCGGAGTAGTTTCCCGTCCCTATACACATTTTCAACGTCTGGCCTGTTCGGGCGGATGAGTGTTAATCGGGACGGGGTAGGTCGCTGCGGGAATAACCGACTTCAGCAAGCACCTTATCCGTAGTCTGAAAATGACATTTTGCAACATCGAGTAAAATTCCCGGTCCCTTGTCGGCGATCAGTTTTTCCGCTGCCCGCCGTACCTTGTCCGATGCTCCTTTGGGCACTTCAAATCCATGTATTTTTCCCATCTGTTTCAGGGCATATACGAAGCCGGCGCGTGCCAGAATGGAGGCCGCTGCTACTGCGGGATCGGATTCGGCTTTTGTGCGCTGATCCAGTTTTATTTTCTGTCCTTTTTCCATAAGAGCACGCTCAATCTGGTGGGTCGGGCCGAATTTGTCGGACAGGGCGCGAGGACAGTCCGGAACTTTTTCGAGCAGGTTTTCGATAGCGCGCGCATGGCCCCAGGCCAGCATTTTATTTACGTTTCGTATTTTAGAATACATCCGGTTGTAGGAGCGCGGTCCGATCGTGATCATGGCGCAGCGGTCGCCGAGCAGTTTTCGGATATCGCGCGCCATATTTAATGCAACATTGTCGGATGAGATTTTTTTGGAGTCGCGAACGCCCAGTTCTCTAAGTTTTTCGACAAGCTCTTCGTTGACGTAGGCCGATGCAATAACAAGCGGTCCGAAAAAATCGCCTTTCCCGGATTCATCGATGCCCATGTGCGGCTGGATGGCTTCCGGGTCGTGGAAATCTTCGTAGCCTAGGCGGGCTTCGTGTAAAATTTCGGTTTCCAGAGTGAAGGTGATCCAATCGCGGGCGGCTTTTCCCTGTACGAGCAGTTTGCCCGAATTGTACAGATTGATGCGACAGTCCGGAATGGATACGGCGATGCGGGTGTGCGGCACTTTTTCAGGCAGATATGCAGGGGAGCTGAGGAGTTCAAAAACCGCGTTCTGTTGTTCCGGTGTGAGTTTATAGGTAAAAGAGTTGGTTTTCATGAGGTTTCCGTAGTTAAATTATTAGTATAAGTAATAAGGGTTGACGCGGAAAGATGTAATTTAGCGCGTTGTATGAGGTGTGTCGAAGATGAAAAAAAACGGAATTGTATTGATGGTTGTCATGATCGGTTTCGTCTTTGCGAGTTCTTCCTCTGCGTCGAAAATGTCCGCATCCGATTCCCAGGTTCCTACTCATGCTGACGCCGCGATGGTGTTCGGAAAGTATTTCGGTTTATTTGAGCGGTATGTGGATAAGAACGCTTCGCTATCGGACTGTGTTTCCTTTTTCAATGATCAGGGTGTTTATTTCGGCTTAATGGAAGTGGTTAATGGAACCGAGTTTACCTTGAAAGATTGTGCCAGGGTTATGGGACAGATTGAGTTGCTGTTTTCGGGAGAGGCAGAGTATTTTATGGGGAAAGTAAAGTTGCCCAAAGGCATTGCCTCCTGGGAAGAATTCTGTATTATTAATCGTGTTGATTATAGAGAGGGCTATGCGGCGTTGGTTGATACCCTGAAAATATTGTCTCGTTTAAAGCATTAGTTTTACTTGCGTATAGAAGTGTTTTTTTATAATTGTTGGAAAATTAACTAAAGGATAGGGCATGATTAGACACAGTTTTATCTTTGGTTTGGCCGTTACGGCTTTGTGCGGGCTGGTTCCCAGCCATGCTATGGGGCAGGAAGCTGCCTCAAAAGAGGCTTCAATTATCACTAACTCCGATTCGGCCGTGGCCGACGCGGAGGCTGAAGTTGAAAAGGCCCGTATGGCAATTGAAAAGGGGAAGCAGCTTATCGTATCTATTCCTGAAGATTCTCCTTTGATGTCTGAGGTGGCCAGCGTTCTGGAGGCGGCTTCTGATAACTGGAAGATTGCGATTGATTCTCTGAAAGGTGCTAAAGTGAGTGCATCGAAGATTGCAACAGCCTCATCTGATGAAATTGCAAACGATTATGCTTTGCTTGCAAAGGTGAATGCCGGGGTTGCTCATTCCGGTGCCAAAGTGGTTCAGATTGCTCTGCTTTACATAGAGGCTGTTGCTGAAGATAAGACTGAAACGTTACCGGTAATGCGTACTTCTCTGCAGGATGCTTTGGCATCCAGTTCTCAGGTTCAGTTTAACTATGAGCGTGTTAAAAAAATTATTGCTCAAAAATATTCAAAATAGAAGGAGAGAGGGATTATGAAAAAGCTTTCCAAAATAATGTTGGTAACAGTCGGTTTGGGGTTAACCTCGCTTACAGCATCTGCTGTGGATCCTGCCGGTGCAGCGAGTGATTTGTCGGAGATCGCAAAGATATCCGTGGATGCCAAGGCTGCCTTGGCGGAAGCCGCAAGTTCTGGAAATGCCGAGCTTGTGGCTGAGGCTGGCGAGCGTTCGGATGCTGTTGATGCCGCAATGGCTATGGCACTTGATGCGTATTCCGCAATGGAAAAGGCCGTTGAGAGCGGAGATGAAGATGCTGCTCAGTCCGCTGTTGATGATATAGCTGATGCTTTGCAGAAGGCGAAGGATGCGATTAATGGCGTAATTGCTTTAGATGTTAAAGAAGCTGTTAAGGATCGGACGGAAGCAGCAAATGCCAATACGGGTGGTAGCGCTTGGGGAGCTTATGATCCCCCGAACGTGTATGATGTCCCTTGGGATTCCGCTCGTGTAAGAAATTTTTATCAGCGGCAGTTTGGCAATCTCTGGGCTTCTTTGGGTAATACGCCTCGGGATTCCGAAGCTACGCCGGAATGATCTTACTATAGGGCGAAATTAATTATTTAGGTTGTTTAAGGGAGTTATACATCATGACGAATAGACCACTTCAAGTGCTCATTGCTCTTACACTTGCTTCTGCGACATCTTTCGCAGCTAAAGAACGTGTGATCCGCTTTCAAAACCATGTCCGTGTTGGATATGATGATAATATTTACCAAACTGAAGATGCTGTAGATTCCGGTTTTATTACAGATATCGTCAATCTTACGGCTAAGTTCAACTTCTCGTCACGGACTGACGCATTGTTTTATTGGGAACCGGAATTCCAGTATCGTTTTGATGCGGATCCTGAATTCGTAAGTTATCAGAATCTGTATGCGCAGCTGAATCATGCTGTTTCTCAGCGCGCGTTCCTGACGCTTTCTGATCGTTTCCGCTATCAGCAGAAGGACGGGCAGTCGGATTATACATCGCAGGATAATCAGAATTATTTTGAAAATGATCTGTTAGGTTCTGTTGACTACACGCTGAATGAAGTCAGCTTCCTGAAACTTGGACTGGGTTATGAATTCCGGATCTGGGATGACAGCGACTATGGTGAGTGGCAGGGAACCGGAACCAGAAGTGGTAACAACTATGACCTGTTCAAAGCAGATGGTTCTTATTTCAGACAGCTGAATCCTGATAAAACCCAGGTAATGGGTGGAGTTAATTACGGAAGTCTGACGTATGATGGTGATCGAGGCGGATATGATTCTGTCACCTTCCTTGTAGGTGTGGATCAGAATTTTACGCC
This sequence comes from Verrucomicrobia bacterium S94, assembly GCA_004299845.1. Taxonomy (NCBI): domain Bacteria; kingdom Pseudomonadati; phylum Verrucomicrobiota; species Verrucomicrobia bacterium S94. Next base: position 2,165,187 of record CP036201.1, on the reverse strand, counting down.
GACTGTCTCTGGTTTCGGACGGGTTGGTTATACACTGACATCTGTGGATGTTGACAATAGTGGAAGTGAAGATACCTCTACGCCGTATTTGTCTGCGGGACTGGAGGTCAATCCTTCTGCTCGTACCAGTATCACGACGTCACTGGGCTATTCGGTTTATCGTTCTGAAAACAGTCTCTATAACGCTCAGGATCGTTTCAATGTTGCACTTGGCGCGCGTCATGATGTTACCGCAAAAATCGCTCTTTCAGGTTCGCTGAGCTATACGTACAGTGAATATGACAGTTCCTATTCGTCATTCGGTGTTGATGATGCGGAAGATAACTTTGTCACGCTGGGACTTCGTTGTTCCTATCAGGTCAACCGTAACAACTTCGTTGAGCTTGGTTATCTTTTCCGCGATCGTAGTGCAGACGGCCCGCTGTCTGACTGGGATGGAAATCGTATCGATGCGGCCTGGAGACTGCGCCTGTAGTAAACGCGTCTTATCTTCAGATTTGATTTGAATGACAAGGTGGTGAGGTTTACCTTCACCATCTTGATTTTTTGAATGGAGAGCAGTTTATGAACAATGAGACGGCGCAACAGTCGAGTACCCTTCACTTTCTCGACTATTGGCGTGTAATTCGGTCACGAAAAGAGATCGTTCTGGCAGTTGCGATTCTCGTTGTATTAACCGGTACTGTATATACTCTGATGCTACCCAGTATTTACGCATCTTCTGTTCGTATTTCTGTATCAGAAGATGCACCGGAAATTAATCCATTTGCTGTTCAACAGTCCTATTATTCCTCATATAACCCGTACTTTCTTCGCACTCAGTTTGAAATCCTGACTTCGAAACCCATTCTTTATGAAGTGATCAACCGTCTCAATCTTCAGGAAGAATGGGGGAATGATGGAGAAAAGCTTAGCCGGGATGTTGCTCATAAAATTCTGGCTAACAGTATTGATGTGTTTCAGCAGCGCGACACAACGCTTATTGTTATTAATGTACGACGCGATGATCCTGAAGAAGCGGCTGACATTGCCAATGAACTGGCTGAAGTATACCGGGACTCCCGTCTGGATCTTGCAATCAAAACCGCCCGCGGTGCCATCGATAAAATTGATGAGGCATTGAAAGAACAGGCGCGCAGGGTTGAGGCGGTCGAAGAAAAAGTGCAGCAGATTCGCGAGAGTCTGGATATTGCGGTTGTTGGTGCAGAGGGCAGCATTGATGTTGAGGATATTCGGATGCAGCAGCTGGAGGGCGATCGGCTGGTTGCACAGGAGCAGATGCTGGAGAAAAAAGGGCTGCTCGATATTCTGGATAATCTCAAGGATGATGATCTGATGAAGCGTGCGGCACGCATTACATTTGATCAGTTTGTGATGACCACAATTCAGCAGTTGCAGGATATTGATGTTCAGCTGAGTTCGTTGGATGCGGATTACGGTGAAAATCATCCGGAAGTGAAAAAATACCGTCTGCAGAAAGCTCGTTTGGAAGAGTCTCTGAAAACTCATCTCAGTAACCTCCGGTTAAGTCTGGAAACCGAGTATCTTATTGCCCGGAACAAATTTGAAAGTCTGGATAAAGCTCTGGCATCCGTCCGAACGGAAACCATTGAGTCTCAGGGCGCAAAATACCGCCCCTTTCGTAATGCATTGGCTGACCTCGAAACAGAACGGTTTATTTATAATCAGCTGAAAGCCAAACATCGGCAGGAAATTATTACACTCGAAGTACCCCGAAATCCTGTAGAAATTATTGATGTTGCTGAGCCGAATCGGCGCCAGGTTAGCCCGAATCTTTTCATGAATGTGCTGTTGAGCATTTTTGTGGGGCTGGGAGCCGGCGTAGGTCTCGCATACTTTATCGAGTATCTTGATACCTCGATCAAAACTGCGGATGATGTAGAGCGCATCCTTGGTCTTCCTGTTCTCGGTCTGATACCGCAGAAGGTACGTCCGCTCATTGAAGAAGGTCCGGACAGTGAACATGCTGAATCGTATCGTGTGCTTCGAACAAACCTTGCTTTCTCCGAGGGGGATCTCACCGGGGGGCATTTGCCGTTCTTTCAAGTGGAGCCGGTGAGGGTAAGTCTACCACCTGTTTCAATCTTGCATTTGTGTGTGCACAGCAAGGTGAAAAAGTTCTCCTGATTGATGCCGACCTCAGACGTCCGGTTCAGCATACGATTCTGGGGGTTTCAAACCGGTTTGGTCTGACGAATGTTTTGTTGCGTGACGTACCTGTAGAGGAGGCGATAAAAGCGACCAGCGTTCCGAATCTGCATTTTCTTCCGAGCGGCCGCCTTCCGCGCACTTCGCTTGGCGTACTGGATCCCAAACGTATCGGTGAGCTGATTTCCAGTCTGAAATCCAAGTATGATGTGGTACTGATTGACACGCCGCCGCTGGTTGGTATCAGTGATTCATCGATCATTGCCAAGGAAACCGACGGCGCGATTATTGTGGTCCAGTACCGTAAATATCCGCGTGACATGCTGGTGAAAGCCAAAGCGATGATTGAAACGCTTGGAGTCAATGTCGTCGGGGCAGTATTGAACAATATTAATGTAATGCGTGATGATTATTACTACTATTATCACTCATATTATTCGGACTATTACCATAGTTCGCAGAGTGAAGTACTGGATGAGAGTGGTTCTTAAAAACCGCGGCATATTTGATCAGAGGATTACAGCAATGCGTAAGTTTATTTTTTCAACCGTTTTTCTTTTTTCCGTTCTACTCACGGGTTGTGTTATTCAGCCTGTCAATCCGTCCGGAACCGGAGCCTCCCAGCCGTTAATTGAGCAGGGTGAGCAGGGTTCGGATGTGACACTCGGTGGTCTGGTTCTGAAACCGCTCGACCCGCTTTACATTCGTTTCAGCGGAATCCTTGAGCAGCAGCAGCTGGAAGTAACTATTGATGAAAACGGTGAAATCAATTTGTTGCATCTGGAACCGATTATGGCTGCGGGGCTGAGTCCTTCACAGTTGGCGGCTAAAATTGAACGATTGTATATTGAAGGCGGAATTTACAAGACGGTATCGGTCAATGTTACGATGACCGCCAAGGTTTTTTATGTTCAGGGTGAAGTTAATCAGCCGGGGCAGTTTCCGCTTTCGAGCGGAACAACACTGCTGCAGGCGATTGCGGGAGCTCGAGGATATACACCGTTTGCCTGGGAAAGCCGGGTAACAATCACGCGGCATGGAAAGGTCTATCGGTTTAACATGAAAGATCTGGAAAAAAATCCGTCGTTGGATGTGAAGATTGAAGCCGGAGACGTCATTAAAGTTCCGCAGAAGCCCTGGTAGCTTGAAAGGGGAGTTCGCTCATGGATGAGCAGGCCCCGGTGAGTCGTGTCGGTTTGTTCGGCGGATCTTTTGATCCGGTGCATAACGGCCATCTGATCATTGCGCAGGATGCGGTTGAAAAACTGGAACTTGATCAGGTTATTTTCATTCCTGCCTCCATTCCGCCGCATAAAACGCATCTCCAGCAGGCATCTGCCGAACATCGCTTGAAGATGCTGACGCTGGCTGTGAAAAATGACCTTCGTTTCAGTGTTTCCGATATAGAGATACGTCGTGGAGGAATTTCATATTCGGTGGATACGGTAAACAGATTAGTGGATGAGCTTCCGGAAGCGGAACTGTTTTTTATTGTTGGAAGTGATACCCTAGTGGATCTGCATAACTGGTACCGTATTGATGAAATCATGAGCTGTTGCGAAATCGCATCTTTTCTTCGTCCCGGGGAAGATGATTTTACAGCGATTGAGCAAAAGGTCGGATTGGCCGAACCGTTACGGCAGAGGGTGCTTGCCAATACTTTTGAATCCCATATGGTAGACATTTCCTCGTCTGAGATCAGGATGCGCGTGGCAGAAGGTCTTGGTATACGCTATCTGGTGCCTGCTGAGGTGGAAATGTATATTTTTGAGCATGGCCTTTATCAGGGTTGAAAGGAACAATGGAAAAGACAGACTTAGAAATTATAGCAGAGTTAACCGCTTTTCTGGATGACCGGAAAGCGGAGAACATCGTTGTGCTGGATTTGCGTGAACATGCCAATATTGCGGATTATTTTGTCATTGCAACCGGTGCTAACAAGCCACACCTGAAAGCGTTGTATGATGGCCTTCAGAAACTGTTTAAAAATGCAGGATTCAAAGGGTTCCACAAAGAAGGTGTTCCGGATAGCGGCTGGATGATTATGGATTATCAGGGCATTATGGTGCACATTTTTGAACAGGAACTACGTGAATTCTACGATTTGGAAAAACTTTGGAAAGATGCACCTCGGATGGCATTGGGAGGAGTGGAATAGTGGCGTTCAGGATTTACAATACGATGAGCCGGAATAAAGAGGAGCTGGTTCCGCTCGATGGAAAACATGTCCGTATGTATACCTGCGGACCTACGGTATATAACTATGCTCATATCGGAAACTTCCGTGCCTATATGTTTGAGGATCTTCTCCGTCGGTACATCAAGTTCTGCGGATTTGAGGTGACTCAGGTTCAGAACCTCACGGATGTCGATGATAAAACCATCCGTTGCTCCATTGAGCAGGGTGTGCCGCTGAAAGAATATACTAAAACCTACATTGATGCCTTTTTTGAAGATCTCAGAAAGCTGAACATTGAACCTGCTGAGCACTATCCTGCGGCTACGGATTATGTTCCCGAAATGATTTCCATCATCGAGACGCTCTTTGAAAAAGGCTATGCCTATCAGTCGGATGATGGATCGGTCTATTACAGCATTGATAAATTCAAAGAATACGGAAAACTGGCGCATCTTGACCGAGAAGGCATGCAGTCCGGAGCGCGTGTCTCTCAGGATGAGTACGATAAAGATAACGCGGCCGACTTTGCGTTATGGAAAGCCTATGTTCCCGAAGACGGTGATGTGGTCTGGGATTCTCCCTGGGGTAAAGGACGACCTGGCTGGCATATCGAATGTTCTGCCATGAGTATGAAACTGCTGGGAGAGAGCTTCGATATTCATACCGGTGGGGTAGACAATATTTTTCCCCATCACGAAGATGAAATCGCTCAATCGGAAGCGGCGACCGGGAAAATGTATTCCAAATACTGGATGCACTGCGGCTACCTTGTGGTAGACGGACGGAAAATGTCTAAATCGCTGGGCAATTTCTACACACTGAGGGAAATTCTGGATATGGGGTATACCGGCCGGGAAGTGCGTTATGAGTTACTTTCTTCGCACTACCGTCAGTCGCTCAACTTTGCCTTTAAATCGCTGGATGCAAACCGGGCGGCACTTAAGCGGCTTGATGAATTCTACGCCAACGTAACAGAATCCATCGGTTCTGAAACCAAGGCCGGAGATCTGCCGGAATGGGCCCGCGAGACGCGTGCGAAATTTACTGAGGCGATGGATGATGACATGAATATTTCCGGAGCAATGGCGGCCGTTTTTGATACCGTGCATGCAGGCAATAAAGCGATGGCGGAAAAGCCGATGTCCGGAAAAGAAGCTCTGGCGGTTTCCAACCTCTGGAAAGAGCTGGATTCAGTGCTAGGCCTGCTTATCCCTCAGAAAGAAGAGGTTCCGCCGGAAGTTGAAGAATTGCTGGAAGCCCGAACCCGGGCACGAGCCGATAAGGACTGGTCGGAGTCGGACCGTATCCGCGACCGCCTGGCTGAGCTGGGCTGGACCGTGAAAGACACCCCCGAGGGGCCCAAACTCCGGAAGCTTTAAGATGCCGGGCCGGTTTATAACGTTCGAAGGTCCTGAGGGAAGCGGTAAGTCGACTCAGATTCAGTTGCTGGTGGACAGGCTGGAGGAACAGGGGATCTCTGTTTCCTGCAGCCGGGAACCCGGTGGGACCGCCACCGGTGAACAGATCCGCAATCTCTTGCAGCATGATACTGCCGGAGAGCCGCTGGCGGATCGGGCAGAACTGCTTCTATTTACGGCCAGCCGTGCGCAGCTTATGAAGCGGATTATTCTTCCTGCTCTCGAAAAAGGAGAGTGGGTGGTGTGCGATCGTTTCATTGATTCCACAATAGCCTATCAGGGATTCGCCCGCGGAATGGATATCGCGACGCTGGATTCCATTAATACATTTGCTGTTTATGATCGGAAACCCGACCTGACCATTCTGCTGGATCTGGATATTGAAACCGGCTTCCGGCGGTTGGAAAAGCGCTATGCCGGTTCTGATGAAACGCACGACCGCTTTGAGCGCGAGGCTCGCGATTTTCACTATCGCGTACGGGATGGATATCATCGGTTGGTAGAACGGGAGCCTGATCGGTTCCGCGTGATTGATGCCGGTCGGCTGATTGATGATGTGGCTTCCGAGGTCTGGAATGCTGTGAAAGGAGCTTTACTGTAATGGATGTGGTGGACCTGCATGCAGAGGCGTGGGCCGGAATTAAAAACGGGTATGAAACCGGTCGTCTGGCACATGCATATGTCATTGTTGGTTCTCCGCGTGGAAATGCATTGCAGTTCGCAGAATCGTTTCTGAAGCTGCTCTATTGCGAGCGGGCTGAAAAACCGTGTAATGCATGCAGCGGCTGCCGGCAGGTTGAAGCTCATAGTCATGTCGATACCCTTTGGATCGAACCAATGAGTAAATCGCGACAGATTCTGGCCGAAGATGTGCGCGGTCTGATCCAGCGCATGACGCAGACTTCGTTCGAAGGGGGATGGAAAAGCGGTGTGATTCTTTCTGCCGACTGCATGAATGAAAGTTCTGAAAATGCGCTGCTGAAAACCCTTGAAGAACCGCCCGCGAATACGCTGCTGCTGCTTGTTACTGATTCGGCTGAAGCGCTGCTGCCGACCATCATTTCCCGCTGTCAGAAAATTGTCCTTTCCGAAGGCGGTTTTTCTGCAATGGATGAGGTTTGGCGAGAACCGCTAATGACGATTCTGCATGCAATGCCGCCGTCGAACGGTCTGGAGGCCGCGCGTCTGGCAAGTCTGCTTAAAGCGTTGCTCGACCGGGTTAAAGAAGGCATTTCCGATGCGGTGATGGAGGAGCTGGATCATGATGATGAAGCGCTGGATGAATCGAAACTGAAGGTGATTCTTGAGGCACGGACCAATGCGCGTTTGAAAGAAGTACAGGCCGATGTATTTCGCGTGATGCTGGACTGGCAGCGTGATGTGCTGCTGCTGACTTCGGGAGTGGGTACTCAGGAGCTGATCAATCAACAGGACCTGGAAATTCTGGAAGCCCAGATGAAAATGCATACGCAGGGTTCCGCGCTGAAAGCAGTCCAGGATGTGGAGGCCATGTCTCGCCGGGTGGAGCGTAATATACCGGATCTGCAGATTTTCGATGAGGCCTTCCGCAAGTTGGCCCGCAGGTAGTGGCGTTATCTGCTGATTGCGTGGATCAATGCGCGCAATGCAAGTGTATATCCGAACCCCTGAAATCCCATAATCTGACCGATGCATGCCGGAGCGGTCAGGCTTTTATGCCGGATTGCCTCACGGGTGTGGGTATTACTCAAATGAATTTCTACTGCCGGCACAATATCGGCTACCGCTTTGAGGGCATCGCACAGAGCCAGACTGGTGTGAGTGAGCGCGGCGGGGTTGATGATGATACCGTCGAATGTTCCGCGGGATTCCCCGATCCAGGTAATCAGCTCTGCTTCAGAATTGGATTGCCGGAAATCCAGTTCCACTTCCGGGAAAATACTGCTCATTTCAGCTTCAATATCAGCGAGTGTTTCATAACCGTAAATTTCGGGTTCGCGTGTTCCCAGCAGATTTAGATTAGGGCCATTCAGTACAAGAATTTTCATCGGGGGTTCTCCATAACGGTTAAAAGTAGATCAGGGCTCGTCGGGAAACAAGGATGTTTGTACTTCTCCGGGATCCAGACAGGCGGGGTCATCATGTATTACTTTGTTGACCCGCAGTGAAACCGGACGCGCCGAAAGCGGTGCGGGGTGTTCAGGAAGCTCCATATGCACGATGGTGCTTTTCGGCTTCCCCGGAGGTGGAACCAGCAACCAATCCTTCCACTGTTCCGGAGAAAGGATGACGGGCATGCGATCGTGTATGCCCTGCATATTATGATCGGCCGCCCGGGTGATGATGACGCACCGTCCTCTTTTATACAGTCCGGCAAAAGCAAAAAGCTGTTTTTTCAGGGTCTGAAAGTAGTAGGGCTGTCGGTCTTTCCATTCATAAAAGCCATCGGCCGGAATGAGGCAGCGATGGGTGAAAAGCAGGGATTTGAACATCGGACGTTCTGTGAGGGTTTCTGATCGGGCATTAATAACGGGGGAAGTGGAGCGCGGATTTTCGAAGCCCCAGACCGCTTCTTCAGCTTTGGCCGGATTCTGTTGGCGGATAACGGTGACGCGCTGGGTCGGAGCTATATTGTAACGGCGCTGAAAAAGCGGTGGCAGTTCAATTTCACCGATTTGTTCGAGCACTTCTTTACGTGTTTTGGTCTGTGTAAATCGTCCGCACATGAAGGTTATAATTAATCGGTATTGCCTAAGTTTGCAATCCCGTTACGATGAGTTCGAGACATTGGAGGATCGTATGAAGCTGGTTCGGTTTGGTGAAAGAGGGGAAGAGCGTCCTGGAGTGTGGATCGGTGACGGACGCATTCTTGATGTGAGGGCGCTGGCTTTCCATATCGAAGATTTTAATGAGTATTTTTTCGACCATTATGGTTTACGTCAGCTGGAACAGCTTTTGAAGGATCCTGGAGCTGTATATGTTTCCGCTGAAGGGGTCCGTCTCGGTCCGCCGGTTGCCCGGCCGTCCAAGATAATCTGTGTGGGGGCCAACTATGCCGACCATGCTAAAGAGTTCGGGCATGAGATTCCGGAAGAACCGATTCTGTTCTCCAAAGTGACCTCGGCGCTGAACGGGCCGAATGATCCGGTCCGGATTCCGGACGGGGCCCGGGTGATGGATGGAGAGGCCGAGCTGGCCGTTGTAATCGGAAAAACAGCATATAACGTTTCTGCCGCTGATGCCCTGGATTATGTGGCCGGCTATACATTGATGAATGATGTGACCGAGCGTATTGTTCAGAAAAAAAGCGGACAGTGGATGCGCGGCAAGGGATTCGACTCATTTGCTCCGCTGGGTCCTTTTCTGGTAACGCCGGACGAAGTGCCGGATCTTGGAACGTTAAGGGTCTGGCAGAGATGCAATGGCGAGGAGCTTCAAAGCGGTAATACCGGTGAGATGATGTTTGATGTTCCGTTTCTGATTGAATTTATTTCGCAGGGGATGACGTTGAATCCAGGTGATATTATTTCCACCGGTACTCCCTCCGGGATCGGTTCTGCGCGGGATCCGCAGGTGCTGTTGAAAAGCGGGGATGTCGTGGAAATCGGGATTGACGGTGTCGGGGTGCAACGGAACGAAGTGGTTTCGGCATAAGAAGCGCGATGTTCAGATGCTCCGGCTCACATAGCAAAGGGATCGCAATTGCGATCCCTTTGCTGTTTCCGGACACTGGAAATATTTAGAACTGATAGCGAAGGGAGCCCAGCAGGGTGTAATCGCTGTAGTCCTTCCCGAACCGGGTATCCAGATCGGCTCGGAGTTCGAGGAACTCCCCGATTTTTGCCGATGACCCGATGCCCAGTTTGAAGATATCCTCCTCCGGCGCCTGGAGTTGCAGGGTGTAGTTGCTGGCCCCTCCGGCCAGTTTGTAGTCGAGGTCGTCATCGTCGGCCAACCATTCATGCAGCCAATGCAGCCGAATTTCCGGTTTGAACGTTATATTGCCCATACCCATGTAGAAAGATGCACTTCCGCCGATCGCACTCTGCAGGTAAAATGCGTTGAAGCTGTCGACTTCGCGTCCGACGGTATAGGGTGCATCTTCTTCATAGGATTCCTGCGAGTAGATATTTCCGAGCAGCGAAGCCTGCGGGGTGAAGATCAGATAACGGCTGACGATTTCTTTTCCGCCGCCGATGGAGAAGGCGAGGTTATCGGCGTTGTAGTCGGCCGTGGTACCCAGGGCCTGATCAAGATCTACATCGCTGTTTGCATAAATCAGGCTGAAGTCGCCGAACCAGGCATCTGTACCGATGGAGGAATAGAGGGCGGCATAGATTGATTTTGTGTCCGCCGAAGCCCCGTTATCACTGTCGATGTCGGCACTTCCCTTACCGCCGGCCAGTCCGATAAGGACATTCGGAGCAACCGACATATCGGCACCGATCATGAAACCGCTGAGACTGGAATCATATCCATTGAAACCGTCAGAGGAACTCTTGTCTGCCCAGGAACCGAAGCCGGAAATCCAGCCCTGGAGTTCCTGTCCCGGTCGGTGTGGTCCGGAAACACCTTCAGGTTGTTGTATTGTGGAAGGGGCCTGTCCGGAGCGGGCACGGGTGGTATCTGCGCGCATGAAGAGGTGATTGTTCACGGATTGAACGCCCTGATTGATTACATTGTGCGCAGGAATCGAGCTGGTCTTTTCGCCATACAGATCGCTGTAGACTTTCTTAATTTCCGCTTCGGTGGAAAAGTTTGCCCGGATGGTGTCAACCATGGCCACCGCATTGGAATTTCCATTATCCGCCATGGTTTCAATTTCATTGGAAATGTTAAGCAGCTGACCCTTCAGGTTGCCCCCGCTGCCGATAGATTCCTGGATGAAGTCGGAGAGGATAATGTAGGTGTAATCCGTTTCGTTTGAGATGCTCACACTGAAGCCGAGGAGATCGTTGGTGGCAATGCTGCCGGCAATGGCGCCGCCGGAGGTTTTGCTGTCGTCAAGATACAGCCTTCCCGCTTTAACAATCGTCACGGTGTTGGACTCTCCGATGCCGTAGTCCAGAACGCGGATGATGTCGTGATTGTCCGGATCGTAGCTACTGGTGAACCGGGCATCATCTTCAACGACCAGATTGATATTTCCTGAAGAGGCCTGATTGCTGCTGACACCGATGCTGAGGGTGGAGTATTGGTCCTGAATATAATTCCCGTCCACATGGATGGTGGAATCCGGATCAATCGTAATTTCCGATCCTCGGTATACAAACAGGTCGTTGCCGACGCTGACCTGACCGCCATCGAGCACATTCAGGTAGTTACGCTGCCAGTCATTGACTTCCGCTCCGAGAATCAGGTTGTTGCCGACAGAAAGAATGGAGCCGCTTCCGCCTACATTCACGCTGTTATCCGAAGAGTCGTAGCCGATATATAGATCGGATGCTGTGGAGACTGAGGCCCCGTTGGTCAGGGAGAGGATGTTATTTCCGGTTTCATAACCGACATACAGCGTATTGGTTCCGGTATCCCAATCTGCTCCAGCGCCATCAAGAATAAAGTTAAGGCCGCCTTCAACCATGTTGGTTCCGTAAAGAGAGCCCATCATATGCAGTGTGGACCCCGATTCGAAAACAATGTTGGTAGCCAGGTTCGTCTGGGCATCAAAATCCCAGCCAAGTGTTTTAAGGATACCGCCGTCGGCCACGGTAAGGTAATCATTGGTTGAGCCAATCGTGATCCTGTCCTGCGCAACCTCCAGGATGCCGCCATCCTCCAGCAGGATGCCGTTTCCGCCACTGTTAGTGGAGCCGATCTGAACCAGCCCGGATACGGCGAGTGAAGCATTTTCGCCCGAAACCGTTACCGTATTGTTCGATGTTCCGGCATAAGCTCCGACGAGAAGCTGTGAGGCCGATGCGGTTGCTCCGTCAACGATATCAAGCGTATTCAAAGAGTTTGATGCCCCGATCTGAAGCGATCCGCTGACCAGGAGTGCGGCATTTGTGGTTTCCAGATGAATAAAGTTTTTGATTTCGTGCTGGTTGGTGCTGGCTCCGAGCAGCAGATCACCGCCAATGTCCGCAGTGCCGCCATATACGGCAAACCGGTTGGAGCCTTCTTCTGATTCGCCTACCACCAGATCGCCGGTGACGTTGAACTGTGTATTGGAGTCGCGCTGCAGATAAATATAGTTATCGCCGGATGCTTCACCGATGACAGCATCTCCGGTTACATCGACGATACCCCCATCATTAATATTGAGAATACTGCCGCTGCCTTCTTTGCCAACAACCAGGCCGTTATTCAGAGTAAGAGTGGAGTTTGTTCCGACCAAGGCCATATTGCCGGAGGTATTCGGCGTTGAATTCTGGTTTACCGATCCGGTAGTTCCCGATGCAGAGTCTTCGTTGCCGATAATAAATTCGCCGGTCACCGAGGCTGAGGCTCCGGAAAGTGTGAAACGGTTGTTTGCGCTCTGGTTTCCCACATAAACAACACCCTGAAAATCCGCAACGGCACCATCTTCCAGTTCAAGCGTGTTACTTCCACCACTTCTGCCGACATATGTATTGCCCCCGACAGAAAACATGCTGTTGGTGCCACTGACCTGTACAGTGTTTCCGGAAGAGAGCGAGGACCCGATAATCAGGTCGCTGGTAATGTCGGCTTCAGCGCCGTCCAGGACGGAGAGTTTATTGTTGCTGCCGTTGATGCCTACAAAAACCCGGTCCTGAGCCGTGAAGACGGAATTACTTCCTTCAACCGAAAGAGTGTTATTCTGAGCGGAGCTGTCAGTGCCGATATTGACATCATTGGTGGATACGGCAATGGCTCCATTCCGGAGAATCAATGCGTTGTCACTGGTCGAAGTGCCGATATCCATGTAGTCTGCGTACCACTGTGCGGTATGATTGGTGGAGAGAGCGTTGTCGATCAGTACATTGATACTATTGTTAATCGAATTGTCCTTCGCGGTAAGTGTGCCGCCGACTCCCAGCGTGGATCCGGATTCAAAATTGACATTTTCAACAGAAGAGAGGGCTGTGGAATCAACATCGCCCTGAACAAGAAGAGCACCTCCGCTGTTGATATTCAGTTCATTCAGATCTTCGGTGGCCCCGGATATATTGTTGATGTTGAGGTTCTGAGTGTCGGCAATGATCAGCGAACTTTCATCCTCAATGGTAACTGTATTTCCCGAATTGTTGGTTGTGCCGATGGTGAGGTCGTCCAGCACGGTGATCTCGCCGCCGTTGCGGGCAACGACAGTGCCGGTTTCACCTGCTCCGGCCCCCACGATCAGATTGTCGGTTTCAACGCTGGAGTCGAACCCGACCTTCAGTTCGCCGGTTCCGGTTGAGTCGCCCACCACGATGCCGCTGGAGGGCAGGTTGTTGGTGTCGGCCGATCCGACGACCAGCAGCCCGCCGTTGTGTACGGTCAGTTGACTGTTGGTTGCCCCTACCTGCTGTCCAATATCCACCAGCGAATCGACGTTGGCGCGGCCCCCGGTCGTAATTTCCAGCGAATTGTCCGCACGATCCTGGCCGATAATGATCCGGGCGTAGGTCTCTTCCGTGGAAAGGACCGCATTCGTGCCGCCCGATTCGTTCAGTTTATAAAGCTGAGCCTGGGTGGAAGCGACCGCAAAAATCAGGGATAGAAAGACCGTGGTTCGGGTAAATTTCATCAGTATAAGACTCCGTGTTAATCGCGGGGCTTACTGCCCCGGAAAATATTCGCGCAATGTACAGGCGGAAGGGGCAAAACACAAACAAGTTTGGTGATTTTCACTGTTTGCAGGCCTGGGAAGATGATGTCTTTTTTCCGATAGTTGGATTTTAGGCTTTGAGCCGGTTGCGGAAAGGCGATAGATTCTTTTCCCGTATTTTTTTGAACGATCCAGCACTTTAAATATGGGACAAATTTAATGGCTAAATACCTCTTTATCACCGGTGGCGTGGTTTCTTCGCTTGGCAAGGGCATCACTGCCGCCTCCGTAGGGCGTCTTCTGATTAATCGCGGTTTGAAAATCCGCATGCTCAAAATGGACCCCTACCTCAATGTCGACCCCGGCACCATGAGTCCGTATCAGCATGGTGAGGTGTATGTGACGGACGATGGCGCGGAAACCGACCTTGATCTCGGGCACTATGAACGCTACACCGGTGCGCCGACCTCTCAGAAAAGCAACATTACCGCCGGCAGTATTTACTGGGATGTGCTGCATAAAGAACGGCGCGGCGATTATCTGGGCGGAACGATTCAGATGATTCCGCATATCTCTAATGAGATCAAAGCACGCATTAAAGTGCTGGAAGAAGATAACCCGGATGTCATTCTCTGCGAGCTTGGCGGAACGGTGGGCGATATTGAAGGTCTGATTTTTCTCGAAGCACTCCGGCAGCTGGCCCTGGAGGTTGGGCGTGATAATTCCATGTTTATTCATCTCACCTATGTCCCGTATATTGCCGCGGCGAAAGAGGTGAAAACCAAACCGACTCAGCAGAGCGTGGCCAAACTGCGTGAAATCGGGATTATGCCGGACGTGCTGGTATGCCGGACGGAAGTCGATATGGAACGGGAGCATCTCGAAAAACTGTCGCTCTTCTGCAATGTGCCGAAAGACTGCGTGATCGTTGAAAAAGATGTTGAAACCTCGATCTATGAAATTCCGCTGGTGTTGTCGCGCGCCGGTCTCGATGAAATTATTCTTAACCGCTTCCGGATTGCAAAACCGTCGCGGCCGCTCACTAAATGGGAAAAGCTGATCGAAACGATCCGTCATCCCAAAGGAACGGTTCGTATCGGTGTGGTCGGCAAGTATTCGGAATTGCAGGATGCATATAAATCAATTTATGAAGCATTGTACCATGGTGGTTATGCGGCCGGGTATAAAGTGGATGCCGTGAAAGTGGCGGCGGAAGATATTGAAGATGATCCGTCCGTTCTGGATACGGTGGACGGTGTCTTGATTCCGGGCGGTTTCGGATCGCGCGGAATGGAAGGGAAAATCCGCGCGGCTCAGTATGCCCGGGAAAACAAAATTCCGTTCCTTGGCATCTGCCTGGGTCTTCAGTGTGCAGTCATTGAATTTGCGCGGAATGTCTGCGGGCTGGAGGACGCGCACACGACCGAGTTTGACGAGGAGCGCGGTGTGAAAACCACGCATCCGGTGGTTTGCCTGATGGAAGAGCAGACCGAGGTGCAGGAAAAGGGCGGTACCATGCGTTTAGGAGCCTGTCCGTGCGATCTGAAAGAAGGGTCTAAATCCTTTGCCGCGTACGGGAAAAAACGGGTTTCAGAGCGTCACCGTCACCGCTATGAAGTCAATAACCGCTATCGTGAGCAGCTCGAAGCCAATGGTCTGATTCTTTCGGGAATCAATCCGGATATCGGTGTGGTGGAAATGATCGAACTGGCCGATCACCCTTGGTATGTTGCCACGCAGGCGCATCCGGAGTTGAAATCCCAACCGGTTGATCCGCATCCGCTGTTCAAAGATTTTGTCGCCGCATCCGTAGCCCGGATGAAAGAGCAATAGTTCCGTTCCGGAATATTTCGACGGGTGGACATAAAATCCCCGGCTGAAATCAGGCGGGGATTTTTCTTGTCCGGCAGACTGTTCAGAATGCGAAGATGGCTTTGGCCGAAAGGTTGTGTGAGTTGAAGTCTTCGCCGATCAGTTCATCAAAATCGAGGCGTAACAACACGTTTTTGCGGGATGCTTTTTCCGTATTGAAAAAGGTAAGCCCGACTCCGAGGCGGATAGTATCCTCATCAAGATAAGGATAAATGATGGTATAATCGTTCGCGCCGCCCACAAGCTGATAATGGAGGTCACCGGGTTCCGGATTGAATTCCCGAAGCCAGTGGGCGCGGCCCTCGATTTTGAATGCAAAGGTCTCCATGGCTGTGGAATTCAGCATGGCTGCATTGAGACCCAGCGAACCGACAAATGAGTCGGAATCAAAGGAGTCAAACGTGCGCGGTGCCGCTGCCGTTCCGCTTTCAGTATAGCCGTCCTGCTTGTAGGTGGTGTAGCGGATAGAGGTTTCCGGCGTAATGACGGTTCCGGCCCTCGGGAGTTCAAAGCCGATACCGCCGCCGAGATGGGCACTGAACAGATGGGAGTCAAACTCGCTTTCAAGCGTGAGCGGATCGGCTGTGGAGGATTCCACATCGTTGAATCCATAAGCCAGTCCGGCATCGATGAAGGAATGCCCGAAACCGATTGTGGAATACACAGTTCCCTGGAAAGCATTCATCGTCTGTTCGGCGCTGCTTTCGGCATCGATTTTATAATTGCCCATTCCGCCGGCCAGACCGATGAGTAGCCGTCCGAAACTTTTATCCATGCCGATTAAGCCACCGTGCATGGTGGCATCATATTCCGGGTTCAGTCCATCAGGACTCCGTGAGTAAAAGTTGCCATAATATTTCATCCAGAAGCGCCAGTCGTTCGGTGTTTCGGCCCCTGGGCCCCGGAGGCCATTCGGCGCTTTCGGCAGTGCAAGCTGGTCGCGGAATTCGGTTCCGCGCGAAAGAGAGAGACCGATTGCGGCATCGAGGCCCTGTTTGGCAACCTGGAAGGTGTTCATGGTGGTGAAGTAGGTTTCTTCGACCAGTGCGCTCGATTGTTTGACGCCGAGATTATTAATAATGACGTTCATCTCGGTGGGGGCCAGATTTTCCAGTTCGTTGGCCAGCACGGCGAAATCACCTGCGGCATTCCAGTAGTCGGAAAGTTTGAGGGTGTCAAAAATGATGCTTAGTCCGGAGCCTGACGGATCAAATACGGCGGTGGTCCGGCTTTCCGCATTCGTATTTGCCGAAACAATGATTTCGGCATTGATCAGATTGGTGTCAAAGCCGGAAAGCGCACCGCTGATAATACTGATGTTTGTGACGCCGGAGGAGAGACCGGCGAGGCTGGCGTCTACCGTCAGGCTTGAATTGGTTTCAAAGGTGACGCTGGCGGCCTGCAGCATTCCTGCCTGATTGGTGATTATGGAGAGGTTGAGGCCGGAGCCCGTGGCAAAGCGTGCATCCCCGGAGGTTATGATGGATCCGGTTCCGGTATTCAAGGTGCCGCCGTTGGTTACGGTGAGACCGGAAAAATGCACCGTACTTTCTGTGGTGTTGAGCGTGATGTCTCCGCTGAGAACAAAGTCCTGATTAAAAGTCAGGGTGCCGCTTTCGATTTTCAGTGTCTGGAAGGCGGTATCATCATAATTTTCCACTTCAACGGTTCCTCCCTCCATGTATACATCGGCATATACGGCAATATTACTGACGCTGACAAACTGCGTACCGTTAGAGGTGTTAATAAAAGAGAGGCCGTTGAAGTTGCCGCCATGAAGGTACAGGTCGTTGTGCCCGGATCCGGTGGTTATGCTGAGCAGGCCTTCGCCGGAATAGGTGCCGCCATAGGTGGTCATATCGCTGTTTTCAATCACGGCGGAATGAAGGTCATCGGCCGCATTAAAGGTGCCGCCGTAATTCGTGACGGATGAGCCATTGCGGGCGTACAATGCATAGCCGCCGGCATCGTCAGTTCCGTTCACCGAGCCGCCTGCTCCGGCATTGAACGTTCCGCTGTGAATGACGAGGGTGGAGTTGGTGGCCAGCACGGCGTGGCCGCCTGTGGCATAGGACGTATAGTTCCCGTAAGCCCCGGCGCTTCCGCCGGCCCCGCCGGATACCGTGGTGTTGCTGAGCACAACAGACGAGGAGTAAATTTCCAGACCGTGGCCTCCGACAGCCCAGGTGTTGGTTTCGATGGAGCTGGCACTTCCGGCTGCACCGCCGGTCAGTGTGCCGTCCGAAATAGAGGCATATGTTCCGTTTTCCACGATGAGTGCGGTTGAGCCCGACGCATTCGCAACGGAGGCCTCGCCGGGAAGCGGAGGACCGCCGCCGGACACCGTGCCGCCGTTTTCAACAGATTGTCCGGTAAATACGGCATCCTGAATTTCCGCATGACTTACACTTGAAAGCCGCCCGCCGATGGCACCGGTCCACTCATTGGAAGCCGCGTTTACTGAGCTTCCTCCGAAGGAGCCTCCGCTGACAATTAGGTCGGTTCCGCCGAAAACCGAGAGCGATACGTGATTGGACGAGGTTAACAAACCTCCGGCAGTTGTGCTGATGCTGAACGTGTTGAAACTGTTGCTGATATTCACATATCCCGATACCTCATGATTCAGGGTCAGCGAGGTGGTAAGGGGATTGAAAATATCCAGATCGGTTGAGCCGTCATTAAACGTGGTCAGGGCGGTTCGGTCGAGATTGGACCCATAGACATCACTGTTTGATGCTTCGTTGTTCTGGGCGTAGGCGGCCAGACATAAAAAAAAGGCATATGCCGCAACAAGCGGCATGGCCTTTTTCAGCTGACCGACCAACGGGTTCCGGTTTGAATACGCTTTCATAGGGAACAGCTCCGTGGATCGGGTTTTATGGTATCTGTCTTTTACTTCTGTTTCTTTTTCGGAACGAGTACCGCATTGATGAAACGCCCCTGCATGCGGGGTGCCTGATCAACCGTGGTGATATCGACAGTGTCCTGAATGACCCGCTGCATCACTTCCATACCCAGTTCGCGGTGGGCATTTTCACGGCCGCGGAACATCAGCGAAATTTTGACCCGGTCGCCATGTTCAATGAATTTGCGCAGATTGCGCATCTTGGTCTCGTAGTCGTGGTCGCCTACGTTGACACGGAACTTCACTTCTTTGAGCTTGGTCTGAACCTGATGCTTCTTCTGTTCTTTTTTCTTTTTTTCCTGATCATACTTATACTTGCCATAGTCCATGATTTTGCACACGGGCGGTTTGGCATTGGGTGTGATTTCGACCAGGTCGATACCGTATTGTTTTGCACGATTGAGGGCATCGCTTGTTTTCATGATGCCTATCGGTTCACCGTTCGGATCGATTACGCGGATTTCAGGTACCCGAATACGATGATTCATACGCACCTGCGGCTCGCGCTGCTGCCGTCCTCTGAAGTTTTGCCTGCTAATCTGAGACCTCCATGTCTACTGTTGTTTTATCCAGCTCTTCTTTTTTGAGCTGGGCGATGAAATCGTCGAGCGTGCAAGCACCTTTCATGCCTTTTAGGCGGTGACGTACGGACACCTCGCCGTTTTCCATTTCCTGCTTTCCGATAATAAGCATATATGGGACTTTGTCCAGCTGAGCGTTCTTTACTTTTCCGTTCAGTTTGCCCTGCTTTGTATCGACCGTAGCGCGGATTTCCGCATTCCGGAGTTTGGAAAGAATGTCGTCGGCATAATCGAGCTGCTCGTCGGAAAGCGGCAGTACACGCACCTGTTCGGGTGCGAGCCAGACCGGGAATCCGCCGGCATAATGTTCAGTCAGAATGCCGAAGAAGCGTTCGATTGAGCCGAAAAGTGCCCGGTGCACCATATAGGGGCGGTGCGCTTCACCGTCGTCGCCGATGTATTTAAGATCAAAACGCTCCGGCAGGTTGAAGTCAAACTGAATGGTCGAGGTCTGCCACTCGCGGCCGATTGCATCCTTCACTTTCAGGTCGATTTTCGGGCCGTAAAACGCGCCGCCGCCTTCGTCGATTTCGTAGGGGAGGCCTTCTGCTTTAATGGCGGATTCGAGCGATTTGGTGGCCTGATCCCAGCGGGCTTCTTCACCGACCGCTTTTTCCGGGCGGGTGGAGAGATAGGCCTTTACTTCGGTGAAGCCGAAGGTTTTCCAGATGAAGTTGCAGAACCGAATGACTTCTTTCACTTCGTCTTCAATCTGTTCAACGGTACAGAAAATGTGGGCATCGTCCTGGGTAAAGCCGCGGACGCGGAAGAGACCGTGCAGTGTGCCGGCTTTTTCGTAGCGGTAAACCGTGCCGAGTTCGGCCCAGCGCAGCGGCAGTTCGCGATAGGAGCGGAGTCCGGATTTATAGATTTCCACATGGAACGGGCAGTTCATCGGTTTGACAAAATATTCCTGACCGTCCACGTCCATGGCGGAAAACATGCCTTCGCGGTAGAAGTCGAGATGGCCCGAAGTTTCCCATAGATTGGCTTTCCCGACATGCGGTGTGAAAATGATGTCATAACCGTTTTTATAATGCTCTTTGCGCCAGAAATCTTCGATGATGGTACGGACGCGGCCGCCTTTCGGATGCCAGTTCACCAGTCCCGGACCGACATTTTCAGAGATGGAGAAAAGGTCGAGTTCCTTGGCCAGTTTTCGATGGTCGCGCTTCTGGGCTTCCTCGATCTGTTTCAGATAGAGTCGCAGCTGCTTCGGATTAGTGAAAGCGGTGCCGTAAAGGCGTTGCAGCATCGGGTTGGTTTCTTTTCCGCGGTAATACGAGCCCGCAATATTCATGATTTTGAAGGCGCGCAGTTTGCCGGTGCTTTCCACGTGCGGTCCGGCGCAAAGATCCATGAATTCGCCGCAGGTGTAGAAGGTAATGTCTTCACCTTCGGGAATATCCGCCAGCCGCTCCAGTTTGTATTTCTGGTCTTTCAGAATTTCTTTGGCTTCATCACGGGAAACGGTTTTACAGACAAATTCATGATCTTCATCAATGATCTTCTGCATTTCGGCTTCAATGCGTTCGAAGTCTTCCGGGGTGATGCGTTCGGGCAGGTCAAAGTCGTAATAGAAGCCGTCCTCGGTCGATGGTCCGATGTCGAGCTGCACATTATCATACAGGCGGCAGACGGCTGCGGCCATAACGTGCGCTGTGGAGTGGCGCAGGCGATCCAAATCATTCATGTCGTTTCTCATCCTCTGAAGTAGAAAGAATACTCTGTAAAAAGGCGGTAAATATAGGGCGTTAGGGCAGGGGTGTCAATTGGCACGGGCTTTGAATTCGATCCGCTTTTTTTCGGGGTTTTATGAGGGGGGAGGGAGCTGTCGGTTCAGTTGCGCCCGTCGGGCATCTTTTTCTGTTGTGCTCATAAACGGATTCCTATCGGGCAC
This sequence comes from Verrucomicrobia bacterium S94, assembly GCA_004299845.1. Lineage (NCBI taxonomy): Bacteria > Pseudomonadati > Verrucomicrobiota > Verrucomicrobia bacterium S94. The sequence goes on along the minus strand of CP036201.1, from coordinate 2,144,470 downwards.
CTTCTTGCTGAACAGGACCGGCTAAAAAGAAAGAGAAAATGATGTGTGGAGTTTGAATTCTTCTTTAATTAGCATGGTATTCTTTTATGCAGTATGCCACTATTTACACTTATTGTGTTCGGGGAAGGGTATGTATTATCATTGGAGTGATTTATGAGAATTTTTGTCCTGCTTGTTTCCGGTATGTTGGCTGGCTGCGCGTCGACGGGATCGAAAGTGTACAAACCGCATAGCAGCCGGGAAAAGAAAGCATTTGTCCGTGCTGACCGGTCTGTGACGTTTGCTGATGTTCAGACCAATTTTCAGACATATCTCGAAACTGAAGTGGCATGGGCGGGGGTCATTCGTGGTATTGAGTTTAAGGAAACGGAGCGTACGATTCAGGTGGCGTTTGATATCGATTACCACGATTTTGACTGGAGAAATTACGGCGGCGGAAAACCGTACCGTCTGGCAGCTGAAAACGGGGGGCGGTTTAAGGCCGGATGGACTGTTGATAAGCCGACTCGGATCAGTTATCTGAAAACGCTGGCAAAACCTGGTTATATGATTCTGGTTTACGGAAAACCCTGGCGGCGAGATGACACTGCGGTTCTACTGGCGGCGACTGCTGTGCGGTTGGTCAGTACGGGGGACTATGAACTTCTTCCGGAGGAAGGAATGGAGCATCAAACAGAGCTTCTGCGTGAGTCGGAGGGCGCGGAGTTGCAGTCCGATACGGTGTTCGGTAAAAATAAAAACAGGCCGGTTCAGAACTTATAGACCAGGCTGGTCAGTAGGGCTTTGTCATAATAGCCCTTGTCGTCGTAGAAAACTTCGGTGTCCTTATCAATCTTGTATTCCACGCGCAAAAACAGTTCGCGTACCAGTTTGTTTTGAACACCGAAGGAAAAGACGAGATGATAGTCGTCCAGATTGCCCAGGTGGGTGTATTTCTGGATGATTTCCAATTCCTGAGCGGACAGGATTTTCCAGCTGAAATTTTCATCAAAGATAAATTTCGGCAGTGAGACTGATGTCTTGTTGCTCCGGCTGGAATCGAGCCGGTCGTAGATGTGGTAGCCACCGCCGGCAGAAGTGGAGAGTTTTACCCGTGAGTCTTTGCCAAACCATTTAATCCCCAGTTCCGCAGTCTGTAGATATTCGTTTTCGATACGCCGGTTGTAGTCGCGCTGATAGAGTGTTTTGGCTGTGGCGTAAAGATTCTTGTTCTTGAAACTGCGGTTGTATTTCTGTGTGATATTGAAGAAATCATCGCGGATTTTATATTCATCTTCACTGTAGCGGTAGGTCCAGTCCCAGCGCAGGGAGTTGCGCTCACCTTTCCAGTTCAGGTTTCCGTAAAGTCGATAGGTTTCATATTTTTCATCTTTATAGACCCCACTGAGATTGGAAGTGGTTTTGTTTCGCAGAGCAATGGCCAGACCTGCCTGGCCTGACCATTGTTTTTTCTTCTTTGTCTTTTTGGAGGTGTCTTTTTGGGGCGGCTTTGCTGCAGCTTTTTCTGGTTTTTTAGATGCAGGAAGATTGGGGGGCTTTGCCTCGTTTTTGGCAATTGCGTCTTTCGGGACGGTAATTTCGCCAAGCTGATCTTGAGTGAAACGGATTTCGGCAATATCGCGCGGATTAATGCTGATCGAGCCAAAGGCCGCCGATTTGAAATACACATGGCTGGCAGTCTGTTCAAGAATTTCGCCGCTCAATACATCGCCGTTATTCAGCACAATGGTATCCTGCGCAAAGCCGGTCAGGGCTGCGCTGAACAGGAGAATGAGGCTGAAAATACTATTTTTCATGAATGAACACGTACTTTTCAATAACAGGCCGCGGAACGTATCGGTTTGGTTTCCGCGGGTCAATCTCTGCAAAAAGAAAAACGCCTTTCGGAAAAGACGTTTTTGCTTCCTGTGATTGGACGTTTTTTTCAGCGAGCTGGCGGAGCATGTACACAGCTTTTGTGCAGGGCATGCGCACATTCCATCCAGACTTCGGCGAAAGTCGGGTGGGCGTGAACCGTATTGCCCAGTTCTTCTGCTGTAATTTCTTCGCGGACGGCCACGACCATTTCGCTGATCAGGTCCGTGGCGTGCGGGCCGGCACACTGAGCACCGATAATAATATCGCTTTCCTTGTCCGCGATAATTTTTACAAAGCCTTCGGTTTCGTTTGCTGCCTGCGCTTTGCCGAGTGGTTTAAAATGGAATTTGCCGATGTTGTATGCTCGGCCAAGTTTTTTGGCTTCTTCTTCCGTGAGGCCGACAAGCGCCACTTCGGGTGAGGTGAAGATGACGCCGGGAATGACGACTTCTTCGATTTTCTCTTCTTGTTTCAGAATGTATTCGCAGACATACATTGCCTGCGAGGTAGCCGCATGGGCAAGCTGCATGCGTCCGGAAACATCGCCGATACAGAAAATATTCGGAATGTTGGTGCGGCTGAGCTCGTCGACTTCGACGTAGCCGCGTTCGTTCACATTCACGCCGGCGGCTTCAATATTAAGACCGTCCAGTACCGGGCTGCGGCCAATGGATACCAGCAGCATATCGGCTTCGAGAATTTTATCACCCGCTTTTGCGGTCACCTTGTCATCGGCGGCCACGATATCCTGCATGGCATCGCCGGTCAGGAGCGTCATGCCGAGCTCGCTCTTCATATGTTTTTTAACGACATTGCGGATATCTTTGTCGAGCAGCATCAGAATATCGGGCAGTAATTCAACAATGGTGACTTTTACGCCCAGTCCTGCCGCCATACAGGCCAGCTCGGACCCGATGTAGCCACCGCCGAGTACAAGCAGGGTTTCCGGAAGTTCTTCCAGTTCCAGAAAGGCGCGGCTCTCAACAATCCGATCATGCTTCGGAATAAAGCCGGGAACGGTGGACGTGGAGCCGGTGGCGATAATAATATTTTTACCGGTAATGGTTTCCGTTGAACCGTCGGCTTTTTTCACCGCAATGGTGTTAGCGTCTTTGAATGAGCCTGTTCCTTCAAAAAGGGTGATGCCGTGCGATTTCAGGAGGTAGGCGATGCCGTTCTGCTGCGTCTGAATGACATCATCTTTCCGCTTTTTCATGGCGGAATAGTCGATTTCCGGTTTTCCGACGTTGATGCCGAAGGATTCCGCATGAAGAATCTTCTGATAAACCTCTGCTCCGGCAATCAGGGTTTTCGTCGGGATACAGCCGCAGTTCAGGCAGGTTCCGCCGAGCCATTCCCGTTCAATGATTGCGGTTTTTGCGCCCAGTTGAGCCGCTTTAATAGCCGCCGGATAACCTCCCGGGCCCGCACCGATTACAATAACATCAAAATCCATTTTATCTGCTCTCCTTAAATAATGATCGGAGTATTGGTATTTTATGATCTATGAGTCAACCCTAAGCGTTTTCCAATGTTGGAAGTTTCCGCAGTTTCACTGAAGTCAACTTCTATCAAAGTGTATTCCCTATGTGAAAGCGTGAACATTGCAGTCTGCACAAAGCGGGTTCCCGGCGGGGTGGAGTCCGGCGTTATATTAAATATTCATACTTTTAAATATATGAATCGTACCATTGCCTAATTCTCCGTTAAGGATCAATAATTTCATACATTATAATGTATGAAATTATATAGCGTATATCGTGCATTATTCTGAGGATTCTTTTCGGAAGAAAAAGAAAGGGCGGGGTGGGTAAACAGTTGTAAACGCGTTTGATTAAGGCTGAACGTTCCTGTAGTTTCAACGTCCATAAACTCCAATGTATTTAACTGAAGGAAACAATATGGAAAATGTTGTAATTATCGGCGCTGGAGCTGCGGGCTATACTGCGGCGATTTACTGCGCCCGTGCGAACCTTGAACCGCTCGTGATTGAAGGTATGCAGCCGGGTGGGCAGTTGACCACGACGACAGAAGTGGAAAACTATCCGGGATTCCCGGAGGGAATCGATGGTACGGAAATGATGGATAAATTCCGTGCGCAGGCAGAGCGCTTCGGTGCAAAGTTTCTGCAGTATGATGCGGTGGCTAAAGCAGATTTTTCGAAGAAGCCGTACAGACTCGAAATGATGGCGGGCGATCCGATTGAGGCTAAATCTGTGATTATTGCCACGGGTGCGACGGCTAAATATCTCGGTTTGGAGTCGGAGCAGAAATTTATGGGACGCGGCGTTTCGGCATGCGCCACCTGCGATGGCGCTTTCTATAAGGATGTTCCGGTAGTAGTGGTTGGCGGCGGCGATACGGCCTGTGAAGAGGCAACTTTTCTTACCCGTTTTGCTTCTAAAGTGACGCTGGTGCATCGTCGGGATGAACTGCGAGCCTCGAAAATTATGGCTGAACGCACCGTTAAGAATGAGAAAATTGAAATCGCGTGGAATTCTGTTGTTGAAGAAATCGTAGGCGATGATTCCGGAGTGACGGGCGTGAAAATCCGCAATGTCAAAACGGATGAAATCACAGAGATTCCGGCGTCGGGATATTTCTCGGCCATTGGTCATAAGCCGAATACGGAACCATTTGATCAGCTTGAAAAGGATGAAGTGGGTTATTTGATTGCAGATGGTGTGAAAACCAAATTTGAGGGTGTATATGCGGCGGGTGATGTGTCGGATGCGGTTTATCGCCAGGCGATCACTGCTGCCGGAACCGGCTGTGCCGCTGCACTGGAAGCGGAGCGTTATCTGGAATCGCTGGAAGATTAGTCGATGTAGAGGTCGCACGCTTTGCTTTCATAGGTTGCAGAGTCGGCGATGCTTCGGTCTCAAGCCCCGTTTTCAGCGGGGCTTTTTATTTGCCAAGGGACGGCGGTTTGCCGGTGCGTTTCTGCAGCTGCATACCGCGCAGTTGGAAGACGGTTTTATTAAGTCTCGGGGTGCAGCAGTTTTCTATCGGGACTACGTAAATGATGGCTTCGGTATAAAAGGTGAATTTCCGGATCAGGGCATTGCTGATTCCGATGATGAGGCAGCAGATGATCTGACCGCTTTTGTTCATAGGGTTGAGACCGGGGCGGATACGATGAATACGGCGCTTAAGAGGGGCGGGGGGAGCCGGTTGTATCAGGGGCGATTTCGTCGAAGCCGAGGAAAATCTGTTCCGGATGTAGAAAGGGCGTTTCCGGCGTCTGGAAATCCACAGGATTTTCCCAGTCGATCTTAATGGTACAGCGTATGTATCCTTATGGTTTGGTCCATTCGGGCGGCGATTCCAGCTGCAGAGCAATATGGCGCGCAAGGTAGTTAAGATATCCGGAGGTTTTAATCCCATAGCGTGTGGCACCGGACAAGGCATCAACGGCCGATTTTTCAGCATGAGGATCGAACGGAACATTCCGGAACTGTTCGAGGACGGTCATGACCTGTTTACGGTCCTTGGCATTTTTTATTTTTTCAATGTCTGGAAAAACAGCTTCGCGCAGAATGTAGCCGGTTTCTGTTTTATCGACGATGACTACTCCGGTGATGGTTTTAAAGGATTCGATTTCGCGGAAAGCCACACCGGTTTTCGGTTTCCCTTTTTCATCGAAGCCGATATAGAGCGCTTTAATTGTGCGTGAATAGGGGATAGGGGATTCGGCTGTCCGCAGGCCTTTGAGCGCGGTTTTTACGGTCTGCTCCACAGTATCAGCTAATACAGTAGATGCGATCAGCCAGAGTGTTGTCAGAATGGTTGCGTTTCGTATCATACTCTGTCTTGGGAACGACGCAAGATACGGTTTTATGACGATCAGGTGCAAGGGCTTAAATGTAAAAAGCCATCTGTGTGTGCGTCAGTTTCGGGATAGGGGGGAGACTGGGCGAACTTTCTGTAGTAAATGAACAAGGTAACCCAGTATCCATATGAGTGAGGCCATCAGGTGGACGATAATCCAGGTTTTGCGCCAGACCGGCTCGATAGCGGTCATTATGGCATATCCTGAAAAAATCATGGGCAGTGCCGAATAGAGCATGCTCAATCCGCTGTTCTTCCGTTTTCCGGTTTTCCGCTTCAGGTGGGGTTCTGCATGCCGGGCCCAGAGATGGCCCAGCATGAGAACCAGCAGAGGAGTGACCCAGATGTGGGCATGCTGGATATGCGGCTGCCAGGGGTGTCCGACGATGGCATAGGGATCGTCAGATTCACAGCCGTAGGCCATCCAGGCATAAACAAGCCCGGTAACGATGACGAGACCGTTGGAGCTGTGCAGCAGCCAGGCGTCGGAACGGGTCATGATCAATCCTGCTGTTCGAGGACCTGATGGATAGCCAGTGTGCGCCGTGCGCACTGTGTAACCGCCCGCGAGGTCAGGGTGGCCCCGGTGATACCGTCGATGTTCTTTTTCATGCGGATTTCATCTTTAACCGTTTTTCCGAGGAACTGTTCCAGCCAACCGTCACGCGCGATGTATTCTGCAGGTTCGCGAAAAGCCAGCACCCGGATGCCGACCAGCTTCCTGTCGGTATCGACTGCCACCATCAGGGTTTCCGGCAGCGTTCGTACCATATGTTTGTCGAGATAGGCATAGCCCAATGTTCCGGATTCGCTGTATACCGCGTAGCGGGTCACCAGGGCTGTGATGTCTTTCTGTGCTGAAAGATCCGCCACGGCCTGTTGCTGTGTCTGCGTCAAAAGCCGTGTTTCCCGCCCGAAAGAGACCGCTTTGGGGAAGATCTGGCGGACGGCCTCATCTGCAGTGGGGTATTTCCCCGCCTGCACAGAGGCCGCCAGCAGTATGCACGATAAAAAAGTTGCCTTAAAAGACATAGCCCATAGCCAGGTTGGTCTGATCAAGGTTGTCATTGTTTCCGTTCCGGATGAACTGATGTTCAAGTTTGAACACGACTTCATCAATCGGCTGGAAGTTCAGGCCGGCTGTGATGATGTCGTAACGATACAGATCGGCGTTGACGGTGGAGCCTGCCGCTTTTTTGCTCTGTGTATCCACCTGCTCCAGCCGAAGGTACGGGGTCAACTGGAGTTCCCCTTTGTCTGAGTTTGAAAAGATATCGTAGCCGAATTCGGTGTACCAGCCAAACATCTGTTCGCCGATATACTCGGAAGTTGGCAAACTGTTAGCAACACTCAGGTCATCCGCATTGCTCAGTTTGGTTGCTGTTACCAGTGCGTTGAATGTGAAGCCGCCTTTGCGGGCCATAATGTGGGCTTCTCCCAGCATGAATCCTGCGTCTACGCCGGTATTCTGCCCTTGTTCACCGCCGTAGATTGAGCCGCCGATGGTGAATCCCGGTGTGACTTCCCAGTCTGCACGGGTGACGAGCGAGAAGTCTTCGGCAACCGCTTTGGAGCCTTTCTGCCGTCCCCCGCGTACACCATCCGCGTCGATCTCGTTGCCGTCCAGACTGGTGACGACATAAACTTTGTAGCTGACCGGTCCGATATCACCGAAAATACCGGCACCGTTTTCACGCCAGGTGGTCGGGATGATTTTATTTTCAACCATGGAGCGTTTGGCCGTGAGGAAGACGGTGGGTTCGTGCAGTTCGTTTATGATGCCGACCGGAATAAGTATCAGACCGCCGCGGAAGTTTAGCGCATCACTGTGAAGATAATCCAGATAGGCGAATTCAACAAAGGCTTCATTAGCGTGTTCAAGTTCGATTTCAGTGTTGAGTACCCACTTCTCGTTAAATTTATATCCGAAATAGAGGATGGCGCGAAGCATGTCGAACTGATCGTCTTTGGTGCTGTCTGACCCGTTGTGGTTTTCATAGAGCACTTCGCCGTAACCGCCGATGGACAGACCCTGGTCTTTATTGTAGACCTTCGATGCCGCAGGGCCCATGCCGTAAACGGATTCTCCAAGTTCGGGGATAACATCGGCGAAACGGTCCTTTTCCACTTCACCGGTTAAAGCTTTCACCTGTTCTTCGAGTGCAGCCAGTCGCTCGGCGTCACGGTCTCCGGCCAGAGTCACGGTTGCTGCAGCGGTCAGACCGATGATCATTATGTTCTTACAGTTCATTTGCATCTCCTTTGTCTATTAAATCGGCCGCGAACGAAGAGGAACCGGTAGAAAGAGGGGCATAGTGACAGGCGGAAAAGTGCAGTCCTCAAACGGTCTGGAATGATATTGTTCGGGCATAGTTTTACGATCCGGCACACGGTTCAGCCGCAGAACCCGCCCGCTGGGATTATCTCGTTTAACAACAGCCTTCAGGACCACCCTGACAGGAAACTTTTCCGATATCCGGAAAACGCCGTGAATTTAACGCAGCCTAGCAGCAAGTCAAATTCTTATTTAGATTAAATATAAATAACGACGCGTTTGTATGGATTTCGGATTTGAGCATGACAGGGACGGGAAAGGTTGCAGAAATGGCTTCTGATGTTTGCAGGGTTGATCGCCGCAGGGCTGTTAACGAACCGAAGACTCTGCGATAGAGGTGTTTTTGATATTGAGAATCAATCTTATTAGAGGCTGGGTAACTATCGGTATTTACGCATCGAAAAACAATTCTAAGGATATTGACGGGGTTTGGGCGGTTGGGTAGTGTTTGCGCTCATTTTGAACGAAACTGGTGTTTCTAACCTAAAAAGGAAAGGTGCTAATCATGGCTACTAAAATTGGTATTAACGGTTTCGGCCGTATCGGACGTATGGTATTCCGCGCAGCTGCGGCTCGTGAAGATATCGAAGTTGTAGGCATCAACGACCTGCTGGACGTTGATTACCTCGCATACATGCTCAAGTATGACTCTGTACACGGTCGTTTCGGAGGTACTGTTGAAGTAAAAGAAGGTGCCCTTGTTGTAGACGGCAAGGAAATCCGCATCACCGCTGAGCGCGATCCGGCCAACCTCGCCTGGGGCGACGTTGACGCAGAAGTGGTTGTTGAATCCACCGGTTTCTTCCTGACTGACGAAACTGCCCGTAAACATATTGAAGCCGGTGCAAAGAAAGTCGTTCTTTCCGCTCCGTCCAAAGATGACACTCCGATGTTTGTCTGCGGTGTAAACACCGATTCCTACGCAGGTCAGGACATCGTTTCCAATGCTTCCTGCACGACCAACTGCCTGGCACCGATCGCTAAGGTTCTGAACGACAAGTTCGGTATCGAAAAAGGTCTGATGACTACCGTTCACGCGGCTACTGCAACACAGAAAACTGTTGACGGTCCTTCCATGAAAGACTGGCGCGGCGGTCGCGGCATTCTGGAAAACATCATCCCGTCTTCCACCGGTGCAGCTAAAGCGGTTGGTAAAGTGATTCCGGAACTGAACGGCAAACTGACCGGGATGGCTTTCCGCGTTCCGACTTCCGACGTTTCTGTTGTTGACCTGACCGTCAACCTGAAAAAGGAAACCACTTACGAAGATATCTGCGCGGCAATGAAAGAAGCTTCTGAAGGTGAACTCGCTGGTGTTCTCGGTTATACTGATGAGCCGCTGGTTGCCACGGACTTCCGTGACGAAGTGAACACTTCGGTCTTTGATGCAGGTGCCGGTATCCAGTTGGATGGTACTTTCGTTAAGGTTGTATCCTGGTACGACAACGAATGGGGCTACTCCAACAAGGTTCTCGACCTGATCAAAGTTATCGTCGGTTAAGTTCGGACGATTCTCTGAATTCAAAAAGCGTCTCCATTCCGGAGACGCTTTTTTTATGTACGAACCTGCCAGTACGTTATCAGCGGAGATACGAGGCCCGGCTCGGAATAAACAACCGATCGCGTCCCCATCGAATGCAGTCTGGTAAAGATATATTCTTCGGGGTTGGAAACCGGTTCCGGTGCCAATGCTGAAAAAGGGCATTCGGTTGTCATAGGGCGATTTGCTGTCCTGAAGCAGGTCGAGCATGATTTCTGTATAGATCCGGCTTTTTTCGTTGGTCGGCTGGCTGATGTCGCCGCCTGTGAAAATATAAGGGACCCTTTGCCGGCCGGCGGAATCTCCGCTTCGGTAAAACCGTTCAACGTTGTATGTTGCGGGTTCCAGCTGCAGATAAAACTGCTGTGTAATGCGGCAGCGCGCAAACACACTTTGGGTAGTGGTCATACCGGATTTCCACACCCGAAGAACACTTCGGCGTTATCTGATAGCTGATCATCGGTTCTATTCCAATCACTGAATAATCGCCGAAGGATAAATTGATGAAGCCGCCGAAATACAGTTTGTCGCGGGGTTGCTTCGGGATTCATTCGGTGAAGTTTTCGCGTCATGGAGGCCGGTTTTGCTGCAGTGTTTTTCTGTGCCGGAATATTTGAACTTCCGAAGAACAGTGCGAGGCAAATCCGGACCGCTTTTTTTATGCATTCTCCGGGCGCTGATGATTCGGTTCTATGTGGCTCTGATGGGTTACTGAATGATTTTATGCATCGTCTTCATTGAGTTCCTTTCTGGTTCGATGGACGACCCAGAAAAGAAGTGCACCGAAAAGGACCAGCATTCCGGCGGCTTCGGGCAGGCGGTTGCGCAGGATGTTTGCAAACATAAAGAGCAGTGAGCAGATAGTGGCTGTAATTAAAATCCAGTCCGTTAAGACCTGAGGAAGTGTTTGGGCCGGTTTATAGCCTTCAATCCGGTCGACGACCGGTGCCCAGCCGAAGCGGTGAATGCGTGTTCGTTGAACGAAGGAGGTCAGAAGTTTCATGTCGGTCGGTTTTGTCCGTAGCGAAATGATGATGGCTGCGGCGGTGCTGATGAACATGACAACGAGCATGCGGGCGCCGAGCATATCGGCGCTCTGGGTGAAACTTATCTCATCAGGAAGGTTGAACAGCCAGCCCATAGGACGATCGAAAAGCGGGGTGTCGAGACCGAAAATCCGATGGCCGAAGAGCATAAGAATTCCGAGTACATAATTGAGGATAAATGCTGCAACTTCGCCCTCGACAGTCAGCCGCCACCAGAGCCAGCGCAGGACTGCAACCATGGTAGAGCAGATGCCGACTACAAAAAAGATGTCCAGCAGCTGAAGAATGTTGTCCGCTTTAAAAGCGATGAAGCCCCCCAGTACTCCAACCAGTACAGTAACGACACGGGAAACCCGCACATAGTGTTTGTCCGAAGCTTCCCGGACGGCAAACCGGCGGTAAATATCATTAACGATATAGCTCGACCCCCAGTTGAACATGGTCTGTACCGTGGAGGTGAAAGCGGCAATCATGGTTCCCATCATAATGCCCCGGAGTCCGATCGGAAGAATGTGCAGCATCATTCGTGGATAAGCCGCATCGTGGCCGGCTTCGCCCATATCCGGGAAAACAATCAGGGAAGAGAGAGCCACGGCAATCCATGGCCAGCAGATGACGGCGAAATAGATGATGGCGAACATCAGCAGTGCATTTGAGGCATGTTTTGTATTTTTGCACGACAGAAGGCGCTGAGCCTGGTGTCCGCCGCATAATGCATTGCCCCACCAGAGGATTCCGAAGAAGCCGATAGCATTCCATATGGACATTACCCCGGGTTTTCCTTCAGGAGTGATTCCGGTGCTGATTTGGGGTGCAATATTCATTTCGTGCCCCATCCAGGAGGTATTCGACTGCAGTTGCTCCACCATGGAACTCAAACCGCCGACTTCCTGAATGGCGAGCCAGGCCAGCACGAAGGTGCCGAGCGTCGCGAGAAGAAACTGCAGGAAGTCGGAGTAGGCCGCACCCATCATGCCGCCGCAGGTTGAAACCACAATGGCACAGGCCATAACCACAACTGTAACGGCCATCTCGGCAGGCATTTCCATGCCGATAATGGAGAAGGTCTGTCCGGATACTCCCAGTGCTTCCTGAGCAATAGTGATCATGGCTTTACAGACCCAGCCGATAATCATCGGGCAGAGCAGTAATGCGCCGGCTCCGGCTGTAACTCCCCGCAGAAGCTGAGCCCCTTTCCCGTTGTAACGCAGTTCCAGCATTTCATTATCCGTAACAACGCGGGTGCGGCGCCAGAGGCGGCTGAACAGGGCCACGCCCAGTGCACAGCCGATGAGTGGAGACCAGTATCGCCAGACGGCGTGCAGCCCGGATTCCCGGACGCAGGTGCCGACCCAAAGGGGAGTGTCGGATGCAAAATTAGTGGCAATCATCGAAGCTCCGGCGACATACCACTTCAACGATCGACCCGAAACAAAAAAGGAATCCACATTTTTTCCGCCCCGGCGGCTGAAATAAATTCCAATGGCAATGTTAACACCGAGAAATGCGGCGACGATAATCCAATCCACTATATGCATCTGAAGTCCCTTTGTGTCTAATCAGGCGTTTAGATTCAGCCGTCCCCCGACAGCTGAACCTCTTCACGATTTGAAGCACATACATCTAACACACAAAATCGGTATACACCATACTTCAAAAGGATTAAGCATACCAATAGCGGTATGCGGCGAATTTAATCTTAAAAATGGTTCCAAACCTGCTAGGTTTTCCGGCCTATGGAAGCTGTCTATAAAACGATCACCGCCTTCGGCGACTACGCACCCGTCATCTGCATCCTGCTGTTTTTGCTGGCGAGCCTGCTGGTCGTCTGGCGTCTGGAGGCCCTGTCGGGGCAGGGGGTGGAAGGTACGGTGCTGGGCACCGTTTTCATGCCGTTCTGCTCGGGGATGGGCAACATTGTTTTTGCACTTGTCCTGGCCATGAATGCGGGAAAAGGCGACGACGTTCTGATCAACTGTCTGTTTAATAATATCACGAATATGACGTTGCTGATCGGGGCACCGGTACTGATTTGGGGCATGGCCAGCATTCCGCGGAAAAAAAGCAAGGCCGTGGTGCTGGAGCATAAAATGGGGCGTCTTTCACTGGCGCTCAATCTGGTGGCGGCGCTTTTCTTTTCCCTTTTTATCTGGCTGTTGGCTGCCGATGGAAAAATCGGACGGATGGACGGATTCGTGCTGCTTCTTCTTTTTGTATTCTGGCAGTGCTTTCATGTCTATGATGTAAAAAAGACCAATCTGCTGAAAAAGAAAAGTTATCCGTTGACGCTTCCGGTTGAAATGCTGTTGCTGCTGATCGGGGCCGCCGGGGTTTTTGTTTCGACTGACTGGCTGGTGCAGTGGTTCCAGTCTCTGGAAAGCGATACCTTTCCGCCGCAGGTGCTAGGCTGGGCGAGTGGTGTGCTCATGGTATTGCCGAATGCAATTCTGGCCTTTTACTATGCCTCCAAAGCCCGGATGGATGTGGTCTACACCTCGCAGTCGGGCGATGCGCATATCTGCATTCCGCTCTGCATAGGAATTTTTGCTGTTTTCCGAGACATTCCAGGCTCTGAATTTCTGCAGCAGTCTCTACTGATTCTGATGGGGTTGTGTGCTGTGCATCTGCTGTTTGTTGTGGTGCTCGGGCGACTGCCACGTATCGTGGCCGTACTTCTGCTGGCTGCCTTCGGCTATTTTCTCTGGACAGGGATGGCCTGAAAGTAGATGGCGCTTTCCGCTTCGTCTATGCTATAGGATCGGCAATAAATGCTTCGAGCAGATTGTTGAAATGCACCTGGGCGGAAGTCCATTTGGGATTCGCCGTGATTTCATCGGTGTTTTTCTTCGTGTTGTTGAAAATCACCAGTTTATTTTTTCCGGCGCAGATGTGGGCGTCAAAGCCCGAGCCGTAGCCTTCGTGCGAAAAGGCAAAATCCCCGATCTGAATATTGGAGGGGTCAAGGGTCTCTTTCAGTGCAGCCATATCCCGAACGAAGCCGGCTACGAATTCTTCATGCCGGTCGCCTCGGTATTCCACCAGCTTCCAGCCTTCGGAAGTTTTTTCAATAATCGCCCATTCATCAAAGACTGGTTCGCCGATAGCACGTTCCAGGTTTTTCAAGTCAGCTTCAATTCGGGCGGTAGCAGTGTCTATATTCATTTTTTAATCCTCGGACGTTGTTTAAGGAACAATTTATCGGATTCGTAACGCAGGACAACAGCTTTGTTTCGTTTGACTCGGTTTTCGATATGCTTATAGTCAACGGCTTATTTCGAAGGACGTTTAACCAACAGGAGTTAGAAATGAATAAAATGACGATTAAGGACCTGGATGTTCGGGGTAAGCGTGTACTGATGCGCGTCGACTTCAACGTTCCGGTAAAAGACGGTGTTGTCGGGGACGACACGCGTATTCAGGCCGCCCTGCCTTCCATTAACTATGTGCTTGAGAACGGTGGTTCGCTGGTACTGATGAGCCACTGCGGTCGTCCGAAAGGCGAAAAGAACATGGAATTCACCCTTAAACCGGCAGCAGACCGTCTGGCAGAGCTGGTTGATGCCAAAGTCACCCTCGCTCCCGATGTGATCGGCGATGAAGTGAAGGCCCTGGTTGAAGCACTCCCGGCCGGCGAAATCCTGGTACTGGAAAACGTCCGTTTTTATAAAGAAGAAGAAGGCAAAGGCTGCACCGCTGAAGAACAGGAAGCTTTTGCCAAAGAGCTTGCCTCTTACGGGGATGTTTACGTTTCCGATGCTTTCGGTACTGCTCACCGTGCCCATGCCTCCATGGCTGTAGTGACCAAATTTATTGATCAGTGTGCCGCCGGCTTCCTGCTGGAAAAAGAAATCCAGTATCTCGGTAAGACCCTGGAAGCCCCGGAAAAACCGTTTGTAGCCATCATCGGCGGGGCGAAGATTTCCGGAAAAATCGACGTAGTCATCAATCTGATGGATAAATGCGATAAAATCCTCATCGGCGGCGGCATGGCCTACACCTTCTACAAAGCGATGGGCAAAGCCATCGGAGGTTCTCTGGTTGAAGAAGACAAAGTTGAGTTGGCCGGTCAGATTCTCAAACAGGCGGAAGAGAAGGGCGTTGAGCTGCTGCTTCCTATCGATAACACCGTTGCCGACGCATTTTCCGCTGACGCCAATGTTAAAGTTTCCGGCGATTCCATCGAAGACGGTTGGATGGCTCTGGATATCGGTCCGAAAACCATTGAGCTTTACTGCGATGCGGTAGCCAATGCGAAAACGGTGGTGTGGAACGGACCGATGGGCTGCTTTGAAATGGAACCGTTCGCGAAGGGAACCTTCTCGGTCTGCGAAGCGGTGGCCAAATCCGACAGCATCAGCATCATCGGTGGTGGCGACTCTGTTGCCGCAGTCAATCTGTCCGGCGTAGCCGATCAGATGAGTCACGTCTCCACCGGCGGCGGTGCCTCCCTCGAATTTATGGAAGGCAAGCAGCTCCCGGGTATCGTTGCTCTGACCGATAAATAAAATTTCCGGCAGTTCAGCATTGAAAACCTCTCCGTAAAAGGAGGGGTTTTTGTTTATTACAGAATGATTAACGGGTCGACGTATTTTGCTGTCTGTATTGTTTAATCCGCCGGGATAGCTGATCTTTCAGAGCGGTATTTCGTTCATTTTCTGCGAGATTCAATGCTGCCATCGCATACGTTAAAGCTTTATCATACTGTTTGTTTGCTGCATAGGCATAAGCGACTGCGTCCAGGATTCCTGCCTGATTTCCTCCGGTCAACTCTTTTGCGTGCAGTGCAAGTTGTATTGCCTGTGCTCTGTCCGAAGCGGTAGCCTGTGGGTCGGATGCCAGGCACCAGGAGTAGTTGATTAATGTGGGGATTTTATCCGGATTATGTTTGAGGGCCTGTTGCAGTTGTTTTTCTGCTTTTTTGAATGCCCCGAGTTTGAAATAGGCAATGCCCAGTAAGTTTCTGAGTTCTATATTCTCCGGTCTGGCTTCTAAGAAATAGTCCGCATGAGAGATAATCTGTGTGTAGTTTTGCTGCGCAAGATAGATTTCTATCAGGCGGGATCTGATCTGGTCGAGATAAGGGTAATTCACTAAAAGATGTTCGTAATGCTGAACTGCTTCGGGAAGGTCTCTGGACTCTAAAACGGCCCCCATATTAAAATGTGCATTTTCATCGTCGGGTTTTAGTTCAAGTGCCTTTCGGAGGCTTTGTTCGGCTTCCCGGTATCGTTTGAGTCTGAGCAGAGTGACTCCGCGGTGTATATGGGCCTCTGCGAAATACGGGTTTAGCTCTATTGATTGTTCAAATTTGAATAGGGCATCTGTGTATCTTCCGCTTCTACCAAGTTTAACTCCTTCGTTATTCAGTTTGTAGGATTGTTGAGTCGGCGCTTTGATCGATTGGATTACATCTGTTTCCGCGTTCACAAATTCCGGGATATTGACGGCCCGGTTTGCGGCTGTCGAATTGGGGATGAGAACAGGCGGAGTATCAGTTCCGTCGCGGTCAATATGGGTCAGAAACATCTGGGTGAAAGGCGTTAAACCTTTAGATGAGAAAACCAGCCATTTCCCATTGGGGGACCAGCTGTGCCATGAATTCATAAGATCGAGGTTGCAGTTCATTTCACGAGCATCTCCGCCTTCGACCGGGACAATATACAGGCGACTGTCAGGGCGGAGCAATTGGCCGTTTTTGCTCTGAACAAATACAATCCATTTTCCGTCCGGAGAAACCTTGGGAAATGAGTTGCTCATTCCGTTATTGGAGGCTCCTTTTATGGGTACAGCTTTTCCTCCTTTCCCCTCATTAAATGGAATGGAATAAAGATCATACTGGATTTGGGTTTCGTATTTATCGCCGGGAAAGGAGGCTCGGCGCTTGTGTTCATACTTATCTTTTGCTGAAGCTCTTGAGAAAATCAGAGTTTTTCCATCCGGAGTCCAGACTGCATTTGTTTGTACATATTGGGGAGAGGAGGCTCCGGGCAACGGTTTCATCTGTCCGGTTTCTGTATCATAAAAGACCAGAATCCCGCGGGTAGGGTAAAACGCCTGGATAAAGCGGGCATCGGCGAAATTTTCAACATATACGGATTCGTTGAGCGTGCTGATGACATATCTTCCATCCGGCGATATCTGAGAAAACAGCCCGAAGTTTTCATGGTTCCGGGAAGAGCCTTCAAAGGCGTTCCAGCTGATGATATCTTCTTGGTTAATCGTTATGTTTTTTGCGATACCGACGATCGTGTATGCACCTTTGTCTCCATCGGGGCCATCAAGGTCCATACCAAGATATTTTCCATCCGTTGAAAAAGAGTGACAGTTTGCGCAGGTCGGCATTTTTGATAACACCGTTACTGCATTTTCTTTTGAAATATCACGGAGTTTCCATTTAATAAGGTCCAGAGCATCAGCTGCAATGGGTTTAATGCTCCCGCTTTTATCCTGGGAGGGCATAAGAGGAACATCCCGGTAAAATACCGGAGCATTCACCGGGTCTTCAGAAGTGTTAATCGTAACAGTACCGGAAGAGAGTGGGGTCGTAGCGTTTTGGTTTCTAAAGCCGTAGATAGTGATTTTCAGAGGGGCTGTACGGGAATTCTTTTTTATTATTTCCCATGTTTTAGGGTCTGGTCGCCAGCTTCTAAGGTTTTTCTCCACCAGTTTTTCTCTATTGTGGAGAGGACTGACAGCTTTGGGATCAATGACCGGTTCCGGATTTTTCCCGTCACAAAAAATCCGCAAAGGTTCGTACAGCGTTTCTGATGATATAAGCATCAACCATAAGCGGGAGTTACTTTCGTCATGCCATTGAAAGGAAGGGGCTACGATGTCGGGAGGAAAGACGGCATGGTTGAATGGATATTTAATGTGGATACTCTTCAATAAATCCGCAGGTATCGTTTCAGTCTGAATTTTTGAAATCGTTTCTATGCCTTCAGCATTGATGCACTGTGCTTCAAATGAAAAGAGAAAAAAACTCAAGCAGGGAATGATAATTGATTTCATAACAGATGCTTTTGATGCGCCGAGGAATATCTGGTTTCAGATTTACCTTTCTTCAGTGCGAAAACAAGTTTATTCGCGGGTGTACAAAAAAAAGGTGATCATTTCTGATCACCTTTTTTTAATCCGATAAAGATGGGTTAAAATCTAACAGTCAGTTTTCCGCTTACGATCTGCTCATTATAGGTGTCGGAGAACAGGCCGTCATAGTCAAATTCGAGTTTGGCATTCTCATGATTCCAGCTCCATACATCAAATCCGAGTCCGATACGACCGAAATCCTCATCCCGCGAACGTACGGCAAAGGGAAGGAAGCCGACACCGTTGACGTTATATTGGAAATCATCCTGATCTGCATTCAGCTCGTGTAACCAATGAAGACGCAACTCCGGAAGGAATGCAATGTTTTTGCTGATCCAGTCCAGCTGATGAATGGTTGAGAGATTTACCCCCAGAGAGGTGAGGTAGGAGGCGGTGTCATATTCCTTGGCAACTGCTGTTCCCCAAGAGCCGGAACGGTCAAACCCATCCTGTTCATAGTATGTTCCAAGGAAGGATGCTTCCGGCGTGATGCTCATGATCTCATGTACGTCATATGTAATTCCGACTCCGGCGTAGAAGCTGAAGAAATCGGAATCGAACGAAGTGGAATCTCCTCCGGACAGAGTCTCTGTTGTATCCGCCTGACCATAGGTAAGTGCGAGATCAAGAAAAACGCGTTCTCCGCCATAGGTGGAATAAAGAGAGCCGTAATAGGAATCGACGTCCGCATCATAAGAGCCTTCAATATCACTTTGAGCGTGGCCGCCGGCAAGTCCTATCAGCAGGTTCCCAAAACTTTTATCCACACCGATGACCATGCCCCATGTGTCTGAATCATAGTCTGAAAATTCGCCTTTTGAATCTGTGGATCCTTTGGAGCCATATGCACGGACCCAGCCTTGCATGGTTTTTTCGTCGCTGTCCGGACCGGCAACCCCGTTAGGGGTTTTCCCTAAAGAGGGATTGCTGGAGGCAAATCCGTTCATTGAACGAAATTCTGTGCCGCGCGCGGCAAGCTGCTGATTGACGTGCTGACTCATAAGAAATGTTGATTCTGCAACATCTGCAAGCTGGCTGATTCCGAAACGCATAGAAGATGAACCCGATGCGTTCATTTCATAGAAATCCATTTCAGAAGTAAGATTGGGATCTGTAAGGACGGTTTCGACACTGTCCAGAACATTTGAATGGATATCACCCAGTTCAGAATCCAGCCCCGCGTATGAAAGGGTGGCTTCAATACCGTTATTCTCCGCGAGAGCAACATCCACGAGCCATCCAAAATTAGCGGTAACAACATCTTCAAGGTTGTTACTTCCGGTTTCAACATCACCTGTCGTCAATTGTACAACCTGATTCGGAACCGCCGCAATGCCTTTTACCGATATATTAGCCGTAGGGTTGGATAGATCCAGGGAGCCGGCGGTTGTGATATGTCCTCCAGTCATTGTAGAGGTTCCGTTTTGATCAAACGTCGTCTTGTAATCGATTGAAATGGAAGAGCCGTTACCGAGGATAAGGTCGCCGGAGGTCGTTTCGATATCAGCGAGACCGGCTTTAATGGATGTGCCGGAACTTAGCTCCGCACCCTGATCAAAAATCAGAGCGCTGTTGGTCGAAAGATTATAATTCCCGGCAATCGTTGCAAAAGCGCCTTCAAAACTCATCGTTCCATCTAAATTCACTGTTTTGAAAACGGAGGCGTCCTCTGAGTCGGTCAGCATCACTTTTGTAGTTCCTCCGTACTGGTTAAGTACGCCATCGGTTTCAATGGCCTGTGATAGGCTGAGTTCGGTTGTGGCTCCACTGTCCATATACAGGTCGATATCGCCATAAATGGCACCTTGAAGCAGGTTTAATTCCTGGGATCCGCTGGTGACTTCAAACAGAAGGCCTCTTGTAATTTCAACATCTGATCCATCAATGGTTACTGAGCTGTCGAGAGCTGCAACACCTCTTCCGTTTTCGGCTGTTTTCGAATCTCCGGCACCGGAGCTGCCTTTAAGTCCTCCCCGGAACTGACCGCCGGTAATGGTGAGTGTTCCACCTGTTGTGAACACGCCGTGGCCGCCGTTTGCGGATGCATCAGAACCGCTTGCTACACCGCCATTACCACCGGCAAATGTTCCCCCGTCAATTGTTAGAGTGCCTCCATTTTGATAGACAGCTGAACCGCCGGAAGATGATGCCGTGCCTTCAGTAGTAACGGCCTTCCCGCCATTACCTCCTGAATATATTCCTCCGGAAATGGAGGAAGTGCCTGAAACAGTGGCGCCGTTTCCTCCATCAGCTGTAGCAACGGTAGAACTGGTTCCTGACTGGTCAATGTCGCCTCCATCACCGCCCAGAAAAGTGCTGTTTGTGGCTTGCAGGGCTCCGGAATAAGCTGATCCGCCAGAAGCGGCAATCGTTGTGGCATTGCTCGCATCAAGTGTGATTACCGAAATGGTTCCGCCATCTCCGCCATAGAAGACACTGTCATCGATGCCGGCTGCAGTAGAGCCGGTATTCACAAAGCCATTTCCGCCGTTTAACATTGCTACTACATTAGAAGCTGTGAATGTGTCTTCAGTGCTCCCGCCATCGCCGGCAGAAAAGGATGATCCGATCAGCGTTGCTCCTGCCGAATCGCCGTTGACGACGTCTCCGCCTTCCATAGTCAGAGTAGCACTGCCTTCCACGGTCGGTACAATGGAAATGGTGCCTCCGCTCCCTGCGACTAGAGTACTTTGTTCAAGCGTTCCGCTTTGAATCCCTCCGTTGATGGTTGAGCCGCCGTCCACATTGAATTCCACGCTCCAGCCGTCGGCCACAGAAACACTCTGCATGGTGATTTCCCCGCCGTCAGTCCCGGTAATATCCCCCTTGTATGCACTGAATGTTGTGGTGCCTTGAATGGCATTACCACCGATTTCATCGCTTGTCACAGTGGAGTCTATAAGGCGAATGGCGGTAAGAACGATTTTACCTGCAGAGCCGGCTGTAACTTTAATGTTGGTGGAAGTAAGGGTTCCGCCCGAAACCTCAATGCCGTACCCTCCGTATTTGGATTCACCAGATAGGGTTTCGTTAAATGCATCAAAATCATCTTTTGTGTCTGTTGTACCTGTACTGCCGCCCTGAATAATCTGTCCCATGTCTTCGTCGAATACAATAACGGTATTACCCCCCGCTATTTCGAGAGCAGTACCACCGTCATCGCTATCCGCACCGGTGTTTTCACCTCCGTAGAATGATGTGCCGTTCAGGTATAGGTTGTCAAAGCCGCCGAAAATGCCGGTTGCTGATTGTCTCCAGTTTACAACGGTTTTGGCGTATGTGCCCCCGTTAATGGTGATATCAGAAGCGGAATTGACGTGTATGGCGGAACCGCCATCACTATTGGTGTTCTCGACTTTGTTATCGCCACTATGATTGATGGTCAGTGTGTTCTTTCCAAACGATGAATTGACATGAATTGTTCCGTACATATCGTTGTCACCATCTCGGACGCTGGTGGTTATACCATTGGCAATATCAATGACAGTATTTGTACTCACGTTCAGTTCAAGATAACCGGTAGTTCCGACGGTGGTGTAATGATCGGCATAATACCAAAGGTCATAATCAGACGGGTCACTAAGGCCGGTTACAATCTCGTCGCCGACGACGGCACCAAAGCCGCCGTTGGCATCAATCAGGTTCTGTGCCATCAGCGACGAAGTTGATAAATAAACGATCAGCATCGTTGAAAGTGTTTTTTTCATTCCATTTCCCCTCGGTAGTTGGTCGAAATACTCCTTACAAAAAGACAGCACAATGTAACTCCCACCATGGTTCCGATCAATTGAAATCGAACGTAAATTAGAATTTTGTGTCCAATCCGAAATTTTTGATAACTTGATTGGATTTATCATGTAGCTCAAGTAACGCTGGCTGGGAATGAAGCTTCCGCTTTTCCCGAAATTGGCGGACCTGCCTTCTTGTCAAGGGGGAGGGCAGTCGCTACATTCTCCGCTTCTTTAAACAGATGAGGTATAGCATATGTTCCGTGATATTTCCAGCAAAGTCAGTTTTCCGCAGATGGAAGAGGAGATTATTCAGTTTTGGAAAGAGCAGAATATTTTTAAGAAATCGCTGGAAATTCGTAAAAACAGTGATGAATTTGTTTTTTACGACGGTCCTCCGTTTGCCACAGGTCTGCCGCATTACGGACATCTGCTTGCCGGAACGATCAAGGATATCATTCCGCGTTATCAGGCGATGCGCGGTCATTATGTCTCCCGTCGTTTTGGCTGGGATTGCCATGGGCTTCCGATTGAAGCGCTGGCGCAGGAGGCGCTCGGGCTTGCCGGAGCTCCGGCCATTAAAGAGGCCGGTGTTGATGTGTTTAATGAGCAGTGCCGCTCGATGGTGACCCAATATGTGGAGGAATGGGAGAAGACGGTTACCCGCATGGGTCGCTGGGTCGATTTTGAGAATGACTACAAAACCATGGATAAACCGTTCATGGAAACGATCTGGTGGGTGTTTTCCGAGCTGTGGAAGCAGGGGCGTATTTATAAAGCGCACCGGATTATGCCCTACAGCTGGAAACTCAATACCCCGCTTTCCAATTTCGAGGCAGGGCGCAACTATCAGGATGTCCAGGACCCGGCGATCACGGTTCGGGTAAAACTGCTCGATTTTGAATTTGAAAATGCTTCGGCGCTGATCTGGACCACAACACCCTGGACGCTGCCGAGCAATCTGGCGATCTGTGCCGGTCCGGACATTGATTATGTGGCGATCAAAGACAAAGAGACGCACGAGGTCTTCGTTCTGGCCGAAGCACGCCTGTCGGCCTATTACAAAAAGGAAGAAGAATACGAAATACTCAAAACCTTTAAAGGGTCGGAACTGAAGGGGTTGAAGTATGAGCCGATTTTCGATTTCTTTGTTGATAACCCGAACTCCTTCCAGGTGTTGAACGATGATTTTGTTTCGACCGAAGACGGTACCGGTATTGTACATATGGCTCCGGCTTATGGTGAGGATGACTACCGGATCTGCCGCGCCGCCGATATTCCGCTGGTCGATCCGCTTGACGAGGATTGTGTTTTCACGTCCCGGGTTCCGGATTATGAAGGACAGTTCTGCAAAGACGCCGATAAGGCCATTATCAAAGTATTGAAGCACAGCGGAAAACTGATCCATCAGAGCACCATTCAGCACAGTTATCCGTTCTGTGAACGTACGGATACTCCGCTGATTTACCGCGCCATTGATGCCTGGTATGTCCGGGTTGAGGATCTGCGCGAAAAAATGCTTGCGAACAATTCGGGCGTGCACTGGATGCCGGATTACGTCGGCGAAAAGCGTTTTGCCAACTGGCTGGCTGACGCCAAGGACTGGAATATCAGCCGTAATCGGTTCTGGGGGTCCTGTATTCCGGTGTGGGTGAATGTAGACGATAAGTCCGATATGATCTGCGTTGATTCCATTGAAACGCTGGAAAAACTGTCCGGCAGAAAAGTTGAAGATCTGCATAAGCATTATGTCGATGAAATCATCATCGAAAAGGACGGTAAAACCTACAGACGGACGCCGGAGGTGCTCGACTGCTGGTTCGAGTCCGGTTCCATGCCGTATGCACAGAACCACTATCCCTTTGAAAACAAGGAGCATTTCGAAGCGAACTTCCCGGCGGACTTTATTGCTGAAGGGCTTGATCAGACCCGGGGCTGGTTTTACACGCTGATGGTGCTGTCCACGGCGCTGTTCGATAAACCGGCCTTTAAAAATGTGGTGGTCAACGGTCTGGTACTGGCGGAAGACGGGCTGAAGATGTCCAAGCGCCTGAAAAACTATCCGGACCCGATCCACGTGATCAATGAATACGGTGCCGACGCGCTGCGCCTCTATATGATTTATTCGCCGGTCGTTCGGGCGGAATCGCTCCGGTTTTCGGAGGAGGGCGTGAAGCATTCGCTCCGCCATCTTTTGCTGCCGTGGTGGAACGCCTACAGTTTCTTCGTGACCTATGCCAATATTGACGGCTGGACGCCGGGGCAGTCGGTGTCGGAGCGCGACAATCTGATGGACCGCTGGATTCAGAGTTCACTGGCCCGTTTGCAGCAGCAGGTGACCGGGGCGATGGACCGCTACGATCTTCAGGCTTCGGTTCGTCCGTTCGTGGCGTTTATTGAAGATCTGACAAACTGGTATATCCGCCGTTCTCGCCGCCGTTTCTGGAAAACGGAAGATGATACCGACAAGGTGCAGGCCTATTCCACTTTATATGATGTGCTGCTCGGTCTGTGCAAAATTGCCGCGCCGTTTACTCCTTTTATTTCCGAAACCATCTATCAGAACCTGAAAACCGACGATATGCCGGAATCGGTTCATCTCTGCGATTTTCCGACCGCGGCCGACGCCAAACGCGATGAAGTGCTCGAAGGTCAGATGGCCATGGTGATGAATGCTGTTGAGCAGGGGCGCACGCTGCGCGCGGAATACAAACTGAAAAACCGCCAGCCGCTGGCTAAAATGTATGTCGTCTGCGATGACGAAAAGCTGCTGGCCAATATTCAGGCATTGGAAAGTCTGATTTCCGATGAGCTGAATGTGCGTACTGTGGAGTTCGGAACCGATTCCTCGGAACTGGCTACGATTCAGGCGAAACCGAACTTTAAACAGCTTGGCCCGAAACTCGGCCCGCTGATGAAAAAGGCCGTTCCGCTGATCAACAGCCTGACGGATGCGCAGATTGCGGAGATTTCCAGCGGTGAAACGGTGCCGGTTGAGTTGGACGGCCGGACGGTTGAGCTGACTTCCGATGATATTGAAATTGTCCGTAATCCGAAAGAAGGCATGGCGGTGAGTGCTGAAGGCGCATTGGTTGTCGGCCTTGATACGCAGCTCAATGAGGATCTGATTGCCGAGGGGTTGGCACGCGAATTTGTGAATAAGGTACAGAATCTGCGTAAGGAAATGGATCTGGAGATTACCCAGCGCATTCACGTGCTTTTCAGCTCGGATGACGAGGTGACGGCCGCTGTTGCTGCGAACCGGGAATATATCGCCGGGGAAACGCTGGCACTTTCTTGCGAAGTAACGGAAAAAGGTATTGAAAATGGTACGGAATTAGATTTGAACGGACATGGTTGTGTGGTGTCCATTATGACCGCTGAATAAAGCGGATATGCTCATTGACACGACATGGGGCAGATGATAAATACCCAGCCCTCATTCGGGTTCGGAACTGAATTTTGACTGGAGTACAACCGAAAATGGCGACAAAAAAGACTGCTAAGAAGGCCCCTGCAAAGAAAGCTGCTGCCGGGAAAACGACTGCGAATAAAACAGCGAAATCCGCTTCGCCTGTTGCAAAATCGTCCGGCGGCCCGCTGAGCGGGAAGATCGGGAAAAATAAGTATTTCACCACCAAGCAGCTCAAAGAGCAGCTCAACCGTCTTCTGATTCTGCGGGAGCGGGTGACCGGTGAAATTCTTTCCATCAACCGCGACTCCCTGAGTGCCAATGAGCGCGATCCGTCGCTTTCCGATCAGGGGACCGATACATTCGACCGCGAATTTGCGCTTAATCAGCTTTCCAGTGAACAGGATGTTCTGTTTGAAATTGATGAGGCAATTCGTCGCATTGAAAAAGGTACGTACGGCATTTGTGAAATGTACGGTGAGCCGATCAACATCGAGCGTCTCGAAGCGTTGCCTTATGTTCGTTACTCCATCAAGGCGCAGAATGAGATCGAAAAGGGGCAGGCCACGACCTACCGTCCGTTCGGCAGCACCATGCATGGCATGTAGGCCGGATTAATACCGGATTGTTATCGGCCACGAAGAGGCACAAGAAACACAAAGACATGTTTTGCTCCGGTCTTCGTGCATCTTGTGCCTTTTTTGCGGCTGTTTTTCAGGAGTTCGTCAGTGCTGATTCTTATCATAGGTTTGGTCATTCTGTTTCTTGATCAACTAACCAAGCAGGCGATACGCGCTAATCTGGTTTATGGCGATTCCATTCCGGTTGTTGATGGTTTTTTTAATATTGTCTATGTTCGCAATGACGGTGCCGCCTGGAACCTGCTTGCCGGTCACGGGATTATCCTGATTCTGATTTCATTCGGCGTGATGGTGGCGCTTTATTGGTTCCGCAGCCAGATCATTGAGGGAAAGCGCCGGAATGAAGTGCTGATGGGGCTGCTTTTCGGCGGGATTGCCGGAAATCTGATTGATCGCATTCGTTTCGGGTGGGTTACCGATTTTCTTTCATTCCATTTCGGAAGCTATGAATACCCTTCCTTTAACGTCGCCGATTCCGCTATCTGCATTGTATTTGTGGTTTTTCTGGTCATGAGTTTTTTCGATAAGAAAAAGCAGGAAGAGAAAACTGAAGATGTCTGATGCCGCTCCGCATGCTCATTTTGTCATCGGACCGACTGCCTCAGGCAAAAGTGCTGTAGCGCAGTATATCGCGGAACGGGAAGGGCAGCTGATTGTTTCGGCCGATTCCATGAATATCTACAAAGGAATGGATATCGGTACGGCTAAGCCGACTTTCGGGGATCGGGAGAAAGTCGACTATGCAGGTTTTGATCTCGTTGAGCCGACCGAAAAGTTCAATGTTGCGGCCTATCTGGATGCGGTGCGTCCGTCTTTTGAGACGGGGCGGAATATCATTGTTGTCGGCGGAACCGGGCTTTATGTCAAATGTCTGACCGAGGGGTTCGACGATGTGCCGCCTGAAAATTCCGAACTTCGGAAAGAGCTGGAGTCGCTCGATTTCCGGGCCTTGGAAAAACGAGCCAAAGCCGAAGCCGGCGGTTTGTATGAGCGTCTGACCGAAGACGACCGGCAGAACCCGCGCCGCCTGATCCGGATTCTGGAAAAGGATGGTACGGCCAACAGTAAATGGAATTCGAAACCGAAGCCGAAGCTGGTCGGTTTGTACGTTGAGCGCGCAGTACTGCTGGAGCGGATCGAAAAACGGGTGGATGAAATGTATGCCGCCGGATTACTGGAAGAGGCGGAACGGCTGATGGGGCTTGAGCTGTCTCAGACCGCGATGCAGGCGATCGGCTATGCAGAAGCTTTTGCTGTTTTGAAAAATGAAATGACGCTTGAGGAAGCCTGGGAAAAAACGGTGATCCGTACCCGCCAGCTTGCCAAACGCCAAATGACCTGGTTTCGCAATCAGCTGAATGTGGAATGGATCAACACTGCCGATTTTAAAACGCCGGAAGCGCTGGCGGCTGCGGTTTCCTCTGTCTGGCAGAAAAACGGCCCGACACCGGTGCAGATCTGATATGTAATGCGTGTGGGAAAAATAACGAATTCAAAGGTGCTCAGTGTTGTTGTTTTTCTTACATTCACTGCTGAATACTAGAGCAATAGAGAATGCCTGAACTTGTAGAAACTGAAGATAAGAGTGTTGAAACCGTCGTGCTCGTTGGCGTCGTTCTGAGAAACGAGGAGGAGTGGCGGGTTAAGGATACCATGGATGAACTTGCGCAACTGGCCGAGAGCGCCGGTGCGGAGGTAAAGGGCCGCTTTATGGTCCGCCAGCAGAAAATCAAAGCCGGGCATTATATCGGAACCGGAAAAGCGGAGGAGATTTCCGACTGGATCAAAGAAAACCGGGTTTCGCTGGTTGTTTTTGATGATGATCTGACTCCGGCGCAGGGCCGAAACCTGCAGAAGGTGTTTGAGACCCGTGTGCTCGACCGCACACAGCTGATTCTGGATATTTTCGCGCAGCGGGCCCAGACCAAAGAGGGCTGTCTTCAGGTTGAACTGGCACAGCATCAGTATCTGCTTCCGCGTCTGCGGAATATGTGGACGCACCTTGAGCGCCAGAAGGGCGGCATCGGGCTGAAGGGGCCGGGAGAGACGCAGCTCGAAATGGACCGCCGCCGCCTGCAGGAGCTGATCCGTACGTTAAAACGTGATCTCGAACTGGTGCGGACGCGCCGTACTGAGCAACGAAAAGGACGCCGGCGCCACGGCTGGGCGCTGGTTTCGATTGTCGGTTACACCAATGCCGGAAAATCAACGCTGTTGAACCGGCTTTCCGGGGCCGATATCTATGCGGAAAATCAGCTTTTCGCCACGTTGGATCCAACGACGCGGCAGGTGGAGCTGCCGAATCATGAGCCGATGCTGATGACCGATACGGTGGGATTTATTCAGAAACTGCCGCATCATCTGGTGGATTCGTTCAAGGCGACGTTGGAGGAGGTGGTCGAAGCTGACCTGCTGGTGCATGTAATCGATGCATCGCATCCGCAGGTGGATACGCAGATTGAGGCGGTGCACAAAGTGCTGGATGAAATCGGCGGGCTCGAAAAGCCGATGCTTTATGTTTTTAATAAAATCGATGATGAAAAAGGCCGTAACGCGGCCAAACGCCTGCAGCGTCAGTTTCCGAAGTCGGTGGCGGTTTCTGCGCGCGAAGGCGAAAATATCGATCTTCTTTTTGATGAACTGGCCGACTGTCTGAAAGGGCGGAAGGTCGAAATGAGGCTTTCGGTGCCGTTGAGCGAAGGCAAGCTGCTGGCGACGCTGCAGAAGAATGCATCGATTCTGGAACAGGAATACGAGGGCGCCAACGCTGAGCTGCTCGTACGTGTTTCGCCGCAGATTGCGGCACAGTGTAAACCCTATTCGACCGATCCGGTTGAAGAGCCGGAGTGGTAAAATGGATAAATCAAATGTTCTGAAAGCCGTGATTGATGCGCTGGAAGAGGAGCTTCGGGTACAGTTAAAGGGGCAGAAAATGGCCGCGGAGGGGGCGACGCATGTTGAAGCCAAAGCGGAGAGCAAATGGGATACCTGCGGTTTAGAGCAGTCCTATCTGGCACGCGGGCTGGCCAAACAGTTTGAAGCGTTGGCTGCCGGGGTGTTGGAACTGCGCAGTTTTCAACCGCCGGATTTTTCAGGGAAACCGATTGGAACCGGAGCGCTGATTGAGGCGGAAATGGACGGTTTTAGAGACTGGTTTTTTCTGCTGGACTGTGGCGGCGGTACCGAGGTGACGGTTGATGATGGAGTGGCTGTTACAGTGATTACGCCGGAGTCGCCCGTGGGGGCAGCGCTGGCAGGAAAGACGGAAGGGGATGTGTATTCGTTCCGGGCAGGAGCCGAAGGGGTAATACTTTCGGTCAGCTGACGCGGAGAGGGACCGGTATGCTACGTTCGTCCTTTGGTTTCAACTTCTGGAAAAAAGGATGAGATGATGAAACGGATGCTTTTGGTGTTATTGACGGCGGGTGCTGTCAGTGTGTCGGCGAAACTGGATAAACCGAATGTGGTGCTGGTGTTTGCCGATGATATTTCCGCACGCGAAATCCCGTTCTATGGCAGTTCTGTCTGGAGCGATGCGAAGGGCCGCGATACACAGGATATGGGTTATCGGGCGAAGACGCCCGTGCTCGACAGGCTGGCGGAAAAGGGGGCCTGGATCAGAACCGCCTGGGCGGCAACGGTCTGTTCGCCGAGCCGGGCAATGATGATGACGGGGCGCTATGCGAATCTGCATAAGTGGTGGCATAACGGTGATCTGGGCGGAATTGTGGAAAACGGGAAGAAAACTGACTGGGTGGTTCCTCTTTACGTTTCATCTCCGCTGCTGATAGGCCATGTGGCGCAAAAGGCCGGGTATGCGACCCAATGGGTCGGAAAAACCCAGATGAAAAAGTGTGATCATCGACTGTTTGGTTTTGATGAAGGTGTTTTCACGCCGGGTTCCTATCTCTTTCCGAAAAATCCTTATACCGATTTTGTGCTGACGGATGTGAAAGGGAAAAAGAAGACACAGGTGAATGAAGATACAGGGAAAGAGCTCTCGCACTATGCTCAAACATCCTGGTACTGGAAGCCGTCTGTAGCTTTGATGAATCATCCTACTGTACCGCCGGCGACTGCAGAGCAGAACTGCACCTATTGGCCGGTTTCTGAAGAAGATCGTAAAAACTACGGTCTTAATACGTATGGACCGGATGTGGAGCTTGATTTTGTTTTCGACTTCATGGAGCGGAAGCATCATGAGGGCAGGCCGTTTTTTGTTTATCACACCACTCACCTTGGGCATGACGGTTTTGACTGGCTGCATCCGGAGTCGGGGAATAAATGGCCGGGGACGCCGGGTATTAAATGGGACGGGAAAAAATATATCCGGACAGAGCCGAATATAACGGGCGATAACGGGAGATACGATACGCATGGTACGGTTACGGAACCGGGGATACATACCCATGTGGAATACATCGATTTTCAGATCTGGCAGTATCTGAAGAAGTTTGATGAGCTTGGCATTGCGGATAATACGATTCTCATTTTCTGTGCAGATAATGGAACCAGTACGTACGGCAAGGGGAGCCCGGATCGTCAGAAAGGCTGTCATGTCCCGTTTATGGTTTATGCGCCGGGGGCGGATTTCACGAAAAAGGGCGAGCAGGATATTCTGGTGAATATTGCTGATGTGCTGCCGACACTGGCGGATATTATGGGGTATGAAATTCCGGCCGATTATAAAATCCATGGTAAGAGCCTTTGGCCGTATCTGACCACGGATAAACAGGATCATCGTGACTGGATTTATGCTTATCGTGGCGGTATGCAGCTGATTCGCGGAAAAAAGGTGATGAAAGACGGTTTTGGAAAATGGTGGGATGTGGAGCATCAGCCGGATGATCTGATTCGTTTCCCGCAGATCAGAGATTGGGAAAAGGTCTCTGCGGCGCATCGTGCAGAGCGCGATAAACTGATGTGTATTCTGCCGGAATTCGATCATCATGATTCGGAACCGGATTTCGTAATAAAATAGGCGGGCGGTTCAGTCGCAATGAATGCTGAAAAACAATGAATACTCTGTAAATATATCTATTCGTTGCTTTTTCAGCATTCACTGCCGCTTCGGGGTTGAGTTTTCCGGGTTGCAAAAACAGGCGGAAAAACCTTGAGAAACTGTGCTTTACACGGGGTGAGGCGGTGCGTATAGTCCCGCTCTTACTTTTTGAGAGAGAACTATATCAACAGGAGTCCATAGCAATGGATCAAGCAGTAAAAGCTGAAATTAAAAACGAATTCAAGCGCGGCGAGCAGGACACCGGTTCCGTAGAGGTTCAGGTTGCGTTACTGACTACCCGCATCAAGGAATTGACCGAGCATCTGAAGACACATAAAAAAGACCACAGTTCGCGCCGCGGCCTCATCATGATGGTGAACAAGCGCCGAAAACTGCTGAGCTATTTGCAGAAAAAAGACGACGCACGTTATAAAGAGCTGATCAATAAGCTTGGACTTCGTAAATAAGTCGTTTGACCGGATGTTCTACAATCCGTAATTCGTTTGTAAGCCCTTTATCTCAAGTAAAGGGCTTGCTTCGTTTATAATCGCCGTCAATGGGACGGCAAAAAACAACAAGGAAAGGTGCGCTCTTCAGAACAAAATTTTAGCAAGGGCGCAGATGAAGTTATGAAGGGTACAACCAAAGTTGAATTCGAGGTCGGTGGAAAAACCATGACCCTCGAAACCGGGCTGCTCGCTAAGCAGGCAGACGGTGCTGTTACCTGTGGTATCGGAGCAAACGTCGTGTTCTCCGCAGTCACTTCCGCGAAAGAAGCCAAAGAAGGCGTGGATTTTTTCCCGCTGCAGGTGGAATACCGCGAAAAATTCTATGCAGCCGGCCGTTTTCCGGGGGGCTACATTAAACGTGAGGCCCGTCCTTCTGAGAAGGAAATCCTTACCATGCGTGTGACAGACCGTCCGATCCGCACGCTCTTCCCGGACAACTTCCACCGCGAAGTACAGATCAACAACATGCTGATCAGCTCTGACCAGACGCTTGATACCGATGTGCTGAGCGTGAATGCCGCTTCTGCGGCGCTGACATTGACCGATCTGCCGTTTGACGGCCCGATCGGCGCAGTCCGGATCGTCCGTAACGATGGCGAATGGATCATCAACCCGAATCATGATCAGCTGGCCGCGTCTGACATAGACCTGACCTATTGTGGATCGCGTGACAAGGTGATGATGATTGAAGGTTCCGCTAAGGAAATTCCTGAAGCTGAATTTATTGAAGCCATGAAAACGGCGCATGCCGAAGTGGTTAAAATTATCGACGGTCAGCTGAAGCTTCGGGCTGAACTCGGTCTTCCGGAAAAAGTATACGCTCCGGAACCGAAAGACACCACGCTGCTGGATAAAGCCCGTGAACTCGTTGGTGATAAGTTCAAAGAGCTGATGAAAATCAGCGGAAAGCTCGAACGTCAGGATGCGGTTAGCGCCCTGAAGGAAGAGTTAAAACCGCAGATGCAGGATCTCTTCCCGGAGATGACGGAAGATGAATATTTCCACGCTTTCCACGATCTGGAAGTGGAAACGGTCCGTAAAAACGTTCTTGAAGACCATACCCGGATCGGAGGGCGTGGTATGTTGGAAATCCGCCCGCTCGACATTCAGGTCGGAGTATTCCCGCAACTGCATGGTTCGGCCGTATTCGGCCGCGGTGAAACGCAGACGCTCTGTACCGTTACGCTCGGAACCACCAAAGAAGCACAGCGTTTTGACGCGGTGACCGGCGGTGAAGACGAAAAGAACTTTATCCTGCATTACAACTTCCCTCCGTATTCGGTGGGTGAGTGCGGACGCCTCGGCATGACCAGCCGTCGCGAAATCGGCCATGGCAACCTTGCAGAGCGTTCCATTGCGCCGGTGATGCCGGATGATTTCCCGTACACCGTACGTGTGGTTTCCGAAGTGATGGGATCCAACGGCTCGTCTTCGATGGCTTCGGCCTGTGGCGGCTGCCTGGCATTGATGGATGCGGGTGTTCCGCTGAAAGCTCCGGTTGCCGGGATCTCGGTCGGTCTGTTCACAGACGGCCAGGATAAATCGGTTGAAGTGATCGATATTCTCGGTGTGGAAGACCACTGCGGTGACATGGACTTTAAGGTTGTCGGTACCCGCAAGGGTATCACCGGTTTCCAGGTGGATCTTAAGGTTCATGGTATGAACTGGGATCAGGTTGAAGAAGCCTTCGAAATCGCCCGGAAGGGGCGTTGCGATATTCTCGACCAGATGGAGGCCGTGATTTCTTCTCCGCGTCAGGAACTGGCGGCTACTGCACCGCGTATCACCACTGTTAAGATTGATCCGGAAAAGATCGGCGCCCTTATCGGCCCGGGTGGAAAACACATCCGTGCGATTACTGATGGAACCGGTGCCCAGATCGACATCGAAGAAGACGGTACGGTTAACATCTTTGCGGTAGACGCCGATGCGATGGAGGCGGCGATTCGTGAAGTGAATGCTCTGACGGCCGAAATTGAAATCGGAAGAATCTACGATGGTAAAGTGATTGCCGTGAAAGATTTCGGAGCTTTTGTTGAATGTATGCCGGGCAAAGAAGGTCTGGTTCACATCTCCGAAATGGCTAATGAGCGCATTGATTCTGTCGATTCAATCTGTAAGCCGGGCGATGCGATGCGCGTTAAGTGTATCGATATCGATAACCAGGGCCGTGTACGTCTCAGCCGTAAAGCCGCGCTGAACGACGATGCCGAAGCCGGCGAATAAGTTTCCGTTTAATGGAAATAAAAAAAGGCGTCCTACGGGGCGCCTTTTTTTGTGTTATCTTGTTGTGGGGTGAACACCGGCCCGCGGGATGGGGGATTGTGGTTGTGCTGCAAAAAAAAGTCCCGATTATATTGTTGTCGGTAATAGCGATGAAAATCAAAGTGGAATTTTTTACTGCTGTGTTACGGCTTTTACGAATCCGGTTCTGAAGCGTTCCAGAGAATGCTCTTCCAGGATACGGTTCTGGATCTGTTCGATTTTCTGTTTCCAGGTTTTTCGAACATTTGAAAAGGTGGTGGCCAGTGAGGCAGAATCTTCGGGGGTGAATGTCCAGTCTGACGGAAGAATATCCTGCATGCCGTCACGGCGGCTTCCGATAACCGGAATGCCGCGGGCGAGTGCCTCGAGCATGACGAGTGGAACACCTTCGTAACGCGAGGGAATCACGACCATATCGAGTTTTTCATACTCCTCTTCCATATCCTGCTGCCAGGGCAGGAAGGTGAAGGAGCTATCGCCCCGGATCAGTTTCCGGAGTTTCTGTTCATCCGGACCGCTGCCTATGAGATGAGTCCGGCAGTCAGCAAACAGGCCGGCATGTTTACGGAGGGTGCGTACAAAGAAATCCTGCTGTTTCTGTTTAAATTCTATGCGGCCGATGACCCCGATCGTAAACGGTTTTTCCTCAACGGACAGTTTCGGAATGGGCGGGGGGGGATGCCGTTAGGAACGACGGTTACAGGCTGGTGGGCACCGCGTTCGCGCAGCAGTGCGGCCATACTTTCAGAGATGGTGATAAAACGATCGGGTTTCTGAAAAAGCGGCCGGTTTTTAATATCCCGCAGTCTGCCCATTTTCGCCCCCATTTCAGCAAGGCGATGAGGGATGGCGATATAGCTTATACATTCAATGCCGGCGCGGCGTGCCGCACATAATCCGGAGATAGACTGGGTGATATCGCCCTGAATAACGAGCATGCGATCCGGTTTCAGGGTCGGAATGCGGGGGGCGTCGGCTTCCAGAACCGTGAGATGTTCAAAATGTTTCAGGTTCCGGATAAATTTTCGGTTTTCGGGGTTATACATCAGGGTGACGTGCAGTCCCGGTGTTTCGGCGAGAGCCTCAATTCCCCGGGCGGCCATAATCTGATGGCCGCCGAAGCCGGGGGTGTCGTCATAAACCAGTATGTTCATTAGAGGCCGGGAATGGGGGCCAGACCCAGCGGATTTGCGGTTTGTAGGGGCGGTACGATTTTTTTGAATTCGGTTGTATTCCGAACCGTATCGAAACGTTTGTCTTTGCGGAGTGCATTGCGGGCCGGTTCGCCGCCTGCTTCGACCGCTTTACGCAGGGACGGCCACATTTCACTGCGTTTATTCAGGGCCAGCTGCAGTCCGGCAAGATTGATCCAGCCCTGGCTGTCCTTCGGCCGTGCGGCGGTATATTTTTTGAGGGCCAGTTCCACAATGTCGAGATTGCGTTTCTGGGCCATGAACTGGGCGATCGACATCATCCCTTCGGGCGGAAGTTCGGAGGAATTGAGCATGTTACGGGCCAGGGCCTCGCCGGCTCGGGAGTTGTTCATGGCGTAATAAATCTGAACGAGTTCCATCATTCCCGGGAAAGTGGTTTTTCCGCTCTTCAGACCGGCTTCAAGTTCAGCACGGCGTGCACCCATTTTTTTCATGTTTTTCAGATTGTCCAGGAAGGCTTCTGCCTTGTCGTTTTTCGGATCTTTCTCCAGGAAAATCTCGAAAATTTTGATGGCTTCGTCGTAACGGCCCTGTTTGGAGATCAGGTCGGCGAGGCGGAAGTTGGCTTCCGGGCTGAGGTCATAGAGATCAACCGCCTGGCGGAATGCGGCTTCGGCTTCTTTGGGTTTTCCGCGAGCGGCGTAGAGGCCGGCGATGGCACTGCGGAGTTTGGAGAACGATTTGCGGGCGACGATATCGCGAATGAATTTTTGGTCGTTCAGCAGACGTTCACAGTACCAGTTCCAGAAATCGGTGTCATTTTTGATGATTTCAGCCGTCAATGGCGTGGGTTTGTTGTTGATCTTCATGATCAGGCCGTGCGGTGTGAGGTAGGGAT
Source organism: Verrucomicrobia bacterium S94 (assembly GCA_004299845.1). Classification (NCBI taxonomy): domain Bacteria; kingdom Pseudomonadati; phylum Verrucomicrobiota; species Verrucomicrobia bacterium S94. The sequence continues at coordinate 2,109,163 of CP036201.1, read as the reverse complement.
ACATCCAGGGCAGGACGTAGCTTTCTTCGACGTAGAATGAGCGCAGGGGCGGCAGGCCGGTCTGCGGATCAATTACGGGATCTTCGTAAACCACGGCCGCACCAACGGGACGGGTTTTCTCATCGGTTTTGGGTTCGGTGATATATTGATTGTGGTCGAAGATCATTTTACTCAGGAAGCCGTTGATCTGCATCACACCGGCAACGCCTTGCACCTGAACCTTTCCGCCTTCGGTTGTTACGTCGGCTCCGGCATTAATGGTGCCGTTTCTGACACCCTGTACATACATCTGAAAAGCGCGGTTGGAGTCGACGGGCGAAGGAATCCAGATCTGATCCCCGTACAGATCGCGCATGACGTTCATGTAGGTATTGTCGGCCAGGGCGTTCTGGGTGATGAGGTAGACGTCCGGGCGGACTTTGGCGGAGTAGATCATATAGGTAGGAACAAATCGTCCGGGGTCGGTCCCTCCGAAGAAGATGGCGTTGGGGCCCATCGGTTCGGGATAGTTTTTGTTCGGGTAGGCGGCCCATTGCTTTTTGAATTCTTCGGTGTCTTCGCCATACCAGTATTTCATGTCGTCTTTAATGCCTTCGACGCCGCGGAGCTGCCAGTTGCCGAACTGCCAGCCGAAGTCGTGGCCGTTCTGTTCGGCACCGCCGACGACTTTGAGCTGACGTTCATTAAAGTAGTTTTTATGAATAAGGGCGAGTGGGAGCAGGAGAACCAGGGCAACGCCGGCAATTTTTGTGTAGGGGTTGTTTTTTACCAGCGCTTCAAGCGAGGCCATGAGAAAAAGGATGCCGTAGCCCAGCCAGATGACGAAGATGGCGTGTGACTGAATGTACTGTACTCGGCCGATGAAGAGGCTCTGGATGTCGGTTTTGGGGTTCTGTAGAATCATGAACACCAGGCCTACGGAAATGAATGCAACTATGGTGGTTACAAACCAGCAGATATTCCGCTTGCCTGTTTTCCAGATAAAGCCGAGCGGAATGATCGCGAGAATGGCAATCGGCCACATAAACTGGGAGCGTAGGTCGCCGAAATAGGTGCCGATCTGTTCAAGGAAGCGCGGCGTGAAGACGTGGGCCAGCTTGACCCGTTCATACTGTCCACGGGTGATGGCGTGCATGAATCCCTGCCAGGTACGGGGATAGCCCCAGTTGATCGGCGGATTCTGGTCGGAAGAGAAGGCCATATAGAAATAGAAGCCGAGGCCGATGAATAAAACGAGAAAGGTCGGGCCCACGATTTTCCCCTTGGGAAGGATAAATGTGGCCAGAAGCGGCACGGCCAGCGCATAGATCGTCCAGATCCAGAAACCGGCTTTATCGGGGCCGGCCACCCACATGTAATCGGCCAGTTCGGGATTTCCGGCGGCCATTTTATTGAAACCGACCAGAAGAATGTACATGGAACCCGTTACGATGAAGTCGCGTACCAGAAATTTTTCGCGAATCAGCAGACAGCAGATTATGCAGCCGGCAATGCCGATAATCTGAAGGAACAGGTTGCCGAAATAGACCCCGATCAGGGAGAGCACGAGTGCTGCCAGAGCCCCCAGTGTGAAACCGAGATGTTTCGGGGCGAAGATTTCAAGTTCGTTGAACACTACCGCAACCGCCATAGCCAGACCCATGAAGAGCAGGGTTTGGTGGTTGGTGATGCCGAGGCCGAAGACAAAGGCGCAGAGAATAAGCCATTTCGTACTGCCCGGTTCCCGGAACCAGCGATAGAGGAAAATAAGAACCAGAGACTGGAAAAAGATGTTCAGGGTGTAAACCTCGGCAATGACAGCCTGTGACCACATGCCCTGACCGAAGGCGAGCAGCAGACCGCCGGAAATACCGGCCACCAGGCAGAAGTGACGCTCTGTTTTTTCGCCGAGAATACGGGATTCCTTATGCAGACTGCGCAGAAGGTCCATGCCGGACCGGCTGATCAGCAGGGCGATCATTCCGCAGGCCGCAGCACCGGAAACGGCAGAAAACCAGTTGACGGCCCAGGCCGGATTGGGCTGGCCATGGAATGTGACAGCATGAAAGATCCACTGAAAGAACCAGGTCAGCAGTGTCCAGATCGGATAGCCGGGCGGGTGGGGTACGCCGAGAAAGTCGGAGGCGACAATCAGCTCGCCTGAGTCCTCCAGGCCCAAGGTCGGCTGAAGGGTCAGCGTGTAAACGATCAGTGAAATGGCAAAGGTTACCCAGCAGGCAATCCAGTCGGACTTGCGGAAAAACTTTTCAGAACTCAAAGCATACCTCTCATTTACAAAATGAACCCATAAGATAAAGTAATCCGCTTTAAGGTCAAGTTTGCATGGCCGTGCGGGACCGTTCATTTTTTTCGATGTTTTTCCCGGAAATTAACAGTACGCAGGGGGATAAAACACTCGCTTATCCCGGTTTGCTTTGCGTACTATGTCTGCCGCTTTTTATCTATGACGGATTCTTTAACCAGCTTGAATGCTTTCCTTCGCAATAAGGAAAAAACCGGTATCCAGTTCATTAAATATCTCTTTTTCGGGGGTGTTACGTTTGTGGTGGATGTGCTGGTGTTTTATCTTATGGCCTGGATTGTTCTGCCGAGTCTGCGGGAAGGTGATCCTTTCGGAATGGTCATCGGTTGGGTTGGCGGCCACATCCGCGTAGTACCGGAGGAGACCCTGCTGAGGCATTTTGTTCTTAATAAAATCGTGGCCTTTCTTTCCTCCAATACTGTGGCCTATATTACCAATGTTATTTTTGTTTTTAATGATGGGCGGCATCAGAAATTCAAAGAAGTAGCCCTGTTTTATGCGTTATCCACGGCCTCCTTTGTCTTTTTCACGTTGCTGAGCCGTTACCTCATTGCACAGTATAACTGGCAGGTTACATGGGCTTACTTTTTTGTGTTCACCTGTGCTATGGTAATCAACTTCACTATGCGCAAGAAGTTTGTATTTAAGGGCTGATTGATGGGAAAAGCGGTTCCAATCCTTGGAGGTCTTTCGGTGCTGCTGGCACTGCTGCTTTCCTGTATGAATCTGATACACGGAAACCTGAATCAGGACGAAGGATGGTATCTTTACGCCGCTAAAATGGTGTTCGAAGGGCAGCGGCCATATGCCGACTTTGCCTTCACGCAGGGGCCGGTACTGCCGAAGGTTTATGGCGCACTTTTTCCGGTTATCGAGAAATCCGGCGTTGTCGGTGGTCGTCTGATTACCATGATGTTCGGTCTTTCGGCTGCCGGTTTTGCGGGATTGCTGGCATTCAGGATCTCGGAAAAACGCGGGGTGGCGTGGATTGCGGTTTTTCTGCTGATTGCCTGCAATGTTTACCAGAGCTATTTTACGACGGTGGTCAAAACCTACGGATTGACCGTCTTTTTCCTGATGGCGGGATTTTATCTGCTATCCTTTCGGAACAGGATGGCGTTGATCTTCGGCGGGGCACTGCTTTCGCTGGCGGCGGGGACGCGGCTTTCTGCCGGCATTGTGCTGCCGATCACCGGAATCTGGCTGATTTTTCAGAAAGAGCGCAAACTTGACTGGCTGTGGTTCGGCATCGGCGGGGGCGTGATGCTGCTGGCGGTTTATGCGCCGCTGTTTTTTCAATCACCGGAGCAGGCGCATTTCGGGCTGCTCGGCTACCACACCGGCCGCGATCCCGGCGGGATCGGTACAATCCTGACGCTGAAGGTTGGTTTTATCTCCCGTTTTGTGCAGGCTTACCTCATTTTTACATTGCTGACACTGGCGGTGCTGGTTTTCCAACCATTGGAAAAGAAACTGGAGCCGACTGCGGTGCTGCTGTGGAGCTGCGGGATCGGTATTTCGCTGGTGCACGGGCTGGCGGCGTTTCCATATGACGATTATCAGGCGATTGCCTATCCCATTCTTGCCGCCGCTGCAGTACTGACGGTTCTTCCAAGAATTGAACCTCGATGGGTTGTTCCTTCGCTCTCGTTTTTGCTGCTGGCGTCGATCGCCACCGCCTTTTCTTCTCCCATCAATCAGGAATGGTTTGTTCGAGGACGCGACCGCATCTGGTGGAAGTTTAAGGAAAAGAGCGACCTCGAACTGCTGCGTGATGCGGCGGAAATCGTTAAACGGCACTCTCCGGAGGAATCTGTGCTGCTGACACAGGACACCTATCTGGCCATCGAGGCCGGACGCTCCGTGCCGCACGGCATGGAAATGGGCCCGTTTTCCTACTATCCCGATATGCCGACCGAGCAGGCGGAAAAACTGCACCTGCTTAATCGTGATCTCCTCTTGCATTTGCTGGAAACTTCCTCCGCTCCCGTCGCGGCTTTCAGCGGCTATGGGCTGTCGATCGAATCGCCGGCCATTGCCGAAGTCGGCGAGGCTGAGCGGAAAGCGTTCTTCAACCTTGTGGAAATGCGTTATCAACTCCTCGATGAATTTCCGGACTTCGGTCAGGCGCATACGACGCTTAAACTTTATGAGGCGGCACCATGAAGCTGTCGATTGTAATTCCGGCGTATAACGAAGAGTTCCGGCTGCCGAAAACGTTGCGGGAGTATTCAGCGTATTTTGCGGAAAAGTTTGGTAACGAAATGGAAATTATTGTGGTGGCCAATCACTGTTCCGACGATACGGTCGGGGTCGCAGAAAAAATTGCGCAGGAATGGTCGCAGATTAAAGTGCTGAATGAGCCTGGAAAAACAGGGAAGGGCGGGGCGGTTGAGCTTGGAATGAAGCAGGCCCGCGGAAGTTTGATCGGCTTTGTTGATGCTGATGGAGCGACTCCGCCGGAATCCTTTTTTAAGATGTTTGAAAACATAGAGGATTATGGGTGCATTATCGGTTCTCGCTGGATTGAAGGTGCTCAGGTTTATCCACGGCAGTCATGGATGCGCCGGGCGGCTTCGCGGATACTGAATAAGATCTTTGTACAGGGTTTATTCGGGGTGCCGGTTCGTGACAGCCAGTGCGGGGCCAAGTTGTTCAAAGCGGAAGTGATTCAGAACATCCTGCCGGAGGCCGTTGAGCCGGGCTGGGCTTTCGATATTGATCTGTTATGCAGAACAAAGCGGGCCGGTTATCGTATTCGTGAGTTTCCGATTAAGTGGCACCACGTTCCAGGAAACCCAACCAGATTTTTTGTGATGGGGCTGCAGATGCTGGCTTCGATATGGCGAGTTAAAAGAGCGTTAAATTGTTAGGATGTTGGAAAATGAAAAAAGATCGTACGAAATATTTATTCTGCCTCCTCTTTTTTATTGTCCTGGCCGCGATCACCTTCCGTTGTGTTTTTGCTCCTGATCATGTCTTTTCCGCATCGGATCTTAATATCGGGCGGCTGGCGGCAAAGAAAACAATGCTGCCGGAGTTGCTGACCGGACAGTTTACAGCCAATCAGGTATTAGGGAGCAGTGGTTATGGCTTTACCCTGTTTAATATACTGCTGGCGATTATGCCGCTTACGATGTTTGCCAACACATTTTACGGGCTTGTGCTTTTGGGCGGATCCCTTTCTATGGTTTGGTTTCTGAGGATATGGGGGCGCAGCTGGGCGGCATCAATTGCGGGTGCCCTGATTGCATTCTGGTTTAATTCGCTCACGCTGGCTTCCGGCGGTCATGCCTATAAAATGGAAGTGCTTGCATTTTCAGTGCTCAGTCTCTGCCTGATTGAAAAATCAGTTCGTGCGGAATTGCTTCGGAAATCGATTGGATTTTCCATGCTGGCGGGACTCGCGGTCGGGATCATGATGATTGAACAGCAGGATGTGGCATTGCTGGCCGGTTTGTTTATCGGGCCCTATGCGCTTTTCCGTCTGCTGCAGATGCATTTGAAATCAGTTGTTCGCTGGGGAGGTTTGCTTTTGCCGATTGCTGTCATTGCGCTGCTGCTTTCCGGTTCGACACTGCTGAAATCCTATAAAAACAATATTGCCGGTGCTGCTTCTGTTCAGGGTGGGGGTGCTGAAAAATGGAATTTTATCACGCAATGGAGCATGGTTCCGGGTGAGTGGCCGGATCTGATTGCGCCGGGCTGGGGGGGATGGAGCAGCGGGAATCCGGAAGGACCCTATTGGGGTAAAATCGGACAATCCGCTGAATGGGAGACGCAGAAGCAGGGGTTTGCAAACTTCAAACTCGACAGCATTTACCTGGGTATTATTCCGGTAATACTGGCTTTCTACGGTCTTTGGGCTGCTTTCGGAAAGCGCCGGGAACAGGATGGCGGTGCAGCGCTTTTCTGGGGAATTGCCGGGCTCATTGGGCTGCTGTTGTCTTTCGGCAAATACAGCATATTTTATAAACTGTTTTATCAGCTGCCGATGGTCAGTAATATCCGTGCACCGATCAAGCTGCTCGATAATGTAGAAATCTGTCTGGCGGTTTTGGCTGCTTACGGACTGGATCAGCTGTTGTCCGGCCCAAAAAAATCGAAAGCCGTACGCCGTTTATGCATTGCAGCGGCGGGGTGTGCCGGTTTGATGCTGTTGGCCGGATTAAAGGCGCTTGTTTTTCCAGGCTCATACGAGGCCGATCTGACTGCAATCGGACTGAAAGAATTTTCAGAAATTATTGTGAAAAATATATCCAGTGCCTGGTTCCATGCGGCACTGCTGAGTCTGTTCCTTGCCGGATTGGTCTTTGCTTATTGGAAAGGCTGGAAATATGCGCGGTGGGGGGCTCGGTTCTGATTGCTGTGCTGGCGCTGGACAGCGTGATGCTGTCCTCCCATTATTTCAAGGCGGATAACATAGCCCGGATCAAAAAGGGCAACGACATCGTCCGGTTCATAAAAGAAAATCAGGGGAATGAACGAACCTTTTTTATGGATCAAAGCGGGATCTATAATCAGTGGCTGGCCTCTGACGGACCTTTTCACGGCCTGAATCTGTTTAACATCTGGCAGATGCCGCGCATGCCCTCCGAATATAAGGAATTTCTTGGAACCGTCGGTCGAAACCAGATTCGCGTATGGGAACTTTCGGCCGTGAAATATGTGGCCGCACCGCAGACTGTTCTTCAGCAGTTTAAAAATAATCCGGCGCTGGGCGAACAGTTTACACCGGTGCTGAATTATCAGATTCCAACGGCAAAAGGTATGCGACCGGAGGTGTTGCTGGAATTTAAAAATGCTGTTCCGCGTTTTGCCCTCTATTCGAACTGGCAGGTTGTTCCGCTGGAGAATCAGTGCAGTCTGCTTGTTTCAGAGTCTCATAATCCACAAACGACAGTTCTGGTGGATTCCGGAGCCGGTCTTCCGGAAGCGAAGCTGAATGGCAGTCGTTTTCAGGCACTGAAGGCCGAGGTTTCCAAAAAGGCCGCAGTAGTGGAACTGGAAACAGATAAACCGTCCATCCTTCGTTTTGCCCAGCGTTTTCAGCCGGGATGGCGTGTTGAGGTGGATGGAAAACCGGCCGAGCTGCTGCGCGTGGACTACCTTTGCATGGGAGTGGCTGTTCCTGAAGGAAAGCACACGGTTGAATTCCGATGTGTGAGTGGCGCTTCTGAAATGGTGTTTTCGTCGGGGGTGTTTATTTTGTCATTTGTGGGCGGGGTAGTCTGTATTGTGATTCGAAAAAGGATTGGTACTGAATGATTAATCTGTTGATCAGGTTTTTCAATACGGACGCTCTTCTTAAAGACAGTTCCATCCTGTTTGCGGGCATGGCGATAGCGCATGTGTTTAATCTTCTGTTTCAGATGTTTATGGGGCGTCAGTTGCAGCATGATGAATTCGCCTTACTCGTTTCATTACTGGGAATACTGAATATTCTTACGTTTCCATTGGGCGTTTTTTCAACGACGATCAGTCGGTATTCAAATTTACTGATTAAAGCGAACCGACCCGGTGATGTTTCCCGGCTACTGATATACTGGGGATGGCGTTTGGTGGCTGTGGGGCTCCTGTGTTCTTCTCTCTGCTTTTTATTTTCGGGCCCGATTGCCGGTTTTATGCATTTGGAGCGTAAGGCTCCGGTTTTTATTTTCGGGATTATTTTGACGGGGTTGTTCTGCCGGCCTGTTGTGAATGGTGCTTTGCTGGGATTACAGCACTTTGATGGATGGTGTTGGGGAATGGTTATCGGGGCGGGGATTCGTCTCTTAATAGGTGTCTTTTTCGTAATAGCTGTTTCTCCATTTGCCGGATGGGGATTGCTGGGACATGGATTGGGGTTTTATGCCACGATTATTTATGGGGGCTGGTTCTGGTCTGGTGTTTGAAGAAGCAGGTGCCAACGGAGGAGCCCTTACCTTCCATAAGGCAGTATCTGTTTGGCAGTTTTTTTATTATGTTGGGATATTCCGTTTTGATGACGGGTGATGTTGTGATGGTGAAAAATCTTTTCCCTGAGTGTGCTGGCGATTTTGCCTATGCTGCGACGTTGGCGCGACTGATACTTTTTATTCCGCAATCTCTGGTCGGAGCCATGTTTCCTAAAGTTGTTGCGGAAGGACGAGGCTCAGCAAAACAGCAGAAATTACTGAAAAAAACGCTGCTGGCTTCTTTGGTAAGTTCGAGTGCAACTGCATTACTGTTTACGGTTCTGGCCCGTTGGCTGCCGCAGGTTTTATTTGGTATTGAAGTGCCTTCTGTAGATCTGGTTCGTTGGTTGCGCGTTCTGTCATGGGTCATGGTTCCGGTAGCCCTTTTGAGTAGTGTTATGCGATATGCTCTTGCTCAGTATCGTTTTACAATTGCGTCGGTTATTCCTGTGGCTGCACTGGGATACGTTATTGTCAGCTTCGCGTTTTTAAAGAGTCCCGATGCTCTGCTTGTCAGCCTTGGATTTCTTTCTCTTCTCTCTCTTTGTGTGGTTTCGGTTGCCATATTTCGGGATTCGGAAAGGAGTGTGCATGAGTAAGCGGCTGGTCGTTTTTTTTCCGTCCTGGCGGTATTTCGGGCATTTTGCGCTACCGCTTTTTGAGCCGCTGGCGGGGCGATATGACATTATTTTCTTCCATACGGAACAGGCGGTGTACGGATGGGACGACTGTCCGGATCTGTCCGGAAGAAAGATTGAAACCATAGATCTTAAGTCGCTGGGAACATGTTCATTTGTTACCGCCCTGAAAAAGATGAGGGCAGATGCTGTCGTGGTTTTTGATAAAGGCTGGGTTCAGGATCGTGCTTTGTTGCATGCGGCTCGCTATTTGGGAATTCCGTCGTTGCATATTCAGCACGGAATCATTGCCGAACTTGAATCTGTCGCAACCGGCAATCGCTTCCGTCGTATTTGTAAGGAAATGATCAAGGTTGTTCGTACGTTTCTGCTTTATGATGCCACTTTATTTCAGATTGGATATCTGCCGTTTTTCCGGTCGATTCCGTTTCAGCTGCGTCTGTTGATTAATCCGAATAATTACTATTATAATCATCGTCATGAAACGAGAGCGGATTTGGCTTGTATCATCGGAGAGCGGGATCAGCGGTTTTTTGTTGAAAAAGAAGGCTATTCTCCGGAACAGCTTATTCCTATGGGGGCCGCCCAGTTTGAAGAAGCTTATGCAATGGATTCATTTGATCCTGAAGAACGTTTGCTGATTGTATCTCAACCGCTGTTTGAAGATTACGTGTTAGAAGGTGGGCTTGCAGCCAAAGAGAAACATTTCAGGGAGATCATCGATGCATCGCCGGTTCCGGTTGCCGTTAAGCCGCATCCGCGGGAGGATCGGCAGTGGTATATTGAGCATTTTAATTCATCTGAACTTATACTGTATCCAACAGAGAAAAATATTAATGAAGCGATTCTGGAATGCAGTCATATCGCGGGATATTTTTCTACGGCATTGATTAATGCGCTGATCTTAAAACGACCGGTCGGGATTATTCGCTGGGTGGATGATAAGGCCTATGTGCTCAATCTGGACTCTGATGGGGCGGCGGTAAGTCTGACCAGACCACAGGATCTGTCTGGGATCCTGGAGTGGAAAGCTTCTGATGTTGATATGTCCTACTATGCGTATAATCGTAATTCCGGTGAAGTTCTGGAGGATACGCTGGTGCGGTTATTTTAATTCGGACAGAAAATCCAATGCATTCCGGCGCGTTATTTCCAGCAGATTGTTTTGAATCTGATGAATGCTTTTCCGAATGGATGGGTTGTTTTTCAACATTCGTCTTGCCGATGAAATAAGATGTTCTTTGAAATCGGGGGTGGTCATTTCCACTCCCCACTCCTTCCGTTTGATGTCGTCCAGAAACCAACGAATCTTATCATGTGACACAAGAGATAGAATCGGGGTTCCACATCCGAAGGGGATCATCTGTGCATGACCGCGCATGCCGATAACCAGTGCGGGTTTTGCATACGCTTTCACTACTTCGCGAGGGTGTATGTGGAACAGATCCACCATATCATAAGTGACTCCTGCTTTGTTCAGGTAAGGTAGCATTTGGTGATCACTGCGAGCATGGGCATAGTAAGCAATGCGGCAATCATTGGAGAGCTCTTTGGCGACCTGAGCCAGTTCGTTTAGAATGATATCCGCTTTTTTTCCCAGTCGAAGTTGGATCCGATCGAAAGCACAGTTTAGAACAACCTGCGGTTTCCCCTTTTTTCTTTCCGCATCGCCGCATAATCCGGGATAAAGCATCCGGCACAGTGTTGTCGGACAGGGTTGATAACGGACCTTATGATGAAGCTCTTCCGGGAGATAGGATTTTACAGCACGGATGCTGCCGGAATTGCGAAGGCCGATGAACACACTTTTTCGGGTAAGCTGTTCAAGGTGTTTTTGAAAAACGGGTCTGAAATCCGGCTGATTTCGGAAACGATTATATCCTACGGCAAATAAAGCAATAGGGATTTCGATCCGTTTCAGGGCCTCCAGACTGCAGCTCCATTGCCATCCGCTCAGGTTGTTGGGGTTGGTATCCCGCAGGAACAGTCCGCCGCCTCCGATCAGGAGTCCGTCCTGGTCATTGATATTTTTCAGAAGGGTTTTGTTCACTGTTCGGTGTGCATGAATACCAGTCCAGTGGTTCGGTGTTTCAAGATCAACAGCGTCGCGAACCGTGCGAGGAAGCAGAGTGTCTCCCGCATTTCCATCGGTATACATCGCCACATGGCCGATCCGTTTTCCTGTAGCCTCTTTGTCCGTCGAAACGAGAGCGGGTACATCCTGATTTATGTGGTCAGGAAAGAGCGAATAGCTCACTCGTTGTTTCAGCCAGTATGCGCGGTTCAATGCTTTGTCGAGAAAGGGTGTCATAGGGATTGTGAGGCTCTGCGAATAAAGTCCGGCTATGATTTCTTTAATGGGTGAAGTAGGTATTGACTGAGGAGGAGCCTCGGTAGGAAATTGGAAATACTTCTTGAGTCAGCAGGAATCGTAAGATCGTTCGGAAGAGAATATGCCATGATGCTCGACATTTTGAGCGGGATGCCTGCTCCGTATCTAACAGCAACTTGCACATTAGAGGAAAAGGAACTTAACAACCGCGTAAGGCTGTCCGCAGAGAAAAAATGAGTGTGCGGTTTTGTGCTGGAGCGGCGCATTTTCTCAATGGAGGAACAATCAGGAACCTCAATAATGAAGTGTTGTGATGAACTGATCAAAGAGTGAATGAAGGGTTTCGGGTCTGGAACATGCTCTAGAACATGGAATGCAGTAGTTAAATCAACCGGTGTCTCGGGGAAGTTGTTGAGCAGTGTGACATAAGGCGGATGTTCTTTCTCATATAAGTCCAAAGCATATAAACAGATTTCGGGAAGCACACTTTTGGCGGATTTGAGAATATAGAAGTCTGCGGGGGTTCCTATGTCCATCATGACCGCAGGACAAAGTGACTTTATGTAGTGAAGATAGAAGTCAGCTCTTTGTTGGTTTGTCGTGAAGCTGTCTTCCGTCTCTTCAATATGCTCGGATGCGAAAACATGTGAGCAATCACCGCACTTCAGACAGGGGACCTTCCATTTTTCGTGAGTAAAGCAGAAATCAAGATTCTTGGAGGCGCAAATGGGGCAACAGTTGTTCATAGATTCTCGTTTCTGAATTTGAGTTTGTCGCGCTGGATCAGTTCCACAGGGAGTACTTCTGTTTGTTTGTAAGTCAGTGCTTTATGGACATTGCGGAGGTCGCGAGCAAGTTTACGCATGCCGTCTGGTTCGAGCGATGCGGAATGATCCGTTCCTTTCCAAGTGCGGTCGAGGGTAAAATGACGTTCAATCCATTCTGCTCCAATCACCATAGCGGCTACGTCCGCCGCGATACCAAGGTGATGGCCGGAAAAACCGATTGCTTTGACCCGGTCCTTAAATTTTTCTTTCAAGCGTTTGATTTCGAGCAGACAAATGTCTTCAAACGCCACGGGGTAACCGGAGGTGCAACTATAGATGACAAGATCTCTGGCGCGTTCTTTGGATTCAAAGAATTGAATCACCAGCTCTTCTTCTGCATGAGTTGTCATCCCGAAGGAGAGGTGAATTTCTCCGTTATAGTGTTCGCAGAGATAGCCCAGCATTTCCCAGTGCAGGTTACAGGCTGACGGGATTTTTATAAGTTTGGGCTGCAGTTCAGTAATTTCTTTTGCGGAAGTGGTGTCCCAGACGGAGGTGCTGTATTCGATGCCGAATTCCTTGCACCACTTCTGCAGCTGCCGATGCTGATCGAGATCGAACTCAAGAAATTCACGGTGTGCGCCATAGGTGTCGCCGTAGGCATGCATGGGGTTGGGATGGGGGCATTATATTGCTCTTCGGTGAGCAGCTCCTTCGGACAGCGTTTCTGGAATTTTACCACGTCGGCTTTGCAGAACATGGCGGCTGTCATGATCAGTTCGTGTGCAATATCTATTTCGCCTTTATGATTGCATCCGATTTCGGCGATTACTTTCGGAGGGTTCATGGTTATTCCTTTATTTGTGTCAGAATCATGTCGCAGAGTTCGCGTACAGCGCCATGTCCGCCTTTGTTATTCAGTACCAGATCCGCTACCTGAATAGCGGAAGGGTGGGCATCCTGAGGTACTGCGCCGGTACCGGCAGCTGTGAGGCATTCAATGTCATTTGCATCATTTCCGACATAGATTGTGTGCTCCGGATCCAGCCCGTTTTCCTGGCACCACGCGGTGAAGCGGTCAATCTTATTGTTGCCGAGCCGGTGGAAGCATTCGAGTTTCAGTTTTTCACAACGGGAGCGAACCACCGGATTTTCTTCAGTTGACATCACGGCCATACGAATTCCTGCATCACGCAAGCGGGCAATACCCCAGCCATCGCCCCGGTTGCACCGGACGCTTTCTCGGCCGTCTTCGCTCACAAATACCGTATTGTCTGTCAGAACACCGTCAAAATCGAAGACCACAGCATCCACTCTTTCCGGAAGTGGATTTTTTGGTTGTGCCAAGCGGGAAAGTGCCTCCGCGACCACGAGATCGTCCGGGGTGTCGATTTCCCAGCTGCGTGTAGAGGGCATTTCAGCGATTACGGTTTTCCCGAAAAAGCGGTGCCGGGACTTTAGAAATCCGTCCGTTTTCATTACATAAACAGCACCGTTTTCTGCAAATTCCGGTTCCATATCCTGACGGCGCAGGCGTTCCCTGCTATTGTGGTTGATTCCTTCGGCATGGTCGGTTTTTCTCCAAAGAAAGCGATGCGACTCCGTGGCGGTAAAAGCACTGTCGGCATCAAGATCAATCAGTTTCTTGATACAGCAGTCAATATCTTCGCTTCGGGTCAGGGGAGAGGTGCACTGAAGGAATACGGTAAGGTCCGGTTTTTCGTTCAGATTTTCTAATGTGTGGATCAGGGCATCCTCTGAAGAGGCAATATCGGAACTGATTTCATTCGGGCGTATAACCACTTCCGCGCCGCAGTCTTTGGCAACCCGGGCAATTTCCGCATTATCGGTTGAAACGACCACCGCATTGATATATGAGGATTGAAGTGCTGCATTTATCGTCCAGGAGATTAACGGCTTTCCATTGAATGGGTAGATGTTCTTTCGTGGAATACCTTTTGACCCGCCCCGGGCAGGAATGATGGCAATGATCTTCATTATTCCGGAATCTCCAGATTAGTTTGTTTAATCAGGTAAAGCGGACGGTCTTTGATTTCGTCGAAGACGCGGCGGAGGTATTGACCGAGAATGCCCATGCAGAACATCTGCAGGCCGGAGACGAAGAAAATGGCCAGCGTCAGATAGGTGGTTCCTGCATGATTCGGGGAGCGGTCCGCCAGATTCCAGACAATAAAGAGATAGATTCCGATGCCGACGGAAAGGGTGCAGAGGAGTCCGCCTAGATAAAAGATAAAGCGAAGAGGGGTTCCACTGAATGAGGTGATGGCGTTCAGCGCCAGTCCGATCGATTTGATGAGGGGATATTTGGTGACGCCGGCGTGGCGGGCGTCGCGGACATATTCAACCGAGGTTTGGGAAAATCCGATCCAGGAGGCGAGGCCGCGCATATAGCGGTGCTGTTCGGGCATTGAGTTGAGGGCATCGAGTGCTTTGCGGCTGAGCAGCCGGAAATCGCCGGCATCGACTGTCATTTCCACTTCGGTGATATGGGTCATGATACGATAGAAGCAGTGGGCCAGGAATTTTTTGAGTCCGGTTTCTCCTTTCCGTTCGGAGCGGACGGCGTGTACTACATCGAAACCCTCTTTCCATTTTTTTATAAGCTCGACGATCACTTCGGGGGGATCCTGCAGGTCTGCATCGATAATAACCGCCGCATCGCCGGTGCAGAGATTCATTCCGGAGGTGATGGCTCGCTGGTGACCGAAATTGCGCGATAACTGGATGTATTTTACGTTTGAATCGTTTTCTGCCGTTTCCAGAACCCAGGAGAGACTTCCATCGGTGCTGCCGTCGTCAATAAAGATAAATTCAGGCGTTTCTTCCAATCTCCGGAAAACCTGCAGGCAGCGCTTATACAGCAAAGGGAGGTTCTCCTGTTCATTCAGAAAGGGAACAATGATGGAGACTCTTGACGTTTCAGAATCGGCATTCATATAGACATAATGGTGTTTCGCGGTTTGCGATGCAATCACGGCGTTGTTAGTTTTTAAGCTTCATCATCAGGTAGAAGCCTCCACGTGCGAGCTCAAGAAATCTGCTTTTCAACGCGCCTATCCGCACATCGGCGGGGTGTATGGATTCGGGAAACTGTTTTTCCAGCCGCCGGTAGAAGGCCTTCATGGAGCGGGACTGGGTACCGAACAGTTTGACGGAGGCGGAGTCGGGCCAGACGCGGAATGAGCTGAGTACTTCATCGATATAGTAGCGCTGTCCTTTTTCCAGCAGGCGGGTCCAGTATTCAATGTCGATTGAATACATATCGACGTCGGAAAAACCACGGATCTGTTCTTTGGTTGCGCGCCGGAACATCACCGCCGCCGGCTCCCCGATCGGGTTGGTTCCGGAGCGTACAATGGCTTTCAGGCTGGCTTTAGAATCTTTTATGCCTGTTTTTTCGTTTAATCGTCGGGTGGTCAGAACCTTCCCGGACGGATCAATAATTTTGCGTGCATTGTGTACCAGAGTAACTTCCGGAAACGCATCCAGTACAGCAACCTGCTTTTCCAGACAGGTCGGTTCGAGGGTATCGTCATGCGGCAGCAGTTTACAGTAGGTGCCGGTCATTACGTCCAGACAGCGGTTCCAGTTGCCGAAGAAGCCCAGATTGGTCGGGTTGCGTTCGTAGCGGATACGCGGATCGTTGATGGATTTTACAATTTCCGCCGAGCGGTCGGTGGAGTGATCATCAAGAACCGTCAGCTGAAAGTTGCTGAACGTCTGGGACAGTACAGAATCAATGGTTTCCCGAATGTGTGATTCGCAGTTGTACAGTGGGATGGCAATGCTCACTTTGGGTGTCTGTTCAGTCATAATAAATTACAGAGCATAAAGGGCGTCTGTATCGGATGTCCATGTAATTTCCTGTTCAGCGGGTTGCCGGTTCAGAGGCGGTTTTCAGCAATCCGGCAACAGCATCAATGGATTCCGTGGTAACCGCCGTTCCGGTGGGGAGGCAGATTACTCCGGTATTGAGTTTTTCGGTATTTATCAGGGGATCGTTTCCGATTTCCGCAGATCCGGAATAGGGGGCCATATGATGACATCCGGGCCAGAAATAGCGCCGGGCCAGTACGTTGTGGGCTTCCAGTTTCTGGATGAGTTCGTCACGGGTCAGCGGATAGTTTTCCTGCACCATAACCACAATGTACTGCCAGTTATTGGCCTCTTCTTCGGGGAAGGTCAGAAGGTCCAGTCCGTCGATCAGGTCTATGTGGTTTTTGTAGGCTTCGTAGTTCCGCCGGCCGGTCTCTTTGAGGCTGTCGATCATTTGTAAATTAACCATTCCCATGGCGGCGCAGACTTCATTCATTTTGGCATTGGTACCCAGCGTAACGACGGTATCCGTATCGGCAAATCCGAAATTAATGATGAGTCGGATACGTTCTGCCAGTTCGGGGTCGTTGGTTGCAATAGCTCCACCCTCGAAGGTGTTGAAATATTTTGTGGCATGGAAGCTGAAAATTTCGCATTCACCGAAGTTGCCGGCCATGATTCCGTTTCGGGAGCATCCGAAGGCGTGGGCGGCATCGTAGAACAGTTTCAGGTTGTATTTATCAGCAATGTACTGCAGGGCATCATTATTGCAGATCCGGCCATAAAGGTGCACGCCCAGGATGGCCGTGGTGTTTTCGGTGATCAGTGCTTCGACATGGTCCGGATCAATGCAGAAGGAATCATCGATATCGCAAAAGACCGGTTTCAGGCCCACCCAGCTCAGTGCATGGGCAGAGGCAATGAATGTGCTCGCCGGCATGATCACCTCTCCGGTCAGTTCCAGTGCTTTCGCCGCAACTTCAATTGCCCGGGTTCCGTTACAGGTGCAGATAACATGGTTCGCGCCGGTATATTGTTCCAGCTGGCGCTCAAAGGCCTGAACAGTTTCGCCGTTATTGGTCAGCCAGCGTTTGTCAAACATGGCATTGGCCAGTTCAAAAAAGGCTTCACGATCCCCGATATTCGGTGCGCCCACATGCAAGGGTGTTTTAAACATTAACGGTCTCCATAAGGCTCTGGCGATATTCAGACTTCATGTTGAACTGATAAAGCATAAAGGTGCTGATAATCGTGGTTATGTTTGTACGTTGCTGCGCGTTTAAAGCCGATGCGGTTGCGGTCGATGGATGAGCCGCCTGCTGCCAGGAACGCAGGGCGGCAAGCACATCGGGAGGACTTTCAACTGTTGGCAGTTTCTGTTCTCTGGAACAGCTGGAGCAGACTGTGCCGCCCTGAGATGCACAGAATTTCAGGGATTCTGTGGAGGAGCAGAGGAGGCAGTTTGAAAAGTTCGGGGCATGGCCGTGGGCATCGCAGAATTTCAGTTCGGCCCAAGGGATGAAATGCGGGTGATGACCATGGGTTTCTGCGAGATCGAGCAGTTCTTCGAAAAGGGCGAACAGTTCCGGGTGGGGGGCGTTTTCGGGCGTGGTGCTGTTGAACAGAGCTGCGAGGTAGGAGGCCGACTGCATGGCGCGCCAGTTGGTCCGGAAAGTGCCTCTGCGTTCAAGCAGTGCGCACTCTTTGGCCGTGAAAAGGGTGCTGCCGGATTTGGCGAAGTAGAGCAGCTCGGACGTGCTGAAGAGTTCATATTCACCGAGAAACCGGCTGTTCAGGCGGAGCGCTCCTTTCAGCAGTGTTGAAATCTTTCCATGGTAGCGGGTCAGCCAATGGACAATATGAGATGTGCTGGAATAGGGGTAAATCGCGAGCGGAATTGCTGTGGCCCGAATAATCATGGTGATCTTTCAGCTCCTCAGGCTGATCATCAGGAAGGTCACTCCATAATAAATCAGCAAAGCGAGAATATCGTTTGAAGAAGTTACAAAGGGACCGGAAGCAACGGCAGGGTCGATTCTCATCCGGTTCAGGATAACCGGAACCACTGCGCCGAAAACCGCGGCAAATGCCATGGCTGAAAAAAGCGCGCTTCCCACGGTGAGGGCCAGGTAGGTCGGCCCGAAGGCGGTCTCTTCCCGTCCGATGACGAACAGGGCGTACAGGCCGAATACGATACCGCAGATCGCCCCCATAATGGCGCCGGCGGTGATTTCATGGAGCAGAATTTTCGGAATGTTTTTAGTGTGGGCGGTACCCAGCGCAATACCCCGGATAACCAGAGTGGATGACTGGATTCCGGTGTTGCCGCCCATGGCCAGAATTACGGGAACAAATGCGCCGAGAATTACAGTATGGGAAAACGAAAGGTAGGCGTGATAGCTGTTGAGCAGAAGTACGCTGAAAAAGCCGGTGGCCAGCGTGATCAGCAACCAGGGAAGGCGGCTTTTAGACGCATGCAGCGGGGAGGTGTATTCCAGTTCGGATTCGCTGGAACCTGCGAGTTTGAAGATGTCCTCCGAGGCCTCATCTTCAATGACGTCCATGATGTCATCCATGGTAATTCGGCCGACAAGTTTGTTCTGCCAGTCGAGTACAGGGAGGGCGCTGAGGTCGTATTTGGATGCAAGACGGGCAACCTCTTCCTGGTCGGTATCGGTATAAACGGAAATGGTTTCGGATTCCGCCAGGTCCGCCAGCCTCTGGCTGCGGTTGCCGTGTTTGAGCAGTTCCCAGAGCTGAATCCAGCCGGTCAGCCGGCCTTCGGAATCAACGACGTAAGCATAATAGACCGGTTCGTCAAGGTCCAGTGAACCGATGAAATCGGTGGCCTCTGCGGCGGTCATGTCAGCCCGCACTGCCACGAAATCGGGGGTCATAATACCGCCGGCGGTTTCCTCGTCGTATTGAAGGAGTTCTCGGACTTCATCGGACTCCTCGTTTTCCATGAGGCCGAGAATATCCTCGCGCTGCTCGTCCTTGAGTTCGCCCAGTACGTCGGCCGCATCGTCCGGCGCCATTTCTTCGACAATGTCGGAGATCTCTTCGTCGGTCAGTTCTTCAAGAATGTCCGATCCGGTCTGGTCATCAAGTTCAGCCAGTACGTCCGGTTTAATGTCATCATCAAGCATTTCGAACAGCTTTTTGTAGCTGCTGGACGGAGCGTGGTTGATGATTTCGGCGATGTCGGCGGGATGCAGTTCTTCGAAAAACTTCGGGATCTGTTCCCAGAGTTCTCCTTTGATGCAGAAATTAATCCGCTCTTTGATCCGGTTGACATCCGACATGAATTCTATCCACTTGAAAGTTGCGCAAGACCATACGGATTCGGCCGGGTCGAGTCGACGTTTTTTAATAGTCCGGATAGTTCGGCGGATAGGTGCCGTCCGCTTGTTTCCGCCAGTGTTTATACGACCAGAGCCAGAATTGAGGATATTTGAGGATCTGTGCGGAAATCCGGTCTTCAATTTCCTGTGTCAGTTTCTGCACAATGCGGTCGGTGTCCGCCTCTTTTTCAAAGGGCGGAGGTTCCAGTATGTCGGTAATTTCAATCCGGTATTTTCCGCCGGGTTCAGGGATGCTGAAGCCGAAAAAAATGGGCGTTCCGGTGCGATAGGCCAGAGCGGCCGGTGCCGGGGAAACAGACATCGGCAGACCGAGAAAATCGACCGGAATGCCGCCGTCTTTCGGGTTGGTATGCTGATCCAGCACAAAAGCGGTCTTACCCCTTTTCCGGAGCCGGGCAATGAGGGTTTTCAGTGCGCCCTTTTGTGGAATAATGGTCTGCCCGGTTTTCTGACGCTGTTTAATCAGAATGCGGTTAACGATTTCGTTCTTAACCGTTGCGGCGATACTTGCCAGATTTGCGCCGTGCAGGGCGGTTGCCTGGCCGAGAACCTCCCAGCTTCCCATATGGGCTGTAATGCAGATGGAGGCTCTGTCTTCAAAGAAAATATCCACCAAAGGAGATGCTTTGAAGCTCACATACTGATGAATACGGTGTTCGGGATTTTTCGAAAACCAGAATACATCGAACATGGTTTGCGTGAATGTGGCAATGGAGGTGCGTAGAATTTCTTTTTTTTCCGAAGCGGTTTTGGAATCGCCGAAAACGGCGTCGAGATTTTTCAACCCTATATGCCGTTCCCGGATCGGCAGTAATAGGGCCATTCGTCCGGCGCACCGGGACAGCGCGACGATTGATCTGCGCGGCAGGAACGGGATGACCCAGCTTAAAAAAGTATAGCCGGCCGCCTCCAGCGGGTGACGGGCCGTGCGCCGCAGAGTACGGATGATTCGTTGAGTTTTCTTCTTTCGGGTAGGCATAGAGGTTTCCAAAAACGAGCGGAAACTTTATCGACAACCCCCGGGCATACCAATATTTTTCGTCGCATTGCTGTAAACTTAATCAGGAGTGGATAATGAAACGTTTAATGCTGTTGATCTCTGTCACCGGACTGATGTTCGGCTGCCGAACGGTGAGTGTTGATCCTGCCGGAAAGCGGGCTGAAACAGCCGGTAAAACAATTGCGGCGGAAGAGATCAGACCGGTTGAAACAGCAAGTGGAATCTCTGCTCCGTCCTCTACAAAAAAATCAGAAGTGGAAGAAAGGAATAATGATACTGTTATGATTTTAATGAAAACCTCCAAAGGCGATATCAAACTTGAGCTTAACGCTGAAAAAGCCCCTAAAACGGTGGCCAATTTTCTGGCCTACGTGGAGTCCGGACACTACAACGGCACTATATTCCATCGTGTTATGGATGGATTCATGATTCAGGGTGGCGGCTTCGATGAAAACATGAATCAGAAAGCCGCCCCCAATACAGTTGAAAATGAAGCCGATAACGGGCTGAAAAATGATATCGGCACCATTGCTATGGCCCGTACGTCCGACCCGCACAGTGCAAGTGCGCAGTTCTTTATCAATGTCAACGACAACGCATTTCTTAACTATCCTGGACAGGATGGCTGGGGCTACTGCGTATTCGGTAAAGTGGTCGACGGTATGGATGTTGTGAATGAGATTAAAGGCGTGAAAACCGGAAATTCCGGCTTTTATCAGAACGTTCCGGTTGAACCGGTCACGATCACAGAAGTCAGTGTGATCGATTGAAAATAGTTCCGAATATCGGAAAACGAGGGCGTGACAGCATCGGCGGTTGCGCCTTATTTTTTATCCATGATTGAAGACGAACTTATCGAACGTATTCAGGCCAGCGGCTATAGATCGGTGTGGGCCGTGACCGGCGGCGGAATTACTGCAGTACATGCCATGCTGATCCATCCCGGCGCTTCGCGTTTTGTTCTTGATGTCCATATTCCCTACAGTCCGGAAGCTCTCGAAGTGTTCATCGGGGAAAAGCCGGCATCCGCCTGTTCCGGGGAATGCGCCCGGAAAATGGCGGCCCGGGCACTGGAAAAGGGGACGCTCGGAATCGCCTGCACGGCAGCTCTGCAGACCAATCGGAAACGTAAAGGGGCTGATCGCGCTTATGTCTGCATCCAGTCCGCGGAAAAGACGGTCTGCCGGAAAATCGATCTTGAGCCGGCAGCGCGGGCGGAACAGGATGTTGTCCTGAGTGAGCACATCATTCGCCTGCTCGCCGGTTTTCTGGGGGTGGAGAATGGCTGATCAGTTGCAGCAACTGCTCGATGGCGAAATTGATTATGTGCTGGCGGGGTGTGAAACTCTGCCGAAAAAAATGTTACTTTATCCCGGCTCCTTCAATCCGCTTCATCAGGGACACACGGGTTTGCTGAAAGCCGCTGAAAGGCTGAGCGGGCGGGTTGGACTGCTGGAACTTTCCGTTAAAAATGTCGATAAGCCTCCGCTGGAGCGCGATGAAATTTATCGCCGGCTTGCAAAAATCGATCTTCCGGTAGTATTGACCCATTCTCCCACATTTATTGAAAAGGCGGAGCTTTTTCCCGGAGCCTGGTTTGCTATGGGCTACGATACCGCCATCCGGCTTCTTGATCCGAAATATCATCCTGATGTACCGGCTTTACTGCGGAGATTCCAGATTCTGGCAACCCGGTTTATTGTTGCCGGGCGGCTTCATAACGGCGTTTTTCAGTCCCTGGAACATGTCGATATTCCGAAAGGATTTGAAGAGCTGTTTATCCCGGTTCCCGAAGAGCTGTTCCGTGCGGACATCAGCTCCACAGAACTTCGGAACCAATAAAAAAGCACAATGCCCGGTTTGCGGGTGTTGTGCTTCAGGTCGCCGGGCGGAAATGCTCCTGCCGGTTGACCGCACAATGTGCGGTCCTTCATTTTCAGAGTGCAGTCAGAGCGGCTTCTTTCACGAGATCGCCGAGTTCAGTGGTGGAGGCAAGGGTGTTGCCTTCTTTCCACAGATCGCCGGAGCGGTAGCCTTTGTCGAGAACCTGCTCCACCCCCGTGCGGATCGCGTTGGCGGCTTCGCTTTCATTCAGTGTGTCCAGCATCATCGCGGCCGACAGGATCATTGCAAACGGATTCGCTTTGCCTTGTCCCGCAATATCCGGTGCAGAGCCGTGGACCGGTTCAAAAATGCCGACCGGACCGCCGACCGATGCAGATGGCAGCAGGCCGAGAGAACCGCCGAGAGTGGCTGAGGCATCGGAAAGAATATCTCCGAAAATATTGCCGGTCAGAATGACATCGAACTGGCGCGGATTCACGACCATCTGCATGGCCGCATTGTCGATATAAAGGTGGTCGAGTTCCACATCGGAATATTCTGCAGCGTGAAGTTCAATCACAGTGTCGCGCCAGAGACGGGAAACATCCAGCACGTTGGCTTTGTCGACACTGGTCACTTTATTGCGGCGTTTACGGGCCCATTCAAAAGCCACGCGTGCCACACGCTTAATTTCACCTGCGGAGTAGACCATGGTGTTCCATGATTTTTTTTCATCACCTTCGCCTTCAGTACCGCGGGGTTCACCGAAATAGATGCCGCCGGTCAGCTCACGAACGGTGAAGAGGTCGAGGCCCGCAACCGTTTCCGGGCGAAGCGGGGAGTTTTCCGCCAGCGATTCCGGAACAGTGACCGGGCGCAGGTTGGCAAATGCGCCGAGTTCCTTGCGGATTTTGAGCAGACCGCTTTCCGGACGCATCGCTCCGGTGAGCGCATCCCATTTCGGGCCGCCAACCGCGCCGAGAAGTACGGCATCAGACGCTTTACAGGTTTCGATCACGGAATCGGGCATGGGATCGTTGTGTGCATCGATGGCTGCGCCGCCGGCATTCTGTTCGGTATAGTTGAGGCTGAAGCCGGCTTTTTCAGATACGGCGTCGAGCACTTTTACGGATTCCGCGATGACTTCAGGACCGATGCCGTCGCCCGGAAGCAGCGTGATATTGTATGATCTGGACATGATTCTTCCTCTTGGAGTCTGTCGACTCCGGTTATTGGTTAACGGTTATTCTGGAAAATGGATAACCTTCAACAATTAACGGCCACAGGGAACTCCGTGGATTTGCCTGCGGCTGTTTAAAAAATGAGCGCGGAATTATACGTGGACCTGCAAATAGTGCAAACCTGTATTGTCCGGCGCTTTCCGGATGTTGAAGAAATGATCAGCGTCCGCGGCCCCCTCCGCCGCGCCCGCCCGGAAGGTTCAGGGTAGTGGCTTCATAGATCTCAGCAATATATGAAGCGAAGGCTTCGGCATCTTCACCTTCGTATCCCAGATCGGAGCCGAGCTGTTTGAACATGACTTCCCGTTCTGCTTCGAGAAGGGGCCGTGTATCGCGGACCGCTTCCATCATTTCGCGCATGGATTCCCGGTCCGGTGCAGCTTCCGGATCCTGAAAAAGTGCTGTCATTTCCCAGATTTTTGCCATGTTTGCAATAAGCTGTTCGTGGTTTGTACGTTCCTCCTCAGTCATGGATGAGGTGTCGATATCCAGAAATGTCGCGGTGCGTTCCGCCAGATTATAACGCATCTGGCTTGAGCGTTCTTCCCGACGCCTGATCATTTCGGCATAGCCTTCGGGATTCTCCTTTTTCATTTGAGCCATACGTTCCTCAAAAGACGGGCGGTTATCGCGGTTACGTTGAGCCGGATGGTTGGTGCTGGACTGGAATTCCGCCAGTAATGCTTCTTTTTCTGCCAGCTGTGACTTCAGAGTCATCATTTCATTGGTGTCACCGCTTCCGGTAAGATAGATGACCGCCGGTTCTCTGGACGCGTCCGGCACGGCCGCTTTCATATTCGCAATCTGTGTTTTGAGTTCCAGGATTTCTTCTTTTGCAGTTCGGTTTTTTAAGGTTGTCATTATGGCGAACCCCATACTGACCAGAGCGATGAATGACAATGTGCCGATAACTGCGCGCGATGTTTTTTTATTCATAAACGTTCTCCGGTTAGTGGAAAACGTACGGCTCTGTTTTTTTTATTGGAAGGTTATTTTGAAGAATGAATCGCCGGGATTCGGGAGAAGAAGGGTGCTGATTGAGTGCTGTGTATTTCATACATTCGAATGTATGAAATTAATTTTTATATATAACATTTTGAATATAACAGATTTCATACATTTAAATGTGTGAAAAAATAGTCCCTGGATCGTCTTATTGGAAAATGCCGGTTTTCAGCCGTTGATGATCGTCAAAAGCAACGGGAAGGCTGAGCAGAATGTTGACGAGGGCGGCAATCACCATGGCGGTGAAAATGCAGAGCATAATCCCGATCTGGTATTTGATGGCGGGTATGGGCAGGGCTCCTCCGAGAATCTGGCCGGTCATCATGCCGGGAAGGGAGACGATGCCCATGGTGGCCATGGTGGAAAGCGAGGGGTTGATGGTGGCTTTCAGCGATGCGCGCAGATAGGGACGAATCGCTTCATGAAGAGTGGCGCCGAGCATGAGATAGGTCATGAATTCCTGTTCATTCGCGCGGATTCCGCTGAAAAATCGTTCGAGGCTCATGACGTTGCTGCGCTGGCAGTTGCCCAGAATCATTCCGATGATCGGGACCATGTAGCGAGCGTCGTAGAGCGGGTCGGGGCGGATGGCAACGAGAATGAACCATGCGCTGACCACAAAGGTGCTGACCGCAATTCCTGTGAGGGTCCGCCAGAAAAACAGTTTTCGTTTTAAGCCGGCTTTTTCGAGGACGCTGGCGTTGGCGGCAATCATCATAATCAGGACCCAGGCTGAATTTATAAAGCCGTTGTTGAGCTGGAAAATATATTTAAGATAGATCCCGACCAGCAGGAGCTGAATGGTCATCCGGACTGCGGATATAAGCGTTTCGCGGACAAGGCCCAGGTTGAGCCAGAGAAAGATGCCGGTGGGGATGAGCAGCAGGGCGAACATGGAGCATGTGGAGGCGGTGTTCATATCAACGATCATGTTTCGGCCTCTGTCAGCTTTTGATTATGGATTTCGATGATTCGTGAACAGGCATTTATCCAGTCAGGATCGTGGGAAACGGAAAGAAGAGTAATCTCTTTCCGGAAGAGTTCTTTCATTACAGCCTGTTTACTTTCCGGATCCAGTGCGGATGTAATTTCGTCGGCAATAAAGATGGATTTGTTCAACAGAAGAGCCCGGGCGATAACAATACGTTGTTTTTCTCCTCCGGAAATGCGTCCGGCTTCGTTTTGCAGAATTTCGGCGTTCAGGTGGAGACGTTCCAGCGTCTGGAAAATCGTTTTGTCTGAAGGGAGTTTGTTCCGGTGAATTTTGTACGAAAAGGGTAGAAGCAGGGCATCACGGACTTTTTCGGCGCCGAGGACCGGTTCCTGGCCGATGAAGCTGATGCGGCTTCTGATTTCTGCGGTGGTTCGGGCATTTAATTCGATGTTGTCGATGCGGATTTTACCGGTAATCGGAAGTGCTCCGGCTGCTGATTTCAGCAGGGAGCTTTTGCCGCATCCGGAGGGGCCTCGTACAACGGCTTTATCGCCGGAAGCCAGTCGCAGGCCGGTTTCCTTCAGCAGGGTTTTTCCGGGCACTGCTAAGGTGATGTTTTCAAAATAAATCATAGTCCGATGGCGATTATAACGGGTAGGGTGATGGCTGCAAGCAGGGTGCTAAGCGCTATAATGCGGGCGGCGAGTGTGGCGTCGGTTCCCATCACTTCGGCCATGACATAGGACATACCGGCAGTGGGGCATCCGAGATAGAAAATCGCGATCATTTTCTCGGTGGTGGTAAGGTCGAAAAATCCGGCAAGCAGAAATCCGATTGCCGGGGCGACAACGACCTTGATGAGGGAGGAAATCAGTGACGGCGAGGCGGCGCCTTTCAGTTTTTCGACGGCGAGGCTTGCGCCTATGCTCATAAGAATCATGGGGAGTGCGGCGCGGCCGAGGGCTTCGAGTGAGCGGTTCAGAAAGAGAGGCAGGTGGAGGTCGAGCAGGTTGAGGGTAATGCCGGTCACACAGGACATGATCAGGGGATTCCTGACCATCTGCAGGAGGAACGTCGTCAGGGAATCGCCGGCGGTGTGTTTTTCTTTCCCGTAACGGAGAAGAACGGTGACTGCCAGTACATTGAACACAATTACAACAGGGGCGAGGACAACCGTGCCGAGCAGTTCTGCGGAGGCGTCGATGCTGCCGAGGGAATATGCAATAACCGGAAGGCCGACAAATGCGCCGTTGCCGCGGAAGGCTCCCTGAATAAATGAGCCGGCTTTGGGATCGGGCAGTTTAAGGATTTTGGAGATCCCCCAGGCGAATGCCATACTGAACAGGGTACCCAGCGAAAAGAGAAGCAGGATTTTCGAAATGGTCGGGAAATCCAGATCGGCTTCACTGATACTGCTGATGAGCAGGGACGGCAGGGCGAACCAGAAGACAAATCGACTGAGGCTTTTGAAAAACACCTCGGGCATGAATCCCGTTTTCTGGAGCACTTTGCCGAGCAGGATCAGTATAAAAATCGGGGCGATGCTGTTGATAATAAACATTCGCCAAGCGTAGAGATTCCCGTTGCGTGTGACAAGTGACGATTGAGGTGCTGCGCGCAGCGGCGCAGCATCCTCGGTCGGGGTTGGGTCAGTTTTTCAATTCGGTTGCCCAGACGTTGCGGTACATTACGGGGGTGCCGTGCGACTGGAAAAAGATCGGACCTTCGGCCAATTGCGGGCGTTTGGCACCGAGGCCGGTGCCGGTCTCGAGTTCTACATCGTCGTGGATCAATACGCCGTTATGCCGTACCGTGATCCGGGCGTTTTTAATCTTTTTTCCATCTTTCAGAACCGGTGCGGTGAAGTCGATGTCGTAGGTCTGCCATCGCAGCGGCGGGTAGCACATGGCTACATCGGGAAGTTTCTTTTTATAGAGGCTTCCGCACCACTGATAATTCTTGGATTCAATTTTATTGGCATTGTTTTCGGGGTGCTCGAAATCGAGTCCGAATGAGTCCATCACCTGCAGCTCATAATTGTTGAAAATATAAATGCCGCTGTTACAACGGTCCTGGCTGGAAAGGTTGCGATCCGGTTTAAATGGAAGCATAAACTCCAGATGCATCGAGAACGAGCCGATGTTTTTCCGGGTTTTTCCGCCGGCCATCAGATAACCGTTCTGCACGTTGGTGAAATCTTCCGGGAATTTCAGAATGGCATCGGCAGGTTGCGGTTTGCCGAGGGTGGGTGAAATCCGTTCGATCTTCTGGAAATTCTGTATGACGCCGATCAACTCTTCCGGAGATTTCAGAGAGGAATCGATGGCGGATTTATCCCATCCCATGCCCGGGAGTCCTCCGGCATACCGGGCGACAAGGAATTTACCGTCGGGCAGTTTGTTGGCCTGAAGGGCGGTTTTCCCATCGAAGGAGACATATTCTCCAACCATGGGAAAGTCGGGATGGGCCTGTTCGGCCTCGGTCACAGAGGTGTACGAGGGAACCGGAGGCAGTTTGGCCGCGGTTCCGGTCATGGCCAGAGCCACGGCAGGGAGAATCAGCAGTTTTTTCATTAGAGTTCCTTCACTTTAAGGTTGCGCCACAGAATGGTTCCCTGATGACCGGCATGGACCTGCAGGCCGAAGAAACCTTCCAGATAGTCGGTGGTTTTCCAGTGTGCGGCCGGTACCCCGTTGATCCAGGTTTTGATGGTGTCTCCTTCGGCTTTTACGGTGAGACGGTTCCAGTCATCTTTTTTAAGCTGTTTTCGTGCTTCGGCATGGGCGTCAAGCCAGAGCGGGTATTCCCATCCGCCGTAACCCTGGCCGTAGATTCCGCCGGACCAGCCGCGATGCGCGCCGGATACCGGCTTGAAGCCTTCCATTTCGGCTTGCGGCCCTTTTACGTTTTCGAAGCCCTGTTTTCCGCCGGGGACCGCGATGGCGCGCAGCATGACGCCGGAGTTGCCATCGACCAGCCATTTCATTTCACAGGTGAAAATGAAATCCTTGAAATCCGATTTGTCGGTGCACAGGTAGGTACTTGGCGAACCTTTGACACAGGTGCCTTTGATCGCCCCATCCATGACTTCAAACGTATGTCTTCCTCCCCGCACCGTCCATCCGGTCAGATCTTTTCCATTGAAGAGGGAGGTGAATCCGCAGCAGATGTCGGGTTCTTTTTCGGTATTGATCAGCATTTCTTCCGGCTTTGGAATGGTTTTCTGTTTTTCGTATTTCTTAATATATATCCGCTGGCTTTCTGAAATCGTGTTGGCCTGGGTCGCTGAGATCAGCAGCGACGTGCACAGCACAGAAAAAAACAGGTTTTTCATGGTATAAATCTCCATTTTTGAGTCGTTAATTATATGAATATTACACGAATTCCGACGCTCACCAGATTCTTAATCGGACAGCGCGGAAAATATTTGTAATCAAAAGTTACAAAATGAGATTGTGTATGCAAGATTCAATTGATACATGTTGTAATAGTTGTGCGCATTAGAGGCGGCCGGGTGACTGTGTATAAGGAGACTGATGATGAATATTTCGAGAAGAACAACACTTACAGCAGGCACTGCGGCGGTCGGCTGGTCGATGATTCCCGGGCGGGTCCTTGGAGCGAATAACCAGGTGAATCTGGCGGCGATCGGGATCGGGCAGCAGGGTGGAAATATTCTGCGTGCTATCGGCGGGCAGCCCGGTGTGAATGTGGTTGCACTGTGTGATGTGGATATCGATAGCGATTCGCCGGTGGTGCCGAAAGACGTGAAACCGAAGTATTCTGTCCGGGGCTGGATGAATCCGAATGCCACGCCGGCAGCCAATGCCGCTAAGTTTCCGAAAGCGAAAAAATACCGGGACTTCCGTAAAATGTTTGATGAAATGGGCGATCAGATTGACGCCGTCTGCATCGGAGTTCCGGACCATTCCCATTTTCCGGCCACGATGGCGGCGATGATGCTGGGGAAAGCCGTTTATGTGGAAAAACCGTTGGCGCGCACGTTTCAGGAGTGCGAGCTGCTGATGCAGGCGGAGAAAAAATACGGTGTAGTAACGCAGATGGGCAATCAGGGGCACTCCGGTGACAACTATCATCAGTTCAAACTCTGGACTGAGACCGGAGTCATTAAAAATGTCCGTCATGTTGATGCGCAGATGAACGGTGTTCGGCGTTGGCATACGTGGGGCGATGTGGCCGGTTATCCGAGCGGTGAAAAACTGCCGGCGGGCGTCAACTGGAACGTCTGGCAGGGCACCACGCCGAAACCGGTCGATTTCAGTGATAAACTGCATTATGGTAACTGGCGCGGCTGGCACCAGTTCGGCACCGGCTGCTTCGGCGACTGGGGTGCGCATATTCTCGATACCATCCACGAATTTCTGAAACTGGGGCTGCCGGAAAAAATTGCCGCAACCCATCTGGTAGGAAGAAACGATTATATCTTTCCGATGGAATCGACCATTAATTTTCAGTTTCCTGAACGCGGGCCGGGCCTTCCGGCCATGGACATTGACTGGCGCGATGGAGTGGGCAACCGTTCGCGGATGCCGAAAGAGCTGGGCGGAGACGAGGGCAAGGAATTCTGGGGCAACGGTAAAATTATTTATTCCGATGATCTCACGTTCAAGGGTTCGACACATGGTCATCCGCTTCAGATTGTTCCGCTGGATAAGTTCAAGGATATGCTGAAGGCCGGACAGGTTTCCAAGGATTACGGCAAGCACTCGACGCATCATGCCAACTTCATTCATGCTGTGCGCGGGGATGAAAAGACCCGTTCGCCGTTTTCGGTGGCCGGCCCGCTCTGTCAGATGTTTGCACTCGGCTGCATTGCCCAGCGTCTGGGTGGGGAATACACCTTCGACCGCGAAACGAAACAGATCACCAATAACAAATTCGCCAACAGTCTGCTGCAGGATGAGGTCCGCAAAGGCTGGGAACAATACTATAAAATCTAGGAGAAAGATGATGAATATTTCACGCAGAACCACTTTAGGTGCCGGTGCGGCTGCCGCCGGCTGGGCCATGATTCCGGGACGGGTACTCGGTGCAAATGAAAAAGTGAACTTCGCGGCCATCGGTCTGGGACAGCAGGGGGGCGGAATTACCGGAGCGTTTGCCGGAAATCCGAAGGTCAACCTGATTGCGATATGCGATGTGGATATCGACAGTTCTTCGCCGGTGAAAGATGACAGCAAAGGACAGCTGGGCTGGGGCAAGCCGACCATCACGCCGGCGCATAATGCTGCGAAATATCCCAAGGCGAAAAAATACCGGGATTTCCGGAAAATGTTCGATGAAATCGGCGATCAGCTTGATGCCGTCTGCATCGGGGTTCCGGACCACTCTCATTTCCCGATAGCCATGCATGCCATGTCGCTGGGTATTGCCGTCTATGTTGAAAAACCGCTGGCGCGTACATTCCAGGAGTGCGACCTGCTGATGAAGGCCGAGAAAAAATACGGCGTGGTGACACAGATGGGCAATCAGGGGCATTCGGGGGATAACTATTTTCAGTTTAAAGCCTGGCGTGAAGCGGGGATCATTAAGGATGTCACGCATGTGGATGCCTATATGAACAACTGGCGCCGCTGGCATCCGTGGGGAGATGTCAAGGGGTATCCGACCGGCGGAAAAGTGCCTGCCACCATGAACTGGAACGTCTGGCAGGGTACCACACCCAGACCGATGGAATTCAGCGATAAATTCCATTATGGCAACTGGCGCGGCTGGCATCAGTTCGGGACCGGTTGTTTCGGTGACTGGGGCGCGCATATTCTGGATACGATTCATCAGTTCCTTGAACTCGGACTTCCTGAAAAGTTCGGTACGAAAATGATTGAAGGACGCAATGATTATATTTTCCCGATGAAGTCGGTCATTAATTTCCAGTTCCCGGAACGTGGCGAAGGACTCCCTGCCATGGACATCGACTGGTATGACGGGCAGAAAAACTGGTGCCCGAAACCGAAAGAGATGGGTGATCGTAATCCCGGCGGTCCGGGGAAATTCATCTATTCCAAAGAGCTGATTTTCCATGGTAACAGCCATCATCGTCCGTTGCAGGTGATTCCTTACGAGAAGTTCAAGCAGATGCTGGTCGACGGCACGGTCACAAAGGATTACGGAAAGCACTCCAACCACTATCAGAACTTTGTCAATGCGGTGCGCGGTGAGGAGCAGACCCGTTCGCCGTTTTCGGTGGCCGGTCCGCTCTGTCAGATGTTTTCTCTAGGCTGTATTGCCCAGCGTCTGGGCGGTGAGTTTGAGTTCGACCGCGAAACGCAGCAGATTACCAACAGTAAAACGGCCAATGCGCTTCTAAAGGATGACGTCCGTGAAGGCTGGGAGCAGTATTATAAAGTGTAATTGGAATCAGGCATCTTTCAGTGTGAGAGTTGCTGTTATATAGGAGCAGGATATGAATCTAAACAGACGTAATGCCTTATTTGCCGGCGGGGCTGCCGCTTCATTTTCAATGATTCCCGGGAAGGTGCTCGGGGCCAATGAAAAGGTTGATGTGGCCTGGATCGGCGTGGGCAACCGCGGTCCGCGTATCATCAGCAATTTCGAGCGTTCAGGCATTCTGAATGTTGTTGCGCTTTGCGATGTGCATGTGGATAACAAAAACATGCAGGAGATGAAGGCCAAATATCCCAATGCCAAGGTCTATCAGGATTGGCGGAAACTGTTTGATGAAATGTCCAATCAGTTTGATGCCGTCATTAATCTTACGCCGGACCATCAGCATTTCCCGATTTCCATGGTTTCCATGGCTAACGGAAAGCCCGTTTACACGGAAAAACCGCTGGCCCGTACGTTCCAGGAAATTGAACTGCTTATGGCGGCCGAAAAGAAATACGGCGTTCCGACGCAGATGGGCAATCAGGGGCACTCCGGCGATAACTATTTCCAGTTCAAGGCCTGGAAGGAAGCGGAAATCATCAGGGATGTCACCCATGTGGATGCCTATATGAATAAATGGCGGCGCTGGCATCCGTGGGGCGATGTGAAAGCCTATCCGACCGGCGCGAAAAAACCGGCCGGACTCGACTGGGATATCTGGCTGGGAGTTACTCCGACCCCGAATGTTTATGACCCGAAGTTTCATCCCGGAAACTGGCGTGGGTGGTATCAGTACGGCACCGGCTGTTTCGGCGACTGGGGCGCACATATCCTTGATACAATTCATCAGTTCCTTGAGCTTGGGCTGCCGGAAAAAATCACCGCGAAAACGTGGATTCAGCCGAATGATCTGATCTTTCCGCTGGCTACGACCATTAACTTTGCGTTCCCGGCACGCGGCGACATGCCGGCTATGGATATCGACTGGTACGACGGGCAGGAAAATCTTCCCCCGGTTCCGGAGGAGTTTGCCGGCCGTGAGCTGAAAAAGGATAAGCCGGGTAAATTCATCTATTCAAAAGATTATGTGTTCCAGGGGGACAGCCATGGATCAACGCTCCAGATCCTGCCCTACGAAAAGTATCGCGAACTGCTGAAGGCCGGAAGCATACCGAAAAACTTCGGTAAAAATTCCGATCATTATACCAACTTCCTGCGGGCGTGTAAGGGTGAGGAAAAGACCCGTTCACCGTTCTCGGTTTCCGGGCCTCTGTCTCAGGTCTTGGCTCTGGGCTGTCTGGCGCAGCGTTTGGGCGGAGAACTGCATTTCGACCGTAAAACAAAGCAGATTACCAACAATAAAAAGGCCAACAGCCTGCTGAAGGATGAGGTGCGCAAGGGCTGGGAGCAGTACTACAAACTGTAAACGGAGATAAAGCTGTAATGAAAAGAGACCTCTTCCGGTTATCGGATCAGGTCTCTTTTTTCTTTTTCAGGTTAAGACTTCGGGGTGCTACATGAGCCCGTCTGCTATCGCCTGGGCTTTCATAGAGAGCTCGGCCGCTTTGAAGGCGTGCTCCTGCGTCATTGCATTTTCCGTACGGTTGATACAGTCCAGAATCAGATCGCCGAAGAACGGGAAACCGGTATTGCCCAGACATTCAATTTCCTGTTCTTCTTTCCCGTTCACCAGAAAGATTCTGCTGGCCGGAGCTTCGCGCGCGACGTCCATGTATTTCCGCACCTCCATGGTTCCTTCGGTGCCGACCACAAAGGTGCGTCCGTCGCCCCAGACCGGAGAACCGTCGGGGGTGAACCAGTCGAGACGGCAATAGAATGAAGCGCCGTTGTCTGCAGTTAGAGAGGCTTCGCCGAAATCGTCCAGTCCGGGTTTGTCGGGATTGTTGAAGTTCTCAACGCGTGCAAAATTAATGGTGGCATCATTCGCTTTGGTGTAATGCAGAAACTGTTCAAACTGATGGGAGCCGATGTCGGTCAGAATACCTCCGTATTTCTCTTTTTCGAAAAACCAGTCGGGACGGATCGATTTGCTCAGTCGGTGCGGTGCAAGGTTGATGACCTGCAGTACGGTTCCAACAGCACCTTCATCGATCAGTTTCCCGGCCGCCATACCGCCTTCGTTATGCAGCCGTTCCGAATAGTAGACCATATATTTTTTCTGGGTTTTTTTCACCAGTTCACGTGCGCGATCGAGTTGTTCAAGCGTGGTGAAAGGTGATTTGTCGGTAAAGTAATCCTTACCGGCTTCCAGCGCCTTGAAACCAATGCCGGCCCGTTCGGAGGGAACTGCTGCGGAGCAGACCAGTTTCACTTCCGGGTCATTCAGAATCTGTTCATAGGATTCCGCAGCCCGGGCTTCCGGATTCTTTTCGATAAAATCGGCCAGCCGGGCCGGATCGGGATCATAGGCCCATTTCAACGTGGCTCCGGCGTCGCGGAGACCGTTGGTCTGTCCGTAAATATGGCCATGATCAAGGAAGGCTGAGGCGAAGATGAACTCGCCCGGTCCAACCACTTTTTCGGCTTCGGCGGTCGGGGCATAATCCGCCCCGCTGGAAATCTGATGTTTACTCATATATACTCTCTATCGATAGGATTTGGACATATCCACTTTGGCCTCGGTTTGAACGACCTCACGGGGTTTGGACCGGGCGATTTTTTCGTTAATGATCTTTTCATAGGCTGTGCCGTCGAGCGGCAGGCTGACTTCATCCTCAGTCCAGGTGGAATAAATCATGGCTCCCGCCAGCTCGAGCGAGTTGAGCCCTTCGGCCGCGGGGGCTATCAGTTCCGCTTCCCCTTTGGCGGCTTTTACAACGTTGTTTAAAATAGCGGCATGCTGGTTGACGGTTTCCGCAGGCCGGTAAATCTCCTCAGAGGTTTCGGGGGTACCGAACATTTCATCTGTGGTTTTGCTGAACGCGGAAACAGACTCTTCGGTGCGGATCAGTTTGACTTCATTGCCGTCGGTGATGATAGTTCCGCGATCTCCGACAATTTCGAGCCGGTTGGTACCGGGACATTCGCCGGTACTGGCGGAAAACTGGCCGGTTGCTCCGTTTGCAAATTCAAAATAGGCATTCACTTCGTCTTCCACTTCAATGTTGTGGTATTTGCCGAAAGAACAGTGTGCCCGGACTTTTGCGGGCATACCGACGAGCCACTGGAGCACATCAATATTGTGAGGGCATTGATTCATCAAAACGCCGCCGCCTTCGCCTTTCCAGGTTGCGCGCCAGGGACTTGATGCATAGTAGATTTCGGGTCGGAACCAGTTGGTCATAGTCCAAGAAACGCGTTGCAGTTCACCCAGAGCACCTTCATCGATCCATTGTTTGATCCGGACATAACAGGGGTGAGTGCGCTGGTTCATCATTAGTGATGCAATCTGGTCGTCGCGCTGAAGGGCCGCGAGAATGCGCTCGCCCTCGGCCTTATGACAGGCCAGCGGTTTTTCCATGATCAGGTGCAGTCCTGCTTCCAGGGCCTGAATGCCGATGGGGGCGTGCAGGTGAGTTGGAAGAGCAACAATCACAGCTTCGCACAATGCGGATTCAATCAATTCCGATGCATCGCCGAAACAGGCAATACCCTGTTTTCTGAAATCGTCTGTAGATTCGATCGGGAGGTTCGCCACTGCAACCAGTTCTGCGTCCTCTACTAAACCGTCCTGAATATTTTTTGCGTGAACCCGGCCGATGTTGCCGAGACCGATAATACCAAATTTCATAGCAAATCCTTAATTTGTCATGAAAGGTAACAAAGGCGGCCTGAAGCTGTCAACTGTGTGAACGGCTTATCCGCAATGGGGGAGCCGGTATCTGATGTGTACTCGCTGATTCGATGCCGACTGGACTGAGCGGAGCGTATGCAGAGAGGGCGTGGTTCAGAGCAGGGTGTCGAGCAGGTTTTTCATTGCGGCATTAACATTTTTAATATTTGAAAGGCCGCGTTTCATTTCTTCCGGGCTTTGGATATAGGGGGCGTCTGTGAGTTCGTCTCCGCATTCCTGAATGAGAGCTTCGATGCTGTCTTCGGTGATTTCCATGTGAAACTGGAGGGCGACGGCGTGGTCGTTGTATATAAAGCCCTGATTAATTCCGGGTTCGCTGGTGGCGAGTCTGATCGCGCCATCGGGAAGGCTGAAGGTGTCGCCATGCCAGTGGAATACGGTCATTTTTTCCGGAATCAGGTCGGGGGCTTCGGGGGAGCGGGTGATGGGAAACCAACCGATTTCCTTCCGGGGCCCCGGGTATACGTCGGCGCCGAGCACATCGGCCATTAACTGGGCTCCGAGGCAGATTCCGATCACGGTTTTTTCCTCATCAAGTGCGGTCTCGATAAATTCCTTTTCGTCGGTAAGCCAGGGATAATCATTATAATCGAAAATGCCCATAGGGCCGCCCATAACGATCAGCCAGTCGAAATCATCCACATCGGGAAACTCGTCGTCATCGTCATAAAGACGGGTGCAGGTAATCGAAAACTCCTGATCTTCTGCCCAGTCTTCGATATAGCCCAGACCTTCGAACGGAACGTGCTGAAGCCAGTGCAGTTTCATCATCCTACTCCTTAGTCTTTTTCAGAAGAATAGTACGCATATCCGGATGTGCCAGCTTTTTCATTGCCTGGATGATGTCAGGGAAATCCTTGCCCGGAATGAGGGCCGGTTTGAGGTCGGCCATCTGCACCATGCGGATCGTATGATTCTTTTCTGAATATTCCACGGCAATTTCAACGAGTCCGGCACCCTGCGGGGCCTGCCAGGAAAAGGTGCGTGGCAGAATGGCCGGTTCATATCCTTCCGGAAGGGTAATGCTGTACTCAATGATGCTGTCGACATAATTACCCCAGGCCAGCGGCAGGGTGCGTTCGTTGGAACGGTAGGAGAGGAGGCCGCCCAGTCCGCCCGGCACCGAAAAATAGAGATATTCTCCATCCGTCACCGCATAGCGTTCGGCCGTCACGGCATATTCCAGTTTACCGGGATAGGTTGTGTAATCGGTAATCAGTTCGGTGGCGGCCTTTGCTGACTGGGATACCGCGTTGATCATTTCGAGATAATGGCGGCGCCGTTTTTCCGGGGTGATTTCCGCATAGCCCCGGTGGAAACCTTCAAAGGCGGTGCCCTGCTGAATGGCGGTCTGCTTGATGGAAGCCGTTCCGTCTGCAGTCATCGAGATGTCATAAATATGATGTCCGCGGTCCGCTTTTTCGCTGTCGACTTTAATGGTGTCAATGTGTCCCTCCCGGAGGTCCAGATAGGCCCGGCGGTTGTAGGCGGTTGTTCCCAGTTCTGCATACTGCGATTCACCGCCCATGAAGGTTGTTTCTCCGTCGATATCGACTTTCAACAGTACTTTGCTGAAGGCGTTGCGTGCCGGAATTGCGAGCTGGAGTTCTGCCGCTTCGGGAATCAGGGAGATATTGCCCGACAGGACAAATTCAGGTTCGAATCCCGAAGCTTTCAGCAGGGTGAACAGCAGGATCATGCGATCGGCGTTATTGCCATAG
Source organism: Verrucomicrobia bacterium S94 (assembly GCA_004299845.1). Classification (NCBI taxonomy): domain Bacteria; kingdom Pseudomonadati; phylum Verrucomicrobiota; species Verrucomicrobia bacterium S94. Next base: position 2,072,099 of record CP036201.1, on the reverse strand, counting down.
CGGTCGGTCAGAGTGGTATCGGCTGTACTGAGTGCGGAGAGCGGAAGGCGCGTCAGTGCGGGACCGGCCTGCCGTACATTTTCAGCCAGCCAGTTCCGGAGGACCGTGGCCTTTTCGGTTTCGGTTTTTAAGCCGGCGGTGAGTTTTTCTGCCAGCGCAACGCTGTCGGTTTGGTTGAGTGTATGCTGCAGCAGCGCCTCCCGGATCCGGTTTCCATAGGTTTTCCAGTCGCTCGATGCCATGGCGACCACTGGATTGAAGGTGTGCCACGGGGGCAGGGCCTCTTCTTTTTCAACGGCAGGCTGATTCTCGGCATCCCAGACATAGGTCACCGTTCCATTGCTCTCGGTGCGGGTTTCATTGATGCCGGTGTTGCGGATCTTAAGGTCGAGATCGGCCGGGGCATTGACGGTCACTGTTTTGCGGTCGATCGGCTCGTGGGCATTGAACGACTGTATGGTGGAAAAGTAGGGTTTCCCGTCAACCGTTGATACAAATTCATATTCGAGTATGCTACCGATTTCCACGCCGGGCAGATTGGCGACCAGCAGTTTTTCGGCGGGATAGCGCGGGGCTGATGATACCCATCCGGCATCCATAATATTGAGTTCGTCTTTACTCAGCAGTTTTACGGTTCCGTCAGGGAGTGTCACTTTTGCCTCGGTCAGTTCGATGTGCTGCCAGGCGGGATTATAAGCGAGTTTGATTTCGGAATTCGCTTTTTTTCCGGCGTAGGTGAGAACTTCAATACGGGAACGCTGGGTCTCTTTCCAGACACCGGGCGATTCGAGATCAATGTTGATGTCGCGGGAAAGAATACGTACATCGGGCTCGGTTGTTTTTCCGGGGGGCGGTACATCGAGAATCAGTTTTTTGCGCAGATTGTATTCGATCGCTTTCAGGTTGTCCTTCAGCACCAGATACTGCTCGGGGGTGAACTCAACCGCATTCATGAGAAAGGTGTTGGCGGCCGACAGCATTCCCGGTTGCTGGGAAACATTCATCTTCCAGGTCAGTTCCTTGTTATCAATTGTCTGGTAGTCGGGAATGTTCAGGGTGCCGACATCGTCTGGAATGCGCAGATCCAGAGTTTCCCGGATACCGGCGGTCATGCGGGTGTAGAGCGGGTATTCCCGTTTTTCGAGGCCGGTCTGTCCGATCAGAAAATTGGCATAGCCCAGGGAGCTGCCAAGCCTTGGAAGAGACAGCATTTTCTTGGTTTCGCCTTCGACGAGCAGATTATCGGCGGAGAATGTAAGTTTGACCGTCAGCGGCTGTGTAGTGTCGCGCAGCTCAGCCGGGAGAATTTCCAGAGACTGGAGTTCGGCCGTCGGCATGGAGCGTTTAATGTGGCCTTCGAAAAAGCGGCGGCGTTCCTCCGGTTTGATTTTCGAGAAATAGCCGCGGTAGGCGGTGTCGTTGATTCCCTCAAAAACCATGGTGCTCTGCGCTTCAAGATTACCGGCTTTATCGAGCGTGCCGGCAGAACTGATGGTGAGCAGATTGTCTTCCGCCGGGATGATCGGGGAGGTCCGAAGAGTGTCGCCTTCGGGGCGGGCGACGATATAGCTCATATTCTGCAGATAGGTCGGGAAAATATCTTTTGTATTTTCGTCGGTGGAATCCATCAGAATATAGTTTCCGTCATCATCCAGCGCGGCGGTAACGGCGTGGTTGAAAAAGGGCTGGGGTACTTCTTCATCTTTTTTCGGGCCGGCCATGATGATGACCGGAAAGGCTTCTACACCCACATCGCGCAGCATGGCGGCGAGCAGGGCGGCTTTATCGCGGCAGACACCGTAGCGGTTGGAAAAAGTCATACTGACGTCGTGCGGTTCATAGCCCGGGGCTTCGTCTTCGGTGGTGATGCCCATGTAGCGGATTTCCTGTGAAACAAAATTGAAAACGGCGTTGATTTTTTCCTGCGTTGTTTCGGCCCTTCAACGAGCTCTGCGGCTTTGGCCTTCATTTCCGGGGTGGTTTTCAGTCGGGGAAGGCAGAGTTCCCAGTACCATCTGGAAAGATCCTCCCAGCTCTCTATGGTGCTGACGAGCAGGCGCTGAACGACCGTGTAGCGGGTCGGCATATCCGGTTCATCAAACATGCGCGGGACATCTTTAACTTTCCAGGTGTAGATAATCCGGTCATCCTGTTCGTTCTTCTGTTCGGAAAATTCCACCGTGCCGGGAATTTCGTCTTTCAGTGCAATTTTTGCGAGCGGACGCGATTTCGGGGCGATAATGCGATAGGTCATCCGTTCATAGGGTGTGGGACCTTCAAAGGTCTGATAGTCGCTGAAAGAATCGGGAACAATGGTCTTGTGGTGTTGGCGGCGGATGACATAGCGCAGCGTATCACCGACTTCGAGACCGGGAATGGAGAGGGTGAGGCGCTTGGAGTTCGGATTGTAGATGTTGGCATTCATCTGTCCCGGATCAGTCATTACCTTGCTGTTGGCCTCGGGGTCGATTTCAACGATGGATCCATCGGGTTTGAGCAGCTGGACCCGGGTGAAATAGTTGGTGCCGTAAGCGACATCGAAACCGAGTGTCATGGTGCGGTTATTACGTTTGCCTTTTTCGGTGATAATTTTAACTGCGGTGTCATCCCAGGAATCGGAGGTTCCATCCTCCTGATATTCGACTTCGATCACGTCATCCACCAGCACCTCATCGGCATCGGGATATTTTTCGGCAGTGACATCGGCGGCCAGTTTCCTGATCGTATCCGGATCCAGAAATTCTTTGGCCGAAAGCGGCCGGGTGAAAAGAAAAACAGTGAAAACAGAAAGGCCGACGCGCAACAAACTCTTCATACAGATCTCCATGATAAAAGCTCAGGAAACCGTACCTTTCAGGAACGGCTCCCGCAAACTCTTTCTATGGACCGGATGTGTGCGGTTTAGTTGAATCTGCTACAGATCTTTTTTTGAATACTCAATGGTATTCTGCATAGTGCGCGATTCGATGTCTTCAAAATCCTGCCGGATTTCCTTTTTGCCGTTTTCATGATTTTTGCGGATCACGGCGCGGTCATACAGCTCGCCGGTCGCAGTATAGGCTTCATAGATGAGTTCGTCGATGTCCACCTCGATAACCTGGAAGAACTGAGAGTTTTCGCCGCGGCGAACCGGTTTATAGTGTTCCGGTTCATACTGCTTCAGAAAATCTTTGTTGGTCGGGTATTGTTTGGGTCCGCTGACGGAGACCACATAGAGCGTTTGGAAATTATTGGATGGCTGTCCGTTTTTTTCAAGGGCTGGAACCTGGCCGCGCAGATAGCTGTGGTCATGACCCTGCAGCACCAGATCCACATTGTATTCGGCAAACAGATCCAGCCAGGCTTCGCGGTCTTCCGGTTTATAATTTGTCCGTCCGCCGGGGGCAAATACCGGATGGTGAAAAGAGACGATTTTCCAGCGTGCACCGGGTTTCTTCAGCTCTTTTTCAAGAAACCGGGTTTGGACCGTATTTTCGGAGCAGGAGTTCAGGATGATAAAACGCGCGCCCTGATAATCGAATGAATAGACGGTTTCCTTCAGTGAATCCGGCAGGGATTCATCAACCGGGAGGGTGAACTGGGGGCGCCACAGTGCGGACATGGTTTTATTGGCCCGGCTGGCACCGCCCACCGGACTGTATTCATGGTTGCCAATCACGGGGACACCGGTCCACTGCGCGTGCAGGTAGCTGCCGGCTTTGAACCAGCCGGCCCATTCCGGATCGGCGTTCGCGTGGTTGATCAGGTCGCCGGCATGCAATGCAAATGCAGCATTCGGTGCCGTCTGGTGCGCCATTCGGATGACCCGCGACCAGCGGCTGAAGACATCATTCTGCGCATCTCCGAAATAGACAAAGCGGAAATTCTTTTCCCTGTCCGAAGCGGTTTTAAACTGAATCCATTCGGACCAGCGGTCCTTGCCGTCGCCCACGCGATAGGCATAAAGCGTTTCGGGTTCCAGATTCTGAAAAACGACACTGTGGTAATGAACGGGATCGCGGTCTTTGTTGATGATCCGGCTCAGTTCAACCACTTCGGTTTCTGCTTCGATCCGCATGGCTTTATGGATAAACCCCGGTTCTCCCCAGGCCGGCGCAATTTCGGCATAAGCTTTTCTGACGGTTTGGTCTGTCCGCCACGTGACCGCCCGTGAGGTGGCCGGATCGCCGCTGAATGTAAGAAAAACCCGATCCGGATCCGGACTCGGAATTTCCCAGTGCCGCATAGCGTGTACGCCTTCGTGGGCAAGGATGGATCCGGCGAGCAGAGCGGCCGAAATAAATAATATTTTCATGATCAATGAGCCTCGTTTGATTGAGTCAACTCTTCCCGCCGAATGTTGGGTTTATGTGAGCGGCCTTTAAATAATGCCTTCCCGTCCCAGTTCTCGGAAAATGCGTTCGACTTCGGCGTGAGCGACCTCGATGAACTCTTCAAAATCATTCGTATTCTGTCCGGTAGGGTCGGGAATGTCGCGGATATCCGCCGGATCGTCGTGCCACAGATATTCCATCATGCGGAAGATTTTATCCCCCGCTTTAGGGTAGCGCTCCAGCAATTCCTCTTTCTGCCACTGTTCCATCACCAGAATAACGTCTGCCTCCTTCACCAGTTTTTTTGTGAAGGGATCGGAACGGTGTGTTTTCAGACTGAAGCCATGGATTCTCGCCACATGTTTTACGACCGAATTGGCCGAACTGCCCCGCCGCGCCCGTACACCGGCCGACTTGATACGGATTTTTTTCCGGGCATATGGATAGTTTTCCTTCAGGTACTGTTCCATATAGCCATGCAGGTATGCGCTCCGGGTAATATTCGCCTTACACGCCACCACGATCGTAAATTTTTTCTCGAACAATCCCATGCGGAGAAAGATAGAGGGATTGGAGGCAGGGTGCAATCCACGTTTGTCAGGGAAGAAGGAAAGGTGAGTTGTATTTTCATACATTATGATGTGTGAAGTTTATAAAATATATTGTTTTATTGATAATCTGTTATTTCATACATCATAATGTGTGAAATATATGGAGAACATGATGACAGATTTACATCCATCCCTCTGGCGCACATGCAGAGTGCTGGCAAATGAAAAGCGGCTGTATCTGCTGTGGAGGCTGTTTCAGGCCGGGGAATCCGGTGTGACTCATCTGGGGGAAGCGGTGGGATTAACGGAGCCGTGTACCAGTGTCTATCTGCGCGCTCTGAATGCCCGGGGGCTGATTCTGCCGCGCCGCCAGAAAAATTTCGTACTGTACCGTCCGCAGGCTAATCCGGAGGTTGCGGGGGCGGAACGGTTGCTTGCTGCATTGCGCAGTGCGTATGATGATTATATGCCGGTGCCGGCGGTAATCAGATTGGTTACGGCGTTTACGCACGATAGACGGATTGCGATTGTTCGGGAGCTTTCCAGGGGAGCATTGTCGGAGTTGGAGCTGTCGGTGAAAACCGGGATTTCTCCGCAGGCGCTCTATCGGCATCTCAGAAAACTTGAGGCCCGGAATTTCGTTGAAAAGGACCATGATGAGCTGCGATTGGTTGCGCAGAATTCAGAGCTCGGCCGGGAGTTGCTGGCGCTGGCGGTCGGTTTGTAGTTTTTCTGGTGGTGAATATGCCGGGCTCTAGTATGGTCGAATACTGATTTATGAAGGCGACGTTTAAAGTTCTGGGATTGGTGTTCGGGCTGGGGACGGTGATTTTAATCATCTTTCATCTGGTGATGCTGTTTGGGCTGACAAAAACAATGCGTGAGGTGGTGCTGCCGAGGATCAAAGCCGAAATCGGTATTGATGTCCGGGTAGGGCGATTGTCCATCAATGCGGCAAAGGGCATGCTGCATCTCGACGATGTTGAAGTGCGTAATCCGGAAGGGTTTCTGCTGGAGAATCTGGCTTCGGTTGAACGTATAAATGTGAAAGTCGATGTTAAGTCCATGCTGCTGCAGAAGCCGCTTGTGGTGAAATACGTCGAGGTCGAAAATGCTGTCGTCAATGTGATCCGTAATGAGGATGGCGAAATCAATTTCAACAGATTGAAAGAGGGACTGGAGGTAGCGACTGCATCCCCGGCTGAGCCCACCGGTATTCCGGAGTCCGGAAAACAGCCGGTTGAAACGGAGCCGCCACCCGGGCGGGAATCTGTTGCGCCGAAACCGGAGAAACCGTTGCCTGAGTTGCTGTTCGAGCGCATGGTCTGTGATGCGAAGGTGCGGTATATTGATTTTCAACTGGATCAGCTGGATGTCGTGCTGGATCTCAACCTGAAAGCGGCAAATCTTTCCACGCTTTCCGACTCTGCCGCACCCTGGGGAGGGGCTGTTATTGAGGGCAGTCTGGGGAATGATCACAACAGTTATGTCACAACGCTGAACCTGAGACTTGCGCCTGTGCGGGATGTGGAGCAGCTTTCCTTTGATTTATTCGGTAAGGTCATGGAGATTGATCCGCGTTCGCTGGAATCGCTCTGGAAACGGGCCGGGATTCGGCCGGAGCCTTTTTCCATTGAGCCGCTTCTTCAGGTGCGTGATCATCGTTTTGTGGATTCCGCGATCAGAATGGCCATGCGTGAAATTGAACTGGAGGATAAACTTTCCCGAAAACTCGGAGGTATGGCGACAGTGGAATCGCTCGAGCTGTCGGTTCCTGTTACGGGCACGCTCCGTGAACCACGCGGCGATTTTCAGGGCGCTCTGATGTCGGCGATCGGCCGGAATGCCGGTTCGCTGTTGAATGCATGGGTTAAAGGGCAGGCTGAAAAACACGGAATAGATCCCTCTGACGTGCCGACGAATGTCGATGCCGCCGTGGAAGCGCTGGGTGAAGTTGTTCCGGAAATAGGCGAGAATGAACGTGTGAAGAAGGTTTTAAAGGATTTGGCAGGCGGAGATCCTTCCGCTACAAACGCGTCCTCTCCGACCGTATCAGATACGATTGTCGATATTCTCGGAGATGAGGTGAAGGAAATCGGGGAGGATGAAGAGCTCAAAAAAGAACTCAAAAATCTGGGTCGATGGCTTTTCGGGGAATGATTTCAACGGTAATTCATATGCGAATGAAGATTTGCAGAGCATTTTCGTTCTGCGGCAGAAAGAAGACGGTTAAATGACCATAGCAATACTGACCATAACAGCCTATTTTTTCGGCGCGATCCCTTTCGGACTGCTGGTGGCGAAATCGCAGGGGGTGGACATCCGTGAAAAGGGCAGCGGAAATATCGGTGCCACGAATGTCTTTCGAGTGGTTGGAAGGGGATGGGGAACATTCACTTTTCTGCTTGATGCGCTTAAGGGATTCATTCCTTCTTTTGTTTTTCCGATGATTGGTTATCTTGATGCGGATTATGGTGTTCTGTTCGGCACGGTGGCGATTCTGGGGCACAGTTTTCCGGTTTACCTTAAATTCAAGGGCGGGAAAGGGGTTGCCACCAGTGCGGGAATGCTGCTCGGTGTGGCTCCCGCATCGGTCGGGATCGGTTTTCTGGTCTGGTTGATCAGCCTGCTTCTTTCTCGTATTGTATCGTTGGCTTCGATTCTGGCGGCTCTGGCTGTCGGTATCAGTGTCTGGTTTTTTAAAGACAGTCGGATCATATGTGTTACATTAAGCACTCTGGCAGTTCTGGTTATATGGCTACATCGTGCCAATATTAAACGACTGATCAATGGAACTGAAAATCGTTTTGGAAAGAAAAAGGAGAAATCCGCATGAAAGCAACCGTAATCGGAGACGGAGGCTGGGGCACGGCTCTGGCCATGGTATTGGATCGCAACGGACACGAGGTCACCGTCTGGGGACCCTTCGAAAGTTATGTGGATGAAATGCGCATTTTCAAAGAGAACGTTAACTATCTTCCGGGCGTCAAGCTGCCGAATTCCATCCGCTGGACTTCCAGTTATGAAAATGCGGTGGAAGAAGCTGAATTGGTGGTGATTGTTGTTCCGTCGCGCTATTACAAGGACACGGTTAAGGCATTCAAACCCTATCTGCCTGAAAGCGCCCTCATCGTGAGTGCCACCAAGGGGCTCGATGAAGAAACCTATGAGCGTATGAGTGAAGTGGCTGAAAAAATTCTCGGGCGCGATGTGGCGGTGCTTTCCGGGCCGAGCCATGCCGAAGAGGTTGCACGTGGTGTCCCGTGTGCGGTGGCGATTGCCGCTAAAGATCATGCCGTGGCCGAGCGGATTCAGAAGCTGTTTGTCAATGACACCTTCCGTGTTTACACGCTTGACGATGTTATCGGTGTGGAACTCGGCGGTGCACTGAAAAACGTGGTGGCTGTAGCGGCCGGGATTTCTGACGGGCTGGGTTTCGGCGATAACACCAAAGCGGCGCTGATGACCCGCGGTATTGCTGAAATTACCCGCCTTGGTACAGCGCTTGGTGCGAAACCGGAAACGTTTATCGGGCTTAGTGGTATCGGTGATCTGATGGTGACCTGTATGAGCCGGCATTCGCGCAATCGCGGGGTGGGCGAGCGGCTCGGAAAAGGAGAAACGTTAGAGGATATTATGGCCTCGATGAAAATGGTGGCCGAAGGTGTGTGGAACTGCCAGGCCGCTGCCAAGCTGGCTGCAGAAAAAGGTGTGCCGGTTCCGATTACCGATCAGGTGAATGCTGTTGTCCACAAAGGGAAAGATCCCCGTGAAGCGGTTATTGATCTCATGGGGCGAACTCCTAAAGCTGAATCTGAATAGTCGCCTTTGCCGATGAGATGTATGCCGGTCTTAGTCCCGGTGCGCTAAGACCGGGTGAGGCTGTATCGATACAGCACCGCTCAGGCTGTAATTTTTTCATGTGAAGTCCGCCGGAGTGAAAGTTCTGACGTCTATGATAAAGTGCGCCGAAATGCGATTTCTGCGAACAGAGATGATTTTATCCCGCAAATAAGAGCGGGCGAATATACCGTTCTATTGGCTGTCATAATGCGCAATTAATACCATTTACTACAACATTCCGGTCTTAACGACAGCGTTATTCCGCGCAGCGACGCAGAGCGCGCGGAGCCCTTTATGACTGAATTTCTCTGCGTCCTCAGCGCCTTGTAGGTTTATCCCAACATCATTTGAGCTTTTTCCCCTTTCGAGAATGGGAACCATTACTCGTCGGAGAAAGGGGAGGAAAAAAGCTCCTCAGTTAAGTAAGCTGAGGAGCACCAGGGAACCGCCGAGCTTTTGACGAAAAGCTCGGCGGGGTTTCGGAAGAGATCATTCAGCGCCCAGAACCTGCCGGAGGCAGCGTTCATCGCAGAGCAGGGATCCTCCGAAGCTGCTCCGGTTTTATCTCAAACAGTTGACAGAGCCTTTTGAGCTCACCTCTACAAGACGGAGAAAAACCATGAAACATGAATTAACCCTGATTGCGGTTGACGTTAGCAAAGAATCGCTGGAAATCCAGACGGATGAACGATCTTTTGATGTCCCGAACACTAAAAAAGGCATTGCCCGTTTAATTAAAGCAGCCAGAGCTGCTCAGCTGCCTTTTGTTGTTTGTGAGGCAACGGGCGGATACGAACGCCTGTTGCTGGAGAGCATGCATGCAGCAGATATACCGATCTGCAGGGCCAATCCAGCCCGGATAAGGGCATTTGCGGCCAGTGAAGGCATACAGGCCAAGACCGATCCGATCGATGCGGATGTAATCCTCAAGTTCGCAAAAAGTAAGGAATTACGTCCTGCAGCTCCGGTATCGAGTCGGCGCAGGGAATTGATCGCCCTGCTCGACAGGCGCGATCACCTTAAAGAACAGGGTGCACGGGAAAAGAACCGGATCCGGAACTCCCCGGACTTCATCCATGCCTCTATCAAACGCATGCTCAATGTCCTGAAAAAAGAAATTACAGCCATTGAGAAGCGCATCCGGGAACTGATCAAATCCGATGAGAGTCTGTCGGCCTGTTTATCCTGTCTCACTGCCATCAAAGGTGTTGGCGAAGTTAGCGCATGGATGATCATGGCCTTCCTCGGTGAAATCACGATGCTCAGCAGAAATGAACTCGTTGCTCTCGCCGGCGTTGCCCCCTACAACAGAGACAGCGGCAGATTTAAAGGAAAACGAAAAATCAAAGGCGGGCGTGCGAAGGTCAGAAAAGCGCTGTATATGGGGACCGGAACTGCAGCGATGTATAATCCTGTAATCAAAGCCTATACCGATGGACTCCAATCGCGCGGGAAACCCTATAAATGTGCAATGGTCGCAGGGATGAGGAAAATGCTCATCCACATGCAGTCCGAACTTAGAAAAGCAGAAATAAAGGTTGAGTTATGACACAGTTGCTCTGCGAGAGATCAAATTTATACCGGATAGTTTTAACGTTTGGTATAACACAATTTCAAATAAAGTACCGGATTGAAGGGACCATGCCTGCAAAGTGATTGGCACTGTAAAAAGTCCGGTAGAGCAGATCATTTACAAAGTTTAAGGTCCGACCGGGGCTCGTATTACGGATCGCTATGTTGACGGACTTAAGCTTTTTTCGAAAAGTGCGGAGTGCGTTTGATACATTCCGCAATTTTCCGTGCCCAAGCATGGGCGAGCCTGGAGTCTATCAACAAAAACCCCGCTATCATTGCTGATAACGGGGTTTAATATGGTGATCCGGCTGGGGCTCGAACCCAGGACCCTTTGATTAAAAGTCAAATGCTCTACCGACTGAGCTACCGGACCAAAAATTTTCATTTCACGAACCGTTTGATGAGGTCTTTCCCGTGAAAGGAGCGCATGTTTTACAGAAGAGGCCTGAGCGAGGCAAGCGATTATTTTTATTTTCTTTTGTTTCGCAAAAATACTCACTTCTCCTATGCTTGATTTATGCCTCGGTAATTAACCCAAGGGGATGGTGAATGAACGTTGTGGGACTTATTCTGGGCGGGGGAGCTGGTACCCGCCTCCAGCCGCTGACGGCGGAACGGGCGAAGCCGGCCGTTCCGATTGCGGGGAAATACCGGTTGGTCGATATTCCGATCAGCAACTGTATTAACAGCGGCATACGGAATATTTTTCTGCTTACCCAGTTTAACAGTGTTTCGTTGCATCAGCATATCGGAAACACGTATCGCTTTGATCAGTTCAGCGGCGGGCATGTCCGTATTCTGGCGGCGGAGCAGACACCGGATTCCGCCGGATGGTTTCAGGGTACGGCCGATGCGGTACGGCGTTCCATGCGTTATTTCCGCGATGAGGCTCCGGATATTGTGGTTATTCTTTCGGGGGATCAGCTCTATCGCATGGACCTGGAGGAAATGATTAATGAGCATATTGACAAAGGAGCTGATTTGACGATCAGCACCAAGCCGGTTTCGCGTGATGAGGCGGGATCGCTGGGTATCATGAAAACCGAAGAAGATGGCCGGATTGTTCAGTTTGCTGAGAAACCGGATGATGCAGAGCTGCTGGAGGCGTTGAGAGCGCCGCGTGATGATGATACCTATTTGGCCAGTATGGGGATCTATGTTTTCAATATGAATGTGATGCGGGAGCTGCTCTGCAATTGTGATGAGTCGGATTTCGGGAAACACATTATTCCCGGTGCCATTGAAAATTTTAAGGTATACAGCTATATTTTCGAAGATTACTGGGAGGATATCGGAACTATTCGTTCGTTCTGGGCTGCCAACTTGGCGCTGACCGATCCGCTGCCGCAGTTTTCGTTTTATGATATGAGCAAGGTGATCTACACCCGGATGCGGTATCTGCCGCCTTCGAAGATCAATCAGTGCAACCTCAGCCGGTGTTTGCTGTCCGATGGATGCATTATTTCCGGTGAGCGGGTGGACCATTGTGTGGTCGGTCTGCGGGCTCTGGTGGGGGAAGGTTCGATTGTTGAAGATTCGATCCTGATGGGCGCTGATTATTACGAGCACGGGCAGGTGGATGATCCTTCCGGTATTCCCATCGGAATTGGAAAAAACTGCCGGGTGAAAAATGCGATTATCGATAAAAATGTCCGCATCGGCGACAATGTCATTCTTTCTCCTGAAGGGAAACCCGAGAATGAGCGGACTGATCTGTACTGGATTCGTGACGGAATCATGGTTATTCCTAAGAATACGGTCATTCCTTCTGGAACCGTATTGTAAAACTCCTTATTCTTCGCCTTTTAACTGACGCAGGCGTAAAAACGGACATGGAATTTCCGGCCAACAGCCGGATTCCGCTCCGGGACCTCGGAAAATCGGGGCTTGCGCCGCCTTATGGGTTGGGGTACTTTCCGGAACTTTAACCGCACGGCAGCACATCGCCACCGCTGTAAATCTCAACCAGACGCTTACAGCCGGAACGACGATGCATGTGCATGGAAAAATGAAAAGACAATATAAAGGAAATAAATATGGGTTTATTCAGCCTGTTCAAACCGGCCCGTACGGTGCTGGTTGTCGACGTCGTATCTCTCAACGAGGCCATTGGCCAGAAGGGCAAGATTCCCCCGCGTAATCAGCTGCAGATGCTTCGCCGCCTGGCACGCTTTGCCCAGCGCGAAAAACTGGGTGTCATTGCTGTGCTCTCCGGCACACCGCTTAACAAAGCCCCGGCCGGGAAAAAATTTGAAGAAATCACAGTGTTGTACAGTGCTTCAATGGATGATCATGCTAAATATCTTGCGAAAACTGTTCGGTCCGAAGGGGCCGGTGCTGTACTGATCTCCGGGAATGTTGCTGCAGAAAAGCTGGTTGGCAGTCAGGTGAAGAAGATGCGGGTGAGCACCTTCCGCAAAGTTTTCGATACCGGTGGAGATGATGGTGGAAACGACCGAGCCGAAGGTGGAAACGGTAATCGTTCACGTGGAAACCGCCTGCAGCGCCGCCGCCAGAAGAAAAACAATAGCGGTGACAACAATACCAATAACTGCAAGCCGAAAGCTGAACGTAAGCCGAAGGAAAACAAGTCCGAAGCCGACGCCATCAACGAGCTGATCGATCTGGTGGATTAAGGACAGGTGACTGCGGTGCAGGACCGATTTATATTCTGCGATATCGACGGCACGCTGCTCTATGCAAAGGGTTCCGGCCGCCCCGCTTTCGGGGCAGCCTTTTTTGATGCGTTCGGCGTATCGATATCGGTAGATCATATTAATTTTTCAGGGGCCACCGATCTCGGTGTACTGGCGCGGTTGGCCAGCGAAAACGGTCAGGTGTTGTCGGAGGAGAAAACGGCGCTTTTTTTTGAGCGCATGGCGTTTTATCTCGATGAAAACATGAAAGAGCGGCCGCCGATCGTTTTTCCGGGTGTCGGCCGTTTTCTTGAACGCGTTAGCGGTCAGTGGAAACTCGGTCTTGTTTCGGGGAATACCCGCACGACCGCCTATCTGAAACTGAAGCACGGTGGACTTGAACGCTATTTTTCCGATATCGGCGGATTCGGTGACGACGACAGCGACCGTAACCGTATGGCGGCATTGGCTCTCGAACGCGCGGGTCATCCGGAGGGTTCGTTTCTGCTGGGGGATACCCCCTCGGATATTGAGGCTGCGCGCGTCAACGGGATGACCTCCGTTGCGGTTTGCAACGGGCAGTTCTCCCGCGAAATGCTTGAAGCAGAGCAACCGGATATCGTTGTGGATTCATTTGACGATGCAGAACATCTCTTCCGGATTCTGGATGTATGAGTGCATTTGACGACCTGACTCCTGATCGCATTCTCGATGCGGTGGAAACGGGCATGGATTGCCGGTTAACCGGTCTTACAGCGCCGTTGCCAAGTTATATCAATCGGGTCTATGAACTGGAAACGGTCGGCGGAGAGAAGCTTATTGCCAAGTTCTACCGTCCGGGACGCTGGGAGCGTGCGGCTCTGCAGGATGAGCACGATTTTGTCCGCGATTGCGCGGCCGAGGAGATTCCGGTGGTGGCTCCGCTGGAGCTGGCGCATGGCGGAACCATCGGTTTGTATGATAAGATTCTGTATGCCGTTTTCCCGAAAAAATCAGGCCGGGAAATGGATCTTTGCGATAATGAGGGCTGGTTACGGCTTGGTCGGCTTGTGGGACGGATTCATCAGGCGGGCTGGGGGCGTGCCGCTGAACATCGACTGCAGATGCATCCGGAAACCACAACGCTTCCGGAAATTGAAATGCTGCTGGAAGGCGGTTTTATGTCATCGCATCAGACCGGTCGTTTCAGGGAGGTTACATCACGCATTGTTGAGATAGCATTGCGCGAGTTTGAGGGGGTTGAGCTGCAGCGGATTCACGGGGACTGTCATCGTGCCAATATCCTGGAGCGGCCGGGCGAGGGGCTGATGGTGATTGATTTTGATGATATGGTGATGGGGCCGGCGGTACAGGATATCTGGTTGCTGCTGCCCGGCCACGCCAACCAGACGCGGGGTGAAATCAATCTGATTCTGGAGGGCTATGAGCAGTTTATGGATTTCGATGACCGGCAGTTGCGGCTGATTGAAATCCTGCGGGCAATGCGTATTATCTATTTTCTGTCGTGGTGCAGTACGCAGATTGACGATTTTAAATTCCGGGCCAACTTTCCGGACTGGGGCAGTGAACTGTTCTGGCAACGGGAGATCGATGACCTGGAGCATCAGTATCACGCTATTATGGATGATGAACGCCTGAACGGCGATAGAGGGAATTTTTTATGAGTATCAGCAGAACTGTAAATATCACCTGTCCTTCCTGCGGGACGAAGCAGGATGTGCGTCTTTATGATGTTGTTAACGTGAAGACAGATCCGGAATTGAAGGATGCGTTGATGCAGAATATGCTCAACCGTATTCAGTGCAAAGGCTGTGATCTGAATTTCAGGGTGGATAAACCGCTCATGTATAATGATCCGAAGCTCGGGATGCTGATTCACTGGGTACCCGAAACCGAGGAAATGGGCCGGGAGGAAATCCTTGACGAGTTTGAGGAGTCGCTGGAGCGCATGTATGAACAGATGCCGGAAGGGCAGGAGGCGCCCAATGTGCGGCTGGTACTGACGCGGGTAGAACTTGTAGAGCTTATTTTCATGCTGGAAAAGGGATTGAATCAGCGCGTAGTGGAATATGTGAAATACAGTATTTTTACCCGGAATCCTGAAAAGGCTAATCCTAAAACGCATCGTTTGCTGCTGAATGTAGAAGATTCGACCGATGAGGAATTCTGTTTTGTACTGCAGGATGTGCAGAGTCAGGAACTCGGGCAGATCCTTCGCTACGGTCGTGCCGCTTATGATTCGATGATTGAGCTCTATGAAGAGGATGATGCTGAATTTCTTGAAATGTTCCCGGGACCGCTCATCAGTGCCCGTGAGCTGCTGCTTGAAGATGAGGAATTCGAGGAACAATAAAGAGCAGGATCGGAGCAGAAAACAAAGCAGGCAGGTCCATGAGCACCTGCCTGTCTTTTTTTCAGCTGTTGAAGACGCTGTTTATTTCAACTTGCTGTCGATAATGCTGATATTGTCCTGAGCCAGCTGTGCCCAGCCGCTGTCCGGATAGAAGGCCAGGACATCTTCGTAAACCTGTCTGGCTTCGGTATATTTTTCCATTGCTTCGAGACAACGGCCCTGATCCAGCAGTGCAACCGGGGCGAGGTGTGATTTTTCGTGGGTCTTTTGAAATGCAGCAAATGCTGCCGCCGCTTCGTCGTATTTTCGCTCTGCTTCCAGGCAGGAAATGGCATTGTACTCCGCCTGAACCGTCATTTCATGTTTCGGATATTTTTTAACGAAATCGGCGTAGAGTTCGGCGGCAGCGGCCGGTTGAGCATCATTGAATTTACTTTGCGCCAGGCCCATCAGTGCCATCGGAGCGGATGGGGTGTTGCCATACTGTTCGAGAATGGCCTGATAATCGGCGGCCGTCCGGGCCGACATGAGTGCCGAATCGGCGGCCGCTACTTTTTTGATGCGATTGTTGCGCACCAGGCTGACAGCGATCACGACAACGCAGATCACAATGATCGCGGCCGCTGCCGGTTTGAGGTATTTCTGATAAAACTTGAGAACCTCTTTAACTTCTGCTTTTTCCACGGCTTCGTGCCGCTGTTTCACGGCCTGTTCATGATTGGCCGGTTTTTTCTTTTTGGGGGCCGGTTTTGCCGGGACTTCTGTCACGACCGGCGGAACTTCAGGAACAACCTTCTGTTCTACAACTTCCGCTTCCGGCTCCGACTTTTCTTCTTCCGCAGCAGCCGTGCTGTTTTCAGTTTCTTCTGAGTCGGGCTCTGTTCGGGTCGGTTCGTCAGCCGGTTTCTGCGCAGCGGCTTCGCTTGCCGGATTTTCAGAGTTTTCAGTTTCCGGTTCAGTTTCTTCCTGAGGCGTCTCTTTTTTGCTGTTGATACTGTTCAGCAGCGCTTCGTGACCGCTTAGAAAATCCTGTTGTTCTTTTTTCTCTTCGCTCATTTAACGTACCCCGAGTGGTTCAGATTAAGATACACCACAGTTTCAGTATTCGTCCCTTGAATATCAAGAATTGAATGTGTTGTAGAGAGCAATAACTTCTGCCGCAGTCTGCACGGGCGGAAACGGCCGTCCGCTGGTATTAATTTTATGGGTCACAGCTTCGTAAAGCGGTTTGCGTGATTCCAGCAGTTCAACAATCGCTTTTTCCTTGTCGCCGGCGAGGAGAGGGCGGGTATCGTCGTTACGGACACGGTCGAGCACGGACTCCGCATCGACCAGTAGACAGACCACCAGGCCGGATTTTTCAAAATCGGCAATGTTGTCCGGGTTCAGGACAATACCTCCGCCGGTGGAAATGATATTACCTTCAGTCTGAGCCAGCTCCTGTACCAGCTCCCGCTCCAGTTTGCGGAAGTGGGCTTCACCTTCGTCCGCAAAGATTTCATTGATGGACTTACCGGCACGTTCCTCGATGATGGAATCCATGTCGAGCAGGGGCATACCGGTCTGTTCAGCAATCAGTTTGCCTACCGAGGTTTTTCCACTGCCCATGAATCCTACAAGCACAATATTTTTCATACCAATCTCCTTGCAATGCCCCTGACACAGAAAAAACGCTCCGGTCAGGAGCGTTTTCTCAAACTCAGTCAGCGTACTGCTTAAGCACCGGTTTCGCGAATTGCTGCGCGAATCTCCTTGGTGTTCATGTGTACCAGCTGTTCTTCCGTATAGCCGGCACCCGCCAGACGGGATTTCTGCTGTTTGATGCGGTAACGCTTCAAACGCGGTTTTTTGACCGGACGGCGCAACGGCTTTTTACGCATTGCTCTTCTAATTCTCATGGCAAACCTCAATTCATTTGGTGAAAAATCAAGGCGAGGAACCTACACATCCCCCTCCGTCGACGCAATCTTTATCTGTTGAAAAGTTTGGGCAAAAGGATGTCGTTTCAGGTCTGTGTTTTCGGGTAATCGAGAAAAAGCAGATCGGCGGCACAGATGCCGGCCAGGTTCCAGTCGTCGGAATCCAGTTTAATGGCCGCAACAGAACTGGTCGGCAGATGGCCAACCGGTTCGCCGCTCAGTTTTTCCGCGGCCCGGGTTATGGATGGATTGTGGCCGAGAACCAGGGCTGACCGGATGGAATGATCCAGAGCCTGAATAATTTCGATCAGCGTTTCGCTGGAGGCTTCATAGAGGCGTTTCTGCATAAACACCTGTTTTTTGTCCACGCAGAGTTCTGGCAGAAGCTGATCCAGTGTTTCTATGGCGCGACGGGCAGGGCTGGAGATGATGATTTCGGGGAGCATTCCTTTATCTTTCAGTCTGCGGGCCATTTCCAGGGCATCCCGTCGCCCGCGGTCATTGAGCGGGCGGTCGAAATCGCTGTAGCTCGGGTTGACCCAGCTTGATTTGGCGTGGCGGACAAGATACAGGGTTTTAGGCATGGGATTCTCCAAAATCGAATGAATGGGGCAGCAGTTCGCCGAGGGTTATGGTGCTGAAGCTGTCGCCGTCGGCGATATAGACCTCAAAACCGGGATCGCAGAATTCAGCGAGGACCTGCCGGCAGGCCCCGCACGGATAGGGCGTCGGAGCTCTGGACGCTGCAATAGCGAGGGCTCGGAAGGTTTTCCGGCCGTTGGAAACGGCGGAAAAAAACGCGGAGCGTTCGGCGCAGTTAGTCAGTCCGTATGAGGCGTTTTCCACGTTACATCCGGAATAAACGGTTCCATCTTCGCACAGCAATGCTGCGCCGACGGCATAGCCGGAATAGGGTGCATGTGCATGTTCCAGGGCCTGGAACGCATGGTGAATCAGCTCTTCAGGGGGCACAGGTGAGATCCTTGATAAATCTGGCAATGGTGGATTTCATGCGGGGCATGGTGTCGTGGGCGGTATTGTTGACGTCTTCGTGGGTGAGGGGATGCTGTGCAATTCCGGCAGCCCAGTTGCAGACACAGGAGAGACCGGCTACCTGCAGACCGATGGCATTGGCAACTGTTGCTTCCGGTACGGTGGACATTCCAACGAGGTCCGCGCCCATGGATTGGTATTGCCGAATTTCGGCAGGGGTTTCGAATGAGGGGCCGGAGGTGGCAATATAGACGCCTTCGGCATCGGCACCTGCTTTGAGCAGTTTTTCGCGCAACGGTTTGCGGTAAATTTCGCTCTGGTCGGGAAAGCGGGTTCCAAGCTCCGGAAGATGCGGCCCGATAAGCGGATTGGAGCCGATCTGGTTGATGTGGTCGGAAAGGGCGACGAGTGTGCCGGGGGCAAGGTCTTTGCGAATGCCGCCGGAGGCATTGGTCAGCAAAACCGTGTCGGCACCCATTGCTTTCAGTAGATAAACGGGAAGAATGACCGGCGTCCAGCCTTCGCCTTCATACCAGTGACGGCGACCCTGGAAAATAAAAACCTCCATACCGTTCACGTCGGTGCAGAGTAGTTTACCGGCATGCCCTGCCACACCGGTATTACCGAGGCCGGGAATGCGGTCGTAGGGAATTTCGATGCCGTCAAAATCCTCGACGGCTTTGCCCCAGCCGGAGCCGAGAATGATGCCGCATTTGACCCGGGATTTCGAGCGCATGGCTTTCAGCTCTGCGGCCGCGGTTTTGAGTGCCGCCGGATTAATCATGTTTTTCATGGCAGAAAAATAGATGCGAGTGGTTCCGGATTCAACCTTTTGCTAACGTGAATGTATGAAAAATTACGCTGTTCTTCTGGTTTTAGGGATGCCGGGTTTCGCCGTTGCAGGTGAACGGCCGCAAGGAGCTGATCGAGGCTCTAGGGCATGAGGTGAAGACCGGAGATCCGCAGATTGTGTATGAATCGAGAGTCCCTGTGCATCATGGGAGAAAACGAGCGAGGCTGTGTGACGGGCTGGAATGATCGGCGGCACATGGGCGGGGAGGTTGAGGGTTGGAAAGGCGATGCGGTAATTCAGGCTTTTCCGTGACTAATTGTTCGCTTTTATGTGAATTAATGGTGAATAAGTGGCCATAAGCATCTAACAGGGAGCGTTATGACGGAAGCTGTTTTAATTGAAATACTGCTACGCCGGTTCTATGCGGACCAGGGCCGGTTGCGCGGGTATATTTTTTCCGCAACGCGCGATTATCATGCCACCGAGGATATTCTTCAGGAAATCGCCATTGTTGTGGCCAAGAAAGCCTCCACTTATGATACGGAACGTCCGGCTCTACCCTGGTTCATGGGCATTGCACGGAATCAGATCCAGCGGTTTTACCGAACCAAAGGTCGGGAAGCCGCCAATATCAGTTTCGAACTCCTTGAAGATTTTATGCCGCTTTATACCTCGTACGAAAACGAGGAGATTTCCGAGCGCCAGATTGCGCTTAAAAACTGTGTGGAAAAACTGCCGGAAAAACAGAAGCGTATAATGCAGATGCGCTATGTTGAAGAACTCGACTGCTCCCAGATTTCGAAAACAATCGGGCGTTCGGTTCAGGGAATTTACGGGATGCTTAAGCGTATGAAGCTGGGGCTGCGCAAATGTGTGGAGTTCCGGTTGTCGCAGTCGGAGATATGATGAGTCATACATATGCTAAAACTGATCTGATATCGGAATACTATCTGCGGAAGCTGAGCCGAACCGAGCTTCAGGAACTGCAGGATCTGTTGTCGGTGGATGAGGAGGCGCGTGCGGAGTTTGTTCGGGTCGGGCGCGATGAATGGCTGTTGCATCATATGCATCATGCAGAAGGCCGGCAGATTATTCATATAACATCCCGCCGGAGCCGCCGGAGGAACATTCAGGCCATCGCAGCCATCTCGGCGGTTTGTGCCACGCTGGGGGTGCTTTTATTTTCCAAATCGGCAACGATTTCTGAAATGATGGCTTCACGGCCGACGGCCCCGGTAATTGCAAAGATCACGGATTATTTTGCGGTGGAAGGTGAAGCGATTTCGGTGGTTAACAATGGTGATGTCCGAAAACTGAATTCCGCATCGGCAATACGAACGGGTGACCGTATCATCATCCCGCCGGGCTGTCAGTTGTCGTTCCGGTATCTGGAAGAGCAGACGGGTATCCGCCTGGGGGGTAATTCGCTGGTTCATGTGCTGGATGTTGAGGGGGCAAAGCGCATCCGGCTGGATCGCGGACATCTGTCGGCACAGGTTGCCCGTCAGAAGGAGGGGCGGCCGATGCGCGTGGTTACGCGCGATGCCGAGGTGGTTGTGCTGGGAACTTCTTTTGAAGTTGTGGCCGGGGAGGAGGGGACGCGCCTGTCGGTGATCAGCGGAAAGGTACAGTTTAATTCGCTCGATCGACCCGGAAAGCGTATTGTCCGGGCCGGACATTTTGCGGATACGTCTATCGAACAGGACGCTTCGCTTCCGTTTCGTGAGGTGCGTATCGGGCCGTCGCTGGTGCAGACGCTGAATTTCACCCGTAATAAATTTATGGTGGTTGATCCTGAGCGGAATGCGGAAGGATTTTTAATTTTTGATATCGGTGAGGTGAAAGGAACTCTTCTGGAAGCTGCTCTTCGTCTGCATGTGACCGCCTGGCAGAAAGAATACGGCGGTCGTGGCGACCTGCGGCTTTATCGCGTCGATCCCGATCAACAGGGAGGGGGGAAGCGTGTTCCGATTGCTCATTTCAGCGGCGGTGTCGGAAAAGGAAAAGATCTGGTAATGGATCTGGATGTTTCGTTGCTTACTGCTGGCAGGAATGCATTTCTGCTGATGATGGATGTCGGCGGCAACGATTTCTGGTTCAGTGCAGGCGATACTGAGCAGGCTCCGGTTCTTGAGCTTAAAATCTCGGATCAGCGTTAAGCAAAGTGATCGGAGCGGTCTGGTACAAAAAAACGCCTTTGCAGTGCAGAAGGCGTTTTCACAGTGTCAGTATGTCGTAAACCTTAAGCCGATTTTTTTTCGGTTTCGACCAGTTTAAGTCCTTCGAGCGGATGGAGACCATGCTCAACCATGTCGCGCGTAATGATACAGTGGGTGACATCGTCGCGCATCGGTACTTCGTACATAACGTCGAGCATAAGGTGCTCAATAATAGCGCGCAGACCACGAGCTCCGGTTTTTCGCTTGATAGCCATGCGGGCAAGGGCGCGCAGTGCTTCCTCTTCAAACTCGAGTTTAACATCGTCCATGGCGAGCAGCTTTTGGTACTGCTTGATCATTGCGTTTTTCGGTTCGGTAAGGATGTGGACAAGATCATCTTCACTCAGTTCCTGCAGACGGGTAACTACAGGAAGCCGGCCGATAAATTCGGGAATCAGCCCGAAACTCAGCAGATCTTCGGATTCAACATTCATGCTTACAAAATTCGGAGAAAGTTCCTCCTCGGTTTTGCTGGCCTGGCCGAATCCGATGCTCTTTTTGTCGACTCGTTTTTTGATGATGTCCTCAATGCCGACAAATGCCCCGCCGCAGATAAACAGAATGTTGGAGGTGTCGATTTCGAGATATTCCTGCTGTGGATGCTTGCGTCCGCCTTTCGGGGGGACGCGGGCGACGGTACCTTCAATAATTTTTAGCAGTGCCTGCTGTACGCCTTCGCCGGAGACATCGCGGGTGAGGGATACATTATCGGTGCGCCGGCCAATCTTGTCGATTTCATCAATATAGATGATGCCTTTCTGAGCGCGCGCAACATCAAAGTCCGCCGCCTGCAGCAACTGCAGCAGAATATTTTCAACATCTTCACCGACATAGCCCGCTTCGGTAACGGTCGTTGCGTCAGTAATGGCATAAGGGACATTCAGGGAGCGTGCCAGCGTTTTGGCAAGCAGCGTTTTGCCGCTGCCGGTGGGGCCGATGAGCAGCACGTTCGATTTGTCGATCTCCACGCCGTCGTCATCCAGTTCTGCAAACATGCGCTTATAGTGATTGTGTACGGCTACGGAGAGCACTTTTTTGGCTTGTTCCTGGCCGATGACGTAGGCATCGAGTTTTTCTTTAATTTCATGCGGTGCGAGTACCCCGATCTCCTGAGAGGAATTGGGTGCTTCATCGTGTTCTCCGGCCTGGTGCCCCAGCAGTGCATCACATAATCCGACACATTCATCGCAGATAAATACACCCGGTCCGGCGATCAGGCGTTTAACCTCTTTTTCATTTTTACCGCAGAATGAGCATTCAGGTGTGTTGTGTTTATCCGCCATGGGAGAATCCTTCTGGATGTAGGGACTGATGGAAGGATAGATGAGCAGACGCTGACGGTTTTACAACACCTGTCGGGAATCTGCTCTGTATCCAGTCAATCCTGGAGTCCGTTCATCCGTTTCTTTATTTTGCTTTTGTGACGACTTCGTCGATCAGACCGTATTCTTTGGCCTGTTCGGCAGACATAAAATTATCCCGGTCGGTATCTTTTTCGAGGTCTTCGATGCTTCGACCGGAATGGGTCGAGAGAATACCGTTGAGAATCTGTTTAATACGCATGATTTCCTGGGCCTGGATGTTGATGTCCGTGGCCTGGCCCTGGGCTCCGCCCAGCGGCTGGTGGATCATGATGCGGGAATTGGGCAGGGCAAACCGTTTGCCCGGTGCTCCGGCGGCAAGGAGGACAGCACCCATCGAGGCCGCCTGTCCGACGCAGTAGGTGGTGATATCGCACTTCAGAAACTGCATCGTGTCGTAAATCGCGAGTCCGGCCGTCACCACGCCACCCGGGGAATTGATGTATACGCTGATGTCTTTTTCCGGATCTTCACTCTGCAGGAAAAGAAGCTGGGCAATGATCAGGTTGGCCACGTTATCATCGATTCCTGTTCCCAGAAAGATGATGCGTTCCTTGAGCAGACGGGAGTAAATGTCAAAAGCACGCTCGCCGCGGCCGGTCTGTTCGATGACGGTTGGAACAAGATAGTTCGCCATTTCGTTCATTAATATCGCTCCGTTTTCTTGGTTTAAAAAGATGGCAGGATTATCAGGCCAACGGGTTGTCCCATCAATCCAATAATCCACCTCTCGAATCGGCGAATCTGAAATTTATTTTATCTTCGCGTTTTCGACCATGTAATCGAGGGCTTTATTAAAGCGGATCTGCTCGCCCACGCTGTCGATCGACCCATTTTCCGCCATTTCCTTGCGCAGCGTCTGAGCATCTTTACGCTGCTGGATCGCGATCGTTGCGATTTCTTCATCGATCTCCGCTTCAGAAGCCTCGAACCCTTGTTCTTTAGCAATTCCAAGGCCAATATAGCGCAGTTTCACGTTCTCGAGCGCCTGGTCGGCGGCTTCCTTCTGGAGGTTTTCGAGGTCGGCCATGATGGCTTCCTGCGTTTCTCCCATCATCATACGGCGGTTGGCAATGTCGTTGATGACATTGCGGGTCTGCTGCTGTACGACGCTTTCCGGAACTTCAAGTTTGGTCTTCTTGATGAGGTACTCAACGATCTGTTCGTGTTTTTTACTGAGCGCTGCGTTAGCGGCCTGGGCTTCGAGCTGCTCGCGGATGCTGGACCGCAGCGTTTCCTCGGAATCGACCTGAAGTTTGGAAAGAATGTCGTCGTTAAGTTCGGGTACGGTGCGTACACGTACTGCAGTGACTTCGATGTTGTAGAGGGCTTTTACTCCCGCCAGCTCTTTGACCATGAAGTCATCCGGGAAAGTGACTTCCACTTCTTTTTTGTCGCCGATATTCAGGCCGACCAGCGCTTCGCCCATGCCGGGAATGAAGGAATATTCGTCGGCGGATACCCAGTAGCCTTCGCCGGAACCGATACCTTTTGCTTCCGGGACGGCTTCCTGCAGCGGCTGGCCGTCGGTGGTGGCTTCATAGGTCAGCTGGCCCATATCGCCGACTTCGATGGCTTTATCCTCCACTTCTTCATAGTTGGCGTGCTGGCTGAGAATCATATCGATCTGGGCCTGTACCTGTTCGTCGGTGACCTCGATTTTTTCTTCTTTTACCGGAATGGCGGTATATTTCGGAAGAGTGAATTCCGGTTCAACATCAACAGTGACGTCGAACGTGACCGGTGCGTCGTCAGTGATTTCCGGTTCAGTGGCATCGACCACGTTCACCACTTTGAGTTCGGTTTCAGCAAGTGCTTCGTGATAGTATTTAGGCAGTACACGTTCCTGCAGGTCTTTGTTGATGTCGGCTGCGTATTTTTTGGCAACTACGTGTTTGGGCGCTTTACCTTTACGGAAACCGGGGATATTAGCGAATTTTACATAAGCTTTCAGAGTTTCGGCTTTCTCCTCGGCAATTTTATCGGCCGGAATCTCAATGGTCATGATTTTCCGGCAGGCGCTGTCGTCTTTAACTGAAACGTTCATAAATTCTTCTTCTCCTGTATAAATGGAGCCGGAAACCGCGGGTTTCCTTCTCCGGTTATCGGTTAGGGATTATCGGTAATCAGGTCAACTCATCTGCAGGCAGGCTTGTCCCGATACCAATAACTGAACCTAACTAAAAGCCGTTGTTCCAACCTGCGTTGGACGTACGGCTCTCTGTATATTGGTCAAAGAGAGCGCACAATACGCACAGGGGCCCGTGAGGTCAAGCCCGTCGGCAAGGCGATTTATATCGGCGGCACGCAGTTTTTAATGATCGAGAAAAGGGGCGTACCGGAATGGCTGGCTTCGGTGGAAGAAGCCTGTCCGGGAAGTTTTTTGAATATATGGGTTGCGGATGGACAATTTGATTATCTCTTTTTATCTTAATAAGCTGTAAATAAAATCAGGAGCGGTTTGGGTGTCGTTGGTGGGTGAAGATCCCGCGTGGGTACAGAAAACTGTGGAAGTTGTAATAGAGTGTCGGACTCCCTGCGTCTATGGTGTGAGCCCGTCAGGAGAATCAAATGGAATCATCACATGAAATATTGAAAAAATCGGTCAGTGATTTGGGGGTGAAGTCTGTGGCCTCGGATCTGGGACTTTCTACGTCATTAATCTATAAATGGTGCCAGCCGACCGATTCTGAAGATGCCAGCGGTACGGGAAATCCGCTGGATCGGCTGGTCCGCATTTATGAATTGACCGGAGATCGCGGTCCGATTGAGTGGCTTTGCCGGAAGGCGGATGGTTATTTTGTAGAAAATGTGCCGACCGGGGAAGTGGATAAAATTCCGCTCCTGCATATGACCCGTCGCATTGTCCGTGAATTTTCCGCGTTGCTTGATGTGCTGACGGAAAGTATTGAAAACGACGGAAAAATTGATCCTGAAGAATCCTCTAAAATCCGCAAAGAGTGGGAGGAACTGAAATCAACTGCCGAAAGTTTTGTGAGTTCCTGCGAAAGAGAAGTTTATAATCAGTAGAAAAATGTACTGACGGGATGAGTCGGAAATGACCCGTCGGGCAAGGTTGGGTATTCGGATTTTGAAAGAGGAGAACCTGTAGGGTTCCGAATCTGAACGGAGCCTGTGAAACGGAATATCGCTCAGGTAGGGAGCGTTCTTTTTGAGAGAAAATTTCATACATTATAATGTGTGAAATTCATTTTATTCTAATAAACAGGGTATTTCAATTAAACCATACATTATAATGTATGAATAAAGTGGCAGGGTTGGATGTGGAGAACCGCTACTTCAGTGCGGCGAAGCCTTTGTCGAGGAGTTTCCGGATTTCGACATCACGTGTATTCCGGTTTTCGCAACCGAGAATGACTGCCACAATCCGGTTCTTTCCGCGTTTTGCTGTGGCGGCGAGTGAGAACCCGCCTTTGGAGTGGTAGCCGGTTTTCAGGCCGTCACATCCTTGATAAGGCTTTTTTCCGACCAGGGCATTCCGATTCGCGAGCATGAACTTTTCTTTGCGTAAACTGTTTGTGGGCAGCCATGAGAGTTTGGTGCTGGTGTAATGGAGAGTTCGCGGGTGGTGGAGGCAGGCCAGGGACAAAATGGCAATATCGTAGGCTGTGCTGATGTCCGGTTGTTTACCGCCGGAGGGGGGCAGGCCGTGCGGTGAATGGTATTTGGTGGAATTCATGCCCAGCTCGCGTGCTTTCTGATTCATCATATCCACAAAACCTTCCATGGAGCCTCCGACATGGATGGCGAGTGCGGCGGCAGCGTCGTTGGCGGAGTGGATTATAAGGCATTCAAGCATCTGGTCGACGGTGAATGCGCCGGATTCGCGCACATCAAGGTAAACCCCTGATCCGCCGATGCCGGCAATTTCCGGAGTGATTTTGACGCGGTCGTTCAGGCTGATGACACCGGCTTCTATCTGTTCCAGGGTCAGGAGCATTGTCATCAGTTTTGTGACACTGGCAGGATAGGAATAGACGGCCGAACGGTTTTCGTAAAGAATTTTTCCGGTACGTGCATCTACGACGATGGCACTTTGGTAGGGATCGTTTTTGAGTTCTGTAAAAACCTGTTTAGTACGTTTGTTCGGGCGGTCGGAACGGAGATAGCCGGGGGCATTTACGGTTGTTGCAATGGTTTCGAGCGGTGTTTCGGGGTTCGTTTTCACCACTTCAACCGGCATGATTACGGGTTCCGGCATCGGGGCAATGGCTGGAGCTTCGGGAATGGCCACTGCAGGGATCTTGAATTCGGGAATGGCCACGGGGTCTGCTTCGGTCGCGGTGACTGGTTGGGGGGCGCGTTCCGGATAGTCTGTTTCGGAATCTCCGCCTTTGGTGCCGATGAGGAACATAAAGACGAGGACGTGAATGGCAATAAGGGTAAGGGCAATGAATGTGACGTTGCTTTTCTTCATATAGAACGGTATTCCTTTTAGTAAATCCACAATATCACAGGGAATTCATGAGCTACATTCAAACCCAATTTGTCAAAAACGTTCTGGCGGGGACTGAAACGCGGCTGTCGGAAAGGGGGGCGGCCTTTGCTCCGGCAAATATCGCGCTTTCTAAATACTGGGGAAAACGCAATCCCGAACTTAACCTGCCTGTAACGTCCAGTCTGTCGGTTTCGCTGGGTGATCTCGGAACTAAAACCGAAATCTGCGTGGCCGCTGAGGATGCGGTTTTTCTCAATGGAGAGGCGATGGGGCCTGAAACATCTTTCTATAAACGAACGGTTGATTTTCTGAAGCTGTTTCCCATGGTTGGAATGCATTTTGAGGTCCGGACGCAGAACAGTATTCCAACTGCTGCGGGGCTGGCATCCTCGGCTTCGGGGTTTGCGGCGCTGGTTCTGGCGCTGAATGAGCTGGCCGGCTGGGGGCTGGGGCGGCGTATGCTGTCATTGATCGCCCGGCTCGGCAGCGGCAGTGCCGCGCGCTCGGTCTACAGCGGGTTTGTTCAGTGGTATGCCGGCACCGATGACGACGGAAGTGATTCCTATGCGGAGAGGATTGATGCTGAGTGGCCGGAGTTGCGGGTCGGTATACTTGAAGTGTCCAATGTTCACAAGCCGGTCGGTTCCCGTGAGGGCATGAACCGGACGGTTGCAACGTCCGAGCTGTATAAAAGATGGCCTGCGCAGGCGGCTGCCGATCTTGAAGCCATTCGTCTCGCCATCCGGGAACAGGATTTTCCAATGCTTGGAAAAACCGCAGAGCACAATGCGCTCTCGATGCACGCCACCATGCTGTCTGCCTGGCCGCCGCTCATTTATCTGCAGCCGGAATCGCTCGAAATCATCCACAGGGTTCAGCGTCTGCGCGGAGAAGGGCTTGAGCTTTTTCTCACGATCGACGCCGGACCGAATATAAAACTACTGTTTCAGGCTTCTTCGGAAGCGGATGTTGTGTCTGCATTTCCTGGTATTCAAGTTGTCCGGCCCTTCAATTAAACGGGACGCGGAATGCTGGCAGAATCTGAAACCTGCTGAATCTGTCATTGGAGATCATTAATGCCCGAGCTGCCTGAAGTCGAAACCATTGCCTCGCAGTTGAGGGAACGGGGTGTTGAAGGGAGAATTATTCGTTCGGTTCAGGTGAACTGGGCTCCAACGATCGAGCCTTTTACGCCCGCTGAGTTTGAGTGTTTGCTGAAAGGCTGCCGTATTGAGCAGATTTCCAGAGTCGGGAAATGGATGCTGTTTTCACTCAGTTCTGGACAGACCCTGATGGTACATTTGCGGATGGCGGGCTCGTTTGCCTTGGAGCAGGGGAGTTATGACCGTATTGTGGTCGGATTGTCGGATGGGTTAACGCTATATTATCGGGACACCCGCAAGTTCGGACGCTGGAAACTGGTGGATGATCCGCAGGTGATTCTTAGAGAGCTGGGGCCGGATGCCCTGACCCGGCGTTTTTCGTTGGCCTATTTCGAAGATCAGCTTCGGAAGAGGGCGCGTGCGGTAAAGTCGGTGTTGCTGGATCAGTCGGTGGTGGCCGGGCTCGGAAATATCTATGCAGATGAGGCACTCTGGTATGCGCGGATTCATCCGGAACGCCGGGCTGATTCGCTCTCTGATTTGGAGCGGGAAAAATTATTCAAAGCTGTTAAGGCGGTGTTGCGGCAGGGAATTAGAAATCGCGGTACCTCGCTGGGCGCCGGTAAGACCAATTATCGGCAGGTTGACGGCGATTCCGGAGAAAACCGTGGCGAAGTCAGGGCGTATGGACGATCGGGGAAGCCGTGCCGTCGGTGTAAAAACACACTGAAGAAGATCGTTGTCGGTCAGCGCGGGACCACATTTTGTCCGAACTGTCAGGTATAATGGGTATGAGCGTATCGATTCGCATGGGAGTAATGCTGCATTTTTTGCACATGAATCACTGAAAATGATGAATTCTGTCCGAAAATCCTTTGTTTGATAAAGTTTTTTCAGCGGTTTCAGCCAATAAAATAAGGGGTTTTGCGGAAACATTAAAAAAGTATCCATATTCCTATTTACAAACGGAACGCAAATGGTACTGTTTGCTCCGTTGTTTGAGAGACAATGAACGGATTAAGGAGATTTAAGCATGGTTAAAATCGGTCAGGAAGTACCTGAGTTTGCAATGGCGGCGTTTCAGGATGATGAAATTAAAGACATCAGGCTGTCAGACTTTAAAGGTAAATGGGTAGTGTTGGTGTTCTATCCGGCAGACTTCACGTTTGTATGTCCGACCGAGCTGGAAGAAGTGGCTGAACTTTATCCTAAATTCCAGGAAGCCGGTGCTGAAGTCATCTCCGTTTCCACCGATACCGCTTTTGTTCATAAAGCATGGCATGATGAATCGAAAGCCATCGGCAAAGTGAACTACCTGATGGGTGCTGACCCGACAGGCGCAGTATCCAAACAGTTCGGTGTTTACATTGAAGAAGAAGGACTGGCACTTCGCGGAACCTTTATCATTGATCCCGACGGAAAGCTTAAAACAGCAGAAATTCACGATCTCGGCATCGGCCGCAGTGCTGCAGAAGCACTTCGTAAGCTGGAAGCCGCAAAATTTGTACACGAGCACGGCGATCAGGTTTGTCCTGCAAACTGGAAGCCGGGTAGCGATACCCTTACTCCGGGTCTCGACCTCGTAGGAAAGATCTAACTTCCCCTGGTTAGTTAACACCCCACCCCCTGGCCCCGTCAGCTCCCCGCTGGCGGGGCCAATTTTTTTGGACTTCCGCTGAATCCGTGGCAAATAGCACCTGCTGTTACAGCATGAGTTTCTTTAAATCGTCGTCAGGACAAGTCAAATCGCAGTATAACTCCGCTTTGCTCCGGCCCGTTGGTCACTTATACGCGATTTTACATGTCCTCCTTCTTTTTCAGGGCTAAGAGAGATGTTTTTCTTGTTGGAAAAGATCGGGCCCCGAATAACCGAACTGGTTCGGTGGATGGCCGGGATCGCTCCTCATTCGTCGTAAAGTGGCTTAAAAACGTTAATTCAAATGTCGTACATGAAAACAAAACAGCCATTGTCTCTAGGAAAACCAATGGTTTCAGGTGTTTTTGACATTACTTCACCGAATGTCACCCAAAGATTTAGCTGAAGAGGTTTTTAATAAATTAGTAAATTATAGGCTTATTAAAAATGAGTAAATTTTGATCGAATTTTAAACTATTATAAATTGCATTATAAAAAATGAGGCTTAAGGTCAGCAGTCCAATCTCAAAGGATGGTGGCGATGAATTTTTTAAAAACTAGTGTCTTTACTGCATTCGCAACTGCCCGCGGCCGGTTTTTTTATGATCAGTCAAAAATGCTGCATGGAGCACTGATCGGTTTTTCTGTATTCGTTTTGTTCAATGTGCAGGCGCAGTGGGTTACGGAAACCTATGAGCTGAAGCAGGGCTGGAATGCGATTTTTTTACATGTTGATCCGTCTCATGCATCCATTCCGGAGTTGCTGGAGGAGGATGTGAACAGTCCGATCACTCAGATCTGGCGCTGGAATACCCCGTCGACAGGAAATTTCTATGAGGATCCCTTTGAGTATACGCAGGTTCCAACGGGATGGAAGCAGTGGATTGCCGGCGATCCTTTCGAGGGCCTGCAGACGATGGCCGGTGGTACAGCCTATCTGGTGGAAACGGGAACCGATTATTCCTGGGCGATCAAGGGACGTCCCGTGGTTCCGGTCTATAACTGGAATGTTGACGGCCTGAACCTCGTCGGGTTTCCGACCGACAAAATGAGTCCGGCGGTTATTGAAGATTTTTTTAATGCTTCGGCGGAACTTCAGGCGGCGGATTACACGTTTTATACCTACAGCGGAATTCAACTGGATTCGGCCAACCCGAAAAAGATCCACCCTTTTCTTTACCGAAATGAAGCGCTCAACCGGGGACAGGCTTTCTGGATGTCTGCCGGGGGAGCGTTCAACCGATATTTCGGTCCCTTTGAAGTCGATTTGTCAGGAAGAGACGGGCTGAATTATCGTGATTCCGGCAGTACGCTGAGTTTACGTATACGGAATATGAGCGGGCAGCCGGTTATTGTACAGATGGATTTACTTCCGTCGGAGAATCCGCCTGACGGGGAACCGCCGGTTGACGGATTGCCTCAGCTGCTGGTCCGTGGTCCTACAGATCCGGAAACACTGACGGCCGGATTTGAAATCCTGATTCCCGGTGCCGGAAACGGCTTCCAATGGACACTTGCTGCAAAGAATGAAGAGGGTTCGGAAGTTGAAGTGGTGCTGGGGCTAGACCGGGCGGCGATTACGGAGCCTCCGGGAAGTTTGCTCGCGGGCATTCTGAATTTCTCTGACTCGGGCGGGATGCTGGACATCCATGTTCCGGTTCGGGCCGACGTTTCTTCGGATGCCGGTTTATGGGTCGGACAGGTGTTGGTTACCGAAGTGGGACAATACCTGAAAACCTATGCGGCCGGATCGACGGATCCTTTAATTGTAACCAATGCGGATCTGGTGGTGACCAATGATCTCCGGATCTCGGAAGAAGGCCGTTATATTGTCGATTCCGTTAACCGCAATATCGAGCCGGTCGCGCGGGCCTATCCTCTGCGTCTGATTGTGCACAGCCCGGAATCGGGAAATGCGCTGCTGATGCAGCAGGTCTATTTCGGAGTGGATGCTTTTTCCCGGCCGGTGATCACCCGCGAAGAATCGGTACTGGATCCGGACAAATATGATCAGGTCCGCCGTGTCACGGCCATCCACCTTCCCTGGAGCGGGGAAAATCCGGGCTGGCAATTTGACGGAACACTGGAGCGGGGCCGTTCTATCAGTGCTCAGGTGACCACTGCGTTTAATGACCACCGCTCGAATCCTTTTCTGCATACCTATCATCCGGATCATGACAATCTGGATAACCGCTTTAAACAGGAGCTGGGGCAAGGTTCTGAGTCCTACACGATTGAGCGTGAAATCATGCTGAATGTGGCCCCGCCGGGAACCAACTTTTCGGATCGGGTACAGGCCCATCAGCAGTTAACCGGATCGTATCGGGAAACTATCCGGGTTATCGGTCTTTCGCGTGCCGGCGGGACGAATGACAGCCGGGTTTTCGAAGTACGCGGTCTGTTCAGTATGGGGCGTGTTTCTGAAATTGCAGAAATCACCGATCCGCTTTGATTCACGTCGGAACGTTAATCCTGTGAATTTTGAAATGACTATTTAAACGGAGAAAACAATGAAAACTCAGATCAATATGAAACTGCCGAACATCCTGTTTTCAATGCTGGCGGCCAGTGTGCTACTCGGCCTGCCTGTCCGGGTTTCCGCAGGAGAGGAGCCGCCGGAGCGCATGACCTATCAGGGGTTTGTGGTGGATGGCAACGGAACCGTACTCGGCAACAGTGCTCCGGAAAATTTCGAAATTATTTTCAGGATCTGGACGGCGCAGTCGGGCGGAATTCTTAAATGGTCGGAACAGCAGACCGTGACGGTGGATAAAGGCTACTTCAGTGTATTGCTTGGTGAAGGCACCGAGGTGAACGGAGAACTCCGGCCGGCCCTTTCCTCGGTATTTACGGGAAGCGATGCGTCAGAGCGTTTTATGGGCATCAGTGTTAAAGGAATCGGGTCCGGCGGGTCGGATGCGGATATTCTGCCGCGGCTCCAACTGGTCACGGTTCCGTACGCTTTTATGGCACATCACGTTGCCCCGGACTCCATCAGCGGTGCAAATATTGCCGATAACACGGTTTCTTCCGCCGATATTCTGAGTAATACCATCAACAGTTCTGATATTCAGAATGAATCCATTACGTATCAGGACCTTGCTCCCAACTCTGTTTATGCGTCTGAAATCGCGACCGGAGCTGTTGGCACTTCAGAAGTGCAGGATAATTCGCTGACCGCCACTGATCTCGCGGCGAATGCGGTGGGCGCTTCCGAAATTGCAGCAAATGCGGTGGGTAACTCCGAGCTGCAAAGTGACTTAACGCTGAGTGGGAGTATCGGGATAAACCAGCGTTACGTCAATACTGCCCTGACGATCAAGCCGGGGGTCGGTGATAACTATTCGCGTTGGGTGGCTTATGAGGATGGGACTTATACCTTATTTCAAAATGCAGATGGCTTAATGGGTATTTGCCGTCGTGTGGATTATAATTCCAGCGGTCTTGAGGTGTTGCGTTTGTCCTGTACGACACCGAATTCCGGTACGGATGACTGGTCATTGCGAATTGATACCGACGATGCCGGCGGTCTGGATGAGGATCTGTTCTTTTATTTGAATGGCTCTTTAAAGGGTTGGGTTGATGCTGATGGGTCCGGGTTCAAAGGGAACAGTGATGCCCGTTTGAAACAGGACATTACGGATATGGATTCGGTTCTGAACCGGGCGGTACAGCTTCAGCCCCGTCTGTATCGTTTTAAAGATAATCCGAATGGAGAACTTCAGCTCGGTTTTATTGCTCAGGAGGTGCAACCCTATTTCCCTGAAATTGTGGACGATGGGGAAGAATATCTGGGTCTTTCATACGGCCGTGTCGGAGTGATTGCGATCGGCGCCATTAAAGAACTCAATACAAAGGTCGAAACTCTGAAGGCGGAAAACAGGGCCCTCAAAGACCGGCTGGATGCATTGGAATCCCGCATTCTTTCTCTGGAACAGTAATTCCATTTCTTTGACTTAGCCTCCCGAGGATGCTCATGAAAAAGCGACATCATCAATACACTGAGGAAAAGACGGGTAAGACTCCGGCGGGAACGGTTTCGCGCAAGGGCATCCGCATATTTTTTCAGGTTGTACTTTTAACCGGTTGTTTTATGACATCCTTACCTGCGGAAGCACAGGTGCTCCCGCTGCAAATTGTACAGGATTCAACACCGTATAATCTGCAGTCGACGAATGGCGTTCCGCTTTCCCATATCGCGGGGACACCGCCGGGGTCCGATGGTCGGGCTCCCGAAGTGCCTCCAGCTACGGGTAAACAATACAGCTCCTTGCTCAGCCTCGGGGGGGTGTTAATGATACCGTCCCGGCAGATTCAACGGAAAGCGCGGCATTTGTTCTTAAACGGGCCCGGATCGGCGCACCGTTTCTGAACCGGCCGATCACCTATCTTTTCGGCTCGGTGGTTACAGCACCCGAAACCGATGAAAACAATGTGCTGTTGCCCGATACCGCCGAAGGATTGCTCTATTGGGACGCGGAACCCTATACCGAAAACAGTCATAAAAATGAGGGCTATTACTGGAGCCCTCACTCCGGGGAAGTTTATGCGGTTCAGCCGGGACCGGTAAGCATTACATGGAGAAAACGCGTTCCTTTTGCTCAGGGTTCCGAGCCGGTCTATGTAAATGAGCTGGGCGCAAGAAGTTTTGTGACGAACGGGGCTAATGTATACCTGCTCTATACGCAGCAATATCTGGTGTCCGGAAGTCCGGTTAAAAAACCGAAAAATATGTACTGGACTGAAAAATCATTTTTGGCCAGGGGCAAACCCGTTCAGATACCGGGGGCTTCCGTGGGTGCAGTGAATATTGTCTATAATGATGTGACTTTTCCTGAAAATGTTACTGAAGAATATGAGGCCATTGGAGATACTTCACCGGCCACCAATGCCCTGCCGGAACTGCGTACGCTCTGGTATAACCAGCAGCAGGGTTACCTGTATGCCTACAATGTGGAAGGTCGCGTCTTTGTTGAACTGCTCGGGGATCTGCGTGATGACAATGTGTCCCGGGAGCAGCTCGGATTCGAAATTGTGGATGTCTATCGCCAGGCTCAGCCGGTAGATGAATTAACCGAACTCGGCGAGCGCATTCATCCGCCGTTCCCGGATACGGTCGATGCGGTGAGTCCGGAACCGCTGAATCAGCTGAATGCATTGAATTTTGCTTACCGTCATGTCATAGAAGGCAGTGCGCAGGTTGAATACTATGCCGCCCGGAAAACTCTGAACCAGTCTGACCTGCAGATCTTCTGGATGGAGGAAGGGGTGGCTTCGATCCGCTGGCCGAAACGGCTTGCCCGGTATGAACTGGACTGGCCGACGGATATCGGCAGCTACAGCCATTATGTCCGTCCGGATGTGCCGACAGATGAAGAGGCCCTGGCAACGGCCGTTCAGTTGAATCCGGATAATGTCCCGTTCATTCAGTATCAGGATCCTTTTGATCGGCCGCGGGCTAAAATTTCGCCGACATCGGCCTTCTATACCATGCTGGATTCAACGGTTCCGGCACACCGTACTCTGCTGCGTTTTTCTTCCGGAGACAATATCGCCTTTGAACGTGTGTATTCCTGGCTCGACGATAATCTCAAGGGCACCAACTTTGCGGATACCATTGTGGAGGATCTGCAGGCCTGGCAGAATTATACCAACTATCCGGCGGTCTATGCGGAGTATCTGGATGAATATGCCGAGTACCTTGTTGATTTCGGAAGGTATACCAATTATCTGAATGATGTAACCCGGGGGGTTAACGGAAATTGGAACCTGTTTGTCAGTGATGATGTTTCCGGCAGCGACGGCGGGTCTATTTCAAACTGGAGTATGGAAGTTGTATCCTATCTGGAAAATGAAGATGCGTATTTAACGAATACCTTCAGTCAGACCAGTCCGATATTAATACCGGCGCCGGAAGAAACGGCATCCCCTTATCCCTCGGTGGTAACGGTATCCGGGCTGACCGGCGCTGTCGTACAGATTAAGGTTCATCTTGGGGACATCAGTCATGCATGGCTGAATGATTGGGATATTTTCCTTACATCTCCATCGGGGCGGGGGTGCATTCTGCTGTCCGACGCAGGTGGCGGCGGAGTCGTAATCAGCGGGTTGAATTTGTCGTTTGAAGATCAGGCCATATCCGTGCCTGAATCAACTCCAGCCAGCGGGATTTATCGTCCTACAGATTATCAGACCGGCGAAAGTCTCCCGCCCGGAATACCCGGGCCTAAAGTCACCGGTTTGGATGAACTGCTTGATCCGATATATGAAATGCCGGCTGTTCCGGAAGCCCCGGCGAATGCATCGAGTCCATGGGTGAATACCCCGGTTTCTCCAAGAATCCTGTTTGAAACGGTGGATGTCGGGCAACGGATCGAAGCACCTGTCGGGGATGATGTCCAGGCAGGACATCTGAATCCGGAGATCGGCACATCCTATCATCCGGAGGCCTACATTGACCCGTTTACCGCCGGCTTTGATGCCGCAGCACTGGGTGCGATTATTCCGGTGAATGCGATACCGGGCAAAAATGAGCTGGAAGTCTGGTGGTTTCGGCAGAACGCCGGTCATTCCGGTTACAATGCCGGGGACGGGGCGAAGGGCTTTTCCCCGATTTACTGGCCGTCAGCGATCGGCCGCTACACAATACAATGGCCTGAAAATACACCGGAAATCATTCTTGCGAGTAATGAGGGGGGCGGGGATCTTTTCCCGCTGGCGGCTGAAGGCAGTATTTATATCCAGAATGCCCCGGATCTGCCCGGATACAATCCGAATGAAGAGCATGCCATCATGTCCGGCGGAACGCCGTTTGCGACCCGTGATGATCTGAATATCACCAGCGGATCGGATTATTCCTCGGAACCGTATGTGCTGCTTGATTATGTGGAAAGTGATTTGAGACCGGCGATGATGGTCTTTAAAGTGCTGCGGGAAAAACCCGCCGATGGGTTTGTCTTTGATTACATTGTTCCGGCCGGTCAATTGCTGCAGGCTCCGATGCCGCTTCCTCTGTTGCCTAAACCGGTGGAAGGAACTGGTGAAACGGCAGTTAACTACAATACGGAACCGGCTTCGGCCGGTGACCTCCCCGGTAACTGGGCGACGGCGGGCAACGCCAATACCTATGCTCATTACATCGGATTCACCTATAAAGATCGTAAAGATGATTTCTGGGTTTACCGCGGTCCGCATGCCGGACGGCCTGAATTAGAGGCGGGATCTTACAATGCCGCAACCGGAACATTTGATTCATTGCCGAATGCCGTGGCTGTGATGAATGAACCGTTCCGGTATGTTGTTCACGCTTCAAGGCAGGATCAGTACCTGGACCTGTCGGTGGAGAATCTTCCAGGCTGGATGAGCATCGAAGGGCTGGCTTTGGTGGGTACACCTTCAACCAATGAGGCAGGATACAGCGATACGCTCTCGCTGCTGATTGAAGATCGATATGAAGGTGACATGGTGACGAATCAGTTTTCGCTTTCTGTTTCATCCAATCTGAACATGAAGACTCAGGGCGCGCTGGTGCTCAACTCTACAAACAAGTATACGAGTTCGGTAACGACTTTTTCCAACCGGCCTCCGTTCCTGGCGGCTTCTCCCACGCCGACCAACAGTTTTACCATGCGTTACTATTATAAAACCATGGAGGGCTTTGCCTGGCCGGGAATGGAGGATCCTCCGGAAACCGGCAGCATTGTGCCGTATCTTCGGCCTTACAATGAAGAAGAGATGGATGGGGAATATGTCGGTGACGGTGCTTCTGCGGACACTGCCGCGCTGGATATCGTCTATCGTCCGGTCTGGCCGGTGGTGGATCCGAAAGACAGCTCCAAGCCGCTGCCGTTGCTGCCGTATGGGTCAACGCTGGCCAAACCGGCGTATAATCTTCCCGGAGTCAGGGATTGGAGAACCGCGAAAATACTGTATCAGCAGTCGATTGCCTCCGACCTGGAGTCAGAGCAGTACAGTGCCATTCTGTACGATCCGACCGTATTCAAACTCTCCGATATTTCCGGGCAGGGGCTGGATAGCATTCCGGGCGGGGTGAAAACAGAATACTATCTGGGTAAAATCTACTTTCCGAACCTGCCGCCTCATCTCGGCCCGCGCCTGTTTTTCGATCCTGACCGGGGAGCCGACGGAAGTCTTGTGCTGAAGGGGGAATACAGGGAGGAAACACTGGGACGGGATTATCTGCAGCTGAACCTGCTGCGGGGCGGCGATCTTGAAGCAGCGCTGGCACTCTGTCCGGATGATGATCCGGATAAATCGGCGTGGGATGCGGTCGTTACAGGGCTCAATACAGTTGTGGAAACCTTCCATGAAGATTCGGCTCAGCCCGGTTCCTATATTCCGAACGAGTCGCTCACCTACTCTGTGGGGTACCGTGATATCGTTGAAATTGCGGATGACAATATTCCGCACGATTCCTATGCGGTCAGTGCCATCGGTCCGGGAAGCGGTTATGTGACGATGGTGGAGTCCGGAGGTGATGCTTTCACTGAGCCGGGAGATCCGGTCGCCCTGCACGTATTCAAAGTGGGGGGAGATGAACTGGATCCCGGCGAACTGAAAGTGATCGCTGCTGAAAATCCGCTCAGTGAACTGCTGTCTTTCCAGCACACGGCTGATCTGGGGGGGCGTTCCGGCGAATTTGAATATGAATGGAAAATCGGGGCTCCGGTTGACGGTTTCCCGCCTGAGGATCCTTCCGGCTATCTTGATCTCGTGACCGGCGATGATATCACCCGCTACACGTTGGGCGGTGCCGGGATTCAGGCACTGGGCGATAACTATGTCATTATGCGTTATCGGGCCAGGCAGCCCGGTCATCCGCTTTATAATCAATGGTCGGAATGGACGGATCCGGCGCTGGCTGAGGGCTGGATCAAACGCGTTTTGGCGGGAATCAATCCATTCAATCAGCGCGTGACGGATCTCTTTAACAACCGGGTGAATACGGATGTCAGTATCCTCACACAGGCTGGCCCGCGCTGGGAGGGCGACATTGCCCTCAACCTTGAAACGATCAACGATTACGGCCTGATTGAAATCTACGAAACAGTGTTGCGCCGGGGCCGTTCACTGAGTATTGAATCCGGTTATAATTATGGCCCGGCCAATGATGCGCTGCTGCTGGCGGCGGGATATTTGAGTGATCTGTATATGATGCTGGGTAACGAGGCCTGGGCGGATGCGGCAAATCCAACGATCGGAATCGGAACCGCGGACAGCACGTACGGTGATATTGCTACCGCACTTTTTTCTTTCAAGGGGCAGCTGGCTTCCCTGTTGGACGAAGAACTTGCACTGCTGCGCGGACGTGATGATGTTTTTCAACCGGGGGTTGAGGTGTCGCCTGTGTATAACCGGTTGATCTGGAACTACACCCGGGGTATTGACGCAGGAGAAGCCATCTATGCGCTGAATTACAATATTCAGGAAAATCCGAATGATGATCCGGACGGGGTGATTGATGCTGAGGATGCGGCACATATGTATCCGCAGGGTCACGGCGATGCTTATGGTCATTATTTAACGGCGTTAAAGGGCTATTATTCACTGCTGATGAATTCGAAGTTTGACTGGGTGCCGCGGATTGAGGCGGTCAGCATTCTTGGGAAGCCGGTATCTGTTGATTATCAGGATGAACGCAAATTTGCTGCGGCCGCCGCGGCGGTGGCCCGTTCCGGCCAGCAGGTGTTTGATCTGACGTGGCGTCAGGATTATGCACCGGTCGATACGGTGGGCTGGTCGCACTTCTCTGATATCCGGGAAAATGGACAACGGACCTATACGGCCCCGGGCGCTGAGACGAATGCCGTGACGCGTCATTGGGGGATGGATCAGTGGGCCAGCCGGATTGGGCAGGGCTGTTATCTGAACTGGGTGGTGGGCAATGCCATTGTGCCCTATGAAGATCCGGATCTATCCCACGAGGGGATTCAGAAGGTTGATCGTACGACGGTGGCGGAACTGAGTGAGCTTCCGGTAATCGCGGATGACCTTCAGGTTTCCATGGATAATGCGGAATCCGGTGTTTCTCCACTCGGCATCCCGGAGGACTCCGTCGTTTTTGATATTGACCCGAATGTGGTCGGTGCTAAAGGGGAAACCCATTTTGAGCAGGTCTATTCCCGGGCGACAGCCGCGCTGAAAAATGCCCTGGCGGCCTTTGACGACGCCAAGGATGTAACCCGCCTGATGCGTTCGGAACAGGATTCGCTGGTAAATCTTCAGAACCGTATTTCGGAGCAGGAGCTGGCTTATCGTAATACGCTGATTGAGGTCTACGGCACGCCGTATACCGACGATACGGGGCCGGGAAAAACCTGGAATCAGGAATATGACGGACCGGATCTGGTGCACTATATGTATGTGGAAAATCCGGAACAGAATTTTGAAAGCCTCTGGAATTATCCCGGAAATATTAATGAAACGCATACATTCAGTCTGGGTGTTCAGGATCTTCCGTCAGATTTTCAGGATAATTACGGATACGATGCGCTGAATATATTTGATGGTAAAGATCCGACAACGGAGGTCATTGAGTATCATATCGGTCCGAATGGGTATCTGGAAAAACCGTCTGACTGGACCGGGCAGCGGGCATCACCGGGTAGAATTCAGCAGCTTATCTCGCAAGAGATTGCCGCGCGCAACAAGCTCTATGAAGCACTTTACGGGCAGGATGGTACTAAGGCGGTCCTGAAACGTCAGCTCACTGTCCTGGAAGGTGAAATAGGCAAGAAGAAGGAGATCCGGGGATATAACGAGTCCCTCCTGATTGCGGATGAGGTGCTGGAAAAAGCTCAAATCGCCAATGCTATCTTCCAGTCGTTGCAGGACAATCTCGAATTTGCGACAGAGGAAGCGGAAGAGACGTCGCTCGAACTGGTACCGGACAGCTTTATCGCCGGACTAGCTGCCGGCGGCGATGTCGGCTTCGCGGCTTCGGGTGCGATTAAAACGATCAGCGCTTCGATTAAGATCGGCTTCCGGGTAGCGGCGGTCATTCGTGAATCGGTGATCCAGTCTCTGGAAGGGGCAACGTCATCGGCGCGCCGCTGGA
Organism: Verrucomicrobia bacterium S94; assembly: GCA_004299845.1. Taxonomy (NCBI): domain Bacteria; kingdom Pseudomonadati; phylum Verrucomicrobiota; species Verrucomicrobia bacterium S94. The sequence goes on along the minus strand of CP036201.1, from coordinate 2,031,268 downwards.
CGGAGTTTAATGCGATTCAGCCGCTGGAACGCGATATCGAGATGCGCGACGCCGTGGCAAGCATCACGGACATTCTGATCGATATGCAGGACCAGCTATGGGGCATCAACAAGGCCGCACGTGAGTATGAGGATGCGCAGCAGGCCACGCGTGCCGAGATCGCATCGGGGAACCGGATTCTGGAAGAGCGTGAAATCTTCCGCAAGCGTTCGGCCGCCCTGGTGCAGGGGTATCGGACACGGGATGCCGCGTTCCGGATCTTCCGCAACGAAAAGCTTGAACGCTATAAAACGCTGTTCGATCTCACTTCGCGATACAGCCTGCTGGCTGCTAATGCCTACGACTACGAAACCGGTCTGCTCGGCAGTGATGATGGGCGTGATTTTATCTCGCGGATCATTCAGTCGCGGGCGCTCGGTGTGGTGGGCCCTGACGGAACCCCTCAGTTTGCCGGAAGTAACACCGGTGATCCGGGGCTCTCCAGTGTATTGGCTGAAATGAAAGCTGATTGGGATGTTGTGAAAACGCGCCTCGGCTTTAATAATCCGGACAGCTACGGTACGACGATTTCATTACGACGGGAGCTGTTCCGTCTTAAAGAGGATGGTGAAGGTGATGCGCGCTGGAAAGAAATCCTGCATAAGGCCCGCAAACGTGATCTGCTGGAGGACGGGGATATCCGCCGGCACTGCATGCAGATTGCCGATGATGACGGTTTGCCGGTACCGGGTATCGTTCTGGAGTTCAGCACAACGATACAAGATGGATACAACCTGTTCGGAAAACCGCTGGCCGCCGGGGATCATGCATTCAGCAGCAGCTCCTTTGCCACCAAAATCTACGCAGCCGGTCTCGCGCTCGAAGGTTATGTGGGCATGGACGATCCTGATGCGAATACCGGATTCGGGGAATCTCCGGATGATCCGGATATATCGTTCCTGAACCCGGACGGATTGTCGGCAACGCCGTACGTTTATCTCATTCCGGTGGGGGCTGACACTATGCGAAGCCCGCCGCTGGGCGATGCAGATGAAATCCGCTCGTGGATCGTTAATGATGTAGCGCTGCCGATGCCGTTTAATATCGGAATCTCCGACTTTTCGGTTACGCCGATGTATCAGTCCGGAGATACGCTTTCTGAAACAATGTTTGCGGTCCGGAAACACCAGGCCTTCCGGCCGGTGTCCGATGCGTCGCTGTTCAGTCCGGATATTTATGTCGGCAGCGGGGGGCTGGCCCGGTCGCAATATACCAGCAACCGTTTGATTGCCCGTTCGGTTTGGAATACCCGCTGGAAAATTGTGATTCCCGGAAAAACCCTGCTCAATGATGAGGAAGAGGGGTTGAATCGCTTAATCCGGGCACTTGAAGATATTAAGATTCACTTCGTAACGTATTCGTATTCCGGAAACTAAGCGTACGTGCTCTTGAGGTTGGTAATTATGAAAACAGCAAAAAACAGTATCCTGCGAACGGCATGGGTTGGTCTGTTGCTCAGTGCCGGGGCGGCCATGGCATATCCTCCGGCTCCGCCGCATACCCTCTACGGTATGATTCGGGGCGAAGACGGCGAGCCGGTGAATGATTCTTCCCGTATTGTCTTTGAAACGTCGGAAGGAAAGACTTTCAGCGGGGGGGTATCGGAGAGCCTTGAACCGGGAATCAACTATGAACTGATTGTTCCAATGGATGTGGATCCATCGGATCCCTATCATGAGAATGCTCTTGCGCCCCAGGTGCCTTTCCGGATTTACGTGGTGATCGGTTCCGCCACCAATGTCCCGCTTCAAATGCAAGGTGACTTCCTGCTGCTGGGAGAAGAGGGACAGAAAACGCGGCTGGATCTCACGCTCGGAGTTGATTCGGATGGAGACGGTCTGCCGGATGCGTGGGAACAGTTTCTGATCGATATTCTCGATGGCGGTTTAACGTTGAATGATATTGATCCGGACGGGGATAGTGACAGTGACGGGATGACCAACTTTGAGGAGTATATTGCCGGAACGTATGCATTTGATCAGTCCGATCTGTTTGAGCTCCATTTGAAGGAACGCACGGAGGATGCAACCGTTTTTCAGTTTCTGGCGATTGGAGGAAGAACATACACTATCGAGGAGTCTGAGGATCTTCAGGAGTGGAACAGTACGGTATTTTCTGTGCCGTCGATTCGTACGAACCTGGTGATTGCCTATCCGGCAGCCGTCGTGGAAACCGTTGAGATCAAGGTGAACTCAACCAATCCTGCGGTTTTTTACCGGGGCGTTGTGCAATAGTGGATTTCTGCGGAAAACGATATGAGCGCATCTGAATTTTCCTCTCCTGCGGGCAGAGTTCTTTTCTTCTCCGGAATCGGGACGGTCTTTGTCTGTTTCGTCCTGTTCTGGACACTGATGCGCCCTCATTCGGCCGGTCCGGAAAAACCGGTCGAGGAACGTTGTTATGCGAACGGTGAATTGAGAAGCCGCACGGAAATCGTGGACGGCGTTCCGGACGGCCTGTCTCAGGGCTGGTTCACCAACGGGCAGTTACAGGTGGCCGAATATTACACCCATGGAGTTTCACATGGACTGCGAACTCAGTGGTACATTACCGGTGAAAAAAAGTCTGAAGCAGAAATCGTCCGCGGTCAGATTCATGGACGGTTTCGGCGCTGGTATAAGAACGGTCAGTTGGCTGAAGATGCGGGATTCAGCAATGGCATTCCTCATGGAATTTCCTATGCCTGGTATGAGGATGGTGCGAAAAAAGCGGAGGTGCTTATGGAAAACGGCGTTGTTGTTAAACAGCAGTTCTGGGATGAGTACGGTGGTACGGTGCTGAAATAGGGGTCGATCAGGAGTGCGGCAGTGTCAGATCCCTGAAAAGGGATGGAATCATTCGTTACACCTGAATCATTAGCGATACCGTGATTTGTTCACCTTACGGGTGAAATTTGAGCGGCCTTTTAAAATAAGTCTGCCAAACTCTTTGTATGACCGGGTGTTATACGAAGAAAGACCGTCGCATTAATATTGAGTTTCGCTCCGCGACCAAGGCAACCGCCCACGGCGGGCAGATGGCCATCAACTACAACGGCGACCTTGCCCAGTCGTGGCAGACGCTCTGGGCCGAACCGTTTATGTGCGATGCCGTGCTGGGTTCGCCCGCCGACCACAAGTTCGCACCGGAAAGCTGCGCCCACGGCAGAGACGTCAGCGTCTGGATGCCCGGGATGCTCGAACGCTGCGCGCCGCTGGGTGAAGGCTTCTCTTCACACCTGTCTGCCGACAGTGTATCAAGTGCCGGACATTACCTTGAATGTATCGCCAAAGACTTCGAGTACTACAGCGTCAGCTACAACAAATGGGTTGGGCCGCTCGAGCAGAAAGCTGCCGAGCTGCCGGAAGCGGTCTGGAGCGAAGCCGAAACCGTCCGCTGGCGTGACGGAAAGGTGCATGCCGTCCAGTACGCCAGCCCGGCGGCTGCGAAACCCTGAAAACCTTTGCCGTGCTTCGTCACCGCCGTGACGGCGACCTGTTCTGGCGCTACGGCTTCGTCATCTACGACGGAAAGCGCTTTGGCGCAGATTCGAAGCCAGTCTTCAAAAAAACGATTAAAAAGTGATTACGACCGCCGCTTCTCTGAGCTGCTCACCGACCTCGGACTGCACCAACCGCCCTGTCGGAACCTCGCGGCCAACAACGTCTACTACCTGCTCGGCGTCCTGGCCTACGACCTGTTGCAGTCCATCAAACTGCTCTACCTGCCCGAAGGGCACCAGCCCAAACGCGTCCGCAGCCCGATCTCCACTCAAAACCCCGCCGCAAGAGCGACCTTAACCACCGAAAACCGAAGTCGCTAACGATTCAGGCGTTACATGCACGAATCTCTTTTTTTATTTTCAACCGTTGGAAGTGCGTCTAAATTGCCGGTTTGTTCTGGAGTGGTCGATGCGAAAACTGATTCTGATACTGGCTGCAGCTGTTTTTATCTCATTCCTGACCGGCTGTGTTTCGAGCTATGAAAAACGCGGGTTGGCTTATTATGCCGAAACCCGTGCTTCAGAAGTTGAGTTTCTGGTGGATCAGACCTGGGTGGACACGAATGAGGTTCGTCATGTGGACCAGGAAATTTTTGATACGATCTATGAAATGATCGATGAGGCTGAGCGGTTTGTTCTGATGGATCTGTTTCTGATGAATGAGTTCGGTTTCGAAGCGGGGCCGTGTATGCGGGCGCTGGGACCGGAACTGACGGAAAAACTGCAGGCGAAGCGGAGAAACAGTCCGGATGTTGAAATCATCTTTATTACTGATCCGGTGAATACGGTGTACGGGTCGATTGAATCACCGCAGTTTCAGGCATTGGAAAAAGCCGGTGTGCAGGTGGTGGTGACGGATCTGAATAAACTACGTGACAGTAATCCGGTTTATTCGAAGCCCTGGAGATTGTTGGGACAGCCGTGGGGAACGGGGCCGGGGAATGTACTGCCGAATCCGATGGGTGAGGGGCGGATCTCGCTGCGCAGTATGTTCAGGATGCTGAATTTCAAGGCCAACCATCGGAAGGTGGTGGTTACGGATAAAGCATTGCTGATGACGAGTGCCAATCCGCACAGCGCCAGCTCGGCGCATCGTAATGTGGCTCTGAAAGTGAATGCGGGCATGGCCGAAGCGTGCGAGATGGAATCGGCGGTTCTGGAGTTGTCCGGTGCAGAACGTTTTGAGCCGGAGTTTGAAGAGACTGCATCTTCACTGTCCGGGATCAAAGGGGATGCTGAAGTTTCTCATGCATGCCGGATCGAACTGCTGTCGGAAAGGCGGATTCGCGACAAGGTGCTTGAATTGCTGGAACATGCGAATCCGGGTGCGAGGGTGGATCTTTGCATGTTCTACATGTCGGAGAAAAAAATAATCAAGGCGTTTGGAAAAGCCCGAAAACGCGGAGTGGATGTACGTATCATTCTTGATCCGGCCAAAGATTCGTTCGGGCGGACAAAGAACGGAGTGCCGAACCGGCAGAGCGGAGCGAAACTGGTGAAATACGGTATTCCGCTGCGGTGGGCGGATACACATGGTGAACAGTGTCATGTGAAAATGCTTTATGTGGAAAATCCGGACGGATCGGCCACGCTGCTGCTGGGTTCGTGTAATTATACGCGGCGGAATATGAATAATTTCAACTGCGAGGCCAATCTGGCCTTTACCGCGCCTCTGGATAATCTGAATATGGCGAAAGCGCGCGATACCTTTGACCGGTGGTGGAACAATGAGCCGAACCGGATTCATACCTGCGATTATGAAAAATACCGCGATGGCAACTGGTGGCGGAAGTTCAGTGCGTGGTGGGGGGAAAGCTCCGGAATGTCAATTTTCTGATGCATGGATCAATTCCCCTTCCAATGTCCGTAAATGTGGTTTATCTATAGGCCACTTCTAAAGGGGTTTTTGAATGAAGCGTTCGAGTTTAATGGCGGGCCTGCTCAGTGTGCTGGTTCTGTTTGCCGTGGCAACGGCATTCAAAGCGGCACAAACGGTGGTGCTTCCGCTGATGATTGCCTGGCTGCTGTCCTATATCTGCGGACCGGTGGTTAACTGGCTGGTGCACAAGCGGGTGCCACTGGGTTTGTCGGTTTTCGCGGTGCTGGTCCTGGTGCTTTTTGTCTGCTATCTCGGTGGCGTTTTTCTGGGCGGGCGTGTGCGCGATGTGCTGGCGGAATCGCCGAAATATCTGCAGCAGCTTAATGTGATTTATCAGGATCTGGTTTCCGGTCTGGATCTGCCGGAGGATTATCTGGCTGATATCAACTGGACGCAGCAGGTGTATCCAAAGATTGCATCGGCATCAGTGACGCTTGCCGGATTTATGACCAACTTTCTGGGCAAGCTGATGCTGGTGCTGATCTTTCTGGTGTTTATGCTGCTGGGTAAACCGTATTTCAAATATAAGGTTGCCGCCGCATTCCCTGAGGAACGGGCTACGGTTTTCACTGAAATGACTACGTCGATCTCCAAGCAGATCGGGCAGTATCTTGTGGTGAAGGTAGCGATCAGTGGAACCACGGGGGTGATGGTCTGGGTGGTGCTTTCGCTGCTGAAGGTGGAGTTTGCTCTGACCTGGGGGGCGCTGGCGTTTTTTCTTAATTTCATACCGAGCATCGGTTCTATTATTGCTTCCATTCCTCCTGTGCTGCTGGCTGTTGTTCAGTATTATCCATCGGTGTGGACGCCTGTGTTTACGGCGGTGGCGCTGCTGATGATTCAGATGACAATGGGGAATGTGGTGGAGCCGAAAATTATGGGCGACAGTCTGAATCTGAGCCCGGTCGTGATTCTGCTTTCGCTGATTTTTTTCGGCTGGATGTGGGGTATCACCGGGGCACTGCTTTCGGTGCCGATTGCGGCGGCGATTAAAATTGTGTGTGAAAATATCGACGCGCTCAAACCAATCAGTATCCTGATGGGCTCAGGCAAAAGTCTGTGGAAAGAAACCCACGAAACCCAGGGGAAATAGAACAGTGGAATTACCGAATATTTTTGAGAAACGGGAAGTTAATCAGTTGATTGATCTGGCTCTGGCAGAAGACCTCGGTCCGATCGGTACCGACGTCACGTCCGATTCGACGGTGCCGCCTGAAGAACAGGCGGTTGCACATATGGTTGCACGTGAGGCCTGTTGTCTGGCCGGCATACATGTAGCGGTGGAAGTTTTTCGAAGGGTTAATCCGGAGCTTCAGTGCGACGTTTTGGTTGAAGACGGGCGTGCTGTTGAGGCGATGACTACGGTGCTTGTGATTAAAGGTTCTGCGCAGAGTATTCTGACTGCGGAACGTACTGCTTTGAATTTCATCCAGCGGATGAGCGGCGTTGCGACGATTACAGCAGAATATGTCAGAGCGGCCGGTAATCCGGATGTCATGCTGCTGGATACCCGGAAAACCACGCCGGGGCACCGTGCGTTTGAAAAATATGCGGTGCTCTGCGGCGGAGGGACGAATCATCGTATCGGATTGTATGATGCGGTGCTGATTAAAGATAATCATCTTGCATCGTGGGAAAAAAAGTATGGAACCGGTGTCGGTGAATGTGTCGCAGCTGCACGGAAAAAATATCCGGATCTGAAAATCGAGGTTGAGGTGGATACGGTGGAACAGCTGAAAGAGGCGTTGACTACCCGTCCGGACTGGGTGCTGCTGGATAATATGCCGCCGCCGGTATTGCGCGAATGTGTAGCGTTGTGCAAAGGCATCTGTAAAACGGAGGCTTCCGGCGGTATCAATCTCGATACGATTTATGATATTGCCCAGACCGGCGTGGATGCTATTTCGGTGGGAGCTCTTACGCACTCCGCTCCGTCCATCGATCTTGCGCTCGATTTTGTGGAATGACCTCACTGGTTATAGATATCGGGAACACCAGTACTTCGGCGGGGTATTATCGGAACGGAAAAGTGACTTCTGTTGGGCGTTGCGCATCTCGGTTCCGGCATCTGGAAGAAGTTGTGCCGATTGTCACGAAGAAGCCGGTTGATGCAGTGGTAATTGCCTCGGTGGTACCGCCGGTGAATGCCCGGTGGAAGAAGGCGCTGAAGAAGCTGGGGCTGCCGAAGCCGCTGTTTGTTTCCTGTGCACTGGAACTGGGCGTTCCGGTTGATTATCCTAAGCCGGACAAAATCGGTGCCGACCGTCTGGCCAATGCCGCAGCTGCGGCAAAGCTGATGGGTACGCCATCGGTGGTGTGCGATTTCGGGACGGCACTGACGTTTGATATTCTTGATCCGGTGAAGGGCTATAAAGGCGGCATTATCTGTCCCGGCCTGCCGCTGATGTTTGATTATCTGGCCGAGAAAACCGCACTGCTTCCGCATGTGGAGCCGGTGAAAACCAAAGCGGTTGTCGGTCGGAATACCAAACAGGCGATGCAGATCGGTGCGCGTCTGGGCTATCGCGGCATGGTTCGTGAAATTCTCCGGGCACTGGAGAATGATTTCGGTGTTACGGATCTTCCGGTCTGCTGTACCGGCGGTTATGCCGGGTGGATATTCAAGGACTGGGATATTGCGGCGGTCATTGATCCCAAACTCACACTGCGGGGGGTCGGAATTATCGGTGAGCTGAATTTATGATGCGGCGGTTGAAGGCCGGACGTTGTATTCGTACGGTTTCCGGCTGCCCGGACATAGAATACCGGTTTATTGTGTTATTATCATTGAACGGTCGCTGGCGGTGAGGTTCCAATGATTGGAAAAGATAAGCTCCGGGCTTTTCTTTTATTCTACCACCAGTAAAATTTGCCAGCTTTTGAACCCATAGAGGAAGTTTATATGACAACAACGCACAGTTTGATTAATCAGCTGATTCAGCTTCAGGAGCTGATCGTTGCGAACATGCAGAAAAAGGTGTCGCAACCGAATGCCCGTCTGGATGAACTGAACAAATCCATTCAGGCACTGAGTGCCGACGTGCCTCAGCAGATCAAGGCGCATTTCAATCGGCTTCTGCAGAAGCATCCGGAGGCGATTGTGCCGGTTGCCGGTGAGTTGTGCACAGGATGCGGTATGTCGCTGACTAAGAGTCTGGTGCAGAGCGTGGTGAAGTCGGAAGCGCTGAACCGCTGTCCGAACTGTGCCCGCTTTCTGTATTATCCGGACCAGCTCGTGGAACGCGAGCGCGTCAGCCGGTCGTACGGAGAGGTGCAGAAGAAAGGGATTGCCCGTTTCACTGCACCTGAGTTGATGATTTTTCCACTGAAAGGGAACTCCGGCGAAGAGGTACTTGCGGAAATGTGTCAGCGGATGCAGCAGGAAGGTTTTGTGAACAATAGTGAGCATCTGCTTGATCTTGCGCTGCAGCGTGAAGCCATTATCAGCACAGCGGTGGATAACGGGCTTGCTTTTCCGCATGTACGCGGTGTTGAGGGGGGTGGTCTTTCGATGGCAGTCGGGATCAGTAAAAAAGGGGTGAAGTTCGGCGGTCCCGGCCGCACGCTGTCGCGCATTTTCTTTTTTATGGTGATTCCTACGGCAACGAGTGCATTTTATCTGAAACTCATTTCGGGGCTTTCGAAAACGTTTCGGGATAAAGATACGCGTGAAATGCTGCTGAACTGTGCCGACGAAGCGGAGTTGTGGAAGGCGCTGAACAAAACGACGCGTAAAACTTTCAAACAGTAGACTGAACTGAAAGCGGGCTGCCGGGGTGCACTGTTGAGCGTGGTTTGCTCTTCGTGATCGTTGTGCTCTCTGCTGCGCAGGTTTTATGATCACGATTTACGATATCGATGCGATTGAGAAAATCCGGAGCCGGAATGCGGTGCAGCCGCATCGGATGAAGCTGTTCCGCAATGCGCTGTTCAAGAATTCCGCGAATTGGCATGAAGCGCTGGCGGTGCTGCCGCAAGAGGCGCGGGAGGATTTTGAGGGCAGTATCACGTTCCGGTGTCTGGAGCTGGCGGAACGTCATGATTCGGACGTGGACGGTGCGAGTAAACTGATTTTTAAGACGCATGACGGTCATCTGATCGAGAGTGTGGTGCTGCGGCCGAAGACCGGGCGGACATCCATCTGTATTTCTTCGCAGGTCGGTTGTGCGTGTTATTGTTCATTCTGCGCTACCGGAAAAATGGGGTTTACGCGGAATCTGACGATGGCCGAAATTCTGGATCAGGTCACTCAGGCCAACCGGATGGTGAAGCCGGAAGGGCGGGCTATCCGGAATGTGGTCTTTATGGGGATGGGTGAGCCGCTGTTGAACACCAGGCAGGTTTTTCGTGCGCTGGATTTTATGATGGATCCGAAAATGTTTGATCTGGCCGGTTCACGCATCACGGTATCGACAGTGGGTATTCCAGAGGCGATGGAGCTGTTTACGCAGACTTATCCGAATGTTCATCTGGCGCTGAGTCTGCATTCCGCGGTTCAGGAGGTGCGGCAGCGTATGATGCCGCAGGCCCGGGTGTATCCGCTTGAGCGGATCCGTGAAACGCTGGTGGCGGCTTCAGCTCATGGCCGGGTGATGATTGAATATCTGATGCTTGCGGGGGTGAATGACCGGGAGCAGGATTTTCAGGCGCTGGAGCAATATCTCACCGGCATTCCGGTACACATCAACCTCATTCCCTATAACGAATTTTCCGGAAGCAGCCTGCGTGGTACGCCGCAGCCGGAGCGCGAACAGTTTGCGAACCGCTTGAAAGCGGCGGGATTTGACGTTACACTCCGTTACTCTATGGGTTCCGATATTGCCGCAGCGTGCGGTCAGTTGGTTCAGCATAAACGAAAAGGTGCGACTGAATGAAAAAAGGCCTGGGTTTTATTGATGTCTTCTGTATTGCCTCAGGAGCTATGATCAGTTCGGGGATTTTTGTACTCCCTGGTCTGGCTTTTTCTCAGGTCGGACCGGCAATGATTCTGTCGTATCTGCTTGCCGGACTGCTTGCACTTATCGGGGTGCTGAGTGTGATTGAACTGGCCACGGCTATGCCGAAAGCCGGCGGGGATTATTATTTTCTGACTCGGAGTCTGGGGCCGTTGATCGGTACGGTCTCGGGCCTGTTGAGCTGGTTTGCGCTTTCGTTGAAAACCGCGTTTGCGATTTTCGGTCTGGCGGAAGTGATTTATCTGCTGAGTGGTGAACGGATTCCGCTGTTTGCCACGGCGGTTCCGGTGACCGTGCTGTTTGCTTTGCTGAATATAAGGGGAGCCGAAGCGGCGGCGAAATTCGAGGTGGCGCTGGTGATGCTGCTGTTCCTGCTGATGGGAGGGTATATGGTGGCTGGCATGCCGAATCTGGAGGCTTCTCATTTTACGCCTTTCATCAACGAGGGAATGGGCTTTTCGGGAATTCTTTCGACGGCAGGCTTTGTGTTTGTTTCGTTTGGTGGTCTGCTGAAAACCGCCACGATTGCAGAGGAAGTACGTAATCCGCGCAAAAATATACCGTCGGGGTTTATTGCTGCCACTCTGGCGATTACGCTGCTGTATGCATTGCTGCTGTTTGTGACCATCGGGGTGCTGCCGGCGGAAGAGCTCGCCGGTTCCTATACGCCGATTGCTGATACCGCACGGATGCTGGTGGGACCGATCGGTTATGGTGCAATTACACTGGCGGCGGTTCTTGCGTTTGTGACGACGGCCAATGCAGGTATTATGTCGGCTTCGCGCTATCCGCTGGCATTGGGGCGTGATAATCTGCTGCCTCCGTTTTTCGCCAAGGTCAACCGGCGCGGCGAACCGATGGTGGCCATCATTCTGACGTCGGCGATTATTCTGCTCTCGCTGCTGCTGGATATTGAAAAACTGGTGAAAGCAGCATCGGCAGTGGTGATCAGTGCCTATGTGCTGTCTGCGGCTGCGGTGCTGGTTATGCGCCAGAGCAAACTGACCAATTACCGCCCGACCTTTCGCGTACCGTGGTGCCCGTGGCTTCCTCTTTTCGGAATAATCAGCTTTTCTCTGCTGATCATCGATATGGGGATGGCGGCGATTGAGGTGAGTCTGGGGATTGTGGTGTTCGGCCTGCTGATCTATTTTTTCTACGGGCGAAAACGCACGGATATGGAGTATGCGCTGCTGCATATTGTCGAAAGTCTCACGAATAAAGAACTCACGGCGGATTCGCTGGAGAAGGAGCTTTATGAGGTGCTGGAGAAGCGGGATGAAGTGGTGCACGATGAATTCGATGAAATTCTGAAGAATGCCGAGGCGCTTGATCTCGGTCCGGGTGCAGATCAGAATGAACTGCTCCGGGTGGTGTCGGAGGCTCTTGAGCGGGTGCTGGATCATTCTGCAGAAGAAATCAGGCGTCGGTTCGTTGAGCGGGAACAGCAGGGCAGTTGTGTGCTGACGCCGTTTGTGGCCATTCCGCATATTATCGTAGATGGCGAGGGCCTTTTTAATATTACGCTGATTCGCAGCCGCGAAGGGATTCCTTTTGAAGGAGATCATTCGGTGAAGGCGTTTTTTGTGATTGCCGGCAGCAGAGATCGGCGCAGCATGCATCTCAAGGCGCTGGCGGCCATTGCCCATATTGTACAGCACCCGGAGTTTGAGACCCGCTGGACTCGTGCCAAGAACGAAGCTCAGCTCAAGGATATTCTCCTGCTGAGCGAACGTATCCGGATGTGATGAATTTTTACGTGGGCGGCGGGGATTAAGTGTCTTTTAAAGCATTGTAAATCTCCTGCCACTCTTCTTCTGAAGACGATCGGCATTCTGGGCGTCCGGCGCGGCGGTACCAATAGGCTGCGTTTCCGAGGTCGCCCTCAACCCGATGCAGATAGGCATGAATCCATGCCGCGTCGGGGGTGCTGATTTTCTGTACAATACGGTGGGCGCCGTCCCAGTCGCCATCCCGTTCCGTTTCCAGTGCCCGGATGTAAGCTGCTGTGTTCATGCGGCAACTTTAATCGGGTTGGGATATGAATTTCAGCAATTATATGGTTTTCTTTACACTATCCTATGATTGGAAAAAGTATGAAACTTCGACTGATTCTATTATTTGCGGGCCTGCTCCTTGCCGTGTCCGGCCAGACGAATAAGCCGCCTGAGTTTTCGTTTCCCCGCTGGGGGCCGTCGCTGAAAGGCGGGTCGGTGTATAATTTTCCTGCCGATCTCGATGGCGGGGGCTCTTTTGCTGTGAGTCGGTATTTTGTGGAGGCCGGTATGGCCCGGATGTGGGATTTTGACCGGATGGTTGCGGTGTCGGCCGGTTATGGGCAGGATGATTATCATTTTGACGGATTGGGTGTACGGCCCTGGGACAATATTGACAACTATCGCCTCGGTCTGTTTGTGCGCTGGGCACTGGACGATAAATGGGCGTTTTTTGCCGGACCTTCCGTGCGTTCGTACAGTGAAGCAGGGACGAATCTGGATGATGCTCTTGCCGGGACTTTTTTCGGTGGGGTGTCCTATGCTTTCGGTGATCGGCTGACACTGGGGCCTGCTTTTCTGGCCGCCGGACAGATTGAGGAATCAACTCGGTATTTTCCGGTGCTGCTGGTTAACTGGAATATCACGGAAAAGCTCAGTCTGGAGACGGGGGGCGGTTTTGCGGCAACAGCCGGACCGGGGCTTACGCTGGTTTATGATCATTCCAGACATTGGAAATTTGCAGTTACCGGCCGGTATGAGGAAAAGCGTTTCCGGCTGAACGGCGATGGAATGGCTCCTGACGGTGTGGGGGAAGATCGGAATATTCCAATAGTTGGAAATATTGGTTACTTTTTTTATCCGGGAGGATATGTGAGTGTGATTTTCGGGTATAATTTTGATGGAAAATTAAAGGTGTATGATGAGTATGGGAAAAATATCTATATTCGCGGGTATAATTCTTCGTTGTTATTGGGGGTTGCGGCTTCATTTAGGTTTTAGAGTTGTTTGAGTGAGGTTTGTTTTGGGGTTTGTTTTTGTGTTTTTGGATATGTTTTTGCTGTCTAAGCTTTATTGATCAAATTTATTGACAAAATTATGGGCTATAATAAGGTTTGTTTGTTTTTGGAGGTAATATTATGACAAGTAAGGTAATGGAAGGCGGGCAGGCATTGATTCGGTGTCTGGAGAGTGAGGGGGTTGAGTATATATTCGGCTACTCCGGTGGAGCGGCAATTCCGATTTTCGACGCGCTGGTTACGACCAACACCAAAATCAAGTTTGTACTTGTTCGTCATGAGCAGGGTGCGGCTCATATGGCGGACGGTTATGCGCGTGCGACGGGCAGGCCGGCTGTGGTACTGGTCACCAGTGGGCCGGGGGCCACCAATACACTGACGGGTATTATGACGGCTCAGATGGACTCGGTTCCGATGATTGTTCTCACGGGACAGTCGGTATCGTGGATGCTGGGCAAGGATGCTTTCCAGGAGGCGGATATCTTCGGTATTACGATGCCGGTGGTTAAACATTCCTATCTGGTTAAGGAAACCAATGATATTCCGCGTATTGTGCGTGAGGCTTTTCATATTTCAACAACAGGTCGGCCGGGCCCGGTTCTGATCGACATTCCCAAGGATATCAGTGCGGGTCCCTGTACAGCGGATCTGCATGCTGAAATGGATCTGCCCGGATATCGGATCAATTATACTGTAGAGAATGAGAAGATTCTGGAAATTGCCGAAGCGCTTTCAAAATCCTCCCGTCCGTTGATTCTGGCGGGTCATGGAGCCATGATTTCAGGTGCTGATTCGGCTTTGGTTGCTCTGGCGGAAAAAGCGCAGATTCCGGTGACGACGACGTTGCTGGGTAAGGGCGTTTTTCCGGAAACCCACGAACTTTCGCTGGGTATGCTCGGAATGCATGGAACGGCTTATGCGAACAAGGCGGTCTGTGAATGTGACCTGCTGCTGAATATCGGTTCGCGGTTTGATGACCGTATTCTGGGGCAGCCGGACCAATTCTGCAAAGATGCAACGATTATTCATATCGATATTGATGCTGCGGAGATCGGTAAGATGATTCAGCCGCAGATCGCCTGCGTTGCCGATGCAAAGACGGCGTTGGATGAGCTGATTAAGCATGTTCCGTTGCTGGAAACGGGTGCGTGGCGGAAAACGCTGGATGGATATAAGGCGAAGCATCCGCTGAAGTTCAAGCGGCAGGGCAGCCTGAAGATGCAGCATATCATTGATGAGTTCTATAAACTGACTGATGGTAAGGCGGTTGTAGCCACGGATGTCGGTCAGCATCAGATGTGGGCGGCACAGTTTTATAAAAGCGACAGTCGTTACAATTGGCTGAGTTCGGGCGGTGCCGGGACGATGGGCGTCGGTCTTCCGTACACCATCGGGGCAGCTTTCGGCCGTCCGGATGATATTCATGTCTGTTTTGTTGGTGACGGCGGTTTTCAGATGACCTTCTTTGAGCTGGCAACGGCGGCACTGCATAAACTGCCGATCAAAATCGTCGTGCTGAATAATCATTATCTGGGCATGGTTCGTCAGTGGCAGGAGCTGTTCTACGAGGACCGTAAGAGCGGGGTGGATCTGGAAGGTAATCCGGATTTTGTCAAGCTGGCGGAATCGTTCGGAATTAAAGGGTTCAATCTGCGTCGTCCGGGCGATGTTAAACGTGTTCTGCAGAATGCACTGGATTATAATGAGGGGCCGTGCCTGATTAACTGTGAAGTGGAAAAGGCTGATAATGTATTTCCGATGGTTCCGGCCGGAGCTGCGCTGGAAAACATGCTGATTGAACCACCGACCGTTAAACTGGACAAACCGACGGGTTCCACTTAATCGAGGAGAGAGATAATGCTTAATCAGGATAAAAACATGCACACACTGAGTGTTTACGTTTCAAACAAACCGGGCGCGCTGGCGCGTATTGCCCAGGTATTCTCCCGCCGTGGCTTCAATATTGAGTCGCTGGTTGTTTCCCCGGCAGTGGACGGCCAGTTTTCCCGCATGACGATCAGTTGCAGTGGCGAGTCGGAAGGTCTGGACCAGATCATAAAGCAGCTTATGAAGCTGATTGATGTGCTTCATTGCATTGACCATACCTACGATGAGTCGGTGACCAAGGAAATGGGCCTCATCAAGATAGCCGTAGATAGTGAAGGGCGCTCTGAAGCACTTCAGATTGCTGAGCACTATGGCTGTAAAACGGTTGATCTTACACCGGAATCCATGATTTTACAGGTCGTCGGTAATCCGGATAAAATCGATGCGCTGGAAGAGATGATTGCCAAGTTTAAAATCATCGAGCTGGTACGTACCGGAAAAGTGGTAATGAGCCGCGGTCAGGATTTAACCTGACCGGTTTTCCGGAGTCTGAAGACGCCGTTCTTTTATAAAGGCGGCGTTCTTTTTTTTGAAATTACTGGAAATAACTGAGTGGGAGGTGTTCCTGCCCTTCAGCATCGCGAAGCTGAACAACTTTATCGCTGGTGGTATGGAAACGCTGGTCGACGCCGGTATTGGTCGGGCAGCCTACAATATCGATCAGTTCTTTCATCAGGAACTGAAGGTGGTCACCACTGTTGGCGGCCAGGTCGATCAGATCGCGCTGGTCGCGGGTAATTTCACCGACAAAGCCTCCGAGCATCATTTCAAGAGAGGCGGTAATGGCCGTGAGCGGCTGCATCAGTTCCTGTGCAACTTCGGCAAGAGCGGCCAGGAGTTCATCCTGAGTCATATTCCGACCATGTCCGCCAATAGTTCCGGCTTCTCCTTCTTTGAGCTGTCTGGAAAGCACATCCAGTTTTTCCTTGGTCGTGAAAATGGTGTCATCCAGATTTTCATTGGCCTGACCGAGCAGGTCTTTAACCGTGGTGCCGTCCGCGCTTTCGGACTTCATCATTTTTTCGAGGCGCTCGAAGACCGTGGTCAATGTATTGAGTCCATCGGCGATCTGCGGATGTGCCTTTCCGCTTTCCACGACAATGCGCCGCCACTCTGAGGGGGGAAAATCTGTATCCGCAAGCAGCTCTTCAGCAGTGGCCGTCCCGCGACTATGAATGAACTCCTGCAGTTCATGTTTCTGCTTTTCGACAGCTTTTCGATGTTCCATGTACTGCATGGCCGCCATTTCGAAGCTGAGTTCTTCGTTCATATTCTGAATGGCCTGAACAATTTCTCGATCAAGTTCCGGGTCGTTGCTGCCTTTGAGCGCACGCATTTTGTCGAGCAGTGTTTTTTCGAGAAGCAAAAGTGCTTTCTGCAGACCCGCTTTTCCGTTGTGGTCTTTGAAAGGGGGTTGTGTGCGCAGTCCGTCGTAGGTTCTGCGCAGGCTGCCCAGGATAATATCACTCAGGGATTCTCCGGATAGGTCGGACATTTTCTGGCGTATTGCAACCGACTCCAGGATAATTTGTCCCAGCTTGGCGGGATCGGAGGCCAGCTCTGATAGACCTTCTCCGACATGATCTGCCGAGTCGATTTCAGTGTCGCCTTTGAGAAAGGCGACAATCTGATCAACATGTATGTTGGACGAACTGTGCCGGGAGGTGCCATCAAGGTTATACGTGCCGTCGAGGTCGTAAGCGGCATTGTTTCCGATATCGGTTTTCAGGGCAACCGCTTCATCGTCATGCACGGCTTTGTAGTGGGTTTGGTCGGAGGTGATGTGTGAAAGTTTTGCCTGATCCATTCCGGTCTGAAATTCTTCGGCTTCTCTGCTGGAAAGAAGCTGAATGAGATCAATCAGTTCATTTCGGGTGATGCCTTTGCTGATTTTCAGTGCGGTGATGTTCAGACGACAAAGTCTTTTTTCAAGTGATTTGTGCAGTGTGCTGACAACCCGGACGGGTGTTTCATCGATAGTCAGCATACCATTGAATGCTCCAAGCAGTACTTTTTTCCGGGTGGAAAAAAGGCTTTTCATGGCCACTTCGGCAATCACTATAGCGGCTTCAACTGCGGGATGCTGCTGTCCGTATGTGGTGGCAATGTTGACGGAGCGGCTCAGCTCATTAAGTGCGTTCACCAGCGCTTCGTCTTTAATGGGCTCGAATTGATGGCCCGAAAATTTGGATTCAGATGGCATGCTAAACTCGCGTTGAATTTGATGCGCAAGATTAAGCAGTTTTTATGCCTATGTGAAGAAGAGATAAATTTTATAATGATCAAGAGTTGTTTTCAATAATATTTTATAGAAAATGCGTAAATCTTTAATAAAAAACGGTTTAATAATTATTAATGGTATCGGAATTGCTTGTTCTATTTTGTAATAACATACTGCGTTGCAACTGGATCAGTCGGAGATGCGCTGGAGAATAAAAGCGCATCGTGCGGGAATATAGAGGTTGATCACGTTTCGGTCGTTTTCTCCGTCGTTGAAGGAAAAACTGTGATATTCCTGATCGGCCTCAACGAGATCATGACCGCCGAATTCCGGTGCATCAGAGTTGAGAACCAGTTTATAGATTCCTGGAGAAGCATCGACAGAGTAGTCCGTAAATGATTGTGTCGGATTGAAATTAAGTACGAAAAGAAGGTCTTTTCGTTCAAAGGCAATCATTTTGTCCGCTTCATTGATCAGACGGAAAATAGGGTCGTCAGAACCGATTACCTGATGGTCGCGTATGAGTTTCATCAGTGCCTGGTCAAAATCGGCAAGGAAGTGGAATTTCAGAGTCGGATCATCCCGCAGGCTCCATTGCCGGCGTGCATAATGATAGGACCAGCCGTTGCCTTCCCTGGGAAAATCGATCCATTCGGGATGGCCGAATTCGTTGCCCATAAAGTTGAGATAGCCATGGCCGGCGGCGCCTGCGGTGGCCAGACGGGCCATTTTATGCAGGGCAATTCCGCGGTCCACCACCAGATTCTGAGCATCAAGATGCATATTGTAATACATTTCTTTGTCGATCAGTTCAAAGATAAACGTTTTGCCGCCGACCAGCGCCTGGTCATGCGATTCCACATAGGAAATCACCTGTTCGTCCGGGCGGTGGCTGGTCAGCTCGTGGTAGAGCCAGCCCATATTCCACTCTTCGTCCGGAACATCATTGGAAAGTTTGAACCAGCAGTCGGGCGCGCCCATGGCCAGGCGGTAATCAAAACCGCATCCGCCTTCTGCGACCGGGGAGCCGAGTCCGGGCATGCCCGAGACGTCTTCCGCTATAGTAATTGCTTCGGGTCGAACTTCATGAATCAGCTTGTTGGAGAGTGCAAGATAGGCATAAGCGTCCAGATCACAGGATCCATCAAAATAGTTGCTGTAGTCTCCGAACGAGGTGCCCAGGCCGCGATGGTGATAGAGCATACTGGTGACCCCGTCAAAGCGGTATCCATCAAAATTGAATTCATCGAGCCAGTATCGGGCATTTGAAAGCAGAAAATGGAGAACTTCGGGTTTTCCATAATCGAAGCAGCGCGAATCCCAGGCTTCGTGGTAACCGCGGGCCCCATCATGAAAATACTGATAGAGGGTTCCGTCGAATCGGGAGAGCCCCTCTTCTTCATTTTTGACTGCATGCGAATGGACCAGGTCCATAATTACAGCAAGACCGGCCTCATGGCAGGCATCGACCAGTTCCTTCAGTTCTGCAGGCGTGCCGAAGCGGGAGGATGATGCGAAAAAGTTGGAAACATGGTATCCGAACGAACCGTAATACGGATGTTCCATAATGCCCATAAACTGGACGGTATTATAACCCATCTCAACGATGCGCGGCAGAATTTTTTCCTTATATTCCAGATAAGACCCGATTTTAGCTTCTTCCTGAGCCATTCCCACATGTGATTCATAGATCAGGGGAGCACCGATCGGTTTTGCCGGCTTGGGAAATTTCCAGATATACGGTTCTTCCGGGTGCCAGACCTGTGCACTGAAAATATGAGTCTCTTCGTCCTGCACCGCACGTCGGCAGTATGCCGGCAGCCGTTCGCCTTCACCGCCGGGCCAGTAGATTTTCAGTTTATACAGATCGAGATGTTCGATGGTTTCGCGGGGAAGTTCAATTTCCCAGACTCCGTGGCCGTCTCCGTAATGCAGTGCAAATTCATCCAGCTGTTTCCAGTTGGTGAAATCGCCGATCAGATACATGGCAGTGGCGTTGGGGGCCCATTCGCGAAAAATCCATTTTTCATCGCGGAAATGGAGTCCGAAATATTCATGCCCGTTGGCAAATTCGTCGAGCGACATTTTTCCTCCGGTCAATCGCTCTTCAACAAATTGAATATGGTTCGCACGCTGCTGAATCTGTCCCATATAGGGTTCCAGCCAGGGGTCGTCAGTAAGTTTGGCAAGGTTCGGGGCTCTCATAAAAAATCCTATTTAGCGTTCTCAAACACTTCATCCACCAGCGGACGGTGCAGCATTTCCTGATACATATCGATGTAGGCCTGAGCGGTCACTTCGTGATTAAAGCGCTCTTTGCCTTCTTTCATCACACGGCCCACATGGGTTCCGCGAGTGTGCTCATCCAACCGGTAAAAATCCATGGCCTGATCAATCGCCCATTCCAATCCGTTGCCATCGTAGGTCTCAAACAGGAAACCGTTGCCGGTTCCGCCGGCGATATCCATCTGACTGACGGAATCGTGCAGTCCGCCGGTATCCCGGACAATAGGCAGTGATCCGTAAATGGTGCTGGTCATCTGCGGCAGCCCGCAGGGCTCGAAGAGGGAGGGCATCAGCATGAAGTCCGAAGCGGCAAAGCCGATATGGGAAAGTCCCTCTTCAAAATCGCAGACAGCAACGCGTTTGTAGAGATCATGCTGATGGATAATATCGTGAAAAACCTGCTGAAAGGCGCCATTGGCCACAAAGGCAATCTGCAGCCCTTCAGCCCGGTATTTATCGACAATACGGTAAAGGATTTCTGCAACCAGCTGGCAGCCTTTCTGCACCGGGTCCAGACGCGACGGCCAGAACAGCAGCGGAGCATCCGGATTGATTTCGAGGCCCAGCCGTTCCTGTAACCAGATCTTGTTTTGGCGTTTGGCATCATAATGATCAAGAACGCCGTATTTGCGGATCAGATGATCATCTGTTTCAGGGTCGCAGGAGGCATCCGGCGAATTCAGAATGCCCCGAGCACAGCCTGCATGAAATTTACAGGAAACCTCCCACTGAATATTACCCGGGACAAAGTCGTGCCGGTTATCGACGATTTCCTTCAGGAAAGTCGGACTTACAGTGTTGATGAAGTGCGAGGCAAAAATACCGCTGCAGAGAAAGTCTACCGGATTATTTTCCCGGGCTTCAAAATAGTTGGCTGACGGCCATCCGAAATAGAGATTGCTCCAGAACTCGGCGGCATCAATGCCGCGGTCCTCAATGTGTGCCAGTGTGGTTTTCACGGTGTGGATGTTATGAAACGTGAAAAGGCTCGGTATGCCGAGCATACGGGCCTCGGCCGGGATCAGACCGGTCATCCAGTCGTTGCAGTGAATCAGGTCCGGCTTGACCGTGGGGATGATGTTGTTGATCACTTCGCGCTGAAAGGCGAGGGCGATCTTCATATCGGTCTCTTCGGAATTGCTGTATACGCGGTCCTGATAATAAAAAATCCGGTCTTCCGCCAGGTGAATGCGGTCGTCCGGAAGTTTACTTTTGTAGATAAGCAGTTCGTTGTCGATGAATCCGCCAATGTCAACATGGAACATTTTGCGGTAGTGGGGAAGGGCGACATGGACATCGGCCCCCAGTTCATAAAGGGAGGAAACCAGCGATGCAGAAACATCGGCCAGTCCGCCGGCTTTTGCGGAGAGGCGGTTGGTCATGTTCCCCATACCCTCCGGGAGATAGGTGATCTCCGGGGTCACGATTAGGATTCGCGGTCCTTTCTTTCTTGCGACCCGTTCAGTTTTTCTGCTTACTTTTTTCGCTACCTTCTTTGCCGTCTTTTTCTTTTTTTGGTCAGCCATTACATCCCCTTAATTCCTCATGTGATCAAAACAATAGGCGGAGGGGTTTACAAGCATATACTCAGGCCTTTAACTGCTTGACCACGCGGTAAAGTTCGGTCACGCCCCAGGCCTGAGCTCCGCAACCTCGCTGGGTGTGCGGGGTGTTGCCGTCGATCACCTCCGGGCTCTGACGCAGACAGCCGTGATTAATGAGCTCCGACGCACTGCCAAGAATGGCCAGAGCGGTTTCCCTGGCTTCGTCACCGTAAATCATCACCAGCGCTTCGGCATACGATGGAAACGGCCAGGTCCAGGCGGTGCCGTTATGGTAGGCCGGTTTGCGACGGGTATCCTCATCGCCGGAATAATGGCCCCAGTACGGCCGTTGCGGATCATTCAGCAAATGGCCGTCGTAATAAACGGGGCAGGGATGCTGCACAGGACGATCAGCGAGGCTGCGTATTGCGCCGGGAATCAGCAGCTGTTCGCAGGCTGCAATAATCTGTTTACAGAGATTGGAATCCGTTACGGCACCCAATGTAACCGCCAGCAGCTGATTCGACCGCAGGGCATCATCCTTTTCCGCATCGAAGGCACTCATACCCGGTTCGGCAGAAAGGCAGTCGGCCAGATAGGTGAAATCTTCCGCTTCAATCAGGAACAGTTCCGAGATCGATTTTTCAACCTGTTTCGCCAGCTTTTTCCAATCAGGGGATGCATCCAGTTCGGCCAGCATATTCAGGGCATATTTCCACATCGACTGGATTTCAATCGGATAGCCCTGGCGGGGTGTACCTGCCGGATAATTCGTATCCATCCAGGTGTAGTGCGACGGACTGAAAATGAGACCGGAACGCTCATCAAACCAAATGCCGTTTTCTGTGCCCTGCATCAGACCGTTCGCCAGTGCAACCAGAACCTCCTTCACAGTCCGCCCATCGCCGCAGTCGGTCTTCAGCAGGTTCTTATTTCCCTGTGCCTTCATGAGTTCATCGCAGGCCACAAAAAGCCAGAGCGGGGCGTCTGAGGTTTCACGGTTGTTGTCATCGTTGCCGCGGATCATGTTGGGGATGGTGCCGCCTTTTTCATATTTGGCAAACTGCAGCAGAATATGCTGCGCCTCTTCCAGCAGACCGGCGGCAATAATGCCGCGCAGGCAGATCAGTGTATCGCGGCCCCAGTCGAGAAACCATGGATATCCGGCAATCACGGTCTGGAAATCATCGCGTTTCACAATGAACTGTTTCATCGCGAGCTTCATCGCCTCTTCAATGGAAACGGTTTTATTTTTAATGCACAGCGTCGGTTTTTCAAAGGTCGGGGCTCCGTTTACGGCGGCCGTCAGTTCGGCGGTCTGTCTGCCTTTGAGTTCGGTTTTAAAGTAGCCGGGGCTCCATAGATCGCTCTCGCCGTCAATGCCGCGCTCGCGGTCAACCGGATGCTGCACCATGTAATACCATTCCGGCTCGGAGTGGAATTCCCCTTTTTTCAGCTCCAGTTTAAGGCGACGGTCCGGCGACGGGGCAAATTCAAATCCGTTTTTCAACGGCCGGAGGGCGGGAGGCCAGTGTACTTCCGGTCCGTTCATCGCCTTGGTGACTTCATGGGTGTTCCGGTCTTCAATATCCGGCCGCAGAATCAGAGTGACGGGGAATTTATCGGCCAGATGCTCGGGATCGCCGCCGGCGGGTTCCCGGACAAAACTCAGTTTTACGGCGTTGGTATCCGGGTGCATCTGCAGGGCGACTTTCAGGGGAATCAATAAACCTTCTCCCACCGGCACAGCAAAGTTCCAGATCACTGTGCCGTCGTCGGCCACCGAAAAGCGTTTCTGGCAGTCGAGCGTCAGTTCGTTGGAATAATCGCGACAGATTATCCACGCCCGGCAGCGTGTAAACAGCGTATGCCGATCCACAGGTACGTCCGGGTCGAGGTTGGCCATCAGCAGCCCGTCATATTTACTGCGAATTTCCGCCCAGGCGACGCGTACCTGCGATAGTGCGCCGTGTTTGTTCGTGCAGATGGCATAGCGGTCTTTATCATGAATCGTCCCCGCTTTACAGGTGGTGATCACTTTCGCATCCTTTTCAGCACAGAGCTGCATGAGCGGTGCTTCAACCTTTTTAATTGTATCCTCAAAAACGGTCAGTTTAAGCGTCAGATCCGAATGCTCCGCCGGCGTTTCCAGCGGTAGGAAAAGGGCGAATGTCCCGCCGTCCGGCTGAGTTAGTGATTTTTCATGCGCCAGCGTTTTTCCGTTTTTATCTTTGAGCTCGGCAATGAACCCGACCGGCGCTTTGACCAGTAGAAAATGGCCTGGCGGAAGCATTACGGTGCGGTACTGATCGCGCGGCCATTGCCAGGTGGTGAGCACCGGTTTTCCGCCGGCCAGCTCTTCGCAGATTCCTTTCGGGTCTTCAGGCAGTTTGCGGGTATCGGCGTTTTTCACTAATTGGAAATGATGAAATACATCCATAGTTTTTGCTTTCAGCATTTGCTGTTCTGCTGCTCCGGTTCCTGCATATTGGGTTTCCAACGTCCGGGAGACATCGTTCATCCATGCCGGATTATCCGTCAGACAGAGTACCTGGCCCGGCTGCAGTACAAAAGAGGATCCGTTGTGCGTCACGGTGTCGGCCGATATCAGGTCGGTTTTAAATCCGCTGAAATCGCCCTGCCATTCCACAAAACCGTTTCCCTCATGGTTCAGGTTGGCCAGCACGAGCAGGCGGTGTTCGCCGGAGGCATCGGTGCGCAGGATGGCCGCGGAGTTGTGATAGTTTCTGGTGATGATTTCCACTTTGCCGCCTGCGTGGAAAGAGGGGTGGATTTCCAGGATCGCATGAATGCGACGGATCCAGTCGATCATATTGGGCTCCGCCCCCCAGTTCAGCGAATGGGCATTGTGTACATTGATCTGTGTGTCGGCATACCACTCAACCCCGTTGGCAAAACCGAAGGCTCCGTTATGGGTTGTCAGTGCGCAGAACGCGACCCGCAGCCGGGCAAAAATGTGTGAGACCGCCGCAAGCCGCGAATTGTCGTGCGTTTCCGCAAAATGGATCAGGTTGCCCTTGCTTTCCGAAACGCGGATGGATTCCGGCAGATAGCTGTCCACCTGAGCCTGATCATAGTTCTGGAAAATTTCGGAATAGGCCCAGTTCATACCGGAATCGGCCAGCAGGTGTTCGGTCACATGTTTATGGCCGCCGAGGCCTTCAAGCATGAAAACCGTATCCGGATATTCCATGCGCACTTTTGCAATAATGTACTGCCAGGCTTCGAACGGCACCATATAGCCTGCGTCGCAGCGGTAGCCGTCTACCCCCTTACGGCACCAGAAAAGAAAAACTTCGGCCAGTTCTTTCCAGAGTTCGCGGTGTTCATGGTTGAGTTCGACCAGGTCGGCCCAGACATCGCCCCAGGCACCGGGCGATTTAAATTTTCCGTCCTCTTTTCGCTCAAACCAGTCGGGATGGTTGATCTGAAGCCAGGAGCCCCAGCCGGTATGGTTGATCGGCATATCCATATACAGCCGGGCATTGCGACGGTGAACTTCGTCGACCAGTTCCTCAAACTGCTCCAGAGGAGTGGTCAGTTTATCAAATTCGGCATGAACCGGATCGACGTTGAAAAGGTCGAGCGGTGCAAACGCACTGCCGAAGCGGCCCATCCGGCCATAGGTAGTCGGGGTGGGGTGGACCGGCAGTAACTGCACAATTTTGCATCGCAGGGTGCCGATGATAAAGTCGAGTTCGTGAATCAGATCACGGAATTTTCCGGCTTTTGGAATCACGGTATAGCCCGCGCGGTCCAGCTGGTGGATGGCATGTTCGTCGCGTGGATCGATAGCCCCTTTATATTTGGCTTCGCCGAACTGCCGCACAAAGGCGGTGTACATCGTGTTGCCTGCGCAGGTTTCGGCCGGCTCGACTTTCAGCACGGAATTGCCGCCATCCGGCCAGCAGATATGCTTTGTTCCGGTTTCAATAAAATAGGCCTTTGCCTCAAAACGGCCGACACCGAGCAGCGGCAGGGTGAGGGTGAAGGTGTCTTCGCTCTCTGCTTTCATCGGAAAATCATGCCAGTCGCGCGACAGCGGGGGCAGCCCCTGTTCCGCATACAGGATGATTTCAGTGTGGCGGGTGTGGGCGTGGCCGATATTGGCGCGAAGCCAGGCCTTCCCTTTTTTCCCGGTTTTGTTGGTGAGTGTGAAAGTCACGGTATCGCCGCGGAAATGGATGGTATGTTCACCCGGTGCCGGGTGCTGAATCAGATGGCCCATAAAAAAATCCCGGTTTTCAATTCGTTCAAAAAGACAGAAGACTGAAGTTCTTATAAGCGGGAATGCTTCCGATGTCTGGAAAAAAGGACTGGAGTTTTAGCGGGAATCGGGCCGGGCGCGGAATTTCGGATCATAATAAGGCACTGAATGCGGTGGAGATTATAAGAGAGCATCCGGAAGGTGTCATGGTGGTTCAAAAGGAGGCGAAACTATGGGAGCAGCCGCTGCTGTTCTGTTTTTTTTATCTGTAAGCAGACGATTGTTATTGCGGTTTTTTATTGATAAGTTCGACGGCTTTAAGCATATACGACCGCTTTTTGGCGGGGGACATCAATGCGAATAGTGATTATCGGAGCAGGAAATGCGGGTCGCCAGCTGGCCAAACGGTTGTGCGATGAGAAGCATAGTGTCGTCATGATTGATCAGGATGCACGTGCGCTGGCATCAGCCGAAGCGGAATTGGATATTCTGGCCGTCTGCGGACCGGGCTCGAACCCGCGGGTGCTGGAAGAGGCGCAGGTGGGGAAATCGGATCTGCTGATTGCGGTCACGGATAACGACGAAATAAATATCCTTTCCTGTCTGCTGGGTCATGCCGCCGGGGTGCAGGGAAAAATCGCACGGGTCACGAATCCCGATTTTCTTGATACCTCCTCCGGATATGACCTCAAAAAAATGGGCATCGATCTGGTCATCAACCAGAAACAGGAATGTGCACGGGAGGTCTTCAATATGCTGCAGATGCCCGGCGCCACGGAGGCTTTCGACCTGTTTGCGGGCAAAGTGATGGTGGCCGGTTTTGCCATTAACGCCATGAGTCCGCTGCTCGAACGTACGCCGGCTGAATGTGATCGGCTGGATCTGATTCAGAGTGTCCGTGTGATTGCGATTCGCCGCGATGATGAACTGGTTGTTCCGCATGGAAATACGGTTTTCAAGCAGAACGATGTGGTTTATCTCGTTGGTCGCCGCGAAGATATTTCCAATTTCTTTAAGTGGGTGCAGCCCGACATTGAACCTTTTGAAAAAGTGATCATTGCAGGCGGCGGCGATCTGGGCCTCATGCTTGCAAAATGTATTGAAAATGAGGTCGATACCGTGTTGCTGGAGCAGGATGAAGAGCGTGCCCGGTTTTGTTCAACGGAGTTGAATAAAACGCTGATTCTACGTGCCGATGCTCTGACCGAAAGTGCATTGGAAGAATCGGGGCTTCATGATAAGACCGCTTTTGTGGCCCTGACCGGCGATGATGAAGGCAATATTATGAACTGCCTCATGGCGCAGAAAAAGGGAGCTTCGTTTACGGCAACACAGATTACCCGCACCGATTTTATTCCGGTGGTGGAACAGCTCTACCTGGTGAACCGGGTGGTCAGTCCTTACATTTCTACGGCCAATGCCATTCTGCACTGGCTCCGCTCTAAAAAGGTTCGTGCCGCTTCGCTGCTGCATAACCTGCCCGGCGAACTGCTGGATGTGGTTGTTGCGGCAAACCATAAAGTCGACGGCATGCAGATCAAGGATATCAAAATTCCATCGACGGCGATTATTGCCACCGTAATGCGTGAAGGCGAAGTGGTTACTGCAACCGGCGACCTTCAGTTGCAGGCTGAAGACCGGGTCCTGGTTTTCTGCCATCCGGATGCCGTGAAGAAGATTCAGTCGATTTTTCTCTGATCCATTATGAACAAGCGCGCTGTATTTCATTTGGTTTCGTATATGACGCTGGTTATCGGCGTGGCCATGATCCTGTGTGCGGGAATTTCGTTTGCATATGATGAGCCCCTGCGCGTTCAGCTTGATCTGATTTATCCCGGGGTGATTGCCATTGCCTGTGCCGCGCTGGTCGGTTACATCACACGCGGAGAAGTTAATCTGTCGCGTCGCGACGGTTTCGGTATTGTGACCTTCGGTTGGATTTCGGCGACGATCTTCGGTTCGCTGCCCTATGTTTTTTCCGACGTGATTCATCATCCGGTTTCGGCCATGTTTGAAACGATGTCCGGATTCACCACCACCGGGGCTTCGGTGCTGAGTAATCTGGAGGAGATTCCGCGCGGTATCCATTTCTGGCGCGCGCTGACCCACTGGTTCGGCGGCATGGGGGTGCTGGTACTCTGCGTGGCGATTCTTCCGTTTCTCGGCGTCGGCGGCATGCAGATTTACCGGGCTGAAATGCCGGGTCCTTCGAAAGACCGTCTCACGCCGCGCATCGCCACCACGGCCAAACTGCTCTGGGGGGTATATGCACTGCTGACCGTAGTCGAGGCTGCGCTGCTGAAATTTGCAGGCGGAATGGACTGGTTCGATGCCTTCTGTCACGCCTTCGGGACGATGGCCACCGGCGGCTTTTCCACCCGTTCGGCCAGTGTCGGGGCCTATGACTCAGCGGTCATCGATACCATTATTACGATCTTCATGTTTATGGCCGGGGTGAACTTTTCGCTGCACTATTACGCGCTTACCGGCAAACCGAAACGCTATTTTCAGGATCCGGAATTCCGCTTCTATACGTTTTTTCTGCTCGGATCGATTCTCTTTCTGACGTTTAATATCTGGACCCATGGCTGGGCGGATGGATCGTTCTCGCGCTGCTTTCGCGATTCCGCGTTTACGGCCACATCCATTATCACAACAACCGGTTTCGGAACGGCTGACTTTGATCTGTGGCCGAATGCCAGCCGGCTGCTGCTGGTGGTGATGATGTTTATGGGCGGTTGTGCGGGTTCGACCGGCGGCGGCATGAAAATTGTCCGCGTTTTTATCATGTTCAAAAAGATGCTGCGCGAGCTCAAACTGTTTATGCGGCCCTCTGCCGTCATTCAGATGAAGCTGGGCGGCAAGCCGGTGGAGCAGGAGATTATCTCGCACATCTCTGCTTTCTTCGCGATTTTTGTTTTTATCTTTGCCCTCGGGTCCATTGTTATGACCTTTTTTACGCCGGACCTCGTGACGGCCTGTACGTCGGTAGTGGCCACGCTCGGGAACATTGGTCCCGGTTTGAAGGCTGTCGGTGTGACGCAGAACTTTGCTGACATTTCGCCGCTGGGTCAGGCCATCCTGACCTTCTTCATGCTGCTCGGCCGTCTGGAGCTCTACACCGTGCTCATTCTCTTCCTGCCCAGCTATTGGAAAAAGTAGATCGACGGATGCAAAGGTGGGGTTGACTATCGGTGCTGCCACCTGAGTGGCAGTGTGTTTTCTGTATACATTGGTCTGTGGCCTGCAATGGGGCCCATTTAATCCAGAGGTTCCTGAGCTCCGGTCTGATGAAGGTAGTCGGAAATCCCGCTTCCTGACAGACTGGACAGGGCGGCCTGTTTTGCTGTTTCCGGATCTTCAGCCGCCAGAGAGACCAGTACACTTACCTTGGCCTTTTCCTTTTTTGCCGGATTCAGAATGCCGGTTTCGATCATGTCGAACAGCTCAGTATGGGACTCCAGGCCGCTTTTGGTGGTATTAACATAGGCCAGAACGGCTTCATCTCTGGCATCGCCTTCTGCCAGATTCTGAACCCAGCTTTTCGCGGCGGCAGGATTGCGGTCGATCCATTGACTCAAAACGGGTTCTATAAAATAGGTCTGTTCTTCAACGGATCGTTCAGTGACCAGCCAGTTTGCCGCCTGCATAGGGTCCTGTTGAGCCCAGGGGGTGATGACGGTTTCAATAGCGGCATCGTGGTTGCTGTTCGGGATATAATTGATCAGCTGCGCAGCCGCCAGCGGATCGCGGCTGGCGAGTCCGCTGATAATGGCGGGCAAAACATGTTCACGGTCCATTGAGCTGAGGGTATTGGCCCAGTTTATGGCTTCTTCAACATCACGTTCGGCCCAGGCGGCAGCAATGCCGCGCAGACCGTAATCGCGTTCCCCTCCCGGCAGAGGGGGCAGCAGATCGACAGCCTCTTCCGGCGACTGAGCGGCCAGCTGATAATAAACCTCGTTCAATGCCGTGTTTCTGTCCGCCACATTGCCCAGTGTTTCAGCCCATTGAAAGGCGGTTTCCGTTGAGCCGTTCTCAATCAGCCCACGGATGATGACCGAGGAGCCGCTGACCTGATTCCACGGTTCCATATAATTACGGGTGAAAAGTGAGGCTTCATTGATTTTATAAAATTCAGCCGCTGCCACCGGATCTGTTGTCGACCATTCTGCGAGAATCATGGATATCATTTCATTTTTCAGATGCTTCAGCCGTTTGGCCTCGGTTAGAGCGGCCGAAGGATCCTGTTTGGCCCAGACCGAAAAAAGAGCGGGGGTTCGTATCGCCTGATCTTCCAGGGGCAGAAGGTTCAGTTGGCGGGATTCCTCTGAAAGTTCATCCCTGCTCATGGAGCTGAATTCTTGGATTTGGCGGGCAACAGTATTGTCGGAAACCGAAAAGAAAGGAGGTTCTTCAGATGAAATCAGGGCAGTGTTTTTTTCCGATTGTTCAATCTGAGGTTCAGGCTGGCGCAACAGTTTTTCAATAGGTTGTACTTCAGGGGAATGATCCGTTGTTCTTCCCAGTATGAAACCAAGTGTGACTGCGCCCAAAATAGAGCCGATTCCAGTTGGAGAGTTCAATTTCATATTTCTTTCTTGTTGAGCAGGGTTCGGTAATTGGAATCAAGATCCGGAAACCGGATATAGAGGTTTTATGAAAGATACGTTCGAGATGGTAACGAGAGAATAACCGGAGCCATCATGGCTCCGGTTTATTACTCTTCAGTGACAACGTTATTTCCAAGGGCGGTTTTTTTCCGAGTCTGAATGATGATAGATCCGGGTGGAGATGATGGGGTTAACAAAGGCTCCTGTTTTACTGAGGTTCCAGGTGGAGTGCGCGCTTCTCGTGAGTCCATAGTCGCCAATGACCGCACAGGAGGGGCCAACATTACCGCTGGTATTATTTTCGCGATATATTTTCTGTAACTCTGATTTCGGATAAAAGTCTAAATGAGACCAGCGGGTCGGCACCCCTCCGCTCCAGTATACCGCATTCACATTGCCCATGGAAAGTTTACCGAAACTCCCGGTCGTCAGGTTATGTTCTCTGATTTCGTCTGCCGTAAATGCCCATGTCCCTCCTTTTTCATTGAGAATGGCAAATTCGCTGCCTACCGCGCTGACGCCGTTCATAAAGACATTACCACAGTTTAACACATGCGGCTGAAGCATGATTGCTGCCTGCCCTTGTTCTGATGTTGTGTTATTCGCTTTACAGTCAAATACTCCGCCGTATCCGCTCAACGTCATGATTTTCCAGTCGCCGCATTCAAAACGAAGTGCTACACCGTTTTTACATTTAATATTCCAGAAAGTGCCACGGGTAACCGCTTGAAACTGAGCAACGCCATACCCGTAATTTGATTGAAATTGGGTGATATTTCCAAATGAAATATCGGTGGCTGATTTATTCGTATTCTGATCCCATGTTGCACCGAGAGTTGGATATCTGGTCTGGTGAGGGTCCTGAACATTCACATTAGAAACCAAGGCGTTACGAACGCTGCTTAACAAAACGCCGCGTGCATTGTTGACATCCGGCATCTCCATCGTGAACCGTCCGCCAATGCCGCGAATGCTGGTATTGGCAATATCCCCACTCATGTTAAACATAACGCCCTCTTTATGAAGGGTGATTTTGGACCCGGTCTGTACCGTAATGTGGACATCGGATTTAAGGTTAACATTGACTACGCGGTAGTTGCCTTTCGGAACGTGAACCCTGCCGCCACCGGCAGAGGCCACTTGATTAATGGCTTTCTGGAAGACCCAGCTGTCATCCCAGCCGGAAGTGGAAAACCCTGCACTTCCGAGGGTGATCACTTTTTTGGGCCATTTATAGCTGGCCGGTTCGCTGTATCCGGCTTCTGCAGTAAGGTGAACGCTGAAGCAGAATGATATGAGTACAAACGTGCGTGAGTATATTGTGAATTTCATCAGGGACTCCTTTGGGGGGTATCGGTTACAGATTCCTGAATTTCCAGGTGGGATGGTTGTATCCCGATCGGATCGTCAGCGGATTCACATATGCACCGGTTTTGCTGAGATTCCAGGTGGTGCGGCTGTCGGCAATGCCGAAATCGCCGATCACTGCGATAGACGGTCCGATGTATCCGGAGAGGTTGTCCGCCGGATCGATTTTGCTGAGTTCGGATTCCGGGAAATAATCAAGATGCGGCCACCGTGTCGGAACACCGCTTGCTTTATAGACGCCGTTGATGTTGCCCATGGAAATGTTTCCAAACGTTCCGGTGGTCAGGTTGTGCTGTGCAATTTCCTCGGCGGTGTATTTCCAGGTTCCGCCTTTTTCATGGAGAACAGCGAATTCGCTGCCGACCGTGTTGACACCGTTAATAAACACATCACCGCAGTGACGGGTATGCGGCTGAAGCATGACCGCAGCCTGTCCGTATTCGGACGTGATGTTTGTGGCCTTCACATTGTAAACGCCGCCGCGATCAGCCAGGTTCATTTCCTTCCAGCCGGTTTCAAAACGGGCCGGCACACCGCCTTTGCCCTTCAGGTTGTAGAAATTCATGCTGGTGCCGGCCTGCGACTGCATGACGCCGTAACCGTAATGCTCTTTATCCTGAGTAATGTTGCCGACCGTAATGTCCAGCGGCGTACCGTCGGTATTACGGTTCCAGCCGATGGAAATACTCTGATGCACCGTGTAATAGGGATCATCTACGTTGATGTTTTTAACCATTCCGTTTCTGACATGGGAGATTCCGATAACCAGCGCTTTTGAATAGTCCGGAAGTTTTGCGGTCCAGCGGCCGCCGACGCCGCGGATACTGGTGTTCGCAATATTATTCTCCATGGCAAAAATCGGCTTCCCGTCGGTATGCAGCGTAATGGTTGTTCCGCCCTGAATTTCGATATGCACATTGGATTTCAGTTGTACATTGGCGGCCCGGTAGCTGTCTTTCGGAACATACACCTTTCCGCCGCCGGCATTGGCGACATCATTAATGGCTTTATTAAACACCCAGGTATCGTCCAGGCTTCCGGTAGAATATCCGCTGTCACCCAGCCGGATAATTTTTTTGGGCGCGGTATAACTGGCCGGTTCCGAATAAAACGCCTGCGTATTTAAACCGCATAGAGTCAACGAAACGGCGAATGCCGCCGGGGTTGTTTTAATCATGATTTTCTCCTTTTTTATATATTTGCCGAGCAGGTCCAAGAGCAAAATATCCGACAGACTTCCGGATATCCTTTGTCTTCAGATCTTCGATGAAACTTCCTCTTATGCCGATGTGTGAATCACCATCGGAGTAGCGGCCGGAAACACAGGTTGATATTTCCTCTTTTCGGGAGACCGTTCTTCCGGATTCCGCCGCCTTTTACCTGATGTTGAAGGTAATAATGGTTTGGTTAAATTTTCTGTCTATATGTATTCTGGCAAAAAAAATAAAAGATTACGTCAAAGAAGAATGATAAAAACGGTTTGTGAAAGTGGGGCGCGGTTTATTTGAGCTTCATTTACGACCCGGATTCATGGTTGAATTAGCGGCTATGGAACCACAGCGATTATCTAAAATTATGGCACAGCGCGGCATGTGCTCACGGCGCGAGGCGGACCGGTATATTGAGCAGGGGCTGGTGCGGGTAGCCGGCGAGATCGTCTCCACTCTGGGTACCAAAGTTGCACCCGATGCGGAAATCGAACTCGTTTCCGAAGGGCGGAAGCTGCAGGACCGGCAGGTGACCATTCTCATCAACAAACCGATCGGCTATGTTTCGGGACAGCCGGAGGACGGATATAAGGCGGCGGTTTCCATTATTGGCCCCCGAACGCACTGGCGGGGCGATTCTTCCAAACGGAAATTCAATCCCGGCCAGCTGAAGGGGCTGGCCCCGGCCGGGCGGCTGGATATTGATTCCAACGGGCTGCTGGTGCTTACGCAGGACGGCCGGATTGCGCGGCAGCTTATCGGCGAAGATTCATCGATCGATAAAGAATACCTGGTGCGCGTCACCGGCCATCTTTCCGATAAAGGGCTCAAACTGCTGAATCACGGTTTGAGTCTGGACGGTAAAAAACTGAAGCCCGCACAGGTGAGCTGGCAGAACAAAGATCAGCTCCGCTTTATTCTGCGCGAAGGTAAAAAACGCCAGATCCGCCGCATGTGCGAACTGGTCGATCTCAAAGTGGTTGGTCTCAAACGCATCCGCATCGGTAATATTATGCTCGGCAATCTTCCCGACGGCCAGTGGCGCTACCTCGGTGACCGGGAGCAGTTTTGAAAAACAGACCCCGGAATACACGCTTTCATCATTGCCTCTTCAGCAAAATCTGTGGGTTGCTTCCGGCTCCGGGAGGTCGCCCATCGTGTGAAACAGGGCGATTTCAAGCACTTCGTAGCTTCGAAAGCCGTATGCTTTTCTCGTTACCAGATTTACTTTGCGGTTCAGGCCCTCGACGACGCCTGATGAATAGGCCTTCTTGGCTTTGAACCAGTTCAGGATCAGCGGCTGATGCCGCCGGATCGTTCCGACAAATTTTTTCATAGGATCGAGTCGCGAGCGCATGGCTCGGGTGCTCCATTTCTTGAGATACCATTCTGCCCAGTATGGGCTCGTGTAGTTCCAGAAGAGCTGGAAGCTTTCCTTGAGCAGATAGGCCCGGACGCTCTTCAGGTCGTAGGTGAGCACATCATTGAGTTTGAGTGCCTGTTTCTCGGTGAGGTTTTCCGGGTTTTTGAGCAGGCAGTATTTCGTATGTTTAAGCACCTCGTCATCGCAGCCCTCCTGCCGTAAGCGTTTGACCTCGTCGATACGAACCTGGTTCACGGCTTTGTTCAGATGCTGAATGATGTGGAAGCGGTCGAGCACATGCAATGCCTGCGGGGCCTTTTTAGCGATGACCTTGAGGTAGGCCCTCCACATGTCGGAGCAGACGAACTCCAGCCGGGCGCAGCGATCCCGGCCGAAGGCCCGGAAGATCCGCAGCAGGGTTTTGGCCGTACGGTCTTTACCGACGAACAGCAGGCGGCGCATCCCCGCATCGATCCGGTAGACCACGGTAAGGTATTGGTGTCCCTTGCCGTATTGGATTTCGTCCACGCCGATGGCCATCACGCCGTCAAGGTTGCGGTGCGCCAGCCCATAGTTGACAATGGCTTTGACCGAGCGGTAGACCGTGTCCCAGCTTGTGTGGAACGATTCGGCGGTTTCCTTCCACGAGAGTCTGCGTGCCCAGCGGGCAAGAAACAGCTGAAACGCTTTGGTTGTATGCGACTTTCCATCCGCCCACGGAACCTTTTCGACTTTCACACCGCATTCGGGGCAGTTGACTCGGCGCATTCGGTATTCAAGTTGGACGGGAATATTCCAAAGCGGAACGAATTCGAATTGCCGCACCGATTGGCGGTCGTAGCATTTCCTTGGCTTGCCGCACCCCGAGCAAAGCACCTTGCCGTTGAGTCGGGGCCTGATTTCCGCCACCAACGCCGGACCGGCATTACGCAGTTCCAGACGGCAGGCGGAGTAAACAAATGATTTGAGCGGATGAACTCTGTTGAGTAGGGTCTGGATTCGCACCGGGCATACCTCTTCTGTGTTGTGCAGTTCTGGTAGACCACACATTACAGATAAGTTGCCCGGTGCGTTAATCATTATTTTTTACCCACAGATTCAGCAGAAGACCCCAATTTTATTTGTGGTTGTGGATTGACAGTTCTTTGAAATCAGAAACAGCAACGGGGCGTATAATCTCTGGGTTAGGTGGGTTGTGGATTGACAGTTCTTTGAAATCAGAAACAGCCCCTGAACGTCAGTTACCGTTTCTGTCAATGTTGTGGATTGACAGTTCTTTGAAATCAGAAACAGCCGTCCGGCTGAGCTGAATGGCTGGCACGGAGTTGTGGATTGACAGTTCTTTGAAATCAGAAACAGCCGTCATCCGGCGTATAACAAGCCGGCGCGGGTTGTGGATTGACAGTTCTTTGAAATCAGAAACAGCCATCGTCAATGCGCTCCAGGTGCAGCGGCTGTTGTGGATTGACAGTTCTTTGAAATCAGAAACAGCGATGTGGCGGCCGGAAAGTTTTCTGTCGATGTTGTGGATTGACAGTTCTTTGAAATCAGAAACAGCAAACGGCCGGACTATGTGGCGGAGGGTGAAGTTGTGGGTTCTCGTTCGCACAGCTCCGAGTCGCTTCGCGTGACAGTTCTTTGAAATCAGAAACAGCAAACGGCCGGACTATGTGGCGGAGGGTGAAGTTGTGGGTTCTCGTTCGCACAGCTCCGAGTCGCTTCGCGTGACAGTTCTGTGAAATCAGAAACAGCAAACGGCCGGACTATGTGGCGGAGGGTGAAGTTGTGGGTTCTCGTTCGCACAGCTCCGAGTCGCTTCGCGTGACCGTTTTTGAAATCAGAAACAGCTGTGAGCTGTAGGCTACTGGCTGTCGGCTAATTGCGGATTGACCGTTTTTGAAATCAGCCGGGGAACAATTCGAATCAGAATGAAGTTGCGGAATGTTCAGGGGTCTGGAAGCGTGATTGCATGAAAACGTTTTTATTTGATATCGGAAATGTATTGACCAATTTTGATTTTCAGCAGCTGCTTCAGGCCTATTCGGAGCATTCGGGGCGGCCGCTGGAGCCGCAGTCCGATATGGACGAGGAAATGTATGTAAAAGTGGAGAAGGGGCAGCTCAGCGAAGAGGACTATGTGGCGTATCTGAACGAAGCCAAGGGGCTGAACTGGACCACGGAGAACCTCCATCGGATCTGGCAGGAGATGTTCTGGCTCAATGAGGCGGGAAACCGGCTCTTCAATAAAGCGAAGGCTTCAGAGGCCCGCGTGTATACGCTGAGCAATATTGCCGACTATCACATCCGTGCCATCGAAAACAACTGGAACGGTTTTTTTGAGGGAACGACCGGGCTTTTTATGTCCTACCGCATGGGCGTGCGTAAACCTGATCCGCGCATTTATGAAATGGTGCTGGAGGAACTCGGGGTTCCCGGTGAGCAGTGTTTTTTTATTGATGACCTTGCGGAAAATGTCGCCGCGGCCCGGGAGCAGGGGATTGAAGCTTATCAGTTCATTCCCGAAAACTATGAAGAAATCGAACGCAAAGCATACGAGTTTTTCGGGTGGTGATAGCTGCGGAAAAAACACCGGTAACACCGGTGTTTATCAGTTGTCTTTTGCGCCGGCTTTTATCCGGGCTTTGACTTTTTCGAGCTCTTCGGTTGTGAAGGCCGGAACGCCGGATTTCGGCGGCGGCCTTTTTTCTTTTCGGGAGGGCGGCAGGAGAGGAGGAGCTGCATCAGGAGGTTCTGAGATTCTGCAGCATGTTCTGCAGATGGTTTTTCAACCCCTCGATTTCTTCGCTGTTGAATCCGGCCATTAACCGGTCGGTGATTTTGTCTTCCAGTTTTTTCAGTTCCTTATAGGCCGTCCGCCCTTCTGCTGTGAGACTGATCCTGAAGCTGCGCCGGTCGGTATCGTCCCTTTTCCGCCGTAGAAAATCTTTATTTTCAAGCTCTTTGATGAGACGGGTAATCTGAGCTTTGTCGCGTCCGCTTTTTTCTACCAGCTGCTGCTGGGTGGCCTCGGGATGACGAGCGAAATAGGCAAGGGCTCTAAAGTGCATTGGAGCCAGATCGAACCGGTTGTCTTTCAGTGCTTTTGAGAGTGCTGATTTATATTCAAACAGTACGGCAAAAATCAGCTGCTGTATTTCCTGGCGATTTATCATTCCGGTCTCCTGTTTCGCTACGGGAAAAGGACTATAGAAAATCGGTTGACATTATCAACTTAAATGCTACTTTTAAATCAGTTGATAATATCAACCATTTAGATCTGCCGGCAGATATCCGATGACCGGAACTTTCGGCGGGACATAACCCAGGAGATAAAATCATGGCTGAAAAAGTACAGGTCGGCGCCCCCATTCCGCTGACATTGAAAGCGGTCCGGAAGGAAGCGCACGGCACTTACTCGTATATTTTCCCGATCCCGGATCAGTTTACCTGGGATGAGGGATGTTTTGTGCATCTCGGAAATTCACAGTTTGATCCGGCCAAGGGCCGGGAAAACCGGGAATTTGTACGCCATCTTTCCATTGCCTCACTGTCTGATGAAGGCGAGCTGCGTTTCACCACGCGCATTCCTGAAAACCGGTCCGCTTATAAAGCCGCGCTGGCCGCAGCGAATCCGGGCGACACGTTTATGCTGTTCAAGCCTGCGAACCGGATGGAATTAAGGCGGGAGGGGCGGCCGGTTGTACTGATTTCCGCGGGGGTCGCCATGGCGACCACACGGCCGATGATGAGAGCTTTTGCGCTGGATTCGTCAGGAATTCCGAGCCTGATTCACCTCAATATTGATTCCAGTGCAGATTTTCTGTACCGCCGGGAAGTTGAACAGTGGGTTGAAGATACGCCGGGATTGGCGAATCATTATGCGGATTCCAGAGTGTATCTGTACGCCAAACTGGAAGAGACTTTTCTCCCGGATGCCATCTACTACGTGGTCGGCAGCGATGGGTTTTTAGTCAGTGTGGGAACCTGGCTGGTTGAACGCGGGATCGATAAATCTGCAATTATGCTGGATAAGAATCAGCCGTTCTATGACCGGATTTCGGAGTGAACATCACTGAACATAAAAAAACCGCCGGCAAAACGCGGGCGGTTTTTTTATTTCCTGATGGAGGGACTTTTTACTCGGCGAGAACCTCATTCAGACGGGCGGCGAAACCGGCCGGATCGTCCAGTTTGGCCCCCGAGGCAATCACGGCCTGGTCGTGCAGCAGTTTCGTGAGTGTTTCCACTTTCGGATCCTTTTTGTCGGCCTTGTAGAGCGCCTGCACCTTTTTTACCACGGCGTGTTCCGGGTTGAGTTCCAGCACACTTTCACGCTGCGGAACCTCCTGCCCCATGCGGCGCATCATTTCCTCAATGTGCGGGCTCATGGAATATTCGTCGCCCACGAGCACGGCGGCGGAATCCTTGAGGCGGGAGGTCAGTTTGACTTCTTTGACGCCGTCCAGCAGTTTTTGGGCATAGCCGATGTAGCCTTTGAATTCTTTTTCCTCGTCTTTGAGTTTCTCTTTGTCTTCTTCGATATCGCCCTTGTTGACCGCTTTGAGTTTTTTGCCCTTGTATTCCATCAGCTGCGGAATCACAAAGTCGTCGATCGGATCGATCATCAGAAGCACTTCTTTTCCGTCGGCTTTGAATTTTTCGAGGTAGGGCGAGTTTTCAATGGAGGCCCGGTTTTCGCCGGCGAGATAGAAGATTTCCTCCTGGTCTTCCGGCATATTTTCCACGTAATCCGCGAAGCAGGTTTTTTCGCCGGCGTCTTTCTTGGTGGACTCAAACAGCAGCAGATCGGCGATTTTCTCTTTGTTCTCCCAGTCGGTCTGCAGGCCTTCCTTCAGGATAGTGCTGAAGTTTTCGTGGAAGATTTTAAATTCCTCGTAATCTGTCTTTTTCATGTTCGCCAGCGTCTTCAGCACGCGGGTCGTCAGGTTTTTCCGGATTTTATCCAGCATCGGATTTTCCTGCAGGATTTCGCGGGAAACATTAAGCGGCAGGTCGGAGGAATCGACCACGCCTTTTACAAAACGCAGATAGCCCGGCAGCAGGTTTTCAAAGTCGTTACCGATGAAGACGCGCTGAACATAGAGGTGCAGATGCGACTTCGGGTCGTTGTTCATCATCATGTCGAACGGTTTGTGTTCGGGGATGAAGAGCAGGGCTTTGAATTCGATGGCCCTTCAGCGT
Organism: Verrucomicrobia bacterium S94; assembly: GCA_004299845.1. Lineage (NCBI taxonomy): Bacteria > Pseudomonadati > Verrucomicrobiota > Verrucomicrobia bacterium S94. The sequence goes on along the minus strand of CP036201.1, from coordinate 1,991,981 downwards.
TGTAGTGGATCGTTTCCGCCGGGGAGTGGGTGTCGTGTGAGATGTGTTTGTAGAATTCGCCGTATTCCTCGTCGGTAATTTCCGATTTCGGGCGCAGCCAGATCGCTTTCCGGGAGTTGATCTGTTCTTCTTTTTCCTCTTCGACTTCGGTTTTTTCGTCTTTTTCCTTTTTCAGCAGAACAACCGGGTGTTCCAGGAAATCGGAGAATTTTTTAACCGTGGATTTAATGGTCCATTCGTTCAGATATTCCGTTGCATCATCCTTGAGATGAAGGGTGATCTCGGTGCCGCGATCCTGCTTGTCGGCGTCGGAAAGTGTAAATTCGCCGACCCCTTTGGATTCCCATTTCACCGCATCGGCACCGTGGGCTTTGGTGACGACCGTGACGTCGTCCGCTACCATGAAGGAAGCATAAAAGCCGACTCCGAACTGACCGATGAGTTCCGGGTTGTTTTCCAGATCCGCTTCTTTGGCTTTTTCCAGAAATGCTTTGGTGCCGGAATGAGCGATGGTGCCGAGATTTTCGATAACCTGCTCGCGCGACATACCGATACCGTTATCGGAAATGGTCAGGGTCTTGGCTTCTTCATCGGCCTTGAGTGTGATTTTCCAGTCGGTGTTGTCTTCGAGGATCTCTTCGTTGTTCAATCCTTCGAAACGGACTTTATCGATGGCATCCGCAGCGTTGGAAATCAGTTCGCGCAGGAAAACTTCGCGGTGGGAATAAAGCGAGTGGGTAATGAGGTGAAGCAGCTGCTCCAGCTCAGTCTTGAATTGCATGGTTTCTTCAGCCATTTCTATCTCTCCTTGTTATCGGTTTATTGCAAAGCAGGCGCGAAAATACGCAAACGGGGACCCTGTTTCAAGCCGCAGCTACCTTGTTTTGTGCCGGAATCGGAACCCGGCTTTCCGTGGTTCAGGACGACTTCGGACCGGAGGAGGATATTGGCAGGTATCGGACTGGAGAAATCGGGATAAGCCATATAGGCAAGGATATTGTCTGTGGTTTTATCGGATAAGCTTTCCGTGCATCGGTCAGGTTTGATGATCTGTGTCTTGAACGAAGAGTCCGCTGTCGGGGTATATTAAGTTCCGCCCTGTCTGCATGCATGTCCTCTCTCAGTGCGGGCAGGGGGGGGGTACTTTGTCTGGAACGCATGACGGCAGGATGTCGGATTTTACTCTGCAGCTGTTGCTTTCTCCGACTTTCAGGCGGGAACCGGGTTGACGGCATATTTTGTCCCGAAAAAATAAGTGCATTTGTAAGTCGTTGAGCGGAAGGGGATATTCGGCAACGATGCGTTTTTTCAGACGTTTCGGAATTGTGGGTTGGCTCACTCTAAGCTTTAGGAGCAATCCGTTACCATGGGAGAAGGATTATGAATGCCGATATAAAGATGTATCAAAGCCCGAATGTTTCGCAACAGCTTAACCTGGCCCCTCAGTTGTTAAACTGGTTGAAAATCCTTCAGGCGTCTTCCGCTGAGCTTTCAGATCTGGTCGGCCGTGAGCTGGTTTCAAATCCGGCGCTGGAAACCGTGTCGTCTGAAGAGTTCTCGGAAGCCGGGAATGCTGTTCCGGAAACAGGAACTCCCGGCGGTGATGAAATGGAGTTCGATGATGCTGAGACGGGAGAGCGCCTCCGTGTTCTGGCTGATATGGATGAGGAATGGCGACAGGCCGATGAGCCGGAACTTTCCTGCCGTAGCGTACTGCAGGAAAAACATGATTTTATGATGGATCAGATTGCAACCGCTTCCTGTCTGCAGGATGAGCTGGAGCAGGCCATTCTTTTTTCGGATCTCTGCAGGGAAGACGTCCGGGTGGCACGGATTATTTCCGGATCGATCGATGGACGGGGGTATCTGGATACCGCACTGGAGGATATTGCGGAAACGGCCGGCCGGAATGTACATGAAACGGAGGTGGTACTGAAAAAGTTTCAGGCGTTAGCACCTGCCGGAATCGGTGCCCGCGATTTGCGGGAATGTCTTGTACTTCAGCTCAAGGCGATGGATTCGGATACCGGACTGGCTCAGGAACTGGTGAGCCATTGGCTGGATCATCTGGCGGCCGGTCGGGCGGTTATGGTGGCGGATCATCTTGGGGAAAATCCGGAAGAGGTTGAGGCGGCATTCCGGCTTATTCGGACGCTTGATCCGGAGCCGGGACGGAAATATCAGTCTGTGCCGGTTGAGTATGTTGATGCGGATCTGGAGATCCGCTGCCGGAATGGCGAGTTTCATATTGAACTGCTGGATGAACGTCTGCCTAAGCTGCAGCTGAGCAGTTACTGTAAGCGCCTGCTGGATGCCCGAAAGGGAAGCAAAGAGGAACTGGATTATATTCGCCGCAAAGTCCGGGAAGCCGGGTTCCTGATTCAGGGCATTTCACAACGGCAGGATACGATGTTGAAAGTGGCCCGCCAGATTGTTCGTGTTCAGCGCGAGTTTCTTTCCTCGGAAACCGGTTCATTGCAGCCGCTTACAATGAATAAGGTGGCCGCCATGATCGGTGTGCATGAAACCACGGTGAGCCGGGCGATTGCCAATAAATACGTTCGTACCGATCGCGGTCTGATTGAAATGCGCTCTTTTTTCAAGGTCGGGTATCGATGTGCCGATGGATCGTCGATTACGCCGGAACGCGTCAAAATGCAACTGGAGGCCTTTGTTGCTGCAGAAGATGAGCTCAAACCTCTGACCGATGCGCACATTTCGGAGCGGTTTAAAAAGCAGGGGATTAAAGTGGCTCGCCGCACTGTCGCTAAATACCGGGAGGAGCTGGGAATTCCATCATCTAAAGAACGGTTAAGCCGGGCCCGCCGCAGAGAACAGATGGCCATTGCCGTGTAGATGTGTGTGGGTATTCGGTTTGTGCTTAGTATGTTGTGAAAAGGATAATATATTCTCTTTTTTTTAAATGGGTTTTTAATAAAATATTATGTGTCAGTAACATGGGACTAGGGAGGTGACATGGTTGATTCTGGGAGGAATAAGATAACCATTTTAGTAGTAGATGATGAAGAATGTCTTCTGAATCTGATCCGCATTATTCTTGAGCAGGAGGGATATTCATTACTCTGTGCCCGGTCGGCAGAAGAAGCTTTACAGATTATGCAATCTCAAGAGCAATCAATCGACCTGCTGCTGACGGATATGCGAATGCCGAGTATGACGGGCGGGGTGCTTGCCGGGGAATTTAAAACCGTTTATCCGGCGTCAGAGGTCATCTACATGACAGCCTATTCTCCGGAGGATACAACGCTGCGGCTTCCGGGGCAGGCGGTGCTTTTTAAACCGTTTTCTCCAGTGCTTCTTTGCGAAATGGTTGAAAAATCTCTGGATCGATTGTCTCAGCACAACATTGATGTTTGAGTTTCTGTGGCACCGGTCCTGCTCCTTTTTGTTTATCTAACATACGAGGAGTAAAAACGTGCGAATTTCCAATCAGATGTCCAACCGGATGTTGTCGAACAACATTCTGGAGAGTCAGTCCGCCGTATACCGGAAGGAGCAGCAGATTGCTTCAGGCAATCGTATTGAGAAAGCATCCGATGATCCGGTGGCATGGGCGCGTCTGTCGCAGCTGAAAGATCTGCAGGATGGGTTGACGCAATACGAACGGAATGCGGAGTTAGTTGAATCGCGGTTGCTTTCTGTTGATCAGATGCTGGATTCCATAGGTTCTCTGTTGCAGAATGCCTCAGAGCTTGCGGTGCAGGCTTCTGACGGTACGCTGAATCAGAGTGACCGCGAGATCCTGGCCGGCCAGGTGGATGAACTGCTTGAACAGCTTGTGAGTCGTGCAAACCATCCCTCTGATGGCGGCGGTTATCTGTTTGGCGGAGTTCAGTCAGAATCGGAACCTTTTACTGTGACCCGTAACGCTGATGGTCGTATAGATTCGGTGACGTATGAAGGCGGCGGGATATCGGCCATGGTCGAGGTGGCTGCCGGGGATGCGCTGCCGAACCAGCTGGTGGGGGGAGGTGCGGATAACGGCGTGCTGATCTCGGATTCGAGTGATGCTTTCGCCCCGCTGATCGAAATGCGTGATGCGCTTCTTGCCGGTGAAAATCCGGCCGGGACGACATTGCAGACCCGGATTGATGAAGCCGCTGAACAGGTCATTGTCGGTCGGGCTTCAGTGGGGGCCTATCTTGAGCATCTTTCTTTTGTGAATGAAATCCGGAGTAATCAGGAAGTTTCGTTGATGGAAAATATTTCCGACATTGCGGACGTCGATCTGGCTCAGGCGGTGAGTGAGCTGACGGAGAAACAGACAGCTTATCAGGCCGCGCTGGCGATGGCTACGAAAACGGTTGATCTGTCGTTATTGAATTATATTTAAGCGGTGGCGGTGTACGTAGGGGTCGGCGGCTGAAAAAAACAGGTATATATGAAGAAGGTACCGATGCGTTTCGGATCGCTGGCGGTTAAGCTGACGACTGTTATTCTATTGATCAATACGGTGGTTTTGTCTGCTTTGGGTGTCTATTACTCGCGCCGGTTCGGTCAATATATAGAAAAGCAGCTTGCTGCTCAGTCGAAAATTCCCGGCGTGCTCATGAATGAGAGTTCGTTGAATTATTCGGTTGCACGCAACACCGATGCGCTTGGGCGGTTAATCGGCCGGAAGGTTGATCATGCTCTGGTTATGCGGCCGAACGGTCGGATACTGTACAGTTCGCAGGTGGAAGAGGAGGGGGTTGAGCTGGATGATATTAATCCGGCCGGTGAAATTTTTGAGCAGTTGGGAAAAGTTAATGGTGAACTGGTCATCCGAAAGCATGTCCATCGTACGGAATCCTGCCGCAATATTATCCTGCCGTTGTGCAGTCAGGGGATACGGACCGGTTATCTCTGGATGTCGGTGAATATAGAGCATGATATGCATTTTAAGCGGCAGCTGGCGGTCATTTTTTTTCTGGGAACGCTAAGCTGTATTCTGATTGGAGGATTTGCACAGGCCTTTATTGTTAATCGTCTGGTGGTTCCCCGAATTCTGCGCACTGTACGTTGTCTGTATGCGGTGGAAAACGGGAATCTGTCTGCCCGCATTCCGCTCGATTCATCGACCGATGAAATCGGGATGCTGGAACACAGCGTGAACACCATGGCCTCGGAAATCGAATTACGTTCCGGCGCCATGGAGGAGGCAACCCGGGAAATGGAATCGGCCAAAGAGGCGGCCGAGAGTGCACGCGCTGTGGCTGAACGGGCGAATCAGACTAAAAGTGAGTTTCTGGCCAATACGTCGCACGAAATCCGGACGCCATTGAACGGAATTCTGGGGATGTCGGAACTGCTGCTCGATTCTCCGCTCAATCAGGAACAGCAGAAGCAGGTGGATACGATTCTGAACCTGGGTGAAAACCTGTTGGAAACTATAAATAATATTCTGGATCTTTCCTGTGTCGAACACGGGAAGCTGGAAATGTTATTGGAACCGCTCGATCTGCATCGGTTTTTTGCTGATCTGGAGCGGGCATTTATACCTTCGACCATCAGTTGCGGAATTCCGCTAACGGTTGAGGTTGACCCGAAAATTCCGCACTATATCCAGGCTGCCCGCGGGCCGCTGCGTCAGATTCTGAGTAATCTGATTACAAATGCGTTCAAGTTTACTCGTGAGGGAAAAATCAGTGTGTGTGCTGAATCGCGGGAGATTGATGCGGAGCAGCATCGCTGCCGGATTCGGTTTCGTGTTGAAGATACCGGCATAGGCATTCCGGAGCATGCGCGCGCTAAAATTTTCGAAGCTTTTTCTCAGGCCGATGGTTCCAGTACCCGTCGTTATGGGGGAACCGGGCTCGGCTTGACGATTTCAAATCAGCTTGTTTCCCGGATGTGCGGTGATCTGACGGTGGAAAGTGAAGAGGGCAGAGGATCGGCTTTTATTTTTGAACTGCCGTTCAGCTATCTGGAAGCTTTGCCGGACGGCGGAGTCGGCAGTTCGTCTTCCGGAGATGAAAATCCGGAGAAGGACGATCCTCTTCCGGGAGCTAAAATACTGATTGTCGAAGACAATAAAGTGAATCGTGTAATGGCCAAAACCTTTCTGGAACGGGAAGGTTGCGAGGTGGTTGAGGTGGAAGACGGACAGAAGGCTCTGGATGTACTGGGGCTGCAGAACGGCCCGTCTGATTCCTCCCATTCATTTGATGCCATTGTAATGGATATTCAGATGCCTGTTCTTGATGGCCTGGAAGCAACAAAACACATTCGGGCGAATGAAAATCCGGAAAACCGTGTGCCGATCATTGCGTTTACCGCTCATGCCATGAAGGGTGACAGCGACACTTTTATGGCTGCCGGAATGAATGATTATGTGGCCAAGCCCATTCGTAAACAGCAGATGCTGGATGCATTAAGAAGATGCCTGGCGCCGGACGTGGCGGTGTAAGGAAGCGTTTGGGTTTTCTGTTGCTTTTATATCGGTCTGAATGCGGTCGCGTTTCCGCACCGGCGGATTACAGCTGACTTAAAATGCGGTCCAGCGAAGAGTCATCAGGTTTTACAGGGGTATCAAGCTCGGCGGCGTACTGCTGCAGTATTTTTTCCCGGGGCTCCATCTGTTTTTTTAGTGCCGCAAGGCTGCGCGACAGCAGGAGTGCCCTGTCCGAAGTATGAACCTGATCGCTTTCGGTGCTGCCTGATGCGGAGCGATCGGTTTTATTGAGGTTTACATTGCTGTAAACGGGGGAGGATGATCCGGTGGTGAATCCGATTTCCATTTTTGTTCTCTGTTTTAAAGTGAAAGCCTGTCGGCCATTACTGTTCCGCACATATCAGCAACAAACCCCTGAAAGGCCGCCGGCGATTTTATTTTAAAGGCCTGGTCGTCCTTACTTTCATTGCTTCTCTTGTTTGTATCGCTGTATTCGATGAAGTAATCATATATGTCGCGGTTTTTTGCGTCGAATACTCCGGAGAACTCGGCGCAGATTTTTCCGGTTCCAGAGCTGATGAACAGCAGGTCGATATCAATACGTTGAGGATGATAGGGTTTAATCTCGTGCACATTCGGACAAATAACGTATGCGCAATTCATTAGCGAGCCGATAAAGGCGATTTCTCCGATATCAAGTGATCCGTCGTTACGTATGAGGTTGCTGTCGGCAATATACGGTGCATATGCACTGTCGGGGCGGATGATTTTAAGCGGGGAGGCAAGGCGCCGCTGAGCACCGCTGTAAAGCTGGTGGTAAAAAGCGGTTTTCATGTCGGAGTTGTCCATACCCAGTGGAGGCAGCACCAGAATCTGTTTAGCGGCATTGTTGCTGTTTTCTGCAGACTCCTGTGCGTCCCAGTCATAGACATGCATGCGCATGGATGAGTTCTGTTCGGTATTGATTTTAAGCGGCTTATTGTTCCCGAAGTGTGTACATCCTCCTGTCAACAGAATGGTTAATCCGGTTAAAGCCCAGGTTCTTAAGATCATTTGGGCTCTCCTTCCGTTGCATACTGGATATCAAAAGTAGATTTGCAGCCGCAGGAGCAAACCGCCTGCAGAGCTTTGACCTGACCGTCTTTCATAATGGGGGTCAGCTGAATTTGTTCCTGTTTGGCTCCGATTTCAACCGGCGTTGAATTGAATCGTATTTTTTCAGCTCTCACGATGGCCGTTTGACGTTTTAGCGGCCTGCTTCGGCTGAGGGGTTTATGTGCCACGTTTGCCCGGCTGATATAGGTCCGCTGTTCCCATTGTTTATCAGGTGTTTTCATGCGTTCTGACTAAGCAGGCCGGATGCCATAGGGAGCCGCGGAATGTAGTATCAGGGTTTGGTTCGGCAAAAAATGCAGGGCAATGGATTTAATGGGCAAACATTTAAGTATTTCGCTTTGCGTGCCGAATAACTGTTTATCCGCGAAAAGATTCTGAATGGTTCGGAATAGCGGGTGAGCGGCACAAGGATGTGCAACTCATTCAATGAAAAGCCAAGGAGGCACCTCATGCAAGTCAGTAATAATGTTTCGGCATTCAATGTCTGGAGAAACTATACGAATAACGTCGGCAGTCTGCGCGATTCGATGTCCAAGCTTTCCTCGGGAAGCCGGATCAACAACGCCGGAGACGATCCGTCCGGTCTCGCCATGAGTGAACGGCTGCGCACCCAGACCCGCAATACTTCGGCGGCGGCGAGCAACGTGGAAAACAAGCTCAACTATCTGCAGACCGCCGATTCCTGGATGCAGAAAATGCACGATATGCTTGGTCGTATGGGCGAACTGGCTGTAATGGCCAATGACGGGACTAAGTCGACCACGGATAAAGATATTCTGCAGAAAGAATTTGCCCAGATGCAGGATGAAATGAAGCGTATTACCGGGGCAACGACGGGCGATACGAATGCTGCAGGAAAGTTCAATGGCCTTCGCCTGTTTCAGGCGGTTGATGGGGATTCAAGCGGGGCGTTGGATGGGGTTATTCAGCAGGTTGGAGCCGATGGCGGCCAGACGTTTGAAGGCGTTGCCCTTGACCTGACGGCTGCGAATACGGACGTGATATATACCGACCTCGGTGCGGATGGCGCGTCGGGTGGCGGTGATGATACGACTTTTACCTGGGGAAGCTTGCTGACCAGCACGACCGATGGAAGTGGATTGAACATCGGATCCACCGGAGAGCCGGGAATGGCTATTGGTGCCATTAATGCCGGGATTGATTACCTCAGTGGAAAACGCGCGGATGTCGGTGCGGAAATGAAGCGGATGGATCAGACCCTGGAAGGGCTGCTTGCCTATGAGGAAAACATCAGTGCGACGGAAAGCCGGATTCGTGATGTGGATGTGGCGAAGGAAACGGCTGAAATGTCCAAATATAATATTCTGCAGCAGGTTGGAACGGCGATGCTGGCCCAGGCCAATCAGCTGCCGCAGGGTGTTCTGCAGCTTCTCGGCTAAGTTTTACTTTTTATGAAAGCGACTGCGGGTTCCGGTTTCGGGGCCCGCTTTTTTATATACGTATGTTTTTTTACCGAATCGGCAAATCTTACCGATTTGATTTCGAAGTTTAAGTTTTGGGTTCGTTTGGCCGAATAGCCGGGTATCCGCAGGAAATTCCGGAAGGGCCGGGATGCGGTGAGAGGCACAAGGATGTGCAACGTATAAATGAAATAAAAGCCAAGGAGGCACCTCATGCAAGTCAGTAATAATGTTTCGGCATTCAATGTCTGGAGAAACTATACGAATAACGTCGGCAGTCTGCGCGATTCGATGTCCAAGCTTTCCTCGGGAAGCCGGATCAACAACGCCGGAGACGATCCGTCCGGTCTCGCCATGAGTGAACGGCTGCGTACCCAGACCCGCAATACTTCGGCGGCGGCAGGTAACGTGGAAAACAAACTCAATTATCTGCAGACCGCCGATTCCTGGCTGCAGAAAATTCATGATATACTCGGTCGTATGGGTGAACTGGCAGTAATGGCCAACGATGGGACCAAGTCGGATACGGATAAGGCCATTCTGCAGAAGGAATTCGCTCAGATGCAGGCGGAGATCGAACGTATCGCCGGAGACGATAATACGGCGGGATCTGGTGATGCTGATGCTGCCGGTAAGTTCAACGGTCTTGCGCTTTTTCAGGGCGGTACTCCGATTTCCCAGCAGGTCGGTGCCGATGGCGGGCAGGTTTTCACCTCTGCTACAGCACTGGATCTTTCGGGTGCCTCAACTGAAGATATCGGTACGGGTACCACCTGGGGCGCACTGATTACGTCCGGTGGAACCATTGATATTTCTGCGACCGGGGATGCCGGTGCTGCAGTAACGGAAGTCAATGCAGCCATTGATTTTATCAGCGGAAAACGGGCTGATATCGGTGCGGAAATGAAGCGGATGGATCAGACGCTGGAAGGGCTGCTTTCCTACGAAGAAAACATCAGTGCGACTGAAAGCCGGATCCGTGATGTGGATGTGGCCAAGGAAACGGCTGAAATGTCCAAATATAATATTCTGCAGCAGGTTGGGACGGCGATGCTGGCCCAGGCCAATCAGCTGCCGCAGGGTGTTCTGCAGCTTCTCGGCTAAGCGGTTATTCTCAGGAGAACATAACGGGTTCCGGTTTCGGGGCCCGTTTTTTTTGTGCAGCGATCCTGAGTCGGCAGAATCTGCCGGTTTTGCTTTCTGAAATTTAAGCAGAAGGGGCGGGGTGCCGATTAACCGATTGCCGTTTGAAGTTTTGGGTGGTCCAAGACGGATGGCAGGTAACACAAGGATGTGTTGCTTTGAAGTAAACTGCATATAACCAAGGAGGAAAACATGCAGATCAATAATAATACTTCGGCGTTTAACGTCTGGAGAAATTATACCAACAACGTGGGTAATCTGCGCGACTCGATGTCCAAGCTGTCTTCCGGCAGCCGCATCAATAACGCAGGTGATGATCCTTCCGGACTGGCCATGAGTGAACGGCTGCGTACGCAGTCGCGCAATACAGCAGCTGCGGCGGAAAACGTGGAGAATAAGCTGAACTACCTGCAGACTGCGGATTCGTGGATGCAGAAAATTCACGATATGCTCGGTCGTATGGGCGAGCTGGCTGTGATGGCTAATGACGGAACCAAATCTGCAACCGATACCGATGTGCTGCAGAAAGAGTTCAAGCAGATGCAGGACGAAATTTCCCGGATTGTTGACCCGGTCAACGGGGCTGGAAAATTCAATGGACTGGCTCTGTTTGATGGTACTGCAGTTGGACTTCAGGTAGGAGCGGATGGCGGTCAGACCTTCACCGGTACCGCGATTGATCTGACCCAGAGCAGTGCGGATACGCTGGCCGGCGGAAGCAACTGGGGGATCTGATTAACAGCGGACTGGCGGATCAGGCTTCCGGTCTGATTGCCATTTCCGGTGCGGAGGGCGATGCCGGAAACGCTGTATCAGTGGTCAATGAAGGGATCGATTATATCAGCACAAAGCGTGCGGATATCGGTGCTGAAATAAAACGGATGGATCAGACCCTCGAAGGTCTGCTTTCCTACGAGGAAAATATCAGTGCCACCGAAAGCCGGATCCGTGATGTGGATGTGGCCAAGGAAACGGCAGAGATGTCCAAGTATAATATTCTGCAGCAGGTTGGAACGGCGATGCTGGCCCAGGCCAATCAGCTGCCGCAGGGTGTGCTTCAGCTTCTCGGCTAAGCATTTTCTGCAAAAGAAGGCGGGAGCCGCATGCCGTGCGGTTCCGCCTTCGGGCTCCGGAGCATACTAGGCTTCGGAGCTGCGGCATTCATCCTGCTTTAAAACGGGATGCGTTTAAATTTGAATGTTTGGGGATAGGCCATGGGACTGCATATTGGAGGTTTATCATCGGGAACGGACTACGCGGGCATGATCGAACAGCTCATGGAGGCAAGGCGGATTCCGATTGATACATTGGAGAATAAGCGGACGGAGCTGGACTACGATATGGGCGCGTGGTCGCAGCTGAATACTTTGGCGTCATCACTGACGTCTTCGCTGGACCGTCTTCGCGGATTTGAGCTGTGGCGCAGTATGTCATCCGAATCTTCAGCTGAAAGTGTGGTGACGGCTTCTGCAGCGACGGCTTCGGCGGAACAGCAGTATTCATTGGTTGTCTCAAAGCTGGCAAAGGCGCAGAGTATTTCCTCCGATGCGGTTGATACCACGACCGATCTCATCAGTGCGGGCTATGCGGCAGAAGGTGATGTGTTTGAAATTGAAGGGGAGCAGATCACGATAGAGGCGGGAGAAACGTTGCTGTCGTTGCGCACTAAAATCAACAGTGCCGCACTTGAAATGCCGGAAGAGGTCAGCGTCCAGGCCAGCATCGTTAACAATCATCTGGTGCTGACCCGGGAGAATACAGGATCGGATTCCATGGTGCTTTCCGATGTCACCGGCAGTGTCCTTCAGAATATCGGGGTGCTGGATGCTTCGTCGGCGATTAAAAATGAAAACGTTTCCGGTGAAGATGCCGAATTTACGGTCAATGGAATTGCTGTTGTTCGTTCATCGAATGATAAACTTACCGATGTTATTGAGGGATTGACGCTTAATCTGAAAGGTGTGGGTTCAGCGACGCTCGATATTCATGCCGACCGGGAAGCGGTTAAACTTGCGATTTCCGAGTTTATAGAAAACTACAATGCACTGGCTGAGCTCGTGGATGAATACAGCACGGTGGAAATGGGTGCAAGTTCAGAGCTGGCTGTGAAGGGCGAGCTGTATGGGGATTCTCTTTTGAATTCCATCCGTCTGGATCTGCGGAGTATGGCGACGGATACAAAGTCCGGTGCGCTCGACGAAACCAATGCCGCTTATTCCTATAACGGGCAAACCGGGATCATGGACAATCTGTCGGATATCGGAATCTGGACCTCCGGTGAAACCAATCAGCTGAGCATTGTGGACAGCACCCGGCTGGACGATATGCTGGAGTATGAATTCGCGAATATGGAACAGCTGTTTAAGGGTGTTTATGATGAGGAGGCGGTTGCCTATACAAACGGAGTGGCCTCCGATATGTATCGCTACGCCGATAAAATCAGTGCATCACTGACCGGGGATATTGCCGAACGAATTGCATCGATGGCCGAAACGTATGACGACTATTCCGATGAAATTGAGGAGCTGGAGGCCGCGCTGGAGGATTATGAGCAGTCGCTCTGGGATGAGTTTACGGCCATGGAGGATGCTCTCGCCAACATGGAATATCAAATGAGCTATATCGAATCCATGTTCAGTTCATCTTCCAGTTAATCGCTTTTATCCGAGAGGCTTCCGGAAGTCCGCCATTTCCCGTGGCATCTGCTTTGCTTTATACCGGCAAAGGAGAAATGTTCAATGTGTGGAATTGCGGGGTTTTTCAGTTGGGATTCACATGCGCCGGTACCTTCCCGCCGTCTTCGGTGCGCGGCAGAGCGGATGGCGTTGCGGGGGCCGGATGCTGAAGGGTTTTACGAGCAGAACGGAGTCGGCTTTGCACACCGTCGGCTGACGGTAATTGATCCGGAAAGCGGTTGGCAGCCGATGGTGGATCAGGCATCCGGAGTCTGTCTTACCTATAACGGTGAAATCTACAATTTCAAAACGCTGCGCACACGTCTGGTCGGGCTGGGCCACCGTTTTGAAACGCAATGCGATACCGAGGTGCTGCTGCGCGCCTATCTTCAATGGGGACGGTCGTGTACGGATCAGCTGGTCGGTATTTTTGCATTTGCTGTTTATGATCCTCGGGAGGAGCAGCTTTTTCTTGTGCGCGACCGAATGGGAGCGAAACCGCTCTACTATTCCCGTACCGGTGAAGGAATTGCATTTGCTTCAACTGTGGCGGCGCTGCGGGTTTTTGAAGGCGTGGGGTCTGATATTGAATATGATGCCCTGCTGCACTATTTCACCTCGATCCGGACTACGATGGGATCCCGTACCTTATTGCGGGATGTCCGGACCCTGGAGCCGGGAACGCTGTTAACCGCCAGGCGCGCGAGTCGAACGGTCGAATGCAGGCGGTATTGGGAATTTCCGATTGTTTCCGCGTCTGAAAAAGAGTCGCCGTCGCTGTCTGAAGCGGTGGACACCGTTCGGGATTTAGTGGAGGCGGCGGTGGCCGGGCAGCTTGTGAGTGATGTTCCGCTCGGCGGTTTTCTGAGTGGCGGAATTGATTCGGCGGTGATTACTTCGCTCGCGGCGAAGCAGGGCGGTTACGGGGCCTATAATGTCGGTTATGGCGAACACGGGTGCAACGAGTGGCCTTATGTCCGAATGGCCGCCGCATTTGCTGGAATCGAGTGTCGGGAAATCCATCTTGACTCCGATGGATTTGTCGACGCGTGGATTTTTCTGATGAAGGAAAAGGGCCTGCCGCTCAGTACGCCGAATGAGATTCCGATTTTACATTTAGCCCGCGCGTTGCGGCAGGATTATACCGTGGCGCTGAGCGGGGAGGGGGCTGATGAAGTATTCGGAGGGTATGTGGTCCCGTATTTTTCGGCCTATGATTTTGATCGTGCAAAACGTGAGCCGTCCAGCGTGCCGGGAGCGGTGGAGCAGGCGATGCTGCGGCTGTATGGTCGGGACTGTCTGCCCGGGCATGTGGAGCATCATTTGCTGCTGAATTCCTGGATGCCGCCGGGCACACAGCAGGTGTTGCTTCAACCGGAGCTGGCGGGACATCTGCCGGCGGTTCTTGATTTTTATCAGGGTCTGTTTGATCGGTTTGCCGACTGTTCCACGCTGGACAAGCACATGCATCTGCATGCCCGGATCAATCTGGAAGGGCTGTTGAACCGAGTGGATTCGAGCACGATGTCGGCTTCGGTGGAAGCGCGTGTGCCTTTTACGGATCATCGTATTGCGGAATATCTTTACCGGCTGCCGGATGAATTCCGGATCCGCTGGCGCGATGAAGCCGCCCGTCAGCGAGGGCATGTCATGAATGTTGCGGAAATCGACCGGCATGATCTGGTTGAAAGTAAACTGTTGCTGCGGCGTGCATTCAGCCGTGAGGTTCCGGCGGGAATTCTGAACCGTCGGAAAGTCAGTTTTCCGGTACCGTTCCGCGAATGGTTCGGCGGATCGCTGCGGGATTTCGCTGCGGATACACTTCGGGCTTCGCACCTGATAGAGGCGATCGTGCAGAAGCCGGTTCTGACGGAGCTGCTGGATGGTGCGCATGATCCCGGTTATGCGATGCAGCTTTGGCCTCTGGTGAATCTGGCGCTGTGGGAGCAGAACGGATTGCATGCTGCGGTGGATGGTGATCCGGAACCTGTGGCATCTGAACTGCTAAACTCAACCTGTCTTATTTAAATCGAAAGGAATTCAGATGAATAACGCCAATGAAACACCGGATCCGATGGTGTTGGAGACTGAAACCCGCAGCATTCGTATTCCAGTGAGTGATGGCAACATCTTCACGTTTCCGGATGGTGTTCCCGCTTTTGAGGAGTATCGGGAATTTGTGCTGTATTGTAATACCGATGTGCAGCCGTTTTTCTTTATGAAATCCATCGGCATTTCGCCGGAAGTTTCTTTTGTGTGCATTGATCCGTTTCTGGTTTGTCCGGACTATCAGGTTCGGGTGGGTCCGTCGGATCTGCAGGCTCTGGATCTGACATCCGGAGAGGATGCTTTCATTTTTTCTTTCGTGACTGTGCGCGATAATCCCTGCGATATCACGGCAAATCTGCAGGGGCCGGTGATTCTGAATATGAAAAACAGCCGGGGACGTCAGATTATCAGCGAAGGTACAAAATATGATGTTCGTTTCCGGGTGTGGGATGCGCTGATGGAAGCCCGGGAGGAGTCGGTCCTGCCGGGCGGTAATCTGACCGTGAAGCAGTGCGGGTAAACGGAATTTGAAGCCGGGGAGGCCATATGTTGATCCTGACAAGAAAGTCGGATGAAAGCGTTATGCTGAGCGATGATATAGAGGTCAAAGTGCTCAGTGTGCGCGGTGACCAGGTCAGTCTGGGGTTTTCTGCTCCGGCTGAAATGAACATTTACCGAAAAGAAATTTATGAAGCCATTCTGGCAGCTAATAAGGAAGCCGCCGGGCAGTCGGATCAACCGCTGGATGCGCTGTGCGGTCTGTTCGGCAAATAAAAGCGGACCGGATGAATAAAAGGATAGGACTATGCAGATATCGAATAATACAACGGCATTCAACGTCTGGAAAAATTACAGCAGCACCATTGATGATCTTCAGGATTCGATGGCCCGGTTATCGTCCGGAAACCGTATTGAGAATGCGGGTGATGATGCCTCGGGTCTTGCGTTGAGTGAGCGGCTGCGTACACAGTCGCGCAACGCTTCCGCGGCTGCGGGTAACGTGGAAAACAAGCTGAACTATCTGCAGACGGCTGATTCCTGGATGCAGAAAATACACGATATGCTCGGTCGTATGAGTGAGCTGGCTGTTATGGCGAATGATGGAACGAAGTCGGATACCGACCGCTCGGTACTGCAGCAGGAGTTTGTACAGATGCAGGATGAAATTTCCCGCATCACCACCGGGGCGGATGCCGCGGGAAAATTCAATGGTGTTGCTCTGTTTCAGGGAGGCGCCGGCATTGTGCAGCAGGTTGGGGCCGATGGCGGTCAGGTTTTTTCTTCCGCCGCTGTGGATCTGACGACTGCCAATGCAGACGATCTGGGTAATGGAACAACCTGGGGGCAGTTAATTGACAGCTCGGGTTCCGTTCAGATTGCAACCCGGGCGGATGCTGAAGCGGCGGTGACCGACCTGCAGCTGGGAATCGATTTTCTGAGTGAAAAACGGGCGGATACCGGTGCGGAGATGAATCGCATGGAACAGACGCTGGCGGGGCTCCGAAACTATGAAGAAAATATCATGGCCACTGAAAGCCGGATTCGCGATGTGGACGTGGCCAAGGAAACGTCTGAGATGACGAAATATCAGGTTCTGCAACAGGTGGGTACGGCCATGCTGGCTCAGGCCAATCAGCTTCCGGGCAATGTGATGCAGCTGTTTGGATAAGATGAATACGGGATTTTCAGCTATATTCCGAGGTGAGGAATCGAACCGGTTCCGGAAGGGATCCGTGAATGCCGATCTCTGTAGAAATCCGGTATGTATCGTATATGCGGTTCTGCTGCTCTCGGGAAGTAATCTCTGTGCTGCTCCGGTGGAGGTTTCAATCGGTGCTCCCTCCCGGCTGCAGACGCTGGAACGTAAAGCCAGTGAATATGAGCGGTATAAGGAGCAGTATCAGGAAATTCAGGAGATGTTCGACAATATGCTGGCTCTTCTTCCTGCGGATGATGAGGGCGCTGTGCCCACTCCGGAGGCAGGATACGGTATGTTGTCAGATCTGCTTGAGAAAGCGAATCAGGCCGAGTCATTGAGTCGGGAACTTAAGAACCTTCAGAAAAAAAGCAGATTCATTCAACGGCAGTGCGATGCATTGAAGGAGGAGAATGAAGGAATGAAGGCGGTGCTTGTGCAGCAGGAGGAAAAGATCCGGTCCCTGAAGGCTGAAACTGAAAAGTGGAAGGCTGAATCGGAAGGGTTGCGGGAAACGATCGAGCGGCTTCTTCTTGGTGAATTTGAATATTATGAAGTGAAGGAAGGGGAGACTCTTCAAAGTATTGCGGCCAACCCTCTGGTATATGGGGATCCTTCTCGCGCTGCATGGCTGCGGCAGGCGAACTGGCGGCGGGTGGAAAATCCCGATGTGCTGTCGCCGGGGGAAGTTCTGATTGTACCGCGATTCCCCCGCAACGGATCTTATGAATTTTAACGACAGGGAAAACGCCGTGGAACTGAAGCATCTCAACGTGTTGATTCTGGATGATGAGCCCCTGGTACGGCTGATGATCCGTTCAAAGCTGGAAAAGGCCGGGGCGCAGGTAAACGAAGCCGGCTGTTGTGCTGACGCGCTTGCGTTGATCCGGAATACCGCATTTGATGCGGCGTTGTTTGATTACCGCCTGCCGGATGGTAACGGGCTTGATGTGGTTCGTCGGCTCCGTAAGGAAGCGTTCAGTTTTCCTGTTGCGATGCTCAGTGGAGAAGCGGCGGATCTTGAGGCGGAGAATATGGATGGCCTCGGTATCTGCGCCGTGTTTTCAAAGCCGCCGGATGTGGCACTGATTGCGGAAACCCTGACGCGTGAAGCGGCGGGGTGTGCGTTAGTTGAAGAGACGGCAAGAGTGGGGCGTTATGCGTATTTTAAAGCTGAACCGGGCAATCCGGAGGTTCCGCCGGCCTGGGATGAAAATGAGTGGCTGGCCATTGATTTTTCGGCCTGGGCTGACGATGGTCTGCCCGATTCGATGATCGATGGTCTGTGCAGGCCGCGACGCGGAGTGGCGGTCGTGGGAGCGAAGCCGATTCTGCGTAAATGTTTTGAACGACTGGAAGCGGATATTGAATTTGCAGCTGATATTGATGAATTGGCTGCTTTATCACGGCGTCCGACTTCCCCGCTGGAACGGGCGGTTCTTTTGGATGTGTGCAGTCGGAGCGGAAACGGAATCTGATGCGTAAGATCCGGGTCATTTTAGGGTTGGTGTTGAGCGCCGGATTGATTGAAGGCGTGGTCTTTTTTGTCAGCTCCCGAATACCGGAAAACGTTGATGTCCCCGAACTGGAAGAGGTGTCTGATTCAACGTTTGATGAAATACTGGCCGGAGCGGTTCGTTATAGAGAGCTTCGACGTTTTGGTGTGGCGCGGGAACTGGTCAGGCAGGCGCTTGATCGTGCGGGGACACCGGAGGAGCAGGCTTTGGCCGGCTATCAAATGGGGGGGCTTTTGTTCGAGGATTATCTCGGTGGCGGTGAAACCCGTCCGGGAGCCGCTGTTTTATATCTCGAAGCGGCATTCGAAGCCTCTGCGCCGGGGTCAGAACTGCAGACGGAAATCGGTTTTAAGCTGCTTGATGTTCTGGAGGCGACCGGCGACAAAAAGCTTTTTTTACATTATCTGGAAACGATGACGGACACGGCTGAAAAGTCGGAATTCATTATCCGGTTGTGGGATCGCAAATTTGATTATCTGGTGAATTCCGACAAAGGCTGGCGTGAACTGACTAAGACACTGGCCGCTGCGGAAGCGATGCCTCTCCAGGATGCCGCGTGGGCTGAACTTCTGGAGGATGTCCGGTTACGTGCCCGAGAAAGAGTGCTGGCCGATGACAGCTGGCTTGAGGCCTTTAAATTGATCGAAGGGGAAAAGGGGCTGACGGACTACAGAATGCGCGTTTTTTCCGACGTTCAGAAAAAACTGGAACAGAAAATTGAAAACGGCGGAGAGCAGGAGCAGGAGGAGGGGCTGTTGCGTCTGGCCGGTGCAATGGTTTCGGTTGAAAAATATGAAGAGGCGGAGAACTGCCTGAAACGGTTTCTTGAAAGGGAACCGACGGAGCATTTGATCGAAGCATTTACAGTGCTGGAGCGTATTTTCCGGGGTAGGGGGAATGTGGCCTTTCTGCCTGAGTTCGCTGAACTGCTGATCCGCCAGTTTGATTTCAATGCCCACTCCGAGGATGAAATTCTCGGCATTGTGGAGCTGCTGGAAGAAAATGATCTTGATGAGGATGCGTTAAGGCTGCTGCGGGGCTGTTTCAGTTTCCGGGAATTCACTGGTGGGGATTCCGGTAAACTCATCGCACGTGCGGCCGTTCTGGAAGAACGCACGGGGGATCATGACCGTGCTTTGGATTATATGCATCAGCTTCAGCAATCAGATGCTGATGATGCGCTGGCGCTGGCGCTTTCGGAACTGACGGATCTGAATATGGACGAAGGAGATTATGAGGCGGTTGAAAACTGGGTGTACCTTTTTTCCGGTCGGCTTCCTCAGGTTTCCGAGGCTTATGGAGATGCATTGTTTTCCTTGTTTGAAGCGAAATACTGGCTGGACCGGCCGGTACTCGAACAGTTGTTTGTCGGTTCAGCTGCGATTCAGCATATGCCTGAGGATCCGCGTGTGGGGTCGGTCGAATTACGGATGGCGCGGTATATTGAAGAGATGAAACTTCATGATCTGGCGGTTTCCTATTATAACCGGATTGGACTGCTCAATTTTTTCCAGGGAAATTCTTCGGATACTCCATCCAGTGAGAATATCAGCGAACAGGCAATGCTCGGTAAGGCCCGCTGTTTGAAGCAGCTGGAAGACTGGGAAGCAGCAGATCATCTTTTCCGGGAATTATGCAACCGGACTGCATCGCCTTTAGTTAAATCGGAGGCGGCAGTACAATGGGCGGAACTGGCTATGCATTTCGGCCAGAACCGGGAGGCCGCCCGGCGTTTTGATCTGGCTCATGCCCAGATGCTGTCTCCTTCGGATAAAGTCCGTTATGCTTTGGGACGTTTAAAGCTTCGTGGCGACGAACGATTCCATGATCCTTCTGTTATAGAAGAGAATCTGGCCTTATTCGATAATCTGCCCGATGGCGAGCGGCGTATGGCTGTTGCGGCCTATTTTGATGAGGCTTTCGACTATTTGCATAAGGCCGAAGATGAACCGGCTATGCTCCGTCTGATTGATCTTGCCTATCAATCCGATTGTGCTGAATGGGTTCCGATTCAAAGCTATGTTTTACGTGTTTATGAAGACCGGTTCAGAAATGAGGCGCTTGAGGGGCTCGGCCATACTCTGCGGGAAAAAGATACTGTTGCCGGGGCTTCCCTTACGGAACTTTCGCAGGTGGTTGAGCGGCTGGAACATTTAGTCAAAACGGTGAAAAAGCATGAGGAAAAGGTATGGGAATGACGGCATATGAAATCAGTAGCTGTATCAATGAGATTCAGGCTGTCTGTGAACAGCTGAATCATCATTTTGAAGCAGCCCGGCAGGAGGGGCGCATGTCAACGCTGACCGAAGTTCGGGAGATGGACAGGCTTTCCATCATACTGCTGAAGGAAATTCGGCGGCTTCCTCCCGATGCCTGCCGTCAGCTTGAACATCCGGAGGAACGATTTCGGGCGGAAACAGTTATGGATTCGGTTCGTAAAGCGTTGAGGCAGATGACCTGTCCGACCGTGGATTCCGGTTCGGGCGGGAAGAGAATGCCTCAATCATCATCAAAACGGATAGAAGCCTACGGCATTTATTAATACAGAATGTGTGAGATGGGTATCATGGAAACAGCACTTGTGGTGGATGACGATTTTCTGATGCGGGGCTACGCGGTTGACAGTCTCAGAAAAGAGAATGTGTTTGTAATAGAAGCATCATCAGGGAAAGAGTTTTCCCGTCTGCACGCCGGCCGTAAATTTGATCTGGTGTTTGCCGATCTGGATATTTTTCAGGCTGAAGCGCGTGCGGTTAACCGGGATCCGGACACGATTTATGTGGTAATGACTTCGTTCCGCAAAGTGGATAAGGCCATTCAGCTGGTTGGGAATGGAGCCTATGACTATCTGGTGAAACCGTTTTCGCCCGAACAGGTTTCGGTTATTCTTTTCCGGATCCGGGAGTTGCTGAAGCTGCGTATCCAGATTGAATCGCTTAAAAAAAAGGTGGCGTCGGACGATCCGGATTTTCATGCGGCCCCGAAAACCGCTTCCGGGGAGGGGGCGGTAACCAATCTACAGGAACTCGAACGTCAAACCATTATCCGGGTATTGAAGGAAACCCATGGCAGTCGGAATGTTATGGCGGAACGACTGGGGATCAGTGTCCGGACTTTGCAGAATAAACTGGCTCAATATAAGCGGGATGCCTCATTGCAAATGCCCTGATTACGGCAGGAATCAGTGAAGCGGTATCAGATAAATTGAAAAGACCGCTTGTGTTTACTCCTGAGCTGGATAGTGTCTGATGGGTGTTATGCATTTTTTTTAGTCATGGGGTATGACGTGATATTAGATTCTGACGGAACAGGGCGTATGGCGCAGCTTTTGCGGCATCGGTTATTAAATGTAGTATCCGGTTTAAAATCGGCAAACAGCTTATTGGCATCAGAACTGGATGACCGGCTAACGGCGCAGGAGCGGGAATATTTCCCGCTGATGGACAAAGAGTGCGATAAGATATCCGGTATAGTTGGACGTATTGAAGAACTTTTTGGTGTACTGCCGAAGGTAACGCCCGCACCTCTGCAGCAGGCGGTGAAGCTGACGATGGGAAAGCTGAATAAAAGTTTTCCCATGGCGGAAATCGTTCTGGATGTTGACTGCGAAGATGCTGAGCGGACGGTTTGCGGGACGACGTTGAATACGGTGTTGCATGAGGCCGTGGGCAATGCCTGGGAAATTTCAAGAAAGCCGGTTAAAATCTCTATTCGTGATGTTGAGGGCGGTTTCTCGGTTCGCGTTATCGATCGGGGAAAGACGTTTTCGCCGGAAGTCCGGAATATGGCCTTCGAGCCTTTTTATTCAACACGTTCACGGCATTTGGGTGTGGGATTGGCCATCGCCAGACGCCTGGTTGAAAATCAGAGTGGAACGGTATCCATCGGCGTTGAAAATGATGAAAACGTTGTGGAATTTATTCTGCCTTGCTTGTAGGAGATGGAGATAATGGGAAAAGCGGAAAGATTTACCGATCTGAAAGTGCTGGTGGTGGAGGATGATGATCTGCTGAGGCGGGTTATGTATGATCGTCTGACGGCTGCTGAATGCGAAGTAATGGCTGCAGATTCTCTGTATGATGCCAATCGGTTACTGGCTTCCGGGACGTTCGACATCATGATTACGGATATTCGACTGCCGGATGGAAGCGGTCTGGATCTGCTGGAGCAGCAGCGGGAGGCTGCTCCGGATATGGCGATTGTGGTTATGACTGCATTTGCTGATGTCGATACTGCGGTTTCCGCCCTTAAACAGGGCGCATTTGATTATCTGTCGAAACCGTTTGAGGATGAGCAGCTGTTCAAGATTTTACGGAATCTGAAGGACCGGAGCAAACTGTCGCGCAAGGTGGAAACGCTCAAAGATTATTCGCTGCGTGAATTTGAGGGGTTTGTGCAGTTTGATCAGATGATCGGCACCTCGGCGATGACGGCCATTTTCGATATGGCAGATCGCGTCGCTAAAAGTTCAGCCACGGTGTTGATTCTGGGCGAAAGCGGTGCGGGTAAAGGGATGTTGTCAAAAGCCATTCACCGTTCCAGTTCGCGGGCGAAGGAGCCCTTTGTTGAAATCAACTGTTCGGCGATTCCCGAGCATCTGCTTGAAAGCGAGCTCTTCGGCTACGAATCGGGAGCCTTTACCGATGCCAAGAATAAAAAGCTTGGTCTTTTTGAAGTGGCCGAAGGCGGCACGATTTTCCTGGATGAGATCGGCGATATGGATCTGGCCCTGCAGGCCAAGGTGCTCAAGGTGCTGGAAGACCGGGAATTCAGGCGTCTCGGGGCATTACGTCCGACGCAGGTGGATGTTCGGATTATTGCGGCTACCAATCGTAATCTTAAAGAGCTCGTTGATAAAGGAACGTTCAGAGAGGATTTATATTACCGGCTTTCTGTGGTGCCGATTGAGGTTCCGCCGTTGCGGAACCATCCGAAAAGCATCGAGCCTATGGCCAACTATTTTCTGCAGTTGTTTGCCAAACAGATGGGACGCACGGTACAGGGATTCGATCAGGATGCCCTGGAGATGCTGCGGACATACAGCTGGCCGGGTAATGTGCGTGAATTACGCAATGTCATTGAACGAGGGCTGATCCTGAGCGACGGCGACCATATTAAGGCCGCAGCATTGAATCTGGATCCGGGGAAGGCATCGGTCAATCCCGCAGAGAATGCCTGTCCGGCGGATCTCCTGCCATTGGCGGAAATTGAAAAACGGCATATTCAACGGGTCCTTGAAAAAATGAAGGGCAATCGCAAGGCGGCTGCGGAAGTCCTGCAGATTCACCGGACGACACTTTATAAAAAAATAGAGGCCTATGAACTGGGGTAGACTGGCGAAACTGACCGACATTGGTCAGTCGCGGATTTAAACCTTTTACATCCGTTTTTCTGTGGCATCCATACTGCTTCATGAAGGTTGATCAGAAAGAAGGATGTAGTGATATGGCAGAATTGAACCAATATCAGAAAATCGCCGTGAATACCGCGACCGCGATGGAACTGGTACTGATGGTATACGATGAGTGTATCCGCAGTCTGGAAAAGGCGGAAGAAGCTTTTAAATTAGAGGGACCTGAGCGCATTGAGCCCATTGGAAAACATTTGAGGCATGCGCAGAATGCCATTACCGAACTGTCTGTTTCTCTGAATATGGAGCAGGGCGGCGAAATTGCTGAAAATCTAAGCCGGTTGTACGATTTTATGATTAATCACCTGAGCCGGGCCAATGTGAAGAAGGAACTTCAGCCGGTACGGGATGTGAAGGATATGATGGTGGATCTGCGTGAAGCCTGGGTTCAGGTGGCAGAGCAGGCCCCGGTTCTGTCTCCGGAACCTCCTTCAGGCAGTCATGGTGGCGGAAGAATCAGCCTGGCCGGTTAGTTTTGTCATGAATGTACAGGATCTGCTGGAACAGCTTGATGTGATTGAGGGACGGTTGGAACGTTCGTTTTGTCAGGGCCGTTTCGATACCTTTAATCAGTTGTTATCCGATCGGCTCGTTTTGCTGAAGCAGGCGCGACAGCTGCCGGACAATGAGTGTTTGTTTCAACATGCCCGGGAACAGAGTGCACGCTGGAAAGAGCTTCTGGCAAAAACAATTCATGATCAACGGCAGCGTCAGGAACAAAACCGGAAGATAAAAGGTTACGGCCGCGGCGGAGTCAGGCCGGGCCGTGTGCTTAACCGTTCGGTATAATTTCCTGTTTTTCCGTTTGAATTCCGTGGCATCGGGCCTGCTTAAACAGGGACATGGAAACAAATGGAATGGGAATGGGGGACGGAAGTCTGGAAATCATCCGTATGCTGGTTTCGCTGTTTATCGTTCTGGCAACGATGTACGGGGTCTATTACTGGCTCAAGCGACGTGGGACCGTACCCGGGGCCGCCCAGAGGCGCCTGCGGGTTATTGAACGTCTGCCGATCGATACCCGGCGAAGTATTCTGCTGCTGGAGATCGATGGTGAGGAGATGCTTGTCGGTGTAGGCAGTGATACCATCTCTCCGATCAGTAAGCTCGAGAAAGAGGTCGCGAAGGATGAAGCATAAACGCGCATTGTTTCTGCTCTTTCTTTGTTTCGGGGCATGTTTTTCCGCCTGGGGACAGCAGTCCGGTTCGCTGACTGCTCCGGGGTTGAATATTCAGATCGGCACGCCGGGACAAGATGCCGAAGGTTTCGGTCAGGCTATTCAGATTGTGCTGTTGCTGACGGTGCTCAGTCTGGCTCCGTCATTCGTGATTCTGACCACTTCATTTACCCGTATTCTGGTGGTGTTCGGTTTTCTGCGACGGGCGCTGGGCACCCAGTCTGCTCCGCCGACACAGGTCCTGGCCGGTCTGTCGCTTTTTCTGACCATTTTCATTATGCTTCCGGTATGGAAACAGATTGATAAAGAAGCCATTAAGCCGTATCAGGCCAAGGAACTCTCTGCTGAAAAAGCCTGGGTAGCCGGTCTGAAACCGCTGCGTGAATTTATGGCCGCGCAGACCGGTGAAACAGAATTCGCCTTGTTCGTTGAGCTGGGAGGAACGCAGGTTCAGGATATGGAAGAGGCCGAAATGAACCTGCTGGTTCCGGCATTCATTCTGAGCGAGCTGAAGACGGCTTTCAAACTCGGGTTTCTGATTTATCTTCCTTTTCTGCTGATTGATCTGGTTACAGCAACGGTACTGATGTCGCTGGGTATGATGATGCTTCCTCCGATGATGGTATCGCTTCCGATTAAGATTCTGTTTTTTGTATTGGCCGACGGGTGGACCGTTTTGATCCGCGGCCTTCTGGCGAGTTTCATGGGATAGGGCAATGACCGCTGAATCTGCGCTTGAAATCTGTCATTTTACGCTGGTTACAGCGGCGAAACTTTCTGCGCCGTATCTGTTGACTACGGTGATCATCGGTGTGCTGATGAATATTCTGCAGACGGTAACGCAGCTCAAAGATCAGTCGCTCTCTTTTATCCCTAAAGTAGCGGTTGTAGGGGTTGTGGGGCTGTTGGCACTGCCCTGGGAGATTACGGTGCTGATGGGGTATTTTAATTATATTATTGATCTGTTCGGATCAGTTTAGGCGGAATCATGGATTTATATCTTCCGCTCTATCCGATTACGCTGTTGCTGGTATTCTTCCGCTTTGCAGCTCTTGCAGGAATGACCGCTGTTTTCGGGCGGCGGTTGATTCCGGTCCGGATTCGTATTGCCATTGCGATGGCTCTGACCTGGTTTGCCGCATCACATCTTCCGCCGGAATGGACTGCTCATTGTCGGGAGATTACCACCACCGGAGCGCTGGTTGTTGCGGTGCTGGGTGAACTTCTTCTCGGTGCGGCGATGGGACTGGTTTGTGATCTTTTTTTTGCGGTTCTGAATATGACCGGCATGATCATTGGACGTGAAAGTTCGCTGATGATGGCCCGGATGATGGATCCTGTCGGCGGAGAGGATGATATCATTATCAGCACGCTGTTCAGTATGCTGCTGTCGTTGCTGGTTCTTCTTTGGGATGGGCATCTGTTCCTGATCAAGCTCATGATGGAGAGTTTTCAGGTTCTGCCTCCCGGATTTTCCTGGTTCCGGCAGGAGCTGCTGGAGATGTATACGCTGCTCGGGAGAGATGTTTTTGCATGGGGCGTCCGTTTTGCCCTGCCGGCCATGGTCGGGGGACTCCTCGTTGCTGCGGCTATGGGGCTTATGGCCCGGATGGCTCCGGAATTCAATGTGCTTTTTTTATCGCTTCCGATTCGTCTCGGGGTGGGTATCGGTCTGTTGACCCTATTTCTGCTCTATGGTCGTGACCCGATGTATCACCTGTTTGAAACTATGCTTCTGCATATGAAGTATGTTCTGCTGGGCGGGGTGTAACGATGGCTTTTCTTTATCCTGAAGAAGGTGCGGATGGAAAAACAGAACGCGCTACCGAGAAAAAACGTAAGGATGTGCGTAAAGAAGGCAAGGTGGTGCTTTCCAATGAAGTCGTCACGGTTGTTGTGATTGCCTGTGCCCTTGCGGTTTTCCTTATTACGCTGCCGATGCTTCGGCACTGTCTTTCCGGTTTTATCCTCAACTGGACGCAGGTGGATGTTACCGGGAAGTGGAGTATTGACCTTGTTCAGGGGCTTTTTATTCAAGGGACTTTACTATGTGCACTGGGTATTCTGCCCGTCGGTACTGCGGCAATGCTGGGATCCATTGTGGCCAGTGTGGCCCAGACAAAACCTTTTTTTCAGATGGAGGCGCTTAAGCTTAATTTCAAAGCATTAAGTCCGTCTGCCGGAGCGAAGGAACTGTTTTCCAAAGACAGTCTCATTAAGCTGGTGTTGTCGATGCTGAAAGTGCTGGTGATTTCGCTGGTGGTATGGGGGGCCGTGCGCCGGCACCTCGGAGAGCTGGCTTTCCTGCATCGGCTGAGTATACCGGAAGCCCTTCAGTGGTTCATGATTCTGTTTTCGCGCATTGTCCGGCGCGTATTGGTTCTGTTTGCTTTTGTGGCTGTGCTCGACTGGATCAAGGAAAAGCGCAAATTCGAAAAAAGCATCATGATGACCAGGCAGGAAGTGCGGGAAGAACACAAGAATCAGGAATCCAGTCCGTTGATGAAACAGCACCAGCGCCGCAAAATGCGTGAATGGTCTACGGCCCGTATGATGGCATCTGTGCCGGATGCCACGGTGGTCATAACCAATCCCACTTTTCTGGCCATTGCCATCAGGTATGACGCTTCCGCGGGCGGCGGCCCGGTTGTAGTGGCCAAAGGGAAACGTCTGTCAGCAAAACGTATCCGGCGGCTTGCTGAGGAAAACGGTATTGCCGTGATAGAACGGAAACCGCTTGCGCGGGCGATGTACAATAAGGTGGAAGTCGGAAAGCCGGTGCCGGCAGCCTACTATCAGGCCATCGCTGAACTGCTGGCCTATCTCTACCGAATGGGTGACGCCCGTATCCGGAAACAGCTGGCGCGTCGATAATCGGAACGGCTGTGCATTGCGCCTCTGGCATCGGGACTGCTTTACACGTGGTATGTTCAATATTCGTAAATCAGATATCGTAACCTCGCTGGTCCTTTTGCTGGTGCTGGCGGTCATGTTTGTTCCGATTCCCACAGCATTGATCGATATGCTGCTGGTGATCAATATTGCCGTCAGTATTCTGATGATGGTCTATATTATCAGTATCAAGGATCCGCTGGAATTCTCCTCTTTTCCAACGGTATTGCTCCTGGTAACGCTGATGCGGCTTTCGGTAAATGTTTCCTCCACCCGTCAGATTCTGCTCAATGCTTTTGCCGGTGATGTCATTGAATCGTTCGGTGATTTTGTGGCGGGCGGAAATTATCTCGTCGGGCTGGTGATTTTTGCCATCATCGTGGTCATCAATTTTAAGGTGATCACCAAGGGTTCCGGTCGTATTGCCGAAGTGGCTGCGCGTTTTACGCTGGATGCACTTCCGGGAAAGCAGATGAGTGTCGATGCCGACCTCAATCAGGGGATTATCGACGAGAAAGAGGCTATTGCCCGCCGGGAAAAACTGGTTCGGGAAACTGATTTCTACGGGGCTATGGACGGGGCCAGTAAATTTGTCAGCGGTGATGCGGTGGCCGGCCTGATCATCATTGTTCTTAATATTATTGCCGGTTTTGCTATCGGGATGACGCAAAAGGGCATGGGCGCCGGCGAAGCACTTTCCCGTTATACTATTCTCACCATCGGTGATGGTCTGGTGTCGCAGATTCCGGCACTGGTCATTTCTACCGCAGCCGGCGTGCTGGTGACCCGGGCCGCCAGCGATGGCGATCTCGGCATGGAGGTTAAAGGACAGCTTTTCCGGCAGCCGCGATCCATGATGCTTACAGGCGGTATGCTGGTTGCTGCCGGTCTTGTTCCCGGACTGCCTTTTCTGCCGTTTATGCTGGTCGGCAGTATTTCCGGGGGTATGGGGTATGCCCTCAATGCCAGTCAGAAACGCGACCGAGCAAAACCGGCGCTGGCAGAAGGAGAGAAGGCTGCGGGAAAATCCGGTTCCGGCACAACGCGGTTGCCGGATGCTGTGAAGAAAAACATCGAACCCACTGCCAAAGCGTATAAAGACATTCTGAATATTGCCGCCATGGAACTGAAGATCGGTTTCGGACTGGTTCATCTGGTGGACCGTCAGCAGGGGGGCAACCTGATTGATCGCATTGGCAATATCCGTCAGCAGGTGGCGGAGTCTATGGGCATTATTATTCCACCGGTTAATGTGCAGGACGACATGGGGCTTGCCAGCAATGAATATCGTGTATTGGTGCGCGGATTGGAAGTTGCCCGTTATACCATGGTCCCGGGCTGTCTGCTTGCGATTGATCCTGGCGGTGAAGCAGCACTGGATGGATTTCAGAAGGCAACGGATCCTTCCTTCGGTTTTCCGGCCTATTGGATTCCGGAAAGCCACCGCAGTGCGGCTGAGTCCCGCGGTCTGACTTTAGTTGATTCCGCCAGTGTGATCACGACGCACCTGTCCACTCTCGTTCAGTCTCACGCGGCCGATTTGCTGGGGCGCCAGGATGTCAGCGATTTGATTGATCAGACCAGAGAACAGCACAAAGCGGTTGTTGAAGAACTGATCCCCAATAAACTGGAAATCGGTTCTGTACATCGTGTGCTGCAGGAGCTGCTCAAAGAGCAGGTATCCATACGCGATCTGCCCATCATCCTAGAAACACTGGCCGATAATGCCGCACAGACCAAAGATATCGGTCTGTTGACCGAACTCTGTCGTCATGCATTGGGCGGCACCATTGTTCAGCCCTACCTCACGCCGGACGGTATGCTCAAAGCGATAGGTCTGCATCCTGATCTGGAGCAGTTATTGAAGGAATCGGGAACCGCCATCGGGGCGACAACCACTTTGCGAATGGATCCTGAACTTGCCCGCAGTGTGCTTGACCATATCAGCACGGCGGTCGGGGCTGCCCGGGAAGCCGGTGCCGAACCGGTGCTGATTGCGAGTCCGGCTGTACGGCGACTGGCCAGACAGCTGGCTCAATGCGAAATAAAAAATCTGCCGGTACTATCGCTTGGCGAGATTCCTGAATGGGTAAATGTCGACATCATCAACATGATTCCCGCGCCCGCTAAAGCGGCCTAGTGCAGCAGTATCGAAATGGAAGATAGAATGGAATCAGAAGATCAGAATACTGAAGCAACGGTATCCCGCCAACTGCGCTGTCTGGCCATCGGCAGTGGAAAAGGGGGCGTCGGTAAAACGGTCGTTTCTGTCGGACTTTCAATGGCCTTGGTTGAAATGGGGTATCGGGTGCTGCTTTTTGATGCCGATCTGGGGCTGGCCAATGTAGACCTCCAGATTGGAGTCGACCCCGTATTTACTTTGCAGGATGTCGTCTACGGTGAGTGCCCGCTTGAAAAAGCGGTGATTTCGGTTCCGGATGGTCCGGATCTGCTGGCGGCTTCATCCGGAGCCCGTGAGATGGTGAGTCTGAGTGAGGCGCGCCGTGAAATACTGGTGGATGATCTGATTAAATTTTCGGCCGGATATGATTTTTTAATCATTGATACAGAAGCAGGCATCGGAGCGGGAGCTATTGAGTTTTTACAGGCGATGCCTCAGGTCCATGTTGTCGTGGCCAATGAACCTACGTCAGTTATGGATGCGTATTCGCTGATAAAAATACTTTCCGGGCAGAACGTTCCGCCTGAAATCCGGCTGGTCATTAACAGTGTGAAAACCGAGGAGGAGGGACAGCGTTTGGCAATGCGTTTGAACGAAACCATGAAACGCTTTCTGGGGCGGAGCATCGAAACCGCCGGAATTATTCTGTATGATGCTGTCGTGGGTGATGCGATCCGGGCGCGCCGCAGTGTGGTGCAGTTTGCGCCGCAGTCGGCACCGG
Organism: Verrucomicrobia bacterium S94; assembly: GCA_004299845.1. Lineage (NCBI taxonomy): Bacteria > Pseudomonadati > Verrucomicrobiota > Verrucomicrobia bacterium S94. The sequence goes on along the minus strand of CP036201.1, from coordinate 1,961,587 downwards.
CGATTGGTTTGCGGCAGCTGGCTCATTCGGTGGTCTCTAGCAATAAAGCACGAAATTTCGGGAAACCGGTTAGTCGGAATACGTTTGGGCGTATGGCCGCTGTGGGTCGGAATGATAGTATGCCGGAGGAACAGCAATGAGTGCGGCATTGGTCAATCTGGCTATGGCCATCGGTTCGCTGCTCGGCATATTTACGCTGGTGGCCGGTTTGCTGCGGGGCGTTCCGATTTGGACGGGGGTATTTCGGTCAGCCGTTGTCGTGTCGGTCAGCACCGTTGTGGTGATCGCTTTTTTCCGTTTTTTCAACATCATACTTTTTCGGTTTCTGGCGGAAAAACTGAGGGAGCATCGCGCTCGGGAGGCTGCACAGGATTCTGATGAGGTGACGGAAGGATGATCGGGCATGCTCCAGCTCAATCAGCAGTTCTGGCAGCGGGTTCCTATGAGGCGCTCTGGTCTGCGTTCCGCAGAAATGGGCGCGATGCCATCGATGCATTGATCGAAGCCTATATGCCGCTGGCGCATCGGGTGCTTGAGCGTATTTCGATTCGGCTTCCATCGCATGTTGCCGTCGACGATCTTCTGCAGGCGGCACTGGTCGGGCTCTATAAAGCGGTTCTGGATTTTGATTCGGATCGTGGAGTTCCTTTCGAGGGCTATGCATATCCCCGCATTCGTGGAGCGGTTCTGGATGAACTGCGTTCCAGCGATCCTCTTTCGCGAAGTAAACGCAAACAGATGGATCGCGTGGAGTTGGTGATTGCCGAATGGATGAAAGAATATGGTGAAATGCCTTCCGAAGCAGAGATTGCCGCTGAACTGAACATGGAACTGGAGGATTTCAATCAATTAATGGAAGAAGCCAAACCGCTGTGTTCTCTTGATGCGGTCGGCGTGAATATGGTGCCGTTGCATGAAACCATTGCAGATCCGAACGGTGTGTCCGAAGAGAGAGCGCAGCAACATGATGTACAACGTTTGTTGCGTGTCGGATTCAGTAAACTGGATCAGCGGGAACAGAAGATTCTTTATCTCTACTATTTCGAAGAGCTTCGGCTGAGTGAAATTGCGAGGCTCTTTGACCTGACTGAGGCCAGAATTTCGCAGATTCATGCTTTAAGTGTGGTTCGTCTGCGGGCGGTGCTGCTCGATCATTTTCCCGCTGAATTTGCGGCTTAATCTGAAAGAACGGATAAAAAATACAGCGTGATCTGCCGCGGAAGAAATATGTTCCTTTAAAGGGGGCGGCATAAGGTATAAAGTGTGTTCATTAAACAGGAATTCAGGTGGAATAAAGCGCGGGGAAAGGTCCTGTTACAGGAAGGCGGTGTTTGTGGAGAATAACAGTCAACCACAGAAAAATGACCAGGGGTGCATTCTGATTGTGGATGATAATCCGGTTATGCAGCACCACCTCGGAACCCTGCTGAGTCGGGCCGGATATGAACTGTATATTTCCGGTCTGGGGAAAGAGGCCTGCGGACTGGCAGCAAAAAAACGTCCCCACCTGATTCTGCTCGATGTAATACTGCCGGATATGTCCGGTTATGAGGTGTGTAAAGCACTCAAGAAAAATGAAGAAACGAGTGATATCCCGGTTGTATTTATCAGCAGTCTGACCGAGGTTGATGAGCAAATTAAAGGGCTGCAGCTCGGCGCACTTGATTTTATTACGAAACCGGTTGAAAAGAGAATTCTTCTGACGAAAACCGCGACCTATGTGCGGTTAAGCCGTGATGATCGCATGTTGAAGTCAATGCATGCAGAACTGCAGGTTTCCCTTTCCGAACTCAAGCAGTTTTCTCTGGCGCTGGATAATGCTTCCGATGCAGTGGTTTTTACCGATGCACAGGGCCAGATCACATATACTAATTCCCTGTTTAAATTCCTTACCTGCTATTCTCCGAAGACTGAAGCGGATCGGATGCTGGCAAACTATTTTTCCAATCCGGTCCAGCTTCAATCGGAATTATATAAAGCGGCACTCGATCATGCTCCGTCTAAAATTGAGGCCCGGATGAAGAGTGACGCCACAGAATTGCCTGTGATCATCAAGTGTTCGGCGATACTGGATGAAGAGGGGATTCCTAAGGGGCTGATGCTGGTTATTCAGGATCAGACTGAACGGATTAATGCAGATGCTGAACGCAAGAATCTGGAGATGGAATTACTGCATGCGCAGAAACTGGAGGCGGTCGGTCAGCTGGCATCAGGTATTGCTCATGAAATCAACACGCCGGTTCAGTTTATCGGCGATAACATCCATTTTATCCGGGATTCTCTGGAGCAGTTGTTCGAGCTTCAGCAGGTGCAGTATAAACTGCTGGAGGCCGCAAAGAAAAATGGAATAGATGCCGCTCTGACAGATGCTGTTGAACAGGCGCAGGTAGATGCCGATTTAGATTATCTTCGGGAAGAGTTACCGCTTGCGATATCCCAGTCGCTGGAAGGGGTCAGCCGGGTGGCTTCCATCGTACTTGCCATGAAGGAATTTGCGCATCCCGGTTCCTCGGAAAAAACGCCGGCCTGTTTACAGGAAGCCATTGAGACGACGTTGACGGTGGCGCGCAATAAATGGAAATATGTTGCTTCGGTGGAAACCGATTTTGACGATGCACTGCCGCAGGTTCCCTGTTTAGTCAGTGAATTTAATCAGGTAATTCTGAATCTGATCGTCAATGCCTGTGATGCCATTAGTGATATCGTTGAAGGATCCGGAGAGAAAGGAACGATACGGATTTCAACCCGGTTGAGAGACGGTTATGCCGAGGTGCGTGTAGAGGATAACGGCGGCGGTATTCCTGAAAAAATACAGAGTCGTATATTCGATCCGTTTTTTACAACCAAGGAAGTGGGGCGGGGATCCGGTCAGGGTTTAGCTATCGCCCGTGAAGTGATTGTCAACAAGCATGGCGGAAAATTCTTTTTCGAAACGCAGGAGGGGGTTGGCACAACATTTATTATACGGCTCCCGCTGGGGTCGGCCTGTGAATGAAAATAAAATTATGGAAGACGTAAGGACTAAACAGAAAATACTGTTCGTTGATGATGAACCCAATATTCTGCAGGCGCTTAAGCGACTGTTGCGCTGTCATCGCGATCAATGGGATATGGAGTTTGCGGGATCGGGACAGGAAGCGTTGGAAAAACTGGAGAGTGATCATTTTCAGATTATCGTGACTGATTTATGCATGCCGACGATGACGGGGGTGAATCTGCTGGATGAAGTGAAGCAGCGCTATCCGAATATGATCCGTTTTATCCTTTCCGGTCATGGCGATTCAGAGATGATTATGCACTCAGTGAGTGTGGCGCATCAGTTTCTGGCGAAACCCTGCGATGCGGATTATCTCAAGGAGGCCATTGCGCGTGCGCTGCATTTGCAGCAACTGCTCAATCCCGAGCAGATCAGGAGTATCATCCGGGATGGAGCGTCTCTGCCCACTTTGCCGGAGCTTTATCGGGAGCTGACGGAAATTTTACAATCCCCGGACAGCAGCGTTGACCAGATAAGCGCAGTTATTTCAAAGGATGTATCGATTATGGCGAAGGTTCTTCAACTGGTGAATTCCGCCTTTTTCGGTCTGACACGTAAAATCGACAGTATTTCTCAGGCAGTAGGACTACTCGGGGCGGAAACCATCAGCCATATCGTCATGATCGCACAGATATTCGGTGAATTTGATCCTCAAAAAGTGGAAGAATTCGGTATTCGGGATATCTACGCACATTCGCTCCGCGTCGGCACCAGTGCCGCCCGTCTGGTCCGGGAACTTGGATATGCCCGGGAATTAGTTGATGAAGCCATGCTGGCCGGTATGGTGCATGAACTGGGAAAATTGGTGCTGATTAACAGCGGAAACGAGACCTGGCTGCAGCTTTATCGCAACCGCAGTCAGTTAACCCGTCCGTTTTTTGATGCAGAGCGCGATACGCTGGGAACGACGTATGCTGAAATCGGGGCGTATCTGATCGGATTATGGGGATTGTCGAATCATGTGGTTGAAGCTGTGGCTCATCATATTCATCCAGCGGATGCCGTGCGTTCGGGGAATTTCGGATCGCTGGCAGCACTGCATGTGGCCAATTGTTTTCATTCAAGCCAAAATCCGGATTTCGAGGGGGATATTCAACTGGATATGGGGTATCTTGAATCCCTGGGGTTTCCGAAAGGATTGATGAATTCCGGCGGATATGCATCGCTGATGAGGATGAAAAATAACGGGTTTTGAACTTCTGCGAAAGTGGAGGGGAAACTGCACGAAAGGGTTTATATTTTGAAAAACCGGATTCTTTTCGTAGATGATGAGCAGAATGTTCTGGATGGTATCCGACGCCAGCTGCGTCGTCGGTTTAACATTGATACCGCTCTCGGACCTGATGAAGGACTCCGGTGTTTTGAGGAGGGGGGACCCTATGCGGTAGTGGTATCCGATATGCGCATGCCGGGTATGGACGGCATCCGTTTTCTCAATCGGGTGGAACAGCTTTCCCCTTTCACTATACGAATGATGCTTACCGGAAATGCCGATCAGCAGACCGCCATAGATGCCGTTAACAAGGGGAATATTTTCCGCTTTATGAATAAGCCCTGCCCCATGGAAACCATGACAATGCATCTGGAGGCGGCTTTACTGCAGTTTGAGCTGGTTCATGCCGAAAAGGAGCTGCTGGAAAATACGCTTAAAGGCAGTGTTGAGGTGTTGGTTGATATTCTTGCGCTGACCAATCCGGTTGCGTTCAGTCGTGCTGAACGGATTAAATATTATATGTCGCAGTGTGTACAGGCGCTGGGCAGGCATGACATCTGGAAGTTTGAGGTTGCGGCCCTGTTTTCACAGATGGGCTATGTGACCATTCCTGTCGAAATTATGGAAAAATCCTTTGCCGGCCAGGAACTGACTGAAGCGGAGTCGGCTATGCTTGAAGAACATGCAAAGGATATCTATCGAATGATCGATAAGATTCCCCGTCTTGAGGATGTGGGGAAAATGATTGAGGTGATGGATTCCGGATACTGCGGAGACTATGAAGAAGACGCGGCAGTTCTGGGCGGACAGCTGCTGCGGGCGGTGATTGAATTCGATAAATTGATGCTGCAGGGTGCGCGGCCCTATCAGGCCTTGCACACCATGCGGCAAAGTGCCGTTCCGTTTCATGACACGATTCTTAAACTGCTCGAAGCGGTTGAACCGCCTCATGTGGAGAAAACGGTCAAGTGCATTCCTGTTCATGATCTGCATATCGGTATGGTATTGGCGGAAGATGTGCGAAGTACCAGCAATACCCTGATTGTGAGTAAAGGGCAGTCTGTCAATGGGCTGCTGCAGCGGCGTTTGAGTAATTTTCTTCAGCAGAAAATAATCGGCGACAGGATCCGTGTGTATGAAGAACGGCAGGGGTTTACTGTATAAAGGGAAAGATTCATGAAAGACATTTTTCGCATTCTGATTGTTGATGATGACCCCGTTTTCAGAAGTGCGCAAAAGCGCAACATACGGCGTATGTATCTGCGCGAGAATCTCCGGGTGGAAACGCTTGAGGCGTCGAACGGGCGTGAAGCGTTGGAGATGATCCGGTCGCAATCGCCGGGATGTGTGCTGCTTGATCATAACATGCCCGGCGGTTCGGGGCTGAGCTGTCTGAAAGAGATGCTGGATCACGATCCGGGCCTCGCTGTGATTATGCTGACCGGACAGGGATCCGAACAGCTTGCGGTTGAAGCCATGAAAAACGGTGCGATGGATTATCTGGTTAAAGGGTCCATTTCTCCTGAAGAGCTGCGGCGTGCCATTCTCAATGCCGTTGAAAAAGTAGAGCTGAGACGGACCATTGAGCGTCAGCGTGAAGAGCTGCTTGATGCCGAGCGCCAGCGGGTCATGATCGAAAGTCTGGGAGCAGCCTGTCACCATATCGGTCAGCCGGCCACGGTGATTAATGCCTATCTGCAGATGATGGAGCAGCGGGAAAATGACAGCGAAACGAAAGAAATGATTGCGGCCTGCATGGAAGCTTCAGAGGCGATGGCCGAAATTCTCCGGAAACTTCAGCTGGTCAGTAAATATCGTGAAACACCCTATCTGCCGGGATCAGAGCATCTGGGCGATGCAATTATTGCGTTAGATTGACGGATGGATTTTCCCGCTGATCCTGTGGCATTGAGACTGCTTTAGCGGGGGTATGAATGAAACAGTCGAAATTCTAGGCAAACTGATGGACGCAACGGCGCTCCGTCAAAAGGTCCTTTCCAACAATCTGGCGAATGCCAATACTCCGGGATACATACGCAAGGATGTCAAATTCAGTGCGGCTTTGGCCGAGGCACTGGACGGTAGTGTTGATGATATCCGAAAAGTACAGCCTGAGGTGATTTCCGATACGGATGCACCTGTGGACAGTCGGGGAAACAGCGTTTCTCTTCAAAAGGAAATGGGCGAAATTGCCCAGAATGCACTGTTGTATGATTTTGCTGCGGAAATGACAGGGCAGAAATTCAACCTGCTCCGCAAGGCCGTTTCAGGAACCAAATAGCGAGGATCATTATGTCTGAAATTACATTGATGCCGGGAGTCAGTATTTCCGCCTCGGGGCTCGATGCCGAAAGCCGGCGGATGGAGATTATTGCCAACAATGTGGCAAATGCCCAGACCACCCGCGGGCCGGATGGAAAGGTTTTTCAACGGAAGGATGTTGTTTTCAGTCAGCGGCTTGATACGGCGCTGGGCGATGGGGAGCTGGGCGGCGTCGACATTGTTGATGTTGTTGCGGATCCAACACCGGGGCGGCAGGTGTATCGTCCGGGACATCCGGATGCCGATGAAAACGGTATGCTCGAAATGCCCAATGTGAATCCGGTGGCGGAAATGGTGGATATGATGAGTGCATCGCGTGCCTTTGAAGCCAACCTTTCCGCCATGAAGACCTCCCGGACCATGGCATCAAAAGCGTTGGGGATTCTGAGCGGAAAGTAGAGGCGGCACGGTGGATATTACAGCATTATCTTTGAATGGAGTGTCGCAGCCGGGGCGGGTGTCCGGTGCTGCAGAGCATCCTGTTTCGCCGGCCGGCGGGCAGGGATTCGGCGATTTACTGACCGACCTGGTGAATAAAGTGGACGGTATGCAAAAGGCGGCTGATGCCTCCGTGAGCGATGTGGTTTCCGGAAAAGTGACGGATGTTCATCAGGTGGCGGTAAAGGTGCAGGAGGCCGGAGTGGCTTTCGATTTAATGCTGGGTGTGCGCAACCGACTGATGGATGCATACCAGGAACTGATGAAGATGCAGGCGTAGGGAGTTTAGAGAACGATGCGAGAGCCTTTAAGCATGTTATCAAGACAGATCGGAGAAATCTGGCGACAGTTCGGTGTGTCTCAGCGTATGAGTGTGATCATGTCGCTGGTTGTGGCCCTGACAGTTCTCGGGGGCTTACTCTACTGGGGAAGCCGGCCGGACTATCGGGTGCTTTACAGCAACCTTACGCTGACGGATTCAGCGCAAATGCGCGAAAAACTGGAGGAGGCAAAAATTCCGGTGAAACTCGGTCAGTCCGGGATGACGATTTCGGTGCCGGCCTCCCGGCTCTACACCGCACGCCTGATGCTGGCGGCGGAAGGACTTCCGGGGATTCCTCGACCGGGTTCGAACTGTTTGAGCAACCCAAATTCGGACTTACAGATTTTGCGCAGAAGGTGAATTATCAGCGGGCGCTGCAGGGAGAGCTTGAGCGCACCATCAGTGCCATGGAGGGCATTCGTGCCGCGCGGGTAATGCTGGTGCTTCCCAAGGAACAGCTTTTTTCCTCTGAAGAGGAGCGTCGTTCACGGGCGTCGGTCCTGCTTACGCTTAATGGTTCTGCCACGATTGGCGATGCCCAGGTTCAGAGTATTGTTCATCTGCTGGCCAGTTCGGTTCAGAATCTGGATCCAATGCAGGTTACTGTAACGGATCAGGCCGGTCATCTGCTGACGCGTTCGCACAGTGCGGACAATGTGATGGAGCATGGCAATGAGCAGCTTGATGTACAGGAGCGTACAGAGCAGCGTCTGGTGGAAAAAGCGCAGGCTATTCTGGATCGTGCGCTGGGTTCGGGAAATTCCATTGTGCGGGTGAATGTTTCGCTGGACTTCAGTGATACCGAGCAGCGCAGTGAAATGTTCGATGCAGAAAACCGGGTGGCAACGTCGGAACGAATTGTTTCGGAAGATAAATCCGTCGGGAGCAGCCGTGCCGGCGGACGGGCCGGTGTGACGGCCAATGTATCGATCGGGAATCCGACCGACATGAAACTTGATACCGGCGGCAACAAGGATAAGAGCGAAGAGATTTATACGGAATATGTGGTGCCCTCGAATGTAAGCATGGTTCGGCAGAAAGGCATTCGGATTGAAAAACTTTCGGTGGCGGTCTGTCTCGCACAGGAAGGGGATTCGCCCCGAACTGAAGCGGAAATTACCGCCATTTCTGAACTGGTTTCGAATGCGCTGGGTGTGAATCCCGATCGCTCAGATACGATCCATGTTACGGAAATGCCGTTTGTTGATCCTCCTCCGCCGGCTGAGCCTGAATGGTGGGAGCGGCTGCCCGTGAGTTATGATGCGCTGTTCCGGGGACTGGGCGGTTTTGTGGCGCTGTGTATCGTTTTCGGAGCAAGCCGTAAAGTGAAACGTGTTCTGCTGGCGAGTACGCCTACGCTGGAGACCCCGATTAATGAAGCGCGTCAGGAAGAGCGGGAGCACATTCTGCAGGAGGAGCCGGTGGATATAGAAAATTATATTGAAACGGTTGACCGACTGGCCAGAAACAATCCCAAAACCGTTGCGGCGTGGATTACGAACGCGGCGGAATGGAACCGATAATGAGTGGAGTGGATATGTCGGAACATGCATTGGTTGCTCAGGAGATGACTCCGGAAAAACGGGTGGCGGTTGTGCTTGCCAGCCTGGAACCGGATGTGGCGGCGGAAGTGATGCGGGAACTGGATCCGCATATCATGAGCCGGGCGGCTGAAAGTATCCGGAATCTGGGAATCGTTCCGGGAAATTTATATAAGAAGGCGCTGGCTGAAAGTGTTCAGGAGCTTAAGGCCTACGGGGATGCGGTACACGGGAATGATAACCTCGCGGTCGGTCTGCTCAGTAAGGTGGTTGGTGAACAGCAGGCGGCTTCCATGCTTGAGCTCGGCCAAATGGCCGGAAACCGTTTTGGCGCGCTGGCCTCCCGTAAACCGGAGGAAATTGCGCGGATACTGGAGGCGGAATCTTCGAGTGTGATTGCGGTGGTGCTGCGTTTTCTTCCATCGCAACTGGCCTCAGAAATTCTCTCTCATCTCGAAGAGGAAGTCCGGAACAAAGTCGTCATTCATATTGCGACCGCAGAGCTTCCGCCGGAGCGGGTTATCGACCGGATTGAACAGCATCTGGTGGCCCGTTTGCCTTCTTCTGTAAAGCGCAAACAGGATGATGCGGAACGCATTGATGCACTGGTTTCCATACTGCAGCGTTCTTCGAAGGAGGTGGCGGATGCGATGCTTGAGGAACTCGGCAGACAGGATCCTGAACTGGCCGATCTGGTTCGTGACCGGATGTTTGTGTTTGAAGACATCGCCCGGCTGGATGATGCCGCAGTACGCCGGATCATGCAGGAGCTGGAGACGGGTGTATTGGCCACGGCATTGCGCAAAACTTCAGAAGAGGTGCGCGATCGTTTCCTGAATAATATGTCGCATCGGGCGGCGGACAGTCTGAAGGAAGAGATGGAATATGCCGGGAAAATGCCGTTCTCGGAAGTGCTGGCCCAACAGAAACGGATCGTGCAGGTGGCCCGGTCTCTGGCGGAACAGGGAGAAATCAAAATAGGCACTTCGGAGGAGGAATATGTCTAATACCATTTTTATGAATTCCGGTGTGCGGGCTTTTATTCCTTCTATGCCGGAAGAGGAACCCGTTGATTCGGCCGAGCAGGTGGATACCGAAGCTCTTGAGCGCGAACTCCGGGCGGAGCTCGAGGCCGAATTTGAACAGAAGCTGGAACGCGAGCTTGAAATCCGGCTGTCTGCCGAGCGCGTGCGTTTTGATCAGGCTCTGACCCAGTGCATCTCCAATTTTGACCAATGTATCGGAACGTTACGTAAAGAAATAGGTGCCCAGGTGGTTGATCTCTCCATGCGTATGGCAGAGATCATTATCCGGCATGAACTGCCCGATCGGGAGATGCTGCATAACCTCATCGTGAAAACGCTCGAGCCGGTGTCGGATCTTCAGGGGGCATTGGTGCGTCTCAGTTCCAGCGACTGGAATTTATTCGGTGAACAGATCAGCAAAGGTGATCATCTCGGTGTGGGCAGTACAGTCCAGTTTGCGGAAGATCCGAATCTGGCTGCCGGTGATGTGATCATAGAAAGCCGTAACGGCATTTTTGATGCCCGCTTGAATGAGCGTCTTAAGCTTTTAAAGGAAACCCTGCATGAACGTAGCGGCAGAAAACATCAGTAGTAGTTTACTGGACTTCGATGATCTCCTTGATGGGCTGGAAACAACGACTCTGGCCCGTTCTGAAGGACGCGTAATCGAAGTGGCCGGTCTTACCGTAAAATCGGTTGGCCCGCATGCGTCGATCGGCGATCTGGTCTGGATTGAGCCGCTTTACGGGGAGGGGCAGCGCCGTATTCCATGTGAAGTGGTCGGGTTCCATGATCGCTACGTGGTCTCGATGCCCGTGGAGCGCCTCGGACGCGTCCATCCCGGAGCCCGGGTGATTCCGGGCGGACGGATGAAAGTAGGGGTTGGCAGGGAACTGCTCGGGCGGGTCGTTGATTTTATGGGGCGACCGATTGACAATGGTCCTGAATTGGAAGGATTACTGCAGGTTGATATCGAACGCGATGCCCCGCCGGCGATGTCGCGCCAGTCGCTTTCATCGGTTTTTGAAACCGGCGTGCGTGCCATTGATGGACTGTTAACGCTGGCCAAAGGACAGCGCGTAGGTATTTTTGCGGGGAGCGGTGTGGGGAAAAGTGTTCTGATGGGGAGTCTGGCGCGTAATGCGCGGTCCGGGGTCAATGTCATTGCCCTCATTGGTGAACGCGGTCGCGAGGTGAAAGAGTTTATTTCCCGCAATCTGGGGGAAGAGGGATTGCAGCGTACTGTAGTTGTCGCGGTTACGTCGGATCAATCGCCGGTCAGTCGTCTGAAAGGGGCTTCAACAGCGATGACAATTGCCGAGTATTTCCGGGATCAAGGCGAAGATGTAATGCTGATGATGGATTCCGTAACGCGCTACGCCATGGCACAGCGTGAAATCGGGCTGGCGGTTGGTGAGCCGCCTACTACACGGGGCTATCCACCGAGTGTATTCAGTCTGCTGCCGCAACTGCTTGAGCGGGCCGGGGCATCGGACGTGGGTACGATTACTGCATTTTATACGGTGTTGGTTGAATCCGATGATATGAATGATCCCATTGGAGACAGTGTGCGCGGAATTCTCGATGGCCATATTGTGCTTTCCCGGAAGATTGCTTCTATGGGGCATTATCCCGCCATTGATATTCCGGTGAGTCTGAGCCGATTAATGAATGATATTGCAACGCCCGAGCATAAAGAACTTTCTTCCAAACTTCGTTCATTGCTGGCCACATATCAGAAAGCACAGGATCTGGTGAATGTAGGGGCTTATGTGGCGGGGAGTAATCCGAAGATTGATGAATCGCTGTCCCGCATCGATGGAATTAATGACTTTCTGCAGCAGAAGCCCGAAGAGCGCGAGGGATTTGAGGCCATGCAGACCCGACTGAAGGCAGTACTGACATGAAAAAGTTTTCCTTCAGTTTTCAGTATCTGCTGGATGCCCGCCGTGCCAAAGAGCAGGCGGCAGAGCATGCGTTGCGAATGGCTGCTTCGGCACTTGCGGAAACGGAACGCTCGCTCAATGTGATGTCGGAAATGCGTGCTCAGCAGACCCGGGCTCTGGAGAAGATGACCGGTGTCGTACGAGCGCAGGCTTATTTAATCGGGCGAAGCGGTATCGATTTTATTCAGCAGGAGATCGATGCGTTAAAACAAACCTGCAGATCACAGGCCGAAGCCGTGGAGGAGTGTCGTGTTGCGCTTCGCAAGGAAGTGAGTGCCCGTCGCATTCTCGAAAACCTCTGTGAGCGGGAGCGAACCGAATGGGCGGAGGCTTTGCAGGTTGAAGAACAAAAGCAGATGGATGAGTTGGCCGTGATCCGCTGGAGCCGTCAGGAGATGGGAAGATGAAGATCTGGTGTTTGTTGTTGAGTATCGTGAGCGCTGTTTTGTCCGGGGTCCTGGTTTTTATCATTCAGTCCGGGCAGTACCCGGTGCAGGCGGTTCGGGAGGCGGCATCGTTTTCTGAGCCGAATACGGTTGTGTCGGACCGTCCGCTGATCAGTTCCCGGATGGGTTTGGTTGATGAGCTGGTGGAATCGTTACAGGCGGCGCATGAAGAGCTGGATGCGGCCCGGCTGCGGCTCGATAAACGCGAAAAAAATCTTCAGGAACTGTATGCAACCTACCTCAAGCTTCGTAAGGAAACCGACAGGCTGATGGGTGATCTGGAAAATCAGCTAATCAAGGTGGAAAAAATTGAAGTGAAGAACTTTAAAAAGCTCTCCGGAGTCTATTCCAAAATGGATCCTGCCGCAGCCGCGCAATCGCTCAAGCATATGGATGCGGAGCGGGTAGCGCTGATTCTGAGTCAGATGGATAGCCGTTCCATGGCGGCGATTATGGATGAAGCGGTATCGATTTCGGTGGATGGCAGTGAACATGTGGCTCAGTGGTCGGATGCGATGCGGCGGCTGGATGAAGGTAAGGATGATGCATAATGATGGATGTGGAAGTACTGATTAAGGCCGCGCCCGAGACCTCCCGGAATCTGAAAAAAACAGGGGAAAAAGCGGGGAGTGCTCCCGCTGCGGAATTTGTGCATTTTCTGAACGAACCGACTGCGGTGGAATCCTCGGTTTTCGGTGAAGGGGAAGATATTCCCTCGGCTGAGGAAATGATTTTACAGGCTTCGGCACAATCTGCGGAAGCGAGTAAAGGAATTTCCGGGAAAACAATGGCGGGGCCTGATCAGGAGGCGGATTGTGTTTCCGGGGATGAAGATGTTTTACCGGCGGAGATTGCTGTGCCGCTTCATGAGATTCCGGTTTATCGGCAGATAACGGTGCCGCTGCCGGAAGAAGGGATCGGGTCGGTTAAAGCCGCGGAGCAGACTGCATCGCTGGCCGCTTTGGATGGTTCTTCGGTCGTGCCTGCTGAATCGGTTTCCCGAGCATCTGTTCCGGAGGAACATGCTTTACTGCAAACCGGTACGGTGAATGAAAAGACGATTCGTTTTGAACAGCTGGCGGATCAGTTTGATCAGCGGCTGCTTTCTATGACACAGCGCAATGAAAAGGTGATGCGAATTACCGTGCAGCCGGCGACCATGGGACGTGTGACGGTGTTGTGCCGGGAGGAAAATTCGAAACTTTCGGTGGAGATTATTACGCAGAGCAATGGCGTCCGGGAGCTCATTGCCGGGCAGGAGCATGCTGTCCGGCGGTTGATGCAGGAGCATTCGGTTGAGCTGGGTGACTTCGATGTTCTGATGGATCAGGGGAAGCGTGAATCCCGAAATTTTTATTCCGGTCCGGAGTCGGAATGCCGGGATGGCCGTGGCACCGCACCTGCTTTAAATGAAGAAGAGGAAGAACGGCATGTGCTTCGGGTGGTGCATAAAAGCGGTGCGGTTTCTTTGATTGCTTAACGAGGTATACCATGGAAATAGAAGGTCTATACGAAATAAACAGTGCAACGACCACGGCATTGTCGGAGGTGGCCGGCGGTGAGCTGGGTAAAAATGAATTTCTGCAGATGCTGGTGACGCAGATGCAGAATCAGGATCCGATGGAGCCGATGGATAATTCTGAAATGACGGCTCAGCTGGCGCAGTTCAGTGCACTTGAGCAGATGGAGAATCTGAATACCCGCTTTGAAGGTTTTCAGCAGAGTTCAACGGCTGCGATGTCGCTGATGAATTCGGGGCGCCCGGTGGTTATGGAGCTGAATGATGGATCCTATGTTGAAGGTGTGCTGGAAAAGGTGCAGTGGATGGGTGGAGAAACCCAGTTCGTTGTGGATGGAACCACTTATTCCAGTGGAGATGTAATCAGTTTGCAGACGGATGAAACCGAATCCGGTTCTGCGGAAACCACGACCGACGCGTCGTAAAAAGGAGACAAACATGATTAACAGTATGTGGAGCGGAGTTTCAGGTTTGCGCGCGCATCAGACCAGTATGGATGTGATTGGTAACGATATCGCCAATGTGAACACCATTGCGTTCAAGCAGAGCGATATCACCTTTGAGGATGCGTTCTATAATACCTTGGGGTCCCCGACGGCGGATACGGCTGGTAAACAGGTCGGGATGGGTGTGAATGTCGGTAAAATTACGCAGGATTTCAGCGGCGGTCTGCTGCAGTCTACCGGGGTTCCGACCAACCTGGGTATTTCGGGCGACGGTTTTTTTGTTCTGAAGGATGCGGCAGGACTGCAGACGACGTATTCCCGGGCCGGTGATTTTGAATTCAGCTATGATTCAGGTGCGGATGTGCTGAATCTGCGCGGGCCGGACGGCATGTTTTTATATGGCACGGCCGGAGCAGCCGGCGGTGCAGCCGGTTCGATGATTGCGCTGCCGGGCGACATTCAGGATATGATGGTTTCGAGCAGCGGTCAGATTTCATATATCGATTCCACCGGTTCTCTGGTGGAAAATGCATATACCATTGATATTGCGACCTTCCCGGGGGAGACCGGTCTGTCGCAGGTCGGAAGTAATCAGTATGTGGAAACGGAGGCTTCCGGAGCGCCCGATTTTACGTCCACTGACTATACGATTTCACAGGGCTATCTTGAAAACTCGAACGTGGATCTGGCGAAGGAGTTTACGGAAATGATTGTGGCTGAACGCGGATTTCAGGCCAATTCCCGTACCGTGAGCACTTCCGATTCCATGCTGCAGGAGCTTTTGAGTCTGAAGCGTTAAACAGAGCGTTGTTAAACAGGAGTAGGAGAAACAGGCATGATCAAAGTAACCGACCTGCACGGGGTTGAATATTCGCTGAATGCGGAGCAGATCGAGAAAGTGGAGCAGAATCCGGATACCCAGATCATGCTGCTGAACGGGCACCGCTATTATGTGCGTGAATCCATCGACGATATTATGGCCCGGGTTATTCAATACCGGGCGGCCTGTAATGCCGCCCGTTTTGTATCGGCTGTTGAGGAGCAGAAGGAGTAATCCATGGATATTGGAAGCATAGTTGGTGCAGTCCTTGGATGGCTGCTGGTTTTTATTGCCATTGCGATGGGCGGCGGAAGCGGTTTCTTCAATGCGCCATCGATCCTCATTACTGTGGGCGGTGCGATTGCTGCCACACTGATCCATTATCCGCTGCCGCAGGTAATGGCGGTGGTCAAAGTGGCACGTAAAGCTCTGTTTGTTAAGGAGCAGGATTATCTGACTCTTTACGAGCAGCTCACTGATTATGCGGTGCGTGCCCGCCGTGACGGTTTGCTGGCGCTGGAAAGTGAAATTGAACAGCTTACGGATCCCTTTATGAAAAAGGGATTCCAGATGGCGGTGGATGGCAACACCATGGAGGTACTGCGTTCCGTCCTTGAGGATGATCTGGCGGCGATGCAGGAACGCCATATTGTGGGACAGGGGATTTTTAAAGCGCTGGGTAATTATGCGCCGGCTTTCGGGATGATCGGTACGCTGGTGGGATTGGTGGCGATGCTGCAGAACATGTCCGATCCAAAATCATTGGGGAGCGGTATGGCGGTGGCTTTGCTGACGACGATGTATGGCGCTATGGTGGCCAATCTGATTGCATTACCGACGGCGGGTAAGCTTGAGCAGCGTACAATGGAAGAGGTTGCTCTTAAAACCATGGTGATCGAAGGTATTGTGGCTATTCAGGAAGGGCATAGTCCGCGCATCGTGGCGGAAAAACTTCGCGCTTTCATTCCGCCGAATATCCGGCAGAAGACGATCAAAGACTGATTCCGAAAAGAGTATTATGCTCCCGCGCAGAGAACCAAATCAGGAAGGATGCCCTTTATGGGTTGTGACGTTTAGCGATGCGATGTCGCTGCTGGTAGCATTTTTTGTGATGCTGGTTTCTTTTGCCGATTTTGAAGAGCATTCGCTGCAGAATATGATGGGGGCGCTTAAAGGCGGTTTACGTGCGGTCCCGCTTCCTCTGGCAACGACAGTCGGCCGCGTGGATAGCCCGGATGAAACGGAGGGCGACCGGAGTGTGGTATCCAAAAATGCATCGGCAACTTCTCTTGAATACAGTCAGAAAGCGCTGAAGGATCAACCGGCCCGGAAGATCATTAAAACAAATTCTCCGGACTATTATCTGCACCTGCTCAAGAGCGGCGTCGTTTTGGTGGTTACCCGCACTTCCGCGTTTGAACCGGGCACTGCGGAACTGCTGGATCCTGATCACGAAGCATGGCAGGTGGCGGCTGATCTGATGCATACGGTGGAAAGCGAGATCCGGGTTTCTGTCATACTGCCTGACAATGTGCCGGTACGGATTCCGGGGTATACGACTTCATGGGGGCTTGGTATTGAGCAGGCGCTGGCTGTCGAGGAACTGTTGATCCAGCAGGG
Organism: Verrucomicrobia bacterium S94; assembly: GCA_004299845.1. Lineage (NCBI taxonomy): Bacteria > Pseudomonadati > Verrucomicrobiota > Verrucomicrobia bacterium S94. The sequence continues at coordinate 1,944,892 of CP036201.1, read as the reverse complement.
CGGGAATCGTAAAAAAATGAGTGCTGCGGTTCAGGTGGTGCGCCGCATGCCCGTCGGTGAGGCGGTGGATGGTACCGTTGAAATTCAGTTTATCGGGGCCGGCGAATCAAAGTTGAACACGATGCCCGGAAAAATTCTTCGCGGAACATGGTACGAGCAGACGCAGACCGAAAAGGAGCTGACTGATGGGCCGGAAAATTAGAAAACCGAAGGAGGAACTGGCTCCTTCCTATTTTGTTCAGTTTGCGTCGTTATGGTGTATCCTGCTTGGTTTTTTTGTGATGCTGATGAGTCTGGGCAGTACGCAGATGGGACCGGGAACTGAAGGGCTCGGAGAGGTGCGTGATGCGTTCGGTACCACCGGAGGTCTTGGACTACTGCCTTTTGCCAGGAATGCGTTGTTCGGCAGTCGTGATGGCAGTGCAAGTTCATTCCGGATCCGTAAGAGTGCGCCGAATCAGACGGCTGAGGTTGATGGATACATCCGCGGTATGCTCTGGAAAAAAGGCTTATCGAATATTTCAATGATTTCCGTGGTGCATACTCATAACTCACTGACGGTGATTTTACAGATTCCGGTGGAGTTCATGAGAAGTGACAAGTTGAATCGGGAGTCGGTGAAACTGCTCGAAATGCTCGGAGAGGTTTTCCTCAGTTTACGTGAATATGAGATGGAGGTTATCGCGGTGTGCGATGAGGGAGAGGATCCCGTTTTCAATCAGCGACAGGCTCTGTTACGTGCCGCCGTTGTGGCTCGTTTTCTTACTGAAACGGCCGGGTTGCTGCCGGAATATGTACATGCAGTCGGATTATCCGACACGTGTCTGCTGGACCTGCATGGCATCGAGCATGTTAAGGATCATGTATTGATTTCAATCAAACAGGAAACCCCGTAATACGGGCAGTATACATTTTGAACAGGAAGGCTGGGAGCAGTATATGGCAGAGGATAATGCTGACAGAAAAAGCGGAGAAGAAAACGGGGCGGACGGAAAGAAAGGCCGGGGAACGGTTTTCATGGTCATTTTAGGAATTCTCCTGATTGCCGGGGGAATCGGTACCGGACTCATACTGGGGCAGCGATCACGCCCGGTTGTTGACGTTCCTCGGAAAGATCCGGAAACGCCGCTCATTGTTTCATTTGAAGACCTGTATGTGAATATTGCGGAAACCAAGGCCACCCGTGTGCTTAAACTTACGGTAGTACTTGAGCTCAGCGAAGAAAAGCTCATCACGCCGCTGGAGGCGCACCGGGCCATTATTCGCGATTTGATATCGGAAGCGGCTTCGCATATGACCATCGATGAGCTGGAGGGGCGCAATGGACGGAGCATTCTGAAGCGTGAAATTAAAAACCGTGTCAATGATCTGGTACGCGACCGGATGGCCGGTGCTGTGGTTGATGTTTATTTTTCCGATTTTCTGATTCAGTAGACGCATGAGTAAACAGGAACAAAATCTTTCGCCTGACGAAATGGCCGCTTTGCGCGACGTAAGCGTTCCGGAATTTGATGAGGTTGATTCCGGAGAGCCGGTTGCTCATGTGCAGGTGACATCGTATAATTTCCGCCAGCCCGGCCGCCTGAGTTCGGCTCAGCTGCGTGCCCTGAAAATGGTACATGAATTTTTTGCCAAGGGGCTTTCAGAAGACGGGGCGGAGGGTATCAGTCTGCCATTCGAACTCGGGTTGTTATCGGTGGAAACCATATCATACAGCAATTTTATGGGGTCGGTGGGAAATCCCTGTTTTATGGTCCAGCTCTCGAGTCGTTTTGAGCAGCCTGTGCTGATGGAAATTGACCTGCGATTGGTGCATTTGCTGGTGTCGCATATTCTCGGTGATCATGAGCCGGAAGGTGAGGACGCGGGGAAACTGACCTCTATTGAAGAGGATATCGCCGGGAACTGGCTCGAAGGACTTCTGCCGTTGCTGGGGGAAGCCTGGACGCTGTCTACTCCGATTGATTTCGGGTTGAAGAGTGTAGAAAGCGATCCCCGGTTTGTGCAGGTGATGCCGGATGACAGTCCGGTTGTGAGTCTGACTTTCCGTCTGCAGGTTGGAGGAGTAAAGGGGCAGCTTACGCTTTGTTATCCGCTTGAACCGCTTCAGGAAATGCTTGAAGGCATGAGTGCACGTATGAGCGGTGGTGATGAGGATCATGTTGAACAGAGCGACGAAAGTATTCTGTCTTCCCTGAAGCGCGTTCCTTTTGAATTACGTGCGGAGCTGGGGCGCAGTCATCTGCGGGCCAGTCAGCTGGCTACACTTCGGGTCGGCGATGTTCTATGTCTGGACCGGTCGATTCACGATCCGGTGGAAGTGCTGCTGGGAAACAATGTGATTTTTGATGCCGGCCTGGGGAAAAAGGGGGACTGCCTGGCTTTGCAGATTCGGAACCGACGCCAGGGAACGGTAAAGATTCAGGAGACCATATCATGAGTAAAGAGATGAATAGTGAAAAAGCGGAAGCAGATCAGGTTGAGGTGCATCCGGTCTCACCGGCTCCGTTGAGTGAACCGGCAGAGGGTGTGAGCGAAGTTTCGGAGGAAATGAATCTTAATATGATTATGGATATTCCGGTGGATGTACATGTCGAGATTGGACGTACGAGTCTGCCGGTCAGAGAATTTCTCCGACTCGGTGTGGGTTCGGTACTTCAGCTGGATCGGCTGGTTGGTGAATCCGCGGATCTGATTGTCAATGGGCAGCTGGTCGGTCGCGGTGACATTGTGGTGGTTGATGAGACGTTTGGTATCCGTATTTCTGAATTGGCGGGCGAGAAGGAGCTGCTGTCTTCCTGGTAGTGTTCTTTTCGGAGTGTGAATGGGCGGCGGTCCTGCATTGATATGCGGGGCCGCTTTTTTATTTCTGATTCACAGAGACTATCGGGCGCGGAATGAATCCTGTGGCATCGGCCCTGCTTAATGAAGGGCATGAACTCAGGATTCTACAATGCAGCGGTACAGATGGCCATGGGCAGTGTACAGGATATGGAAATCCACACTGAGAACCTGGCCAACAGTACGATGCCGGGCTATAAGCGTCTGGAGGCAAGCCATCCGGCATTCGCCGATGTGCTTGATGCAGAGGTCGGTTCTGTGGAGGACCCGGCAGGTTCTATTTCCATAAATCACAATCAGGGTGCTTTACGATCGACCGGCCGGTCGCTGGATTTTGCGATTGAGGGGGATGGTTTTTTTGTGGTTTCGGATGGAAGCCGGGATTATCTGACAAGGAATGGGCATTTCCGTATTTCATCGGATGGAGCCATTGTGAATTCACTCGGGATGGCTGTTCAGACTACAGCCGGTGATTTCCGGATTCCCCATGGAGTGGATGCCGCACAACTCGAAATCGATGACGGGTTTAATCTGCGCGCGGGCGGTAAGGTTATCGGGACGCTGAAGATTGAGGCGGTTGCGGATCCTTCTGCACTGGATCAGGCCGGAACCACTCTGTTTATGAATAACGGTGCAGAACGTGCCGATATTGAATGCAAAGTGCTGAATGGATATCTGGAGCAGAGCAATACGACTGTTTTTGAAGAAATGGTGGGCATGATGACGACCATGCGTAATTACGAAGCATGTCAGAAAATGCTGCAGACTGTGGATGATGCGGAAGAGAAAATGATGAGCAAGCTCGTGTAACGGGCCGGGGAGTACGATATGGAAAGAGCAATGTGGTCATCGGTTACGGGGATGAGAGCGTCGGAGATGTCGCTCGATAACATCGCCAATAATCTGGCGAATATTAACACCACGGCCTATAAGCCGGGGAAAGTGGCCTTTCAGGATATGCTGTATACCACGCTGACTTCGCCGGGTGCGACCAACGGCGACAGTGAGATTCCGGCAGGCATCCAGCTGGGGCATGGTACGAAAGTGGCGGAAATCTCCAAGCAGTTTACGCAAGGTGCGCTGCGGGAAACCGGTGGCGATCTGGACCTGGCGATCGAAGGGCAGGGGTTTTTCGAGGTTGTTATGCCGGACGGCACCTCCGCCTATACCCGTGACGGTTCCTTCCGGGCGACCTCTACCGGAGATGTGGTTACGGTGGAGGGCTATCGCGTTGCGAATTTTCCGTCCATTCCCAGCGGAACCACTGAGATTACCATTGCTCCGGACGGTTCGGTTACCATGCTCGTGAACGGTTCCATGGTTTCCGGGGAGCAGATTTCGCTGGCCCGCTTTGCCAATCCGGAAGGACTGCGCAGTATGGGGCATAATCTATATATGGAGACCGATGCCAGCGGCACTGCAGAGACCGGACTGACGCCGGGCGAGGATGGCATGGGACAGATCATGCAGCGCTATCTGGAAACCTCCAGTGTGAATGCGGCCGAAGAACTGGTGAATATGATTCTGACGCAGCGGGCTTATGAGGCCAATTCGAAGGCCATTCAGGCCAGTGATGATATGTCGTCGATCGCAAATAATTTAAAGAGGTAGGCGATGAAACGTTTAGCCATCATCCTTATATTTCTGTGCGGGTTGGCGGGTAGTCTCCGGGCGGCCACGGTTATCCATTTGAAGAGTTCGGTTGAGGTGACCGGTAAGGATGTTTTTCTGGGAGACCTGGTTCTGGATTCGGGTCTCATTCCAAAGGAATGGGCTTCCCGTCGTGTTATGGCTGCGCCGCCTCCGGGAGAAGTTTCCTATCATTCACTTACGACGGTGGCGCAGGCGCTTGCCCGTTATGATGATATGATGAGTGTGACGCTCAGCGGTGAACCTGTGCTGTCGATTGCCCGTCGTGAGCGTCAGATGGAAAAGACGGAGTTCTACAAACCGCTTCACGATTATCTCAGCCGGCATGAGCCATGGAAAAATAATGATTTCGATATCAAGGTGCTGAACATTCCCCACAATACCCGCATCCCTGCCGGGGAAACCACATTTGAAATCCGGCGGATCGATCGGAAAACATCGAAGGGATATAGCGTGGCCTATGTTTCTGTGATGGTGGACGGCATTGAGGAAGTCGAGGTGCCGGTGGGGATGGAAGTCCAGTTTCTGAGTGAGGTCTGGGTGGTGGCGAAAAATCTCGAGCGTGGACACATTCTGGAAGCATCCGATCTGCGGAGCGAAATGCATGCGGTTGATTCCAATGGAAACTATCTGTCGAGCAGTGAGGTTGTGACCGGGTATGAAGTGACCCGGGCTCTGACCGCAGGCGAGCTTCTCCGCAGTAATGCGGTAAGCAAACCGCTGTGCGTTAAACGCGGTGATTGGGTCGCGATCAATGCACACAGCAGAAATCTGCATGTCACCTTGCGTGGAAAGGCCCTGGAAAACGGCCGTCTCGGTGATCGCATTATGTGTATTAACGAACGTTCCCAACGTCAGGTGCTGGTTGAACTGACCGGTTCCGGCAATGGGGTATTGGTACGGTTGTAGGAGGAATTATGAAACGGATCATGGCATGTGTACTCGTTGCGGCAGCGGCAGCTGCATCGGCGGAGGAGGGCGGTCTGGCCAAAAGGATGTATGCCGACCGTACAGCCTGTCAGGTCGGCGATCTGGTGACGGTGGCGATTGAGGAGCAATCCTCTGTTCAGAAAGATGCAACCAATGACCGGAGCAAGTCCGCTGATGGAACCATGTCGTTCGATCTGCCCGGAATGGAGGCCAATGGAAAGTCTATGTGGGATGCACTCAAACTGCCCGAATGGTCGGTGAATGCTTCTAAGAATTATTCCGCTTCCGGAGGGAAAGCAACCTCTGATGCATTTTCCGCATCGATTACGGTGCATATTACCGAAAAGCTACCGAACGGCAATTTGATGATTTCGGGTGACCGGAAGGTGAATATCGACGGTGACATTATTCTGTTCACGCTCACCGGAATGATCCGGCCTGATGATATCAGCCGCTCGAATACGGTACTTTCCTCCCGGATTGCCGGGGCGGCGATTACGTATGAAACGATCGGTGAGTTTGGAAAGAGCCAACGCAAAGGTCTGTTCTCGCGTACGCTGGATTGGATTATCCCGTTTTAAGAATCGGTGGAAATATCATGAGGCATAAAAAGATGAAGCGATGGCTTCCGATAGGCGCTTTGGTCTGGCTGCTGGCGGCATTTTCCGTGAGTGCCCAGATCGGAACCGCGCAGGTTCGACTCAAGGATCTGGTCCGGATTCAGGGGGTTGAACGAATCGATCTGGTTGGATACGGCGTGGTGGTCGGTTTGAATAAGACCGGAGATAAGGATATTGAGCTGGCGAAACGGACGGTTTCGAACCTGATGAAAAATTTTAATATCTTTATCGATTCGGGGGATATCAGCAGTAAAAACGTGGCGGTGGTCATGGTTACGGCATCGGTAGAGCCGTTTCATCGCAGAGGTGACCGGGTAGGAGTCCAGGTGGCCTCTATGGGGGATGCCACATCGTTGCAGGGGGGGTTCTGTTAATGACGCCGCTGCTGGATCCGGATGGAAAAACCTATGCCATTGCGCAGGGTGCTCTGGTGGTCGGCGGATACAGCGTTGGAGTAGGCGGGCCGGGCGGGTCCACCGAAACCAAAAATTTTCCCACTGTTGGCCGTATTCCCAACGGAGCGACGTTGAAATTCGATCATGATGTTGAATTCATCAAGGAAGGTAAGCTTGAGCTGGTGCTGCGCCAGCCGGACTTTACTACGGCCCAGCGGATTGCCGAGGTGGTTGCTTCGGTTTCGCATAATGGATCGGTCGCTGAGGATGCGGGTACAGTACGGGTTACCATCCCGGAAGATGTGCTGGAGGTCGGGTTGGAGAGTCAGTTTATTTCAACCATTGAATCCCTGCGGGTTACGCCCGATCGCCGGGCCCGGGTGGTGGTGAATGAGCGCACCGGCACTGTGGTGCTGGGCGGAGACGTCATGATCAGTACGGCGATTGTTGCACATGGCAACCTGACGGTGCGGGTGGGGTCAACTCAAGGGGTTTCTCAGCCCGGTGCTTTTTCCCGATCGGGTGAGACGGTGGTCATTGAGGATGTACAGACCGAGGTGGAGGATGAGACCGCCAAAATTATGGTTATGCCCCGCACCACCAGTGTGCAGGAACTGGCCGATGTGCTGAATCAGCTTGGCGCATCGCCGCGTGATTTAATTTCGATTCTCGACGCGCTGCAGAATCTCGGTGCGCTCCAGATGGAACTCATAACTCTTTAGGAGCAATAATGAATATATCCGCTGTTTCAATGAATGGGTCCGATCAGACCGGACTTCAGGATCATCAGAAACTGAAAGAGGCCTGTGATGGTGTGGAGGGCATGTTTCTGAAGATTCTGCTCAAAGAGGGCATGCAGGGCATGCTTGAAAATGCCGAGGGGCACTCCGGATCGGCTTTAAGTTATGCCTTAGAGCAAACCGCCGATCAAATGGCACGGGAAAGCGATATCGGTATTGCCGAAAACATCTATGCAAAGCTTTCTGCAAATCTGTAGAAAACGGGAGGAATTCAATGACTGATCTTGATCTGACGACCCGGGTCCGCGCGCTGGCAACTGCGGCGGAAGACCTGCAGCAAAGCCTGCTGGCCCGCGATACGGATGCAATCTGGAATCAGCTCTCCATACAGGAGGAGCTGCTGGAAGAATTTGCCTGCGTTCAGCAGAATGAAGGGCCGGGGCTGAAAGACATCGTCTGTACGAATCCGGAAATACGTCAGCTGCTCAGGCGCAGTCTGAGGGTTGTGCAGGCCAATCGAGCCCTGGCTCAGCGGTTTCTGGAGGTGGTGGGGCAGACGCTGTCGCATCTTGGAGGCGCTGAATCTCCGATCTATTCCGGCAACGGAACGGTTGTTGTTCGAAGAGCGCCGATACTCGTGAGTCAGCAGGGGTAAAGCGATATGTCTGGTTTAAATGATCTTCTCCAGCTGAGCGGTAGTGGACTTCGGGCCTATCAGAATCAGATTAATGTCTTCAGCAATAATATTGCGAATGTAAATACAGACGGCTACAGCCGTCGTTCGCTTGAGCTTGAAACCGGTATTCCGGATGAAGGACTGGGTACCGGCGTTCAGTCCGGGGAGGTGGTCCGGATCTATAATATCATGGGACGCAACGCGCTTTTGCAGGAGTTGCCGAATGCCGGTTATCATTCAGAAATGTCGACCTATCTTTCGGATCTGGAATCACTGCTCGGAGGCGGGGCCGGAGGGCTGGACCAGGCGCTTGCGGATTTCGAAGCGGCACTGCAGGATGCAGCGGCTTCACCGGAGGATCTGGCGGCGCGCACGGTATTGCTGCAAAGTGCTTCTACGCTTGCGTCGGAGTTCAATCAGCTCGATAGCGCGCTGGCTCAGGTAGAGTCTCTGTGGGGCTCCATGGAGGATGCCGTCGGTGAATTCAATGCGCTGGCGGCTCAACTGCAGGATTTAAATCGTAATATCACCCGTGCGGAAGCGGCGGGACGGTCTGTTCCGGACCTGCTGGATGAGCGCGATCAGCTGGTGCAGGAACTGGCCTTGCAGGCGAATGTGACTGTTTCGCCGGACTACGGGATTACGCTGGGCGGGCAGGAGCTTGTTTCCGCAGATGGGCTCAGCCGGCAGGAACTGGCTGTGGACGCCGCAGATACGTTCTCCGTGGGGGGCACGGATATTACAGCGGCCGTTACCGGTGGAAAACTGGCGGCCCGGGGGGCTGCGGCAGATACCGCAGTGGCACTGCAGGATCAGCTCAATAGTCTGGCCGGAACACTGATTGCGGAGGTGAACGCTGTTTTTGACAATGCCTACAATCTGAACGGTGAACGTCCAGCCGACCTGGGCTACACATTTTTTACCGGAACGGATGCGGGCGATATTGCTGTGGATGTCAGTCTTTATGATCCGGCCGATCCGATGGGGGCCCGGCCTGAGCGGGTGGCTTTGGCGGCTACACGCGCCGATGACGGTCCGCCGCCGGTTCCCAATGCAGGGGATAATACGGCAGGACTGCTGCTTTCCGATACATTAGAAGGGGCGCTCAGTGGACTGGACGGGCAATCGCTGTCCGGTTTCTGGATACAGGTTGAAACCACGCTCGGGGGTGCCGTGAATGAAGAGACGCAACTGGCGGCCAGCAGTGCGGGAGTCGTTGAAATGTTCGACAACCAGATGCTTTCTGTCTCCGGCGTTAATCTCGATGAGGAGCTTTTGAATCTGATGAGTGCTCAGAAAGCCTATGAAGCCTGTGCACGTGTAATGTCTACGGCAAACAGCCTGCTGGACACGCTTATTGACCTCGGACGTTAATAAAAAGGAAAACCGGTTATGAAAAGGAAGAATAAACAGAAAGTAAAACGGGGAAATAAGCCGGCTAAAACCCCGGCAAAAGGTAATCTGGAAGTATTATCGGATTATTTTGAATCCTATCTTTCCGCTTTGGCGGTCGTGAAAGCCCGGCATTAGACGTGAATACTCCGGAGTGTTTTGTCATACGGCAAACGGGAGGATGGGATTAACCGGTGCGTTCCGTAATTGACCGCATAGATCTCATCAGCTGCCGATTCTGCGTGGCAAAGAAGTCCGGAAAAACGGAAAAGGGGAGAAGGACCTGCGCATTTTGTGTGCGAATGGTGCGGTGATCTTTCTGTACTCATACCATTTACTAAAACATTCCGGTCTTAACGACAGCGTTATTCCGCGCAGCGACGCAGAGCGCGCGGAGCCGTTTATGACTGAATTTCTCTGCGTCCTCAGCGCCTTTGCGAGGGATCAAATTTATACCGGATAGTTTTAACGTTTGGTATCAGCCGACGGATTGACTGAAACCGCTCACATAAATAGAACAAGTTGTCGGTTGCAAAGCCCGGATTGTTCAGTATTTTCTGAACACTATGAATGACGTTGAGGGAAAAGTCCGGGCGCTGGATGAATTTGAGAGCGAAGTCATTGCGCTTTTTGTCCGGGTGGCCGATCTGCTGAATCTTCCGCGGTCGGTGGGGGAGATTTATGGTCTGCTGTTTATTTCGACCGCTCCGCTGTGTCTCGATGATTGTCGCGTACGTCTTAACATCAGTAAGGGTTCCACCAGTCAGGGACTCAGAATTCTACGTTCATTCGGAGCCATCCGGACGGTTTACGTGCCCGGGGACCGGAAGGATTATTATGTGGCTGAAACGTCGCTTCGAAAAATAGCCGCCGGTTTTGCGAAGGAGCAGATTCAGCCGCATGTAGCCAGTGGCGAAGATCGGCTGGTTCGTATTCGGGAGCTGCTGGATGACTGTGAATCGGCCGATAAGGCTGCACTTACTGAAAAAGTGGAGCTGCTGGAAAACTGGCAGTATCGGGCAGGGAAAACGCTGCCGCTGATTTTGAAGCTCATTGGGAAATAAAGCATGATGTTGAATTTTCCAGAGGGTCAGCATTGGTTCGTGGTACGTTCTAAACCGAAAAAGGAGCGGATTGCGGCGTCGACCATTGCGGCGCAGCAGGGGCTTGAGGTTTTCTGTCCGCTGATTCGTTTTCGGCGAAAAACAAAGCGCGGGGCAGTCTGGTTTCAGGAAGCGATGTTTCCGGGGTATTTTTTTGTGCGCTTTGATATGGCTGAAAAGCAGCGCGCGATTGCGTATTCGACCGGTGTGCTGACCATTCCTCTTTTTAATGAACGGTATGTGCCGATCCCGGATGACGTTATCGAGTCGATCCGCCGGGACCTGGATGAAGATGGGACGGTTGATGCCGGTGCTCCGCTGGAAGTGGGAGAGGAAACCACCATTCTGGAAGGTTCGATGCGCGGGCTGAAGGTGAAAGTGATCAAAGTGATGCCGGCGGAGGATCGCGTTGCGGTTCTGCTGGAAATGCTGGGCACCATGGTTGAGGCGCAGTTTCCGACTTCCGCGCTAGAGCATCGCAATAGACTCCGGTTGGGATCCGACTGAATTACCGACCGGAAAATATCCGATGGCTGGATATTTACCACAATTGAATAACGCAGGAAGGTTTCGGTTTGTACCCCGATCGACCAGGGGCGGCAGCGTGCAATTTTGGCGTTAATTGTTAGCGCAATTGGTGAAACTGATCCTATAGGGTTCAGGAAACCGGAAGTTTTTAAGAAATCGATAAGATGAGGGAATAAATCATGTGCGGAATTGTTGGATATTTCGGGAAACGCAAAGCAGCCGATATTCTGGTGGACGGGCTGCGCCGTCTGGAATACCGGGGGTATGACTCGGCGGGTGTGGCCTGCCTGTATAACGGGAAGATTGATGTTGTTAAAAATCCCGGAAAAATTGCGGATCTCCGAACAAAGGTTTTTGCACAGCCGAGTGAAACCATTACCTCTTCGACACTGGGTATCGGGCATACCCGCTGGGCGACGCATGGTCCGCCGAATGAGATTAATGCTCATCCGCATGTGGATGCCTCCGGCCGGTTTGCGCTGGCGCATAACGGTATTATTGAAAATTATAAAGATATTCGCAAGGTGTTGGAGCAGCAGGGTATCAAGTGTGTTTCCGATACGGATTCCGAGGTTCTGGTTCAGCTGGTGGCCTTTCTTTATAAAGGGAATCTTGAAGATGCGGTGAGCGAAGCGCTTCAGCAGGTGAAAGGGACGTACGGTATTGTGGTGATTACCGATCACGAGCCCAATAAACTGGTGGTGGCCCGTTGCGGCAGCCCGATTGTCATTGGGCTGGGACGCAATGAAACGCTGGTGGCCAGCGATGCATCCGCCATTATTCCGCACACCCGTGATGCGGTTTATCTGGAAGATTTCGATATGGCGGTGATTACCGATCAGGGCATGGAGATGTGCAATGTGTACCGGGCTCCGGTGAGCCGTGATGTTACCGAGATGGACTGGGATGAAGGGGCCGCCGAAAAGGGTGAATTTGAACACTTCATGCTGAAGGAGATGTTTGAACAGCCCCAGGCGATCCGCAATACCATACGCGGTCGTCTTGATTTTGAAATGGGAACGGCGGTTCTTTCCGGACTCGATTTTTCCGCTCGCGACGCCGCGCAGATCAACCGTGTTCTTGTGGTCGGCTGCGGGACATCGATGCATGCCGGCATGGTCGGTGAATATGCCATTGAGGAGATGGCCGGCGTGAATGCCGAGGTGGAGCAGGCCGCGGAATTCCGCTACCGCAATCCGATCATCACACCGAATGATCTGGTGATTGCGATCAGTCAGTCGGGTGAAACGGCCGATACGCTGGCCGCCGTACGGGAGGCCAAGCAGAAAGGGGCACTGGTGGCGGGTATCTGTAATGTGGTCGGTTCAACGATTGCCCGTGAGACCGGTCGCGGTGTGTATCTGCATGCGGGGCCGGAGATCGGTGTGGCTTCGACAAAGGCCTTTACGTGTCAGGTTTCGGTGATGCTTATGATGGCACTTAAAATCGCGCGTACGCGACGTCTGCCCGGACATGACGGAACGCAGTTCGCCCGCTGGGTTCAACGTATGCCGGAACTGGTTGAGCAGGTGTTGAAACAGAACGATGCGATTAAAGCGGTAGCCCGGAAATATGCCCGGTGTGATAACGCATTTTTTATCGGGCGCGGCTATCTCTTTCCGGTAGCGCTTGAAGGTGCGCTGAAATTGAAGGAGATCAGTTATGTCCATGCCGAGGGGTATCATGCCGCTGAACTCAAGCACGGTCCAATTGCATTGCTCGAAGAGAATACGCCGGTGATTGCGCTGCTGAACAATATTCCCGGCAAAGACAAAACGCTGGGTAATGCTGAAGAGTGCAAAGCCCGCAATGCGCCGGTGATTGCGGTGGTCAGTGAAGGCGATGAAGTCATTGCGGAAGGATTTGAAGACGTGATTGTGGTGCCGGATTGTCCGCCGGCCATCTGTCCGGTTCCGACCGTGGTTGCTCTTCAATTGCTGGCCTATCATATTGCGGCGGCGCGGGGCTGTGAAATTGATCAGCCGCGTAATCTCGCGAAATCTGTAACGGTGGAATAAAAATATTATGATTGAAACTGCTGTAAAAGCCGCTCTCGAAGCGGGCGATGCGATTCTTGAAATCTATGCCCGCGATTTTGAAATTGAATATAAAGCGGATGAATCGCCGCTGACCGAGGCTGATAAGGCGTCGCACGAAATTATTGTCAAGGCGCTGGAGACAACGCCTTATCCGGTGCTTTCGGAAGAGAGTAAGACGATCGCCTATGCGGAGCGCAGGGGGTGGAGTACGTACTGGCTCGTGGATCCGATTGACGGCACCAAGGAATTCATTAAGAAAAACGGCGAATTCACGGTAAACATTGCATTGGTGAAAGACGGTGTTCCGGTGATGGGTGTGGTGTTTGTGCCGGTGGAGGGATCGTTGTATCTGGGCAGTGAGCGGGGTGCTTTTAAAGCGGTGAAAGGTGAACATTTTAAACGCCTGGAAGAACTGCTGGAAAAACTTCCGAATCCTGAAAATTTCCAGGTGTTGAAGGTCAGCGGTGCGCCGAAGGGGCCTTTGAAAGTGGTGGCCTCGAAATCGCATTGCAACGATGAAACGCTGCAGTTTATCGCCGAACTGGAAGAGGAGTATGGCGCGGCGGAGCGTGTTTCGCGCGGGAGTTCGCTGAAACTCTGCATGGTGGCGGAAGGTGTGGCGGATATTTATCCGCGGATTGCGCCGACGTGCGAGTGGGATACGGCGGCGGCTCATGCGGTGGTGACTGCTGCGGGCGGGCGCGTTTTTGAATATCGGGACGGGATTTCCGCCGCGGCGTATAAAACCGGATCGGATTCTGTTTCCGACGTGGTGTATAATAAGGAAAACCTGCTGAACCCGTTTTTTGTGGTCAGCGGTCTGAACTGATTTTATGGGCTTTGCCGAGTTATCCTGGGAAGCGTGGTTTACCCTGGGCACGATTCTGCTGATGCTGATCGGCCTGGGTGGAACCCGGATTCCGCCGGATTTTGTTTTTCTTGGCGCATTGGGGGCATTGCTGGTGAGCGGTGTGCTCGATACGTCTCAGGCCCTGAACGGTTTCAGTTCGAGCGGTATGATTACGGTGGGCGTCCTTTATATTGTGGTTGCCGGCCTGAAGGAAACCGGGGGGCTGAACTGGATTGGAAACGGTCTGCTGGGCCGTCCGAAAAATGAAAGGCGCGGTCTGCTGCGTCTGATGCTGCCGGTGACGGGCCTGAGTGCATTCCTGAACAATACGCCGGTGGTGGCCATGTTTATTCCTGTGGTTGGAAGCTGGTGCCGCAAGATGAAGTTCAGTCCGTCGCATTTTCTGATTCCGCTGAGTTTTGCTTCGATTTTCGGCGGTCTCTGTACGCTGATCGGCACCAGTACCAATCTTGTGCTGAACGGGCTGTATCAGGACCGGTTCAACCATGACGGGCTCTCTTTTTTCGAGGTTTCCAAAATAGGGATTCCCTGTGCGGTTGTCGGTTTCGTTTTTGTTTTTCTGTTTGCCCGCAAGCTGCTGCCGGAACGTAAGCCGGCATCGGCCGTATTTGAAAATCCGCGCGAATATACGCTGGAACTGACAGTTACGGCGGGTGGTCCGTTTGATGGAAAAAGCATTGAGTCGGCCGGTCTGCGTAATCTGTCGAACTGTTTTCTGGCGGAACTGGTGCGTAAAGGTGAGGTGAAGAGTGCGGTTCCGCCGGATTTTGTGCTGGAGGGAGGGGATCACCTTATTTTTGTGGGCATGATTGATTCCGTGAAGGAACTGCGCGATCTGAACGGACTGGAACCGGCCGCAGAGATTCTGTTTGATCTGAAGGCTTCAGACCAGGAGCGCTGTCTGGTTGAAGTGGTGGTTTCCAGCACCTGTCCTCTGCTAGGGAAAAGTATCAAGGAAGGCAATTTCCGGAAGCATTACAATGCGGTGGTGATTGCGGTTGCGCGTAACGGCGAACGGGTGCATGGAAAAATCGGCGATATTGTACTGCGTCCCGGCGACACGCTGCTGGTGGAATCGCATGCCGGTTTCATTCCCCGCCAGCGTGATTCGCATGATTTTCTGCTGGTCGGGCAGGTGGAGGATTCTCAGCCGATCCGCCATAACAAAGGGCCGGTGGCGATCGGAATTCTTGTATTGATGGTGCTGTTGGCCGGGACGTCGGTGTTGAGTATGCTGAAAGCCTCGGTGCTGGCGGCACTGCTGATGGTGGCTACGGGCTGCTGTTCGATGGGGACGGCGCGTAAGAGCATCGAGTGGCAGGTGCTGCTGGTGATCGGATCTGCACTGGGTATTGCGTCGGCGATGGCCACAACCGGTCTGGCAGAAACGCTGGCGCAGGGACTGATTGCGCTGGTGCCGGGAAAACCGCTGGCATCGCTGGCGCTGGTTTATCTGGGGACGGTGCTGTTTACACTGCTGATTACCAATAACGCGGCGGCGGCGCTGATTTTTCCGGTGGCCATGGAAACGGCGGGTTCGCTGGGGGTCAGTTATATGCCGTTTCTGATGACCATTATGATGGCGGCTTCGGCCAGTTTTATCACCCCGATGGGCTATCAGACCAATCTGATGGTCTATGGTCCGGGGGGGTATAAATTTACCGATTATGGACGGTTGGGTATTCCTTTAACGGTTTTGATGGCTCTGGTGACTATCGGGCTGACGCCGATTATATGGCCGTTTTAAAAGGGGTTTGTTAAAACGCGTATTAAACCGTGCGTAAATTACATGAATAAAATGTGTATTTATTATAGACATAATTATGTAATGCCGATAGGAATACTCACCATTCAACGATGAACGACGTACTATTGGAGAACAAAATGAGCGATTATAACCTGTCGCATCTTAAACAGCTTGAGGCGGAGAGTATTCATATTATCCGTGAAGTGGCGGCCGAATTTGATAATCCGGTGATGCTCTATTCTATCGGAAAAGACTCTTCGGTTATGCTGCATCTTGCACATAAAGCATTTGCACCGGGGAAAATTCCGTTTCCGCTGATGCACGTGGATACGCAGTGGAAATTTCAGGAAATGTATAAATTCCGTTCACTGATGGCCGAAAAATATGACGTAGACATCAAGGTGTGGATTAACCCGGACGGCAAAGACAAGGTGAATCCGTTTGATTACGGGTCCGAAAAACACACACAGATCATGAAAACCGACGGTTTGAAGCAGGCCCTGGATCACTACAAATTTGATGCCGCTTTCGGAGGTGCACGCCGCGACGAGGAAAAGAGCCGTGCTAAAGAACGGGTGTACAGTTTCCGGAATGAATTCCATCAGTGGGACCCGAAAAACCAGCGTCCGGAACTCTGGAATCTTTATAACGCCAAAATCAATAAAGGTGAATCGATCCGCGTTTTCCCGCTGTCGAACTGGACCGAGCTGGATATCTGGCTCTATCTGCTGCGCGAGGATATTCCGATTGTACCGCTTTATTATGCCGCGGAGCGCCCGGTAGTGGAACGTGACGGTACGCTGATCATGGTGGATGATGACCGCATGCCGCTTAAAGAGGGGGAAACGCCGATGCTGAAAAAAGTGCGTTTCCGTACGCTGGGCTGTTATCCGCTGACCGGTGCGGTGGAATCGAACGCCGAGACTGTGGAGGAAATCGTGCAGGAGATGCTGCTGACGACGACCTCCGAGCGCCAGGGCCGTGTGATTGACGGTGACAATTCCTCCATGGAAGACAAGAAGAAGGACGGGTATTTCTAAATTCGCGGTGCTCATTTAGAAGGCATAGCGCATCGGGCAGAGGGCATGGCGAAATTCCGTTTTCAGGATTTAGAGATCTGGCAGAAGTCGATTGTTATCGGCGACAGGCTGCTGGATATCGCAGATCGATTAGAAGCAGATAAAAAAATTCGGTTTGCGGAACAGCTGCGGGGAGCGGCGCTGAGCATTTCCAATAATATTGCTGAAGGGTCAGGGTCTGATTCCGATAGGGAGTTCGCGCAGTTCCTGAACGTTGCCAAAAGATTCTGCTTTGAAGATGTCAACATGCTGCTTGGCTTTGAGCGCCGGTGTCTTATCACGCGAAGATGGAAAAGAAGAATTGTTTGAACTGCTCGATGAAGAGAGCAGGAAAATTGAGAATTTTAAGAAAAAGCTAAGAGGCTGACGCCATGCGCCATGCACTCTGCGCTAAGCGGAAGGAATAAAATGACTGACCCAACCTACAAAATTCAGGAAGAAGAGCTGATTCGGGGTAATATTACCGAATATCTGAACCGGCATGAAACCAAGGATCTGCTGCGTATTCTGACCTGCGGTTCGGTGGACGACGGTAAATCCACGCTGATCGGCCGGCTGCTTTATGACAGCCATATGATTTATGAAGATCAGCTGGAAAAGGTTGCGAAGGATTCCAAGGTTTACGGAACCACCGATGAAGAGTTCGATCCGGCACTGCTTACCGACGGTCTGAAAGCGGAGCGGGAGCAGGGAATTACGATTGATGTCGCCTACCGTTATTTTTCCACGGATAAGCGTAAATTCATTATTTCCGACTGCCCCGGGCATGAGCAGTATACGCGCAATATGGCGACGGGGGCTTCGACCTGCAATCTGGCGACCATTCTGATCGATGCCCGTCACGGAGTGATCACGCAGACGAAACGGCACAGTTTTATCTGCTCACTGCTCGGTATCAAGCACGTGGTCGTTGCGGTCAACAAAATGGACCTGGTCGACTGGTCGGAGGAGAAATATAACGAGATTGTCAAAGACTATAATGCATTCGTTGCCCGTCTGGGCTTTTCTGATATTCACTTTATTCCGATGTCCGCGCTGAAGGGCGATAACGTAGTGGAGCACAGTGAAAATCTGGCATGGTACGATGGACCGACTTTCCTGCATCATTTGGAAAATGTGAATATTTCGACCGACCGGAATCTGATCGATATGCGTTTCCCAATTCAGTATGTGCTGCGTCCGAATCTTGATTTCCGTGGATTCAGCGGGACGATGGCATCCGGTGTGGTTCGGGTGGGCGATGAAGTGGCCAGTCTTCCGTCACGTCAGACTTCGAGAATCAAAGCGATCTACGGTCCCGACGGACAGATTGAGGAGGCCTTTGCTGATCAGGCCATCACCGTTACGCTGGAAGATGAAATTGATGTTTCGCGCGGTAATATGCTCGTTCCGGTAAACAATGTTCCGCACATCGGAAATGAGTTTGAGGCGATGGTGGTCTGGATGCATGAGGATGCGGCGAAATCGGGTAAAAGTTATCTGATCAAGCATACTTCTTCCATGGTTCCGGGCGTGTTGTCGAGTATCCGCTATAAAGTGGATGTGAACACCATGAAGCGTGATAAGAACGAGGAGGATATCACCTCGCTTGAGCTGAATGAAATCGGCCGCTGCCGCCTTACGCTGCATCGCCCGATTGCCTTTGATCCCTATGAGAAGAACCGTACGACCGGTGCTTTCATTATTGTTGACCGCCTTACCAATGTGACCGTCGGTGCGGGGATGATAGTTGACCGTATCGTTTCTAAACCGGGACATAAAAAGGCCCCGGTCAGTCAGAATATTGTAAAGAGCGAAAGTCTGGTCAGTGCCGCGGATCGTGAAGGGTTGTTGAAACAGAAGGGATCAACGATCTGGCTTACGGGGCTGAGCGGTTCCGGAAAATCGACGATTGCGCAGCAGCTTGAGAAGGCGCTGATTGAGCAGGGGCATCTTTGCTATATTCTGGATGGCGACAACGTGCGCCACGGACTGAACCGTGATCTCGGTTTCTCGATGGAAGACCGCAAGGAGAACATCCGTCGCATTGCTGAGGTGGCGGCGTTGATGAATGATGCCGGGGTCATTGTGATTACCTCGTTCATTTCCCCTTATATTTCCGACCGGGCTGCGGCGCGGGAGGTGATTGGTGACGACTCGTTCATTGAAGTTTTTGTGGATACGCCGCTGGAAGTCTGCGAACAGCGCGATCCGAAAGGGCTTTATAAAAAGGCCCGTTCCGGAGAAATTCCGCAGTTCACCGGTATCAGCGATCCGTATGAAGCACCGGAGTCTCCGGAAATCACCATTGCCACGGAGCGTGTCGAGCCTGACGCTGCTGCGGGATTGATTATCGGGGATCTGACGAGCCGCGGCATATTGGGCGAATGAAAAACAAACTTTTTCAATTCCGGAGAAAAGCGTAGCATTCTCTAATGCAGAAAATACTGATAACCGGATCGGGGGGGCAGCTTGGAAACGACTGCCTCCGGGTATTCAGGAATGCCGGCGAGGTCGTCGGGATTGATCTGCCGGAGGCGGATCTTTCCAGCCGGGCTCAATGCATGGATGTATTGGATCGGATCCGGCCCGATGTGATTGTTAACTGCGCGGCCTATACGGCGGTGGATGCGTGTGAAACGGATTTGTCCTGCTGGAAAGGGAACCGTGATTTGCCGAAGAACCTGGCCGAGTGGTGTGGCGAAAATGAGGCATTTCTGGCGCATGTTTCAACGGATTATGTTTTTGCCGGCGACAAACCACTGTTTCAGGCTCTGGAGGAATCGGAAGAGCCGAATCCGGTTTCCGAGTATGGTCGTTCGAAGCTGGCCGGCGAGCGGGCCGTTGCTGAAACAATGGATCGGTTTGCAATTCTGCGCACGGCCTGGCTTTATGGTGCAAACGGTAACAATTTTCTGAAGACCATGCTGCGGCTGACGCTGCAGAATCCCGGAAAAACGTTTAAGGTGGTGAGCGATCAGTACGGCTCGCCTACCTGGTCGATGACGCTGGCGAAACAGATCCGTGCGGTTACCGAGGCCGAGGCCGCCGGCATTTTCCATGCTTCGTCTGAAGGGTATTGCACGTGGTACGATCTGGCCTGTGCTTTTCTGGATGAACTGAACATTGAACATCATTTTATTCCCTGCTCAACCGAAGAATTTCCAACGCCGACGAAACGTCCAAAGAATTCCATCCTGGAAAACAGCCATGCCAAAGAGCTGGATCTGAATGTATTCAGCGACTGGAAAATTGAACTGAAGGAATTTGTGCGTATACATGGTGAAACCCTAATTGATGAGATCAGGGCTTTATGAAAAAAGTGATCGTTACCGGTGGTGCAGGATTTATCGGTTCCGCGGTTTGTCGGCATCTTGTAAAAGACAAAGGGTGTCAGGTGCTGAACCTGGATAAGCTGACTTATGCAGGTGTTCCGGAGTCGTTGAAGGAAATTGCAGATAATACCCTTTACCGTTTTTCCCGGGTTGATGTTTGCGATAAGGAAGCGGTTACTACCGCATTTGCTGATTTTCAGCCGGATGCCGTGATGCATCTCGCCGCTGAATCGCATGTGGACCGATCGATTGACGGCCCGGCCGCGTTTATGGAAACCAATATCATGGGCACCTACACGATGCTGGAGTGTGCCCGGAACTACTGGAACGGATTGCCTGAAGATCGGCAGGCGGCATTTCGTTTTCACCATATTTCCACGGATGAGGTATACGGTTCTCTGGGTGCAGAGGGCCTGTTTGAAGAAACGACGCCGTATGATCCGCGCTCGCCTTATTCGGCCAGCAAGGCTTCGAGCGATCATCTGGTTAAGGCCTGGTTTCATACCTATGGTCTGCCGGTGGTTATTACAAACTGTTCCAATAATTACGGGCCGTATCATTTTCCTGAAAAGCTGATCCCGCTGGTCATTCTGAATGCGCTCGAAGGCAGGGAACTTCCGGTCTATGGGAAAGGCGATAACATCCGTGACTGGCTCTATGTGGAGGATCACGCACGGGCACTGGTTACTGTCGTTGAAAAAGGTACACCGGGTGAAACGTATAATGTCGGCGGCCGGAATGAACGAACCAATCTGGAGGTGGTTGAAACCATCTGCAGTATTCTGGATGAGCTCCGACCAAGGCCGTCAGGCCGCTACCGCGATCTGATTACCTTTGTGAAAGACCGTCCGGGGCATGATGCCCGTTATGCCATCGACGCCACAAAACTGGAAAACGAACTGGGCTGGAAGGCGCAGGAGAACTTTGATACCGGCATTAAAAAGACGGTGCAGTGGTATCTGGATAATGACTGGTGGTGGCGTCCGCTTCGCGAAGGCCGTTATTCCGGTGAACGTCTGGGGAAAGGATAACCGGTTATGAAAGGCATAATTCTGGCCGGAGGATCCGGCTCGCGGCTGTACCCGCTGACCCAGGTGGTCAGTAAACAGATGCTTCCGGTTTATGATAAACCGATGATCTATTATCCGCTTTCTACGCTGATGCTGGCGGGAATTCGCGAAGTGCTCATTATCAGTACACCGCAGGATCTGCCGATGTTTAAACAGCTGCTCGGTGATGGTTCTCAGATCGGTCTGCGGTTTTCCTATGCCGAACAACCGAGTCCGGACGGGTTGGCGCAGGCCTTCATCATCGGAAAAGAGTTTATTGGCGATGATTCCGTGGCGCTCGTGCTCGGCGATAACATTTTTTACGGGCATGGTTTTCGGCAGATACTTGGAGAGGCCGCCGCGCGTGAAAAAGGGGCGACCATCTTCGCGTATCCGGTGGTGGATCCGGAACGGTACGGTATTGTTGAATTTGATGAATCCGGCAAAGCGTTGTCACTGGAGGAAAAACCGGAGAAACCGGAATCAAATTTCGCCATTCCGGGGCTCTATTTCTATGATAACCGTGTCATCGGAATTGCAGAAAATATGAAACCTTCGGCACGCGGTGAGCTGGAAATTACGGACGTGAATAAGACCTATCTCAAGTGGGGCGAATTGAATGTGAAGAATCTGGGTCGCGGTTTTGCCTGGCTGGATACGGGCACACATGATGCCCTGCATGAGGCCTCGAACTATGTCGAAACCATTGAAAAACGTCAGGGTCTGAAAATTTCCTGCATCGAGGAAATTGCGTTCCGGTTGGGATATATCAGTGTGAAACAGCTGGTTGAAATCGGGCAGATGATGGAGAAGAACCCGTATGGACAGTATTTACTTCGTTTGGCGGAGGGAGCTGTCTGATGGACGTCATTGATCTGAAACTGGATGGGTTGAAGCTGATAAAACCCCGCCGTTTCCCGGATGAACGCGGTTTTTTTCAGCAGAACTATCATTTTCAGCAGTATGCCGAAGCGGGGATTGAGACGCGTTTTGTTCAGGACAACTGGTCGCGGTCAACGGTCGGAGTATTGCGTGGCCTTCATTATCAATACCGTAATCCGCAGGCGAAGCTGGTTTCAGTTATCCGAGGCGAAGTTTTTGATGTAGCGGTGGATATGCGGAAGGATTCTCCGACTTTCGGGAAATGGGGAGGCGTTATGCTCAGTGAAGAAAACGGACATCAGCTTTTTATTCCCCGGGGATTCGCCCATGGATTCTATGTGCTGAGCGATACGGCGGATTTTATGTATAAGTGCGATGCATTTTACGCCCCTGAGGATGAATACGGAGTGATCTGGAACGATCCGGATATTGGGATCGAATGGCCGGAAGGTGCCGATATGATAATTTCTGATAAAGATAAAATGCTGCCGGGCATGGCAGATGCGCGAACGTTCTGAATTTAATTAAAAGGAGTAGTTGTACATGAAAAAAGCACTGATTACGGGAATTACCGGGCAGGACGGTTCGTATCTGACCGAGCTGCTGATTGAAAAAGGGTATGAGGTTCACGGGATTATCCGTCGTGCAAGTTCGTTTAATACGCACCGGATTGATCACCTTTACGAGGATCAGCTTGAAGGCAATCCCCGGATGATTCTGCATTACGGCGACCTTACCGATTCGTCCAACCTTAACCGGATTATTGAAAAAGTTGAGCCGGCGGAAATCTACAACCTGGCCGCGCAGTCGCATGTGCAGGTTTCTTTCGAAGTCCCGGAATACACGGCCGAATGTGATGCCATCGGAACGCTGCGTCTGCTGGATGCCATCCGCGAAACCGGTGTTCCGGCACGTTTCTATCAGGCTTCGACCTCCGAGCTGTACGGAAAAGTGATGGAAGTTCCGCAGACGGAAACCACACCGTTTTATCCGCGTTCTCCGTACGCGGTGGCCAAGCAGTACGGGTTCTGGATTGTGAAGAACTATCGCGAGTCCTACGGCCTGCATGCCAGCAACGGTATTCTGTTTAATCACGAATCACCGCGGCGAGGGGAAACCTTTGTGACCCGCAAAATCACAATGGCCGTGGCCCGTATTTCGCGCGGGTTGCAGAAGTGTCTTTATATGGGCAACATCAATGCATATCGCGACTGGGGGTATGCTCCGGATTACGTCAAAATGATGTGGATGATGCTGCAGCAGGATACGCCGGATGATTACGTGGTGGCGACCAACGAAATGCATACCGTCCGTGAATTCATTGAAAAATCATTTGCCTGTGTCGATATTGAAATTGAGTGGGAAGGTGAAGGCGTCGACGAAGTCGGAAAGAACAAAGCCACCGGCGATGTTGTCGTCCGCATGGACAAGCGGTATTACCGCCCGTGCGAGGTCGATCAGCTGCTCGGTAATCCGGCGAAGGCCAAAAAACAGCTGGGCTGGGAACCGACGGTGAAGTTTGAAGAGCTCGTTAAAATCATGACGGAAGGCGATCTGCGTCTGCTGGACAATCCGAACTACGAAATCGGCTTCTAGATATTCGCGCAGAGACGCAGTGTTCGCAGAGAAAACTATCGATGACTGAAAATGAAATAGGAACAATTGTTGTTAAATGTTCAATTCAGGTTCATCAGGCTTTGGGACCGGGATTATTGGAATCGGTATATCAAAAGATTCTGGCTCATGAATTGGTGTTACAGGGGCTGGATGTTCAGACTGAAGTAGGAATTCCAATCAATTATAACGGAATAGAGTTCGATGAAGGTTTTCGGGCTGACATTGTTGTGAATAACAAAATCATTCTGGAGTTAAAATCCCTTGAGATGATTACACCTGTTCACATGAGGCAATTACAAACCTATCTTCGGCTGACCGGTATGCGATTAGGTTATCTGCTCAATTTTGGAGATGTTCTTATGAAAGACGGTATTCGGCGAGCGGTAAATGGACTCGAAGAATGATACATCTCTTTTTTCTGCGCTCTCAGCGTCTCAGCGCGAGATAATATTTCTGGAAAGGTATTGAAATGGACTTACATTCAAAAATTTACGTTGCCGGTCACCGCGGACTGGTAGGATCGGGAATCTGGCGTGCGCTGGAACGTCATGGTTATTCCAACCTGATCGGGAAAACGCATGATGAGCTGGATCTGATCAATCAGCAGGCTGTGAACGATTTCTTCGCGGCCGAGAAACCGGAGTATGTCGTGCTGGTGGCTGCAAAAGTCGGCGGTATTGTCGCGAACAGTACCTACCGCGGGCAGTTCATTTATGAAAACATGATGATCGAGATGAACGTGATTCATGCGGCGAAAGAGCACGGAGTGAAAAAACTGCTTTTTCTCGGGTCGAGCTGTATCTATCCGAAAATGGCCCCGCAGCCCATGCTGGAAGAGCATCTGCTGACCGGTCCGCTGGAGCCGACCAACGAGCCTTATGCCATTGCCAAGATTGCGGGTATTCGCCTGTGCGATGCTTATAACCGTCAGTACGGCACCGATTTTATTTCAGCTATGCCGACGAATATGTATGGGCCCGGCGATAATTATCATCCGCAGAATTCCCACGTGCTGCCGGCCTTTATCCGCCGCTTTCATGAAGCGAAAGAGCAGGGGCTGGAAAAGGTGGAATGCTGGGGAAGCGGTTCGCCGCTGCGTGAATTTCTCTATAGCGATGATCTCGCCGAAGCGTGTGTTTTTCTGCTGGAACATACCAGCTATGCCGACGTGGCTTTCGAGGATGAAACCGGGACGGTGCAGTCACACGTTAATGTAGGTTCCGGGAAAGAAGTCTCCATTAAGGAACTGGCCGAAACGGTTGCCGACGTTGTGGGCTACAAAGGCATCATTGAATGGGATTCCTCCAAACCGGACGGTACTCCGCGTAAACTGATGGATTCCTCCAAACTCCGGAAACTGGGCTGGGAACCGAAAATCGAACTGCGCGAAGGCATTGCCCTTGCCTATGAGGACTTTAAGGAACGCTACTGTACAGTATAAATGTCGGTCACCTGATTCCTGCCGCTGATTCAGTAAAACATTCTTACTTAGTTAAAGTGATAAAGAAAAAATTGATCACTCAAAGTTGATGCTTCATTTTCTTTTCTGATAATCTGTTAATTATTGATAGCAAGTTTAATTAACAGGAAAAGGAGAGAAAATGAAAACGTGGAGTTGGCTCGTTATCGGTTTGTTCAGTGTTTCGGTGAATGCGGAAAGCCTGATTTTGCATAATGGAGGAAGCGGTTTTCTGACAACAGGGGATCTGCTGGACGAAGCCGATAAGACCGGTATCACCACAAATGTTGTGGAAATACCGGATTTGAAAATTACGGCCCGTTCGGGCGATGCGGGTCAGAAAATCAATACAACGGCAACCAGTCTGGGCGTAACCGTACATGGAACCGGTGATGACACGGATCGCTTCGAATATGGGGAGTCAATAATTCTGTCATTTGACAAACAGGTTCAGATCAAAGCGTTCGATATGGTCGGCTTTAATTCAAATTCGGTTTTTACGGTAGCCGTCGCCGGAAAAGCTCCGTTTGATATCACATATGGCGATCTTCCCAACAAAGTCGTCCAGTTTTATTCAACTAATCTTATCGTCGAAGCTCACAATGAATTAACGTTGTACGTTGGCAACACCAACAGTGTGATCGGACTTCAAACGATTGATCTGGACGTGCTGGACGGCAGCGGCGATCTTTCCCTCAGCCTGAAAACCTCCAACGACTGGGTAAACATTGCGGCGGAATTCAATGGAACCGCTGCAGCCAATTATGTGCTGCAGTCGAGTACGAACCTCGCTTCCAATGTCTGGAATGCTGTTTCCGAGTCATTCAGCATGAATACCAACTGGACATTTTCCGCGACCAATGAGGCCGGCTTCTACCGCGTCGTTGAGCAGTAATTCCCGGCAGCCGGGAAATGCCCGGAAAGACAGTTAAACCATGCCTGAACTTATATTTATTGTGGGCTCCCCTCGTTCGGGAACCAGTTTTGTGGCCCGAGCGCTGGCCCTGGCGGAAAATACCGGCTGTCTGGAGAATACGGGTCTGTTCTGCCGCGTCGGAGCCCGTTCGGATATCCACCTCTATCAGCGTCTCATGTATCCGACCGGCGTTTTTCCGTATTCATGGGTATACTTTAAATGCCGTGGGTTTGCTGATCGGCTTTTCGGGAAGAATCGGCTGGAGCAGTCTTTGAAAAACATGCTGTTGAAATGCGGTCATGTGACGGAGGCCGTTCCGGAGGAATGCGAAGGGGAACCTGCACTTGATCCGGTCGGGGAGCATGAACTGCAGAAACTGAAGGAAAAACTGGAGGATACGGAACAGATTTTCGGATTCGGAAAACTGGCGGAAAGCTGTTTTGAGGAATTCCAAAAGAGAATAGGCTGCTCGACGCTTATCGAAAAAACAGCCGAGCATCTGCGTTTTCTGCCGGTGATTCACGAGCTGTTTCCGGAAGCCCGTGTGGTGCTTGTGCGGCGCGACAAACGACAGTGTATTGCATCATACTTCAAAACCTATGGACGCGGTACGGGATTTTATCGCTTCATTCCGCAAAGACTGAAAGAAGCTGTACTTTGGAAAAAGCTGAACGGTGATGAAGGGCGTGAACGCTGGGCCGCTGAGCAGCCCTGGGTCACCGTCGTCGAATTCAACGAGATCATGAACAATCCGTCGGAACAGCTCACCCGGCTTTCATCGGACCTCGGTCTGGCACTGCCGAAGCAAAAACTTAAAACGTATCTGCACCAGGCTGCTGTCTAATACCATTTACTAAAACATTCCGGTCTTACGACAGCGTTATTCCGCGCAGCGACGCAGAGAGCGCGGAGCCGTTTATGACTGAATTTCTCAGCGTCCTCAGCGCCGCTGCGAGGGATCAAATTTATATCTGATCGTTTTAACCTTTGGTATAAGGCAATACCTTGTCGCCGGAACGTCTGGGAATGGTCGCACGGTTTTCAGGTGCTTCATGAAGAAAAAACAAGGATTGGATCCTGAACGAAAAAATCAGACGGACTCGTTGAAATGATCATGCATATGTTGGTTCTGCGGTATTTCCCGGGGAAACCCCGGACTGAAATCATAAGCTGTTTTCAGTTGCTTATAATGCTGTTCTGCCTCGCCCGATTCAGCGTTGCCGCTCCGGAGGAAATTAAGGTGCAGGCCGGATATCTTAGGGCGATTCTGGCGCAGGCGGACGAGGCCTATTTCAACCGGGCGGATCCTATCATGGGCAATGAAGCCTATGATGAATTACGCCGTCGCTACGAACAGCTGATTGCGGATTATCCGGAGTTGGCAGGAGAGGGCGGGGTCGGGGCTGTAGACCCGCGTAATACCGTTCTGCATCAAAAGCCGGTATTGAGCCTCAAAAAGGCGTATACCGACGAGGAAGTGGCTGCATTTATCGACACCTGTGGAACCCGGCAGTATTTTTGTATTGAGCCGAAGATTGATGGACTGACCATCGTACTCCACTATCAGAATGGGGTGCTGGTCCGGGCCCTGACCCGAGGCGATGGAGAAAAAGGACAGGATGTGACGCGGGCTGCTCTGGCGGCCGGCTGTATTCCGACCGTGCTTGCAGAACAACCGCGGGAGCTCCGGGTGCGCGGTGAGCTTTTTCTAACGCGGGCCGCATTTGAAAAACTGAATAACCGAAGAGCTGCACAGGGTCAGCCCAGACTGAAAAGTGCCCGCAATTCCGCCGCGGGAACCCTGCGGCTTGCCGATTATGCTGAAATTTCGCGGCGCGGTCTGAGTTTACGCATCTTTGAATGGATCGAAGGCGATGGCCGGCCGGAAACCCATCAGAAGGCTCTGGAACGTTTGCGGGCATTCGGATTGCCGACTATTGAATCGGTTGCTGTTCCGGCGGATCAGGTTCCCGGTGAAATCACCCGTCTGAATGGCCGACGCTCACAATGGCCTTATGAAACCGACGGCATCGTGATCAAAGTCAATGATCTTGACCGTTATGAAGAGCTGGGAGCCACCACGCACCATCCCCGAGGAGCACTGGCACGAAAATATAAACACCCGCCGAAGTTGACGAAATTATTACGGATTGAATGGTCGCAGGGTGAAACCGGGAAATGGACGCCGATAGCGCATTTCGAGCCGGTAGAAATGAACGGTGCCACTGTGCGTTCTGCCACACTGCATAATGAAAATCACCTGCGGGCTCTTGATCTGCGGATCGGCGACTGGATTCAGGTCATCCGCGCCGGCGGATCCGTCCCGGAAATCATCGGTGTCTGCACCGACCGCCGCACCGGAAAGGAAAAACCGGTGCCGGAAAACTAATATTTGAAAAAGCAGACGAATAGAAAGAAGAACTCAAAGTCGCATATCCTGGGTTAATTCAGGCACTTCCAATGATTGGAAAACCGGATGTCGTTTGCGCCTTTTGGGGAACAGTGCAATCTATTTGGTGCTGGAGGGGTGAAGCATCGCATTGGTTGCAGACGGTGGCTTGATTGCCAGCACTCTCGCTTCATCGGGAACACTTAACCTACGCATTTATGCTGCGGAAGAAACAACGCCGAGAAACGCTTTTCTTTTGATGGTTTTAACGGCGAAGCGATTCACGAGCTCGCTCGTTTTAAGTTTCATCGCACTCGTAGGCCTGGCCATTGCAGAGCTAATCGAATCACGAAAAATCGGACTGACACCTTTCCACGAACTGACACCTTTCCAAATACAGGATAGGCGGCAGACCGGCGGTCCCCTGCGCAAATAAAATACAGGAGTAAAGGGGAGGTCTGCCCAAATCCGATCAAACTCCGAAAAAACAAGCAGGCATCAATCGTTTGCGGCCTGCCAGCACCCATCCAACGCAAAAAAAACAAACTCAATACCGGGCGCGTGAATAGATCAGGCTAAAACCGCGCCGCAGGTGCTCAGCTGCCCGCTCAAGTACTTTAATCCAGAAGCCGACCCTTTTACAAGACAGCCTGCGACGCATCAGAAAATAAAGATTTTATGAGATTAATTAATAGCATTTTTAAGATACTAAAGCTTTCGGGTAATCGGGAAAAAGTGGTCCGTAATGTCTATTGGGCCGTTTCCGGAAAGGTTGTTCAAATTGCCAGTGGTTTGTTGGTAGGCATTTTGGTGGCCCGCTATCTAGGGCCGGAACAATTTGGTCTGATGAATTATGTCATCAGCTATGTGATGCTCTTCTCCATTTTAGCGACGTTTGGGCTGGATGGAATCGAGGTTCGCGAGCTGTCCAAACACGAGGCTGATAAAGGCGCACTGCTTGGCACTGCCTTTGGCCTGCGCCTACTCTTTGCCAGTATTGCGCTGGTCCTCATTCTAACCACCCTGATCCTGTTTGAGTCAGACCGATACACCTTTACCATGGTAATGGTCTATTCCGTCTCGCTCATCTTTAGCTCCTTAAATGTGATCAGAAACTATTTCACCTCCATCATTCTGAACGAATATGTTGTCAAGTCAGAGATTGCCAGAACGGTGCTGGGCGCTCTTATTAAAGTGGTGTTGCTGTGGGCACACTGTTCTCTTACCTGGTTTATTGCGGCCAGCGCCTTCGATATTGTTCTCGTGGCCGGTGGATATGTTCTCTCCTATCGCAAAAAAGCCCCCGACTCCATGGCCTGGCGATTTGATCGGGCCACCGCCGGAATGCTCATTCGAGCCTCGTTTCCCCTGTTGCTTTCGGGCGCCGCCATCGTCGTTTATCAAAAAATAAATGCCATCATGATTCGGAACATGCTCGACAATGCCGCGCTTGGACAGTTTTCTGCCGCTGCCAAATTGACCGAATTTTCAACCTTTATTCCCATGATGATTGCGCAAACGATTACCCCCATACTTGTCAAGGTACATGAAGCCGATAGCACGCGCTATCTCATCAAACGGCAGCAGTTTATGGATTTAATAGTTTGGAGCGGAATCGGAATGGCCGTTGCGATGAGTCTTCTGGCCTATCCGGCCATTCTGGTGCTATATGGGCGAGAATATGCATCCGCGATTCCGGTGCTGCAAATTACCGCATGGCGCTCCATTTTTATGGCGCTGGCGGCGGCCTCAGGCCAGTTAATCATTATTGAAGGGCTTCAAAACTGGGTTATTCTGCGCAACTTAATGGGGTGTGTGGTCAGCATAGGTCTCAATTGGTGGCTGATTCCGGTCTGGGGTATACATGGCTCGGCGATAGCGATGGTGCTTTCAGTGGCCTGTGCGGGCTTCTTTTCGCATCACGTAATTCGCCCTTATCGGTTTCTTGTGCCGATCCAGTGGCGCGCCATTTTTACGGGATGGCGGAGCATCGCTTCCGCAGTGCGTAAGCGGGCGGTCGACTAAATGAATTTTTCAATTCGGATTTTTAAACAGATTTTTTATAAGAAAGGATCAATGTGAAAGTAGGACTGATTACAACGGTGGATACTAATATTGGGGATGACTTCATTCGTGAAGGCATCCTGTTGGCATTAGGAGAAGCGATTTCCAAAGATCTGGAAATTACGTATGTAAACAAACACGTTCCAGGTGATATTTATCCGCGTTTTCATCCATTATATTGGGTGAAGTATTTGCCCAAAGGCCGTGTAACAGCAAGTCGCTTCCTTGATGGGGTGATGAATCGATTTCATGGAAGTCGTTTTGAAGACTGTGATTTAGTCATTCAGTGTGGAGCACCTGTTTTTTTTAACAAATGCTCTCAGGCTGAATGGGCGAAAATTATTTGGGAACATATCCTTTGTCGGTTAGGCAAACGTATACCTGTTTTGAACCTTGCTGCTGGCTCATGTTATCCGTGGGAGAGAATTCCTGAAAATCACAAAGAATTAAATACTAATGATGCTTATTTTATTGAAAAAATTACAAAAGCCTGTGCATTGACCATGGTGCGTGATCGCCTTTCAAAGCAATTGCTTGAGGAGATGCAACTTGAGGCGCAGCAACAGATCTGTTCGGCATTTCTTGCCGGTCGAAAGTATAAGAAAAAAACTGCAGATGCTAAGTTTGTTTTTTTTAACTATATGCAGGGCGGCGGGCATTTTGACTTTGGTCAGAATATAGATACTAAAAGATGGGAAACAACGGTACGTTCAATTATTGAGCAAGTACGAAAAAGTCATCCAGTGGCCTGTATTTGTCATGATCAAAAAGAGTTCCATCTAGCTGGCCAGCTATTCCCTGATATTCCTCGTTTTTTCCCTAGAACGGTAGAGGAATACTTTAATTTGGCAGCGCTGGGTATTGCAGGCGTATTTAATCGGATGCACGCTGCGGTTGCTTTTGCAGGAATGGGTATCCCATCAGTTGCGGTTGGTACAGATTCTCGCATGCTTATGGTGAAGGAGTTAAGCATGCCAGTATACTATGTGAAAGATGCGGATGCTCAGCAAATCTGCTCAGATCTGGAGCGAATGTTGAAGGCTCGTGATGCTGAGCGCGATCGATTAACTGCGCTTTCGGATAACGTTTTCTTGGACTATGTTGAACGTATTAGAGGCGTTATTTTCGATGCAAATTAATAATTCCTGGTGTTGAATGTGTTTCGTGTAATGAAAGCTTGTAGAAGGTTTGTAATGCAGTTTTTATTTAGAATTTTTCGTGTTGCTAAATGTAAAACCATATCCTTATATCGTTTACTTTTTTCTTGGTGTTTTAGTGCTATGTTGCGTCTTAGAGGGGTTTGGGTGGGTAAAGGCGGACTCTATTGCGGCCGACCATTAATTTCACTCTATAAAGATTCCAGTATTGTGATTGGAGATAATTTGACATTGCGTAGTTCGGTGAATTCGAATCCGCTAGGCTGTAATCAACCGGTCATTATCCGGACAATACTAGAGCAGGCAAAAATTTATATCGGAAATAATGTTGGCTGTAGTGCTACCAGTATTTGTGCGGCGAAAGAAATCCATATCGAAGACGGAGTCCTTTTTGGTGCAGGTGCGATGATTATGGACAATGATTTTCACATATGGAAAGACGATGATTGGTGTCGCGTAGATAAAACTAATCCTGTTGCAGTAAAGATCGGAAAAAAATGTTTTATAGGCTCTCGCGCTATCATTCTAAAAGGGGTTGAGCTGGGAGATTGTTGTGTGGTCGGTGCGGGTGCAGTTGTTAAAAAAGGGCACTATCCGGCAGGTTCTGTTCTTGCGGGAAATCCAGCAAGGGTTGTTCAGTGCAGTAAGAGAACATTGTGAAAATATTAGTTATAAAACCTGATGGAATAGGGGACTTAATCTTATTAGTTCCGGTTTTAGTTGCGTTAAAGCAACAGAATGCTAGCTGTTCTATTACTGTCGTAGTTTCGTCGTTTTCGAAGGGATGGTTAGAGACTGTTGCTTGTGTCGATCGCGTGTTGGTTTTTGACCGGCCTGACCGAAAATTAACGGGCTTGGAAAAGGTGAGCGCCTCAGTTCGTACGATAAAATGGATACTTTTAAACAATCTAATTTTTTATGATCGAGTCTATCTGCCTCGACGCAAAGGAACCTTGGGCGATAAACTTCTTTGTTTGCTATCGCTCACAAAACATCGAATTTCGTGGAATGATTCGGGATGGAATTGGATGTATGCCCTCCAGAAGCCTGTCGAGTCCGGAGTGCATGAAGTTCTTCAAATGATGAACTTATTCGAGGTGGCGGAACCTTCTGAATACGAATATTCGGTTGAGATTAATGAAGACAATGCAGGTAAGCCTAAAGAAATTATGGGGTTAGAGGGAGAGGTTTATATCATAGTTGGCTGTAATGCGGCTCGAATAGGACGCCGGTCTTGGCCTGTGGATTATTACGCAAACGTAGTTCGGCAACTTAAAGCACGAAGTCCTGATCTGAAGTTTGTGATAGTTGGTGCTGGCGATGATGTTGCAGTAGCGGAGGCTTTGATTAAACTCACGGGATCTTATGTGACTTCTGCAGCTGGAAAATTCTCGTTATTAGAGACAGCTGCATTGATGAAAGATGCCATTTTGTTTATTGGGAATGATTCGGGGCCGATGCACATGGCGGCTGCGGTAGGTGTTCCGGTGGTGGAGATTTCGTGCCATGTACAGGGCGGTGATCCAAACCACGCCAACGCGCCGGAGCGGTTTGGTCCGTATGGTGTGCCGCATCGAATTTGCCGGCCTGAAAAAGCCATGGCGCCCTGCATCGATTGTTGCATGATGGAGCATGCGCATTGCATTACTGCGGTAACACCCGGACAGGTGTATCAGGCCGCTGTTGAACTGTTAAGTTCCTGTTCTGCGGAAGAGTAATGCCGACGTTTCTGCCCTCAAGCGATGAACTATGTTCAGCATGTTTTTGTATTTTCCTTAGCTCAATGCTATGTGTTCAAATTTGTTGTTGAGAAATACTTTTAATACATCTGTTAAAATAACAGTCGGGAATTTTGTATGTTAGATCGAAAGTTTGTTGAGTTTCTGGTGGTGTTGGGTGGTTTAGTCCTAGCCATGCTGTTAGCGCGTACCCTTGCTGGCGGAAACATTGTGATGGCAATTTTGCCGTTGGTGGTTATTTTTGCGGTATATCTGGCGTTCCGCTTCAAAACGATGTTACCTGCTTTTGTTTTTGGCATGATGTGGTATGAAGGCGGTTCCCCTTTTGTTCAAAATGTTCCCTATGTCTACTATGCGGTTGCGGCGGCGGTGGGCATTGCTCTTCTGAGCGTTGCGTTACGGCAAACGGTGGAGCAGCGTCCCGATGATTTGCCCCCTTCAGCCCGGATCGGAATAGGTGCGTTGGTGGGTGTCTTTTCCATTTTTGTGATTATTACCATCTTAAAGAAAAAAGGGATTCTTTCTGGCTACAATTATGGACCTGCAGGCGGTTTGAAGTATGCGGCCAAATATATTCTGTTGCTGTTATTTGGTTGGCTTCTCTTCGAAGGTAAAATTCCCCTGATAAAGCTCAATAAAATTCCTCATGTAGCCCTGGGTACCGCCATATTTGCGACGCTGATTGATGGCTTGAATTATGTGAGTCCCCAAACAGCCTTTATTACCTATTATTTTACGACGGACATTAACTTTGAGGTGATGGATGTGTTGCGCGGGACCGCTGATTCGGTGTTGCGGCTAGCCAGTTTTCGTGAGTTTGGAATCTATTTGACACTCTTTGTAATTGCCCAATATGTGACGCATCGAGACGTCAAGTTTCGTGCCGGGTTACCTTTCCGCTATTTAATCTGGATTGCGCTGGGGGGGTACTGGTTTTAATGAGTGGTTATCGTGGCTTCCTCATTCGCTTTGCGGTTGTGATCTTGGTCTTTTTTGGGATTTATTGTAAAAAATGGGCTATCATGAGCCTGATAAGCGGAGCGGGGATTTGGGGGCTGGCGATCGGGTTGGGCGATTCTATCGAAATTCTGCCCCTGCCTGTTCAGCGTGTGTTGGGCTCTTTGCCTGGGGTTTATCAAACCAAGGTGGCTATTTCTGCGATGGGCGGAATTGACTGGCGAGCCGAGTTGGTTCGGCGGTTTTTTGCGAATGAATTTTGGAAGCACCCTTGGTTTGGACGCGGCCAGGTGGGTGATTTCTGGATGATGGCTGAATCGGTGGCTCGAGATAAATTCTTGTATTTTGAGGTCACCCAGCTGTGGCACTCGGGGCTGGCTTCGGCGTTGGATATGGTGGGCATTGTCGGGGCGGTCTTGTTGGGCATCGCTCAGCTTGCGACCTTTATTTTATCGGTCTCCATTTTACATAAACAAAGTCACCGGCTGGAGGGATGGATGGTGTGGTGCATCCTCAATTTTTACTCCGCCAATATTAACTTTTGGTACACCGGTTTTTTCCAAAGAAACCTGCCTATGATGACTTTTTCTATGTTGGGTGTTTATCTGGTTTTCGCTTTTCTTCGTAAGCGAGAAGTTGAAGCGTCCGTGGAGGCTGTTTCCAATCTTGCTGAAAAGTATGAAGCTATTTCAGCATAAAGAATATCGTGTGGCTTTGCGGTGTGCTGGAGTTCAATCTACAGTAGTCGTTAACCTTGTTTGCCATCTGATAACTGGCGAGAAAAAAGTGTGATATGAACGGAGTCCTGATTCAAACCAATGAGTTTCCGCCGATAAGCGGTGGAGTGGGGAGTTATTGTCTGGGATTTGCTTCGGCGCTTGTTCGACGTGGTGTGCGAGTGCGGGTCGTCGCGGCGCGAAAAACGAAGATGGATGACGCGTATGATGCAACATTGCCGTTTCCCGTTCACAGGGCATATCAGCGCATTCCAGTTATCCGTCATTTTTTCAGAGCAATTCAAATGATCAAGTGCTTGTCGCTGGACCGTGATGCGGTTTTGTGGGCCGCTGAGTGGCGGTCTGGGATGGTGACGGCCTTGCTGTCGTTTTTGTTTCGACGGAAAATGATGATCACCATTCATGGCACAGAGTTTCTAGATCAAAACGATTCATTTTTTTTGCGCCTATTTGCCATGCCGGTTTATCGCCGCGCATGGCGGATTATTGCGATTAGTGACTACACGCATAAAATTATTGTTGAAGGTCTCCCTCAGTACGCGGACAAGACGGTTGTGATTAAAAATGGAATTAATGCAGAACAATTTTCTGATGTGCCCCGAGAGCGCGTTGAGGCTCTGATTGCTCGATATCAGTTGCAAAGGAAACGGATTATTCTTTCGCTATGCCGTCTGGTTCCGAGAAAGGGCGTGGATCAGGCGATCATCGCTTTTTCCAAATTGCGCACCTCCGTCCCTGATGCAGTTTTGGTCATCGCGGGGACTGGGCCGGAAGAGGTCCGGCTGAAAGAGCTGGTCGCTCGTTTGGATCTCGGGGAATCCGTGGTTTTTACTGGCTATGTTCCGGACGAAGAGATTGCTCTCTGGTATCATGCATCCTCACTTTACATCATGCTATCCCGAAAAGATGGGGCGTATGTTGAGGGGTTTGGACTCACATTCCTAGAGGCGAATGCCTGTGGGAAGCCCGTGGTCGGCGGAGATCATGGAGGAGTTCCAGAGGCTGTTATCGATGGGGAAACTGGCTATATTGTTGATCCATTGGACCCCATCGCCGCTGCCAAAGCAATGGAAAAGATTTTGTTGGATAAGGATCTGTATGAAAGGATGTCTTTGGCTGGGTTAGCTTTAGTTCACGGAGAGGCCAGTTGGGATCGGGCTGCCGGGGAAATTATTGAGCTACTGAAGGACCCGGTGCGGTAAAAGGTTTTTTGAAGGGTGAATCTTTAAGAAAGAATGCCTTTGTCATTCCGGTGCACAATCGGGCCAAGGTGATGCTAAATTATTTAGAATGTCTGGCGGAGGGTATATTTTTATCCTTACGGTTATTAAGGTTGCTGTGGCGTATGCTGTAATTGTGTTGGAGCTGAACGTTAGTTGGCGAGCGGTATACTTTGAGAGGTTTTTGTGAGGTTTTCTTGTTTCAGGAGAAGGTTTTTTAAGGAGTTATGTGCGGAGTTCAGATATGATTTTTATCGTTCTTCGCGAGCGCGAAAAGTGCTGTTTGAGCATCTGCCAAAGTGCGGAGGTACGACTTTTCGGGATTCCTTGAAACAGTATTATCCATACCGTAAGCGATATCCAACGGATCGTAATGGAGATGATTCGGTAAGGGGCTTTCGGGAATTATCGGAGTCGAGACGATATGGATATGATCTGGTTTTTGGCCATAATGCACATTATTTGGTTGGAGAGGCGCATCCCGATTGCCTGAAGATAACCGTGTTCAGGGAGCCTGTAGAACGTGTGATTTCTCACTATTACTATACTAGAGATAAACATGGGATTACTTGTTCATTAGAGGAGTACGTCCGGTCTGACGCCCACCGAAATTGGTATGTGACTCATTTTTCAGGATTGAAAGCAGATGAGGCCGAAGCGGCGCCAAGCGATGCTGTAGAGAAAGCGTTTAGGGTAATAAAAGAAACTTATGATCTTGTTGGATTTCTTGATCAATTGGATGTTTTTATGGATCGTTTGCGCATGATGGCAGGTTTTCGTGGTCCGTTAGGAGAACAACGGCTTAATGTCGGCTGTGGAAAACCTGGACAACTTTCTCATGAGGAGCGCAAGCAAATCGAAAAGGCGAATTTGTTGGATACGGAACTGTATCGTCGATTACGGGATGAGTTTGCTTTTTCCTCCACGAATGAATCTTGAGGGAATGGTATGAAAAATGTGGCCATAATAATCCCTGTATACAATCGTGTTAAAGTTACTTTGACCTGTTTGAATCACCTGGCAGAATGTCGGATTTTTGACTGGGCGGATGTCATCGTGGTGGATGATCAATCAACGGATGGAACTGCGGATGCGATATGCAGTCAATTTCCTCAGGTAATTTTGTTAGAGGGGAATGGCGACTTATGGTGGGCGGGTGGCATCAATATGGGGATGCAATATGCTTATGATTTTGGTGCTGAGTATCTGCTTTGGTTGAATGATGACTGTGTGCCTAGAGGAAATGCAATATCAGCCCTTTATAAATACAGTTTGAAGCATGATGTTATTGCGGTAGGTCAGGCTTTTTGTCCTTCGGGACATTATTATGGGGGGCATAAAAAAACATGGTTGGGATTGAGGCTTTTGTCTTGTTCTGAAAGCGATGTTGTTCCCTGTGATGCATTTGGTGGGAATGCGGTTTGCCTGCCCCGCAAAGTGGTTGATGCGATCGGATATCTCGATGCCAAGCGCATACCAATGGCTCCCGCCGATGCAGATTATGGGCTAAGGGCACGGCGAAAGGGGATTCAAGCTTTTGTTGTAGGAACGGCTCGATTTGAAAATGATGATAACTTGAGCGATGAGCAGCAGTCTTGGTTGCTTGGTGATATTCCGCCCGCTAAAATTTGGAACGGTTTTTTTGGGAAAAAAAGTTCTCGCTCATTTGGTCCAATGTTCACTTTTTATTTAAGACATTGGGGGCCGTGGGGGGGTATTTTGTTTGTAACACCATATGTGAAGTTTCTTCTGATCGCATTTGTCCGAACATTGGTTCCCGTTTCTGTATTGCGCAAAGTTTATGGGGCTCGCTCTAAGGCGTGGGGCATTCACAGTCACTATCGAGCTGATTAGGAAAGTTCTTTACGGATTCGCAATACATACAGGTGAAGCCCTGTACATATAAAAAATTGAAGGTTTTGAATGATACGAATTTTAATGGTTCATAATTATTATCAGCAACGGGGTGGGGAAGATGTTTCGATGGAGTCCGAAGTCGCCTTGTTGAAGGAGCATGGACATTCTGTGGAGCTGTATAGCATGCATAATGATTCAATTGGCCGAATTGGACGTTTCCGCATTGCCTTCCGGACCATTTGGTCGGTTACGTCGTATCGAGAGATCAAGCGTATTATTTCTGAACAGCAGATTGAGGTCATGCATGTTCAGAATTTTTTCCCGCTTATTTCACCATCAGTTTATTTCGCGGCAAAAAAGTGCGGAGTGCCCGTTGTGCAATCGGTTCGAAACTATCGTTTATTTTGTTTGAATGCTTTTTTTCATAGAGAAGGTAAGATTTGTGAGCTCTGCTTTAATAAAACTTTTGCTTGGCCGGGGATAAAGTACGCATGCTATCGCGACAGTAAATTGGCATCATTTGTAGTCGCCAGCATGCAATTCACACACCATCATATTTTGCGTAGCTTTTCCAAAAAAGTAGACTATTTCATCGCATTATCTGCATTTGTTAAAACCAAATTGTTAGAGGCAGGAATTCCACAAGAGCGGATAATTGTTAAACCAAATTTTGTCAACCCGGATCCTGGGCGGGGAGATGCGGATAAAAAACGTTTCGTTTTTGTCGGGAGGCTTTCGCCGGAAAAAGGAGTGAATACTTTACTCGAAGCCTGGGAGACGCTCTCTGCACAGGGACAGTTGCAGGGGTATGAGTTGGTTATTATTGGAGATGGCCCCGACCGGCAGGCACTCGAAATGAAGGTTGATTTAAAATCGATCAAGTTTATGGGGCGGTTAGATGCGGAGGAAACGTTGAATATAATTGGAGAATCAAAATGTCTCATCTTTCCTTCAGAATGGTATGAAACATTCGGGAGGGTAGCCATTGAGGCTTATGGAAAAGGGGTGCCGGTTATTGCCAGCCGTATTGGGGCTATTGAAGAGTTGATTCAAGATGGGAAAACTGGGCTTCTTTTTGAGGCAGGGAATGTTCAATCTTTGGGTGAGAAATTGGTGTTCGCATTAGAAAATCCTCGTGAGATGGAGGCGATGGGTAGAGCTGCGCGTTTACTTTTTGAGGCAAAGTATTCCGCTGGAGCTAATTATCATCAGTTGGTGGGGATTTATAAGAAGGCTATGAGGAGACCTGATGAGAGGCAAGTATATAGAGGGACTATCGATTAAGAAGTCGATATGCTGAAATTAATTAGGGTGTGGAAAATGTCTTTTATGAAAAAGAAGCGAAAACAAACTCCATTCCGAGATGCGGAGGGTTATCATCGTTTCCCTGTAGGAGTGGTTTCTCTTTCTTCGATGACGTTGGAGTCCGCAGGTGATCGAGTTTTGGGTTGGATTGAATCAGGAGTCAGGCATCATGTGAATTTCTGTACAGCGGATACATGTGTGTATGCATATGATCACCCCGAGGTTGCGGAAATTATTAATAATGCGGGCATGGCGACTACCGATGGGATGCCGTTGGTTTGGATGGCTCATTTTTATGGTCTGAACAAGAGTAAACGTGTGTATGGTCCAGATCTCATGCTGGATCTTTGCAGGAAAACCAATGGAAAAAATATTTCCCATTTTTTTTATGGAGCTACGGATGATGTTTTGGAGAAGCTGAAAGCTAATTTGCTTCGTCAGTTTCCACAGCTTAAGATTGCGGGAATGTATTCTCCACCTTTTCGACCTTTGACAGATCAAGAGGAGGAGAGTGTCGTTAATATGATCAATGAGTCAGGGGCTCATATTGTGTGGTGTGGTTTAGGTACGCCCAAACAGGATTATTGGGTTGGTAAGTTTGCTCCTAGGCTCAATGCAAATGCTTTGTTGGCCGTTGGAGCGGCTTTTAATTTTCATGCAGGAAATATTCGTCAGGCTCCACGTTGGATGATGTCTTGTGGGTTGGAGTGGTTGTTTCGGCTTTGTATAGAGCCCAGGCGTTTATGGCGTCGGTATTTAATAGGCAATCCGCGTTTTATCTGGTTAGTAATTTGTAAAAATCTGCTTCCAACAGTTTTTCCCGTTTTCCGGAGGTCTTCTGGTGCATAATTTGTGTTCCGAATATTTGGGACTGAATTTTGAATGATGCGAATTCTCTTTTTTCATAATGGATGTGACCTTTACGGAGCCTCCAGATCTTTGCTGAGACTGTCGTCTCGGTTACAAGAGGAAGGGCACGATGTTCACGTTATCTTGCGGGATGAGGGACCTTTATCGGAATGCCTGGCTAGCGCGGGGATTCCCGTTTTTCACTCGATACGCAATCAATTCATCGAGCGCGCAACATGGTCTTCGCTACGGGGGAAATTGAAATTCTTGACAGGCTTTCTTCCTTCATTTTTGTTCTGCATGAAGATGATTCGAAAATTTCGTCCCCATGTGATTCATGTTAATGCGGCTTTGTTGCCTATTGCTCCTTTAGCAGGGCGTATTTGCCGGGTTCCGGTGGTTTGGCACATGCGGGAATCTTTTTCTGAATTCGGTAGGCTTTGGTGGGGGTATCAAAAGCTGATCGGTTTGTTGGCGGGGCGTGTGATTGCGGTTTCGAATGCGGTGGCGGATCAGTTTCAAGGTGCGGCTGCCCATAAGGTTCAAACGATTTACAATGGGTTTCCTTTGGCGGAGTTCTCTGTTGTTTCCGAGGATCGGATTCGGGCTTTTCGAGAACGTTTTGATTTGAAAGATGATTTGACGGTCGGTGTGGTAGGCCGCATTAAATTTGAGCGTAAGGGCCAGGAGTATTTAGTTGAAGCTGCTGCCAGACTTAAACCCGAATTTCCACATGTACGCTATCTGATTATCGGCAGTCCTTTTCCGGGGAATGAGGTGCACCGGAAACAGTTGGAGGAATTGATTGTTCGGCTGGGTGTTGAGAATCAATTTATTCTGACGGGGGATGTTGAGGATATTAAAGCGGCGTATGCCGCGCTGGATGTTTCGGTGGTGCCGTCTGGTTTGCCGGAGCCTTTTGGCGGCGTGGTGATTGAATCGATGGCCATGGGGCTTCCTGTTATAGGAACAGATATCGGGGGGACAGCTGAGCAGATCGTTGAGGGTGAAACCGGTTTTCTGGTGCCGGCCAGGGATTCAAATGCTCTGGCTGAGGCGATGGGGAAACTGCTGACTGATGAAAAGCTTCGAATTCGCATGGGGAAAGCCGGGCGTAAGCGGTTTGAGATGAATTTTGAATTTGAAGCGTTTTATTCGAAGATGATGCAGGTTTATAAAGAGGTGATTGGGTGAGATTGCTTTTGACAGGAGGCTCGGGATTTATCGGAACGAACCTGATTCATTTTTATCGGGAGTCGGCGGATGCCATTTTGAATTTGGATATTGCGGAACCTTTGAATCCTGAAGATCGGGCATTCTGGAAACGTGTGGATATTATGGATGCCTCGATGCTTTCTGCATCTGTTGCTGCATTTGCTCCGACGCATGTGATTCATTTGGCGGCCCGGACGGATTGTGTTGAGGATGTGGATGTTCATGTGGAGTATGATGTAAATATTACAGGTACACAGCATGTGCTGGAGGCGATCAAGGCATGCTCTTGTATTGAACGGGTAATTATTACTTCTTCTCAATATGTCTGTGGCCCGGAACATTTTCCTGAGAATGATACTGATTATGGTCCGCATACGGTTTATGGCCAAAGTAAGGTTATTACGGAGCAGTTGACACGGGAGGCGGGGTTGAATTGCATCTGGACGTTGATCCGTCCGGAAAATATTTGGGGGCCTTGGCATATGCGCTATCGTTCCGAAGCCTGGAGGATAATTCGAAAGGGGCTTTATCTGCATCCGGGGGGGAAGCCTGTTATCCGTTGCTATGGATATGTGGGAAATATTATTTGGCAGATGGATGAAATTTTTAAAGCTCCGAAGGCTCAGGTGCATAAAGCTGTATTTTATGTGGGCGACCGAGCTGAAGATATTTATGACTGGGTGAATGAATTTTCGTTACAGTTGACCGGTAAAAGGGCGCGAAAAGTTCCTCGGTTTTTTTTGCAATTGATAGGATGGGTCGGGGATGTGATTACGGCTGTTACGGGTAGAAAGTTTGCTTTAACTTCTTCCCGGTATGAAAGTATGACACAGGATTATCTGACTCCGATTGAAAAAACCTTTGATGTTTTCGGAGAGCCGCCTTTCAGCCTGAAAGCAGGCGTGGAAAAAACGGTTCGATGGCTGCATGAGTATGATGGGTGAATCGGCTGTATATTTTGGAATGGGGTTTGTGTGTTAGATAAAGAACATACTGAGCGGCGACGTACTAATGTGTTGGGTGTCGGGGTGTCTTCTCTCAACATGAATGATGCGGTTCAGGATTTGTTGGTTGCCCGGGCTCGGGGTCAGAAGGGATATGTTTGTGTGACCGGAGTGCATGGGGTGATTGAGTCGCAACGTGATCCTGAGTTGCGGAAAATCCATAACCGATCTTTTTTAACGGTGCCGGATGGTATGCCAACGGTTTGGATGGGCCGGGAACAGGGGTTTACAAAAATGGGCCGGGTGTATGGGCCGGATTTAATGCTTAGGGTTTTTGAGGCGACTGCTAATCCTGTGTCGGGCCGGAGTTGTGAGGGGATGGATCGGCAAGGGTTAAAGCCTGAAGCTGAAGGCGTTAAGCGAGGTTCGGGGGCGTTGGAATCGAACTACCTCTATCCCTCTCAGGATGAAACGGGGGGGTTGGATGTTGGTGCTGCTGTGGAGGATGAAATGATGAAGTCTCCTCGATTGCGCACCCATTTTTTATATGGCGCAACCGAGGAGGTGTTGGTCCGCTTGAAAAGAAACCTGGAAACCCGTTTTCCCGGGGTTCAGATTGTCGGTATGTATGCGCCTCCATTCAGAGCCTTGAATGAGGGGGAGGAAGAGGAGCTCCGGAAAATCGTTTCTGAATGTAAACCTGATTTTTTCTGGGTAGGACTTTCGACGCCCAAGCAGGAAAAATTCATGTCGAGTCATGATCCCCGTCTGTCTGATCCAAATTATAGGCCTCATCGTTCCGGGTTAAACGAACACCCTTTGGAGGCCGGCATTATGCTTGGGGTTGGAGCGGCGTTTCCTATTCATGCCGGATTGCAGAAGGATGCGCCGGAATGGATTAAAAATTCCGGGTTACAGTGGCTTTATCGGTTATGTCAGGATCCTAAACGACTCTGGCGACGGTACCTTTATATTGTTCCGGTG
This sequence comes from Verrucomicrobia bacterium S94, assembly GCA_004299845.1. Lineage (NCBI taxonomy): Bacteria > Pseudomonadati > Verrucomicrobiota > Verrucomicrobia bacterium S94. The sequence continues at coordinate 1,901,627 of CP036201.1, read as the reverse complement.
TTTCTCTGGCTGGCGACGCTTCAGGTTTTAGGAATTAAAACGTACGAAATATCCTCTGAATGAATCAGGGCGTTCATTCTTTTGAATTTTTCGTGAATGACCGGATGATGTTGTTTTCTGCGAATAGGGTTTGGTCGATGGAAAAGTGACTCTGTGTCGTTGTGCCGTCATTTTTCCGGAAGAATATAAATTGTGGATACGGGGGAATTATAAATGGGGAAGGTGTTTTGTGTTTTTTCGGCGTGGATTACTTTGTTAGGAGGTGCCTGGGCGGGGATTGGAAATTATGGTTTGGCCGCCTTGGAGCACATTGAAGAACTGCCTTTAATTCGTCGTGGTGTGTCTGCCCATCAGGTTTCAAGTTTTGAGCGGAATGGGGGAAATGCAGATCGCAATAGCTGGCTTTATCGGGATGATCAGGGCGACTACGTGATTTTTGATGAGATTGGGGCGGGGTGTATTTATCGAATTTGGATGACACATGGTGGCCCTCATCCAGATTATAAAGAAAATTATGCATCCAACACCTGGGTAAAAATTTATATCGATGATGATGTTGTTCCCCGTTTTTCGTGTTCTATAGCGGATCTGTTTTCCGGAACCGTTGATCCTTTTATAAAACCGTTTGTGGGAGATAAAAAAGACTCGAGCGGTGGGTTGTACTCCTATGTTCCGATTGCATATGCGACTCGGTGTCGTATTACGTTGGATGATATTCCCGGTGAGGAGATGCGTCAGGCATGGAGTGATGATACGTATTGGATGTATTATAATATAACCTATCATCGATTTTCGTCTTCTGATGAAGTGGTTTCATGGACGGGGACTGAAGATAATGAATCGGTTCTGGCTCAGTTTAATGCCGTTGGACAGGACCCGAAGCCGACGGATGAAAATATATATTATGCGGGCGAGTTGACGCTTGGGGCGGATACGAACTGTTTAGTTGCTGATTTAGAAGGAAGCGGTGTCGTAAACAGTTTGGTGTTTGAGATGCCGGTTATTAATAAGCAGAGCTGGTCAAATCTTTGGTTGTCTGTCACTTGGGATGGGCAGATCGAATCTTCGTGGTCGGTGCCTTTGGGAGAATTTTTCGGATCCGGGTTCGGACAGGTGTCGGTAAACGGTTTGATGGTCGGGATGAGTAATCGGACCTGTTATTGTTATTTCCCGATGCCTTATTGGAATTCAGCAACGATCTCTTTGGAAAACAGAGGAAGTTCTGCTGTGGGCAATGTTCCGTTCCGCATTGGGGTCGGAACAAATCAGTTCTCTTCACAGCTCGCCGGTTATTTTATGGCTCATCATGCGGTCGGTTCGTATACAAACGGCATTATCACATCCGATTTTATTGCTTTGAATGAAGTGGGCCGAGGGCATTATGTCGGCATTAATCTGGCAAGTACGGGGGGCGAAAAATCAGGAAATAACGGATTGGCTTTTCTGGAAGGGGATGAGCGGTTTTATATTGATGGATGCCTGACCCCTCAATTGCATGGAACGGGGAATGAGGACTATTTTAATTGCGGGTGGTATTATAATCAGGGTTCCGATTTATTGCCGTATCATGGGACGCCAATACGCTCCAATCCTTTTAGTATGAGTGCGGAGAATAACTGGATTAGTGCGTATCGGATTCATGTGGGGGATGTAATTCCCTTTAATTCTTCTATTAAAATCGGGATGGAGCACGGGAGGGTGAATGAAGTGGGCTGCAGGATGTCTTCGGTGGTCTATTATTATAAGCAGCTTGGGCAGTCCTCCGGTTTATCACACTGCGGAAACATTGATCTGGGAAATGCCGAAGATGAGGCGTTATCTGAATATCAGTGTTATGGATCCAATGAGGGAAGTGTTACAAATACCTTCTCTTTTACGGGAGATCATCAGGACGTTTTTCTGGAGAATACGGGGTATATTTGTACCGGTTCAACGTTTGCAGTGAATATTCCTTCAATGAACGACGGATTATTGATCCGCCGTATTTTTGATGCCGGAAGTGGTCGGCAGAAGGCGCGTGTTTTTGTGGATGATGCGGAGGTCGGTGAATGGTACTTTGCTGATGCCGGTTTTTCGAATGAGGTGACTCGGTGGGTACAAGGGGAATTTTATGTCCCGTTTGAATATACTGCCGGTAAAACCCGTAGTGTTTTGCACTTTGAAGCGGATGAAGGGATGACCTGGAATGAATATGCTTACGCTGTTTATGCTATAAATCCTTTAGTTGCTGCGAATGACATGGATGCAGATCAATTACCGGATGCATGGGAAACAACTTATTTTAATAATATAAGCTGTGCTATGAGCGATGCGGATGATGATGCCGATGGGATGCGCAATATGGATGAGTTTATTGCAGGAACTGATCCCGTTGACCGGTATTCATATTTTTCCATGAGTCTGAATGAGAGTTCGCTTTCTTACAACGTTATCAGTGGGCGCATTTATACCGTGTTTTTTTCAACCAACTTAGCGGAAGGTGCAACGGGATGGAGTGCTGTTCGTACGAATTCAACAACGACTGAAGGCATGATTCAGGAGAATGAGTTGGTGGATACTGATCAGGGATTTTTTAAGGTCAGAGTGCGTCTGCCATGATGCCTGGAAGTCTGTTGGGCAACTTGGCAGGACTTTTCGCAGCTTGTGATTCCGCATGTTGCTCGAACGCCGGATTGAGATTGATATGAAACGTCTTTTTTACATTCTGTTATTCGTCGGGTCGTTTCTGTTTTACTGGGAAACAGGAAATAAGATAGAGAACCGAACGGAAGCAGAAGACGTATTTGAATATGCGTTAATGGTGGAGCAGGGAAGTGAGCACCTATGGTTTTATCACGAGCATCATCTTTTGTATGCACCATTGATGCGGTCGGTTTTTACGGCGGCGGGAACATTAGGCTATGAAGGGCGGGCAATATCCGTGATGCGCCTGTTCAGTGCGCTTTCTGCGGCCGGGACTTTATTTTTCTTTTTTTTATTCTGTTATAAGCGGTACAGCCTGCGTCCTGTCAGCTCTCTGATTTCCACTCTTTTTATGGGGGTGAGTTATGGGTTCTGGCGGTATTCGGCTGAATCGGAAATACCGCTTATAGCTTCTTTTTTTATTACAGCGGCATTATACTATTCTACAGATGAGGTTTTGGGGAAACGCAGTTTTATCTTGTCGGTAATTTTTTCCATTGCAGCGGTGATGATGCATATCATGAATGCGATTGCGGTTTTTATTGCAATTCCTGCATTTTATTTGGTTCAGCGCCGACCGAAACTTATGAGTCTGCATATCGGTTTGAGTTTTCTTTTCATAAGCGGGATCTACTTTGTAACCGATCAGCTGGTTCATATACATCTCAGCGGACGAACTCAGTTTTCGATGATCGGATTAGGCAGTTTGGTTAAGGCTGCGGTCGGTTTTTTCCAGTGTCTTATTTCTAATGAGTTTTTGCTGGGATTTCGGTCAATAAGGGCTTTTCTTGGGGAGTTGTTTGCCGGACGTATGTTACAGGAGGAATTCTACCTCGGTGTACGTCTGTCCCGTTATCATGTTCTTTTTTCCACATGTACTTTTTTTCTTTTTTTCGGAGTGTTCGCCGTGTGTATCGGCCGGGCGGTATGGATTTGGAAAAATATCATTTCAGAGAGGAAACGATATAGACTCCCTTTCGGTATCCGGGCATTGATTCCCCCCGCTTTATTTTTTTCAGGTTATGGTTTCCTGCTTCTGTTTATAGAACCCGGAAATCCGGAGTTGTGGGTAATGGGAATGATGCCGTTTTGTCTGTTGCTGTGCGGTGTGGTATTATTGCCTTTAACCGTTGATAACCGTCTCTGGTTACCGTTTCTGATGACGGTGCTGCTGTTTGTTCATAATTCGGGCGCGTTACAGCAGCTCTATGATGCGGATAAAGATTATCAGCAGAACAAAGCGGAAAGTGTATTGAAAATTGCCCGGGCATCCGATCTGGTGGTGACTGCGGGAAATCCGGTTTTTGAACGGTATTTAAGATATCATTTCAAAGGAGATGTGCTTTATTTACACGAATGGTCTGAAGATAGGCTGCTTGCATTTGAACTTCCGGAGACAGAGGGTGAAGTCTTTATTTTGGGTGACGTGTTTAATCAACCCTCGTCATTACGAATTCGTTTTCCACGAAAGACCGCTGCTATTGAACAGTTTTCCAATGTGATTAAAGAGCATGTCCGGCTTGTTGAGGATGATCCGTTTGGTGGAGTATATATTTTAGAAAGGCAGGGTAATTGATGAAAAAAGCATTGGTATGCGGAGCGGGCGGTTTTATTGGCGGGCATTTGGTTAAGCGACTGAAAAATGAAGGATATTGGGTTCGGGGAGTGGATCTTAAAAGGCATGAATTTTCTGCCGTACCTGCGGATGAATTTATTGTTGGAGATCTACGTGATCCGCGACTGGTGGCTTCAGTAGTAGATGAAGGGATAGATGAAATATATCAGCTGGCTGCGGATATGGGAGGAGCAGGATATATTTTTACCGGCGAGCATGATGCCGCAGTAATGCATAATTCATCTCTCTGTAATCTGAATGTGGTGGAAGAAGCTGTGCGGAAAAAAGTCGGCAAAATATTTTATTCTTCTTCGGCCTGTATTTATCCGGAAACGATACAGACTGATCCCGATAATCCGGGTTTAAAGGAGGTGTATGCTTATCCGGCTCAGCCGGATTCGGATTACGGTTGGGAAAAACTGTTCAGTGAACGGCTCTATATGGCTTATGCCCGTAATTATGGGATCGAGGTGCATATTGCCCGGTTTCATAACATTTTCGGACCCGAAGGAGCGTGGTCCGGCGGTAAAGAAAAAGCCCCGGCAGCCATGTGTCGTAAAATTGCCGAAGTAGAAAATGGCGGAGAGATTGAGGTGTGGGGTGATGGGAAACAAACGCGTTCGTTTCTGTATATTGATGAGTGTCTTGAAGGGGTACGGAGGCTAATGGAATCCGACTGTATGGATCCGGTGAATATTGGATCGGATGAGATGATATCGATTAACGGTTTGGCTGAAATGATTGCAACTATTGCGGGGAAAGAAATTCATCTGAAGCATATTCCGGGACCGCTCGGGGTGAGGGGGCGCAATTCAGAAAATTCAATGATTCGGGGGAGGCTTGGCTGGGCTCCTTCTCTGCCATTGCATATCGGTATGGAAAAAACATATGCATGGATTGAACAACAGGTTCGGGGCTGCCGGTAAGCTATGGATCTGCGTTAAAGCGCACACAAAAGTTGTGTGCGCTTTTTTTGTGTTCCAATGGAAGTGAATCCGTTTAAATAAATATCTATATGAGTTCGTTACTTCTTCTGATTATTACAATTGTCTGTTTCCTGCTCTACGGTGTGGTCGGTCAGGATAAGCATCTGCTGCTGGCTCCGGTTTTTGTGGTCGGGCTGTTTGCGGTGGCGGCGGCGCTGCTGCGGGGGGCGGCGGGGGCGTTCCGGCGGGCGGATGAGCGGGAAGCGGATGTGAAATTTCCGGTTTCGTCATGGCTTTGGGTGCTGTTTGTGTTGTGGGGTATGGCCATGATTCCGGATGCGTTGATGACGTTTGAGGCCAAGGTGCGGATGCTGTTTTTGGCAACAGTCATCGGTTCTTTCATGGTCTGGGGACGGGAACTTACAGCCTTTAAGGATAATCGTATTATTCTCGGCGTACTGATTTTTATCGTCATGCTGCTGGCGCTGTACGGTATGATTATTCATTTCAAATCGCCGATGTCCATTCTCTGGACGGAACGGTATACGGATCATTATCTGACTTCTTCAAAACGGCTGGCTTCGACGTATATCTGTCCCAATCATTTTGCGCATCTGATGCAGATGCTGCTGCCGTTCTGTCTGGCGCTGCTGTTTATTCCTCAGAGCGGGATCTATTTGAAAATTCTGGCGGCGTACAGCTTTGTGGCGATGCTTCCGCCGCTGTTTCTGACGGAGTCGCGTGCGGGCTGGCTGGGCAGTATTGCCGGGGTCGGGGTTGTGCTTTGTCTGATGGCGTTGCGGAAAAGTAAAAAACTGTTTGCGGGGCTGGTGATTCTGGTGCCGCTCTCTTCTGTGCTGCTGCTCGTGGGAGCCTGGCGCTATTCGGAGACCTTCCAGCGGCGCATGGAGCCGGTGGTGGAATTTATTGAGGGGCAGGCAAAGGAAGGGATCGGCAGCGATGCGCCGGATTTCCGTCCGCAGACCTGGATGGATACGCTGGATATGATTTCGGCGAATCCAATGACGGGATACGGGCCGGGATCTTATCGGTATGCTTATCCGGAGTTCAGGAAGCGGTTTAAAGGGAAGCGAATTCTGACGGGACATCCGCACAATGAATATCTTGAGCTGATTTCCGAATTCGGTCTGGTCGGGTTCATTCTGTTTGCACTGGCCTGGCTGTGGGGCTGCCTTTGGCTGCTGGTAAAGTCGCTGCGGGCTGAGGAGACGCGTCATGCCTTTATGGGTTTTGCGTTTCTCGGGGCGGTGGCCGGTACGATGGTGCATTCATTCTTTGATTTTCAAATGCATGTTTTTCCGAATGCCATGATGTTTGCGCTGCTGGCGGCGCTGGCAGTGGGGCCGATTGCGGGGTCGGACCGCAGATCGAAGCATTCAGAAAACCGCAGAAAGAACCGGTCGCAACGTCGAGTCGATGATGGGGATGAGCAACGTGCTGATGCTGAGCGAAGAACGGCCGGAAAACGCAATGTGTTGAGCGGTATTTTTCAAGGGATACCGGCTTTGGGATTTCTTCTGCTGGCGATTGCGGCTGTGCCGGTGATGGGGTCGGCCTTTTTCAATGCTGCGGGGGATTATATATCGGCGAAACAGTCTGACCCGACGGGGAATGCAGAGCGCATTGCTGAAAAATATCGAATGGCGGTCAGGCTGGCACCGGATAACTGGAAGGCGCATCGCGGCCTGGGGCAGATCGCGCATGAAGAGTGCCGTCACTGTCTGGTTCCGGATGAAAAAATCGCCTGGGCGGAAAAAGCTCGGGATGCTTTTGAAGAAGCGGTCGTGCATAATCCTAAAGATCCTGAGTCGCTGATATCGCTGGGGCGAACATTAATATTTCTGAGTCGCTATCATGCTCCTGATGCCCGGGAGTTTGAGCGGGATACAGTGCTGGAATCCGCAGGGCTGCAGCTGATTCGTGAAGCTTGTAATTACCGGAAGTTCAACGATGAATACTGGTGGATTCTGGGAGCGGAACTTCGTAAAGCGGAGGCGTTTGAGGCTTCGCTTGCGGCCTTCCGGCATATGGAGACGATCCGGCGTTCTCCGTCATCACGCAGAAATATCCAATGGCTGGAAAGGCAGCTGCGGGGAGAGAATGATCCGGCTTCTGAAGCTCCGGCACCAACTGAAAAAGTTGATGTGAAAGCTGTGATTAACCAGTTCTCCGGCGAGCCGGAAGAGGCGGAGGGTGACCGTTCGCTTGATGAGCTCTTCAGGCTGATGGAGCATTAGTCGTTAACATTATTTGTAATCATATTAGTTGATCTAGTATATTGTACTAGTTTGGTATGAGTTTTTCAATATTCAGGGAGTTTATTTGAAAAAAAGTATTGTTAATGTTGATTCTGCGGGAGCGAAACCATCCAGTTATTACCGTCGTGCCGTATTCAATGCCATGGCCGTGGCCTTTTCCGATGCGTTTGTGGTGAGTATTGCGGTTGTATGGGCAAAGCTGATTCTGTTATGGATCAATGATCTGCCGCTAAAATTGGAACATGGGTATCTGATTGTACCGGTCTGGCTTGTTATTGCTGCGGTTTTCCGGCTGCTGCCCGGCTGGGGCATCGGGGTGGTGGATGAGCTCCGCCGGATTCAGTATGCCTTGTTCATCATGCTGACCCTTGTTCTGGTTGCTTCGTTTTTTGCCAAAGTAACCATTGTTCAGAGTCGTATCGTTTTTCTTTTCACCTATTTGTTCAGTGCGGTGCTGATTCCGCTGGGACGGGCGTTCATGCGCGGTTTTATTATCCGGCATGCTGCGTGGGGCGTCCCGGTTTCGGTGTACGGGGACCGCCGATCGGTGATAACGGTGATTGATGCGCTGCGTGGGGAGCCGGGGCTTGGCTATATTCCGGCGGCCGTTTTTTCGGATGAGGCGGCGCAGGGGTCGATTATTCGCGGGGTATCCGTGAGGGGAGATCTTCATAACATCACCAGCAGAACACCGGTAGCGATTGTGACTTCGGGAACGCGGCGTTCCCGGCATCAGGTGGTCGAAATGCTCGAAGGACCGTTGGCCTATTACCGCCGGGTCATTCTGATTCCTGACCTGGAAGATGCGCCTTCGCTCTGGGTGGTTCCCCGCGATCTGCAGGGGATTCTGGGACTGGAGATTACAAAAAATCTGCTGAATCCGTTTTCCCGGTTTTTTAAACGGTTTATGGATCTGGTGCTGGTTCTCGGGACATCGCCGTTATGGGCTCCGCTGATGCTTCTGCTGTACATTCTGATCTGGCTGGAGGACCGGGAAAATCCGATTTTTCTGCAGAAACGTGTCGGTCGGACGGGGGGGACGTTCCGTACCGTGAAGTTCCGGACCATGGTGCCGAATGCTGAAGAAGTGCTGGAACGTGCGCTGAAAAAGGATGCCGCACTGAGGGCGGAATGGGAAAAGCACTTTAAGCTGAAGAAGGATCCGCGGATAACAAAGGTTGGAAATTTTCTGCGAAAAACCTCGCTGGATGAAATCCCGCAGCTGTTCAATGTACTTCGCGGAACGATGTCATTGGTGGGGCCGCGGCCGCTGCCCCAATACCATTTCGATGAACTGCCGGAACAGGTCCGTTTTCTCCGTGATAAGGTGCAGCCGGGTATTACCGGTCTCTGGCAGGTTTCCGGCCGGAGTGAGGCCGGTACCGCCGGCATGGAAAAATGGGATCCGTACTATGTGCGGAACTGGTCCATCTGGCTTGATGTCGTTATCATCTTCCGTACGTTCAAGGCGGTCTTTAAACAGGATGGTGCATATTAAGATTTCCGGGCCTGTGCGGAGGATGAGTTCAGTTCAGTAAACAGGAAACTCGTGCTAACTGTTCTGATACTCGATCAGGGTCTGACGATAATCTTCCGGATTTCCAATGTCGAAACGCCGTCCTTTAATCCGCAGACCGAGGAAGCCTTCCTCCTGGCGCAGTCGGTCGAGACAGGAAGTCAGCTGAAACGCGCCGCCTTCGCGAACATTCCGTGAAATATGATCCTCCAGCAGCTGGAAGATGTGCGGGGTGAGAATGTACTGCCCGAAAATGGCGAGGAAATGACCTTCGGGAACGCCCTGTGTATCCAGATGTTTGCGGGCATATTCCACCGTCGGTTTTTCCACAAACTCCGTGATGGAAAGCATATCGCAGTCCGATTCCCAAATGCCGGTGGCACAGCCGAAGTGTTTGATTTTTTCTTCCGGGGTTTCCCGCAGGCCGACCACGCTTCGACCGGTTTTTTCATACACTTCAATCAACTGCTGAATGCAGGGTTTGTCGGTTTCTGAAGCAAATAGGTGGTCGCCCAGCATCAGGATGAACGGTTCGTTCCCCACCCATTCTCTGGCCGAATAGACCGCGTGTCCGAAGCCTTCCTGCCCCTCCTGCACGATGAACGAAACTTTATTTCCGATGTCCATGATGTGCTGCATATAGCGCTGGTCTTCCTGCGGCAGTTTGTGCAGATGTTCAATCGGCAGTCGCTGATGAAAAAAATCTTCGAACAGTTCGCGGTCCGATTCCTGAATAACAATGCCGACTTCGTCGACACCTGCATTCAGTACCTGTTCAACAATCACCATAATAACCGGTTTGGCGCGGCCGTCGTGATCAATGATCGGGAACATTTCTTTCTTCAGTGTTTTGGAAGAGGGGAAGAGCTGGTCGCCGAAACCGGCGGCCGGAATGACCGCTTTGCGGAGCTGGTTGACGGATTCAATATCCAGTTTCATGCAGGGCATCTGCAGGTCGCGTTCGATAATTTCAATCACCTTGTCCTGAGCTTCCCGGTTTTTAACCAGAAACTGTGCGGTGCCGTCGCCCTGCGAGCCGACGCCCTTTCCGCCGAGGATGTAGTTCTGAATCGGTTCATAGGCCAGCAGTTTATGCAGTACGGGTGATGTCAGCTGGGAAGGGCAGGCCGGTTGCAGATGTTCATCGAACCTGGCCTGTGCTTCTACCATAAGCCTGCCGACGGTTTCCGCATCGCCGTGACGGATGGCTTCTGCAGCACGGGCATTTATATCGGCATTGATCGGGCCGAGGTATTCCTGAACCTTTTTCTGGGTTTCATTTTCAGCGAAAGGATAGCACTGATTCAGTTTGGCGAGGATTTCGACCGTATCCTTGTGCGCTTTCAGATCAACGATGACGTAATGGAGCGGAACCGGAACGTTCAGTTCCTCTACGTCGAGCCGGTCGCCGTCGAAGGTCATTTTGACGGGTCGGTTTCCGTATGCGCAGCCCTGGTCCAGGCGGCCGCAGCGAGACGGCGTTGTAATTTCGCCGAGATAGGCGTATTCCATTTCCCCGCGTACGGTCATTTTCAGATCATAGATCCGGTTGAACGCCCGCGCCACCAGCACGGTAATGGCTGCCGAGGAGGAAAGCCCTTTCTGGACCGGAAGGTCGGTGTGGTAATTATCGATTTCCAGGCCCCGGACGCGGTAGTGGGTAAGAATCTGATAGGCCACACCGGCGGCATAGCTGGCGAATCCGCCTTTAACCGCTTCGTTCAGCAGGGCATCACGCTCCATAGGGAGTTCAATGGGCTCTGCCCGACGGCCGTCTTCAAAACAGGCTTTGAGAATCAGTTTATCCGGATGCGGTTTTACTTCGGCATACAGACCCTGATTGGTTCCCACGATCAGTGCCGTACCTTTTTCGATGTCTGCATTTATGCGGCGGTATCCGCCTGCCCAGTCGGAGTGCTCTCCAAAAAGACAGATTCTGCCCGGAACAAATAGCTTCATGAAATTCCCCTTATCCAAAACCTAATTAAAGCCATGGTTTTTCAGTGGTTGGAAGCCAAAAGGGGAATGACTATTTGCGGCGGGGTGTTTAGAGTTTCCGGTGATTGGAGAATTGTATGAGTTTACTGATTAAAAATGTAGAGCTGAACGGGGCGTGTACAGATGTTCTGATTAAAGGAAACCGCTTTGAGTCCATTGCTCCGGATATTGAAACCGGGGCGGATGAGGTGCTGGACGGGAAGGGAATGGCGATTATTCCGGGGCTCATCAATATGCATACGCATGCTTCGATGACGCTGCTGCGCGGTTATGCTGATGATCTGCATCTGCACGACTGGCTGAACAATCATATCTGGCCGCTTGAAGCCGGAATGACGGAAGAGGATATTTACCACGGGGCGAGGCTGGCCTGCCTGGAGATGATTAAATCCGGGACAACCTGTTTTGCGGATATGTACTGGCACTATCACGGTGTGGCGCGTGCCGTTGAGGAAATGGGGCTGCGCGCCGTACTGTCATCGGTATTCATCGATCTCAACGATGAGGGGCGGGCGGAAAAAGAACGTAAACTTGCGGAAAAGCTGTATGGAGAATCTGTACGCTATTCCGACCGCATCGGTTTTTCGCTGGGGCCGCATGCCATTTATACGGTTTCCGAATCATCGCTGAAATGGGCGAAGCGTTTTGCCCGTGAACACGGACTGCTTTTTCATATCCACCTTTCGGAAACGGAGAAAGAAGTGGAGGACTGCCTGGCGGAGCATGGGCTGGGGCCGGTCCAGTGGCTTGAAAAAAACGGTGTGCTTGATGAGCAGACGCTTGCCGCACATGTTGTGCATGTAAGCGACGAGGAAATCGGGATTCTTGCGGATCGCGGTGTGCAGGTGGTTCACAATCCGGGATCGAATATGAAACTGGCTTCCGGCAGTTTCCCGTTTCAGAAGATGCTGCAGGCGGGGGTGAAGCTTTCACTGGGGACCGATGGTGCGTCTTCGAACAATAATCTCTGTATGCTGGAGGAGATGAAGCTGGCCGCGCTGCAGGCTAAAGTGGTTCATGCTGATCCGACGTTAATGCCGGCAAAGACGGTGTTTGATATGGCTACGGTTAACGGGGCTGAAGCGCTGGGGCTGGAAGCGGGCGTGATTGCGGAGGGGCGGCTGGCCGACTGCGTTCTGGTGGATCTGGAGAATCCGCGCCTTGTTCCCGGATACGATCTTATTTCAGATATGGTCTACAGCGCGGATTCATCGTGTGTTGATACGGTGATCTGCAACGGTCGGGTGGTTATGCGGCATGGTTATGTCGATGGCGAAGAAGAGATTATCGCCGCGGCACGTACCTATAAAAAAAGGTTCCAATGACTGGATCCCGGGAGGAGGATTTTTCCAGCCATTGGAACCACGGGAGAATATCCCTTTTTTAAATCAGATTAATCGAATGCCACGATGACCATCAGACCGATCATGGCGATTCCCGTCAGAGCCATTGAAATTTCCACTGCAACAATTGACCACGTTTTCATATTAAGCTCCTTCTTTTAAAAGTTACTTTCGCACTTTATGCAAAAAATGCGCCAACTTTACGGGGAGTTGGCGAATGGCGGTTGATTTCAGGTAAAAATACCGGTTTCAGCCTATGGAACTTTTTTCCGGTTTCCGGAAAATGCGAATTTACGGGAGCCCGGAAAGCACCTTTTCTCGTAGGTGAAATACGGTTTAATGGGTTGCAACCGGATGAAAGCCTTTTAAACTGCCGTTAACCTCGGAGGGCAATATATGAGCGCAAGAAAATTCGGGAAAGAGCAGCGATCGTATTCATCCACCATTGTCGACGGTGTAGAGCGGGCCCCCAGCCGGTCGATGCTTCGTGCGGTGGGATTTTCGGATGCCGACTTTAAAAAACCGCAGATCGGCATCGCGTCCACCTGGAGTATGGTGACCCCGTGCAATATGCACATCAACCGGTTGGCTGATGAGGCGGAAAAGGGGGTTTCCGTTGCCGGCGGCAAAGCAGTGCAGTTCAATACGATATCTATTTCCGACGGCATTTCCATGGGCACTGAGGGGATGAAATATTCTCTGGTTTCGCGCGAAATCATCGCGGATTCTATTGAAGCCGTTACGGCCTGCGAAGGGTTTGATGGCGTGGTGGCTTTCGGTGGGTGCGATAAAAATATGCCGGGCTGTCTGATGGCGCTGGCCCGGCTGAACCGACCATCGGTTTTTGTATATGGCGGAAGCATTAAACCCGGGTGCTATTGCGGAAAGGATGTGGATATTGTCTCTGTATTCGAAGCCGTCGGGCAGCATGCCAAAGGCGAAATCAGTTCAGCGGAGCTTGCGGAAATCGAACGCTGTGCCATTCCGGGTGCGGGATCGTGCGGCGGCATGTACACGGCCAACACAATGGCTTCAGCCATTGAGGCGCTGGGGATGGCGCTGCCGAACAGTTCTTCGCGCGTAGCGGTTTCGAAGGATAAAAAAGAGGAGGCGCATGCTGCCGGGCGGGCGGTGATGCATCTGGTGGAAAAGGGGATTAAACCCTCCGATATTCTTACGCGGACGGCATTTCTCAATGCCATAACCGTGGTTATGGCTTTGGGAGGATCCACCAATGCGGTGCTGCATCTGCTGGCTATGGCCAAAGCGGCCAAGGTCCGGCTTCGGCTGTCCGATTTTACTGCGGTTGGAAAAAGGGTGCCGGTGCTGGCGGATCTGAAGCCGAGCGGAAAATATGTGATGAATGATCTGGCGCAGATCGGGGGGGTGGCTCCGTTGATGGCCCGACTGATGAAGGAGGGGCTGATTGATGGAAACTGCATGACGGTTACCGGTAAAACACTGAAGCAGAATCTTGCTCTGGTGAAGCCTTATCCGAAAAAGCAGGAGATTATCCGGCCCATGAACCGTCCGGTTAAAAAGGAGGGGCATCTGGTCATTCTGAAAGGGAACCTGGCTCCTGACGGAGCCGTCGCTAAAATTTCGGGTAAAGAGGGACTTTTTTTTGAAGGAAAAGCCGTAGTGTTCAATTCCGAGGAGCAGGCGTTGAAAAAAATTCTCGACGGTTCAGTTAAGGCGGGGCATGTGGTGGTGATTCGTTATGAAGGTCCACAGGGCGGACCCGGTATGCGTGAAATGCTTTCGCCGACATCGGCGATTATGGGGCGCGGGCTGGGTAAAGAGGTGGCGCTGATTACCGACGGTCGGTTTTCCGGCGGAAGCCATGGTTTTGTGATCGGTCACATTACGCCGGAAGCCTATGTGGGCGGTCCGCTGGCACTGGTGAAAAACGGGGATATTATTTCCATTGATGCTTCCAGACGTTCTATTGAGGTAAAGCTTTCGGCAGCGGAACTTTCCCGGCGTTCAAGCGCCTGGAAACAGCCGCGTCCGAAACATAAAACCGGTGTGCTGGCCAAATATGCCAAGCTGGTCGGGCCTGCTTCTGAAGGGGCGGTGACAGGTTGATTTCCAATCTCCGGAACTTCTTTCTTTTTCCGGAAGGGGCCTTCGCCTAACTTCAGTGACGGAGACTGATTATGAAAGTTGAAGTTTTTGCACTTTGCGATGCTGCCACCGATAACCACGGAAAACTGAATCTGCTGGGCACATTCGATCAGATTTATGCGGCCCGGCTTCCGGTTGTTCATCCGGCCTGTGCCATTGCGCTCCGGCTTCGGTTCGATAAAATGGAGGAGGGTCGGCATGCCGTAAAGCTTCAGCTGGTGAATCCAGACGGGATTCCGGTTTTTCAGACCATGGAGGGGGAGGTTCATCCCCGGATGGGGTCGGATATCGGTTCGGTGGCGGTGAATCTGATTCTCAATTTCCAGAATGTGAAATTCGATGAGTTCACCGATTATCAGATCAATCTTTCCATTGATGATGTGGCGATGGCCTCGCTTCCGCTGCGCGTCCGGAAAATGCAGCGCCCAACTCCGGTATAGCGGTTTGCTGAATGATAATGCGCGTTGCCGTACGTTTTTTTGAAGTGCAGGTGCAATTTTCTGAATAACCGGTCATTTTACCTTCGGAAACACCGGAACACACTGCGCCGGGTGATGGACGGGAAGCGGAGCGCAGAGTGAATCACATTTTATACCATTTACTAAAACATTCCGGTCTTAACGACAGCGTTATTCCGCGCAGAGAGCGCGGGCCGTTTATGACGGAATTTCTCTGCGTCCTCGGCGCCTCTGCGAGGGATCAAATTTATACCGGATAGTTTTAACGTTTGGTATTATAAGACACTCCGGTGTCTGCGGCGCGCAGGTTTTCTCCTCTTTTCCTGTGCGCCGTTTTTTTATCCCTGTCGTCGGGCTGCACGGGTGAAGGTTTCGGGCGGGATTCCGTAGACGCGTTTAAAAACGCGGGAAAAATGGTAGGGATCGGGAAAGCCCACCTGCTCGCCGACCTGTTTGATCAGAAAATCACCGCTGCTGAGCAGGTCGGCGGCCTTACTCATTTTCAGGCGGGTCAGCAGCTGGAGAGGAGATTCTTCGGCAAACCGCTTGAAAAGGCGTGAGAGATAGGCCTGATCAATAAAGCAGGCTTCGGCGGTTTTCCCGATGTTCGGCAGATCAAGGTAGTTGCGTTCAATGTATTGGCGGCATCGCATATAGGTCTGCCACGCGGGCGAAAATGCGGCATCGGCATCCATGGAATTATCGTCGGCCGTGAGAATGAGCTGGCGCAGCAGCAGGGCGCAAAGTTCATTCCGGTTCCGGCTTTCGGTATTGCCGGTGGTGATGAGGTTTTCGAAGATGTTCCGAATGCGGAACGGGCGGGAGACAAAGAGCGGTTCTCCTTTTGCAAAACCGGTGCGTTTCAGAAGAGCAGCCAGCGAGCTGCCTGTGAAGTCGATAAAATGCTTCAGCATGGGGTTTTCGGCATCGGTTTCGATGATGTGCTTTGTTCGCGGTCCGTAGCAATAGATGGCGCCGGGGCGCAGCGGATAGGTTTGATTGTTTATGGTGAGGGATCCGCGGCCGGACGAGACAAACTCAATGGAGAAAAAGCGGAAGCTGTTCCGTTCAATGCGGTAACTCGGTGCGCACTGTTCGCGGCCGCCGCAGACCACAACTTCGGTCGCGTCTTTTTCCGGGGTTAAATTGAGGTAGTAGTATTCCCCCGAACTGACCTGTGTTGAAATGAATGGGGCGGTTGTTTTTTCCATATGATCTGCCGGGTTTTGTCTTTCTGGTGCCGGTGAAATCTGCGGGATTCAACGGTTTCCCGCAAATCTCTCCGGAAACCTGTATTTAATGTCCGTTTTTTACGGGGAGGATGCTTTCTCCCAGCTTCCAACGGGATCATCATAATCGAGCGGATCGTTCATTGCAGTGCTTAAGTTCTGCAGTTCGGTCTGCAATTCATGGATTTTTGCGGCATATTCCGGATTGGCGGAAAGGTCGTTCATTTCCATCGGGTCGGCTTTCATGTTGTAGAGCCGGTTTTTATTGATCGTTGGATAGTGAATCAGTTTCCATCCGTTTTTACAGATCATGCGCTGGAGGCCTTTGTAGGCCCCGTAAATGGAATCGTAGTGCCGGGTTTCCGATCCGTCCAGCAGCGGAAGCAGGCTTTTGAATTCCACGTAGTCCGGTACCGGTTCGCCGGCGATCTCCAGAGCGGTTGGCATGGCATCCTGCAGGTAGATCGGTGTGTCGTTGCTGGCGCCGGGTTTTACATCGGGTCCGACAATGAGGAAGGGTACGCGTACGCTGTGATCATACATATTCTGTTTGCCGATCAGTCCGTGGTGGCCGACAGCGAGGCCGTGGTCGGCTGTAAATACAATATAGGTGTTATCGAGCTGACCGGTATCTTTCAGGGTTTGAAGAACGCGGCCGATCTGGTCGTCCATGTGTGTGATCAGGGCGAAGTATTCCTGACGATGAACTTTTACGGCGAATTCAGTGCGGGGAAAAGGGGCCAGTGCGGCATCCCGCAGGTTTTTTCCGCATCCGATTTCGTCCTTGAATTCATATTCCGGTCTGAAATTTTCCGGAAGTTTAATGCGGTCGAGGGGATAGCGGTCGATATATTCCTTCGGGGCCTGGCGGGGATCGTGTGCGGCGTTGAAGGCCAGGTAGATAAAGAAGGGTTTGTCCTGCTTTGCGGCATCTTTCAGAAATTCGATGCCGTGGTCTGCAACGACTTCGCTCCAGTGTTTTCCGCCTTTCCAGTATCCGCCGTTTGATTTATCCCACGGTTTCCAGCCGTTTTTGTAGTCCTCTTCGTCAGCGGGCCGAAAGTAGCCGTAATAACGGGGTTTGGTTCCGTCATCCGATCCTTTGTTCCAGAAATCTTCCGGCATGCCGCCGCGCGGATCTTCTACAACATCGAAAACCTGTGACGGAGGAACATTCACGTGCCATTTCCCGGTCATATAGGTTTTGTAGCCCGCTTTTTTCATTTGCTGCGACCACATATGCTGTGCATCGCGCTCGCGGGACATTTTAAAATTACTTTTTCCCAGCCAGCAGGAATTCCATAAAAAACGGCCGGAGTTGAGCATGGCCCGGCTGGCGGCGCAAACAGCTCCGTTATACGCGCCCATATTGTAGGCATGGGTGAAACTGGTGCCTTCCTCAACGAGGGTGTCGAGGTGAGGGGTATCAATATCCAGCATGCCGTGGGCACCGATGGTTTCGTAGGAGAGGTCGTCGGCGAAAATAAAGAGGATATTCGGTTTGTCGGTTCCGGCCTGTGCGGTGACTGTGCTCAGTGTCAGGAGGGCTGCGGCTAATATAATCCTGTTCATAACGGGATCCTTTCTGCATTGAATATGAACAATAGGGGTAGGTTTTTGAGGGGAGATTCTACGTTGAAAAAAACGGTTGTGAATCCGGATTAATTAATAAAAAGGAGAGGTTCCGGAATTTCGGCTGGACAGATTTTTTAATGAATTTTCTGAAGGCGGACCTCCTTTTGATCCGGTCAAATTTAGATAAGAGACCTTTTCCGGCATTATTTGGGCGAAAATAAAGCCTGATGCGGTTTTTTCTTTTGTTTTTTCATGCTTATTCCTTATCCCTGAAAATCAGGGTATTATTGATATTGAGTTATATAAAGTCAAATATATCCATTATGCAGTCAAGTTGATACATTGGCGGAAGCGATAGGTATCGTTAACTTATATCCTTCATATGTGCGGTGTCTGCACCGCGCAACGTTTTGAGAGAGTAACGTTAACCAACCAGAAGGAGGGCTTTATGTCCGAAGAACTGAAAACTACATTCGTAATGGCCGAAGACGGTGTCGATCCGAACATTGTTCCGAAAAAGAAACTGAATAACGGCGAGGAGATTCCGGCTATCGGTATGGGCACGTTCGGTTCCGACCGTTTTGATAACGTGCAGATTGCCAATGCGGTGGTCGGCGCGGCGGAATACGGCCAGCGTGCGTTCGACTGCGCTTCCGTATACGGAAACGAAAAGGAAATCGGTGTTGCACTGAAAACCATTCAGGACGGCGGCGTTCCGCGCGAGGAACTTTATATTACTTCCAAAGTCTGGAATGATGCGCATGATCGGGTGATTGAATCGTGCAAACAGTCGCTTGAAGATCTGCAGCTGGATTATCTGGATCTTTATCTGGTTCACTGGCCGTTCCCGAATTTCCATGCGAAGGGTGTTTCCGTGGATTCGCGCGATCCGAATGCGAAACCGTATATTCATGAAGATTTCATGAAAACCTGGGCGCAGATGGAAAAGCTGGTTGAGATGGGACTTGTTAAATCCATCGGTACTTCCAACATGACGAAGGCTAAGATGGAGCTGCTGCTGCGCGACTGCAAAATCAAGCCGGTCGTTACAGAAATGGAGATGCACCCGCACTTCCAGCAGACGGAACTGTTCAACTATTATGTTGAAAATGAAATTCAGCCGATTGCCTTCTGCCCGATCGGCTCCCCGACCCGTCCGGACCGCGATAAAACGGAAAACGATACCGTGGATATCGAAGATCCGGTGGTGAAGAAAATCGCTGAGCGCCTTGGCGTGCACCCGGCTGTGGTCTGCATTAAATGGGCGGTACAGCGCGGCCAGATTCCGATTCCTTTCTCGATCTATGAAGCGGAATACCGCAGTAATCTGAAGTGTGCGCTTCCGGATTACATGCGCATTACCGACGAAGAAATGGCCGAGCTGGCAACGATCGATAAAAACTGCCGCCTGATCAAAGGTCAGGTATTCCTCTGGGAAGGTAGTAAGGGGTGGGAAGACCTCTGGGACGAAGACGGCACCATTGCCCAGTAGTTATCAGCCAAGGGAAGAAAACGGAACCCGGCTCCGGCCGGGTTCCAACCTGTTTCCAGCAGAGGGGTTTGTTGCGGACATAAAGGAGAGAGTTAAAGATGAGTAAGGATGCGCAGAAAAGTCCCGTGGTGCCGAAAGCATTGCTGGGATCGTTTATTCTGGTGACCACACTGTTTGCGCTGTGGGGGTTTGCCAATGATATTACCAATCCGCTGGTTGCGGCCTTTAAAGCCATTTTCACAGATCTCAAGAACTGGCAGAGCAGTACCATTCAGTTTGCCTTCTACGGAGGCTATGCCACGATGGCTATTCCTGCGGCACTTTTTATTCAGAAATTTTCCTATAAAGCGGGCATTCTGGTGGGACTGGCTCTATACGCCACCGGTGCTTTGCTGTTTATCCCGGCGGCCAATACCATGCAGTTTTTCTGGTTCCCGGTTTCACTGTATATTCTGACCTTCGGCCTTGCGTTTCTTGAGACCACAGCCAATCCGTTTATTCTTTCCATGGGGCCGGAAGAGACGGCCACACAGCGTCTGAATCTTGCTCAGGCTTTCAATCCGATCGGATCGCTGATGGGGATGGTTGTGGCTTCCAAACTGGTCCTGGCAAAACTTTCCACAGAGCAGTTCCGGACAGACTGGAAAATGGCTCATCCGGACTGGGAAACCATGGGGGTTGACGAATTTAATGCGAAAATCGGCGCGGCTTATGACGCCTTTAAAGCTGCGGAACCGGATGTATATGCGGCCAATCAGATTGCCGACGTTGCAGTCATTCGTAATCCGTATGCCATTCTCGGCATCGTTGTTCTGGTCATGTTTATCATCTTTGCCATCAAAAAAATGCCGGTTGATTCGCATAAAGATGCAAAAATCCATCCTTTGGAAAGTGCGAAACGGCTGTTCAAAAATCGTTGCTGGTGGGAGGGTGTTATTGCTCAGACCTTCTATGTTGCCGCTCAGATCACCTGCTGGACGTTCATTATTCAGTATGCCATGGAAAATGTATCGGGGATGACCATGTCGAAGGCACAGAACTATAACATCGCTGCAATGGGACTTTTCCTGGTCAGCCGTTTTATCTGCACATTCCTGCTTAAGTTCCTGACGCCCAGCAAGCTGCTGATGCAGCTGGCGGGTTTGGCGGCAGTGCTGATGCTTTGTACGATCTTTTTACAGAACTACATCGGGTTGCTCTGTCTGGTAGCCATTTCCGGCTGTATGTCGCTTATGTTTCCGACCATTTACGGTATTGCCCTCGATGGAACCGGCGAAGATGCCAAAATCGGTTCCGCCGGTCTCGTATTCGCCATTGTCGGCGGTGCACTGATGCCGCTGGCGATGGGATTCGTGATGGATGGCGATGGGCTCGGGCCGCTCAATGCGGTAAGTCTGGC
Source organism: Verrucomicrobia bacterium S94 (assembly GCA_004299845.1). Classification (NCBI taxonomy): domain Bacteria; kingdom Pseudomonadati; phylum Verrucomicrobiota; species Verrucomicrobia bacterium S94. Next base: position 1,880,988 of record CP036201.1, on the reverse strand, counting down.
CTTTTTCATGCCGTTCATCTGTTTTGTCGTTATTGCCGTTTTCGGCTACCGCACGTTTGCGATTCATCATAAAGAAAAAGCATAACCAGGAGAAAAATCATGCTTAAAGGAATTGATCCGATTATCAGCCCCGAACTGTTGAAAATTCTCGCCGAAATGGGGCACGGCGACGAAATCGTTCTGTCGGATGCGCATTTTCCGGGGCACACATTCTGTCCGAAAAATGTACTGCGTGGCGACGGACTGCAGATTCCGGATCTTCTTGAGGGGATTATTCCGCTCTTCGAACTCGACAGCTATGACGATCCGCTGATTATGATGGCGGCGGTTGAAGGTGACGAGCTCGACCCGCAGGTGGAAGCGGATTACATGGCGGCCATCAGAAAAGCCGCTCCGGATGCGCCGGCGCCGAAACGTATCGGCCGGTTCGAGTTTTACGATCGTGCGGAAAAGGCCTTCGCCTGCGTGGTTACCGGTACAACGGCGAAATACGGCAATATTATCCTGAAAAAAGGGGTAACACCGACCGCCTAGTTCATTAACCGCTGAATACACGGAATGCGCAGAAAGGTGCGGGTTCCGTGTATTCTGTGTATTCCGTGGGTTTGAAAATGACTGTTTATTTTATACGGCACGCACAGAGTGAGGCCAATCTGAAGGATATTCTGGCGTCCCGCCAGGATTTTCCGCTTACGGAAAAGGGCCGGGCGGATGCGGAGACGATTGCTGCAGAGTTCCGGGAAATCGCCGAACTCGACCGGGTGGTCAGTTCGTCGCTGTTGCGTGCGCAGCAGACTGCGGAACCGATTGCCAAAGCGTTCGGGGTGGAGGTTGAAACCGATGAACGGCTCATCGAGCAGGAGCTGGGTGTTTTTTCCGGAATGACCTATGCGGAACTCGAAGACCGGCCGGATTATATGCATGAGCGTTCAAAGCGCTGGAACTGGGTTCCGGAGGGCGGCGGCGAGTCCTATGAAATGATCGCTGAACGGCTGGAGCCTTTTTTTCAATCTCTGGATCCGATGAAGAGCGAGTGTGTTCTTTTTGTGACGCATGCAGTGACCATGCGGCTGATTAAAGCGCACCTGGAACAGACATTGCCGGAGTATCCCCGCGAAATCGCCAGAAACGGTGAAATCTGGAAGACCGAATTTGTCGGCTTCGGAAAAAAACATCAGGTGGAATCCATTTTTTTAGGCGGCAGTAAAGCCGCCGTATCACGAGCATAAGCAGATACGCAATCATCAATTTAACATCAAAAGGGCTGAATCATGGCTGAATATATTCTGAGTATCGATGTGGGTACCTCAAGCACCAAGACGGTGCTGTTCGATGGCGACTTTAATGTGGTGGCCACTGCGCGTAAAAAATATGACACTTTCTATCCGCATGCGGGCTGGGCTGAACAGCCGGCGGAGCAGTGGTGGGATGCGTTGAAAGAGAATACTCAAAACATGCTGGCCGAGAGCGGCGTGAATGCGGAAGAGATTATCGCGGTAGGTATTGATGCCTTTTCCACCACGGTTGTTCCGGTGGACGAAAACGGAAACGCGCTTCGTCCGGGGCTGATCTGGATGGATCGCCGGGCGACAGAGGAGGCGGACTGGATTCGAGAACATCTGGGCGAGGAACTCTGGGAAATCAACGGCAATGTTTCGGATGCGGGCAATCCGGCGCCGAAGATTATGTGGATTAAAAAGAATGAGCCGGAAATTTATGAAAAGACCCATATGTTTCTGCATGCCAACGGGTATCTGGTGCATCAGCTGACGGGTGAGTATTCGATGGATATTTCCGAGGCCGGACTGTCGCAGTTCTGTAATACGAAGACGGGAGAGTATTCCGATGTTCTGCTTGAAGGCTGCGGGATCGACCGGGCCAAGCTTCCGCCGGTTTTCAACTGTACCGATGTGGTCGGTAAGGTGACGGCCGAAGCGGCGAAACTGACCGGTCTTGCTGAAGGGACTCCGGTTATCGCCGGCTCGATGGATAATGTGGCTGCAGGGCTGGGGGCCGGTGTTTCCAAAGGCGGTGAAGTGTTTATTTCGGGCGGAACGGTTACCACCAATAACGTCTGTCTGGATGAACCGAAATATAACAAAAATCTGCATGTATATCCGCACATCGTTCCGGGCACCTGGATCACTGCCGGCGGGGTGGACTTCGGCGGGGCGGTTATCCGCTGGTTTAATGAGGAGATTCTGGAGCTGGATGGTTATCAGGAGCTCGATAAGCTCATTGATACTTCCGTGACTGCGGAAAGTTCGGTGATTTTTCTGCCGTACATGGTGGGGCAGCGCTGCCCGATCTGGAACGATAATACCACCGGTGTGGTGATGGGGCTCAAGCCGAATACGAGCCGCCGCGATTTTACCCGGGCTGTGATTGAAGGAACCACCTATGGATCGCGGCACGTATTGAGTATTGCGGAAGAAGAAGGCGTGGAGATTAAAAACGTGAAGATTACCGGCGGGGTTGCTAATTCGGCCGTCTGGGTTCAGATCTTTTCGGATGTGCTCGGGCAGCCGATTGAAATACCCGGTGCGGTGGACCTGCCTCCGCTGGGCGTGGCGATTGCCGCCGCTTACGGTGTCGGAGCGATCAAGAGCTTTGATGAAGCCATCGAGAAGATTCCGATCCGCAAAAGTTTCTCACCGGATGCTCATAATCATGCCTATTATAGTGAGATGTATAAGGTGTTCCGTAACCTCTACAACAACCTCGTTAACGAATTCGATATGCTCGCTGAAATTGATAAGAAATACGGAAAGAAACGTGCATAATTTAGATAAGTGGAAATCAACCCCTGGAGAAATAATACAATGAAAGCTGCACTGCGTAACGGCATTAAAAAAGTCGACGTAATTGAAATGGAAAAACCCGAGCCGCAGGCGAACGAAGTTCTGATTGCGGTTAAATCCTGTGGAATCTGCGGGTCGGACATTGTCCGTATTCAGGAAGATAATCCGAAATGGGATAAAATTGTTCTGGGCCATGAATTTGCCGGTGAAATTGTTGCGGTCGGTGAAGGGGTCGAAGGCTGGAACGTGGGCGACCGGGCTTCGGCTGCGCCGCTGATGCCGTGTATGAAATGCGATAAATGTGCTCAGGGCAACTATTCGCTCTGTAAAAGCTACAGTTTCATCGGATCGCGCGTGCAGGGAGCCTTTGGTGAATTTCTCCGGGTACCTGCCCGGAACCTCGTTGCCATCGGGGATCTGTCGTATGATCAGGCTGCATTTATTGAGCCGATTACGGTCTGTCTGCATCCGATTCTGCGGCTGGAAAATCTGCTCGGTAAAGATGTGGTGGTCACCGGTGCCGGAACCATCGGCCTGCTGGCCATTCAGATTTTCAAGGCCATGGGCTGCCGTGAAATCGTTGCTTCGGATATTTCCGACGGCAAACTGGAAATGGCGCGTGCAATGGGGGCGACGATTGTCTGCAATCCGATGAAGGAGCCGCTGGAAGAGGTTTGTGAACGCGAACTGGAAGACGGTGCGCACGTGGTGTTCGAATCCTCCGGTGCGGCTCCGGCCAAGATCTCTGCCATCAATGTGGCAAAAGGCCGCGGAAAGATCCTTTTGGTCGGTACGTCCCATGCGCCGATCACTTTTACAGGACCTGAGTTTGAACGGATCAGCCGTCAGGAGCTGGAGGTTATCGGTTCGTGGATGAATTATTCTGCGCCGTTCCCCGGTGCAGAATGGACCACTGCCGTATGGATGATGGAAGCCGGGCTGATTAATGTTGATCCGCTGAAAACCCATACCTTCCCGATTGAGCAGATTCAGGATGCCTACGATGTCATTTATAAGAATGAAGAGCTGTGGGCGAAAGTGATGATCAACTTCTAATGCAGAACAACTGTTCTGAATTAGAGGATTTGAAATCTGAAATCTGAAATCTGAAATTTGAAATCTCCAAAGGAGTTAAAAATGAACGCTGTAGAAAAATATGTGCAGATTCTGGCTGATAACCGGGCCGGAAAAGGAACCGGAATCTATTCGGTCTGTTCCGCCCAGGCGACCGTGCTGGAGGCTTCCATGCTTCAGGCTAAAAAAGATGAATCCATCCTGCTGATCGAATCCACATCAAATCAGGTGGATCAGTTTGGCGGATACACCGGTATGAAACCGGCGGATTTTGTGGCTTATGTGCACGGTATTGCTGACAAGGTCGGGTTTAATAAAGACAATATCCTGCTGGGCGGCGACCATCTGGGGCCGAATGCGTGGCAGAATGAAAATGCCGAACCGGCCATGGAAAAGGCTCTTACCCTGATTAAGGAATATGTGAAGGCCGGATATCAGAAAATCCATCTCGATGCATCGATGTTCTGCGCGGACGACGAGGGCGACCGGCATCAGCCGCTGGCGGATGAGATTGTGGCCTCCCGTGCGGCGGCCATGGCTAAAGTTGCGGAGGAGACCCATAAGGAATTCCGCGCGGATCAGCCGGCTCCGGTTTACATTATCGGTACTGAGGTCCCGATTCCGGGCGGTGCCCAGGAGGAGGAAGAGACGGTTATACCGACTACACCGGCGGATGCGATCAAAACCATCGAAGTCACTAAAGCCGCATTTGAGGCTGAAGGGCTTTCCGAAGCCTGGAACCGGGTTTATGGCGTTGTGGTTCAGCCGGGGGTGGAATTCGGAGATGATCAGGTTTTCCATTATGACCGCGAAGCGGCCAAAGGTTTGAGCGAAGAGATCATGAAGCAGGAGCGTTTTGTCTATGAAGCGCACTCCACCGACTATCAGTCTGAAAGCGGTCTGACGAAACTGGTGGAGGACCATTTCTGCATTCTGAAAGTCGGTCCGTGGCTGACGTTCGGTTACCGTGAAGCACTTTTTGCACTGGCGATGATCGAAGAGGAAATGCTTGCACCGCGCGGGATTGAAACCTCGAAACTGCGTGAAGTGATTGACTCCGTCATGGTGGAAGAGCCGAAATACTGGAAGAAATATTATCCGGGTGATGCCGTAGAGCAGGCGTATAAGCGTAAATACAGCTTCTCCGACCGTTCGCGTTATTATTGGCCGAATGAAAAAATTCAGGCGGCGGTTGCAAAACTGATCTCTAATCTGAAGGAAAATCCGATTTCGCTGTCGCTGCTGAGTCAGTACATGCCGAACCAGTATTATGCGGTGTCGGAAGGCCTCATTGAAAACGATGTGGAGCAGATCATTATCAACCGTACGCAGGACGTTATCGGCATTTATGCGCGTGCCTGCAAGATGGCAAAATAGTTCCGTACTCAGGATCTTCTGCAACAGCCGGTTCCTTCGGGGATCGGCTTTTTATGTTAATAATGCCGTGTTTCCGCTCTCATGGCGGGCCTTGGATTATCGTCCTTATTTTTGGGAATAAGTTTGTGGCGGAATGAAGGCGTTTATGTGATTCTGCGCCCTCCTGTCGGTTTGAAGCGGGCTGATAGGGGCTGTTGGTAGTATTTATGGTGGATAATCCGGAATATATTGCGTAATTCAGGCTGTTAGCGGGCCGATAGCCGCACTAGTATTCCTATTTATTTTAGTCAAAAAAAGGAAAGAAGAATGGATCTAAAACTTGTAGCAAATACGATTCGTGGATTGGCGATGGACGGTGTTCAGGCCGCCAAATCCGGACATCCGGGGATGCCGATGGGAATGGCCGATGTGGCGGCGGTTCTCTGGGCAAAGTATCTGAAGCACAATCCGGTGAATCCGCAGTGGCCGGACCGCGACCGGTTTATCCTCTCCGCCGGACATGGTTCGATGCTCCATTATTCGCTCCTGCATCTGGCCGGTTATGACCTGCCGATTGAAGAGCTGAAGAATTTCCGTCAGTTCGGTTCCAAAACGGCCGGTCACCCGGAGTACGGTCATACGGTCGGGGTGGAAACCACCACGGGTCCGCTGGGACAGGGCGTGACCAACGGGGTGGGTATGGCGATTGCGGAAAAAATGCTTGAAGCCCGTTTTAATACCGATAACCGCACGATTGTTGATCACTATACCTATGTTATTGCATCCGAAGGTGAGTTCGAAGAGGGCGTATCGCATGAGGCGTTTTCGCTGGCCGGTAATCACGGGCTTGGAAAGCTGATCGTTTTTTACGATCAGAATTTCATTTCGATTGAGGGCGATACGCATATCACGTATACGGATGATGTGACCAAACGCATGGAGGCCTATAACTGGCAGGTGCTGGAGGTCGACGGTCATAATCATGAGGAAATTTCCGCCGCCATCGAGGCCGCGCAGGCGGAAACGGAAAAACCGTCCGTAATTATCTGCAATACCAAAATCGGATTCGGTTCCCCGAATAAAGAGGGCGGTCATGAATGCCATGGCGCTCCGCTGGGGGACGAGGAGATTCTGCTCACGAAGAAAAACCTCGGCATGCCGGAAGATAAATTCTACGTGCCGGCCGAGGTGTATGAAGGGTTTAAAGCGGTCGCGCAGAAAAATGCGGAAACGGAAGCACTCTGGAATGCTTCTTTTGCGTTGTTTGCTCAACAGAATCCGGAAAAGGCATTGGAGTGGGATATCGGGCAGAAAGGTGAACTGCCTGATCTGCAGGATGTGCTGCCGGAGTTTGAAAAAGGCACTTCGCTGGCGACTCGTTCCGCTTCCGGAAAAACGATCAATGCGATCGCAGAGAAACTGCCGTTTCTGGTGGGCGGTTCGGCCGACCTTGCACCTTCGAACAATACGTATATGGCTGATATGGGCGATATCGGAAAAAATGCGTTTGAAGGGCGTAACTTCCACTTCGGTGTTCGTGAACTGGCGATGGGCGCCATTATGAACGGGGTGCAGCTGCACGGCGGTTTCCGTATTTTCGGCGGAACGTTTCTGGTGTTTGCCGATTATGTGCGCCCGGCGGCTCGACTGGCGGCACTGATGGGGCTGCCGGTGATTTATGTCTTTACGCATGACAGTTTCTGTGTGGGTGAAGACGGACCGACACATCAGCCGATTGAAACCTGTGCGAGTCTGCGCATGATTCCGAATATGACCGTAATCCGTCCGGCGGATCCGACTGAAACGGCGGCGGCCTGGGTGGCGGCGCTGGAGAATAAGTCGGGCCCGACCGCGCTGCTGCTGACGCGCCAGAACCTGCCGGTGATTGATCGCGATGAATATCCGGCGGCCGATAACCTGAAGAAGGGGGCCTACACGCTCTGGCAGAACGGGGATGGTGAACCGGATCTGCTGATGATTGCCACCGGGTCCGAGGTGGAGATTACGTTGGAAGCAGCTGAAAAACTGGGCGGAGAAGGAGTCCATGTTCGTGTCGTGAATATGCCTTCCTGGGAGCTGTTTGAACAGCAGGACGCCGAGTATAAAAAAACTGTTATTCCGGAAGCCTGCAGCAAACGTATTGTGGTTGAGGCGGGAACTTCATTCGGCTGGGAACGCTATGTTGGCATGAGTGGGGTTAAGATAACCAAAGATGACTTCGGTGCATCGGGACCGTTTAAGGTGCTCCAGAAAGCGTTTGGTTTTACCGCTGAAAATGTCTACGAGAAAGCCAAAGCTCTGTTGGGCTGAAGCAGATGTTCGGATTGAAAGGTTGCATCGTTTAAGGAGAACGGCTCTTTAGCGTTGTAACCTTTTGATTGTTTAATCGGGGATGAAAGATGGATACCTATTTTAGATTGCAGAATGGCAGCGATGTGCGTGGAGTTGCCCTTGAGGGCGTTGACGGCGAACCGGTGAATCTGACGCCGGAGATCGCCCGGACGATCGGTTTTGCATTTGCAAAATGGCTGGAGAAGAAGCTGGATAAAACCGAATTGAGGGTTGCGGTAGGCAATGATTCCCGTCTTTCGGCGGAAGCGATTAAAACCGGAGTCTTCCAGGGCCTGGAAAAAGCGGGCGTTGCCTGTTTCGACAGTGGCCTTTCATCGACTCCGGCGATGTTTATGTCCACGGTTTTTGAAAATCACGGCTACGACGGATCCATCATGCTGACGGCCAGCCATCTTCCGTTCAACCGCAATGGGCTGAAATTTTTTACCCGTGAAGGCGGACTCGGCAAAGAGGATATTAAAGAGATTCTCACGATTGCGGCAGAGACCGGAGCATTTAAGCCGTTGGAAAATTCCCATGTTCATAAAATCAATCTGATGGCGGATTATGCGGCGCACCTGGTGAAGATTATCCGGGAAGGGGCCGGTGCTGAAAAACCGCTGGAGGGATTGAAAATCGTGGTGGATGCCGGTAACGGCGCGGGCGGTTATTTTGTGGATCATGTTCTTCAGCCTTTGGGGGCTGATACTGAAGGCAGTCAGTTTCTGGAACCTGACGGATCGTTTCCGAATCATATTCCGAATCCGGAAGATGCAACTGCGATGGAAGCGATTATTTCCGCTGTGAAAAAGAATGAAGCGGACTTCGGCATCATTTTTGATACCGATGTGGACCGTGCCGGTGCAGTGGACAAAAACGGAAAACCGATCAACCGGAACCGTTTTATTGCGCTGATGGCGGCGATTGTGCTCGAAGAGCATCCGGGTTCCACGATTGTGACGGATTCCGTGACGTCCACCGGTCTGAAATGGTGGATAGAGGAAAAACTGGGCGGGGTGCATCATCGTTTCAAACGCGGCTATAAAAATGTGATTAACGAGGCGGTTCGTCTGAATGCATCCGGGACTCCGAGTTTTCTGGCATTGGAAACCTCGGGTCACGGGGCGCTGAAGGAAAACTATTTTCTCGACGACGGTGCCTATCAGATCGCCAAAATTCTGATCAAAATCGCCAGACTCAAGGCGGCGGGTGCGGGCACCGTGGATGAACTGATTGCCGAACTGCCGGAACCGGCTGAAGCTATTGAGTTCCGTCCACAGATTCTGGTGGATGATTTTTCGGCTTATGCCGACAGGGTGCTGGACACCTTTAGCGCTTTTGTTGAAAAACAGGAGGGCTGGTCGCTGACGCCGAACAACTTTGAAGGTGTGCATGTCACGACGGCCGACGGCTGGATTCTTGCGCGTAAATCCCTTCATGATCCGCAGATTCCGATTAATATCGAATCGGATGTGGCGGGTGGAGCGGAGCCGCTCAAAGCGGCGGTGTGTGAATGTCTTTCGGCCTTCGACGGCCTGAAGTTCTGACCGAAAGATCTAGTCATCTGCGCGTTACTCTGTGGACGGTTTGTGCGACGATCACCGCTGTTTTTAATGGCAGGAGATGGGTATGAACAGACGGTATTTTGTGGGTGCAACTGTGGCAATGACGGCGTCGGTCGGGGCGATGTCTTCGCGTAAACTTTCCGGTTTTAAGATGCATGAGTCCTTCAACGAGGGGTGGAAATTTCATAAAGGCAAAGCTGAAGGGGCAGAAACTGCGGCATTTGATGATTCGGGGTGGCGCAGTCTCGATTTGCCGCACGATTGGGCGATTGAAGGACCTTTTGACGTAAAATATAATGCCCGCTCCGGCGGCTTGCCGTTTCATGGTACAGGCTGGTACCGGAAAACATTTAATGTGCCGGCGTCCGCTGCGGATAAGAAGGTCCTGATTACCTTTGATGGGGCGATGTATAATGCACATGTGTGGGTGAATGGACATTTTGTCGGTAACCGTCCGTATGGATACATTGAGTTTCAATACGACATTTCAAAATTTCTGAAGTTTGGTGCTGCGAATGTGATCGCGGTTCGTCTGCAACCTGAAGATTTGTCTACACGCTGGTATCCCGGTGCCGGTATTTACCGCAATGTGTGGCTGGATTATCGTAATCCCGTTCATGTGAAGCAATGGGGTGTAACGATTGAAACGCCGGAGATCAGCGATCGCATTGGAAAAGTCGCGGTTCGCACGGAACTCGCCGGCGATGTGCCGGAAGATCAGACGCTTTCGGTAATGCATGAGGTGGTCAGTCCCTCCGGTAAAACGGTGGCGCAGCTTGAACTTCCGGGAACAGTAACCGGTTTTCAGACGATGACGGTGGAAAAGCCGAAGCGCTGGGATCTTGATACGCCGAATCTGTATACACTGGTGACCACGGTCAGAAAAGCGGGTGAAGAGATTGATCGGGTTGAAAACCGTTTTGGTTTCCGGACGCTGGAATTCACCAAAAAGGAATTCAGGCTGAACGGTCGCCCGGTGCGGATTCAGGGCGTCTGTCTGCATCATGATAACGGCCCGCTGGGTGCGATCGTGAATCGGCGTGCGGATGAGCGGAAGCTTCAGATCATGAAGAAGATGGGGGTGAATTCGATCCGTACCAGCCATAATCCGCCATCGAACGAACTGCTGGACCTTTGCGATGAGATGGGCATTCTGGTTCAGGACGAGGCGTTCGATGTCTGGGAAATTGCAAAGGTACCCAATGGCTATAATACGTTTTTTGCGGAATGGGGTGAGCGGGATCTGAAGGATATGATCAGGCGGGACCGGAATCATCCTTCGGTTTTCATGTGGAGCATCGGTAATGAAATACTGGAACAGCGCGATGCGAAAATCGGCCCGGAAATGGCGAAAAAGCTGAATGACTGGGTGAAGGAAATGGATACCACGCGGCCGACGACCTGTGGATTCAACTGGTGGCCGGGACCTTATGAAACCGGTATGGCGGCGCAGGTTGATATTGCCGGAATGAATTATAAACCGCTGGCTTACGGTGATCCGGTAAATGAATATCTGCCGAATAATCCCGTGGTTGGTTCTGAAACGTCTTCGTGTACGAGCAGTCGAGGCGTCTATCATCTTCCGATTGAAAAATATAAGACGCATGAATCAAAACAGGTTACCAGTTACGACATTATCGGCCCGCCGTGGGCGTATCCGCCGGATGTGGAATTCCACCAGTTGAAGCTGAATCCGGAAGTTTACGGGGAATATGTCTGGACGGGGTTTGATTATCTGGGAGAGCCGACTCCGTATGGCGGCCGGGATAACAGTACGAATGGGTATTGGAATGATGACTGGCCGTGCCGGAGCTCCTATTTCGGGGCGGTGGATCTCTGCGGTTTTCCGAAAGACCGGTTTTATCTCTATCAGAGTCAGTGGACGCAGGAACCGATGGTGCATGTGCTGCCGCACTGGAACTGGGAGGAGTCCGGGCATGAAATGATTCCGGTAATGGCCTATACGAATTGCGAAGAGGCTGAGCTGTTCGTAAACGGAGTGTCGCAGGGTCGGAAAGTGAAAGGCAAAGATCTGACGCGTCTGCCGGTGAAATTCAACCGGTATGAAAAAGATTATTTTGATTCGCCGTATCGCCTCTCCTGGGATGTTCCCTATGAACCCGGTTCGATCCGGGTGGTGGGTTATATCGGAGGAAAAGCAGTTGCCGATAAGGAAATCAGAACGGCCGGAGCACCGGCGAAAATCAGATTGATTCCGGACCGAACCAGATTGGCTGCAGACGGTTCTGATCTCTGTTATGTGACAGTCCGCATTGAAGATGCGGAAGGTAGCTTGTGTCCGTTGGCGGACAATACTGTGAAGTTCAGTGTGGAGGGTGCGGGAACCATTGCCGCGGTAGGAAACGGAAATGCTTCAACAACCGCTCCGTTTCAGGCGAATTACCGAGAGGCCTTCAGCGGGATGTGTCTGCTGATTGTAAAAGCCGGAAAACAGAGTGGAAAAGTCCGGGTAATCGCGGAATCGGAGGGGCTGCAGCCGGATCAGGTGAAACTGGCCATAAGATGAGTTGATGTGTAAAAGGTGATCGATTAGCTTCCCTTTATGAGCCTGTCACCTGAAACCCGTCGGTCATTTTTACGAACATCCGCTTCTTCGATCCCGCTGATCGGGTCGATCAGCCCTACTGCAGTCCGTGCGACTCCGGCAGATGCCGGTGCCGTGGAGTGGCGGAATAAAATCGAAGGCATGAGTTATCGGCCATTGGGCCGTACCGGGTTCATGGTTTCGGAAATCGTTCTGGGGACTTTTCCGTTTACCTCGCCGGACAGCTATCCGCTGTTTGACCGGAGTCTGGAGCGCGGGGTTAACTATTTCGATTGCGCTTCGGCCTATAGTCAGGGTGGAGTGGAGGCAAATATCGGGCGCTATTTAAGGCAGTCCGGGAACCGGGACCGTATCTTTGTGTCCACCAAACTGAGTGCCTATTACGGCATGGTTGAGCGGTGTGTTCAGGAAATTCTGAAGGGACTGCCTGCCGCCCGGCAGGAGCAACTGCGGAAAGCATCGCAGGATCTGCTGGCAGAACGAACGGTGAAGCGGCCGGGATATCATATCAACTATTTCGGAGGTCAGGAGAAGCAGTTTGATAAGGCCTATCTGCGCTATGTGGTTCTCAAAGAATACGGTATGACCGATGCGTGGCGGAAACGCATCAAGGCGAACGCGCATAAGCTGTTGGAAGAATCGCTGCAACGGCTGCAGAGCGATTATGTTGATGTGCTGTATCTGCCGCACGGTTCCGCTCTGCCGGAACTGATGGATGACCTTGTGGAAGAGCTTTTTTCTGAATTTAAGCAGAAAGGAATGATCCGGGCATCGGCAGTATCTTTTCATAACGATGTCACCGGGAATCTGCTGAATGCTTCGCGGGTCGGTTTTTATGATGTGGCGATGTTTGCCTATAACATTGCCAACCATGCGGCATTGGATTCGGCGATTTATAGTGCTCATCAGTCCGGCATGGGTCTCATTGCCATGAAAGTGGCAAAACTGTTCAGTATGAGAAATCAGCCGCCGTGGCGGGCAGAAAAGCTGAATGCCACGCTCCCGGATGAACACCTTTCTCTGTTTGCCAAATCCTATCTCTGGGCGCTGCAGAACCCGCATCTTTCCTGCTGTGTTTCCCAGATGGAAAATGAAACGGAGCTGAACGATAATCTGCAGGTGGTCGGGCGGAAGGTGGCGTTGGCTCCGGTTTGAAGGACGGGCCGATCCGGTGATTTCCGGAAAGACCTATAAATTCACACCGGTGCCCTGCATCCTGGATTTGTTCCCCCAGATAATCTGCCAGGGATCATTGGTGTCCAGCTGGAAGGCCTGTATTTTTTTCTTCATACTTTCCAGTTGGTCGGCATACTCCGGGTTGTCAGCAAGGTTATTGCTTTCCTCCGGATCTTTTTCCAGATCATAAAGTTCAAACTCAGGACGGTAGAGATAGTCCTGCACTTTTCGGTGCCCGAAGTATTCGCCCTTATTCCGGTATACGCTCTGCCAGGTGGAGGCCGCCCATAGATCGGATGCAAACGGGTATTTCAGGCCATAGGCGATATTCCAGATCAGCTTCATGTTGTTTTCGCGAATGACGCGCATGGGATAGTACATGGTCAGTTCATGGAAATTATGTGCGGCATAAATGGTGTTCCAATCCTTGTCGTTTTGTTTGCCGAGAACGGGAACAAAGGATCGACCGTGGAAACGCTTTTTGTCAAAAGCCACGTTAGCGAAGTCGAGAATGGTGGGGGTGAGATCGACCCAGGAGATCATGCAGTTGTTGATCCGGCCTTTAAAATCGCTTCGGGGATCCTTGACGATACAGGGGAGTTTAATGCCTGGTTCGTATACCGTTGTTTTGGCCCCGGGGAAAGCGATACCGTTATCGGAGATATAAATAATAACGGTGTTATCAGCTTTTCCGGATTCTTCAAGGATCTTCAGCAGTCTGCCGAGTCCCTGATCGATGCGGCTGATGGATTGATAATACTGGGCCAGTTCTTCACGGCATTCGCGGGTATCCGGCAGAAAGGGAGGGACTATGACTTCTTTCGGATCATATTTAACGATGGTTTCGCCGGGATAGGGTTCTGCTTTGTTTCCAAAAGAATTCGGTGCATCCCAGGGGTCGGGGGTGAACGGATGACCGCGATGGGGGTCGTCGGGGCAGAAATAGAGAAAGAACGGTTTATTCTGCTGTATGGAGGGTGTGACGGTTTCCGCCATTTCGATAGTGGATCTCGGATCACATTCATAGCGGATATCAAATTTATATACCGATTCGGGCGCCACGTGGTATTTGCCGATCTGAGCGGTATGATAACCCGCTTCGGAGAGCATAACAGGCAGTGACTTTACAGTGTCGAACGTGCTGAAGTGGTGATAATCGTGCACATGACCGTAGGAGCCGGAGGCATGACCGAATTGCCCGGTCAGGATGACGGAGCGGCTGGCCGCACAGCTGGCGCTGGTGCAGTAGGCCCGGGTGAAACGGACACCATCGGCTGCAAGTCGGTCCATATTGGGCGTTTTAATAATAGGATTACCATAACAACCTAGTGCATCAAGACCGTGGTCATCGGAGACGAATAGGATAATATTCGGTTTTTCGGCCATGGTCTGAATACATGTAATCAGAACAATCACCACAAGATGTAATGTTTTCATGACAATCCTTTATATTGATTAAGTGTGTCAGAATAACCGAAGAGCAGAGATCAAAATATCAGATATCACGTAAAGATTATGTCCGATAACGGCGTAGATGGGCTGTTTCCTCGCGTTTCTTTAAGATCGTTAAAAATGCGGCCACCCGGAAAAGATCGGATGTTGTTGTGACCAACGGTCTTATCGGATGACGTGTTTTGGTAACGGATGTCGAGGGTGAGAGCTCAGGTTTATTGATTGGTTGATTCTATTTGCTCCTGCTGGAGTGCAAGCAGCGCGTCGGCCATGGCCAGGCCAAGGCGCTTCTGACCGATAGTATTGTAGTGAACCTGGTCCTCATGCTTCGGGAAATCGTTCCACGGTGGACGGGGCACAGTTCGGATGACTTTCACCAGAGCATCATCGTCAGCAACATCGATAAACGCTTGTCGTACCATGGCGGGGCCTTCTTCAAAATCTCCATAGCGGGAGTTGATTTGTCCGGCAATAAACGGCAGGTCGGGCTGGTTGAAAGTGTTGCGGTAACCGGCGATTAATTTTTTCAAATTGGCCTTATAGCTGCGCGCAGAGATTTCTTTTGCCGCATCATTTTCACCCTGCATCCAGACCATGCCGATGAGGTTATATTTCCGTCCTTGAGCCTCCAGCTGCGCCAGGTTTTCTTGGATGACACTGATATGCTGCTGATAGAGTTTCATCTGCTGTTTGCGGGGTCCGGCCTCGACGGCTTTTGCTTTTTCCTCTGACCATTCCGGATTCCAGGCTCCATAGAGCGCAGTTCCGCCTTGAGCGATTTTAATCAACAGAAATTCCTGATCAGGATTTTTTTCAGCCAGTGTCAGACCGATAAACATCTCCGGGCCAAAACAATTGATGAATCCGCGTTTTTTCAGCGCATATTCAGATGCAAGCGGGGCAAGTGGGGTTGCAGGGCCGCCGTTCCGACTGAGCATTACGCGGGGGGCGACAGCTTCGATGCGGCTCCGGTCGTTTTCAGAGAGCGCATCATAGTTTCCGTGCCCGCCCATATTGGATTGTCCGCCAAGAAAAAGCACTTGAACGGGGCCTCCGGCAAAGGTACAGGCACTGGCCATGATAAAGATTGAGGAAAGCAGTTTCATCTACTGTACACCGGAATATTTTTCGACGTTCATCTCCTTTTCCCAGTCAATCAGCTTGGCTTTGAGTTCTTTCACCTTTTCGGGAAGGGAAGAGGCGAGATCGTTAGTCTCTCCGGTATCCTGTGCAATATTGTACAGCTTGAGGGTACCGGAGCGGTAGGCGAGCAGTTTCCAGTCGCCTTCGCGTACGGAAGCATAGAGGTCTTCGTAGGCGCGGAAGCCGAAGATGGGTTCGCCGCGGTTCAATGTGCTGTTTTTCTCGATGGTCTCTTTCAGTGAAACCCCGTCCAGATCATCAAATTTATCCGGATTTCCGCCGGCGATTTCGATCAGTGTCGGGAAAAGATCGGTAGACTGTACGATACTCTGATTTTTTCCGGCTTTGGTTACGCCCGGCCAGTAGAACAGGAAGGGAACGCGTGCGCCGCCCTCATAAAGGGTATCGAGTTTTTTTCCGCCGTGGAAAGGCGGGTTATCGAATGCACCGCCCTGGTCAGACAGGAAAATGATAATGGTGTTGTCGTCGACCCCTTTGTCTTTCAGGACCTTGCGGATCCGACCGATCGAGTCATCGACGGATTTGACCATGGCGGCGTAATGCGCATATTTTCCTTCAATCCCTTTGGCCTCAAAGTGTTTTACGTAATCCGGACGACCGTCAAACGGACTGTGGACCGCATAATACCAGAGCGAAATCATGAAGGGTTTTTTCTGATCATAATTTTCAAGCCACTGAATGGTGTCTTCGGTCAGTTTGTCTGTGAGATAGCCTTCTTTAACATCGGCATAAACATCGGAATTTTTAAAGAAGGGAGCGTTGTACCCGGAATTAGGATGACCCCAGTTGGAAGTGCCGATCTGTTTATCCCAGCCTTGATGGACGGGATGATAAGGTTCATGGCCGAGATGCCATTTGCCAACAAACAGGTTGTAATAACCGAGTTCTTGCAGGGCTTCGGCATAGGTGATGTGTTCTTTGGGCAGCCAGTTCCGGACCGGGAAATGTGCGGGGTCTGTTTCCCAGAAGCTGTACTCCTGTTCGGTGCGGCCGTATTTATCGAATTCAGGGTGTTTACGGGAGCCGGTGGGAATATGGCGCACGATTTCGAGGCGGGCCGGGTGTTTGCCGGTCACGAGTGTGCTGCGGCTGGGGCTGCAGGTGGGGCAGGCGATATAGGCCTGCTGAAAATCGACGCTCTGTTCGGCCAGCCGGTCGATGTTGGGGGTTTCAAATACTTCAGGCTGCCGGTAGCCGAGGTCGGCCCAGCCCATATCGTCCACAAAAAACAGAACAATGTTGGGCTGTGGACGGGGCGGGTTGGCCCCGGAAAAAGTCTGAGAGGATAGTGCCAGCAGGGAGAGGAGAAGTGTTTTTTTCATCATTTTTTCTTTCTGTTCTGGACCGGTTTGCCGGTTTGATAATCAAATTGTTTTCCCGCATATGGAAACGCATCAAAGATGTCGCCCTGTCCCAGCGTGCGTGGATCACCCTGCACGGTCAGTTTTTTCTCCATACGTTCTCTCAGTTCTTTTCTGACGGCATCGTATTCCGGGTTCCCGGCGAGATTGTTCATGCAGTTCGGATCTTTCCGGATCTGGTAGAGTTCTTCCTCCGGGCGTTTGCCGAAGCTCATTTCGTAGAATTTATATTCAGGATCATCCGGCTGCAGCGCAGTGAGATAGGATTTGGTCGGGCTATTGTCGACATTACGCCAGCCGTATTCCGGATTTCCGGCGGGCCAGAGGTCCGGTTTGATATTATGCACATAGAGAAAATCTTTTGTGCGGATAGCCCGCACCGGATAGGCGAGATCGGTTCCGCCTTTTCCATCGGCACGGCCGGTATCGTGCCGTTCTTTGCCAAGAAGTACGAAATTCCGGGAGGGGTCAATCTGTCCGGATTTCTCCGATTTCAGTAGATCGAGAAAACTTTTCCCGGTCATCTGTTCATGCGGCTGCATTCCGACAGCTTCCATGATGGTCGGGGCGACGTCCGGGAAGCTGACAAAATCATCAATGATCCGCCCGGGTTTCACGACACCTTTCCAATAGGCGACGAGCGGAACGTGAAAACCTTCTTCATAGATCTGGCCTTTTATCCGCGGGAAAGGCATTCCGTGGTCGGATGTGACCAGAATCAGGGTGTTTTCCAGAAGCCCCCGCTCTTCCAGGGCCCGTATGGCCAGGCCGATGTGTTTATCGAAATGTTTTACTTCCAGCGCGTAGTCCAGCAGGTCGCCACGGATGGTTTCATTGTCCGGATAGAAGGGCGGTACTTCCGCCTGTTCCAGCTTCATGCCTGCACGTTTCCAGGAATCCTTTTCATAAAACCGGTGAGGTTCATAGGTTCCGAGCCAGAAGCAGAACGGCGTTTCCGCCGGTTTCTCATCCAGAAAGACTTCGAAATTTGCAGCATAATTGACCGGATTGATTCCTTTATACGGCGGTTTTTCTTTAAGGTTGTTATATGCCGGTCCGGCCGGGTTGTGTTCGGTAGCATAGGAGCCCGGTCCCCAGCCCTTTCCGGTGTAACCCACATGGAATCCGTGTTTCATCAGCAGGTGTGGATAGAATTTGAATTCGGCAGGGAATTCCGGCCAGTGGTTCGCGGCAGCGCCAAGCTGCCAGCTGTAGCGCCCGGTGACCAGACAGGCCCGTGCCGGTGCACATTTTGGATTGCAGTTATAGGCCTGTTTGAATATCGCACCTCCTTCTGCGAGGCGGTCAAACGCCGGGGTTTCAATCATGGTGCCGCCATATGCCCCGAAGGTGTTCATTGATGCATCATCGGCAATAATGAACAGAATATTCGGGGGCGCTGCCGATTGAGCAACGGCTGACAGCGTAAACAGTGAGAGCAGGGTGGATTTAATGATGGTTTTCATTTTACTGTTTTTTCTTTTTCTGGTGGTCATCGCGGTATTTTTTAAATTGCTGGGTTTCCATCAGCTCGCCGGCTTCCAGTCGTTTCCAGAGTTCGGGGGCCCGTTTTTTTACACCGGCTTCGGTCTGCGCCGCCCATTCCATGGTCATTTCCGGAACGCGTTGCCCTAGGTCGGCCAGTCCCATATCATGGTTGGCGGCCTGCCACTCTTGTTCAATTGAACGCATTTTTTTGAGCACTTCGGCGTATTCCGGGTTTGTGGCAAGGTTATTGAGCTGATCCGGATCCTTTTCGAGATCGTAGAGTTCTTCCGGGGGCTTGGAGTCCGCCATATAGGCCAGCGGTGCGCCGCTGAGCTTTCCTTCGGCCTTGAGCCGGCGCATGACGTGGATTGCCGGTCGGTTCAAATCAAGATAGGCCTGGTGGGCATCCCACGGAACTTCAGGCATATGGTTTTTAATATAGGCGAATTTACGAGTGGTGATACTGCGGGAGCATTCGTCAATTTCGTCCCAGATATCGCGGGCGGAACGGGCATATTCGCGGTAGACCGGGGTTTCGACGCCGAAAATCGGGTTCCCATCGAGATAGTCCGGCATTTCGGCTTCGGCCAGTTTGAGAATGGTTGCTGTAATATCGGTGGTCATTACAATGTCCTCCACAACCTGACCCGGTTTAATGAGTCCCGGTCCCCAGACAATCATGGGAACATGGGTTCCGGTATCGTGGAGATAGCCTTTGCCGCGGAGATTACAGCGGCCGTTGTCGGCGATGAAAACAACGATGGTATTTTTATCCAGTCCTTTGGTTTTTAAATCCTCAAGGATAATACCGACCTCGTTGTCCATATATTCAACGGTATCGAGATAGGCGGCCCAGTCGTAACGCGTTTCCGGCGTATCCGCAATCCAGGGCGGCAGAACCACGTCATCAACGGAAACCGGATGTTTGGATTCCTTGCGGATTTTATTCCACCAGTCACCGCGATGCGTCACTTTGTGCTGAATCTGCTGGAAAAACGGCTGATCTTCAGGCGTGGCCACATCCAGTTTGTCAAAGAGGCCGAAGTGCTCAACTCCATCGTAAGGTCCGGTTGGTTCATGCTTGAAATTGCAGTCGATTTTACGGCCGTTGCTGAGAACATATTCGCTGCCGAGAATACAGGTATAGCCGGCATCTCGCAGAAAAACTGTGAACGGTTTATAGGGTTCCGGAATCGGTTTGTCGCGGTTGGAGCGATGGTGATGAGCGTCGAAGAGTGTCTGGTTGCAGCCGACCATCATGGAGGAGCGGCTTGGTGAGCAGATGGGGTTGGCGACGTAGGCGTGCTTAAAAAGAATACCCTCTTCGGCCATTTTATTGAGGTTCGGTGTTCTGACGGCCGGCATGCCGTAACATTCCAGATCGGTTCCCATATCCTCGGCCATCAGCCAGATAATGTTCGGCCGTTCATCGCCGGCTGCCCGGCCGAGTCCGGCTGTGGCCAGCAGGGCGGTAAAAATCAGAGCGTGTTTCATCATCCCATTCCTTAATCCGGTTTTACAAAGGTTGAAAGATAGCAAATGAAACCGAGCCCGAAATGCGGCATTCCGTAAAATGCATGCAGTTTTTTGCCACGGGTTGGCTGGCTTTAAAGGAGCTGTCTTGCCCGCTCCAGATCTTTCTCATGAACCTGTATGCGGATTCCGCCAATGGCCCCGGAGTAAAGCGGATAAATAGCGGCTAAATTTTCGTCCGGAATAAAACACTCGATACCAGCTTCTTCGAGTCTCATTCGCAGAAAATCGGCTTCGTGAACATAGGAAACTTTTGTGAGTGTGATCATTCAGCGATGATCTCTCATTTTTCCTGAGATTGGAAATTATTTACGCATTTGTGTGTGGACATTCAGACACGGGATATTCCGGAAGAGAAAGGGGCTGTGAATGCGGAAGATAAATATTGAAAAGTACGGATTCTGTATATGAAAGTGTGAAAAGGGCCGGATTTTATCGATGATGCTCTTTCAAGGGTGCGGTTACGGGGAAGGCGGAAAGAAACCGGGGTTTTGTTTTTCGAGGGATCGTTCGAGTTCCCGGATTTCCTTGAGGAAGGGATGTTGCGGATTGAGCGCGCGTGCGGTATCCCAGCATGTCCATGCCTCCTGTGTGTTGAACATGTTGTAGTAGATGTTGCCAAGGTCTTTCCATGCGCCGACAATGGCCGGTTCCTGACCGAGTGCTTTGATAAAACATTCGGTCGCTTCTTCGGGTTTTCCCAGTGATTCAAGGATGTTGGCTTTAAAGATCAGGAGTGTGAATTTTCCGTCAGCGGTTTTGTTATAGAGTCTATCCAGGGTTTCAAGGGCTTTTTCAGCTTCTTCCTCTGACCGGGGGGAGAGTGCGGAAAACATGGCTGTCACATCCGGGTCGGCGATGATGCTTTCCTTCCAGTCGAAAAAGGCGGCGGGCATATCCTGTATACCGGTTGCAAGTCCGGCGCTTAAAAACAGGCATGCGGCGTCCAGCATTTCACCTTCCCCTGCGTGTTCGGAGGCGCGGGTTAAGAGAGATGTGCATGCGGCATCATAGTCGGACCTGCTCATCTGCATGGCTTTCTGAGCCGGAACGTAAACGGAAGCGGGATTGGAAATCCGGTTTTTCTGCAGATCCCGTTCCGGGCGGCGGGCATCTGTACTGACTTCGGTGAGTTTGAGGCTGATTTCCTCCTGTTGCCCGGTGTTGTACTGATTGATGATCAGTTGTTCGGGGATATAATCCAGTGTGGTCAGTTCGTCGATGATATCGGGATGAATTCCGAATCTGATTCGAAGGAAAACGAAAAAGGGTGCCTTCAGCTGGTTTTGAGCTGATATCCCGTTGGTGCTGTAAGAGAGCAGCGGTTTTGCGTTATGGCTTATCTGGATTTCCGTTTTCCTGTTCTGCCGTTTTAATTCTGCCGCTTTTCCGGATCGCATTGAAAAAAGATGTTCCATCAGAACCCGATCCATCGGGTTTTCCTGCATACCGGCTGCGGCCAGCATATCGCCGATTTTAAGCCGGTTTCGAAATTCGGCGGAACGGAAGCCGATGTCGCTATAGAGGGAACTTTGCTGGAAGCCGTTTCCGGAGGAGGTGTGGATTTTTCGGGTTTTATAGTCGTAGATTCTGATGTCGTTTTTTGCGGCCATGTCGATTACATCGGCCCCCAGATAGACCGATAGAGAACCCGCATGAACTATATTCGTTTTGTGACCCTCATAATCGATGCGGGTTTTCGTTTCTGTTTCAAAAGAAAGCTGTGTTCCGGCCTGCAAAGAAAGTGAGCACCCTAGAATAAGTGCAGCAAAATACGGGTACTTCATCGTAGATCCTCCGAAATTATTTAAGGAGGTTGTTACAAAAAGTTAAGCCCGGATAAAGATTATTTTTCGATATAAGAAAATGATTTTCTAAAGTTGTTGCTTAAAGAATTATTTTCCAATGAGTTTAAGAAATTCGTTCCGGGTGGTCTGTTCTCGGCGGAAGCTGCCGAGCATGGCGGAGGTGACCATACAGGAATTCTGTTTTTCAACACCGCGCATCATCATACAGAGGTGCTGCGCTTCGATCACAACGCCGACACCTTCTGCGTTCACTGTGCTCATGAGAGTGGTGGCAACCTGGTTGGTCAGGCGTTCCTGAATCTGGAGGCGTCGGGCAAAGTGATCGACGATACGGGCCAGTTTACTGACGCCGAGGACTCTGCCTTCAGGGATATAGCCGATGTGACATTTGCCGAAAAAGGGAAGCATATGGTGTTCGCAGAGGCTGTAGAGTTCGATGTCTTTGACAATAATCATATGGTTGTCTTCAACGGTGAAAATGGCATCGTTGATGACATCCTCCAGCTTCTGATGATATCCTTTAGTGAGAAATTCCATGGCTTTTGCCGCGCGTTTCGGGGTGTCTATCAGTCCTTCGCGGGAAGGGTCTTCGCCAATATTGTTGAGAATTTCTTTATATAAATGTTCCATGAACCGAGCTCCGTTTCCTGTTCTTGTATTGCGTGGAGAAGGGAGTGTTCCAGAGTTTGGAAAACATAGGCAATACGGAATGCAGACTAATTTCGTCTGAGTTTGGCGAGTACGACGATACCTTCGATGATCATCCAGGTCTGGAGAACGGTGATGATGCTTCCGATGACGAATAGCAACCACTTTTCGCCGGTGTAATAGGAGAGAAGATTAATGCTCATGCCCCATACCGTCATGGCAATCATAAAGACCATGGGGAGAGCGGTGAAGATGATGTTTATTTTTTTGCGGGCGAGCCAGACGGTAACGACCAGCAGGGCGAGGCCGCCGAGCAGCTGATTGACGGCGCCGAAGAGCGGCCATAGTGCGAGAGCACCTTTCCCGCCGCCGCTGGAGAAAGCAAGGGCGAGAGCTGTGGCTACGGCGATAAAGGTGGCGGGGTGTGTTTTCCCGATGGCCGGAACGTTCACGGTTTCGGCGATTTCGGAAATAATGTAACGCTGAAGGCGTGTGGCGGTGTCAAGTGTGGTGGCGGCAAAGGAGGCAACAAAAACACCCATGAGGGTCAGTACAACGTCTCTGGGCAGGCCGATGCCGGAGATCATGTTGGAGGCCCCGGTCACAAAGGCTTCGATTTTAGCGCCCAGCCCGCCGGCGGCGGCCCAGCTGGAATACTGGTGATTGAAGGCGGCAACCCCGGTGTAGAGGGTGCCGTCTTTTTCCAGGCCGAGCCCGATTCCGGCGGCGCAGGCGATGATAACGATGATGGCCAGCATGCCCTCGAGCAGCATGCCGCCGTAACTGATCGGCTGGGCGCTGGTTTCGGCATCGCATTGTTTGGATGAGGTGCCGGAGGAGACCAGACAGTGGAACCCGGAAATGGCGCCGCAGGCCACGGTGATGAAAAGAATGGGGAAAAGGGAGGGGGCGCCTTCGGCATCGAGATTGGTGGGAGGAGCAATCATGGGCGGATGGGTTACGATGATGCCCAGAAGCAGCAATCCCATTGCGATGCAGAGCTGGAAAGCATTGATATAGTCGCGCGGCTGCAGCAGTACGGTGACGGGGAGGGTGGAGGCCACGTAGGCATAGATCAGCAGGGCAATCACCCAGATACCGACACTGCTCATGCCGAAGGCGTCAGGCATATTGATCGGAAAAGCGGCACCGAGAACAATGGTGGCATACATGAGAATTGTTGCGATGATACCGTAGGTGATATGCGATTTCCCTTTTTTGTACACCATGAATCCGAGCCAGACGGCAATAGGCAGCTGCAGCCATACCGGAATAACCGATTTAGGAAAAATGGCAAAAACCGCGGCGATGACGACGCCGAATATGGCGATGACGAGCCATAGCGCAAAAAAGATGATGAGCATGAAGAGTGATTTTACGCGAGGATTGATCACGGTTCCGGCGATGTCGCCGATGGTGCGGCCTTCATGGCGCAATGAAATCATCATGGATCCGAAGTCGTGGACGGCTCCCATGAAGATAGAGCCGACCAGAATCCAGATCAGTGCGGGAACCCATCCCCAGATGACGGCAATTGCCGGGCCGACAATGGGGCCGGTACCGGCGATGGAGGTGAAATGGTGTCCGAAAAGGACGGTTTTGTCGGTGGCTACAAAATCGATGCCGTCGTGATGGGTTTCGCTGGGGCATTTGGCCGTGGGATCGACTCTGAAAATTTTACGGCCCAGAAAGCGTCCGTAAGTATAATATGCGATGATGTATAGAACGGCAGCTACAGCTGCAATAACCAGTGAATTCATAGTGAACCCGTTTTAGCGGCATTCAACTCGGTGGGAAAAGCTTTTTTGACTATTAACTACTTATTTGACGCGAATTTACATGTAACCCGGGTGGAAAGTGTATGTGAAGGGTCGATGGATAGTTCTGCTCCGATTTTTGAAGCACGAAACCGCATGAGCGGAAGTCCCATTCCTTCCCGGGTAGTGAATGAGAACGGTTTTCCGTCATTTTCGATGAATACGGTTGTTGCCGAGGAATCCTGCATGATGCCGACGATGATCTGTTTGGGGTCGGCATGACGGAGGGCATTGGATACCGCTTCGAAAATGATTTCGCTGAGAAAGCGTATTTTGCTGTCGTCTATCGTTGCCCAGGCGGGATGGTCTTCGATTCTGAATTCCACGTCATAAAGCTGTTCACTTTGTTTTTTTAGATTTTCAAGGCTGGTTCTAAGGTCTTCACCGTGGGGCATGGTGTTCAGCGTATTCTCATCCATAGCCCGTAATTGTGAGATACATGAGCTGATGATGCTGGAAATTTCTTCCGCATCGGACAGTCGGGGATGGTTGGCTTCCTTCAGTCGCTGTTTTAGAAGTTCACTGGTTGCCAGCATGGATTTGAGTTCACTGTAGGGTTGTTTTAATAAACTGGCGTTAAGTTCGCGGCTTTCCAGCTGCTGCGCATCGATCAGATACTGGGTCAGTTTTTCCAGGTCTTTTGTGCGTTCGTGGACGATTTCCTCCAGAGATTCGTTGAGGCGTTTGTATTCCAGTTGGGTGGAGCGAAGCAGTGCGGTTCCGCATGAGAAAATCAGTTGGGAAATGATGCCGAAGGGGTTGAAGCTCTCGAGGATAAGTTCAGGGTCGTTGGAATATGTGGTCAATAAGAGAAAATGGACCGGGATGGTTATTGCTGTGGTAATAAGAGCTCCGCGATACAGAAAAATCCATCCGCCGAGCATCGTCAGGGGAATGGAGAACAGCATGACGGTTATGGTGAGCTGTGGAAAGGCGGAGAATGCAAAGAGAATATAGAGGGTCCATGTTGCCAGATAGGTTTTGATTCCGAATTTTTTCATTTCTGTTTCAGTGTGTGGGTATTGGGGTTTCAAAGTAAATGACAGAACGCGTTGAGATATCTTTTTCTGCGGTCCGCAGGGAGCCTTTTATTCTGTCGGCCCGGTATCGGATAAGATTGTAAATAGAGCGCGTTTCGTCTTTTATGTCGACTTGTCCGTCGTGCTCGATCCTGACAATATAACGGTCTTTCCCGGATCGCAGGGTAATGATGATTGTGTTTGCATTGCTGTATTCCAGAAGGAAGGTGCAGCATTCCTGGCATATTCGGTAGAGCTGAAGGGCGAGAGGCTCGGACAGTCCGTGCATTTCAGAGCGGTCAATTACCCGCATGTATTTTCGGTGCAGTTCCGCATAACAGGAAATCATTTCATCGATTGCGGCATACAGACCGACGTATGCAATGCGTACCGGGAACAGTGTGCGGGCGATCATGCGGATGTCATCATGAGCATTTGATGCCTTTTCAGAAAGCTGGTGAGCCAGTCCGGCCGGAGTGGCCGGATCCTGCTTCAGCTGAAGTTCCAGAGAGGAACAGAGCAGTTTAATACCGGTGAGCTGCTGTCCGATACCGTCGTGGAGTTCCTGCCCCAGTATCCTGCGCCTGTTTTCCGCATTTTCAAGGAGTTCATCGGTCAGTCGGGTCAGTTCCCGGTCGCGCTTCCTGACCAGACTGTCAAGCTCCCGATTCAGTTCCCGGATGCCGTCATGATTCCGGCGAAGATATCCCGCTGTAAAAGAGATCAGTATATAGAGTAAAGGGCTGGTGAGTTTGGTCTGATAGCATAGAAACTGATCGCTAAAGAGAAAACTCAGTAGATAAGCGTGGTATATCATACTGAGCAATGTGGAAATCAGTCCGGCTTTGGTGCCGAGTATCCAGGATGTTATGGCAACCAGCGCAAAACTCGGGATTGCAACATTAACATTTAAAACAGGATACATTCTGAATGAAAATGCAATATATCCGGTCCACGCTAATGAAAGTATAATATGTTGTCTACAAATCACCGGTTCATGCCTGAAGGATTAATGAGTTTGATTCAAGGGCTCCAGAACTTTAAAATAAATGACAGAACGCTTTGAAATATCGTTTACTGTTGTTCGCAGGGAGCCCTTTATTCTGTCGGCCCGGTACCGGATAAGATTATAAATGGAGCGTGTTTCATCCTTTATGTTGACCTGTCCGTCGTGTTCGATCTCGACGACATAACAGCCGTTTTCGGTTCTTAAGGTAATGATGATTGAGTTTGCGTTGCTGTGTTCCAGAAGGAAGGTGCAGCATTCCTGGCACATCCGGTAGAGCTGGAGAGCAAGGGGTTCGGTCATCCTGCGCATGTCGGAACATTCAATCACCCGCATGTATTTTCGGTGCAGTTCGGAATAACAGGCAATCATTTCATCGATTGCGGCATACAGACCGACGTGTGCAATGCGTACCGGGAACAGTGTGCGGGCGATCATGCGGATGTCATCATGAGCATTTGATGCCTTTTCGGACAGCTGGTGAGCCAGTCCGGCCGGAGTGGTCGATTCCTGCTTCAGCTGAAGTTCCAGAGAGGAACAGAGCAGTTTAATGCCGGTGAGCTGCTGTCCGATACCATCATGGAGCTCCTGCCCCAGTATCCTGCGCCTGTTTTCCGCATTTTCGAGGAGTTCATCAGTCAGTCGGGTCAGTTCCCGGTCGCGCTTCCTGACCAGACTGTCTAGCTCCCGGTTCAGTTCCCGGATGCCGTCAACCTTCTCCTTTAAATAGGAGACGGAGAATATGATCAGCAGGGCAATTCCGGTGCCGGAGGCTTTATCTTCATAATATACAACAGAATCAGCATGAGTTTCATAGATGCCGATCAGGATGAGAAATATCAGCAGATAAAACAAAAGTGCTTGGTTTTTTCCGAACAGCAAGGTGGCTGCGGCGATAAAAATCATGAATGGAATCAATACATTTGAGTTCCATTGTTCAAACATGGTAAAGCTGAAGATGCATTGTCCGGCAAAGAGAGTCCAGAATGCGATTGTGGTCAGGCTTCTCATGCCGCCGCCTCGGAATATACAGGATCGAGGGGGACCTCGAACTCCAGCGCATGTGCCGGATTGAGGTCTGCCTGAAGCAGGATCCCTTGAATCCTTGCCAGTCGATAGCGAATCAGCTGAGCGATATCGGGGGACGTTCTTTCGGGATGTGACCGGTTTCCGTTATAGGCAATACGTATTCGGATACAGTCCGTACTTTTTCTGATGCTGATTTCGACATGTGTTGCGTTCAAATGATCAATGGTGTGCAGGGTGGTTTCCTGACATATACGGTATAATTGCAGGGCTGTGTCCTCCTGGAGAGTCAGATCAATGCTGGTGCAGTCGATATGAAGTTCAGCCTTCTTGATATCCTTCAGTGTTGAGGAGAGTTCGTTGAGTGCGGGAATAAGGCCGGTAGAACTGATTCTGACCGGAAAGAGCATACGTGAAATCTTCCGGATCTGTATATGCACCTTGGCCGCGCGCGACAGGATGCGATCGGAAAGCGCGGCGTTCCGATTTCGTTCCTTCAGCAGTTGCTCGGTTACAGATGAACTCAGCAGCTGTATGCCGGTGAGCTGCTGTCCCACGCTGTCGTGGAGTTCCTGGCCGAAGTGGTTTTTGAAGGTTTCCGATTCGGAGAGAAGTTCGGAGGTCAGCTTATCCAGCTGACGACTGCGAAGTTTCACAAGATGGTCCAGTTCCGCATGTTTTATTTTCAATTCAGTCTGGATGGTACGCAGATGGCCGACAAAATAGGAAAGGGCGATCATTAAGATACAGCCGCTTAACGTGTATTGATAATACGTAATCTGATTCGCATACACGATTCCCGTAAGCACAAAATTATGAAACAGGGAAAACAGGGTTAGCCAAAGGCCGGCAGTTACCCCGAAAAACCAGACCCCGAGTCCGATCAGAGGGACCACAGGAAGTATACATGAAATATTAAAGCGGGGAAAAAGTAGAAAGGTCGCGGCAATATAACCGATCCAGAGTAAGCTGTATGCCAGAGCATATTTTAATCCGTGCGCATTCATCCTCATTCGACCCACATTAATCTGATCCATGTTATTACGAAAGCAAATCGTGAGAAAGTCTATATAGGACCCTATTTGTTTGCGGCGTTTCAGATCTTTTTGTATGGTGTTGCAATGATGAAAAATACGCCATTGCATGCGCAGCATCAGCAATTAGGCGCCCGTATGGGTGGATTCGGCGGATGGGATATGCCGATTCAGTATGCGGGTATTCTCGAAGAGCACGATCATACCCGGAATCATGCTTCGGTATTCGATATCTGCCACATGGGTGAATTTGAACTTTACGGGAAAACCGCACTCCGGGATCTGGAAAATCTGCTCACCTGCAATATCCGGTCTTTGAACATCGGGCAGGTCCGTTATGGATTCATGCTGAATGACGCCGGAGGAGTGATTGATGATCTGACCTGTTACCGGCTGGATGAAATGCGCTATATGCTCGTTGTGAATGCCGGAACGGCTGAAAAGGATGCGGAATGGATTCAGCGTCATCTGTCCGCAGAAACGATTTTTGTCGATCTGTCTGCCGAAACCGCGAAACTGGATGTGCAGGGGCCGGAATCGCGCGATGTACTCGAAGAAGTGTTCGGCTGCACGCTTCCGGAGCTTGACTATTTCCGGTTCAGAGAGTTTCAGGCATGGGAAGCGTCGACCATTATAAGCCGGACCGGCTATACCGGTGAACTGGGCTATGAAATGTATCTGCCGAACGAGGCTGCTGTCCGGCTGTGGAAAAAACTCGTGGCCCATCCCTTCTGTGAACCCTGCGGGCTTGGTGCCCGCGATACGCTTCGTCTTGAAATGGGGTATGCGCTCTATGGACACGAACTCACTGAATCACGATCTCCGGTCGAAATGTCGCGCGGTATGTTTATTGATCGAAGCAAGAATTTTATCGGAAAGAAACGTGTGATGCAGGATCTGGAAATTCCGCGGAATCTGCTGGTTGGCCTGAAGTTCAGTTCAAAACGTGCGGCCCGGGAAGGGAATTCTGTATTTTCCGGTGACCGGGAAATCGGCATTGTGACCAGCGGATCGCTCGCTCCGAGTCTCGGGAGAGCGGTTGCTATGGCGTACGTGAAACCTGAATATTCCGAAGTAGGGAAGATACTTGATGTTGAAATCCGCGGCAGGCGTTTTCCCGCCGAAGTGGTTGAGCTTCCGTTTTATAAAGAGGGAACGGCAAGGATATCATGAAAAAGACTCCATTCTGCGCAACGAGTGAGCTGGATCAGCAGGCGATGTTCGAGGCGCTTGGTATTGAAAATTATGATGATCTGTTTGAGATGATTCCGGACGATTTGAAAGTCGGCGAATTAAATATTCCCAACGGACTCTCTGAAATGGAGATGATGCAGCATATCCGTAGAATCGCATCAAAAAATGCAACCGGTCTTGTGAATTTCTGCGGAGCGGGTTTTTATGATCATTATATTCCGGCGGCCGTAAATGCATTGGCGAGTCGCGGCGAATTTTATACCGCCTACACGCCGTATCAGCCCGAAGCTTCGCAGGGCACGTTGCAGGCGGCGTTTGAATATCAGACGGCGATCTGCCGGCTGACCGGTATGGAAGTCGCTAATGCTTCTCTGTTCGACGGCGGGACGGCTCTGATTGAAGGCATCATGATGGCTTTGCGGCAGACGCGGAGGAACAAGGTGCTGGTCGATGAAGGGGTGAACCCGATCTATCGCGAAATGCTCCGTTGTTATACGCAGAATCTTTCGGTCGATTATGAAGAGGTAAAACTTTCTCCGACCGGTATTGCGCATCGGAAAATTTATAAAGGTGTGCTCGACGGTTCTGTCGGGGCTGTGGTGCTGCAGCATCCGAACTTTTTCGGCTGTCTCGACAATCTTTCCGATCTGATCGAGGAAATCCATGCCGTGAACGCGCTGGCGATACTGTCGGTTTATCCAATGGCGCTGTCGCACGTGGAAACGCCCGGCGCGATGGGAGCGGATATTGTGACCGGAGAAGGTCAGAGCCTCGGGCTTCCGCTCAACTTCGGAGGACCGTATCTGGGCTTTATGGCCACCCGTAAAAAACTGGTTCGTAAAATGCCGGGTCGTATTGTCGGTGAAACCGAAGACGCGCAGGGGCGTCGCGGTTATGTGCTGACGCTGCAGGCGCGCGAGCAGCATATCCGTCGTGAAAAAGCGACGTCGAATATCTGCTCGAATGTGCAGCTCTGCGCGCTGCGGGCCATTATCTATCTGTCGCTCATCGGCCGCGAGGGCTTCCGCGAAGTCGGCCGCGACTGTATGGACCGTGCGTCCTACGCCTGGCACCGACTGACGAAGATCGACGGCGTCGAGCCGGCATTCAAGCGCCGTTTTTTTAATGAGTTTGCGGTGCGTCTGCCGAAGGATGCCTCGGAAGTGGTCAGTGCTTTGATTGATCAGGGCATCGCCGCCGGTTTTCCGGTCGGTCGTTATTATGAGGATATGGACAATGTTCTCCTGCTCTCCTTTACCGAAAAGCGGACCAAGGAAGAGATCGATATCTTGGTTGCTAAGCTGGAAAGCACTCTTAAGGCCTAAGGAAATCTGAAAATGAAAACGATTTATGAAAAATCCTCGAGAGGTCGCCCGGGAATCCGGATGTCTTCGTTGAAAATTTCGGAGACGGAGGAGATTCCTGCAAAATACCTGCGCAGTGAACCGGCAGAGCTGCCGGAGGTTTCGGAGGCGGAAGTGGTGCGCCATTTTACAGCGCTTTCGAGACTGAATTTTTCGGTAGACACCCATTTCTATCCGCTGGGTTCGTGCACCATGAAATATAACCCGAAAGCGTGTGAGGCTGCGGCTAATCTTCCTGAGCTGACGGAGGTGCATCCGCTCTGGCCGCAGCTGCGCGGCGGTGGTCTGCTGACACAGGGATCGCTGGCCATTCTGTACCATACAGAACGGCTGCTTTCCGAGGTGACGGGGCTGGATGAATTCACACTGCAGCCGATGGCAGGTGCACACGGTGAGCTGACGGGGGTGATGATTATGGCGGCATACCATAAGGATCAGGGAAATGCCGGTAAGGATCATATTATCATTCCCGATTCGGCCCATGGCACCAATCCGGCCAGTGCGCAGGTGGCGGGGTATAAGGTGATAACGATTCCGTCGGATGCAGATGGGGTGATGGATTTTGATCGGTTTATGGCGGCGCTGAATGAAAAAACGGCGGGGGTGATGCTGACGAGTCCGAATACGCTGGGGGTTTTTAATCCGCGTATTAAGGAAATCTGTTCGGCGGTGCATGATGTGGACGGCCTGATGTATTACGACGGCGCAAACTTCAATGCGATTATGGGGCGGTATCGCCCGGGCGATATGGGCTTTGATATCTGCCACCTGAATCTGCATAAATCCTTTGCCACGCCGCACGGCGGAGGCGGCCCGGGTGCCGGGCCGGTAGGGGTGGTGGATAAGCTTCGTCCGTATCTTCCGGTTTCGCGCGTCGAAAAAACGAAGGACGGTACATTTACCCTGAATTATGATGAACCGAAGAGTATCGGCTATATTGCGCCGTTCTATGGAAACTTCGGAATTATTGTCCGGGCCTATGCTTATTTACTTGCTCTCGGGCGTGACGGCATGCTGGGAACCAGTAACCGGGCGGTGCTGAATGCGAATTATCTCCAGGAAAAGCTTCGCCCGCTGTTCGGTGAAAAGTACAAAGGCCGCTGCATGCATGAATTTGTTTTTTCCGGGGATGTGTTGAAACCGTATGGGATCCACACGCTGGATATTGCCAAAGGGATGATCGATCGCGGGATTCATCCGCCGACCGTCTATTTCCCGCTGAATATTTCCGAGGCGTTGATGATCGAACCGACAGAATCGGAGGACCGCGATACGCTGGACCGATTTGCTGAGGTGATGAAGGAGCTGTTTGAACTGGCCGAAACGGATCCGGATCAATTGCGTAATGCGCCGGTTACGACGCCCGTCGGTCGTCTGGATGAGGTGAAGGCCGCCCGCGATATGCGGCTCAGCTTTTCCTGATGGGAAGTGCTTTTGACGGGTCGAGGACCGGGTGCCGCTGCTTAAGGCGGAAAATGAGAGGTATTTCGTATTTCTAGGAATTCCGAGGCGATGGAGCCGGGAAAATTGGATGTGCTGTGACCGGATTTTCCGGCGGGGAGCGATATGAAAAAATCTGGAGATTGGAAGGAATCCTGCTGTATTTAACCTGATCACAGGATATTTGTGATAAATCCGATAATATTTGTAATATTATTGAACGGAATTCGGCAGAACGGGTCTTACCTGTTTCAGTTGGTTAAACTAAATCAAGGAGAGTTCAACATGAAGAAAGTACTGAGTATTGCACTGGTTGCATTGTTTGTTGCGGGAACGTCCGCTTTTGCTTGTGACAGCTGCGGCTGCACGGCCAAAAAAGAAGCGAAGAAAGAATGCGCTTCGGCTGATAAATCCTGCAAAAAAGATGCGGATAAAAAATGCGACGCTGACAAAAAAGCGTGCTCCAGCAAGAAAGAATGCTCTAAGAAATAGTCCATTCTGTTTCGATTTTCGAAAACCCTTCCGGATTCGGGAGGGTTTTTTATTGCCTTTCAGCCTGTCGGAGTTAAAACACTGCCTGACTGCAAAACTACGAAAGACTTTTCTGCTGAAGCCAAATAATTCATCTCGATGCAGGATTTAACCCGGGAAAACGCGAGAATAGGTCGCGCCAAGGCCTTGGCGTGCTGTTTTGCGGTTCGGAGCGGTCGTTCCGGGGCGCACCTTCCCGATAGGGTGAAGATTTTCTTTAGATTGTAGCTGAGGCAGACGAGGCTCCATTCGGTTTCGGCCTTCTCTTTCCCTCGCATAGAGAACCGGCGGAAGCCGAGGACTTCCTTGATGATCCCGAAGACGGGCTCCACGGTCTGCTTACGTTTTTTATAGAGTGCTTTGCCTTCGGGCGTATTGAGGCGGTGGGCCATCTGCTCCTTTGCGGATGCGTCCGGCGGCGGCGCAAGGGCGATGGATTGTTTTTCAAGATCGGCGACGCTGACGTGGTGTCCACTTTTGGCCATGGCGCAATAAACGCTCGGACCAGCGTTGGCCTCCGCTTTCCTGACGGCGTCTTCGCTGTAGTAGCCGGTATCGGCAAGAACGTTTTCCGGATCGGCAACCTCGGCAGGGATGCTTTCGAGCACGGGGTTGAGTTGCTGCTTGTCGTTGGGTGCGTCGGTGACGAGCTGGCCGACGATCAGATAGGTTTCGGTATCGACTGCGGCCTGTGCGTTATAGGCCTGCTCGAAGTGGTTTCCGTTCCCGGCTTTCATGATCCGGCTTTCGGGATCGGTGAAGTTGTACTGCTTGTGGTCGGGCGGCGTTTCCGATGGAGGCTGGGGCTCCTTGCCGCGCGGTTTGCGTCCATTTCTACGTTGGTCGTCGCGCCTGGATTTCTTCTTTTCGTAGTCCGCTTGTTTCTGCAGGTGTTCTTCTTTGTAACGCTCCTCGATGATGGAGCGGGCTTGCTCCAAGCTCTTGATTCGGTCTTCGCGCCGGACGATTTCGTCTGGAATGCTCAGCCCGTCGTCGAGCGGAACGTTGTCGATTTGTTCGGCTTTGGCCGTGAGTTGCTCAACCTCCCGGCGCAGCAGTTCGATCTGCTCGCCTGCGTATTTATAGCTGACGGCGGAGTGCCTGCTGGCATTGGCCTTGATTTTGGTGCCGTCGATGCTCACGGTGCCGACCTTCTTGAGCCCGGCGGTCTCCTGCGCCATAAGCAACACCTGCACGAAAGCCTTTTCGAACAGCTCGCGATTCGTACGGCGGAACGTGCAGATGGTGTCGTGATCGGGATGCAGGTCGCCCCCGCAGATATAACGAACGATGACATCCGACCAGGATGCCTCCTCAATCACGCGCGAGGAGAAGCGGCCTGTAGCGTAGCAATAGATGAGCAGGGTCAGCATCATGCGCGGTGGATACTGCTCGTCGCCGGTTCCCCGCCGGTTGACGTGGAAGTTTTCGCTCGGAAGCCGTTCCACGGCATCAATCAGAAAATGAACGATGTGGTTCTGAGGAATCCAGTCGCGAAGATCCGGCGGTAAAAGCATCGGGGTATTGCGGTCGAGGTTTTTGAGTCGAGTAGCCATAAGTCTAATCCGTTAAGACTAAACCAGTCTATCGTAGGTGCCTTAAATCTAAAATAGATAAGTCCGACAGACTGCTTTACTAAAACATTCCGGTCTTAACGACAGCGTTATTCCGCGCAGAGAGCGCGGAGCCGTTTATGACTGAATTTCTCTACGTCCTCGGCGCCTCTGCGCGGGATCAAATTTATACCGGATAGTTTTAATGTTCGGAGTAGCTTTTAAGTGCTTAAAAGAATGGCGGTTTCAGGCGAACGGATGTTCAGTTTGCGGAAAAAAGGGAAATCGGGTT
This sequence comes from Verrucomicrobia bacterium S94, assembly GCA_004299845.1. Lineage (NCBI taxonomy): Bacteria > Pseudomonadati > Verrucomicrobiota > Verrucomicrobia bacterium S94. The sequence goes on along the minus strand of CP036201.1, from coordinate 1,846,389 downwards.
TGCGGCGCGGGTGGGGCGACGGTATTGTCTATTCCGGCTGAAAAACGGATGGAAAAATGAATGATGAGGATTTCAGGAACAGGGATGATGGTGTCAGGCCGCCGCATCGGTTCAGCCCCGATGCAAGTGAGCGCAACTGGGCGATGGCCTGTCATCTCGCCGCAATCGGCGGCTATCTGCTGCCTTATGTCCTGGCGCAGTTTGTGATTCCGCTGGTGATCTGGCTGATGAAGCGTGATTGCGGTGCGTTTATTGATACGCAGGGTAAAGAGGCGGTTAACTTCCAGCTCAGCCTGCTGTTGTATGCGGTTGTCCTGGCGCTGACGGTGATCGGTTTGCTACTGCTTCTTCCGCTGGCTGTTTTCGGGTTTGTCTGCCCGATTATCGGTGCCGTGAAGGCGAGTGAAGGTCGGGAGTTCCGGTATCCGCTGTGTATTCATTTTATTAAATAGAGCATACAGGAGAATTGATTTAAATGATTGCAGAACGTATTGACGGGAAACAGATTGCTGCGGATATCCGCGCGGAACTGAAAGCAGAAGTGGTCGCTTTGAAGGAACGGGGTATTGTCCCGGGGCTGGGGGTGATTCTTGTGGGCGAAGATCCGGCGTCAAAATCCTATGTTTCTGCAAAAGAAAAAGCGTGTGAAGCCATTGGTATTTTTTCGGATGACAACCGGCTGCCGGCAGAAACCTCGCAGGAGGACGTTCTGGCGGTGGTGGAGCGTATGAATAATGATCCGAAAATCAACGGCATTCTTGTGCAGCTTCCGCTTCCGGATCATATTGATGAATCGGCTGTTCTGCTGGCGATTGATCCGGATAAGGATGTCGACGGATTCCACCCGATGAATGTGGGTAAAATGATGATTGGCGAAAAGGCATTTCTGCCCTGCACACCGCATGGAGTGGTGCAGATGCTGATGCGCAGCGGGGTTGAAACCGAGGGGGCGCATGTGGTTGTGGTGGGCCGCAGCAATATCGTCGGGAAACCGGTGGCCAATATGCTGCTGCAGAAAAAAGAAGGGGCGAATGCTACCGTCACGCTTTGCCATACCCGCACAAAAGATCTCGCTTCGCATGTGAAACAGGCGGATATCATTATTGCGGCTTCGGGCAGGCCGAATACAATTACGGCGGATATGGTGAAGACGGGCGCGGTGGTTATTGATGTCGGGGTCAACCGGGTGGAGGATGTTTCGCACGAGCGCGGATACCGGCTTGTAGGTGATGTTGATTTTGAGGCGGTCAGTCAGATTGCATCAAAGATTACGCCGGTTCCCGGGGGGGTAGGGCCGATGACAATTACCATGCTTTTATTCAATACCGTTGAATCGGCGAAACGAGCAAACGGGATTGACTGATTTTTACAGGGGTGTAAATAACAACCAACCAGATGAAGGAGCCATAGTATGATCTCAAAAAAAATGCAGGACGCACTGAATGAACAGGTTAACAAAGAGTTCTATTCGGCGTATATGTATCTGGCCATGTCGGCCTACAGCAACAGTCTAGGGTTGCCCGGGTTTGCACATTGGATGCGCATGCAGTACGAAGAGGAAATTATGCATGTGACCAAAATGTACGATTATATTCAGAATCAGGGGGGTATTGTTACGCTGAAAGCGATTGAGCAGCCTCCGCAGAAATATGGTTCGCCGCTGGATATTTTTGAGAAAACGCTGGAACACGAACAGTTTGTGACGAATCTGATTCATCGACTGATGGATCTGGCTGTTGAAGAGCGTGATTATGCAACACAGACGTTTCTGCAGTGGTATGTTTCTGAGCAGGTGGAAGAGGAAGCCAATGTGAACGATATTGTTTCCCCGTTGCGTATGGTCGGTGAGGATAAAGGCGGTCTGATGATGATCGATCAGCAGCTGGCCGGCCGCCCGGCGCCGACTCCGCTGCCCGCATAATTATTACGGAGATAAAAGATGAGAAAGACGGTTTTTGCAGGATTGGTTGTTTTGATGGCTGCCGCTTCGGCATTGGCATCGCGCAAGGATGAAATTACGTTGGTCATGGTTCCGCGCGAGGATAATGTGGTTCGCGTGGGGCTTGATCTGGCTAACCGCTATCCCACATTGCTGGTCAGTTATAAGATCAGAGGAAGCGAAGCTTCTCTGCATGGCTGGACGGGAAAGGAATGGGTCAATATTACGGTTGATGCTTTCAAAGCCGGCGACTTTTTCCGTACGGGACCGGATTCGGCGCTGATTGTCGATGCAAAGGGGGAGCTGACCGATTCGTTGCTGCCGTCTGAGAGCTGGTGCCCGGCTGTCTATAAAATTACGACTACGGAAATGCGGCCGCTGCTGCATTTAACCGGTCGGTATTATGACTTCAGATACAAGGATTGGAAGTGGTTCTGTGAGAATTATAAAATGTCCATGGAGGTCATCAATCCCGAGGGGTTGAATGTCGCCTGGTATCACAGGAGTTTCAGCGAAAATCTCAAAAACAAGCCGGTAGCGGCTGATGATCTGAGATTCTGGCAGGCTGTGCGACATCCGCTGCCCCCAGTGACGGAAGCTGCAGTGGTTTCAGCGGATGCTGCGGTTGAAACCAATGCTGTTGATGCCGTGGAACAGCCGGAAATGGAAACGCCGGAAGATGCCATGCTCATGAATCCATTGACCAATGATGTGCCGGAAGCCGTAGTTTTAAGTCCGGATGAAGTTGAGGCTTCTTCCGAAAAAGAAACCGGGGAGTAGCGCGATGATACACAGAATGCTTACGGTACTTTTTCTTCTATCCGCACTTACATGTTTCTGGGGTTGTGCCTCAGCTCCGGAAGTTCCGGAGCACCGGCCGAAACTGGGTGTTGCCCAGAACAGTGATGGTATTGTGACGTTTGCGATCAGTACCGAAGTGGGGTACACCTACGCAATTTATTACGAAGATCCTGAGAGTCGTGTATGGAAGCTGGTTCCGGGATGTGAAAATATACGGGGAACAGGAGAACAGGTGGAAGTGCAGAAGAAGTTTAACTCACGCGGCCCACTGCCTGATTTTACTGTTCGTCATACACGGATCAATTGATCGGTTGTGACCCGTCAGAGGTGTGAAGAGGTCTGATTACTGTGAATTTACGGTAATCAGACATTGGGGTCGGCCTAAGCAGGGTTTTCAATACGTTTGGCGACATCGCGGTATCCAATGTCTACGGCATAGATTTCTTTCAGCAGGCTGGCCCCTTTTTCAGCTGAACCGGTTTGCATAAGCAGTACCCCCAGTTCGTACAACACTTCTTTTCGTGTTTCATTCATGTCCGGCAGTTCAGTCAGCGCTTTTTCAAACTGCTCGGTGGCGATGTCGGTCTGACCTTTTACGCTGAAGGCTTTGCCCAGATATATCAGTGCCCTGATTCTGCGGTGGGGGTTGTTCTGTGCCAGTTGAAACTGTTGAATGGCTTCGTTCAGCTGTCTCGCATTGTAGTAACGTTTTCCGAGTTCAAACCTGAGCTGCAGGTCATTCGGGTAGCGTTCGGTTTCCCGGCGTGCAGAATGGATCTGCAGGTTGATCAGCTCCTGTCGCAGTGAAGTGACTGCATCTTCATCCTCCTCATCTTCAGCCGCGGCCAGCCGCGCCGAGAGTTCCAGTTCGCGAACGGCAAACAGTTTCTTTTCTGCGCCTGTATTTTCCGGGTGTTGCAAAGAGAATGCTTCCAGCGTTTGGATGGCGCGGTCGTATTTACGTTCGCGGATCAATTGATCGATACGGGCCAGCTGCAGGTCCGGATTATCAGGATCCTGTTTCAGCTGTTCCTGGATGGTCGGTGTGGAGGCGGTCGGAGGTGCCGCTTTCTGCCATCCTGTTTTTCCCATCGTGAGACGGGCCGCAGCATCTTTAAGTGCTTTGGCGGCCTGCGCATCGCCGGGATTCTGTTTTGCGATTCTTTCGCGGCACTCGAATTCCATATCGGTTTGGTCGGTTTGCTGATACAGCCGGGCCAGCCGAGTGAGTAAGGCTGTATCTGAAGGCTGGTTCTGGCTGATGATTTCCAGTGTAAGAATCGCAATTTCGGGGAGCCCCGCCGCTTCGGCGGCATCGGCCTGAAGGTTGGCATATTTGAGATTAAGGGGATCCGTTCTGAGCAGTTTTTCCGCAAGTTCGACCGCCTGTTCCGGCTGTTTTTTCAGGAGCCCCGAAGCTTTCATAAAGAGGGGCAGGTTTCTGGCCAGACTCAATTTGCCGGCGGGATTCTGTTTTGTATATTGAACAGCTGCTGTACGGAGTTTGCGGCGTGCGCTCAGCAGGCGGGGTTCGATGGAAAGAACGGTCTCAAACATATCCATGGCGTAGGCATGGTTATTCCTGTTAAGGGCCTGCATGCCCTTGTTGAAATAGGGCAGGGCGCTCTCAGGTGCATCGTCAAGTTTCACTTCAGCCATGGATTTGTGCCTTCAGGATTTCCGGATATAGTATTTCAGCCGCCGTAAAAATCAATCCGTTTACAGAACGGGCGTCATGAGGGAGCAGAGATTTTCACCGAGTTTCTGTAAAGGCGGACGCTTCAGCCATTCATTGAGTTTAATTTCTGTGCTGTCATCAATATCTTCCCTGATCATGCGTTTGATGGCGGTGACGGCGGTCTGTTCTTCGAAAAGTACAGTGGTTTCATAATTCAGTTCCAGACTGCGGATATCGATGTTGGCTGTGCCGACCAGTGCTACCGAGGTGTCGATCACCATGGCTTTGGCGTGGATGAAAGGCGGATTGCGGTGAAATATGCGTACGCCGGTTTCAAGCAGATCCTCATAGAGTGCTTTGGCGGCCATGCCGGCGTAACGGTGATTGTTCTTTTTCGGTAAAACAATGCGAACATCGACGCCGCGCCGGGCGGCGGAACGGATAGCCTGGATGATGTCGGAGCTTGGAACAAAATATGGCGATACAATCAGAATCTGTTCCTGAGCCTCTACGATGGCGTTGAAAAACACCTCGGCCAGCAGGCCGGGTTCCGACGAAGGACCACTGTCAATCAAGCGTGCGTTTACATTGCCGCAGGAGATAATCTTTGGAAAAAGATCAGCATGCAGAAGATCATCGATGGATTCACGTGTCATGAAAAACCAGTCGCTCAGGAAGGAAAACTGCAGCTCATGAACCATCGGCCCTTCCACTTTAAAATGGTAATCGCGAATGGCCTTCCGGCCATTGGATGTCAGGTTTTCCGAAGCAATGTTCACGCCGCCGAAGAAAGCCACCCGACCATCGACCACCAGATTTTTCCGGTGATTGCGCAGGTTGATCTGAAACTGGGCTTTCAGCGGGTTGGCCTGAGTCCATCCACAGATTTCAAAATTCGGGATTTTCCGGTACTTCCGGAACATGCCGCTGAGATAGGCGTGGGTGGAGCCGAAACGATCAAAAAGCAGGCGGACCTTTACGCCTTCTTCGGCCTTTTTCTTTAAAATTTCAAGCAGTTTCCGGCCGGTATCGTCGCGATGAATAATAAAGCTCTGCATGTGAATGTGGTGCTGCGCTGAGCGGATAGCCTGCAGCATCAGCGGATAGGCGGCATCACCGCTGGCCAGCGGGAATACGGCATTGGAGGAGAGTAGAGGGTGTTCGGGGATGATGGCATCGATGACGTGGTTCAGTTTCCGGCTCATGCGGTTTTCAATCGCATCGGATAGAGTTCGATAGTCAAGATGCCAGGCGCGAAACGGTGTTTTTTCAGCAAGCCGGGCATCGCGTTTTTTTATCAGCAGCTGATTGGTGAGCTGCCGTTCGAGTCCTTTTGTTGAAACACGGTCGATGCCGAATGAAAGATAGAGCAGCGGGCCGATGAGCGGGAAGGACCAGGCCAGGAAAATCCAGAGAACCGTAGCACTGGCATACCGCCGCCGTTGCAGAGCATGGAGTGTGACGCCGATAAATGCACAAATGTGCAGTGCTGTACTGAACACTACCCAGAATGTGAGGTCGGAAGGAGTTTCGTTCATAAGGTTGATCCTATGTGCGTACGGAGGAAATGAACAGGGAAAATTCGTTGTACGGGGTTGCCTTCGGAATCCAATGGACTACAGTTATGGCATGAGATTTCTTCTGTATAACATCTGCTATGGAACACATGGAAACCAGAAAAAGTTTCCTCTGCTCGGTCTGCTCGGGGCACGAAACACCATCTGGATGCAATCATACACTTTATCGAGGAAAAAAATCCTGATGTCATCGGTCTGGTTGAAGTGGATAACGGATCCTACCGGCATGGTAGAAAATGCCAGGTTGAGCATATTGCTGAACAGCTGGGCCATTTTCATTCGTATCGATCAAAATATGCTCAGAATTCCCGGTGGCAGCAAGTGCCGATCTATAATAAACAGGGAAATGCCTTTTTGGCCAAAGAGGTCATTCATAAAGAGAAATTTCATTACTTTGATAAAGGTATGAAAAAACTTGTAATGGAGTTGGAGCTGGAGGAGATAACCTTTTTTCTGGTTCATCTGGCACTCAGTTTTAAAACGAGGCAGCGGCAGATTCTGAATCTGTATGATATGATCAAAAATACCAACCGACCGCATATTGTAGCTGGTGATTTCAATGCATTTGCCGGTGAGGATGAAATACGGCTGTTCATGTCGGCCAGTGGACTTAAAAATGCGGATGTTAATATGCAGCCGTCATATCCCAGCCGGAAACCGAAGCGTCATCTTGATTTCATTCTTCACAGTCCGGAAATTACTGTGAATCAGTTTGATATGCCTCGGGTGGAACTTTCCGACCATCTTCCGCTGGTACTGGATTTCGAGATCGGGAAGAAAGCCTGTACTTAACCCGGATAAAGCCATACTCTTCTGTGGTTTGAGGTGAATAGATGACAGAATTTTTTATAGGTATGGCGGTGATGCTCATTCTGGCGGCGGCGCTGTGGATCTGGAGCAGAACCCGGAAGAAAGTTCCGGCGAAAGAAGTCCGAATTTTTTCCAGCATCGAGCAGTTGAAGGCCATTGGACAGCTGTCCGTATATAAAGTACTGACTAAAGAGATTGTGACGGAGACCGATCATACCTGGGGCGAGTTCGGAAACCGTTATCTCGGCTGGGTGCTCAGCGGTAAAAAAATGGCTATGATTTTCGAGTTTGAAATCGATTTTCGCTACAACCTGCAGAGTCCGCTCTTTGAAATTAACGAGAAAAGTGAGGGGATCTATGCTGTCAGTATGCCGCCTTGTGATTATGAGGTGAATATCCGTGATATTCGTTTTTATGATGAACAGGGCTCGAAACTGCTGCCTTGGCTGCTGCCGGATCTGCTCAATGGTTTCCTGAGCGGCGGATTCAAGGAACAGGATAAAAACAACCTGGTGGATGCGGCAAAAAGACATGCTCAGAAGCAGGCGCTGGAACTGATCAATAATATTCAGTCCGAAGTTCAGAAGTCGGCGAAAAATACGCTGGAATCGATCAGTCGCGCTTTCGGGGCTGATAAAATCGAATTTTCATTCACTGCGCAGGAGGCGGAAGTCAACCGGGTATCCGTCGAAGTTTCTGAAAAAATTGCATCGTAAATCCGCTTAAATACAGCGGAGTGCAGCTAATAGGCGGATTCGGAGATTCCACCGTGCAGTACAGTTTCTGTAGAACCGATCCCCAGGCGGGAAGCACCTTGATTCAGAAAGCCAACTGCCTGTTCCCAGGTGCGGATACCGCCCGAGGCTTTTATGCCCATTTTTCCGCCAACTGTTTTTACCATAACGTCGATTATTTCCGGTGTAGCGGCGGAGGGGCCGAAACCGGTCGATGTTTTAACAAAATCCGCTCCGGCTTCCAGTGAAAGTTCGCAGGCTGTGGCGACTTCTTTCAGCGTCAGAAAGCAGCTCTCCTGAATCACTTTTACCGAGGCATTACCTGCATGTGCAATTTCAACAACAGCCTGAATATCTTTCCGCACCGCATCATATTTTCCGGAGAGAAATGCGCCGATATTCATGACCATATCAATTTCCTGCGCGCCGTCGGAAAGAGCCTGCCGGGCCTGAGCGGCTTTTATGGATGTTGTATCTGCACCATGGGGAAAACTGAGCACTGTGGAAACCATTACGTTTGAATTCTTCAGCAGGTCGGCGGCAAGGCTGACATCGCAGGGCCGTACGCACATACTGGCCACACCGTATTGAATGCACAGCTGCGCATTGCAGCGTACATCCTGTTCGGTCTGGTTCGGTTTCAGTACGGCGTGGTCGATCGTTGCGGCAACCTGTTCCATGGTGTAGTTCATCGTCTGTTCTCCTCATAAAAAAGCCGCCCTGATTCGTTCGGGCGGCTTCCGCTTTTCCAGTGGAGCAGGAATTTATTTGGCAGTGATACGCCGGATGTATTCCTTGTCTTCGTCGGAAAGCGCGCTTCCCGGGATCGTTGTTTCACGACCGTTTTTAGAGCTCTTCAGGGTAACCTGGCCTTTTTCAACTTTAACGAAAAGGGCGTTGACGGTGAGGGTGCGACCTTTCATGGTGATGCTCCAGTCGCGGTAATCAATCACTTCTCCCGAGGCGGAAGTTTCTTTTTTCGGGAGCGCCGGAATACCTCCGTCAGCCGCAATAACCGAGCCGTCTTTCTTCGCTTCAAGCTTCGGGTTTTTCACAAATTTGGTCGGAATGCCGTCTACACGGACTGTCTCAGCAGGTCCTGACGGGGGGATCGGCAGTGTGAAATAGGTGCTTCCGTCACCTGAATCGAGTAGAACCGCACCTTCTTCATAATCGGTGGCTTCGAAATCAACCAGATAGTATCCGAGATATTCCGGAACATTGTTATAGATGATGATATGATATCCGCCCTTTTTCAGTGTGCCTGAATAAACATGGTAATAATCCTCTTCGCCGTCTTTCCCTTCAAATTCCAGTGAACAGACATCGTAGACTTTCATCCGTTCCTGATAGTGGGGTTCTCCGATTTCCTGGAGTTCTTTCAGAACCTCTTTTTTGTCGGGATCATTTTTCTTGGCGGCTTCGGCCTGCAGGAGGCCGGTGGTGGCAATAGTGGCGCAAATCAATGTTGTAAGTGTATTTCTCATCCTTGATCGTCTCCTTATCTGGTATTTGATCACTGCATCCTAATTCTATCGTGTCCACTTTTTCTACATAAATAAAGCCTTTGAGTTGAAATCGCCATATTTTTCTCACTTTTATTCAAGAACGTCTGTGAAATCGTGAATTAGACACTTGGCAGGCCGGAGGGGTTTCTGCATAATGCGCGGCCTTTTTGAAGTTTACACAACCAAGGAACATAATAATGTACAGTGCATCCGACCTGAAAAAAGGCCTGAAAATCGAGATCGACGGCGATCCGTGCATGATCACAAATTTTGAATTTTCCAAACCCGGGAAAGGCCAGGCGCTCTACCGGTGCAAAATCAAAAATCTGATTTCCGGCAATACGTTTGATAAAACCTACCGTTCGGTGGATAAGGTGAATAAGGCATCGCTGATGTCGCGCGATTTTACTTTTTCCTATATCGACGGGAATAATTTTGTTTTTTCCGATAACGAGACCTATGAAGAAGTCATTCTGAACGAAGAGCTGCTGGGAGATCTGAAATATTTTATTGTGGACGATATGGAAGTGGAGATTCTGTTCCACAATGACCGTGCGCTGGATATCACATTGCCCAATTTTGTGGAAATGGAAATTGCGGAAACGGAGCCCGGGGCCCGGGGCGATACTGCGACCAATGTGATGAAGCCGGCGAAACTTGCCAACGGGTATGAAATCAACGTTCCGATCTTCATTAATGAAGGCGATATGATCCGGATTGATACACGGACCGGAACCTATGCCGACCGCGTGGCCAAAGGGTAGATGAATTCCTGTCCGGTCAAAGCCAGAGACGTCCTGATGCGCGGCATCCGGGCGTTTTTTTATGCGCGTGATTACACTGAGGTGGAAACGCCGGTCCGGCTGAAAATTCCGTGTATGGAGCTGCATATTGATGCGGAACCTTCCGGGGACTATTTTCTGCGTACCTCACCCGAGATTTTTCATAAACAGCTGCTCTCTGCAGGACATCAGCGCATTTTTGAAATCGGAAAATGTTTCCGAAGCGGCGAGCGGGGTCCATGGCATAATCCGGAATACACCATGCTGGAATGGTATCAGGCCGGCGCGGATTACATGGATATTCTGGAGGAAACCAAACTGTTGATTTCCAGCGTCTGGAAAGACGTTTCCAGAGATTGGAAAATTCTGTCTGTTTCCGAAGCGTTTCTGGAATTTGCGGGCTGGGATCCGGCGGGGAATTATGATGAAGACCGTTTTGATATCGACCTGGTGGAAAAGGTCGAGCCGGCCATAAAGGAAATGAGCGGGCCGGTGGTGCTCAAAGATTATCCGGTTGAGGCTGCGGCTCTGTCGCGCCGGAAATCGGATTATCCGCTGTTGGCGGAGCGATGGGAGCTTTATATCGATGGCGTGGAAATGGCGAACGCCTATTCCGAGCTGACGGATCCCGTTGAACAGCGAGCCCGGTTTGAAGCGTGTGCCGTGCAGCGAAAAGCAATGGGGAAAACGGTATATCCCATCGATGAGACCTTTATCCGGGCTTTGGAGAATATGCCGCCGGCCGGCGGTGTTGCGCTGGGGGTCGACCGTTTGCTGATGCGGATTCTCGGGGAGTCTTCGCTGGATGCCGTCCTTCCGTTCCGGAATTAGTCGGGTGTTTTAGTCGGAATTATTGTCGTGATGATATTTTTCCACGGTGTTTTCCAGATGCCGTAATTGTTTAGCCACATCGTTGAGCCGGTATTCAATGGAATTGAGAATCCAGAACTGAAAGTGCTCCACTTTGGTTGATTTATGCATCATCCAGATGATTTTGATTGAGACCAGCAGAACGGCAATTTCGAGAGAGAAAAGCGGCGGAATCAGCGGTTCCTGAATGTGAAGCAGATGATTCACAAAGTCGTTGGTGGCCAGTGCACCAATCGCAATAATAAAGAAACGGTTGACCCATCGGTCCTGCTTTTCCGCATCCTTGCCGCCGATCTGTCCCATAAGCTGGCGTATTTTTTCCTTTTCTCGCTTAAACTGATCAAGTTCGGCTTTCAGTTTGACGGGATCAAGTTCTTCCATCCGTAAATCTCCTGTAATAACTGGCCGGATTATAGCCCCGGATACCAATGCATCAATAAAATCAGTCACAGAATCCTCCGGCCAGGTCGCGTGCTCCTGCAGACGGGGTGTCTGAGCGTGCCATACTCATCAGTGAAATCGAACCATGGGTCTTTATGCTGTGGTTTGTCCGGCAACACAGACTTTTATGATCGGGAACTGTTCCGAGCTTTCATTAACAAATTAGCGTGTCAATCTGTCGGGGTGCGTGCTAAAACCTGCGCTTGTTTTTTTACGGGAGTTTGAATGGGGCGGAAATTGAAAATCGGGGTGGCATGCGGTGGTACGGGCGGACATATTTTTCCGGGCCTGGCCACGGCGAATGAACTGGCTTCGCGTGGGCACGAGGTGACGCTGTGGCTCGCCGGAAAAGACATTGAGCACGAGTCGGTCAAGGGCTGGGAGGGTGAAATCATCACTATTCCCGCTGAGGGATTTCAGTTCGGGTTTTCCTTTCGTAGTGTCCGGACCGTATTCCGGTTACTCAAGGCCTATCGGCTTGCTGTTTCCAGAATGAAACGTAAACCGCCGGATGTGGTTCTGGCGATGGGCAGCTATGCCTCCTTCGGACCGGTTAAGGCCGCAGGTAAACTGCATATCCCTTATGTTCTTCACGAAGCCAATCTGTTGCCGGGCCGTGCCGTTTCCATGCTGGCGGGAAAGGCTGATACGGTGGCGGTAAGTTTCGAAAAAACCAGCTATTACCTCAAACATTCCAATATCGTCCGTACCGGGATGCCGCTTCGGCGGGAAATTCAGGCCGCCAGTGACCGTCCGCGAATCCCCAGGGCGGAAGACGGCCCGATGCGCATCATGATTATGGGCGGAAGTCGCGGTGCGCAGGTGCTCAATGAGCAGCTTCCCCGTTCGCTGGCCTTGGTGGCTGAAAAAGGGGTGTCACTAAAAGTGATTCATATCGCCGGACTGCAGGATACCGAACCCATTGCCGCAGTTTATGAAAAAGCGGGAATTGAAGCCGAAGTTTATCATTTTGTGCAGCACATGGAGGAGGTCTATTTGAACAGTGATCTCGCCATCTGCCGGTCCGGCGCCGCAACCTGTGCTGAGCTGGCCGCTTTCGGGGTTCCGGCCCTGCTGATTCCCTATCCCCACGCTGTGCGTGATCATCAGATGGGCAATGCCCGGATTCTGCAGGATTCCGGGGCTGCTGATGTGGTGGCCCAGGAGGATATCAGTACCACCTGGCTGCGCGATTATATCATCCGCGTGTCTGAAAAACCCGGACGACTCGAGCGTATGGCCATTGCCATGAAAAAACGGGGACAGTCCGATGCGGCACAGCAGCTGGCCGACCTTGTTGAAAAAGTGGGTGGAGATTGAGATGAGTCCGGTGGATCGGGCTGAACAGCTGATAGAGCAGGGCGGACACGTGCATCTGCTCGGTATCGGCGGTATCGGAATGGCCGGTATTGCATGGCTGCTGAAAGAGCGGGGGTTCACCGTAACCGGATGCGATCTGCAGCAGAATGGTCAGACCCGGTGGCTCTCCGGAAACGGGATGGAAATCGCTGTCGGGCATGCGGAATCCCACATCACCGATTCCGTCGACTGGGTAGTCCGTTCAACTGCTGTTCCGGATGGGCATCCCGAAATCAGGGCCGCGCTGGAAAAAGGTATTCCGGTTTCCCGTCGCGGCGAAGTCCTTCCGGCCCTGATGCGCAACCGCATCTGCATTGCTGTGAGCGGCACGCACGGTAAAACAACGACCTCAGCGATGATTGCCCAGATTCTCGATTGCGGCTTTTTTGTCGGTGGGGAAATTGCAGGGTTCGACGGTGCAGTCGCCCGCGACGGTGAAATCATGGTGGTGGAAGCTGACGAATCTGACGGCACGGTTTCCGGGTATTCGCCGGACTACGCGATCATTACCAATATCGAATACGATCATATGGAGCATCACGACTCCGAAGCCGCATTTATCGGGTGTTTCGAAAAGCTCATCCGGCAGACCAAAAAGACCGTATTTTACTGTTCCGCAGATCCCGTTGCCGCACGCATCTGTTCCGGAAACCCCAAATGCGAACCTTACAGCTTAATGGCAGGGCTGAAGCTTCCGATTCCCGGAATCCACAACCAATGGAATGCCTCGGCCGCGCGCGCGGTTTCCAGTCGTTGGAAAACCGATGCCGAGATTTTCCGGACATTGGAAAATATCCGGCCCGTTGCACGGCGGTTTGAAACGGTGTTCAATCAGGATGGAATCCGCATTGTTTCCGACTATGCCCATCATCCGACCGAGATTGCCGCTCTCATTCAGACCGCGCAGGAACTCAGCCCTCAACGGCTGCTCGGTATTTTCCAGCCGCACCGCTACACGCGCACCCTGGCTCTCGGAAAAGATTATCCGCGCAGCTTCCGGGGACTGGAAAAACTCTGGCTCGTCCCGGTTTATGCCGCCTCCGAACAGCCATTGTCCGGCGGCACCACCGAGGACTTAATGAAGTGGTTTTCTGAAGACTGGAAAAACCGGCTCCATTATTTTCCATCTCTGGAAGCCGCATGGGGTGTGATTCAAAAAGAGCTCTGTGAAGGCGACCTGCTGTTGATCATCGGTGCCGGCGATATTGAACAGATCGCTGAATGGGCAAAAAAAGACTGGTACCCCGGAGAGGGCTCGAACCTCCTACCTACGGATTAGGAATCCGTCGCTCTGTCCAGGTGAGCTACCGGGGTGCCATAAAGGGAGATAAAATCCGTAAATCCGGTTTAAATTGCAACCTTCAAAATAAAAAGAAACCCGGTTTGCGGTGCAAACCGGGTTTAAACTGGAGCGAGCGATGAGATTCGAACTCACGACAGTCACCTTGGCAAGGTGGGGCTCTACCACTGAGCTACGCTCGCGTTTCCCTCGAAAGGAGCGCCTATAGTATGCACGGCCGTTTTCTTTGCAAGCCGTTTTTTGTAAAAAAATGAACAGGACGGGGGGTGAGGGAATCGAAGAGGTTTTCGAGGCTGGATTTGCGCCGGCAGCGACTGGTTGGAGGAAAGGGGGGGAGCAACGGTTCTTGAGTTTCCGGAGTTTTTTGGTATAGATTGCGAAACTGGCGAATATTGCATGGGAACCTGATTATGGAAGAAGTTAAAACCTCAAATGCGTTGATCTGGAGCGACCGTTGGCGTCTGGGGGCGCTGTCGAAGACGGAGCTGATGAATATCGGCTTTGCGTCGGTGATCATCGGCATGCTGTTTGTGCTGTTTCATCTGTTTGGAAATACGGTTGAGAATGTGGACAGTAAGTCGGCGTTTGTCTGGATGGTTGCCCGCTGGGGAGATAAAATTTCGTTCGGTGCGGACTATTCGCACGGCTATCTGATCCCGTTTGTTAGTCTGGGTGTGATCTGGTACAAGCGGGAGGATTTTTTTGCGGCGAAGAAGAGGAGCTCTTATTGGGGACTGGTTGTAGTAATCGGTTCTCTTTTTATTCACTGGCTGGGTGCAAAAATGCAGCAGCCGCGTTTGTCGCTGATGGCACTGATCGGTCTGATCTGGGGGATCCCGTTTTATTTTTATGGCTGGGAAGTGGCGAAACTGCTGATTTTTCCGTGTTCGTATCTGATTTTCTGTGTTCCGCTTAACTTTCTGGATGCGCTGTCCGGGCCGTTGCAGCGGGTCGCGACAACGATGGGGCACAACATTCTCACCGATATGGGGATTCAGGTGCAGCGGGTCGGTACGCAGCTGATTTCTGATTATTTCCAGCTGAATGTGGAGGCCGCATGTTCGGGGTTGCGGTCATTGCTGGCTATGACGGCACTGACGGCGGTTTATGCCTATTTTACTCAGAAAACCTTTGTGAAGAAATGGCTGCTTTTTCTCTGCTGCATTCCGATTGCGGTTGCAGGTAACATCGGCCGTATTATCTCTATTGCGCTGGTGTCGATCACTACCGGGCAGGAATTCGGTACCACGCTGCATCATGACTGGTCAGGCTATGTGCTGTTTACCGTAGCGATCAGCCTGATGGTCGGTTTCGGAAAGCTACTGGATGTAAATTATAAGGAACTCTTTGTATCATGGAAAAAAGCCTATTTAAACCGTTCCTGACGGTTGTCATTCTGATGACGGTGGCGGTGTTTGCGCTTGCTTTTACGGTGGGGGTGGAGCTCGACTTTGTTCCGGGGGTGAAAATGGAACTCCCGCAGGAAGTGAAAAACTGGCATGGGAATCAGTTGAAATTCTGTCATAACCCTGATGCGTGCGCCAAAGATTACCGTGATGCATCGTTTTATGTCAGCGAACTTGAGATTCCGGATATTTGTCCGAAATGCGGGGCAACCCTTTACAATATGGCCCGGGCTGAAAAAGAGCAGCTGCCGGAGGATACGGAATTTGTAAAGTCCGCCTATACGAATGCTGCCGGAACTCGGCTTTTCACTTCGATTGTTCTTTCGGGAACCGCGCGCGATTCGATTCACCGTCCGCAGCGCTGTCTTAAAGGGCAGGGAAATACCCTCGATGGGGAATATAATCTTGAAGTGCCGATTGAAGGGCGCGATCCGCTGACGGTGCGGGTCATTAAAACCTCGCGTACTTTTCGGACGGAAGAGGGCGAAAAACCATACTATTCATTTTATGCCTACTGGTTTGTGGGGCAGGACCACGAAACGCCATCGCATTATGCCCGGATGTTCTGGCTGGCCTGGGACCGTGTTGTCCGGTCGAAGGCCAATCGCTGGGCCTATATTGCCGTACAGGGCGAGCGGGAGGCTGAAGGGACGGCGTACGAAAAGGATCTCATCAGTTTCATTCAGGAGATGTATCCGTATATTCTCACTGAAAGTATGCGGAAAAAGGCCTATGGCGATTAATCTTCCAAGTCTTGGAAGTTGCGCGTGCCCGCAGTTTATTTATACTGCGGGCTTTATTTTTGGAAATTGAGGAAAATTATGTCCGAAGAAAATAACGGGATAGATGTGGGGTATGTTGCGAAACTGGCCTGCATTGATCTGACCGAAGAAGAAAAAGATCTGTTTCATGGCCAGCTCGAACAGGTGCTGCACTATGTTGAACAGCTGAATGAGCTCGATGTTTCCAATGTTGAACCGACGGCACACGCCATTCCGGTTTTCAATGTTTTCCGTAAAGACGAGGTCGGCACCAGCCTGGATCACCAGGAGGTCATGGCCAATGCTCCGTCCGTTGCCGACGGTCAGATTCGTGTCCCCAAAATTATCGACCAGTAGGAATTCCCATGGCTGATCTACATAGACTTACCCTTTCAGAACTGTCCGAAAAACTGGCTGCGGGTGCGTGCACCTCGGTCGAAATTGTCAACGATGTGCTGGCATCCATTGATGCCAACGATGATAAAGTGGGGGCTTATCTGACCCTCAACCGTGAAGATGCGCTGGCCCAGGCCCGTGCGGCCGACGAGCGTCGTGCGGCGGGTGAAAAGCTGCCCATGCTTGGCATTCCGGTGGCGATCAAGGATCTGCTCAATGTAAAAGGGCAGCCCTGCACCTGCTCTTCAAAAATTCTTGAAGGTTATACGGCGCCGTATGACGCAACGGTGATTGCCAGGTTACGCGAGGCCGGTGCGATTCTGCTCGGACGCGTGAACATGGATGAATTTGCCATGGGATCGAGCACTGAAAATGCGGCTCTGGGTAAAACATCCAATCCCTGGAATCTCGAGCATGTGCCGGGCGGTTCGTCCGGCGGTTCGGCGGCCTGTGTGGCGGCAGATGAAGCGATTGCTTCGCTCGGTTCTGATACGGGTGGTTCGATTCGCCAGCCGGCGGCCTTCTGCGGCTGTGTCGGTGTGAAACCGACTTATGGCCGTGTTTCGCGTTTCGGTCTCACGGCCTTTGCTTCCTCGCTGGATCAGATCGGACCGATCACTAAAACAGTGAAAGATTCCGCGATGCTGATGGAAGCGATCTGCGGGCACGATAAAATGGATTCTTCATCCATCGAGATGGACGTTCCGGAATTTGGAAAAAAACTTACCGGCGATACGTCGCTGGCGGGGATGAGACTGGGACTGCCGAAAGAATATTTCGTGGAAGGCATGGATCCGGAAGTTGAAAAATGCGTGCGTGATGCGGTTGAGCATTGCAAAAGTCTCGGGGCGGAAATTGTGGATGTCAGTCTGCCGAATGCCAAATATGCGATTGCCGTATATTACATTATCGCCACGGCTGAAGCGTCTGCCAATCTGGCCCGTTTTGACGGTATCCGTTACGGCATGCGGATTGATGGGAAAGATCCGGCGGACCTGTATGGGAAAACGCGCGCGGCCGGTTTCGGTCCGGAGGTGAAGCGGCGTATCATCCTGGGCACCTATGTGCTGAGCAGCGGCTATTATGATGCCTATTATAAAAAGGCGCAGAAAGTCCGTACACTGATCCGCAACGATTTTACCGAAGTGTTTAAACAGTGCGATGCCATTCTGGCACCGGTCACGCCGACGCCGGCCTATAAAAAAGGTGAAAAGACGAATGATCCGCTGAAGATGTATCTTGACGATATTCTGACGACACCGGTCAATCTGGCAGGGAACTGCGCGCTGTCGCTGCCGTGCGGGTTTTCCACCGGCGGCATGCCGATCGGGCTGCAGATCATCGGAGATGCTTTTCAGGAGGAAACCATTCTCAAAATCGGCCATGCTTATGAGCAGACGACGGAATGGCATAAACAGAAGCCGGAACTTTAATTTTACGTATCACGACTCACGGATCATTCATCATGGAATACGAAGCAACAATCGGTCTCGAAACCCACATCATGCAGAAGACGGAAACGAAAATGTTCTGCTCCTGCAAATATGAATACGGCGCGGAGCCGAATACGCATGTCTGCCCGGTCTGTCTGGGCTATCCCGGTGCACTGCCGGTGATGAACGAGCACGCCATTGAGCTGATCTGCAAGGCAGGGCTGCTGCTGGGCTGCGAAATCAATCCCTACAGTAAATGGGACCGCAAAAACTATTTTTATCCGGACATGGCCAAGAACTATCAGATCACCCAGGCCGATGAGCCGATCTGTCTCGGGGGTGAAATTACCGTTGAAGTGAACGGTGAAATGAAAACGTTCACCATTGAACGGATTCATCAGGAGGAAAATGCGGCGAAAAACACGCACGTTTCCGGGGCGTCGCTGGTGGACTACAACCGCGCCGGAACCGCACTGATGGAAATCGTTTCCAATCCCTGTATGCATTCCTCGGAAGATGCGCTGGCCTATATGACGGCTGTGAAGCAGATCATGCAGTATGGCGGTATTTCCAACTGCGATCAGGAAAAAGGCCAGATGCGGTCCGATGTGAATGTCTCGGTGCGCCCGGTCGGCCAGGAGGAACTCGGTGCCAAGGTGGAAATTAAAAACATGAATTCCTTTGCGTTCATTAAAGATGCCATCGAATACGAAATCGAGCGTCAGATTGCGGTGCTTGAAGCCGGAGGAAAAGTGGAGCAGGAGACGCGGGGTTATAACCCGGACCGCGGTGAAACCTTCGTTCAGCGTACAAAGGAAGACGCGCATGACTACCGCTATTTCCCGGAACCGGATCTGATGCCGGTGAAAATCACGGCGGAACAGGTGGAGCAGTGGCGTTCCGAACTTCCGGAACTTCCGGCGCAGCGTCGTGAACGGTATGTGAAAGAGCTGGGGCTGCCGGAATATGATGCCGGCGTGTTGACGGCCGATAAGGCCACTTCCGATTATTTTGAAGCAACGATGACGCACACGAAAAATGCCAAAGCGGTTTCCAACTTTATCATGGGAGAGATGCTGCGGCTGTTGTCGGAAACGGATTCTTCTATCGAAGACTGTAAAGTGACGCCGGAAAAACTGGCCGAAATTATTGCGCTGATTGACGCGAAAACCATCAGTACCGGCGGGGGGAAACAGATCTTTGAAGCCGTCTTCAATGACGACGGCGATCCGAAGCAGATTATGGATGAAAAAGGACTGGCACAGGTTTCTGACGATTCCGCACTTGAAAACTGGGCCAATGAAGCCATTGCCAATAATCCGAAACCGGTTGAGGAATATAAAGCCGGCAATGCGGCATCCATCAACTTCCTGATGGGGCAGGTGATGAAGGCCAGTCGCGGCAAAGCCAACCCCGGTGCTGTGATGCAGATGCTCAAGCAGAAGCTTGACGGATAACTATCCACAGATTTCACGGATGACCTGGATTTAGAATCCTCTAATATGGGTAATCTGTGGATTATAGAAATTTTTTAAGTGGGCAGTCTTTGCAGTTGGGTTTGCGGGCGGTGCAGTGGTCTTTGCAGGTTTGAACAATCAGGGCGTGGAATTCGTTGAAGAGCTGGACGTTTTCCGGAAGGTTGCGGGTAAACAGGTCCGCGACTTCGTCATATTTCGTTTTTTCGTCGATCCAGTGGTGCCGGCTGCAGATTCTCCGGGTGTAGGCGTCGACGACAAAGACCGGTTTTGCGGCTGCGTAGAGGATGATGCAGTCGGCGGTTTCTTTGCCGATGCCTTTCCAGTTCAGCAGCTCTTTGCGGAGTTCGGATTTTTCTAAGGCAAAAAGTACGTCGAGCGAGCCGTCAAATCTGTTCCGGATGTTGGAAATCATTTCCTGCAGGTAGGCCGCTTTCTGATTGAAGAAGCCTGCCGGTTGAATCCATTGAGTGAGCTGTTCCGCAGGAACTTTTTCCAGATTTCGGAAATCGAGTGCGTTGTTTTTCCGAAGATTGGAAAGCGCTTTTTCCACGTTGCTCCAGGCGGTATTCTGGGTCAGGATCGCCCCGATCATCATTTCCAGCCGCGATTCGGCCGGCCACCAATGCTGCTCGCCGTAATGGTTCAACAGGGTTTTAAATATTTCATGAATCGGAGGGGCATGGGCTTTCAGGAATTCTTCTTCGTGCTGCCGGGTGGCGATTCTCTGCTGGGCGATAAAGACATCGAACAGATTGACCAGATAGACGACCGTCACCAGCAGGAGCGGTCGGCCGAATGCGGAAATCGAAACCGGTTGGGGATCGGTCATCGTTTCATCGAAGGCCATAGAATAGAGTTTAATTATATTCTGAATCGCCAGCAGCAGAACCCAGAAAAAACCGGTCAGAAAACCGCCGGAAAACAGAATTCCGGCGATCCAGCGCCTCTGGATAAATTGTCCAAGGCCAGGGAAACCGAATGCGGATAGCCAGATGGGAAGGCGGGGATTTTTCGTCATAATCGGTTATCTATGCTCGATCCGTGTCGTTTTGTCAAAAAGGCATTGAGTGAGGTTTTATGTTTCTTCGGGGCAGGTGCGGTCTATTTGGCATGCCGGGTGCTCTAAGTTTTAAACGTCTTAATGGATTGCGGGTGTTTATGAGTACAGCGGTTATTATAGTTTTATTTTTTGTCCTGATCCTTCTGGGCGCATCCCTCTATGCGAATGTCCTGTTTCGGGCAAAGGCGAAAGAGGCGGAACAACGTTATGAAAAAAGCCGGAATCGGGTGCTGCAGTTGTTTGAAGATTCATCGGATGCGATTCTGATCGCCGAAAAGGACGGGCGGCTGAAGGCGGCCAACCGGAAAGCCGTGGAACTGCTCCATACCGATTCGGAGACGCTTACCGCCCAGCGGATTTATGATCTGGTTTCCGATGAGCAGAAGGGGGAACTCGCAGGAAAATTATCGGAGTGGTTTGCAGGCCGCCCGATTCGCTGGGAAACCATGATAAAGAGCGATGCGTTCCGGATGCTGGATGTGGAAATGGTGCCGTGTCTGCAGCAGGTGAATGGTATCCGTCATCTGGAAATCCATGTGCGGGATATCAGCGGCCGGAAAGAGGCTGATAATAAAATTCATGCTGCGCGGCAGATGGCGGAAGAGGCGCTCGAAATGGCGCATCAGGCCCGGCAGGAGGCGGAGCGGTCGAGTCAGCTTAAAAGTGAATTTCTGGCCGCTATGAGCCGCGATCTCCGGACACCGCTGAATAATATTGTCGGGGCCGGGCAGTTGCTGAATGAGAAGCTTCCGATTGCTAAGCAGAAGGAGTATCTGGAGATTATCCAAGGTTCTTCGCAACGGCTTCAAGAGGTGCTGAACCACGTTCTCGACATCGCAAAAATTGAATCCGGGCAGATGGAAACGCTGTCAGAACGTTTTGATATGCGTGAATTGTGTACGGAGCTGGAGGAACGGTTCCGCCGGGATGCCGTACAGAAAGGGATCTATCTGGAGTGTGCCTGCAAAAATAATGTTCCGGAACTTCTTATAGGCGACCGGGGAATGCTGGAGAAGGTACTTGGAAATCTGCTCGCCAATGCGTTCGCCTTTACGGATTCCGGATCGGTCCGTCTGCTGGTGGAATGCCGGTCCATCAGTGATACCGGTGCTTCGGTCTATTTTGAGGTTGTAGATACCGGTATCGGTATTCCGTCGGAGAAACAGAAGTGGGTCTTTGAAAAATTTGTCTATACCGGCGAATTTGTGAAATCCCAGCCGGATGACGCCGCTCTGGGGTTGGCCATCAGTAAGCGACAGGTGGAGCTGATGGGCGGTATACTCGGTGTCAGCAGCACGACCGGGCAGGGCACAACCTTTTACTTTAATCTGCTGCTTCCAGTGGCTTCACCGACCGGTCTTTCAGATCGTCCGAAAAAGAGTGGTCCGCATCAGCTGCACTTTGAAAATATGCATATTCTGCTGGCAGAGGATAATCGCCTGAACCGGAAAGTGGCAGAGGATCTTCTGTTGAAAACCGGATGCCGTGTTGATACGGTTGAAAACGGACGCGATGCCGTGCTTCAGGTTCGGAAAATCGAATACCATGCGGTGCTGATGGACTGCGAAATGCCGGTGATGGATGGTTTTGAAAGTACGAGAAAAATACGGAAAATGCCGGCGCCTTATTGTGATGTACCCATCATTGCGCTCACCGCCAGTGCCATGAGAGAGGATATCGAAAAATGTACTGCCGCCGGTATGACGGCTTATCTTTCCAAGCCGATCAGCCGCAAACGACTGATTGAAGTACTCGGCCGGCATGTGCAACAGGTTTAGTGTTGGAGTCGGTGGCCGACTGGCCATATGAACAGAAAAACCTGAACGCTTAGCGGTGAAGCCTCAGTTTCTTCTGCGTTTATGAAAATGTACAGGGCTGAGAGTCTTCTGCGGCAAAGTGGTGCGGGAAATGGCTGGGGGTTGCTTATTTCTGTGCCTTTTAGGTATCGACGCCGGAATACCTCAAATTTAATATTGGTTTTTTTAGATGTAACAAGGTTTGAAAATGAAGTTGGAAAATGGGATTCCCGAGTCATCGGGTGCAGGAACAGTTGAAGATAGATCTGATTCATTTGATACAAGTGCAAAACCGCGAGAAAGTGGTATGGATGATACCCTTTCGTTTCTAAACAGTCTGCCAACGATTCATAAACCGGAGCCGAAACGCAGTGTGCTCAATGAGCACCTTGCCTTT
The DNA here is from genome assembly GCA_004299845.1 of Verrucomicrobia bacterium S94. NCBI lineage: Bacteria > Pseudomonadati > Verrucomicrobiota > Verrucomicrobia bacterium S94. The sequence continues at coordinate 1,823,863 of CP036201.1, read as the reverse complement.
CTGGACAGTCTGCCGAAAGCCGATTCCTCAGCCGGAAAAGCCGGTGCCGGGCAGGCTCCGGCTTCTGTAAAGAAAAAGAAAAAAGTGAGCCGGAAGGTGAAGAAAAAAAATCAGGCCCAGCTCATGCGGGAGGAAAAAAACCGGCGGGAAAAAGAGCGGGCCGAAGCCAAGCGGCGGGATATGGAACGACGCCGGCTGGAAGCTGAAGAGCGTAGGAAAAAACAGGCTGAAAAAGATGAGCAGACCCGCAGACAGCTTGAGCGTCTGGAAAAGCAAAAAAAGAAAAAGTCCTTTTTCGGAAAGTTCCTCGGGGTTTGAGTCTACCTGTGTTTCAATTCCGGCTTTTCGGCAGCGGCATTCAGTCGCTTGTCTTTGGTGAAGAGTTTCACGTTACCCAGTTTGCAGGAGGCCAGTAGGTGAATATCGATCAGGCCGATGCTCAGCCCCATCAGCTGGTACTTTTCGATAAAAAAGAGAATTCCGTCGTCCTCCGCCTTATTAAGGTGGGGCAGGCGTGGAGCAGTGAAATAATCTCCTGACGGTTTTTCAGGTTCCCGCAGGCCAGCTCTCCGATGACGAACGGATGGATTGCCGCTTCACCATCATTCAGCAAAGCGGTCAGTTTTTTATTCCCGGAATTCAGGTGATCGATCGGACGTATCGACCAGAACCATCAGGCGGCACTCCGGCTGCGCGGCACCGGCTTAAGGTCATTTTCCGTTCCGCCGAGCGCGGCCAGGCGACGTGCGCTTTCCTGCGCGATCAACGCTTCCAGCCCTTATCGGACCAACGTGGTCTTTTCCTTGATACCCGTCAAACGCGCCGCTTCCGTCATCAATGTTTAATGTCGTTTTTATGTGTGTATGGATTTACCATATGGAAGAGTCAAGCGAGGGAGTGCGAATATGTCGGGCTGAAGGGAGGTTTTTTTGTTACGTAATTTCATCGTCTGTACAGCTTCCGATATTGAGCTTGCTCTAGTGTAGTGCGCCGCAATTAAGTTTACATTATAAAAGGTTATGGCATGATGGTTTGCATGGGTAGACCAATTCTTCAAATAGAAATCAATGACGACGAGCGCAATGAACTCGAGCGTCGAGTGCGTTCAGGAAAAACATCCCAGCGAGATTGCTTGCGGGCTCGCATTATACTGCTGCGGGCCGAGGGTAAAAAACAACAGGATGTAGCCGCCGAACTTGATATCAGCCATGTGATTGTTTCCAAGTGGACCCGTCGGTTTCTGGAGCAGGGACTTGATGGGCTTTGCGATGCTCCCGGTCGAGGACGCAAACCTTCTCTCCCGCCGGAGAAAGTTGAGATGGTTATAACAAAAGCCATGCAACCTCCCGAAGGGCGGACCCGCTGGAGCACCCGCAGCATGAGCAAGGAGTCTGGAATCTCGGCTACGAGCGTTCGTCGGATATGGAACAGCAACCAGATCAAACCGCATTTGATCAAAACCTTTAAGGTGTCGAATGATCCCCGATTTGAGGAAAAGTTCTGGGATATCATTGGCCTTTATCTCGATCCACCGGAAAAGGCGTTAGTGCTTTGCTGCGATGAGAAGAGTCAGTGCCAGGCACTGGAAAGAACCCAGCCCGGTCTTCCGCCGGGTGTCGGTCACATTCAAACCAAAACCCATGATTATACCCGCCATGGAACAACCACATTGTTCGCAGCCCTCGACTATATCGAAGGCACTATAATCGAGCGAACAGAACAGAGGCACACTCATACGGAATGGCTGCGTTTCCTTAAGCAGATCGACCGGGAGACCCCGAAAGAATTAGAGTTGCATCTGATTGTCGACAACTACTGCACCCACAAGCACAAGGAGGTAAGCAAATGGTTGTCAAAGCATCCCCGCTTTCATGTTCACTTTACGCCGACTTCAAGCTCGTGGATGAACCTTGTAGAGCGTTTCTTTGCCGATATCACCAGTGAGTGCATCCGTGATGGAAGCTTCACAAGCGTCAGAAAATTAGAGACGAGCATAAAAAAATACATCTTGGCCCGGAACGCTGACCCCAAGCCCTATCGCTGGGTTGCCAAAGGCAAAGACATCCTGGAAAAAATCAATCGGGCAAGAACGAAGTTAAATAAACCTATTTATGAATCAGGACACTAGTTGCTGGGCTTCTACAATAAGTTCTTCTATGTCTTGTATAAATGGATTTCCAGGATGCAGGGTGCCTGTCCGAAGGGTAAATAGGAGTTGTGTTTCGCATAACGAAGCATAACGAAAACGAACTCATACCGTTTACTAAAACATTCCGGTCTTAACGACAGCGTTATTCCGCGCAGCGACGCAGAGAGCGCGGAACCATTTATAACTGAATTCCTCTGCGTCCTCAGCGCCTCTGCGAGAGATCAAATTTATACCGGATAGTTTAAACTTTTGGTATCATTTCGGCAGTATTTCCGAAGCTTATTTACCTTTATTTTTTCGCTTAACTTAGCACCATTCAGGACTGACATCCTGCTTGTTTTTTATGCGGCATTATTGCAACTCTATCAGAGACTTTGTAATATCATGCGGTAGAAACATAAAGAACAAGGGGTAACTCAAAATGAAAAACGATGTGGCGGAATACGCATAAGCGAAAATATGTCAGACGCCCATAAGAAAAGCGCGTCTATCATGGCAAACTATCATGAGCTTGTCGCCCTAACATGGAGTCCGTCCATGGCGTTTGAACGCCTTCGGCTTCTTGGGTTAATACTCGATGGAGCTAACCTGAATTATTCATAAAAACGGCCTTGGTTGCCGCAATGCACGCAAATAGAATACATTGCGAATTGCTTCCCGGCAAAAAACAACCAAGGCCGACAATGGATAAAGATAAACAGATACTGCTCCCTTTCTCACCTCTTAAAAACCGTAAACTCACGGCTGTCTTTGACGAACCCCTGGTCAGCTCGGACGGCGGGCTGATGCTTGTTCGCGAGGTGCTCGAAGAGACCGGAATCATCCGCTCGCTCGCCGGGGCGTTGCACGATCCCCGCCATCCGTCGTATGTCGACCATACGATGGAGGAGTTGTTGACCCAGCGTGTTGTCCGGATCTGCTGCGGCTACGAAGACGCGAATGATTGTGACGCCTTGCGCGACGATCCGCTGTTCAAAATGGCGGCGGGCCGTCTTCCCGAAGACGGTGCGCTCGCCTCGCAGCCCACTATGTCGCGGCTCGAAAACCGCGTGTCTGTCCGGGAGCTGCTCCGGATGGGGTATGCCTTGGTGGATCAGTTCATTGCATCGTTTGATCATGCGCCGGAGGCCATCGTGCTTGATCTGGATCCCACCGCCGACCATGTCCATGGCCGGCAGCAGATGGCCTTGTTCAATGCCTTCGAGGATGAATACTGCTTCATGCCGTTTCACCTGTACGACGGACTCAGCGGGAAGCTGATCACCACAGTGCTTCGCCCGGGCAAGACGCCGACGGACCGGGAAATTATCAGCGTACTCAAGCGGGTGGTAAAACGTATCCGGGCGGCCTTTCCATGCACCCGCCTGATCTTCCGTGCAGACTCGCACCACACGAAGCCCGTGGTCATGGACTGGCTGGAGGCACAATCAGTGGACTTTGTCACCGGACTCCAGACGAACTCGCGTTTAAAAGCACAGTTTGCACAGGCCCTTGCTGACGCACGCAAAAAGCATGAATGTACCGGCCGTGAAGCGTGTGTTTTTGCATCCGCCTTTTATCAGGCCCGTACCTGGAGCCGGGCGCGCCGCGTGATCTGCCGGGTACTGGTCAATGCGAACGGGGAGGATCTGCGCTTCATCGTCACATCGTTCGAGAACAGCGGGGCGAAGTATCTTTACGAGACGGTCTACTGTGGTCGCGGGGCCATGGAGCTGATGATCAAGGATCACAAGAACGGCCTGCTCTCGGACCGCACGAGCTGCCACCGTTTCACCGCCAATCAGTTTCGCCTGTTCCTGCACTCGGCCGCCTATGTCGTAATGCATCACCTGCGCAGCGTGCGGCTCAAGGGGACGCGGCTGTGTCGCGCAGAATTTAAAACCATTCGCCTGAAGCTGCTTAAAATCGGCGTTCGTGTGGAGAACGGAAAGACCCGCATCAAGCTGCATATGCCCCAGGCCTTTGCAGAAATCACGACCCTGAAAACATCCGTATTCGCAAATACAGGATAGGCGGCAGACCGGCGGTCCCCTGCGCAAATAAAATACAGGGGTAAGGGGGAGGTCTGCCCGAATCCGATCAAACTCCGAAAAAAACAAGCAGGCATCAATCGTTTGCGGCCTGCCAGCACCCATCCAACGCAAAAAAACAAACTCAATACCGGGCGCGTGAATAGATCAGGCTAGTTCGTCTTTATACTTGGATCGAAGAATTCTTTGAATCCGCTTTTTCATGTCGGGATAATCAATGCGCCTCTAACCAGTTGTTGCCGGTGCCGGATTCGACGAGGATGGGAATTTCCATGGGGATGGCGGAGCGCATTTTTTCTTCGATGAGGGGAATGAGTTCGTCGGCTTCGTTGAGGGCGAGGTCGAAGACGAGTTCGTCGTGGACTTGAAGCAGGAGTTTGGTTTGGGTCTGTTTTTCCTCGAGCATGTTCTGAATGGCGATCATGGCGATTTTGATCATGTCGGCGGCGGTGCCCTGAATGGGGGCGTTGATGGCGTTGCGTTCTGCGCCGGAACGGACCATCTGGTTTTTGGCGTTGATGTCGCGGATGTAGCGGCGCCGGCCGGTGATGGTTTCGACATATTCATGTTTCCGGGCAAATTCGATGGTTTTGTCGAGGTAGTCCTGCACGCCGGGATAGTTGGCGCGGTACTGTCCGATAATTTCCTGCGCGTCTTTGCGAGGAATGCCGAGGCGCTGGGAAAGGCCGAAGGCGGAGATGCCGTAGATAATGCCGAAGTTGACCATTTTGGCTTTGGAGCGCATTTCGCGGGTGACGTCGTTTTTATCAACGTTGAAAACGCGGGCGGCGGTGGCGGTGTGAATATCCTCACCGTGGATGAAGGCTTCGCGAAGTCCTTCATCGCCGGAGAGTTCGGCCATGATGCGCAGTTCAATCTGGGAATAGTCGGAGGCGAGCAGGGTGAAGCCTTCGCGGGGAATAAATGCGCGGCGGATTTCACGGCCTTCTTCGGTGCGGATGGGAATATTCTGCAGATTGGGGTTTACCGAGGAGAGCCGTCCGGTGGTGGTAATGGCCTGGCTGAAGGTGGTGTGAATTCTTCCGGTTTTTGGGAAAACGTCTTTGGGAAGGGCATCGACGTAGGTGGATTTGAGTTTGGTGAGGCCGCGGTATTCGAGCACCATGCGGGCGATTTCATGATCGCGGGCGAGTTCGGATAAAACCTCTTCGTTGGTTTTATACTGTCCGGTTTTGGTCTTTTTCGGTTTTTCCACAAGCTGCAGCACATCGAAGAGAACTTCTCCGAGCTGCTTGGGGGAGTTGAGGTTGAATTCCATGCCGGCCTTGGTGTAAATGCCTTTTTCCAGAGAGTTTATTTTTTCTCCGAGTTTTTCTGAATATTTCTCCAGGTTCGGAACATCGAGATTAATGCCGCTGTATTCCATTTGTGCGAGTACCGGAAGGAGGGGTGTTTCGATTTCGTAGAACACGCGCTCCTGGCCACGCTCTTTCAGCATCGGTTTGAGTTTGTGCCAGAGTTGGAGGGTGATGTCGGCATCTTCGCAGGCATATTCACAGAGCTGGTCGGGATCGGCTTCGCGCATCGGTTTCTGTTCTGATTTTTTTTCGCCGATCAAGGCCCCGATCGGAATGGGGGAATAGTTGAGCAGGGATTCGGCGAGGTGATCCATATTATGTTTCTGATCGGGATCAATGAGATAGTGAGCGAGCATAGTGTCGAGCAGTTCCCCTTTGATTTCGAAGCCGTTCCACTTCAGGACGCTGATATCATATTTGAGGTTCTGACCTATTTTCCGTACATCCGGATTGCCGAGGATTGGAAGAAAGGGGGCTAGAGCCAGTCTGGTCTGTTCCGTATCCGGGGGGAGGGTGACGAACCAGGCCTCGCCGGGTTGTATACAGAAGGAAATGCCGATCAGTTCGGCGGTACGGACATCGAGACCGGTGGTTTCGGTATCGAAACAGATTTCCCGAACTCCCGAAAGTTTTTCGGCCAGTTCTGCGCGTTCGGCAGCAGTAGTTACGAGGTGATAGTTATGTTTTACATCCTTGATGGTTTTAAATCCCGGCACGGATTCCGTCATTTCAGGGTGTTCTGCTGCGGCGAATTCGAAGAGATCGCCCTGTCCGCAGGAAGCGGCCGCAACGGCAACGGAAGAGGGCGTGGGGGATTCGCCGAAAAGGCGTTTGATCATGCTCTTGAATTCGAGTTCGGTGAAAATCTGTTTGAGGGCATCGTCGTTGCGTTTCCCGATAATCAGCCCGGCCGGATCTTCTTTGACGGGGACATCGCATTTGATGGTAACGAGGCGTTTTGAGAGCAAAGCCTGTTCTTTGTTAGCTTCGATTTTTTCCTTCTGTTTGCCTTTCAGCTGATCGGTATTTTCCAGTAGATTTTCAACGGAGCCGAACTGTTTGATGAGTTTGACGGCGGTTTTGGGGCCGATGCCGGGAACGCCGGGAATATTGTCAGCGGTGTCGCCGGCTAGGCCGAGAATATCAATGACCTGTTCGATGTTGGAGATGTCCCACTGTTCCAGGATTTTTTTGACATCGAGGAGCTCGGCGTCGCCGCCGCTGCGGCCGGGTTTGAGCATGAAGGTGTGCTCGTCGACGAGCTGGGCGTAGTCTTTATCGGGCGTGACCATATAAGTGTCATAGCCCTCTTTTTCGGCCTGGCGGGCGAGTGTGCCGATTACGTCGTCGGCTTCGAAACCGGGATATTCGAGCATCGGGATATTAAAGGCCTGCAGCAGATCTTTAATCCGAGGAATTGCGGTGCGGATACCTTCGGGTGTTTCGTCGCGCGTGGCTTTGTATTCCGGGTATTCGTCATGGCGGAAGGTGGGGCCGGATGCATCGAGCGCAACGGCGATATGAGTGGGTTCATAGGTATGAATAAGGTCAAGCAGGGTGTTGACGAAACCGAATACGGCGGAGGTGTTTTCGCCTTTGGAATTGATGCGCGGGTTGCGGATGAAGCCGAAATAGGCGCGAAAAATGATGGCCATGCCGTCGATGAGAAAGAGTTTTTTTTCCATAACAGGGTTCCCGTCCTTGGTTATTATAAATCAGTTGGAGACGTTACATGGAATATGTCGGAATGTCCGGGAATTCCGTTGAAAATTTTACAGGGGAAAAGATGGAGAAAGATGGAGGATTCCGGTTTTAAAAGGAATAAAAAAAGCCGAGGTGACGACCTCGGCTTCAGTAACTCCCGAATTATGTTCAGAGCGAAAAGCGCCGACGAATAAAAAGCACTGCTCCGCCGAAGGCTGCGACCAAGCCAAGAGTGGCCGGTTCCGGAATGACTTCGATCGAAAAGTCGCTGACTGTGGTCGGTCCGAATGGAGCTGTGGCAATTCCGCCTGAACCGCCGCCGGCCGGCAGAGCCTGAAATCCACCGAGGATTCCGCCGCCATCCGTGTCGGCATCAAGATCTGCCGTCTCTCCGTTAGCAGTGTAACTGACCGATCCTACTGAGCTTCCGTCGTTGATCAGATCCGCATAAACGGTCCATGTGTCTGCCGCTGTTTTTGTGAAAACAGTGGTGAAGGTGTAGGTTGTTTCTCCCAAAGCGGATGCGGTACCGATAACTGCTGATGAAGTACCGCTTATTTCTGCCCCTGCGCTGCGCGTAATTCGAGGTTGCCGGTGCTGGCATTATAATGCAGGCCTACTGCGAGATCGGCCGCAAATGAGGCACTTCCCTGTTGATGAGACATTGCGTGTGTGAAGATACCTTCTTCCCAGGAGGCTATGTCCGCTGAGGGTGTGGTGTATGTACCCAGTGTAAGGACCGATGTCAGCGTCATTACTTCATTAATCGCGGTAGATCCCAGAACATTTGTATTATGGGCACGAATAAAAGCACCGGAAGTATTTGTTACATTTCCGGCGCCATCTACCTGCCATTGCGTCTGTGCTACCCAGCCGTCCTGACCGGAGAGATTTCCGGAGGTATAGGTCGGACTGTCGAAGCTTGTCGAATAAAGTGCCGACATTGCAGTTCCGCAAGCCAACATAACGGCGACTGCTGTTATTGTTTTTTTCATGTCATTTCTCCTCCATTTTAATGATTTAATATAATCAAATCCATGTTCTTTAAATGAGATCATAAACAGTTGGGTCAGTCAAGTTGCATATTGCGCATCACAGATGGTTTAATATGCTTTATATTAAAGGGTTATGTTTGGGGTTGTGTATTTTGTTCAGTAGGAAGTGATCATTATGGGATATAGTATATGGGAACGGAATCATCCGTTTTATCGAATCTCCCTTGCGTGATCAGTTCGGTGGGGTGTATGGATTTTAAATTCGGTATCGCAGAGGTATAAGCTGATCGGGTTGTGCTCCGGAGTGTTCTCAGGCTTTAATCCTGTGGAAAGGCCCGGTCTTTTTCGTTGATTTTCACCTTTGCCTATTGAGCCGGGTTTCGCTAGATTCCCCGTTCATTTTTTGAGCAAAACTGGGTGTTAACGAAATAAATTTCAACGAAACGGAGATGTTTAGATGAGAAAGAAGATTATTGCCGGTAACTGGAAGATGAACAAAACGGTTGAAGAGGCCGTTGAACTGGCGAACGGCGTGAAGCGTGAACTGGCCGACTGCACGGAAGTGGATGTGGTGCTGTGTCCTCCGTTTACCGCAATCAAATCAGTGAGCGATATCGTATCCGAAACGCAAATCGCCGTTGGCGCCCAGAATATGTCTTCCGAAGATGAAGGCGCATACACCGGTGAAATCTGTCATTCCATGCTGAAAGAACTTTTTGTTCGTTATGTGATTCTCGGACACAGTGAACGCCGCGAGTATTACAAGGAAACCGACGAATGGATCAATAAGAAGGTGCTCAAGGCACTGGAAAAGAATCTACGCCCGATTCTCTGTGTGGGTGAAACGCTGGAAGAGCGTGAGTCCGGCAACATGGAGAAGGTGGTTGAACTTCAGGTTCGTGAAGGTCTGAAAGACGTTCCGGCTGAAGCTTATACCGAACTGGTGATTGCCTACGAACCCGTCTGGGCCATCGGTACTGGAAAGACGGCTTCTGCCGAACAGGCGCAGGAAGTACATGCGTTCATCCGAGCAACGGTGAAGGATATGGTTGGTGAAGAAGCGGCCAATGCGGTTCGCATTCAGTATGGCGGTTCCATGAAACCGGGCAATGCTCCGGAACTGCTGGCACAGCCGGATATTGACGGCGGTCTGATTGGCGGTGCTGCACTTGACGCAGAATCGTTTGCCGGAATCGTTAAAGCCGCTATGTAAAGTCGCGGCAGTGCCGCGTGGTTGAAGGTCTGAATGTCGAAGCCTGAACGCTTTTCAGTGGAGAGGCTTCAGCTTTGACCGGAAAACCCTGGACCAAAGGAATAGAGGAAAAATTATGTTAGTTCTTAAGGCACTTCTGATTGTTGTACTGGTTCTCAGCTGTCTGTTGCTGATCGGCCTGGTGCTGTTGCAGAAATCGAAGAGCGAAGGACTGGGGCTGGCATTCGGTGCCGGTGCCGGTGAATCGCTGTTCGGTGCACGTGCAGGTAACGTTCTGTCCAGAGCGACTGTGGTTCTCGGTGTGGTTTTCATGGGAACGTCGCTCGCGCTGGGTGTTATGTTCGCCCAGAAAGATAAAACGCTGATGGACAATGTGCAGAGTGATCCGGTTCAGCCGGTTGCAGTTCAGCCTGCACCGGTTCAGGGATTGGAAACAGAGGTGCCGGCTACGCAGCCGGCTCCGGTTGTTCCCCAGACCGAAATGCCTGCATCTGTTGCAGAGTAACAAGGTTAAGTGCCTTACTGAATGGCATTTGAGCCTCCAGTGGAAAGACTCCTCTCAGCCGCAGTTGCGGTATTGACGGGGAGTTTTCTGCTTTTCGGGTGTGGCGGCAAAGAGAGCCGATTTCCGCTGCAGCCCGGAGAGACCGTTCAGTATGGACAGACCTCACGCATTCGCGGGCTGGACCCGGCGATCAGCGGCGAAGTGTCTTCGTCGATGGCGATTTCAAAGATTTATGAGGGGTTGCTGGAATACGACTATCTGGCCCGGCCGTATAAAGTGATTCCGGCGTTGGCGGAATCAATGCCTGAGGTTTCTGACGACGGACTGGTGTATACCTTCAAAATCCGCAAGGGTATTTATTTTCACGATAATCCCTGTTTCCCGGATGGCAAAGGGCGCGAGCTTAAAGCCGGTGATTTTGTCTATTCCTTCAAACGTGTGGCTGATGTGAAAAATGCATCGTCCGGCTTCTGGGTGTTTAATAACCGTATCAAAGGGATCGATGCCTTCCATGAAGCGTCGAAGGGCGAAGCGCCGACCGACTATTCCATGGAGGTTGAGGGACTGAAAGCCCTGGACGATTACACGCTGCAGATCACCCTGCTCGAACCGTATCCTCAACTGCTTTATATTCTGGCGATGCACTATGCCTTTGTAGTTCCGCATGAAGCAGTGGAGTTCTACGGGAAGGAATTCGTGAACAATCCTGTGGGAACAGGGCCCTATGAACTGGTGGAATGGCGGCGGAATTCCCGCATTGAATTTTATCGCAGTCCGAAATGGGAGGAGACGGGCCGCGTGGAGCGGTATCCGTCGAAAGGAACACCGGAGCAGGCAGCGGCCGGTCTGCTGAAGGATGCGGGGAAACCGATTCCGTTCAATGACCGGGTGGTCCAGTTTGTTATCGATGATTCGACGACGTCCTGGATGATGTTTCTGGCCGGACAGCTCGGGGCTTCCTCGATTTCGCCCGACAACTGGGATGCGGTGGTGATGCCGGACAAAAGTCTGAGTTCATCGCTGGCTGATCGCGGAATTGAGCTGATTTCCTCCCCGTACACCGCAGTTTATTATCTGGGATTCAACTGGGATGATCCGGTGGTGGGTGAAGTGGATGATCCTGAGCAGAACATGCGGAACCGAAAACTGCGCCAGGCACTCAGCTGCGCCTATGAATTTGATGTGATGAACCGGTTTATGAATAACCGGCTCTATCCTGTTGAAGGTCCCATTCCGTCGCCACTGGCAGGAGAACTGAAGGAGCCTTCGCCTTATCGGTTCAATTTGGAGAAGGCCAGAAAACTGCTGGCAGAAGCGGGCTATCCGGACGGGATTGATCAGAAAACCGGTCGTCGCCTGGAAATCAGTATTGAGATGGGCAGTGCGGATTCAAATACGCGCCAGTCAACGGCGCTGCTGGCAGATATGTTTGAAAAGATCGGTGTAGTGCTGAAGGCCAATTATAATACATGGCCGGCCTTTATCGAAAAAATGAACCGGCGTCAGGCCCAGACCTTCCGGCTCGCGTGGGTGGCGGATTATCCCGATGCGGAAAATTTCCTGCAGCTTTTCTACAGTAAAAATGCATCGCCCGGTCCGAATCATTCGAACTATCGGAACCCTGAAATTGACCGGTTGTACGAAAAAGTCCGCATTATGCCCGATTCGCCGGAACGCACGGCACTCTATGAACAGATGGCGAGAATCATTGTTGAGGATGCTCCGTGGATTTTCCAGTTCCAGCCGATGAGTTTTGCCGTAAAACACCGCTGGATTGAAAATTATATTCCGCATGATTATCCCTACGGTATGGGGAAATACAGGCGCAGTAATCCGGAGATTCGCAAAGCCTGGATGGAATCGTATGGCAATAAAAAGCTGGATATGACGGGGCGGGAGTGACGGATGTTTAAGTATATCGTCAAACGTATCCTTCAGATGATCCCGACCGTGATCGGGGTGATCCTGCTGACTTTCATTCTCTTCAACGTGGTGGGCGGTGACCTGGCCGCCATTGCACTGGGTAAAAAAGTGTCACTTCAGACGCTGGAGAATTTTGATGAACAGCGAGGGTTGAATAAACCGCTCTTTTTCGGGACGCGCGCAAAAACACGCGCCTATGAGGACCAGGACCTAAGCGAAGGGGCAGGGCGTTGGCGCAGCTGGTCGAATATTACCTATTCTGCGGAGAGCGGAACGGTTGTCATTCAGCCCGGAACCACGGTGAATCTGATTGCTTTCGCACTGGATGCCGAAGAGGATTATATTTGGACGATCCGCTATCGTGGGGGGGTGTTCTGGCGGGGCAGAAGCTCGCTTCCAAAGAGTGGAAAAAGGTGAATATCCGTTTTCCCGGGGATGAGGACGGCGGTTTCCGGACTTTGGAAAAACCGCTGGAAATCCAGCAGCTGAAACTGCGCAAGATCAACCGGAATCCATTCGATTCCCAGTTGACGTTTTATATTCGCCAGCTTTTGCACGGCGACCTCGGTTTTTCAGAAGGCTTTAAACAGCCGGTGGCCAAGCTGTTGCGGGACGGGGTGCTTCCGTCGCTTTCTCTGACTATTCCCATTTTTATTATCGGTATCGTGGTATCCATCAGTCTTTCATTGGTCTGTGCTTATTTCCGCGACACGTTTATCGACCGGTTTCTGGTGATTTTTTCCGTGGCACTGATGAGCATCAACTATCTGGTTTTCATTGTGGCGGGGCAGTATTTTTTCGCCTACAAATTCGGCTGGTTCCCGGTGTGGGGATACGAATCGGCAAAATATCTGTTTCTCCCGGTTCTCATTGGTGTGATCAGCGGGCTGGGCTCGAATATCCGTTTTTACCGGACGATCATGCTGGATGAAATGTACAAGGATTATGTGCGCACCGCGTTCGCCAAAGGGGTATCCAAACCGCGCGTTCTTTTTGTGCATGTGCTGAAAAATGCGATGATTCCCATTATCACCAATGTGGTAATTGCGATTCCGTTTCTTTACACCGGTTCGCTGCTGCTGGAAAGTTTTTTCGGAATTCCGGGGCTGGGGTATCTGAGCATCAATGCCATTCTTTCGGCGGATATTGATGTAGTCCGGGCGATTGTACTGATCGGGGCGCTGCTTTTTGTGGTGTCGAACCTTCTGACGGATATCTGCTACGCTGCGGCTGATCCGCGCGTAAAACTGAAATAAAACAATGGCTGAAAAATCAAACAGTTTATGGGGCGATGCCTGGCGGCGGTTGAAAAAGAACCGGATGGCCATGGTCTGTCTCGGGCTGGTGGTGATGTTCACGCTGCTGGCGGTTTACGGTGAGATCGTCTATCAGGTGTACGAATTCCGCGACGTTACTCCGGCGTATCAGAAGACCAATCTGGATTTGCAGTTTCAGCCGCCGAGCGCCGAGCATTGGATGGGAACCGACGGACTGGGGCGCGATGTGATGTCGCGGCTGATTCAGGGCGTGAGTATTGCCTATAAAGTCGGCATCATTACGTCGCTCATTGCCATTCCGATCGGTGTGTTCTTTGGGTGTATTGCCGGATATTTCGGTGGGAAAGTGGATGATTTTGTGGTCTGGCTCTATTCCACCTTTGCCTCCATGCCGGGGCTTCTCTTTATTTTGGCCATTGCGATGGTGGTTGGAAAAGGACTGCTGGGTATTTATCTGGGCATCGGGCTGACGACATGGGTCGGCATCTGCCGTCTGATTCGCGGGGAGGTCATGAAACATAAGGAACAGACCTATGTGCAGGCCGCCAAAGCACTGGGTCTGAGTTCCGGGCGGATTATGTTTAAGCATATTCTGCCGAACATTTCGCATGTGATCATTGTGACCTTTTCGCTGCGTTTCCCGGCAGCGGTCGGAACTGAGGTTTTTCTCAGTTTTCTTGGGATCGGTGTGCAGGATCAGCCGTCGTGGGGCCTCATGATCAACAATGCCCGCATGCGTCTCTGGCAGGGCATGTGGTGGGAAATGACCTTTGTGACGCTTGCGCTGTTTCTTTTGGTGCTGGCTTTTAACCTGTTAGGCGACGCATTACGCGACGCGCTGGACCCGCGACTCAATGACTGATTCCAAATCCATCATAGAAGTAAGAGATCTGAGCGTTCATTTCGGGCATGGCGATGAGCTGGTAAAAGCTGTTGATGGCGTATCGTTTTCGATTGCTCACGGCGAAACGCTGGCGCTGGTCGGCGAGTCGGGCAGCGGAAAAAGTATCAGCGCGCTGTCGCTGACCCGGTTGGCCCCGCGTCAGGCCGTTTATGCCGGCGGTGAGATTTTATTCGGCGGTCGGAACATGCTTGCGCTCGAGGATGCCGAACTGCGTAGGATCCGGGGGCGTCAGATTTCATATATTTTTCAGGAACCGATGGTTTCCTTTAATCCGGTTTTCACCATCGGCTGGCAGATTGAAGAGGCGTTGAAGCTGCATCGGAATGATGTGGACCGTAAAGCGGAAATTGCGCGACTGCTGGATCTGGTTCATCTTCCGGCCCGGCTGGACAAGGCCTATCCGCATGAGATGAGCGGCGGTCAGCTGCAGCGTTGCATGATTGCCATGGCCCTGGCGTGTTCGCCGGAACTGCTGGTGGCCGATGAGCCGACGACGGCACTGGATGTGACGGTGCAACGCGAAATTCTGAACCTTTTAAATGAGCTGAGTGATAAGGTCGGGCTCTCGGTTCTGATGATTACCCATAATCTGGGTATTGTTTCCGATCTTGCAGACCGCGTCTGTGTGATGCAGCGAGGTCGTATTGTTGAGGAGGGAAGAACCCGTCAGGTGCTCGATGATCCGCAGGATGACTACACCAAACAATTAATGGCTGCTGTGCCGCGGCTGCGGCCGAAGAAACCCTAATGGAAAATCTGCTTACAGTTGAAAATCTGAATATCATTTACGGCAAAGGCGATAGCGCTGTTCATGCCGTAAAGGACGTGACGTTTGAGATTAAACCGGGCGAAATTTTCGGTCTGGTGGGGGAAAGCGGCTGCGGAAAAAGTTCGCTCGGTAAAGCGATTATCCGTATTACGGATCCGACGTCCGGAAGAATAGATTTCAAGGGCATTGATGTGGCATCGCTAAAGGGAAAAGCGCTGAAAACCTATCGGCAGGAAGTGCAGATGGTTTTTCAGGATCCTTATGGTTCGCTGAATCCGCGTATGAAAGTCGGCCATGCGATTGTGGATGTTCTGAATGTGCATAAAATCGGGGCGAATGTGGCGGAACGGCGCGGGCGCGTGACTGAGCTTTTTGAGGCGGTGGGCCTCAATCCGGTCTGGGCGTGGCGGTATCCGCATGAATTTTCCGGGGGGCAGCGTCAGCGGATCTGTATTGCCCGGGCGCTGGCACTGAATCCGGATCTGCTGGTTGCCGATGAGCCGGTTTCCGCGTTGGATGTCTCTGTACAGGCGGAAATTTTAGCCTTGCTGCTGGAGTTGCGGGAGAAGATGAACCTGGCGTTTCTTTTTGTCAGTCATGATCTGGCTGTTGTCCGCAATGTCTGTGACCGTGTGGCTGTGATGTTTAACGGCGAGATTGTGGAGATGGGCAATGTCGAAGAGGTGATTGATCATCCGCAGCACGCCTATACCCGGAAGCTGCTTTCAGCGGTTCCTGCGCTTTAGTTTTCGCCTTTTTTTTCTGCGGCGCGATTCAGCTCTTCCAGAGCCTGGAAAGCCGCGAGACGTTCGCCTTCGCGTTTGCTTCCGGCTTTGGCACTCCATTTTTTTCCACAGGCCGAAACCTCAATCGTGAAGGTGCGGTCGTGTTCGGGTCCTTCGGCCTCAATGGTTTCGTATTCCGGAATGGGGTGGCCGTGGCTCTGGGCATATTCCTGCAAAGCGCCTTTGGGGTTGGCTTTCACAGGAGCGGACTGTAGTTTTCCGAGTTCCGGAACAAAGATTTTTCTGAAAATTCTGTTGGTGGCTTTGGCTCCGCCGTCGATCCATGCCGCGCCGATGATGGCTTCAACAGCATCGGCGAGGTTGGAGGCCCGTTCTGCACCGCCGTTTTTGCGTTCGCCGACACCCAGGCGGATAAATTCGCTGATCCCTATTTTCGCCCCGATCTGCGCCAGTTTGCGATCCTGTGTCAGTCGGCTGCGCAGTTTAGACATATCACCTTCGCGCGCATCGGGATTGTTTTCAAAAAGATACTCGGCCGCCATCAGACTGAGCACGGCATCGCCCAGATATTCGAGCCGCTGGTTGTCGTCCTCGGTTTCGGGATTTTCGTAGCGGTACGACGGGTGCGTGAGGGCAAGCTCAAGTACGGCTTTCTTTTTGAAGCGATAGCCGATGGCCTGTTCCAGTGTTTTGTAGGGAGAAAGGATCAAAACGGTGCCGCAGTTCCTATTTTGGTGTTAATGGCGGCTTCGGCAATCGAGCGGCCGTCGATGAGTTTGGGCTGCAGGCGCGGGCGCCAGTGACGCCGTCGGCTGCGGACCAGGAGTTGGTGCCCTGGAATAAATTCGAACAACGCGAACAGTTTGGCGAGCGGCAGGAACAGGGCGGCCTGGGTGCTGCATGTTCTGTAGGATTTTTCGATGGCAGGCGGAACCTGTTCCGGGATCAGCCAGTAGGGTATGGGCAGGGTTCTTTTCCGGAACAGGGAGCCGATGGCGGAAGCGGTTTCGAGCAGTCCGTTGGAATAGATGATGGTTTCAGGAACGTCGAAACCGTCTTTCAACCGATCAAACAGTTCATTGGCTTTATAGCCGTTGCGTACAGCGCCGCGTGCAGCTGGGTTGGTTCCGGCGAGCTTCTGCAGCAGTGCGGTCAGACTGGCAGGGGCGCGTTTGGTTTCGGAAATGACCACCCATCCGTCGTTGCGCAGAACACGGTGGCATTCACGAATGAAGGTATAATCATCGTCAATATATTTCAGCGCATCCACAATCACGAGCCGGTCGAAGGACTGATCTTCAAACGGGAGCCTGCCATTGTGAATATAGCTGATATTTTCGGAGAGACTGTGTTTGAGTGAGTCCGATGCCGGGCGGGTCGGTGCAGCGGTTTTCCAGCTTCCGCCGAGGGCGCGCAAGCGGGCGCTGATGGCTCCATCGCCTTCGCTGATTTCCAGACACTGGAACGAGGATACACTTCCTAACGTCTTGATCATCCGATTGCATTTCAGGGTGCGCCGAACGGAACGGCTGAGAAGCCGGTCCTGCCAGTCGCGTATTTTTTGGTCCAGTTGAGGGTCGGTCATAGGCGGTAAATATAAAAATGCCGGGGACTCTGTTAAAGACTAATCACACCCGAAATGCCGTTTGATGTTGTTTCGGAAACCCGCACCCGTAGAACCGAGTTCTGCTGATCTTCCGAACAGGGGAATTCTGCCGGGATATAATGTCGGGTATATCCGCTTCCAATGCCGTCTTTGACGCGCTCGACGAGCACCTCGACTTCCAGTTCCCGGAACAGACGGTGATAGTTAACGGCCATGGTTTCGCCCAGTTCGCGCAGTTTTTCGCTGCGTTCCATGGCGATGGCGCCGTTGACCTGATTGCCCATTCTGGCCGCGATTGTTTTGGGGCGCGGCGAATAGGTGAAGACGTGCATCTGTGAAAAACCGACTTTTTTACAGAAATCGTAGGATTCCTCAAAATAGGTGTCGGTTTCGCCGGGGAAGCCGACGATGACGTCAGTGGTGAAGGCCGGATTGTCGAGCACGGCGCGGGCGCGGATGACGGCGTCGTAGTATTCCTCTGCGGTGTACCCGCGACGCATGGCGTGCAGAACGGCGTTGGAGCCGGACTGCAGTGAAAGATGGAGGTGCGGCATAATATTTTTGTTGGCGGACCATACCTCCAGTAATTCATCGGTCAGTTCACCGGGATGCAGACTGGAAAGGCGGATTCTTCCAATGTTCGGAACTTTCACGAGGTTGCGCAGCATTTCAGCAAGCGATGAGCCGCGGCCGCGGCCATAGAGGCCGACGCTGACGCCGGTGACGACAATTTCGCGGTAGCCGGCTTCGGTAAGTGCGGTGGCTTCGCGGACGGCGTCTTCGATGGCTTTGTCGCGCGGTTCTTTGCGGAGCTGTGGAATGATGCAGAAGGAACAGCCGATGTCGCAGCCGTCCTGCACCTTTAAGAAAGCGCGGGTGTGGTCACCGAAACGGGAAATGGTGAAGGTGTCGGTCTCGATGTTCTCCATCCCGTGTTTTTCGGGCATGGCCAGTTCGCTGAGCTGCTGATCGAGGCGCTGAATCCAGTCGGCTCCGGCGGGCACACGGAATACGGGGTCCTGTCCGACGTCTGTGAGTTCGATGTCGGCGGCGCAGCCGGTGACAAAGACATGAGCCAGGGGGTTGTTCCGCTGCATTTTGCGGATGGTCTGGCGCGATTTCTGGGCGGCAGCTGCGGTAACGCCGCAGGTATGCACAACGATGATGTCGCCGTCGTCGGACTGTTCCGCCTTTTTCAGGCCATAGCGTTCGAGCAGCTGTTCAATCTGCTGGGCGTCATACTGGTTGACTTTGCAGCCGAGTACGTTAACGAAATAGGTTTGCAGTGTATTCATGATTAATAGATGAGGCTCAAAAGGTTGACTCTCTTACGTTTTCCGGAGGTTGGAAGCAAGCGGAATTGTCATCATGTTATTCGGATTGAATTTAAATATGGCCGAATCGGATTTATTCCTTCCAAAGGCTTAACGGGTCGGCCATGGTGCTAAACCTTGAAAAGGCGATGGGAATGGTCGTCTTTTTATCCGACTGCTGTAATGGCGGTTCAGAGGGGAGTAATGAGGATGTTAGAAAAAAGAGCGGTGGTTCTTGCGGTGATGGTGGGCATTCTGGTCGGAACAGGCGCGTTTACTATGAGATATGCCGAGGGGCTTTCCTATATGAGTTCTGATCCGAAGGCCTGCGTGAACTGCCATATTATGACGCCGCAGTATGATTCGTGGGTGAAGTCCAGTCATCATGCACAGGCCACCTGTGTCGACTGTCATCTGCCGCATGATTTCATCGGTAAATACATCGCAAAAGCGGAAAACGGCTGGCATCACTCGAAAGCGTTTACCACGCAGAATTTTCACGAGCCCATTATGAT
This sequence comes from Verrucomicrobia bacterium S94, assembly GCA_004299845.1. Taxonomy (NCBI): domain Bacteria; kingdom Pseudomonadati; phylum Verrucomicrobiota; species Verrucomicrobia bacterium S94. Next base: position 1,804,895 of record CP036201.1, on the reverse strand, counting down.
CAAGGGGAAAAACAAGCGGATTCTGCAGCACAACTGCGTGGCGTGTCATGAGGATATGGTACATGAGATGTTCAGAAGGGATATTACGGATCCTGATGCGGTGAGCTGCATTCATTGTCACGCATCGGTGGGGCATGGGGTTTTACCCACCGGTATCGGCGGAGCGGATCGAGGTGTGGAAAAAGAAAGGGAAAGTTATGAGTAAACAAGTGAAAAAACAGGGTGCGTCCGGAATTTATATTATCATTGTGGTGGCCGTAGCCATTCTTTCGGCTCTGATTGTTGCGTTGCTGACCAATATCACCGAGCGGAAAGTGGAGGCCCGTCAGCAGTATCTGCGTCTGGTGGAAGTGACCGAGGAGACAACGGATCCGGCGGTCTGGGGTAAAAACTGGCCGAAACAGTACGACAGTTACAAGCGTACGGCGCTTTCCACAAAAACAACGTTTGGCGGGCACGGCGGCAGCGAAGCACTTCCTGAGCAGAAAATCGACCGGCCGGAATATCACTGGCTTAAGCGCATGTTTCTCGGGTATGCATTTTCTATCGACTATCGCGACCGCCGCGGCCATGCCTATATGCTTTATGATCAGGAGCATACCGACCGGCACAAGGCGAAACAGTCGGGTTCCTGTCTGCACTGCCATGCTTCAATTATGCCGGTTTACCGTGAACTGGGCGACGGCGATGCTATGGCCGGTATGAAAAAGACGCATGCAATGTCGTATTGGGAACTGAACGAAATGGCTCATGATATGGGGCATGCGCATCCGGTTTCCTGTGTGGACTGCCATGATCCGGAAACGATGGCCATTCGGGTAACACGTCCGGGGTTCATCGACGGTATCCGGCGTCTGGCGAATTCGGATGCCCCGGTGCCGGCTATTCCGTCGATCGATATCTGGAGGGAGAGCGGACGTGAAACGCCGTATGATCCGAATGTGGATGCTACCCGCAATGAAATGCGTTCATTTGTCTGCGGGCAGTGCCATGTCGAATACTACTGTTCCTCTGATTTCCCGCTTACCTTTCCGTGGGGCAACGGCTTGAGTATGGATAGTGAGGAAAAATTCTGGGATGAAACCAGACTTACGAGCGGAGAGCGGTTTTATGATTACAAACATAAAGAAACCGGAGCTCCGATTCTGAAAGCACAGCATCCCGAATTTGAACTGTGGAGTCAGGGTGTGCATGCCCGAAGTGGAGTTTCCTGTGCCGACTGCCATATGCCTTATATGCGTGACGGCGCATCGAAAGTATCTGATCACTGGGTACGCAGTCCGTTGCTGAATGTGAATCGTGCCTGTCAGACCTGTCACCGTAAATCGGAACAGGAGATTCTGGATCTTGTGGATTCTATCCAGCAGAAAAACTATAAGTTGCTGCTGCGTGGCGGTGAAGCATTGAATGACCTGATGGATGCGGTGATGGAGGCAAAAGAATCCGGGGTGACGGAAGAGGAGCTTGCTGCGGCTCTTGAATTTCAGCGTAAGGCGCAGTGGCGCCTCGACTATATCGCCGCCGAAAATTCGATGGGTTTCCATGCGCCACAGGAAGCGGCACGGATTCTGGCAGAAGCGGCGGACTATGCCCGTCAGGGACAGGTTGAGGCGCTTAAGCTGATCCGTAAGTAAACTTCCGTTCGGCTGAGTCGTTCGGAAAAAGGGCGCCCTGATTTTACGTCGGGCGTCCTTTTCATTTAATCAGGATGGACGACATCGGGCAGAATATGAAAAAGTAGCACCATTATTGATTAACAGTTCAGGGAGAAGTTATGACTCAGGAAGAAGTGCTCGGTATTTTTAAAAAAACCAATGCATTGCTTGAGGGCCATTTTGAGTTGCGTTCCGGCCTTCACAGCAATCAGTTTTTCCAGTGTGCGCTGGTATTGCAGCATCCGCGTATTTCCGGGGAGCTCTGCGAAGCGCTGGTGGAAAAAATGAAAGCTGAACTGGCCGATCTGAAAGTGGATACCGTCATTGCTCCGGCTATGGGCGGAATTACCATCGGTCATGATGTGGCCCGGGCGTTGGGGGTCCGTTTTATTTTTGTGGAAAAAGAAGACAATGCTCTCAGGCTGCGTCGTTTCAGGATTGAAAAGGGTGAACGGTTCGTTATTGCCGAAGATGTGGTGACGCGCGGCGGCCGGGTGCAGGAAACCATTGATATTGTTAAAGAAAACGGGGGCGTGGTTTCCGCGATCGGTATTCTGGTGAATCGCAGCGGCGGAAAGGCGGCGTTTGATGCGCCGTTGATCAGTCTGCTTGACATTGAACCGGTGACATATGATCCCGCGGATTGCCCGCTCTGTAAAGCGGGATTGGAACTGGTACATCCCGGAAGTAAATAAGATTATGATAAGTCCCGCTTTGGCCGGGACTTTTTTATTGAGTTTTCCCGGAAAAGACGGCGGTGACAAAAATAGTCAATCGCTTTGACTTGGGAAAACTGAATGGGTACTTTACGAAGCTTGTTTTTTAGAAAATTTAAGGAGGTTGCCTGTGTCGCATCCGTTGGAACCTATTTTTGCCCTTCAGAAGAAGGATCGTAAACTGATCAAACTCCTGCGGGAGATTCGCGATATTCCAAAGCGTAAAAGCGATATTGAAGCGCAGCTGAGCGGTTCGAAAAAGAAACTCGAAATGGCGCTCGACAGTAAAAAGCACACCGAAGCTACGCTGAAGGAGCAGGAGCTGGAGGTGGAAGCACTCAAGGAACGGGTCACCAAATACAAAAACCAGCAGATGGATGCGGAGACGAACGAGCAGTATCGGGCGTTCGTGAAAGAGATCGGTGCTGTTGAGGATGAGATCAAAGCGCTTGAGGAAAAAGAGATCAAGCTGATGGAGGATCTTGAAGCGGGGAAAGCGATTGTGGCTGAATGCGAAGAACGGCTGAGCCATGAACGCGAGGGTATTGCCGATGAGCTGCAGGAACTCGATGAGCGCAAGGCCTATCTCGAAGAGAAGGTCGAGAAAATGAAGGTTGAACGCAACCGGATGGCAGAAGGCTGCGACAGGAAACTCCTCGCAAAATATATGCGTATACTGCAGAACAAAAAAGATGTGGCGATTGTTCTGGTGGAAGAGGGCGGATACTGTGGCGGATGTCATATGAAGCTTCCGCCGCAGGTAATCAACGATGCGCGTAACCCGACAAAAATTGTAGGGTGTAACTTTTGTGGGCGTATTGTCTACAATCCGCCGTACGGTGGATAGCATAGGTGAGAGAGACGTAATTCATTTTCGGTGAATTTCGGCTCTTTTTCAGGAATCAGTTTTAATTTTCAGGCAGGGTGTATCGGTCGCTCCGCATATGCGGGGAGGAAAGTCCGGACTCCACAGGGCAGGACGTCCCGGGGTTAACGCGGGAATCCATGTGCCAGATCGCATGGGATGGAAAGTGCCGCAGAAAATATACCGCCCCGTTCGCGGGGTAAGGGTGAAATGGTGGGGTAAGAGCCCACCGCGCGGAAGGTAACGACCGTGGCAGGGTAAACCCCGTCCGGAGCAAGATCAAATAGGGGACTTAGGAGCGGCCCGCTCTGTTTAAGGTTCCGGGTAGATCGCATAGATAAATGATCGACACCTTCGGGTGAACAGAATCCGGCTTACCGCCCTGCCTGTTTTCTGAATACACATTGCGGGCAGCAATGTGTGTTTATTCAGTTCGGCATCCGCCCCTGCTGAATGACTTCGTAGGCCAGGCGTTCAACAGCTTTTCCGTTAGGCAGCTCAAGTTTGTTTTTGATGTTAATCCGGTGGGTGTCGACTGTATTTCGACTGATATTGAGCCGTTCACTGATCAGGGCGGTATCGAGCCCTTCTCCGATCAGTTTGAAAATATCCATTTCCCGGTTGGAGAGGTTGTCGAGCAGCGTTCGCGGTGCGTCTGTGTAGCCTTCGGATTTTTTTCTGATGCGATTAATCGTGTCTTCAGTAAAATAGAGTTCACCGGAAAAAACAGTCCTAATCGCTTTTTTCAGTGTATTCGGCGGAGAAGTTTTCATGACATAACCATGTGCTCCGGCTGTGGCCGAACGCTCTGCAAAGAGCTTTTCTTCAGACATGGTATAAACCAGAATCTTAAGATCCGGATAAAGCTTTCTGATCTGCTGAATCAGGTAGGTGCCATCGGTTCCGCCGAGTGACAGATCGACGATGGCGATATCTACGTTGATGTTAGATAATTTTTCCAGCGCTTCGTCAGCCGATGAGGCGGTGCTGGATATTTCCATATCGCTCTCGGTTGCCAATAACGTTTTCAACCCGTCATGGATAATCGGATGATCATCTATGACCATAATACTGCATTTCAACTTACTCATTCGATTCCAACCCTAGAACGCATGACTCACTCTTATAATAGGGAACAACAGGGGTTCCGACAACGCATTTTTAGAGCCAATCCCTGATATTCCGTGTTTCGGATAGGTAATTACGTATTTTTTGAGCGGGAAGGAATGATACTTTTGATCAACACCGCCAGAAGCAGTATTGTCCATACAGCGCTCAGGGGGGAAGCCGATTCGTGCATGTGGCAAACCTGTTCCTGAATACCCAGTGCAGGAGAAAATAAATTCATGATATATCCTGCTGCCAGAGCACATAAGGAAAGGGTGATGAGAAAGACGATGAGCTGTTTTTTTCCGATGATCTGCCAGAGTGTAGTCAGTGTGGCTGCATTGGTTGCCGGACCGGTAATGAGAAAGACGAGGGCGGCTCCCGGGGAAAGGCCGGCTTTAATGAAGGCCAGTGCGATCGGAACCGAGGCTGAGGAGCAGACATAGAGCGGGATGCCGATGAAGAGCATCAGAATCATTGCAAAGGGGGAATGCCCCAGGCGGTCGGCGAAAAAGTTATCGGGAATAATTCCGCTGATGACGCCGGAGATCACGATGCCGATCAGCATGGCCTGGGCAATTTTTCCGGGCAGGGTAATAAAACCGTATCTGAGCATGCGAAGGAGGATTGGATCGCGCTTGTCGGTTACCTCGGTTTTTTCCTCTTCCTCCGGTTTATCCTTGTCAGAGGTTGGAACGGCTTCGACGGCAATTCCGCAGAGAATGCCGGAAAGAAAAGCTGCCAGAGCGCGGAATACCGCGAAAACCCAGCCGAGCAGGGCGTAGGTTACCATCAGCGAATCAACACCGGTTTGTGGTGTTGAAGACAGAAACGAGGCGGTGGCGCCACGGCTGGCCCCGTGCTTGCGCAACAGTGCGGCAAAAGGGATGACCCCGCAGGAACAGATGGGCATCGGAACTCCGACGAGGGCGGCTTTTACGGAGCCTGCAAGTCCTCCGCCGCCGAGATGGCGTTTTACAAAATTACGCGAGATCAGTTGCGACAGAATACCCGCCATAAGAAAGCCGAACAGGAGATAGGGCGCCATTTCTGTGGTGACGAGCCAGATTTCGTTGAGGATATTTTTCAGCAGTTCCATTTTAAATTCCTTAAAAATTAAGCTTATGCAATGTGGCTTTCGGTACAAGCCTTATCGGCAGGGTTTGATGCCTGCGGATTGAAGTTGTTTTGCGTTAGAGGGTGGCTTGTTATATCTATTGGGTATGGAATTTTCGCAAACCATTCAGGAAAAACTGAAAAAACTGCCGGATAAACCGGGTTGTTATCTGATGCGCGACCGCGATGGGAAAATTATTTATATCGGGAAAGCGGCTTCGCTGCGGAAACGGGTGCGGAGTTATTTCCGTTCGCATACGCGCCGTACCGCCCAGCCGAAAATCCGCAGTCTGATCAGTTCCATTGAGGATTTTGATATTGTGGTGCTCAAAAGCGAGGCGGAGGCGATTCTGACCGAAGGCAGGCTGATTAAAGAGTACCGGCCGCACTACAATACGCTCTGGAAAGATGATAAGCGATTTCAGATGATTCGCGCCGATGTACAGCATCCGTTTCCGGGTCTTGAAAAATGCCGGATAAAAAAGAAGGACGGAGCGGAATATTTCGGGCCCTATACTTCGGGAATGGCGGCTAAAATGGCCGTGGAGTTTCTGGAACGGAAATTCGGGCTGCGCCGGTGTCGCCCGCGTATTCCGGATGAAGAAACCTATAAACACTGCAACGATGATATCATTGCCAACTGTTCGGCTCCCTGTATCGGAAAGGTGTCACCCGAGGAGTATCGGCGGCGGGTGGAGGAGGCCTGTGCTTTCCTTCGCGGTGAGCGGATGGAAATGCTGAAAGAGCTCCGCTCCGAGATGGAGCAGAAGGCGGCGGAGCTTAAATTTGAAGAGGCTGCGGCGTTGCGGGATATGCTGCTGCATTTGAATCATGCCGTGCGTGAGCGGGCAAAGGTGCGTAAAACGCCGAAGATGAAGCAGGATGAGGCACGCGAAGGGCTGAAGCAGTTACAGCGGCGGTTGAAGCTTCCGGCGGAGCCGCGTGTCATTGAGTGTTTCGATATCTCGAATATTTCGGGAACGAATTCGGTGGCCAGTATGGTGTGTGCGGTGGACGGAGTGCCGTATCCGAACCGTTATCGCCGTTTCCGGATCAAAACGGTGGAAGGGGCGGATGACCCGCGGTCGATGGCCGAGGTGGTGCGGCGGCGGTATTCGCGGCTTCAGCGTGAAAAGAAGGCGATGCCGGGGCTGGTGATGGTAGACGGAGGGATCACACAGTTGCGCGCCGCGAAGGCTGAATTGCGCTTGCTGGGACTGGATGACCTGCCAATCGTCGGTCTGGCCAAACGCTATGAAGAGATCGTCTGGGATTATGAAGAAAACTCGGGCAGCCTGGTGCTTCCGCGCAATTCGGCGGCGCTGACTGTGGTGACTCGATTGCGTGATGAGGCGCATCGTTTTGCGATTACCTATCATCGTGATTTGCGCCGCCGGCGGATTATGGAATCGCGGCTGGATGAAATTCCGGGGATTGGAGGTTCAAAGAAGGAGATGCTTTTGAAACACTTCGGATCGATGGCCCGTCTGAACCGGGCTTCGGTTGAGCAGATTTCGGAAGTCCCGGGGATCGGGAAAAAAACAGCGGAGCTGATCCGTACAGAACTGGATAAAAAATGAGAATACCGAGAAGACGATTTGGAAGAACAGAAGTGCAGATGCCGGTGTTGAGCTGCGGCGGCATGCGGTATCAACAGGGATGGGAGGATCTGGAGCCGGATAAAATTGATCCGAAGATTCAGGAAAATCTTGAGGTAACAGTACATCGTGCGCTGGAGCTGGGGATTACTCATATCGAAACGGCGCGTGGTTACGGGCCCTCGGAAATGCAGCTTGGCTGGGTACTTCCGAAAATCGACCGGGATCAATATCTGCTCCAGACCAAGATCGGGGTGAAGGAAACGGCGGAGGAGTTTTTGGAGGTGTTTGAAACTTCAATGAAAAATCTGCAGGTGGATTATGTGGATTTTCTTTCGATTCACGGGATCAATCTGCCGGAACATATTGATACCTGTTTGAAAAAGGGCGGTTGTGTGGAGGCTATCCGAAAGCTGCAGAAGGAGGGCCGGGTCCGGTTTTGCGGATTTTCAACGCACGGCGGTCCGGAGGCGGTGATTCCGGCCTGTAAAACCGGTGAATTTGATTATGTGAATCTTCATTGGTATTTTATTTATGATCAGTTGCACCGGCCGATGGTGGAGGCGGCGGCAAAGCAGGATATGGGCGTCTTTATCATCAGTCCCAATGATAAGGGCGGTATGCTGTATAAACCGACTGAAAAGATGTCGGCTCTGTGCCGGCCGCTGACTCCGATGCAGTGGAATGATCTTTACTGCCTGCAGCGTCCGGAAGTGCATACGCTGAGTATTGGGGCGGCCAAACCGACGGATTTTGATGAACACGTTGAAGCGGTGTCCCGTTATCTGGATGATCCGATGGTCGGCGATATTGAGCGGCGTATTGTCCGGTCGCTGGAAAGTGATCTCGGGAGCGACTGGGTGCGGCACTGGCATGAAGGACTGCCGTTTTATCTGGATGTGCCCGGCGAAATCAATGTGCGTGAGATTCTGCGCCTGTGGACGTTTGATCAGGGGCTTGGACTGCGGGAATTTGCAAAAATGCGGTACAACTTGCTGGGTAATGCTTCGCACTGGTTTCCCGGACAGCAGGCTGCGGAAGTGGATTCCGTGGACTGGAGCTGTCTGAAAGAGAGCCGGTTTGCGGATCGTATTCCGGGGATACTGAAAGAGGCGCATTCGCTTTATTGGGAGGACAGAGAAGCGAAGCGGCTGAGCGAAAGCTAGAGCGACAGAACGTATTCGATCAGATCGTTCAGTTCTTCGGGGGAGAGTGCGGAAACGCTGCCGTATTTATCACCATGGCCGAATGTAGAGAAGAGCTCCTGCATAGTGGCGGCCCGGCCGTCGTGCATGTAGGGCGCAGTACGCCAGGCCTCGGTGAGGTGGGGCACATCAACCGGAAGACCTTCGTCCTGCCCTTTGGTTGTTCCCATATCATACATCTGGTTGTTGGAGTGATAGGGGCCTGAGTGGCAGTGGATGCAGCCTGCGGTGTTGAAAATACGTTTTCCGCGTTCGGCGGCTTTGCTGAGTTTTCCGTCGACCAGCCAGGGGCTGGGTACGGGTTTCAGACTTTTCAGATAGGCATCAATGGCTTGTGCGTCGGCCTCCGGCCGGACGGCAAACTGAATATGCCGGAGGCCGGCCCGTACTCCGGCATAGGCATCGGCCCGAACACCGAGCCACATGGCACGAGGATTTTCGTGGGCATGAAGCATGGATTTTACATTTTTCGGATTTCCGATGCCGTCGTTGAGCAGATCCCAGTTGAGGGCGTCTGTGCGGGCGTCGGGGTGGCAGGTGGCGCAGCTGAGCCAGTTCTGAAAGCAGAGACGGGCGTCGTTGAAGAAGATTTCGCCCTGACGAATCGGTGTGATGGGTTGTTCGTCGCCAAGAGGCACGAGGCCGGAGCTGGTTTCCCGGTTTTCGGAAACGCGGACGATTTCGATATCGTCGGAAAAATAGTGGGCCACATAAATGGTGTCTCCGTCCACGGTCAGTGCGCGCGGACCGTTGCCTTTCAGTTTGACCCGCTTTCTGATGCCGGAGAGGAACGATAGGTTATTGTGTGCGTTTAGGTGGGCTTTTCCGTTGTTGCGGGCTGCTTCGGTTTTTATTTTTTCCGTAAGTGCCGGGAGGTCGATCAGGCTGAGTTCATGATTGCCGGCTGAGGAGACGACCAGGGTTTTTCCGTCGCTGGAAAAATCGATGGCCCAGGGATTGGGGAAGCCCTGATCCACGTCATCGAGCAGCACGGTGTATTCCAGTGTCTGGGAATCCACATCAATGACGCTGAGGGCATCGGTGGAAACCCAGCCCCGCTCAAGCTGTGTGGTTGGGACGAGAAAGCGGGCCATGAGGTGTGTTGCAAAAACCTTTTTTCCGTCGGGTGATAATTTGAGATCGCGCAGGCCTTCAGCTCCATTGACAAGAAGAATGGTTTTTACGGTCCGGGTCTGTGTGTCGATTACAGAAATTTTTGATGCAACATAGTCGACATCGGCCCGGCCGTCGGGGATGTGGTTGGCCACAAAAAGGTAGCGGCCATCCGGGGTGATGTCAGCGGCGATGGGTTCGCGAAGTACAGGGACGCGTGCGGTGGTTTTGCCCGTGGCGAGATTGATAAAAGAGATATCATTGTTGAAACGGTTGCAGACGTAGAGTGTCCGGGCATCAGGAGAGAGCACCGGGGAGAGCGGAGTGTGGCCGGCTTTCAGGGTTCGGATAATTTTTCCATCTGCAGCTAGCCATACAGAGCCGTTATAGCCGCCGCCGGTAATGATGAGCTGATCGCCGTTCAGAATAAAGCCGCTGGGTTCTGCGGGGAGTTCAAGCCAGGTGGTTACTTTGAGATTTTCTTTGTTGAGCTGTCTAATCTGTTTTCCGGCGTGAGTGGCGATATATAGTGATTTACCTTTAGGCGCATTTTTAATAACACTTGGAGAATGATAGGTTTGCGCTGCAGAGCTGAGAGTATTCAGACTGCATAGAAGGAGAATTGAAAACCGTTTCATCATTTGGTGCTTTTTCATATACAGGTAGACGGATACGGGGTCTATATGGAGACAGCCGAAGAATATATATGTTCTTTTTTATGCTGATCAGGCGCATAAAATTTGGATTGAGTTAAATTTTCAATGTTTTCTGGCATATTGAATGCATGTATTGCATACATGTATTATCTCAGAAAATAAGTGGGGATGGATTCTGATAATGGCAACAGGCCGTACAATTTTAATTTTGGCTGCATCAATGGCGTTTCTTGTTGCGGAGGGGGCATTGGCGCAAGGCAAGAGCAGTTTCGAAACGGGTGATTTTACCGGCTGGAACGTGCAGGGCAAAGGGTGGTCAATCTATGCAAAAGATGCATCTGACGGTTCGAAATCTGCGATGTGCACGGTGTCGAAGGGTGAGCCTGCGGGCGGAGTCATGGCCTGCGCGAAGGTGATTAAAGCACAACCGGGATTTGTGGTTAAGGTGGATTTGGATCTTGTCGGAAAGGCAAAGAAAAGAAGTTCCCGGGTAAAAATATCCGTAATCTGTGTGGATGCCGCCGGAAATATTCTGCAGGAAGTGGAAAAAAAGGTTGCAGTGCCGCCATCGGAATTCCAGACGGTTTCGGTTCCTGAGCTGATTGTTCCTGCGAAAACCGCGGAAACGTATGTCATGCTGATGGTCGAGGTTGCCAAACCGGTTAAAAGTACCGAGTGGTGGCGGTTCGATAATGTGCGTATCCAGGTGAAATAAATCAGATCCGGTCTCTTTATTTAAGTGCGTAATACTGTTGCAGAATTTAATGTTATCGGAAACATAAACTGTTGATTTTAATCTGTTTCCACTTTTCTTTGCAGCAGCATAAACGCGTTCAGATTCGCGTAATCTAAAGCATTTTTTCTCATTGCATCTGTTAGAATAGCATTTTCTTCTAGAATGAAGTTGAATGTTATCGATCACATGATACCTTCGGCGACTTTTAAATTAGGCCGTGTTCCTGTCTCGGCGGCGGGGCGCATGAAAGTGTCCGGATGGGCGGCCGTTCTTGTGGAGACTTGAGATGAAAAAAGAATCTGCTTTATTCCTGCTTGCAACAGCCGTAGCAGGTGCAACATTTGCTGAACAGATCATCTTTGAAGATGACTTCAGTACCTACACCGGCGGTACCGTCAATGGTGCCGACTGGCGCCCGAAATGGGATGATTCAGTTACTCCGGCGCAGACCGATCTGCTGACATCGGACGGCACCTATGCTGTACTGGATAACAGCCGGGCTCTGCGGAACTACCATGCACCGACCACGCACGGATTTACACTCGAAGGCGATGACAATATGATCATCAAAGCCGACATGCGGTTTGTGCACGCTCCTGGAGGTGCGCCTGAAACCCCCAATCAGTCCTTTTTTTCGCTGAACCTGAGCACCAGCACCAACTGGTGGGAAGGCAGTCATGTAAACAAAGCATTGGTCATGCGGAATGCAGCTATCGGTTTCAAGCACGATGGAACCGCTGAAGTGTGGGTTGAGGGCTGGGTGCCGGTCAGTGATCTCGGCGTGGATGCAACTGCCGGTGGGACGAGTGACTGGTTTTCTGTGCAATCGAGTCTGATCGTTTCCAATGGAACCATCTGGATTGATACCGATATTTATGGCGAAGGCGGAAACGGTCTGATTGCGGACGGTACGCCGATGGATACGGGGCTTGCTGAAGGAACAATGGTATATGCCGGTGTGACGACGGGATTCAATGAAGATCCGTCCAATACGGTTGAGGCGGTAACGCAGGTCAGTGAGGTTCATTTTGACAATTTCTATGTCGGTACACCTCCGCTTGAAACCGTTATCTGGGCAGAGGATTTTGATGATCTTGCTGATTATGCGTCGGTACAGACACTGCCCGAGTGGGATGTGAATGGTAACAACGATAAATGGGTCGGTTATAATGGCTATGCCATGCAGCGGCCGAATTTTTCTGAAGAAAAAACGGGCACCGGTTGGGGGGCGTAGTGAATACAACCGCCATGCAGCCGCAGATCGGAGAAACCGCAGTGGTTGAATTTGACTGGCGCGTATTTACGGGTGAAGTAGCTAATAACAGCATGATGGATATCTGTATGGTCGGTTCGGTTCGTACCAATGGGGTATGGGAGGAACGTACCCAGGTCTATGCGGATTCGGCCGATTCTGCCATGGGCTTCCGTCTGTATCAGAAAGGCAGCGGTGGATGGAGGATTTACTATTATGAGACCAGCAATGAAGTCACGGCGGTGGATTTTGACGATGCCGTTCTGGGGATTGATCCCGCGAATGGAGACCACACCAGTGATACCGTGCGTGTCACCTATTCGATTGAGCGCACAGAGAAGGATGGTGCTCTGTTTGCCGGTTTGAATATTACCAATACCGTTAATGGAGAATCTGTGAATGTAGAGTTCCTGGTGGATAATGCGGCGCTGTATTCGCAGGAAAGTTTCTACGCGGCATTTGCTGGTAACAATAACTATGCAGTCGGTATGGAAGGTAATGAGTTTGATAATCTGCAGGGAATTATCCGTGCTGCAGATCCGGAAGATGAGCTTCCGGACGGTGTGATTATTGATGAGGACTTTGATGATTTCGCCGACGGAACCCTGCTGAATGATGATCGGGAATGGGAGCCGCTCAATAAAGGCGATCACTTTGCGATCTCTAATGGTGTGGCAAGCTGTTGGCCGTCTGAAGGACTCGGTGTGGTCTGGCGCGGAGAAATGAATACCTTCAGTTCGATCGGTGCTGTAGAACCGGGCGAAACGATTGAAATCAGTTTCGACGAGAAGATTTACGGGCGTGATGCTCTTAATTCGACGATGCTTGATGTGATGCTGTCTTCGGTTTATACCAATGCCGCAACGTCCTATGATAATGAAAATGCAATCGGAATCCGCATCAGCAAAAAGGCGACCGGCGATTATCAGATTGAGACCTATGCCGACAGCCCTGGTGCGGACGACTTTTTTGCGTCGCTCAGCGATCTCGGCGATGTTGCCGCTGATGGCACAACCACCTCTGAATGGCATCGGGTTACCTACACGCTGGAGAAATCTGAAACGGCCGATACCTGGTTGGTTGATGTGACGGTATCCAACCTGGTAAGCGGCTGGTCTGACTCTCTCACGGGTGTGGATGTGGTTCAGCCAAGCACCTATAATGCTGAAGAGCTGTTCTTTGGATTCTACGGAGCTTCCAACTATGGAAACACCAACGGAATTTCTGTTGATAACCTGCTGGTGAAGCACATTGTTCCGCCGCTGTATGGCTACGATCTCTGGGCGGACACCTATGGTGTGACTGATCCGGAGGGGCATAACGATGCCGACGGTATTTCAAACTGGGGCGAATGGGTGCTTGATGGCGACCCGAATGACTCTTCGGATGTTGGCGTTGTTCCGGTGATGAGCGGTTCCGATTATGTGTTCTCGATCAGAAATGACAGCACGGTTGGATATGCTCTGATTACCACAGAAGATCTCGTTATGGGTCCCTGGACTACCGGTGAGGTAACAGTGGTGACACTCAATGACTTTGAAATGAGTGAAATCACGAATACTGTGTCGGATTCCGGAACAGGAAGGATCTTTGTGAAGCTGTATCTGGAAAAGCAGTAGAGCCGGTATCTGAACTGATATAAAAGGAGCTCTGCCTGAACCGGCAGGGTTCCGGTTGTTGAAAACCCCGTCATTATGGCGGGGTTGTTTTTCCGGGGGATGATCACGCGCCGATATTCAGTGCAGTCGATGCGGTTGGGATCAACACTGACAGGTTGGTGACTTGAGAAGCCGCGTCGGTAAAGATTTTCCGGACAGAAGGAGTCCGTTTGCAACGGATCTAATAAAGTTTCCTGTCTACTGTTCGGGAGACTGGTGACGGACGATTTCCGCCTCCACCATATAGATGATATCCTCGGCAATGTTGGAGGCATGGTCGCCAATACGTTCCAGGCGATGGGTGATAGCTGAAAGGGTCATGAGCGAGTCGGCATGTTCCGGTTCACGTTTCAGTGCTTCAACGATTTCCGCTTTCATTTCGCGCTTCATTTCGTTGATTTCTTCGTCATCCCGGATGACCTCGCGGGCGAGGTAGGTGTCGATGTTGATCAGAGCATCCAGTGTTTTCCGAACGATGGCTTTGGCCAGGTAGGTCATCTGGTAGAGATCAAGCGGCACCTTCGGTCTGGGGGCCTGGTTTATATGCATGCCGTTTTTAGCGATGTCCGCTGCCAGATCGCCGATGCGTTCCAGATCGTTGTTCATTTTCATGACGGCGATGATAAAGCGGAGATCGATGGCGACCGGCTGGTATAGTGCAAGTGCCTTCAGGCATTCCTCTTCAACCTCAATTTCAAGCTCATCAATCCGTACATCGGAATCCATCACCTGCCGGGCCAGATCGACATCATTTTCCAGAAATGATTTAACGGCCAGTTCGAGGTTTTCATCCACACGGGCACTCAGGGCGTAGATCAGTTTTTTCAGGCGTTCGAGTTCTTTTTCCAGATGTTTAGCCATATTCGCTCCTTCGGAGCGTGATGTGTGCGGCATAATCCGCGATCGGAATCACGACTTATGGGCCACTGTTCACGCCTCATTTTTTATCCAAATCGTCCTGTAATGTAATTTTCTGTCTGCGGGTTTTCGGGGTTTGTGAAAAGCTGTTTTGTTTTGCCGAATTCCACCAGCACACCTTCGTACATGAAAGCGGTCAGGTCGGATACCCGGGCGGCCTGTTGCATATTGTGGGTGACGATAATGATGGTGTATGCTTTACGCAATTCGCCAATCAGATCTTCAATTTTGGCCGTGGCTTTCGGGTCCAGCGCAGAGGTGGGTTCATCCATCAGCAGAATTTCCGGTTTAATGGCAAGGGCCCGGGCAATACAGAGGCGCTGCTGCTGACCGCCTGACATACCGAGCGCATTGGCCTGCAGCCGGTCTTTAACCTCGTCCCAGATTGCGGCCTGGCGCAGGCTCTGCTCAACGATTTCATTGAGTTCCTGTTTGTTTTTTACTCCCTGAAGGCGCGGCCCGTAGGCCACATTGTCAAAAATGGATTTCGGGAAAACATTCGGCTTCTGGAAAACCATGCCGACGCGGGCGCGAAGCGTAACCACATCAATGTTTTTGGCATAGATGTTATGTCCGTCAAAAATCATTTCACCGGTGGCTCCGGTGTTCGGAATCAGGTCGTTCATACGGTTGATTGAACGCAGCAGTGTACTTTTTCCGCAGCCCGACGGACCGATCATGGCTGTGACTTTCTTTTTGGGCACCTTCATGCTGACTTTACGCACCGCCTCGAAATCGCCATAGAATAGGGAAAAGTCCCGGGCTTCGATATGGGTTTCTGCGTTTGTATCGATATCGTTGTGATCCGCAAAGGTATCGATTTGTTTCATGGTGATTTCTTCAGACATATCAGCCTCTCAGTTTCTTCGAAATTCGTGCGCGCATCATGATAGCGACCAGGTTAAGCAGAAGTACAATGGCGACAAGGGTGAATACCATACCGTACTGGACGTGGCGGATTTCGTCGACCGCTTCATGCTCGGTGCAGAGATTGTAAATATTCCAGGGCAGGGCGGGGGTGGGCTGGTTCAGGGTTTCCCAGATTTTCAGCGGAGCCCCGACTGATACGGCGGCGGTGAAAATGATCGGAGCGGTTTCTCCCGCTGCGCGGCCCATGGAAATGACCACACCGGTGAGAATGCCGGGAAGTGCCGCCGGGAGGATCACGGTCATTACCGTATGCCAGCGACCGGCCCCGAGGCCGAGTGCGGCCTCTTTATAGGCTCGTGGCACGGCCAGGATGGCTTCTTCCGAAGATCGGATAATGGTCGGCAGAATCAGCAGCGAAAGTGTCAGCGAACCGGCGAGGACACTTTTGGAATCGGAAATATGGATCGTGTTCAGGAAGAAGGCGAGACCGAAGAGGCCGAACACGATGGAGGGTACACCGGCGAGTGTGCTGATGCAGATGCGCAGGAAGCTGACCATCCGTCCTTCCTGCGCATATTCGCACAGATAGATGGCGGCAATAACCCCCATCGGGATAGCGAAGATCATGGCGCCGAGGGTGAGGTAGATGGTGCCGAGCACTTCCGGCCATATTCCGCCGAAAATGTGGGAGTCTTTAGAGGTATCGGTGATGAACTGCCAGTAGAACGTCGTTTTAGGCCGCATCATGTCATCGATGTGTTCTTCCAGATACTGGAAAAAAGGTTCGAGTTCGGTACCGCGGAATTTTTCAATGCGCGGTTTTTCAATAAGAACTCCCATGGCATCGGGGTTGGAGTAGTCCCACTCCTCCTCAAACATCACTTCATGCAGTTTTACGAGCGTGCGGTCCCAGCGGGTCTGGCCGTACTGCTGCCGGATAAGCACCGGTTTTTTCTGTCCGGGCATCGGACCGAACAGTTCTTTTACGGCATCCACAAGGGCTTCGTAAGGTTCATCGCGGGTTTCATCCAGGCTACGGGCCTGTTCTTTCAGGATTTTGGCTTCATCCTTTAACCGGTCTTCTTCAGTTTCAAGCCGTGCAATTTCCTCTTCGCTGCCGCCCTCCCGTTTCAGAGCACGGGCCTGTTTTTTCAGGGCTTTGGCCAGTTTCTTCTTTTCATCTTCCTGTGCTTCAAGTGCTGCTTTGAGTTCGGCGGTTTCAGCCTCAAAGGCTTCAAGCATATCATAGACCGGAGCGCGGGCCGCAGTGACAAGGTCGAGTTCCCGGTTGAACCGGTCCGGGTTTCCCCGGTCGAACTGTTCGAGCATAACCCGGCGGTGTTCAATGGTTCCTTTGAAAATGAATGCTTTGGAGCCGCGCCAGATGATCGGGGTAAGAATCGCCAGCAGGGCCATGGCCATGACGGCAATAGCAATAAGCCCAAGGCCGGAGAACGCTTTGTCCAGGAGTTTGCGGGTTTCCAGTCTCATGCTTATTTACCCAGTTTCCTGCGTGAGCGTTTAACAATGATTTCGCTGACCAGGTTCATGATGAATGAGAAGGCCAGAAGGCAGAATGCCATGGCGAAAAGGACGTGAAAGCGGGAGGAGCCGGTTACGTGGTCGGCTTCGCCCATATCGCCGGCAATGGTGGCAGTAAGGGTCCGGATCGGCTGCAGTACATTATACCATGGTTCCGGAATCCGGGAGGCATTGCCCGAAGCCATCCAGACCACCATGGTTTCGCCGATGGCCCGCATCACCCCGAGAATAACTGCGGCCAGAATTCCGCTGACCGAGGCGGGAATGATGGTTTTAATGATGGTTTCCGCCCGCGTGGCTCCGAGGGCATATGAGCCTTCCCGCAGTTCACGGCCGGCAGCCTGCAGCGCATCTTCGGAAACACTGACTACGGTCGGAAGCGCCATGATGCCCAGAATGATAGATACGTTTAGCGCATTGGTTCCGGAGCTGATTTCGATACCAAGCAGGTTGGTCGAGATCCGATAGAGAAAAATAAGAGCCAGAATGCCAAGCACTGGAAAAATGATCGCTCCCGCTGTTTTAGGGTTGGGAATTTTTTCCCGAAGTTTCTCGGTTATCAGGTCTCCGATCACAATGACGAGCAGAGCGAGGATCGGCCCGAGGACCAGCCAGATGCCGGTGGAGAGAATGACACCGCCATGGTTTTGGAGCAGCGGTGCAAAAACAACCAGGGCAAAAAAACCGTATGCCACGGACGGAATCGCGGCGAGTACTTCGATGAGCGGTTTTACAATCTGCCGGACCTTAAACGGAAGAAGGTCGGAAAGGCAGACTGCGGCGGAAATGCCGAGAGGGACCGCAACCACAACGGCCCCGAGTGTAACCAGCCCTGTTCCGATAAAAATAGGCAGGGCGCCGAATTCAGCCGGTGATCCGGAGGGGTACCAGTGCGTGCTGGTGAAAAATTCCCTGAATCCCTCAAGTTTAAAAAAAGGAATCGCGTCCTTCAGAATAAAATAGAAGATAAAGAAGACCGCGAAGGTGGAAAGTGAAGTGATCAGAAAAAGAAAACTCTGACCCAGCAGGATACTGATACGCTGGCGCCGGCTGGCGGCATCACTCATTATTAGGTTCATATTAGCTGTTTTGCTCATAGACACAGAAATCCCTTGAATATCGCGCCAGACAATGGCTTCGAACTGTTAGTAAAAGATTAGTGAGCGATTAATGTTGGATGAGTGTAAGCGGGTGAAAGGGTTTAATTTCCGGATATTGGAAGATGATCTGAACTTCGGATTTTATGGAATGTTGATAAAAAATGACAGTGTTGGTCTCTGTTCTTCCGCTGCTGGGGAGCAATGCTTTCATAATGTTTTCCGGACGGAAAAAACGGGATCCGGCTTCCGGCCGAATCCCGCGGACTACGGTTGGAGATATAAAAGGCCTTAGTATGCAGTTACCGGAACAAATCCGATTTCTTCAACCATTTCCTGTC
This sequence comes from Verrucomicrobia bacterium S94, assembly GCA_004299845.1. NCBI lineage: Bacteria > Pseudomonadati > Verrucomicrobiota > Verrucomicrobia bacterium S94. Next base: position 1,786,450 of record CP036201.1, on the reverse strand, counting down.
CGTCCTCGGTCAGGTGGATGGTTACAAACTGATAGAGCGGGCTTCCCAGTCTGGGATAACCGTCGGTATACATGAACAGCGGACGGGCAACCGGATATTCGCCGGTTTGAACGGTTTCTGTAGATGGATAAATACCGTTGATTTTCAGGGCTTTGACGGTTTTGTCAACAAAGCCTAGACCGGCGTAACCGATTGCGGCGGGCGTGCTTTGAACACGTTGGCGGATGGCGCCGTTGGAGCCGACGTATTCGCATTTTCCGCCGATTTTTTCTTTATTCATGATCAGTTTGGCAAACGTTTCATAAGTGCCGGAGTTGGTGTCGCGGGAGATGGTTACGATGGCTTTATCCGGACCTCCGACTTCTTTCCAGTTGGATATTTCGCCCAGATAGATTTTCCGGACCTGTTCAACCGTAAGGTCCTGTACCGGGTTGGAAGGATGGACCAGAAGCGGAAGTCCATCGAGGGCAACCACATGGGCCACAGGCTGAATACCCTTTTCAGCAGCCGCTTTGAATTCGGTCTGCTTCATCGGACGGGACATGATGGCTATTTCGCAGTTTGCATTCATCATGGCCTTCGCGCCATTGCCGGAGCCGGATTCGGAAACGGTGATATTCACGTCGGGGTTGGCTGCCATATAATATTCTGCAAAGGCCTTGGCAATCGGTCCCACGGTGGTGGAACCATCAATAACAATCTTGTCAGATGCGCCGGCCGATGCCGCAACCGCTGCTGCGGCTGTCATTGCAAGAATCTTTTTTTTCATAAACCTTTCTCCTGATTTGTTATGAACTCCTAACGGAATTTCTTAAAGAGCGTGGGTAATCTGTGCTCTAAGTGTTAGGCTTGCATTAGAGAAAGATTCAGAAGCGGTAAGTTCCAATATATTCCTAACATTGGAACTTACCGCTGGTTGTTGTTATTTCAGCTCATTTCCGGTGGCGGAAAGCAGTCTGAGCTGGGCCATGTTGTATTTAGCGGCTGTGGTCAGAAAGAGCGATTCCGCATCGGCCGGCGCGGCCGCCGAGAATCGAATTCCCTTGGAGTAAGCTCAATGCTTCCACCGGAACGGTCAATTTTCCGCCTGACCGGATCAATTACCAGGTCGGCAATCTTTATGGTGGTATCATACCTTTTCTTCCCGCGGCGCAGAAAGGCATGGATGCGGTTCAGCACGTCGAATCCGTCCATATCCGGCAGGCCGAGATCCAGCAGAATCAGATCGGGAGTGCGGTTGGTGAAGCAGGTCAGGGCATCTATGCCCTTGCCGACTACCGTGACCTCATATTCGGACTCGCGGAGACCTTTGGCCGGCGGTACGGAGATTCGTTGGCTGTCTTCTACAATGAGTAAATGCATGGGGTTTGGCTACCGGAGCCGGAGAAAGGCGTCAATCAGCAAAAGGGCTACCAGCTGATGCGGAGGGCGGAGGTGATACCGTAACCGCTATAGTCATCCGTCGAACCTCCGATGTTTTCGCCGTAGTTGTATTCAACCGCATTCTGCCACTTGAGGCGATGGCCATAGATAAACCAGTTGAAACCGCAGAGCAGGTTGTGGGTCTGTTCAACTTTCTGCTGTTCGGCGTTGGCATAGGCCCAGGTCGCCATGACAACATCGGCTTTTCCATCCAGGGCGGCGACGGCGGCATACTGTACCACAAACTGAAGCGATTCGGTTATGTTGTAAAACGGCATAATCTCGAGTCCGAGCAGATCACTCCGGTCAACCGCATAGTCTGCATCCTGAATGCCTTCGGAGGCTGCCAGATCGGCCCAGATTCCCAGCTTTTCTGAAAGCATCTGTTTGACCACAAAAGAGAGAAGCTGCCGGTGATCCGCAGTGCCGATGTCCTGCTGTCCGGTAAAGGTTTTATATGCGGTGTCGTAGTCCGGCGAATTATAAATGTAGTCCACCCGTATGGAGCCGTTTTTACCGGTCTGGTATCCGAGAGAGAAAAGGCCGAAATAACCGGCATCGAAATGGCTGAACTCCGCTTCGGCGCTGGCTGAATATCCGCCGGCGGTATAAAAAAAGCGGTCGGTTTGTCCGGCGGCGGCAACTCCGGTGAAAAACCGGGCAGGAAACCAGATGTTGTTCGCCACAACGCTGCGTTCAGGTGTGAACAGTTCTGTGGTGGAGGTGGAGCCGTCCAGCGTGAAATTCACGGCCTGTTTACCCAGGGTCAACTGCAGGGAACCGACGGGTTTCCAGCGGATATAGGCATCGGTGATACGGCGGTAGAATTTCTGCCAGTCACCGGAGTCGGCCTGATTGAGGTTGAAATCCAGCTCCGCCTTTACATTCAACCCCTGTTTAAAATCGGTTTTTGCACCCATTCGGAACCGCCGCCAGAACAGATCATCCAGACGGTTTCCGCCTTCATGATATGAGATGCCGTCGGCCTGCAGTCGGCCGGTGATCAGCACGGGATCGAAGGTGCCGGCAAGAGTTTGAAGCGGGAAATCATCGTTCTGCGCACGGCCCGATCCTGCCAGCAGTACAAACGCGGCGGTTTTCAGAAAAAGCGGCTTCAGAGGGAATTTCGACATGCAGTGTACCTTGTTTACGGGTTGTTCGGATAAGGAATCAGGATGTCAGAACGCGGCGGTTTAAATCAAGCCCGCAGACAAAAAGGGCACCCGTAATCCGGGTGCCCCTGAGATCTGCGTGATCTATCGTGAAAATCACCAGCTGACGCGGAGGGCGGAGGTGAGTCCGTATCCATTGTAGTCTTCGCCGGAGCCGTTAAGATTTTCACCGTAGTTATACTCTACGGCATTCTGCCACTTCAGTTTATGTCCATAGAGGTACCAGTTGAATCCGAGCAGTAGATTGTGGGCGGTTTCCACCTGGTTCCGGTTGGCATTGCGGGATGCATAGCGGGCCATATTCACATCCGCATCACCCTCCAGACTGGTAACACCGGCATACTGCAGAACGAGCTGCAGGCTTTCGGAAAAGTTATAAAAGGGCATAATATCAATGCCGATCAGGTCGCTCATATTCTCGTCGGAATTTCCGATGCCGCCGGCAATGTCGGCCCAGAGGCCGAGTTTTTCATTCAGCTGTGTTTTGTAAACCAGCGCCACGATATGTTCGAGTTTGCTGGTGCCGTATTCATAGTTGCTGTCGTAGTCGGTGTCATTGAACACATAGTCCAGCCGCATCGAGCTTTGATCGCCTAATTTGATCCCGCCGGAAAGCAGGGTGAAATATCCGCTTTCAAAGTGCCCGAATCCGGATTCCGCGCTCGAAGAATATGCGCCGGCTTTGTAGTACACGCTATCAACATCGCCGAAGATGGTTGCTCCGGTAAAGTATTCCGTACCGAACCAGAGGTTTCCGGCCACGATGCTGCGTTCCGGAACGATCAGTTTTTTGGACGAGGTGGCTCCGTCGAGGGTGAAACCGGCCGACTGTTTACCCACTTTCAGTTTTACTTTTTGAGAAGGGCTCCAGCCGATATATGAATCTGTTAAGCGGTTATTGAACGCATCCCAGTTTTCGATTTCATTCAGGTCGAAATCGCCTTCAATATGAATCAGCCAGTCCTGAAAGAATTCGGCTTTGAAACCGAGACGAAGCCGTCTCCATGTGAAATCCTCATTGTGTTTACTGTCCTCTCCGAATGAATAGGCATCGCCTTGCAGGCGGCCGACAAAGGCGAGCTTCTGCAACACGGGTGCCTCTTTGTTTTCATAGTTCGTCACACCCCAGATTTTATCGTAGACGGAAGGTTCTTCGGCTGCCGCAGTCAGGGTGATCAGTGTCATGACTACTGCGACTCTGCATATAAGCTCTTTTTTCATACATACATCCTCTGTTTTATTTATGTTGGGGCCTTTTTCCCGGACCCTGCTTGCAGGATAAACCGCCATTGTGCGGGTTTAATTTCTGATTTCTGATCCTAATGTTTGAGATCGGTTAGTTCAGCCGCCCGTTTGCCGATCAATGTGAGTATATGATTAGCGGTCCGTGTTAGCGTAGTGTGAGCACTGTGTTAGGCGTTAATATTTGAATTTTGTTTTATTAGCAGTATTAACAATCGGTTATGCGGCTGTTATGCCGGGAAAAGTATGCTCCGATCAGGGTTCCGGGGCTTGCAGGCTGTAAGCTGTGAGGGCTGTGAGCTGTGAGCTGCAGGAAAGGTCTCCTTTGCCGGTTTCGGAGGTCGTAAACGCAGAAAAGGCCCCCGGTCCGGGAGCCTTACTGTGCTGAGATAACTGTTTGTGTTATTTTTCGCTATGCACCACTTCAGCAATATTGAGCGCGTGGTCTTTCATGCGGCGATAAAAGTTGAGGATATCGGTATAGGCTAAACTGAAATAGGGCGATGCCTCTTCTTTCTGAAGGCGATCAAGATGTTCGGCACGGATCTCTTTCATCAGTTTTGAGATTGCGGTGCCTTCTGTATTCGCCCAGGTGAGTACATCCGGATTCTCATCCTTCATAAATTTATCTACTTTGATGATATAGGCGGCTACCCGGTCGTGAAGAATGAGCAGCTTTTCCTTGGCGGAACCATCGAGATTGAGATTACCGGCTTTGAGTTTTTTCAGGCCCTTAAGCACATTGGTCGAATAGTCGGAAAGACTTTCATACTCGTCGGCCAGCCGCATCTGTTTATTCGCGGTATTGGTGACTTCCAACGGAACCTGTCCGGAGACCATATTGCTTAGAAACAGAAAGATTTCCTTTTGGACATTATCGAGAATTTCCTCCCGCTCGAAAATTTTACGTTCGAGTTCATCGGTTATTCCGGAATCAAGGCAGGTGCGCAGTTTGATCATCATGCCTTCAACGCTGTCAGCCATGAAGTTGAGCTGGCCCTGCGACTGAACAATACCAAGTGAAGGGGTATCGAGCATGCGGACGTCGAGGTAGGTGAGGTGAGCAGCTTCTTTCGTTTCTTTTTCCGGAGCCAGTTTAGTGACAAATTTAGCCAGGAAACCGATGAACGGCAGGAAGATCAGGACATTAGCCACGTTAAAAGTTGTATGTGTGAGGGCGATACCGGCCGTGATCACCTGATCGAAACGCCCGGCAACCTTTTTCCCGGCGGCCGTTACGGGGTCAGACAGGTTGGCATCGGCGATGATGGCTGCAATGTCCCCGTCAGGAAAGAGTGCCGTGGCAATTTCCTGGAGGCTGGCTGTGGCGGGGTCGAATCCGGTTTTGAGGGCAATCAGATGGGCAAGACCGCCAATTGCAAACGGGAAAAGGGCAATAAACCAGGCGGTACCGATTACATTAAAGAAAAAGTGGGCATAGGCGGCGCGTTTGGCGTTTGTGGTGGTTCCGATCGAGGCCAGCAGGGCGGTTACGGTGGTGCCGATGTTTTCGCCCATCACCAGCGCGGCGGCTGTGCGGAATTCAATGACTCCGGTTGCGGCTAGTCCGATGGTGATGCCCAGTGTGGCCGAAGAGGACTGTACAATCATGGTCAGAATCATACCGACCATCGCGCATTTAATGATGCCGATGTAGCTCGTTGCCTGGAAGGCGTGGAACCAGGCTTGGAATTCCGGTAGCGATTTAATCGGTTTAAAGCCGTTTTTCATCAGCTCCAGACCGAAAAAGACCATGCCGATGCCCATCAGGGTCATGCCGATATACCGCACGCGCTGATTCTTTGAAAAGAGGAAGAAAAAGGCCGCAATACCGAGAATGGGCAGCCCGTATTTACCGATTTTAAGCACAAGAATCCAGCCGGTGATGGTGGTGCCGATGTTGGCGCCGAGAATCACGCCGATGGCCTGCATTAAATTCATGATGGCGGAGTTTACAAACCCGACAACCATAACGGTTGTTACCGAACTGGACTGAACCAGACAGGTGACCAGAATACCGGTGGCGACGCCCATGATGCGGTTGTTGGTGACTGCGCTGATCATTTTACGCAGCCGGTCGCCGGAGACGGCCTGAAGCCCTTCCGACATGTGTTTCATGCCCAGCAGGAAAATTCCCAGCCCCCGATCACTGGAAAGACGATCTTCAAGATGAAATCGATATTCATTTACAACACCCCTGTACAGTTCGAATAAAAATTGCGCGGAGAACCTATCACATGACTTATGAAATGCTAATAAATAATACGGGCGATTTGGGACGGGAAAAGCAGACGTTTTCAGTGCTGTTTAGGAATCGGAAGATCAATGGTGAAAGTGCTGCCGGAACCGAGTTTACTTTCGACCCGAATGGTGCCGTTGTGTGCCTGCACAATATGTTTCACGATGGAAAGACCCAGCCCGGTTCCGCCCAGTTTGCGGCTGCGGGCGGTATCGACGCGATAAAAGCGCTCAAAGAGACGTTCGAGGTGCTTGCGATCAATCCCGAAACCTTCGTCTTTAACATAAATGCTGATAACGCTTTCCTTTTTTTCAGCCAGCACAAGGACTTTTTTATTTTCTTCTGAATATTTCACAGCATTGATGATCAGGTTCACCAGTGCCTGCTCCAGTAGCGGAGCGTTGATTTCGAGTTCGAGATCCTCCGGGCAGATACAGTCGATTTGGATCTGTTTTTTTCCGGCCTGCAGCTGGCAGAGATAGATTGCGGTTTCAATGACGCCCTGAAGCTTTGCCGGCTCCGTCATCACGTGTCCCTCTTTCTGTTCGAGGCGGGAGAGTGTGAGCAGATCATCGATAATATTATTCATACGCCCGGCCTGCTGGCTGATAATTTCGAGGAAACGGAGAATATCGGGTTCATGGTTCCAGTCATCGGAAAGCAGGGTTTCCACAAAACCCTTAATTGAGGTGATCGGGGTTTTAAGTTCGTGCGATACGTTAGCCACGAAATCCGAGCGTACCGTTTCGAGGTGGCGCAACTGGGTGACATCGCGCAGCACAACCAATGCCCCGATGGCTTCGTTCTCGGCATCCCAGAGCACGGTTCCGCGGACCTGAATCTGTTTTTCGACGTCGCCGATCAGGGTCATATCGCGGCTGATTGCACGCTGGGAGCCCAGCAGGGCTTTAATAAATTCCTGAAGGTTGGCATAGCGGATTACCTGCTGGACAATTTCGCGTTTCACCTTGCAATGATCCACCCCCAGAATTTCGCCGGCAACGCGGTTCATATGAATGATGCGCTCTTTTTTATCAATGGCCAGAACGCCTTCATCCATAGAGGATAATACGGCATTCTGTTCGTTGCGCTGTTCATTAAGCGTGGTGAGTGTTTTGTCCAGCTGTTCCGACATGGTGTTGAACGATTCCGCCAGTTCATCGAGTTCAAGCGCCTTCTGGCGGGGGACACGCTGCGTGAAATCACCGTCGGCAAAGCGCCGGGCGGTCTGCCCCATACCCCGAAGAGGGTAGGTGATACGACGGACCATAACTACACAGACCACCATGGCCAGAATGCCGGCCAGAACAGAAAATACGAGAACACGAACCGTCATGGCATCCAGTTCGTTTTCGATATCGGTCATCGGGAGCGCTGCGCGTACGGCGCAGCGTGTTTCATGGTTCTGATTCCGTAACGGAACGGCAATATACATCATGTCCTGCCGGACCGTACGGCTGAACCGGATATCCTTTCCGACCGTACCGGCCAGAGCCATGCGGATTTCCGGCCGGTCATCGTGCGATTCTATTTCATGGAGCTTTTTGTCGGAATCACCAATGACCTTTCCATCGGGCATCACAATTGTGAAACGGGTCCCGGAAGATGCACCGACCGTTTTGCAGAGGGCATCAATCCGGGGAGCATCATCCTGTAGATCAATATCCTTAATCTGTTCGGAAAGCAGAGTGGCCCGGGTGGAAATATCCTTTTCCAAGGCCTGGAAATAAAGATTCTGCATGGAGTGGAAAGCATACAGCGCCACCACCAGAATGGCACCTGCGATCAATATCCAGTATGAGGGAAGCAGGAGCCAGAAAAGATGTTTTTTTTTCATTGCCGTATTTCCGGCCTATTCTTCTTCTTTGAAGCGGTAGCCGATGCCGCGGACCGTTTCGATATATTTTCCCGCCACGCCCAGTTTTTTGCGAAGACCCACAATCTGGACATCCACCGAACGGTCTGTGACCGGATAATCTTCGCCGTGCACCGCGTCGACAATCTGGTAGCGGGTGAATACACGGCCCGGCTGCTGCGCCAGCAGCTGCAGCACTTTGAATTCGGTAAAGGTGAGGGCCACATCCTGCCCCTCAACTTCGACCTTGTGGCGGCCGATATCCACCGTGATGTTATGCACGTTTATCAGCTCCTCATTGGAGACCGGTTTCCGGGCAGAGATCCGGCGCAATGCGGCTTTCACGCGGGCCAGAAGGACGCGCGGGCTGAACGGCTTGGTGATATAATCGTCGGCCCCCAGTTCAAGGCCGGTCACGACATCCGCCTCTTCGCAGAGGGCGGTCAGCATAATAATCGGGATGCGTTCCGTTTTGGGATCGGCCTTGAGTTTTTTGCAGACTTCAAGACCGTCGGTCCCCGGTAGCATAATATCCAGCAGGATCAGGTCGGGTTTAAACTGCTGGGCGGTAGTTAAGCCTTCTTCTCCGGAGTCCACCACCTTTACACGATATTTACTGCGCTCCAGGTTGAACTGTAAAAGTTCCTGAATCGGTGCTTCGTCCTCAACAACCAGAATTTTGATCTTTTCCATGACGTCAATGTTCCGCATTTACTGAACGCTAACAATCTTTAAAATGTTAGAATACTGTTATTCCGCTGTTTGGTAAATATTTAGCAAAGTTCCTTTCCGGAGGAGGAGAGCAAGTGGTGCGGCTCGATATTTGACAAGCCGGATCAATCCCGCTTACTCTTTTTTTATAAGGAGCAGAGATGAGTCAATACGCAAAGATCCCCATGCAGTTTGTTGGGCCTTTAAACGTGTCCGGACCGGTTATTGAAGGTGAATTCGAGGTGCCGTTGGCGACCTATGAAACGCCGCTGTGGCCATCGGTCAATCGCGGAGCCCGGGTTTCCATGAACTGTGAACAGGGGATAAGATGTACTGTAATTGATGACCGGATGACCCGTTCCGTTCTGTTTGAAGCGCCGGATGCAACGGCAGCGTTTCTGGCTCTGGAAAAAATCAAAGCCGATTTCCCAACCCTTGGAAAGGTAGTGGACGGGACCAGTCGTTTTGCCAGACTGATCAATATCAATGCCCAGATTGCGGCTAATCTGCTTTTTATTCGTTTTGAGTTCACGACCGGTGATGCCTCGGGACACAATATGTGCACGCAGGCGGCCGAGGCGCTGATGAATCATATTCTCGCAAAACATCCGAATTTAAAATACGGCTCCATTTCAGGCAATTACTGCTCCGATAAAAAAGCCACCGCCGTCAACGGCATTCTCGGCCGGGGCAAATATGTCGTGGCTGAAATGACAATTCCGGGAAAACTGTGCCGGCGCTACCTGAAGACTACGCCTGAAAAAGTTGTTCAGCTTAATATCCGTAAAAATCTGATCGGCACGCTGCTGGCCGGCGGTTCCCGTAGTGCGAATGCCCATTTTGCCAACATGCTGCTCGGGTTCTATCTGGCCACCGGTCAGGATGCCGCCAATATTGTGGAAGGCTCGCAGGGATTTACGATTTGTGAAGTGCGTGGTGAAGATCTCTATTTTTCCGTCACGCTGCCGAATCTGATTATGGGCACGGTCGGCAATGGAAAGGGACTCGATTTCGTTCTGCAAAATATGCAGCGCATGGGCCTGACCGAAAACCGTGAGCCGGGTGAAAATTCGAAACGGCTCGCCTGTCTCTGCGCCGCGCAGGTGCTTTGCGGGGAACTTTCGCTCCTTGCCGCGCAGACCAATCCGGGAGAGTTGATGGATGCTCACCGCCGCATCGAGCGCGGCACTTCTGCGTAGATTAAACCGATGGGAAAATTCAGATACCTGAAAATAATCCATCAAACCGGAGTTCGGTGAATTGCGTGAAATCTGGTTTTTATTCCGAATCTCGGGAGTGATGGTGCCGCACGCACATACAGTCATATGAAAGGGGTTCGCCTTCTGCAAACCGAGCGATAGGGCGGCCGGGTCATCGAACCGGCCCTATCTTAAAACGGGCCGGTATATGGAATGGTACTGTTTATTTATCGAAGAAGTGCCGAACAAAGAAGAAGCTGCTTCCGAACAGTACAACTAACCCAAGGACCGCCGGTTCCGGAATGGCCGTGACTTTGAAATTATCGACTGAGATTGCTCCCGATCCATCCGTTTGCGTTATTTTCGAAGCGAAAGCCGCCAGAATGAGGTCAAAGTCAGCAATACTCCCGATGCTCCCTGAAATCCCGGGCAGTTCATCGGCAGACCAGGAATATTCAGTCAGATCGAATGTCTGCGCGTAGTTTCCGGATGTGCCGGCCGCAAATAAGCTGTAACCAGAGGGCTCAGTTTCCGGGTCACTGCCGTCCAGGAGGCTGATATCGGCATATTCGTTTTCCGCCTGATTTTGAATGCGGCCGTTTTGCGCTCCGGTATTTGCGAGTGGTTCGTTTGCAGCAGGCGCTCCGTTTTCCGTATAGCCGTGAAGATGGAAATAAAGTGTCGATCCCGTACCGACCACATAATCAAAAGAAACCTGGATTTTGGTCAGGCTTGTATCCGTTGTGGTCACGGAAATCACCTGCCCAACGGCACCCTCTGATGGCACTCCGGCAGTCGTGCCCGCATTGGCAAGGTTTCCACCAGACGCAGTCCATAGGGAATTTGTATTTTTACGCCATCCTTCCCCGACATCATCCCGGGAAATCCGCCCGTCATTTGCAATTGTCGATGAGGAAAAGTCATCATCGAAAAGGGTGACGTCTGCATAGGAGGCCATACTTCCTATAACGGAGAGCGCACATGTGATTGCAAATATTTTTTTCATTCTTATAGAGTCCAATTGAGATTCGTGCCGGTATGAAAATACGCGAGCTATCATAGACCTTCACTATAATCAGTCTATCTCGTTTATACAACACTGTCTTAGTTTTCACTCACTTTAAAGAAATTCGGTGGTTTTGTAAATAGATTTATCGGTTTTGGTGGAGCGATGGGGTTTCCATCTTCCGAAGGACTGAAACCTTTAGATCTATACGTTGGATAGTTCCGAAAGTTGAAATGTCTGCCGGACTGGTTTTCTCCGCCATTTATTTTTCCGGTGCTGCGGTTTCGGGAGAATTGATTTGGATCAGGTAGCGTTTGTTCCAGCATTTTCCGGTTATCCAGAAGGCGTCACGCTGCGGATCGTATGCAATGCCGTTGAGAACGTGGCCGATGTCTCCATCGTTGTGCCGGGCGGTGAGGTCGGACAGGTCCAGTGAAAAGACCACGCGTCCATTGTTCGGCGAAATGGCGACAATGGTGGGGGTCATGTACACATTCGCCCAGATCAGTCCCCGGGCATACTCCAGTTCGTTAAGATTACTCTGCCGCCGCATTCCGTTGTAAACCGGCTGTTGTTTTTCCACCTTAAAGGTTGAACTGTTGCGAAAATACAGCACGTTGGAACCATCGCTCTGAATAAAGTGCGTGCCGTCGTGCGTCAGTCCCCAGCCTTCGGTTTCGAGCACAAAGCGCTGCTGAATGCTGAAGTCAGCTGCATCCAGTCGATAGGCGCAGCCTTCCCGCCAGGTCAGCAGATAAACGGAATCGTTCAGCAGGTGGAGGCCTTCGGCAAAAACAGAAGCGGGCAGGTCCCGGCTATGGATCACTTTTCCCGTGGCAATTCTGTAGCGCAGAATTCGGGATTGCCCATAAAGGCCCGAACTTTCAATCAGCTCGTCGCCATCAACCATGAACCCCTGTGTGAAAAGGGTAGGATCATGATCTGCGGTTTTCAGTATGTTATAGGCCGCTTCTGCTGCGAGTCCCCGGGTGACCGGCATTCCGCAGATTATGAGTATTAACGCAACCGTTTGAAAATTTCTGGAGATCCATTTGTTCATTGCAATCCTGCAGGTTACACCGTTGTTGAAAATGCCTGTGCAGGCGGTCGGGTTCAAGATGAAATAGAAATGCAGATACCGATGTTGTGCTGGCTGCTCCGGTCGAGCCGGTCCCGGTGGTTACGCGGTAAGTTCATTCGACAGATTGTTAATGAGACGTTCCGGAGTAAATGTGCCGGGGCGTTTTTTATTCTACTACAGTCAAACAAGCAGGGATGCGGGTTTGTTTTCCGGGAATTGAAAAACCGCATGTTTTAAAGGGTGCAAACAGAAATCTAACTCTATTCTAGCGGACTGGCCATAAAGCGCCAACAGCATCCATAACATATCCTAATGTTTTCCAAACATAGGAAGGGCCAAATCATCGGCGTTGAAGGGGGCAATTCAGTTGGAACGGTTTTAATTAAATTAATGAACCCCTTTCACTTTAACGCTTCAACTGGATTGTCGAATACGGAAGGTGGAAAAGGAACGGCCTCCGGTTCTCCCCTTTAGCACCATTTTATTTATCGCGGGTGACCGCATCGAATTAAATCAAATGTTCATTAAAGGAGAAATAATGAAAAAGCAGTTTATTATTGCAGCGGCTGTGGCTGCAACGGGTATAGCCGGCGCAGCGGTCACCTATATTGACCAGGACATTGTCACGTCCACTAATCTGCCGGCACTGCCGGACGGAGATTATTACAGTCTGACCAACGTTGTATACGTTATGCCGGGGGCTGCACTGACGCTGGAAGCCGGAGTTGTGTTTAAAAACTCGGGAGACGGAAGCCTAGGGGTCACCCGCGGGGCTCAGCTGTTTGTTGAAGGAACAAAATATAATCCGGTGATCTTTACTTCGACAAACGATAACTTTACGACATGGCAGCCCCAGTGCAATCAGTGGGGTTCGATTGCAATCTGCGGTAACGGCATGATTTCAGCTTCGCATTATAAAGGCTCTGCAATTACCGGTTCAGACGGTGTGCTGAACTCAAAAGAGCCGGACGGCAACAGCGATAAAATCATGGAAGGCCTGAGTGCTGCCTATGTCGGTGATACCCGTCCGTATTACGGCGGTAACGATGATTATGATGACAGCGGTTCCATTAAATATCTGTCGATCCGTTACGGCGGTCAGCAGACCTCGCAGCCGGATGTTGAGCTGAACGGTCTGTCGCTCGGTGGTGTCGGCGCAGCCACGGATATCGAATATGTGGAAGTCATGAACAACGTGGATGACGGCATCGAAATCTGGGGCGGTAAAGTAAACCTGAAGCACGTGAATATCTGGAATGTCGGTGACGACAGCTTTGACATTGACCAGGGATGGCGCGGTAAAGCTCAGTTTGGCCTGATTGTTCAGGGGTATTCCGGAGATTACAAACAGGGTTCGGGGCTCGGAGACAACATTTTTGAACACGATGGTGCAGAGGATTCCGATGCTCAGCCGGTAACGACAGGTGTTATTGCCAACTTTACAGCCATCGGGCAGGGTAACGGCAACGGTGAAGACGGTGACGGCGGAACCGCCTGGCGCGATGGGGCCCGTATTCAGTACCGCAACTGCATCTTTATGGATGTTTCCGAGCATGTTGTTCGTGCGGATGGTGATGACGGCGACGGAGCTCAGGGCTATGGTTACAACGGCACTCTGACCTTTGAGGAAGTGTTCTCAGAATCGTATACGAACCTGCCTTCCAACAGCATCGGGATTGCACCGTGGACGATCTATACGGCACAGCGTGAAGGTACGCTGGCCGGATTTGAAAACTGTGTATTCTATAACAACAATAACTACACCTGGTTCAACCTGCTCGGTCAGACCAATGCCGCTCTGAACAACATTGTTGAGCCGGCGGCCATGCCGATCGCATCAATCACCCGTGATACTGCGGCGTTCACCAGCACAGAAGGTAAGACCATCAGTCCGGTTCTGAGCCTTGATCCGTGTGCTGCGAACGATGCAGTCGATATGGGGGCTTCGGTTACTGCGGATGGATTCTTTACGGAAGCAACGTATGCCGGCGGCTTCAGCCCGGATCATAACTGGCTGCTGGGCTGGTCCGCTGCGGATCAGTTCGGATTCATTGACAGCACCAGCCATGGTGAAGGCGTGATGATCAACGACCTGGTTCAGGGCGGTGTGGCTCTGACCTTCGATACCGACGAAGGGGTTGAATACTTCGTTCAGAGTTCGGCAGATGCCGGCTTCTCTTCGGTTTCCGTTGAAGCGACGCTGATCGGAACCGGTGAGGAAATGGCCTGGGCGGATGCTGCTGCAGACCCGACTAAGTTCTTCCGTGTTGTGAAGTAGGCATTGCGGAAAATGATCTGAATACGCTGGTGGCAGATTCCTCTGCCACCAGCCTTTTTTAAACTGATTTGTTAGGTAGGCAATATGATGCGGTTAGTAACAGGTTTAGCGCTTTCTACGGGGATGATGATCGGGATGTTTACGGCTCCGGAATCGGTGGCTTCAGCCGAAGCGGGTTCCATGGCGCCTTTTCAGGAACAGCTGCTGGAGCTGGCTTATTCCGGTGTTTCTGCCATGCCGTTGCATCCGCATATAAAAAACCGGTCGCGGGCACAGCTGAAAACAGCTCAGGCCTGTCTGAAGCTGAACAGCCCCGAAATGGCTGAACGGTTTGTGGTCGATATTCAGAACTGGCAGCGCTGGATGGGCTATGCGGATATTGCGGCATATTATGCGGAACGGGGTATGAAGAAAGAGGCGGAGAGCTTTCTGGCTAAGGTTTTTCCCGCACTGGAAATGTCGGAAAAAATCCGTTCCGGAAGTGTTGCGCTCAGCACAGATAATCCTTTGATTGATACGCTGGTTGATCACCGTTATCAGGCGGTGCTGACGCGTACCGAAGAGGTACTGCGGATGAACCGGGAATCCACGGAATCCATGGCACTTGATCTCCGGTACGGCGAGGTGAATGCGGCCAGTCTCAACGCAGAAGCCATCGTGACGGATGCCGTGGATACGGAGGACGCGATTCAGCGGCTTAAACCGTTAACGACACATCAGAATTTTGAAATTGCGTACTTCGGTTTTCATGCGCTGGTGCATGCCGTGGATCTGCATTATGACGCGTTGAATCTGAACCGGATTCTGAATGAGGAAATAAAGCCGGCTCTTACCCGAGTTCCGGTATTCATGAAAATTGATCTGTATATGGAATTTGCCGGGATTGCTGTGAAGCATAACGATATCGATGCCGTTGCGTCCGTTCTTGCGGAACTTGAATTGATGATTGAAAGCCTGAAGTCCGGACCGCGTTATTATGTAACTGAAGCTGCCCGGGTTCTGCAGCTGATGATACAGGTCGGGCAGGAGGAGAAGGTGTCGGAAGAGGTGGATCTGCTGCTGGCATATTACCGGGAAAACCGCGGGCGGATCGTGAATATGGAACGCGCTGCGCGCCTGTGTGCCGTTGCTGAAGTATATGCGAAACTGGGCAGAACTGAAAAGGCTCTTGAATTATATCTCGACGCGATTTCCGAGGGAACGCTGAATCCGAATTCCAGACCGCAGGCGGAGGATTTAAACCGGATCTGCTGTTCACTGGCACTGAACCATATTGAACCGACCGATCAGTTATGGGAGCGGCTGAAGGAAATGCGAAATGGTCTGGGAACTCCCTGGTAACGGTACGTACCCGCTTTGTTGTGATTGAATGTGTACGATTCTGGATGGTGTGAATTGAAAAACTGTTTACGACTTTTATTTGTTCTGAGTCTCTGTATCTGCGGAGCATCCGCTCAGCAGGGCGGTATTCGCGGCATGGTGATGGATGCCGATTTTGAAGTGCCGCTTCCGGGAGTTAAAGTAGTGATTTCGGAAACCGGTCAGGAGGCGGTGACCGGTGATGCGGGAAGCTACTTCCTTGAGCAGGTTGAGCCCGGGGCCTATACGCTGATGTTCAGCAAAGACGGCTATACCCGTTTCACGCAGCCGCAGGTGATCGTATCTCCGGGAAAACTGGCGGAGATGGATGCGTCGCTGGCGGGCGAATATGAAGAAATGGATGAGCTTGTCGTAAAGGAGATCAGTCTGGGCGGTGCTTCAGAAATCGGCCTGCTGAATCTGCGAATGGAAAGCGTGGCGATGATGGACTCCGTCGGTGCCGATCTGATGAGCAAGGCGGGAGCATCCGATGCGGCCCAGGCGCTTACGCTGGTTCCGGGCACAACGATCCAGGATGGAAAGTATGCAGTGGTCCGCGGATTGCCGGATCGCTATGTGGCGTCTCTTATGAATAACGTGCGGCTGCCCAGTGCGGATCCGGATAAGCGTGCTGTACAGCTGGACCAGTTTCCTTCGGCCATGATTGAAAGCGTTCAGGTTTCCAAGACCTTTACGCCGGATCAGCAGGGCGATGCTTCCGGCGGTGCGGTAAACATTATGCTCAAAGGCATTCCGGATGAACGGGTGCTGCAGTTTAAAATCGGTACAAAATATAAAACCGGTGTTGCAGATGCCGGCAGCGGTTTTCTGCTGGATGACGCCGTCGATATGGGCACGTGGGGACATATTGCGGATGATATTCAGCCACAGGATATTAATTCGACATGGTCCGGGGTTGTGGGGGTTGAACGCGGGGACAGCCAGCCTATGTATGACTGGTCGTTAACGGCCGGAGACAAGTTTGAGGTCGGTTCCGATCTGAAAGTCGGATTTATCGGATCGCTTTTTTATAAGCGGGATGCCTCCTACAGCGAAGGGCGGAATGATAAATACTGGCTGGAGAATGACGGCGGGCTGCAGGATACACTGACACCGAAATACAGCGGAGATAATCCGTATTTCAACTTCGGGGGAAATTCCTATCTTAATCCCGGTTCAGAACTGGACACCTCGCTGTATGATTTCCAGCAGGGCAGTGAAGAACTGCAGTGGGGAACGCTGGCAGGATTCGGTGCTGAAACGGAAAATCATGCGGTTAATCTCCTTTATTCCTATACCTTTACCGGTGAGAGCACCGCCCGCCTGTCGGAAGACACGCGGGGAAAATATTACTTTTTTCCAGGGTATGATCCGGATGATGTTACGTCGCCGGGCGGGGCGGATTCCGATTCTCCGGTTTTCGGAGGGAATCAGGATTTTTCCAGTTTTGCTCCGTTTAACCGTAAAGAGGAACTCGACTATACAGAACGAACCGCCAACAGCCTGCAGCTGCGCGGAGATCACACCATTCCGTTTGGAGGATTGCGGATCGGTTCCGTTTTTACGTTCAATGAACCGGAGATTGACTGGACCGTTGCTTGGAGCGGATCAACGATGGATACCCCGGACCGGCGTTCGCTGGAAACCTATTGGCGTAGAGATGACGATGGAGACGGGATTCATCGTATGTATAATGATGATGGCGGCCGCGCCCGTCTTATTCGTACCTGGCGTAATGTTGAAGAAGACAGTTTTCAGTATTTCGGCAATCTCAATCTTCCGTTTGAGGCGTGGAACGATGAAGAGGGATTTATCAAACTGGGCGGCTTTGACGACTCGGTGGAACGTTCTTTTGATCAGAACAGTTTCTACACCACGCAGCAGTTGAATTCTCAGCAGGTGCAATCTTCCATGCCCTGGGAGGAGCTCTGGAGTTCCTACCTGAGTGATGAACAGATTGAAATGAATGATTATCCGTTTGACGTAAATTATGACGGAACGCAGGACATTACCGCATTCTATCTGATGGGCGATCTGCCGCTTGCTTCATTTTTTAAAATTACCGGGGGAGTCCGTTTTGAGAAAACCGATTTAAGTACGGTCATGCGGGATGTTGATCCGAACGCGCAGCTTTATATTCCGGCCAACAATTACGGTCCGCTTGATTTTGCAGGGAATGAAGCACTGGCGAATGCGTCCATTAATCAGAACGATGTGCTGCCTTCGGTCGGTTTTGAATTTTCTCCGCATAAGAAATTTTCCTTGAGAGGATCGTATACAGAGACCATTGCACGGATGACCTTCAAGGAACTGGTGCCTATTGAACAGGTGGATACGCTGGGCGATGATCCGTTTATCGGAAATCCGGATCTGGAGATGAGCTCGATCCGGAACTACGATTTACGGTTTGATTACAATCCCTATACCGGAGGACTGGTATCTGTTTCCTGGTTTTATAAAGAGCTGAGGGATGTCATTGATTACCGTCAGCAGATTCTGGGTGCCGCTACGCTGGCGACCACGCCGGACAATTATTCGGAAGGGACCATTAACGGCTATGAATTTGAGGTGCGCCAGTCATTAGGTGAATGGTGGGAACCGCTGGAGGGGCTGGATCTGGGGGCAAACTTTACACTGATCCAGTCCGAACTGGATGCATCGGGGGCGGAACTGGATGCGCTGGCGGGGCTTCCGGAAATTGTTGACGCGGAATATGATGATGGAAAGCGTGATATGATGGGCACTCCTGAATACCTGTATAATATCAATGCTACGTATACGGTTCCGCAGTTCGGAACAGAGCTCGGTCTGTTTTATATTTTCAAGGGCGATGCCCTGAAGGCGGCGGGCACACAGGATTCCAACCGCTATATTCCGAATATTTATGAAAAGGGTTACGGTGTGCTTAATTTTTCTGTTTCACAGGAACTGGGCAATCATTTCAGTATCGGTTTTAAAGCGAAAAATCTGCTCGATCCGGAAATTCAGTCCGTCTACCGCTCCGAATATGCCGGTGAAGAGGCGGTACACACCTCCTATAAAAAAGGCATCGAATACAGCGTGGGTGTGAGCGCCACCTGGTAACGACCTGCTAACAATTCACTCACTGTTCAAAAACATTCTGACAATAGAACTCTAGCTCGAGGTAAACATGAAAAAACAACTGTTGATAATTTTAGCTGTTTCAGGCGCGGCCTTCGGGGCGCAGGCCCGGGAACTGGATGAAACGAAAGAGGCGCTCTCGAAGTGGGTTGAAACCCGCAAGCTGATTTCGGAAGAGAAGCAGAAATGGGAGCTGGAACGTGAAATTCTGGGTGATCGAATTGATCTCATCCGTAACGAGCGCGATACCCTGAATACCAAAATTCATGAGACACAGTCGCTGATTACTGATGCCGATAAAAAACGTGAGGATTTGATTAAAGAGAAGAATGAGCTGAAAAATGCATCGGCCACGCTCGTTAACCGAATCTTCACACTGGAGCGTGAGGTGCTGAACCTGCTGCCGATGCTTCCGGATCCGGTTCGGGAGCGGATTAAATCGCTGAGTCAGCGGATTCCGAAAACAGAAGAAACCGATCTCTCGCTGTCGGAGCGTTATCAGAACGTCATCGGAATCATCAATGAGCTCAATAAGGGGCAGGTGAAATTACGGTGGTGAGCGAGGTGAAAAAACTGGCCGATGGTTCGACCGCTGAGGTGCAGACGATGTACGTCGGCTATGCGGTCGGCTATTCCTGCAACAACAACGGTGATGTCGCCTTCATCGGAACCCCGACTTCCGAAGGCTGGAAATGGGAGCAGGATAATTCCATCGCCCGGACCGTTGCCGACTCCATCTCCATTTTGAAAAACGAAAAGGTCGCGGCTTTTATGCCGCTGCCCGTAAGCGTCGATTAAGGATTATATGATGAAAAAAACAGGATTTAACTGCATGCCTTGCCGGAACCGTTTGTTTTCTGCTGTTGCGCTGCTGCTGTTCACCGCGCTGGGGGCGTTCGCTCAGGA
This sequence comes from Verrucomicrobia bacterium S94, assembly GCA_004299845.1. Lineage (NCBI taxonomy): Bacteria > Pseudomonadati > Verrucomicrobiota > Verrucomicrobia bacterium S94. Next base: position 1,766,878 of record CP036201.1, on the reverse strand, counting down.
TGCCGTCACGATGCAGGAAAAGCTGGAGGCCAGTCTTCAGGAGCTTTCCAATGTGCGGAAAGCGATCGCCAGGGAAAAACTGCCGATGGTGAAGGGGCTCAATGCACTTGAAGATGAGGTGATGGAGGTACGCCTTGAACATCAGAAAATCATGCGTCAGCTCGACAGCCGCAACCTTGATCTGAACAACCTGCGTTCCGACATTAAAAGCCGTAAGGGTGAGAAAAACTATATTTCGAACCTGCTGATTGAATACACCCGGAATTTTGAAACCCGTCTGCACATTGCCGAGCTGGATCTGTATGAAGATACGGTGAAAGCCGCAACGTTGGCCCCGGAAAACAGCAATCTTTCCGATCAGGAGATTTTTGTTAAACAGACGGAGCTGGTCGAGACCTCCATTAAACGATTGCAGGATATTGTCGGCGGATGCGCATTTTCCGGAACAGCGGCAGGTGAAGACGGTCTGGTAAAGCATGGCGATTTTCTGCTGATCGGGCCGGTGGCTCTGTTTGCGGCGGAAGACGGTTCGCTGGCGGGTATTGCTGAACAGCGTCTCGGTTCGCTGGAACCGACCGTTCTGCCGTTTGCCGATCCGCTGAATACGGAAATGGTGAAGGGCACGGTGGCGGAAAAGAAAGGATTGTTCCCGTTCGATCCCAGTCTGGGCAATGCCCGTAAAATTGAGGAAACCCGGGAGACCTTCAAAGAGCATCTGGTGAAGGGCGGAAAAGTGGGGTATGTCATCGTCGGCATGTTTATGCTCTGTGTTGTGATTTCGATCTTCAAGCTTATCCAGCTGCTGCTGGTTCCGAAAGTGTCAGAATCGAAGGCGATGCCGGTGCTGAAAGCGATTCTGATGAATGATCATAAAATGGCCGCTGCCGAGATTGAAAAACTCAGAGGGCCGACGGCCGCCATGCTGACCTCCGGTATTGAACACATCAACGAACCGAAAGAGCTCGTTGAAGAGGTGATGTATGAAACGATGCTGACGACGCGTATGAGTGTGAACAAATTTACACCGGTTCTCGCGGTGTGCGCTTCCACTGCGCCGCTGATGGGACTGCTCGGTACGGTTACGGGTATTATCAACACGTTCAAAATGATCACGGTGTTCGGGTCGGGGGATGTAAAGACGCTTTCCGGCGGGATTTCCGAAGCACTGGTAACCACTGAAATGGGTCTGGTCGTGGCGATCAGTGCTTTGGTGATGTATGCCTTCCTTTCGCGCATGGCCAAAAAGATCACGGATCAGATGGAACAGGTGGCCATTCTCTTTATCAACCGCTCGGTTCGAGCCGTTGAACCGGCCGAAGAGGTCTCCGCAGCCTGACGGGTTTACCGGAATAGAATCGATGGATTTAAGTTTACAGGAATTCTGGAAACAGACGCTGGCGATCTGGGGATCGGGCGGCTGGGCCATGTATGCTCTCGCGGCCGATGCCTTCATTATCTTCTACATGGGCTTCAGCATCTTTTCCCGCGTCCGGGCGAAGGGCTATCTGTATGTCTCGGAAAAGAAAATGAAACGCTGGGTCAGGGACCCCGAAAAGGGGCGCGGTCCGGTCGGGAAAATGATCCGGTTTGTTATGGGTGCGCGGGATCTGGAGGAAATCGGCATTTTCTTTGATGAGCTGAACCAGACCGAGATTGCACCGGTTAACCGCGATCTGAACGTGATGCAGACCTGTGTCAGCATTGCACCGCTGATGGGGCTGCTCGGTACGGTGACCGGGATGCTGTCCACCTTTGCGGCACTGGCCGGCGGTTCGGGCGGTGATAAAACCATGGGCATGGTGGCCGGCGGAATTTCAGAAGCGCTGATTACGACGGAAACCGGTCTGCTGATTGCACTGCCCGGTCTGATTTTCCAGTACAAGCTGGCCCGCGAACATGCCCAGTACAAGGCCTTTCTCGCACATCTGCAGACGGTATGTTCACAGCGGATTTATAAAGAGACCCTGAAAAAGGATGCCGCGTAACCCTTACGCAATACGAATTACGGAGTATGTCAAATGGGACGTTTTAACAGCAGCAGCGAAGACAATTCGGAAGTGGCGGTGGATATCTCGCCACTGATTGACTGTGTATTCATTCTTCTGATCTTTTTCATTGTGACCACCACGTTTGTGGAAGAGACCGGGGTTGAAGTGGACAAGCCGCAGGCGGCGTCCTCGGTTCAGCTGGAGAAGACCAGTATCATGATTGCCATCACCCAGAACGGGGAGGTGGTATACGGCGGCAATGAAATCGGTATTTCCGGTATCCGTCCGCTGGTGAAGCGGATGATGCAGAAGGAAGAGGTCCCGGTTATCATTCAGGCGGATCAGAACGTGATGTCGGGTCTGCTGGTGCGGGTGATCGATGAGGCCAAGCTGGCCGGTGCCGTCAAAGTGAGTATTTCCACACTCAGGAACCAGGGATAGGCCGACGTGGAAACGATCACTAAATGTTTAAAACCGTTGCTGCAGCAGGCGATCAATATCGGAATGGGTGCCGGGTTGACCTTTGCCTTTTTCATGCTGCTGCCCATCCTGCAGGTGATCACGCAGCCGCCGGAGAAAGATCTGACCATCCGGACGGTCGATGTGGCGAATGTGCCGCCTCCGCCTCCTCCGCCGATGGAGGAGGAACCTCCGCCGGAGCCGGAACCCGAAGAACCGCCTCCGCCGGCGGTCGATGCCGCTCCGCTGGATCTTTCGCAGCTTGAGCTGGCTCTGAATCCCGGCGACGGCGGGTTCGGCGGCGGTGACTTTTCGGTGGATATCGGGGCCGTGGCCGGAAACGGGAATGAAGTGGATGCGATTTTCTCGCTTTCCGATCTCGACCAGAAACCGCGGGTGGTTTATCAGCCGGCACCGGTTTATCCTCCGGAACTTGCCCGTAAAGGCATGCAGGGTACCGTTTATGTTTTATTTCTGGTCGATAAAAACGGTCGGACCAAAGACCTGAAGGTTCAGAAGTCGACCCATCCGGCCTTCAATAATCCGGCGCTGAAGGCAGTTAAACAATGGAAATTTGAGCCGGGGAAACGCAAAGGCAAACCCGTCCAGTTCCGGATGCGTGTGCCGATCACTTTCCAAAAGTAGGATAACGTCATGAAGAATATCTCTAAATATTGTAAAACAACCGGATTCACAGCACTGCTGTTCTGTGGCGGAATGTCCGTTGCCGATGAAATGCAGGATTTTATCAATGCACTGCCGGATATGTCCGATATCCGCAAGCCGCCGGAAAAGATGATCAACACAAAGCCGAAGAAGGTTCAGGACCTTTCGATCTGGGATGAAGAAATGTTCCAGAAGCAGTTTATGGCCAGTTACGGGGTGAATACGGACATTGAACCGAAATTGACCGCCGTTGAATACGAGCAGATGCAGAAAGTCCTCGATGCCATGTCGGAGGAGGATGATACGGAAAAGGCGGAGAAGCTGCTGTTGAAAAACTGTAAAGACTCCTCTTCGGCCACCTTCGAATTCACGCTGGCGAACATCTATTTCCAGCAGGACAGGCTCGATGAAGCACTGACGTATTATGACCGGGCCATTGCGCAGTTTCCAAACTTCCGGCGGGCGTATAAGAATGCCGGCCTGATTCATGTGCGCAACGGAGATTTTGAAAAGGCTCTGCCTTATCTCACGAAAACCATCGAACTGGGCGGGCATACCGCGATTGCTTATGGACTGCTGGGGTTTGCCTATGGTTCCACCGGAAATCATCTCTGCGCGGAATCGGCTTATCGCCAGGCGATTCTGCTCGATCCGGAAACCATCGACTGGCAGCTGGGTCTGGCCCGCAGTTTCTTTAAACAGCAGAAGTTCGGCGATGCTGTGAGTCTTTGCAACACCCTGATAAAAACCAAGCCCGACAATGCCGACTTCTGGCTGCTGCAGGCCAATGCCTATCTCGGTCTGAAACAGCCGATGCGGGCGGCGGAAAACTATGAGTATGTCAATGCCCTGGGAAAATCGACGCCGGAAAGCATGACCATGCTCGGCGATATTTATGTGAACGAGGAGCGTTGGGATATGGCGGCCGATGCTTATCTGCGGGCCTATGAACTCAATGACGGGGCGGAGCCGGAAAAAGCCCTGCGGGCTGCAAAAATACTGGCGGCCCGGGGATCTCTGGAACAGTCGGTTCGTATATTGAACCGGGTTTCGGAACGGAAGACCTCTCTGGATAAGGACAATCTCAAGGAGCTGTTGAAGCTGCAGGCGCGTGTGGCTGTGGCCGGTGGCGAGGGGGGGATGTGGTGGACATTCTGGAGGAAGTGGTGGAGGTCGATCCGCTCGACGGCGAGGCCCTTATTCTGCTTGCTCAGCACTATGGCCGCAATGTGCCGGAAAAAGCCATTTTCTACTATGAACGAGCCGCAGCCATTGAAAAGTTTGAAGCGGAAGCCAAGCTGTACCATGGACAGCTGCTGGTGGGGCAGGCGAAATATGCCGATGCTCTTCCGTTGCTGCGCCGCGCCTATGAGCTCAAGCCGCGTTCCGATATCGAAGATTATCTGAAACAGGTTGAACGTATTGCGAAAACCCGAAGTTAATCGATCTGTATGGATCTGTTTTTAATAGACGGCATTTCGCCGTTTTTCAGGGGCTGCGACCAGGAGGTGATCAACTGGTCGAAAGCCCCTTTTGTTCATCTTGAAAAAGACGGCGGGCTGAACCCGTACCGAACGAAACAGATTCAGAAGGATTTCAAAACCTTTTGTACCAAAGCGGCGGATGCGGGCTATAATGCCATCACGCTCGATGATCTGGCGCACCTTTGTATTTTCGATTTTTACGGGCCGGAACTGGTTAACAAACTTTTTGAATACCGGCTGCTTTTCAGTGCGTTGTTTGAGATTGCCGAGAGCCATGGTCTTACGCCGTATATTACCACCGATCTGCTGTTTTATAACCGTGCCATCGAAAAGCACATCGGCAGCAAAGACGAAGATATCCGGCGTTTCGCGGCCGATGCCTGCCGTCAGCTTTTCACCGATTTTCCGAATGTCGGCGGTCTGATTGTCCGTATCGGCGAAGCGGACGGACTGGATGTGGAGGGCGATTTCCACAGCCGGCTGGTGCTTTCGAGTCCGTTGCAGGCCCGCCGGATGATTGAGACCTTGATCCCGGTTTTTGAGGAATTTGACCGGCAGTTGATTTTCCGGACCTGGAGTGTCGGCGTTGGTAAAGTGGGGGATATCATCTGGAATCCGGATACCTTCGATGCCGTTTTCCGGGGGTTGGAAAATGATCATTTTATTATTTCCATGAAATACGGGCAGTCCGACTTTTTCCGCTATCTGCCGCTGAATCGGCTGTTCTTCCGTGGCGGGCATCGGAAACTGGTTGAATTCCAGGCGCGGCGTGAATATGAGGGTTTCGGTGAATATCCCTCGTTCATCGGCTGGGATTACGAAGACATCCGGGATAAACTGATCGGCCAGAATATTGCCGGAATTTCGGTCTGGTGCCAGACCGGAGGATGGAGCGGTTTCCGCCGCCTGACCTATCTGGATGAGCATGCTGTGTGGAACGAAATCAATACCTTTGTGACGGTGCAGCTATTCCGGGATCAGACGGTTACGACGGATCAGGTGATTCAGGAATATTACCGACGGAATTATTCCGATCCCCATTGGCGGCCGCTGCAGGAATTACTCCGGCTTTCCGATGAAGTCATCAAGGAACTGCTCTATACCGAGGATTTTGCATCGCGTAATATTTATTTCCGTCGTCTGCGGGTTCCGCCGCTGGTGAATGTCTACTGGCGCCATATTGTGGCCAATCACTTTATGCGTAAATTTATGCGCTGCTATGTGAGCGACGGCAAACGGGCCGTGAAGCAGGGGTTCCGGGCGCTGAAAAAAATCAGGCGTATGCAGGAGCTGGCCGGACCGCTGGGGCTGCCGGTTGAAGATCTCGAGTTTCAGTACGATACCTTCAGCATCATGGCCACGGTTCGGGAATACTATTTTCTTGATTTCACCGATGAGCTGGTGGCGCGGCTGCAGAAAATGAAAACCGAATATGAAATGAAGTATAAAGAGCCGCGGTATGTTCTTATGCTGGACACCTCAAAATTTAAACTGCGGCGTGCTCATCTGCATCTGATGCTGAAAATGATGTTCCGCGGTGAGCATGGCTATCGGCTGTTCGACCGCGTGGTAACGCTGAATATACTTTCTATGCTGTACCCGCTTCTGAAACGGTTCAGCAGAAAGGCGGTGCCGGAATTCGCTTCCGAATCGGCTATGGGGATTGATTCGATTTTTAAGTGATTTATCCCATGCCGCTCAGCTGCCGGGCCAGGCGCGAGGCATAGTGGTCGGTCATGCCGGAAATAAAATCGGTGAGTTTCAGCAGAGAAGGGTACAGCTCATCGCCGTATTTCGGAGCATCGGATTTGAGCAGCGTAATGACCTGTTCGCAATGGTAGGAAATGTCTTTATGGTCGATTCGCTGACGGGCCGCCGTGCAGAACAGCTCCAGCATGTTGCCGATGTGTTTATATCCGCCGAGCTGCAGCCCCATTTTCCGAGGATCGGTGTAGATATGCTTTTTGGCGTACCGCTTGGCGCGGTCGAGCGCTTCTTTCAGATCCGGCGGGCACAGGCTGATCAGTTCAACATCGTAGGGGATTTTTCCGGAAAGAAACTGCTCTTCATGTTCAAGAAATGCTGCGGATACCGCATTTACCGCTTTGTTGATGGAGGCCGAGCGAAGCGAGGAAATCTGTTTGCGCTTGCTGAATTTGGAGTCGGCTTTCCTTCCGCATATATCACTCAGCAGACTTTTGACTTTGGAGTACGATACCACGCCGATTTCTTCGGCGTCTTCGAGATCGATGATCCGGTAGCAGATGTCATCGGCGGCTTCGGCAAGATAGGCCAGCGGATGGCGTTTATAGCGGCCGTCCTCTTCTTTGATCATACCGGTCTCTTTGGCCACCATTTCCATCAGATGTTTTTCCGCCTGAAAGGCCCCGAATTTTTTCTTTCCCCGAATTTTATCACTGGTCCACGGATATTTCATCAATGCCCCGAGTGTGGCGCACGTCAGCTGCATTCCGCCATTGCCGGGGTTGTTTTCCAGATTGGTCACAATCCGGAAAGCCTGGGCGTTACCCTCGAACGATTGAAAATCGCTGATCTGTTCCGGAGTCAGTCCTTCAAGGTGGTGTGCGTTTTTCGGATCGGAAAACCAGAGCTGAATGGCATCTTCACCGGCATGGCCAAACGGGGGATTTCCGAGATCGTGCATCAGGCAGGCCGCCTGAAGAATCTGGCCGACGTGAGTCGGGTTGATGCCTTCAGGAAGATTCAGGTGTTCGCCGACGGACATGCCCAGACTGCGCCCGACTATGGAAACTTCCAGACTGTGTGTCAGCCGGGAATGAATATGATCGTTCGGTGAAAGGGGATGCACCTGCGTTTTATCACTCATCCGTCGGAACGGATGACTGAAAGCAATGCGGTCGTAGTCGCGGTGAAAACCGGTGCGTGTGCCGCCGCGGTCAATCTTGCGGTTGTCCATCAGGCGGTTGCCGCTCAGCAGTTTTTCCCAGGTCATTTTATCAGCCATAAATGCTTCCTCCGTAAAAGTATGCATCATGACTTCAGGATTATCATGAATCAAACTTCCAATGGCCGGAAATTTGCGGCTATAAATGCGCGCCATGAAAGAGACGGTTATAGCGGCGGTAATTCAGGCCCTGGAAAAAGAACTCGAGCGGCAGGCGCGTGCGAACGTGCAGTCGAATGCCGCATCGGCTTTCAGTGCCGCCCATGCCGAAAAACAGCGCGATACCACCGGATTCGAGGCGGCTCATCTGGCGCGGGGTTATGCCGCTCATGCACTGGAGCTTCAGCACTGGATTGATGAACTGAAATCCATGGAGATTGAGGATTTCACGGGGCAGGAAATTGATGTCGGAGCTATGGTCGATGTGGAGCTCGACGGAGAAACAGATACTTTCATGCTGCTGAACTGCGGTGGAGGTACGGAAGTTAAGGCCGCCGGTCGGACGGTGACGGTTGTAACGCCGGAGTCGCCGCTGGGTTCCCGGCTGATGAACAATTTCGAAGCCGGGTTTGTTGAACTGCCGTCGGGCCTTGAAGGCATCATTCTTGCGGTTTATTGACCACCATGGAAAATCGTAAATACGGGAAACAAAGGGGAGGATTCCCTGATTTCCGTTTGTTTAACTCACACAGAGCTAATCCCGTTCCCATTGCGGGCTAATCCTTTCGTTAAATATTTCATCAAACGCAGAACATTTGCGAACTGGAATCACTTCTACGAAAGGGAATTTATGTCTTCCAGAGCACAGAAACGCCGACTCGAAAGCCGGAACCTCAAACGGGTGGTCGGCAATGTCCGTGAATATTTAAACTCCGAAAGGCCGCTGGGCTGGCAGCAGCGGATTCAGCTTTTACTCTCCTGGGGCAATATCGGTTATTCGGCCAGTGCCCGTTACCTTCAGCAGGTTGAACGTATTTTCAGGGAAAGCAAAGGGCCGGTTCTTGAATGCGGTTCCGGGGCGACCACTTTGCTCATTGCGCTGCTGGCGGAAAAATACAACCGGAAAGCCTGGGCGTTCGAACATCACGAATACTGGGCGGCTCATGTGAACGAGGTCCTGGTTTCGCTGAATTTAAAACCGGTGACCGTATGTCATGCGCCGCTGAAATCCTACGGGGAATTCGAGTGGTATGACGCGCCGGAAAATCTGCCGGCCGATTTCGGTATGGTGATCTGTGACGGACCGCCGGGAACAATCCGGGGCGGACGTTACGGCCTGTTTCCGGTGATGGGAAGTCATCTTGATCCGGATTGCCGGATTCTGCTGGATGATACGCACCGCAGAAATGAGCAGGAGCTGATTAAACGCTGGGAGGGTGAGCGACGCCTCGGCACAAATCCCATCGGTTTTTTCGGTTCCTGTACAGAACTTGCTTTGGTCGGTTAATCCGGTCTGAATTACGGTTCAGCAGTGAGGTCGTTGATGATTCTGGCGGCCATGGCGAAACCGAAGCTTCCGGTCAGGAAGGCGGCGGACCCGAAGCCGAACTGGCAGTCAAGCTGTTTCGGGCCTTCGCCGGCCGCGGGTTTTTCAAAGCAGATGCCGCCGTCGGGGTGCGGATAACGAATGGTCTCTGCGGAGAAGACGCAGGGGATACCGAATTTCTTTTTATGTTTCAGGTGCATGCCCGGAATATTTTTGCGCAGCTGTTTGCGGCAGGCCGCGAGCAGGGGATCGTTAAAGGAGTCGCGCAGGTCGGTGGTCTGTATTTTTGACGGATCCACCCGGCCGCCGGCACCGCCGCTGATGATCACCGGAATGCCGAGTTTCGTGCAGTGTGTGATAAGGTGAATCTTGGCGTTTTTTTTGTCGATGGCATCCACCACATAGGAAAGGCCGGGCCGGATCAGTTCATCGGCATTTTTATCGGAATAGAATTCGCGGATCGGTGTGACTTCACATTCCGGATTGATGAGGTGAATGCGGTCGGCCAGAATATCGACTTTGGCCCGTCCGGCGGTGCCGGTCATGGCATGGATCTGCCGGTTGGTGTTGGAAAAACAGATGTCGTCCCAGTCGACCAGCGTCAGATGTCCGATGCCGGAACGCGCCAGCGCCTCGGCGACCCAGGAGCCGACCCCGCCGACGCCGACGATCAGCACATGTGCTGCGCGCAGGTTGTCCATGGCCGTTTTTCCGTAAAGCCGGAAAAGCCCGCCGAACCGATGTTCATATCCGCCTGTTTCTATTTTACTCATAAACTATGATCACCACGGAATGCACTGCATACACAGAATAGCCGGATTTCCGTGTACTCCGTGTATTCTGTGGTTTAATCGATATTTAAAGGGCCGGAATCATAGTTCCAATGGATGGAAAATCAAGCGGGGAGTTGGGGTGCGGAAACTCATGTAATCCTAATGACCGGCCAATTCGACGGTAACGGCTTCAGGTGAATTTGCGCACATGAAAACAAACGTTTCCGTGTCTAAAGCCGATCTTCATGTGCATAGCAAATATTCCGACCGCCCTTCCGAGTGGTTTCTCCGCCGTATCGGGGCTCCTGAAAGTTTTATGGAGCCGCTGGAGGTTTACCGTGCCTGTAAAAAAGCGGGGATGGATTTTGTGACGATTTCCGATCACAACTGTATTCGCGGTGCCATGGAGATTGCCCATTTACCGGGAACCTTTATCTCGGCTGAACTGACCACCTATTTCCCGGAAAACGGCTGCAAAATCCATTGCCTGGTTTCGGGGATTACGGAGAATCAGTTTCGCGATATGCAGAAGATTCGGGAAAACATATACGACCTGCGCCAGTATATGAATCAGAACCGGGTGATTCATACGATTGCCCATCCGCTGTTTCGGGTGAATGATAAACTGACGGTGGAGCAGTTTGAAAAACTGCTCGTGATGTTCAACCGTTTCGAAGGCATTAACGGTTCCCGGGTGCCGAGAGCCTGCGATATTGGTAATGCAGTTTTTCAGAGTCTGACGCCGGAAGTGATTGCCGCGCTGGCGGACCGGCACCATCTGGAACCCGTCGGACTTGAGCCCTGGAATAAAACCCTTACAGGCGGATCGGATGATCATGGCGGCCTGTACATTGCCGGTGCCTACACGGTTACGCCTTATGCTCCCGGCGTTATTGATTTTCTGGAGTTTATCCGGGAAGGGCAGCACGAACCCGGAGGTGTGGGCGGCACCAGTGTCCGTCTGGCAAACAGTCTTTACCGTATTGCCTACTGCTATTATAAAGAGCGGCTTCTTTCTCCGGGAACCAACGATCGTTCGGTCATCGGTAATGTACTGAAAACCATGGCTGAAACCCCCGATGAAAAAGGGCAGGAAAAAACCGGTTTCCGGGCATCCGTCAAGGCGGCATTCCAGAAGAAAATTCAGAAGGCTTATGTTAAAACGCAGATGAATGAGCTTGAGCAGATGATTGTTGAAGAGCTCTCGCGGGTGCTGGAAAATAATTCGAATGACCTTCTGATCGAGGATGAAGATGCCGCTAATTTTAAATCGGCCTGCCGCCTGAGTCAGGAGCTGAGTTTTGCATTTATTCAGAAGGCGGCGAAAAAGATCCGCAAAGGTGAGCTGATCGGATCGCTGCAGGCGGTTTCCTCGTTGGGGCCGGTTGCACTCGGCATCGCACCGTATCTGACCGCTTTTGCCACGCAGCATAAGGATGAGGAATTTCTGCGCAGTGTGGCCGACCGCTTTCCCATGGCTGGAAATCTTAAAGAGAAAACCGGAAAAAAAGCGTGGGTCACCGATACGTTCACCGATGTGAACGGTGTCACGAAAACCATTCGTACATTGGCCGGCATGGCCAGAGAGAACCACAAGGATATCACCGTCATTACCAGTCTCGACGAAGAGCCGGCGGCCGATTTCCCGGTTAAAAATTTCAAACCGGTCGGTTCGTTCAGAATGCCGGAATATGAATCGCTCATGATCAGCTATCCGCCGTTCATGGAGATTCTGGCCTATTTTGAAAACGAGGGCTTTGACGAAATCATTATCTCCACGCCGGGAACACTGGGGATTTGCGCGCTGGGTGCGGCCTATATGCTGGGGCTGAAGACCAGGGGGATTTATCATACCGATTTTCCGCGCTTTTTTTCCGATATTCTGGACGATGAAAAAATGGGCGAAGTGGCCTGGCGCTTTATGCGCTGGTTCTATGGCCGGATGGATCAGATTCTGGTGCCGACGCGTCAGTATAAAACCCTGTTGATGGACGGGGGATTTGATGGCGATAAAATCGATGTCATGCCGCGGGGGATCAATCGTGAACGGTTCAGTCCGGAACGGCGCAACCGCGCGGTCTGGGAGGCTGACTATAACCGGAACGGAAGTTTTAAATTCATTTATGCCGGCCGGATTTCCCGGGAGAAAAATATCGAGGTGATGCTCAAGGCGTTCAGCAGGCTGATCGATAGCGGCAGTGATGCGGATCTGATTGTGGTGGGTGACGGACCGCAGCGGGATGAGCTGCAGCTGAAGTACAATGATCCGCAGATTGTCTTTACCGGCTATCTCTACGGCGACGAACTGGCCGAAGTTTACGCCAGTGCCGATCTGTTTGTATTCCCTAGCATGACGGACACCTTCGGAAATGTAGTGCTCGAAGCTCATGCATCCGGCCTTCCGGCAATTGTTTCAAACGAGGGCGGCCCGCAGGAAATTGTGGAATCGCACAACTCGGGGCTGGTGGTAGGCGCCCGCACCCCGGATGAAATGTTTGAGGCTATGAAACGCGTCACGGAAGACCGCGAACTTTATGAACAGCTCAGAATTAATGCGGGACGCAAGGCGAAAGACAGCCGATGGGAGTATGCTCTTGAAAAGTTATACATGTGATTCCGGCCGTGTATTCCGCGCCGGGATAGCGGGTGCGATGCTGCTGTGTTGTGTTGCTGAAGTGCAGGCGCTGGAAACCGTGCCGTTATTGCCGGAAGGACCTTCTAAAACGCTGTTGCAAAAGAAGAAGCCGATTTATGCGGAGACCAGCGGGTCGGTGCCGGTAAACTTTAAGGCCGCACTTCAGGTGCTGCTCGATCCCGCTTTTATGACCAATGTGCAGGAGGCGTACAATACGATGATTGATGATGACGGGAAACCGGAGTTTTCAATTCAGCAGACCTCGTCCAATACCTATTTTTACGTGAACCGGAAGAATGAACGGACGGATATTACGGAAGTCCTGCGTAAACAGAATTCCGAAACAGAAATAGACATTGTGCTCTATTCCGCCGGCCGCCGGTCGTTCGGTAAATTTCAGTCGGTCATACATATCCGGGTTGAACAGGAAAGTGAATCGGTCACCCGGTATACGGCCGCAGTCTATGCCTATCCCGAAAATGCGGTAAGCCGTTTTCTTGTCCGCCATCTGGGATTGGTCGAACGTTATTTCCGGAAAAAAACCAGAAATTTGACCGCGATGATTACGACCATTACCAGCGGTCTTTGCGAAGAGGCGGTAGCTGAAGAAAAAGCCGGTGAAAGTGAGGGAATAACATCATGATGCATCATCGTATTTCGATCTTCCCGGTTCCGCAGAAACCGGAATATGTAACGCTTACACGGCCGCAGCCGGTAAACCCGCCGCAACCGGAAGTATACCGTCCCGGCCGGGCGAAGTAGAAATGCCGGGTCTCCCTGTGTTGTATTGAAATCCTCCGCATTTTCCTGAGACCGGGGCGTCTCTGGTGTAAAAACCACATTGGGAAAAAGGCCTGCTTTTTTTCTGGGTCGTTAATCCGGGCGCCTCCATCGAACAGGAATAAGCGGTTTCAGATCGAAGGCGGAGCAGGATCTGATAAGTGCGCTCATTTTTTTGCGAGCTGGAAATGCCTGGTGAAGGCTTCTTGTCTGTGCCTGCGTGCAAAGTCTTGATATCAGGTAGATAAAAATGACCTGCAGGAGGGGCATGAGTTGCCTTATTTGTGATTTCGTTCGGAATATTGACGGTATTAATGGGTTGCATATGCGTAGCTCTGTATCACGTCGCGAACACGGCTGTGATGCGCACTCATCCGGCGGGTGGTATCTGGCGGGCCGGAACATATACCGGTGAAAATATTCTTTGTATTGCCGCGTATCCGTCAGATTTCCGGTACCGGGAAATTGAAGCCGATGTCTAGAGACTGATTGAGCCGTGCCTCGAAAACCGCAAACCGACAGGGTATGCGAATCCAGTTCAATCAGCGGGGCATAAATTTCATACATAATAATGTGTGAAAGTATACCGCGACTACATCAGCTTCCTGAACGTGCGGGTGAAAACAATACCGCCGAAAAGCAGGTAAAAATGGTAGGTGAAGATTCTCCACAGAAGAATGACGACCCCGACCTGCTGAGTCGGTATCAGCCGGGGAAGAACCAGGGCGGCGAGCAGTTCAACACTTCCGCCGCCTCCGGGGGCGACAACCAGCATGGAAATCATGAAAAGCACTCCCTGCATCACGATGAGGGGCAGGGGATTGACGGGGGTTCCAAGCAGGTGGATCGCGAGCGGCAGGATGCTGTAACGTGCGGTGAACTGGGTTGCGGCGAGCAGGTAGTTGACGGTCAGGATGCCGCGGTGATTTTTAAAGATCAGCGTGAAGGCACTGCGGCCCTGGCGGAACCCGTGGGTCAGATTGATGCGGGCGAGGCGGAGACGGCCGCTCATGCGATACTTCCGGTAGGTCTGCTGTTTTTCCAGCGTCTGTAAAATCCGTTTGCGCAGGCTGTACAGAAGCGCGGGAAGAAGCAGGAGGGCGAACCATTGTGGATGCAGGGTTCCGGACAGGGAATTGAACGGGATGAATTTGAGCAGGGCGGCAATGGCAAGGGGGATGATGGATATGAAAAAGAGCATATCCATGAAAACGTCAGCCGCAAGCAGTGAAGCGCCGTGGACATAGGAGATGCCGGATTTTTTCAGAAATGCGATCCGGACGGCGGCCCCGCCGACCCCGCCGGGAGAGGCCATAACGCCGAATTCGGAAGAGAGGGCGATGCTCCATGCACGGGTATAACTGATCGGATGGCCGATGCAGCGGGTCATCAGCCAGAAACGGGCACCGTTGCAGCACCATGCGAGCAGAATGGGAAGCGACAGTAGGGGAACGAAGGGCCAGTGCACGTTTTCCTGCAGCAGTTTCAGGGTGTCGCTTTTGGATGTGAACAGCAGGACAAGACTGGATACGATCACGGTGATTACCAGTCCATGCATGGCGATCCGGGCAAACTTCCTGAGGTTGAGTTCGGGCTGATTCATCCGCCCGGCATTTTTGCGGGTTGACGCCTGAATGGGCGTTTGACGGTTTTATAGAGGAGTTCCGGATTTCCGTTTTCGACAGCGGTCCGGTCGGTTTCGTATGACAGGGTGGTTTGCGCTCTGCCTTTTTCGCAGGCTGTGCCGTCGATGTAGCGCTTCGCGCCTCCGTGCAGCGGGCTGTAAAACGGTATGATGTTGCAGACGTTCATAAACGCCTGAACTCTGATCGGGCGGTGTTAGGGAAGATCTAGCCGTGTATTGCTGTTGTGTGAGCTGTTCGGTTGTCCGGGGGAGTCCCCGGGGCAACCGCGCTTAAAAAGCTCAGTCATCGCGCCCGCCGAGCAGGCCGAGACGCATGAGGTAGTAGAGGAGGGTGAGCAGGGCGGTGACGGCGGAGGCGACATAGGTCAGAAACGCGGCGTCCAGCACTTTTCCGGCGTCGGCGGCCTCTGAGGGCAGGACAATGCCGTCGGTGACCATCTGCCGTTTGGCCCGGGCGGAGGCATCCCATTCGACCGGCAGGGTGACGACGGAGAAAAGAAAGCCGATCCCAAAGAGGATGACGCCGAGTTTGATCAACCCCATGCTTTGCATAAAAATGCCCAGAAAAATAAAGACGTAGGAGCCCCAGGAGCTGAACTGGGTAATCGGCACCATGGCACTGCGGATCTGGAGCGGGACATATCCCTGTGCATGCTGCAGGGCGTGGCCGGCTTCGTGACAGGCGACCCCGATGGCGGAGAGCGAGGGCGCATCATAGACATCCGGCGACAGGTTCAGGGTCCGGTTGGCCGGGTTGTAGTGATCGGAAAGAAATCCCCGAGTGCGGTTGATTGCGACATCGTGCAGTCCGGCGCGATCGAGCATCTGACGGGCGGCCTGGGCCCCGGTCATATGCGAACTGGCGCTGACGCGGGCATATTTGCTGAATGTGCCCTTGGTTTTTGCAGAGGCGATTCCGGCGAGAATCAGGCCTGGAATCATGAAAATCCAATAAACAGGGTCAAGTGATAACAACATAACTTGTACTTCCTTGTTAAGTTTTCTGCGATAGACGCCCAGCCGGGCGGAACGTTCAAAATACGGCGGAATATATGGCGGATAAGGAGAATACGGGCAATTGCAATTTTGTCATTATATTTGTAGCGGCTGAAAGTCGATGCCGGAGCTTGACCGGCCGAATGATCTAGGGCACGGTGCGCCTTTTCCTAATCAAACCCGAACATAACCAGAGGACGGTATGTTATGAGCGATTGGATCGGCCATGAGTGCGGTATTGCCGCGGTACGACTGTTGAAACCTCTCGATTTCTACATTGAGAAATACGGGACTGCAATGTATGCGGTGAATAAGCTGACCCTGCTGATGGAAAAGCAGCATAACCGCGGTCAGGACGGCGCGGGGGCCTGCGCGATCAAACTCGATATGCCGGCGGGCGAGCCCTACATTTTCCGCACCCGTTCGGCCGATAAAAATCCGATTATGGCGGTACGCAACCGCATGGTGAAAGCTTTTGCAGATGCGCGTGAAAAGCATCCCGAAAAAATGAATGACGGAGAGTGGGTGAAAAACAACGTGCTGTTTGCCGGCGAGCTGCTGCTCGGCCATCTGCGCTACGGCACCCACGGCGCCCAGGGTGAATCGTTCTGCCATCCTTTCCTGCGTCAGAATAACTGGATGACCCGTAACCTGGTGGTTGCGGGTAATTTTAATTTAACAAACAACAATGAGCTGTTCGATATGTTGGTGGAGCTGGGACAGCATCCGCGTAACAAAGCCGATACCGTGATGGTCCTTGAAAAAATGGGCCATTTTCTCGATGAAGCCAACGATTTCCTCTTCCGTAAATACCGAAAGGAAGGGCTGAGCCGTATGGAAATAACGGAAAAAATCATCCAGGAACTGGATGTGATCCGGATTCTTAAAAAAGCGACGCGCTCGTTCGACGGTGGCTATTTGATGTGCGGCATGATCGGGCACGGTGATCTGTTTGCTTTGCGCGATCCGTGCGGTATCCGGCCGGGGTTCTATTATCACGATGATGAAATTGTGCTGATTGCTTCCGAACGGCCGCAGATCCAGACAGCACTGAATGTTCCGGTTGAATCGGTGAAGGAAATTGAACCCGGCCATGCGCTGGTGGTGAAACGTACCGGTGAAGTGGTGATGGAAGAGGTCAATAAACCGCTCAAAAAAACGCCGTGTTCGTTTGAGCGCATCTATTTTTCGCGCGGAACCGACAAGGATATTTATCAGGAACGCAAAAACCTCGGTCGTTCACTGGTACGCCGGGTGCTGGAAACCGTTAATTATGACCTGGAAAATACCGTTTTTTCCTATATCCCGAATACGGCGGAAACGGCCTTTTACGGGCTGGTGGAAGGGGTGAAGGAGCTGGTGAGCGAGCGCCTGAAAAAACATCTGCTTCAGGATGGCGGACGGGTGACCGCCGAGCGCATTGACGAACTGCTCTCGTTTCAGCCGCGTATTGAAAAACTGATGACCAAAGATGCCAAACTGCGCACCTTTATTACTGCCGACGCCGATCGAAACGATCTGGTGGCGCAGGTGTATGACACCACCTACGGGATCGTGAAGCCCAACGATACGCTGGTGATTCTCGATGACTCCATTGTACGCGGTACGACGTTGCGGACCTCCATTCTCCGTATTCTTGACCGCCTTGGTATGAAGAAGGTTGTGATTGTCTCCTCCGCGCCGCAGATTCGCTATCCCGACTGCTATGGCATCGATATGTCTAAAATGAAGGATTTTATCGCCTTCGAGGCCGCAGTGGCTCTGCTTCGGGAGTCCGGACGCGAAGAGCTGCTGGAAGACATCTTCATGGCCTGTCTCGATGACGAGGAAAAGCCCATGCTCCAGGCCGAAAATCAGGTGAAAAAACTGTTCGAACCGTTCACGGCCGATGAAATCTCCAAAAAGATCGCTGAAATTCTTACCCCGGAGGGCATGAAGGCCGAAGTGGAGATTATCTACCAAAGCATTGAAGGCCTTCACGCAGCCTGTCCGAATCATAGAGGCGACTGGTATTTCACGGGCGACTATCCAACACCCGGCGGTCACCGTGTGGCCAATCGTTCGTTCATCAATTTTATGAAAAACAGTGATGCCCGCGCCTATTGATCGGTAAGAAACGGGCCGGTAAAACCATGAAGACACTGTGATGTAAACTCCCTTTTATCCTGAAGGAGAGGTCTGTGCAGGCGATGCCGGTTGACGGAATGAATCCTCTGTTTCCAGTTGTTTCCAAACCTTCCCACAGTTTTCAATTTCCTCTCAACCAGCGTCCGAGGCCGAAGTGATATCTGGACCATTCAGTTTCTGAACAGTTTTTCAGAGAGCGTATATCTTTCTTTTTCAGTATCCGGTCCAACTCTGAAAAACATTCATCGATGTTTTTAGGAATGTATATTTTCTCTTTACGTTCCTTGCCCGGAGCCGGCGTTCATTCTGTATGCATTTGATAGCCACTCCTGCAGTGTTATCATCAGCCGTCAAAAAGCTGTTGCACAAAGAATAGGTCATGGAGACATGGAGAGTTGACTATGCCGAAATTCGGCCACACATTTCATTGAGATAGTTGGCGCTGGTGGTGTTCGTGGCATACCTCTTCTGGGGGAGTGAATGAGGATGTGTTGCTTCTATAGGAAGGAAACCTGATCCGGCTGGATTCTCTCTAAATGCAATCCAGTATATGGGAATGATCGGAGACCTTGCCGTATAAGCGGCTGTTGATCCGGTCAATGTTTATGCGCACCGACACAGCTGGAGGCCTGCAGGGTGAAAGGAAAGTAGAAAGGAGATATTTTGAAACATAACCTCTATATTATTTGGAAAAGTGATAATGAGCTTGGGATTCCCGTTGTCGATGAACAGCATAGAGCCATTATTTCCGTAATCAATACTCTTCATTATTTTACAATACATAACATGGGAAAAGAAGTGCTGGAATCAATTCTTATTACTCTTAAAGAGTACACGAAGTATCACTTTATGTTAGAAGAAAATGTTATGGAAATGGAGGGGTATCCTGATTTTGATCATCATCAAAAATTACATAACCAACTGGCAATTAAAATGAAGCAAATCAGTTCTAAAATAAAAATTGAACACGATCCCGGTGAGTTGCTGAAGTTTTTAAGAGATTGGTGGTTGAACCATATTTGTGTAGAGGACAGAAAATACGCTGAGTTCATCAATAATAAAACAGGCGGTGTGTAACGAACGTTTCTGGAGGACAACAGTCGCGCAGCTTACCTGTTTTTGTGTCAGATAAGATCTGACAGAGTCCCTGTTAGGAACAGGTCATAGTCAGCGGACTGTTGGGCGATAAAAAAAGAGGGCTCAAGATGAATCAGGGTGATGTATGACCATTCTGACGGAGCTGATCAAAAGTCATTATCTTATTTGGCGGACAACTGCAGATGGCGGGGTTTCCATTTATTCTGTTTCTGTAATGCGTATTGGTTGAGGGGATGTCTTTTCCGGATGACTGATCGGCGTTTTCTCAGATAGCGTCAGCCGCTGGATTATGTGGTTTCTTAGATCAGGCCTACATTCAAAAACGATATGCGATTAAAACCGGTGGAATATGGATGACATAAAAAAGTGTGTTTCTGTCATAGTCTGTTATCCGATATGCAATCTCTTGTCCGCCCATGAATAATACAGTGTATGTAAACAGGTATATCCACATTTTCCAATGATGAACCTTTGTGTACATGCTTCCTGAAAATCAGTCGTTGTTCTTTTTTGACAGATGCTTCTTAAATTCAGGGAGTTTATGAATAGATGTGTATTTCTTCATACTAACGTTATGAGTGGATTTCGCTGAAGCCATACATAACTGGTACGCGCTTTTGATTTAAAAACAATCGGAGTTATGTAGCATAACTAAAACTGATCACCGAGTGGTTTAAAGAGTGGGTCCACTTCTCTGTCACCACCAGTCTACGGGTGGGCGAGGTGAGCGAACAGCTCGGCTTCACCGATCCGTATTATTTTTCCCGGCTGTTCAGAAAAATCATGGGCGTCGCCCCGCGCGATTACCGGTAGCGTTTCCGCAGCAGATGCATCATATAGATATTATTGTCCCACTGGCTGGAAACCGGCTGGCGGGTCAGGGGCAGCTGCTGGGTGTAGGGCCGGGGGCCGAATTCGCAGGTGATCGTCAGCTGTTCTGAGCCTTTAGTCCGATGCAACTCGACGATGCGGTCCCACCAGCCGAGAAAGCGTTCAACAACCGGTCTGTTTTCCGGTGCACGCGGATCATTGATCTGCGGGCCTTGGTCGTGGCCGACACGGGCATGAATGTGGTCGCTGTGCTCCATGGCGGCATCGATAAAATGTTCCTGTCCTTCGAGCAGCGATTCCGATACACAGCACCAGTGCGAGAAATCAGCAGTAAGACGAAGGTTCGGTCGGGCTTTCAGATATTGGTATGTAAGGGCCGCATGGAAAAGAAAACGCCCGCGATGCGTTTCGTGTACAATCGGTATGCCGAAAGCGTCACTGGTTTCCCGGGCAATGTCGACCAGCTCGAGGTTTTGTTCAAACGTGAAGAAATCAAGTCCGGTGTGGCAGTTCAGCAGCTGTGGTCGGTAATCGGTAATGCGTTCAAGGTGTTCGCGGTAATGTTTTTTGTGTTCTTCAAAGTCGTGATGGCGTGTGCCGGAATGCTGGGCAATATATTCAAGTCCGTGCGTTTTGATCTGATTGAGCTGGGCGACGGCTTCATCGACCTTAATCGCGAGATTGAGCTCAATGCCGTCGAATCCGGCAGCGGCCGCCTGCCGGCAGAACTGATCGAAATCGAGATGTTCATAGCCCCAGTGCGGAGTGAAGAATTTAATCGTCATGCGGTTTCCTCCGGGAGTTTCGGCGTGAAGCAATACTCGGGATTCTTCTGCTGCTTCAAGACGGTAGGGATGATTTCGCGATAAGCGGCGAGCCAGCCGGGATAGGTTTGCGGCAGCTGGTTTTTAATTTTCTCATGAAGCTTCGGCAGGGCATGAAACGGAACAGCCGGAAACATGTGGTGTTCGATGTGATAGTTCATATTCCAGTAAAGAAACCGGGTGAGTGGGTTGAGGTAGACATCGCGTGTGCAGAGCCGGTGGTCGCGCACGTTCACTTCCATGCCGATATGCTGAATCAGATCCAGCGAACGGCCGAGCGGAGCACCGTAAAAGCGGGCGAAGATGGTGTAGACGACGGGCAGCCAGGTGTTGAAGATGGAACAGGAGGAAATGATGAGGCTGTGTCCCATCAGCCAGAAACGCGAACTCCATATCATTTTATTCCATTCGTTTTTCGGAACGATCTGACGGGTTTCCTCGTCGATGATGCCTAAGGCATGTCGGGCAACCGGGATGGGATTAAAGAGGCCGACGGCCACAAATTTCGGCAGCATTTTCCAGAGGGTGATCGTGCGCTGGATTTCAATTTCCGGATCGTCTTCTTCGTGATAGGTGAAATTGTGATGCTGCAGGTGACCGTAGCGGTTGTGTACCATTTCGACCCCGTTGAAAAAGGATGAGATTCAGCACCAGAAGCCGTTGAGTCTTTTATTTTTGAAGGGCGTGCCGTGAAAGGTTTCGTGCATCATATGATTCCAGAAACAGTAGACCGTGCCATAGGCGAAAAACGCCGGGATCATCCAGGGAGTTCCCAAAGAAAAATACGCGACCGTGCCAAGGCTGATCAGTAAGGCCAGATAAAGCAGTGTATGCAGAAGGCCGGCGGCGTCGCTCTTCTGTATCAGTTGTTTCAGTTCATTCTTCGGTACATCGCATTTGTACCAGCGGGGTTTATCGGTGGCTTTCATAACATCTCTCCGGGTTTTATTGAGATGAAATATAAATAGCCGCGCCGGAATGCCCATGGACGGTATCCCTCCATAGATGGACAATCACACGGTTTAATTGTTTTTAAAGCCTTGGCACATTGCGGCGGCTTTTAGTTTTTGCCCGGTTGGGAACCGGGTCTACAGGGAATTTACATTGGACAGGTGGAGCTGTGGCGCATTGCGCCCGATCAGAGACCCGGGCTGCAGAGATTTAGCCGGGATCGGCCGTTTTGAGTACATTTACCGGTGCGCCGTTTGTGTGGG
The DNA here is from genome assembly GCA_004299845.1 of Verrucomicrobia bacterium S94. Lineage (NCBI taxonomy): Bacteria > Pseudomonadati > Verrucomicrobiota > Verrucomicrobia bacterium S94. Next base: position 1,744,946 of record CP036201.1, on the reverse strand, counting down.
CCGGGTGGGTGGGGGCGTTGAATGCTACGGTGCTGGTTTTTCCGGCCTTTGAATGTATTCAACGTCCCGGTTGAACATCATTCGCCGAGGGGCCGCTTAATTCCTGTATTGATCTTTTTTCTGAAAATACGGGTATTTGCACGGTTTGATGGCCGGTGTCCTTTTACCGCAGTTTCATCTGGGCGAGGCAGGCTTTGAAATCGCCGGGAAGGGGGGCGGTGGCGCGGACGGGTTTCCCGGTTTTGGGGTGGGGAAAGATGAGGCGATAGGCGTGGAGCATCTGGCGGGGCTGTTCGAGGGAGAGCTCGTTGCCGGTGCCTGCATATTTTTTGTCGCCCATGACCGGATAGCGCTTGTCCGCGAGGTGGCGGCGGATCTGGTGAGTGCGGCCGGTTTCGATGCGCAGTTCGAGGTAGGAGGCGTGTTTTCTGGAGTCGAGCGTTTTGACGAGGGTGGTGGACATGTAGCCTTCGATGTCGGTGCGGATTTCTTTCCAGCTGGTGGGAAAGTGGCCGATGGTGATGGCGCGGTAGATTTTTATGATGTCGCGGCCCTGAAACATGGGAATCATGATTTCTTTGGCTTTTGCGGATTTTGCGAAAATGACGCAGCCGGAGGTTTCTTTGTCGAGCCGATGTACGGCGACGATGTTTTTGTTTTTTTTCTGAATGCGTAATTTGGCCTCGATGGAGTTGTCGTCGGCATTGGTGACGAAGTAGGCGGGTTTGTTGACAATGAGATAGTCTTCGTCCTCCCAGAGAATGGCAATTTTTTTAGCTTCAGGTTTTTTGAAGTCGCTGATGAGAATTTCGATGCGGTCGTCTTCGTGGACTTCATGTTTGCGGATCCAGACGCGCTTACCGTTGACGAGGACTTTTTTGTCGTCGATGAGGGCCTGGGCAGCTTTTTTGGAGATATCGAGCTGCTCGGCAATGAGAATGAAGAGGCGTTTGCCTTCGTCTTTATAATGTACTGTAAAGGTTTGTTTTTTCATATCGTTTCGTTCCCTGATGTCAGGCTCGCATCATGTTTCCAATGGCTGTGAATTACAAGTTGTGACTATACTTTCTGTGCAAGCCAAATGGTGTGGCGGCGGCCTTTGGTCTTTCGGGCGCGTACGGTTTTTTCCTCGACTTTAAGTCCGGCGCCACGAAGTCGTTTGGTGAAGGCGGCGTCGGGTTCGGCAGACCAGACCCCGAGAAATCCGCCGCTTTTAAGGGCGTTGACCGCGCATTTGATGCCGCCGGCAGTGTATAGACGGTCGTTGTCGGCGTGGGTGAGGCCGTCGGGACCGTTGTCGACATCGAGCATGATGGCATCGTAGGCATCGTTGGCTTTTTTTATTACTAAAGCGACATCGGTTTCGTGGACAATCGTTCGGAGATCGGTGAGCGGATTTCCGGCCAGATCGGCGAGATGTGTACGATTCCACCGGACGACGGCTGGAACGAGTTCAGCGACTTCGACCGTGGAATCCGGGGGCAGTGTGTCAAGTGCGGCGCGGAGCGTGAAGCCCATTCCGAGGCCGCCGATCAGTACGCACGGTTTCTTTTTGGGGACCAGCGGTCTGCAGGCGAGTTCGGCGAGTGCATCTTCGGAGCCGTGCATGCGGCTGTTCATGAGTTCTTCGCAATCAATGCTGATCGAAAATTCGAAGGCGCGCTGGTAAAGTTTCATAATGCCGCCGTCGTTGGGGACATCGGTTTCGTCTAATAATACCCAGGGATTCATACCGTCCTGCCGGTTGAGGGTGAAAAGGCGGCGGAGTGTGGGTGTATCGGCAGGAAATTACAAGCATGGCTTTTTGAGAGGCTGAAAAATGCGTTTTTACACAAAGGAAAATGCTTCGCCGGACGTTTTTTTCGGGGGGTAAATGAGGATTCTGTGAATATCAGTTTTTTTCATGCTTTTTGCGTAAGTCCGCTAATGTAGCAGAGTTCGGTTGAAAAAAATTCAGGCCGGGTTGTCCAAAATCTGTTTTTTCCTAACTTAGACCTTTCTCATGAAGTTTTTTTAACCTATATTTTGGCCTTATTTCTGGATACTCGAGTCTCGAGTCCAGGTAGAGGGGTAAGACAGATTGTTTTATTGCCCGTTTTGGTGTTTCGGGGGTCGCCGGTAGGTGTGCCCGGACTTGAAAGAACGAGGAATCAGTTTGGGACTGTTTAAGATGCTAACGAAAAAAGCCGGACGTTTTTCTGTAATTCGTCAACTCGTACTCGCCATCGTCCTGTTGGGGTCTGCGACCTGTGCCTTTGCGGCAGAGGATGCACCCACCGCCGGTGAAATGCTGAAATTGGCCATGAAGGCGATGCAGGCCAAAGAATATGATGATGCGATCGACTGGATGTATCAGTACATCAGTGAAGTCGAGGAATCAAAGGCGCCGCGCGTCGTGGCGATCGCTCAGGATACGCGCTTCAAGCTGGCATCGCTTCTGATTCAGAAGGACCGTTATGATGAGGCGGCCGCCGTTCTGCAGGATTATATTGATACACCGCTGGCAGACAAACCGCGCCAGGCGATGAAGATGCTGGCGACCTGCTATTTTGATACCGAGGCTTATGAAGAGTGTGCGGCCACTGTGACCAATGCACTTTATTATAATGAAAACCCGGTGCTGATCGCGACGCGGAAATCCGAAGACGATGAGGACGGGGAGGACTATTCGAAGGAGAAAATCGAACCTGAAGAGCCGTATACGCAGGATGAACTGACGACCATGTATATGACGTTGGCGGAATCGTATTTCAAAATTGATAAATTTGAAGAGTGTATTCCTGCTTATTCGTATGTGATTGAGCACACCAATGATGATCAGCGTAAAGGTTACGCGATTATGCAGGTGATTAATGCGTTGATCGAAATTCCGGCATTTGACCGGATTCTGGAATGGGTTCCTCAGCTTTACCGAACCGACGCCCGCTATGATATCCGTGTTAATCTGGCGCTGATGAATGCCGCGGCGGCACTTTATGATGCGGAAGAGTATGATGCCGCGTTACCGCTTTACCGCATGATTATGCCGCGCGATGAGCTGGTTGAGTATCAGGAGGGTAAACTGCGCGATCTGCGTCTGGCCTATGACATGGCTCCGGAAGAAGGAGCCGAGCTGACAGAAGCTGAAAAACTGCTTTTCGGCGGTGGAGAAGAGGAAGCGCCTGCAGAAAAGGAAGAAGGTGAAGTTGAAGAGAAACAGATTCCGAAACCGATTCGTGAGCTGGAAGCTCTGATTAATGCGCTTAAAGCCCTTCCGCCTTATGAGCTCGACATTCAGTATCGTATGGCGGACCTGTATAAAACAGTCGAACGTTATTGGGAAGCGTTCAGGTTTTTTGAAAAGGTCTACCGGGCTGATCCGACCACTGAGGTCGGGGAGCGCTGCGTTTATGAGCTGGTGGACATGCTGCTCGAAAACCTCAACGAGCTTGAAAAGGCTGAGGAGCTGGCGCATGAGCATATGGGCAAATATAAAGAAGGTATGACCCCGCGTCAGCTGGCCTATATGCTGACCGGGTACTACCAGACGCATGAAATGATGCCCCGGATTAAAACGCTTAAACCTTATATAGACGGATTTGTGCGCACCAATGAGGCGACCATCGTTAAATATGACACCGAACTCTATTTCATGCAGGCGGTTGCGGATCTGATCGGCCAGAATTACGAGGAATCGGAAAAAGGCTTTAAGTATGTGCTGGATGAATTCCCGGAGTCGCACCAGGAAGCGAACAGCATCTACTGGTATGCGATGTCACAGCTGTTCCTCCAGAAATATGCCGAGGCGCAGCCGAATTTTGAGCTTTACATCAAAAAGTTCCCAACCGAGCAGTATGTGGACGAGTGTTATTTCCAGGGCGGAATCTGTCTGTTTGGCCAGGAACTGTATGAAGAGGCGAAAGAACGCTTTACATATGTTATTGAAACCTATCCGGACTCTTCCGTTTATCCGGAAGCCTGCAGTATGCGCGGGGACATTTACGGGTCGGAAGGTATGCTGGATGAGGCCATCGCCGACTATGAACGGGCATATGCAGGGGCCACCAAGGTAAATCAGGCTACGTATGCCACATTCCAGGCGGCTGAGGTGTATGAAGCGGAAGACAAATATGATGATATTCTGCGTGTAGTTGAACGTTATGAGCACGACTGGAACGAAGAGGCCGATATTGCAAAAGCCCTGTTCTGGATCGGCAAAACCAAAATTCAGCAGAAAGAATATGACGATGCAGTGGATACCTATGTCGGAGCCATCGTGAAATACGGCGGAGACCTGCGTCAGGACGGCGTCGACCAGATGATCAATGAGCTCGTTAAAATCTCACGGATCTATCTGGATTTTGATGCACAGGAAAAACTCATTGAAGAACTTGAGGATGCGTGCGGCGTAGCCGAAAACGAAACTCTGCTGCTGCGCCTGAAGGTTACGCTGGCCAAACTGCAGGAAACCGAACTGGAGCTGGGTACAGCGTTGCTGGCCGAGCTGGAAAGTTTCGATAATGCATCGCCGCCGGTACTGGCACTGATCTGCGATGCCTCGTTTGAAAATAAGGAATATGACCGGGCGGAAGAGATTCTCCGTATCTTCATCAACAAGTTTGAAGATTCCGACTTTATGCGAGCCGCTTACAAGCTGCGGGCATTCGGTCAGTATGAAGAAAAAGATTATGAGGGTACGCTGGCTACTATTAATGATGCACAGGCACTGTATGGCACCGATTATGATGTGGCGTGGGCACAGCTTCTGAAAGCGCAGGTGCTGCTTGACGAAGGCAAAATTGACGAAGCCCGTGAAGCTAATATGAGTATTCGTACAGTTCCGTCCTGGCGCGGTGAGCCGGTGGCCCAGGCTACTTTCCAGTTGGGGCAGGTCGAGGAAAAGGCCGGCAATCTGCCTAAAGCCTTCGGTTGGTATCAGCGCACGTATTTCCAGTATAAAGGGCACGCTGGCGGCTACTGGGCTGCTGAAGGTTATCTGGCCAGTGCGCGTATCCTGAAGCAGATGGGACGTGAAAACGATGTGCGCAATACCTACCGGGCACTGCTGTTTGATCCATACGTAAACACGTTACCGCAGGCTGATGTGGCACGTGAGTATCTGGGTGCTGCGGAAGTGGCCGAAATTGTCGCCTACATGGAGGCGGGAAATACCACCAATATCACGGTTACTGTTGAAGCTGAAATGTCAGAGGGCGGGGACGATGAGCATAATGCCTTCTCGTCCGATGCGGCAGAAGAGTCTTCCACTGAGGAGAGCGAATAATGAAATGCGTTTTAATGAGTCTTGTTATTCTGGGTAGCATTACGGCATCTGCGCAGCAGAATAAGGAAATTGAGCAGACCGGTACCCCGGCCGTCATGGAGGTGGCCAACGGTAAAAAAGTAAAAGTGATGCTGCAGCGTGTAGAGGGTGACCGCCTCATCTTCCAGCCGTATAAACAGTTGCGGGATATGCCGGCACCTATGGATAAACTGGCGCAGCTGACCTTCTTTCCTAAATTTGACCCAAAAGCGGTTGAAGAAATGTTTACCGCCGGCGATTTTCAAGGCGTGATTGATACGGTGGGTTCCGATATGGAGGAATTTGTCCCGTACATGCCTGTGCCGAACAATCTACGTTCGACATTTGTACTGGTTTATCATTCCTATAAATCGCTTGAGGATTATGAATCTGCCGCCCGCTATGCGCAGCAGCTGCTGGCGATGGAGGATGTAAAGATGAAGTTGTTGGGGCAGGTGGGTATGGCTCAGATTGCCCTGGCTCAGGGTGACCTGGTCCTTGCGGAAAAAATCCGCAGTGAGCTCCCGAAGGATGCCGAAGCGGCTTCGCTTTACATCCAGGCCGCTATTGAACGTGCCAACGGAGAGCCTAAGCAGGCCATTCAGACGGTCACCCGGATCATCGAAAATCACCCCAACGATGTTGAAATTCTACCGGCGAGTGAACTGCTGGTGGCCTATTGCTACCTCGATATGACGGGAACCAATTCTGTGATTACCACCAATTCAGCGATGAATACGGCGCGTCAGGTAAAAAATATGTATGCCGGAACAGCTGTTGCTGTAAATGCTGAAAAACTGTGGGCTGAACTTGGCGGCCGGGAAGTTGAAGCCCGGGAACTGGCGATCAAAGCCGAAATGGAAGAAGCTGAACAGGCCGCGGAAAAAAAGAAAGCGGAACAGATGGCCCGACGTAAAGCTGAAAAAGCAGCTGTGCAGGCCGAAGCCGCAAATACAGATGTTAGTGCAACAACAGAAACTAAAACGGAATCTGAATAAGGAAACGGAGGCAAGATAATGAAAAAAGGACTCTTGATGGTGGCACTGCTGGCTGTAGCAGGCGCTGCAATGGCTCAGGGTGATATTGCGGATGCTGCGGTAGCGCAGAAAACAGATTTATGGACACTGCTCAAGCAGGGTGGATGGGCAATGTTCCCGTTAGGAGCGTTCTCATTCTTTATGGTGGCCCTGATTATCCAGAACCTTATTTCGCTGCGCCCGAAAACGTTGCTGCATACTGACCAGATGCCGCAACTTCTCGAAATGATGCTCCAGAAAAAATGTAAAACAGCGTTGATCTATTGCCGCAAGAATCCGTCTCTGTTTGCCAATACGTTCGGTGCCGGTCTTGAGCGTTGTCTGGATGGTGAAGAGGAAATTGATTTTGTGAAAGTGAAAGAGTCGGTTGAGGAGGCCTCGGTTGAGCAGATGACTAAGCTCATGAAACCGATCGACTATCTTTCGATCATCGGTGCATCTTCTCCGATGCTGGGTCTGCTTGGTACGGTATCCGGTATGATTAAAGCCTTCCACACCATGGGCGCGCAGGGTATGGGTAAACCGGAACTGCTCGCGGCCAACATTGGTGAGGCTCTGATTACTACGGCAACCGGCCTGGTGATCGCGATTCCGTCGATGTTCTTCTTCTTCTTCTTCAAGAAAGGATTCCAGAAGACCCTGGCAACACTCGGTCGTAACATCGGTTATCTCTTTGATGCCCTGCAGACCGGCAGAGAACCGGTAAGCTTCATGGATCTCGAAACGCTGGAGAAAATGGAAGGCGAATAGCCCTCCGATTCTATCGTCTTTTTTTCCAACCCCCGGAAGGTAGGGATCGGGTATGAAACTCGTACAGAAAGATTCAGAAGATCTAGAGCTGGATATGTCGCCAATGATCGACATGGTGTTCCTGCTCCTGATTTTCTTCATCGTCGCCTCACAGATCATCGACGAAAAACCGAAGGTCGACATTCCTGCGGCCGCTTATGGTAAAGTGCCGGAGGATACAACCGGCCGTCTGATGATCTCCGTGACCAAGGATGAAAAATATTTCATCGGTGCAGATCCGGAGCCGAAGGACATTGACCAGATCAAGGAAACGATCGAACAATGGCTTGAAGCTGATCCCGACCTGCGCATTCTTATTCGCGCCGACGGCGACGTGAAATACAAGGTTAATGAAAAGATCACTATTGCGTGTGCCGAAGTCGGTGCGCAGGATCTGATCTATTCGGTATTTGAGGAGTAGGCACCATGGATTTAATGCAACATTATGAAGAAAGTCCGCTGAAGCTTGAAATTGCTTCGCTGATTGACGTGGTGTTCCTGCTGCTCATCTACTTTATGGTGACGGCGTCACTGATTAAGAAAGAGGCGGATATCGGCTTTATGCTCCCCGCCAATGTGGCGGTCGAGGATATGCAGGAAATTCCTGTTGAAGTGCTGATAGAAATCACGCGCGACGGAACGGTGCAGGTGGAAGGCATGCGCTTTTCATATGATGACCGTGAGTTGCAGGATCTGGTGGTACAGATTGCCGGTTTGAAAGAAATCGCTGCATCACAGAAATCTCCGTTTTTTGTGAATGTGTTGCCGCATGCAGATGCGCTTCATCGCCGTATCATTGATGTTATGGACGCCTGTGCCGCCGCTGGAGTCAACAGCCTGACCTTCAGTAAATCGATGTAACGTTATATAACAGGGTACGTTGTTGGAAGTCGCTCCGCACTAACCGGGGCGGCTTTTTTCGTAAATATATTTTTCGCGCTGGACGTATCTCTTTAGTTTAGATTGTTGGGAATGAGTCGGTTATGCATCCGGAAGGAACATGTGGAGAACCTGTTGAATTCGATAACCTGTTGCATCGAAGGTGGATGTTGTGTTTTGCCGCTCATTCATTTTATGGTGAAAACTTTGCTGATCCGTAAGGAGGGAGACCTGGGGTTTCTGATTCCTGTAGGGGATCTGTTTGTTGGGAACGATGTTCTCCTGTAAAAGCACGGATTGAATTTATGAAAATGAACGTGTTTAACTCGGGGGCAATACTTCGCTTCTAATGACCGAATGCTTGAGGAGCTACACTGCACAGCTTGTCGGTCTGCGCAGGATCGCCGCCATGGAGAACTCATTCTTTTATGCGGATATTAAACCGGAGCCCGATGTACGGCACAGCCGTATTATCGATGTTATGGATGCCGGTGCCCATGGCGGGGGGAACCGGTTCGGATGTGAAAAATCTGTATAAATCCAGTTCTGCCGGAGGGAGAGGGTTCCGGTCAGAAAAACGCGGCGCGGACTTTCCTTGGCAGGAAATTTCCGTACAATTCACGATTCAGTTTTAAACAGGAAATTTCATGAAAAAAACCAGAGTTGATCACCGGTTTGCTGATCTCCGTAAACAGGGTAAAAAAGGGTTTGTAGCTTATCTGGCGGCAGGCGATCCAAACCTGCAGGACACCGTAGATATTGTACTGCGTCTTGAAGATGCGGGCGTTGATGTTGTTGAACTCGGGCTCCCGTTTTCCGACCCGCTGGCTGATGGACGTGTGAACCAGGAGGCTGCCACCCGGGCTTTGGAAGCCGGGGCTACTTTTGAGGGGGTTATGGCGTGTATTTCAAAGATCCGTGAGCGCTCTGAAATCCCCATGATCTTTTATGCCTACATGAATCCGCTGCTGGCACGCGGATTCGGGAAATCCATTGAAATGGCGGCGCAATCCGGCATTGACGGCTTTCTACTGCTGGATCTTCCGCAAGAGGAGGCTAAACCGTATAAAGGGGCACTGAAACAAAACGGTCTTAATGGAATTCAGCTGGTAACACCGACGACGCCGGATGATCGGATTCAGAAAATTGTTAAACAGGCTGACGGATTTATCTATTGCGTGTCTCGTGAAGGGGTGACCGGTGTACAGGATTCCATTGCGGAAGGGGCAGGTGCGCTGGTAGAGCGGATCAGAAGTTATACTGAGCTTCCCGTCGCGCTTGGATTCGGAATCGGGACGCCGGAGCAGGCGCGTGAAGCTGCCGGACTGGCTGATGCCGTGGTGGTGGGCAGTGCCATTGTAAATGCTTTTCATCATAATCCGCACACTGCTGAAGGCCGGGCTGATGCTGCAGCTTTTGTTAAAACAATGGTCGATGCGGTAAAAGAAGTTTAGTTCTCATTTCTTGAAATCCAAACCGGAAACTAAAAGGCGGAGTTATTATGGCAGGACGTTATGCAGTGATTATGGCAGGTGGAAAGGGTGAGCGCTTCTGGCCGCTCAGTACCTCCAAACATCCGAAACAGCTGTTGGCACTGGTTGGCAAAAAACCATTGATTGCGCAGGCGGTGGAACGTCTGGAAGGGTTGGTTCCGCCGGAAAATGTTTTTGTTGTAACCAATGCCGATCTGGTCGATGTCACGCGAGAAGCTGCGCCGTTGCTGCCGCCGGAAAACATTGTCGGAGAGCCGGTGGGGCGCGATACCGCTGCGGCAGTGGCCTGCGGTGGTGCGCTGGTAAAAGCCAAAGATGAAAACGGCGTTTTTGCAGTACTCACGGCCGATCAGGTGATGGGTGATCTTGACGTTTTTTCCAATACGCTGAAAGGCGGGATGGACCTTGCCGAAGCGAACGATATTCTGGTTACGATCGGCATTCGGCCGACCTATCCCGCGACTGGTTTCGGCTATATTGAATCCGGTGCAGATTTTCAGACCGCTGAAGGTGTGGAGTTCAAAAATGCGGCGCGCTTTGTCGAAAAACCGGATGAAGCGACTGCCGCTGAATATCTCGAAACCGGAAAGTTTTTCTGGAATTCCGGCATGTTTATCTGGTCTGTTCCTGCCTTGGAAAAAGCATTCGGTGCCCATTGTCCGGAAATGCGCGAACTGATGAATACACTCTCCGGCTACGCTGCCGATGGAAAAATTATTGAAGGTATGGATGCCACGTATCCGAACCTGGGAAAAATCTCCGTTGATTATGCTCTGATGGAAAAAGCCGATAATATTGTCATGGCCTGCGGTACGTTCTATTGGGACGATGTCGGTGCCTGGCCGGCACTCGAGAGCCATTTTGATCAGGATGCACAAGGCAACACGCCGATCGGAACGGTGGAAACACTTGATGCTGAAAACAACATTATCCTCTCTAAAGATCACCTGACTGCCGTGATCGGAGTGAAAGACCTGATTGTCGTTCAGGCCGAAGGGGTAACACTCGTGTGCCCGAAAGACCGTGCTCAGGACATCAAAAAAATGGTTGTTGCCCTGCGCGAAAAAGGGTCGTACGACGAACTGCTTTAGCGGATATTGCGGAAGAAAGTGGTGCCGGGGATGGGACTCGAACCCATATGACCGAAGTCGGGGGATTTTGAATCCCCTGCGTCTACCAATTTCGCCACCCCGGCATGCGGTGGAAAGCCAAAGAAGATAGCAAAATGGCAGACGTTGGCAACTGATTTTAATGCTTCAAATCATAGTCGGATCAGCAGGGGCTAAATCGCATCAGTGCCGTACAGATTGTTGATGGTTCTGCTGTGTATCGGGTTTACCGGGTCAGCAGGGCTTCGGCTTTCGGGATATCTTCCGGTACATCGACACCGATACCGAAATCTTCGGTTTTGATGACTTTCATACGGCATCCCATATCCAGAGCGCGGAGCTGTTCAAGCTTCTCAAGATTTTCCAGTTCGCATGGGGGTTCGCTGACCAGTTTGAGCAGATATTCGCGACGGTAGGCGTAGATGCCGATATGCCGCCAGTAGATCCCGTGAGCTGGAGATTCGTTCGGTTCGCGGATATGAGGAACGACAGCGCGCGAGAAGTAGAGCGCCTGACCGTGGCGGTTGAACAGGGCTTTTACCACGGACGGATCGGTGATCTGTGCTTTATCGGTAATCGGTGTGGCGGCCGTGGCCATGTCCCATTGGTTGGAAATGATCACCTCAGCGAGTTCATCAATCAGTTTCGGATCAATCAGCGGCTCATCACCCTGCACATTGATTACGGCATCGATTTCAAGTGATTCAACCGCTTCTGCAATCCGGTCGGTTCCAGAGGGATGATCAGGGCGGGTCATGGCGACCGTTACCTCTGGAATATGTAATGAGCGGACGCAGTCGGCAATCCGCTGATCATCGGTAGCCACGATGATGGCATCAAGTTTTTCCGCCTGTTTAACGCGTTCAACGACCCATTGGATCATGGGTTTTCCGGAAATCAGGGCGAGGCTTTTACCCGGGAAGCGGGTAGAGCCCCAGCGGGAGGGAATGACACCGACAATTTTACTCATAATGGCTTCCTTTCAAAAACGGTTTCAGAATCCGTCCGATATTCTCGCGGAACGGCGTCTGCTGCAAGCGCGTGCATGCCGCCAGCCTGCTGATGTCCAGCTGGCAGTTTTTCGGCCGCGGAGCACCGGACGGCGGCTCAAGGTTCGCGGAGAGATGTTCGGAGCTCAGGTGCAGGACTTCGCCCATGATCTTGAGCATTTCAAATTTGGTCAGCGCTTCTTTTCCGCTGAAATGATAGATGCCCGAAGCCTTATCGAGGGTCGGAAGCCAGTTCCGCAGCGTTGCAGCAATATCGCCGACGTAAGTCGGGAAACGCACCGCCCAGTGGTCTTCGGCAACCGGTGCCGGATCGAGCAGTTTGTGCAGCATCAGTGTGACCGGGGATTCTTTGAGGTTTTCCACTTCACCATAGAGAATCGGAACACGCAGAACGATGTGGTCGGCCGAAGCGGTGTGGGTTGCCAGTTCCCCGGTGCGTTTGGTCTGTCCGTAGTAATTGAGCGGATTTGTTGCTGCGTCCACGGAATAAGGCGGGTGGGAGCCGTCGAACACATAGTCAGTGGAAATATAAATCATTTTAGCCCCGGTTTCCGCGGCGAAGGTGGCGATTGTCCGGGTGGCATCCACATTTAACCGCAGTGTCAGATCCTGCCGGGTTTCGCAGATGTCAGGTTTTCGTTCCGCTGCGGCGTGTATAATCAAACCGGGCTTTATCCGCTCCATTGCTGAACGAATGGCCTTGGAGTCAGTAAGGTCCAGTTTGAGGTTGTTTTTACTGGCCCGACTCCAGGCGCAGGTGACGGGATTGAGATCGGCAAAGGATGCGGCGCAGGCACGGCCCAGCAGTCCGCTGGCTCCGGTGATCATGATTTTCATGCTTAAATCTCGTCGGCGTGTTTCTTCATATAGCTGATCAGTTCGGATTGTGTGCAGGTGGCGGTGCCGAGTTTGCCGACGACTACGCCTGCGGCAAAGTTGGAGAGCTCTGCAGCTTCGAGATAGGAGGCTCCGCAGGCGAGGGCGAGGACATAGGTGGCAATTACGGTATCGCCAGCTCCGGAGACATCAAACACTTCGCGGGCGCGGGTGGGAATATGCTGTGCTTTTTCGCCCCGGTTGAGCAGCAGCATACCGTGTGGGCCGAGAGTGATGAGGGTGTGCCGGGCCTTCCATTTTTCATCGAGAATGCGTCCGGTTTCGAGCAGCGCCTCGTCTTCAAGCGGATTGTCAGCCGGTTTGGACTCTGTAACGCCGGCAGATCCGAACGCTTCTTTTCGGTTCGGTGTTACAACCGATACGCCTTCCATTTTCAGAATGTGGCCGTCCTTGGGGTCATAGCCGACCGGAATGCCCTTCTTTTGAGCGGCCGTCAATATGGTATCGACCACTTCCTGTTGAACGGAGCCCTTGCCGTAGTCCTCGATTATGACCCCGTCGGCACAGTTGATTTCCTTGACCATGCGGGAGCAGAAATCGTCCATCTCCTTGGTGGAAACCGACAGGTATTCCTCGCGGTCCACCCGGACCACCTGCTGCTGATCGGCCACAATACGGGTTTTTACGCAGGTCGGATGAGCCGCGTGTTCAATGAGAGCATTCAGCAGAACGCCGTTATTTGAAAGCTGATCTCTGAGTTCCCGGCCGATTGGGTCTTTTCCGATAATACCGGCCATGGAGGCTTTTCCTCCGAGTGCCAGCAGGTTGGAGGCTACATTGCAGGCTCCGCCGGGCATGGCTTTTTCGTGAGAAACGTGAACCACCGGAACCGGGGCTTCGGGGGAAATTCTGGAGACGCTGCCATAGACAAAGCGATCCATCATTAAATCGCCCACCACGAGAATTCGTTTTTCGGATGCGCTTCCGAGCAGCTCTTCTGCACGTTCTACCCTAATTTTCATTCTTGCTCCTTCACCCAGAAATCATGGCCCGGTCCAGAAACATTCTGCAGTTTTACATTCACTTTGCCCACCGGAACACTGGCCTGTACTAAAGTAACCATACGGCGATCCGCCTTTGAAACCCAAAAAAAGATTTTCCCCTGGCGGAGAAATAAGCCGTCGAATTCGGCCAGCGGTTCAATCCGAATGCTCTCCACTTTTCCCCGGTCCGGAATTTTCAGCCGTTTGGTTTTTCCCAGTGTCAGTCCGACTTCATGCATTTTACCGTCAACAAACAGCGTATGGATCTGTTCTTTCATAACAGTGAGGTCTCTGATGCGAGAGGAATAGAGAAAGCTTAGAATTTCCCGGGTATCCGGGGCAATGGCAACAACATTCGTTGTGCCGGCCATGCGGTCAATGAACACCGCTTCTCCCCGGGTATGATCGAAGGTGGTCAGGTGACTTTTTTTCCGGTTGCCTTCATTGAGCATCAGGTCCAGCTGGATCGGCAGAGCGCTTTCCGGGTCAAGAATCACCTCGGTTTTGTCATCCACCTTGTAAATGTGGTCATACGCTGTATAGGTTCTGGAAACCATGGTGATTCGGATGCGGTCGGTCCCGTTGTGATTCACCACATCGGTGGTCGATCTCGACCACGCCAGCGGAACCCCCATCCAGGAAACCTTATATTCCGATATTTCGCCGGGAATAAAACAGCCGGAAAAGTTTTCCGCCCGGATCTGTGCGGAAAAAAAGAGGCAGAGCAGGGCGGCAGCGAAACGTTTCATGCCGTTATTTTCGTTTAAACTGGCGACAGATTACACCCGCCGTCGCGAAAAGTTCACGCGACTGCGGGCTGAAATGGTATTCCTCTTCATAAATCACTTCTTTAATACCTGCATTGATAATCATTTTGGTGCAGAGCAGACAGGGACTCAGCGTGCAGTAGAGCGATCCGTCGCGGACGCTGATGCCATGATACGCTGCCTGAACAATCGCATTTTCCTCCGCATGGGCGCAGATGCAGTCGCCCAGGTCCGAGCCCGACGGTGCATCCGAGTTACAGCGCGGGCAGCCGCCTTCAAAACAGTTGGGGATGCCCCGCGGGGTACCGTTGTAGCCGGTAGAGATAATCCGCCGGTCCCGGACAATCACAGCGGCAACCTTCCGCCTGCAACAGTTTCCCCGTTTGGAGACTACATGTGCGATGTCCATGAAATATTCATCCCAGTCGGGACGTTTCTGTTCTTCCTGATTCATTCGGCGAATGTACCGAAAGACAGGGATGTTCGACAAAGCCAATGTTGAGTTAATAATTACGGCATAGACGGAGCCGTCTCTGAATTTAAATGGCGGGGTTAGATCAGCATTCGTCTGCGAATGAAAAAAGCAAATGCACAGATGAACCCGGCCAGAGTTAATGAACTTGGTTCGGGGATTGCGAGATCATTAATAGTGCCGGTGCTGCTGAGTGTTATGTTATCCAGAGCATTAAAGGTTGCCGTAGCAGTCGGATTTTCCAAAGCCAGGAAGGCATATAGTGTGGTATTAAACTTCGAGGAGTCATACGGCGTTCCACTGTTAAATCCGAGTTGCGTGTCTTTTTCCCCGTCATCATTCAGCGACCAGAATGAATAGGTGATGTCGTACGTTGTGTCTGCGGTTCGGGAAAGTGCAAGTCCGATTTCGTACCAGCCATAATCCGTCATGGAAATAGCGTTCCCCAAGCCTCCGCTGATCATACCGGATGAGTCACTGGATAATATTGCGTTTCCCCAGCTCCACATTCCCAGGTCGCCAAGCAATCCTGAGGAGGGCATCCCGTATTGATTAGAGGGCGAGGTCGGATCGGTACAAAAACCGATTTTTACTCCGGAAACACTAGACAGCTTCTCATCATTGTCATGGTACTGAAATGCATAGGACAAAGACAGACTTCCTCCGACATCAATCGGATCGAATGAGAATTTAGTGTACCATCCCTGAGTTCCGTCGCCGCTGGTGAAATCGATCGATCCCGATCCTCCGAGTCCGCCGTCACTTTGTTGCGACACGGGCGTTCCGGTATACGATGTTTGGAAATTATCGGTGAACTGGTTGGGCGAGTTCAGATCCAGCGTGAAAATTTCGGAAAAGGAGGTGGTGCAAAAGAACAGTAAAAAAGTGAATGTAACCGTTGTTTTCATAATCCTCTGAATTTCTAATGTTCAACTGAGAGTTAATTATACGTATAATATATATGTCAATTAAATATTATATGGGATGGGTAGGATGAAGATTAACTGTCTCCTGACGGGTGCTCTTGGTCTGCTTCAGAATAAACGAAGGATAGCAGGGGTAACGTCGGCGAGATTTTCCAGGGATTGGAAGTGTTCGGCACCATCGCCGATGGCGATCAGCGGGACGGGATTGAGGGTGTGGGTTCGGGTTGTGCGGTCTTCGATGTTGCCGTGGTCGGAGCAGAGCAGAAACAGCTGATTAGGGTGATTTCCGAATGTTGCGGTAATGGGAAGAAATTTTTCGAGCGACTTCAGGCATTGGAAAATCAGCTCGGGATTACCGGAGTGGCCGGCACGGTCGGTCAGAAAATATTCGTACAGGGTGAAGTCGTGTTCCGCCGCTACCGTCAGTAGATGGGCGGCAGCCTCTTCTTCGGAAATATGGGGACCGTCGTATCCACGCTCGTGCATGGTCCAGCGGGTGATATCGTGGTTGACGGCTTTTCCGTTCAGCAGTTCATCTTTATGGCGCACTTTGCCGTTGGCTGTCAGTGCCATGACCGTCGTGACAGATTGCCGGTTGAGCGGAATATTGAGCGGGTCGTCGATCCAGTAGGCATTGGCAAAGGTGGGGGCTTTGCCGAGTTTCCGAAGTTTGGAAAAAATATTCTCTTTTTCGATCAGTTTTTTGAGTCGGGGCGGGGGGAAGCCTTCAATATGCCGGCCCATGGCCTGCGGGGCATTGAAGCCGCCAAGGAGCGAGGCCTGGCCGGTGGCACTCTGCGGGATGCCGTCGACGCCGAGGCACGCATCGATCGGAATGGCTGAATCAAGCAGTTTTCCAAGGTTTGTAAAACGGGAATCGCGCAATGGGTTAACGACAGGATTGTCGGAGCCGAGCCCGAATCCATCCACAAAGATAAATAGAATTTTTAAACCGTTGCTCATCGTGGGAGCGGAGGCTAAACCACGGAATACACTGAACACACGGAAAAAATCGCAATTCAGGAACCTTCCGTGTATTCAGTGTGTTCCGTGGTGCTTAAAATGGATTTAGAAAATTTTACAGAATGGTTGCAGGAAACCGCCCGGGAAATCGGTGCGTTTTCGGCGGCGTGTATCCGTTTGGATAATCCTGTTCTGAAGAAGCGCATTACGGAAAACAGTGCGTTGCACCGTGCGTGGCTGGAGTCCGGTAAACAGGGGGAGATGGATTACCTGGAACGGATGTTTCCGGATAAGGCTGATCCGTGGAATGCTTTTCCGTTTGCAAAATCAGTGATTGTGCTGACGTTTACGAATAAATGGGGCGATCCGGAAGCAAGGCACCCGTTTCCCATCCCAGGAAACGATGCACTGCTGGGCTATATTTCGGCCTATGCCCGGGAGCTGGATTATCACCGTGCCGGTCAGCGGATGCTTGCGGCACTGAAAGATAAACTGGGTGAAGATCTTCAGGCCGAGGCCGCAGTGGATACGAAAGCGGTATATGAACGGCTCTTTGCGACGGTCGGCGGGCTGGGTATTCGTGGGGCGAATGATCTGCTCCGTGTGCCGGCTCGAACCAATGTCCGGGTATTTATCGGTTGTCTTTTTGTGGATCGGGAGCTTCCGGAGGTGATTCATGAACCGAAAATGCCCTTTGCCTGCGATGACTGTCGGGCCTGCATCAAAAACTGTCCAACCGGGGCGATCCGGTTTGGCGATCCGATTGATGCGCAGCTTTGCATCAGTTATCTCACAATCGAGAAAAGATCCGTTCTTAATTTTAAAGAAGCGAAAATGATTGAGGACTGGCTTTTCGGTTGTGACTGGTGTTCGGTGGTCTGTCCGCCGAAAGATAAGGTCGATACCCGGATTCCGGTTGATCTGGAGTGGCTTTTGAAATCACCGGCGGGGGAGATCCGACGTTTAATCAAAGGAAATGCGACTGAATATGCGGGCGTAACGCAGTTGCGTAAAAATGCCGTGGCGATCCTTAAAAAAAAGAAGAGCAGTTCTCCGGGTGCAGAAGAACTGCTCTCCTGGGTAAGTAAACACACAGGCAGCGAGCTGATACGCTCTCAGCTCACTGCCTGGTGAGGAGGAGATGTGTCTGAGTTTATAGCAGGCATCGTGCCATGTGTTCTTCTGCTTTAAAAAGGCTTTGTTTCCGATAAGGGGTTGATACACTCGCGCGCCTTTGATCGATGAATGAATGGATGGCTGTTTATGGCGGGAATAATTGGAGCGTGCTGGGGCATTATCGGGTTAAGTTTTATTTTGGGGCGTGGGCTTTTCAGTATCTGGCCGTTTGTGGATAAAATCATCGGGACGCGCTTCGGTGCGGTTGAATGGATCGGCCTGGCCGTAAGCCTTGTGTTTATGGGCTACGCGGAGGGCTATAAGGGATTTCATCTTAAATTTTCCCCGCGGGTTGCTGCGCGGGCACTGTATTTGAAAAACAATCCTACGCCGATCCGTATTCTTTTTGCTCCACTTTTCTGCATGGGGTTTTTTTATGCCACGAAAAAACGGAAAATTGTGGCCTACAGTGTTACGACGATGGTGATTGTACTGATATTGTCGGTTCGTTTTCTGCCGCAGCCCTGGCGCGGAATTGTTGACGCAGGTGTCCTTTTCGGTCTGGGCTGGGGATTGCTTTCGGTCTGGATTTTCTGTTTTAAGGCCTTTTTCGGTAAGGGTGAATATACAGTCTCTCCGGAAACTCCGGAATGCTGAGCTTGACTCGGTGTATCTGAACCTATAGAACCCACGCCACTTCGGGATGGTCAGACGGACCGCCCTTTTTTCTTCACTCCACCGGCGGCGAGTTTTGAAATTATTTTTATTCGCCGGTTAGGAGCCACAGAGTGGCAGTCGGGTTGTTCGTAGATCCTTCCTCGTTTGAGGATCGATGTATGAGTGGTTGAAACTGTTCCGTGGAAAAACCAAATGAAAAAAGAAAACGACCTCAATGGCGTTTTCGGTGCACTGCTTCCTGAACTTGGAAATGCAGTAACCGACGCAGGTTATCATACACCCTCACCGATTCAGGAGCAGGCGATTCCGTACCTGCTGGAGGGACGCGACATGATCGGGTGTGCCCAGACGGGTACCGGAAAAACGGCAGCCTTCACACTGCCGATTCTTCAGTATCTTGTGAAAAAGAATAAGCGCCCGGTTCCGAAACGGCCGGAAGTCCTGATTCTGGCCCCGACGCGCGAGCTCGCGGCGCAGATTGGTGACAGTATTAAAAAATACGGCAAATATACCAGAGTTTCGCATACGGTTATTTTCGGCGGCGTCGGTCAGCATCCGCAGGTAAAAGCCATTCGGCGCGGGGTGAATATGCTGGTGGCTACACCGGGACGGTTGAATGACCTGGTGGGCCAGGGACTGCTTGATTTGGGCGGTGTGGAAATCTTCGTGCTCGACGAAGCCGACCGTATGCTCGATATGGGTTTTATTCATGACATCAAAAAAATAATCAAAGAGCTGCCGAAAAAACGGCAGTCGCTCTTTTTCTCGGCGACGATGGAACCGAAGGTCAAGCAGCTCGCGGAGTCGCTGGTGAATAATCCGGCACAGGTGGCCATTGAACCGGAAAAGCCGGCGGTTGAGCGGATTACGCAGAAAGTCCTGTTTGTTAAAAAAGAGCATAAAGACGATCTGATTCTGCAGCTGATGGGCAGTAAGAAACTGGATAAGGTCATCATTTTTACACAGATGAAGCACGTGGCCAATAAAGTGGCACGCAAGCTCGAGGGTGTTGGTGTTTCTGCGGCGGCGATTCACGGCAACAAAAGCCAGGGTGCGCGGACCCAGGCGCTGGCCGATTTTAAATCGGGCAAATGCCGGGCACTGGTAGCCACCGATATTGCGGCGCGCGGGATTGATGTGAAGGAAATTTCCCACGTCATTAATTATGATATGCCGGTGGAGCCGGAAACCTATGTGCACCGGATTGGACGAACCGCCCGGGCCGGTGCTGAAGGCGATGCGATTTCGATGTGCTGTGCACCGGAACGGGACTATCTGCGTGCGATTGAAAAGCTGATCGGTTTTGAGGTCCCGCGGGATCTGAATCATAGTTGGCATTCTGAAAAAGCAATGAATGCAACCGGCGCGGAGGCCAAACCGGGACCTAAGGTCCGGCAGCAGCGCGGCAAGGTTACGGTGGGGAACGACGGCCGGCCGAAAAATACGCGAAAAGGGCCGCGCCCGGGCCGTGTGAAAAGCCGCCGTTCGAGTCAGAGGAGAAGCATGCATGGTTGAGGTGGGAAAACGGAACCGGCTTACGATATCGCGCGAGACCGATTTCGGTCTCGTTTTCGATGGACTGCAGCTGGGTGAAATTCTGATGCCGAAGCGCTATGTTTCCAAGGCCTGGAACATTGGCGATAAAATCGATGTCTTTGTCTATCTTGATTCTGAAGACCGATTGACCGCCACCACCGAGCAACCGAAGGGTGAAGTGGGTGAATTTGTATTGCTGCGCTGTAAAGATGTTACACCGATCGGGGCGTTTCTGGACTGGGGACTGCCGAAAGATCTGTTTGTTCCATTCCGGGAACAGCGGATGAAGATGCGCAAGGGGGAATCCTATCTGGTGTATATCTACTACGATAAGACCAGTGAGCGTATTGTGGCTTCGGCGAAGCTGGACAAATACCTCAACTCCAAGCGTTTTTATAAAAACAATGAAGAGGTGGATCTGATCGTTTGGCAGAAATCGGATCTCGGCTACAAATTCATCATTAATAATGAGCGCTGGGGCATGGTGTTTCATAATGAGATTTTCCGTCCACTGGAGCGCGGAACCAGGCTTAAAGGCTACATTAAAAAGGTGCGCCCCGACGGACGGATCGATCTGACTCTGCAGAAACAGGGCTATGGAAAAGTCACAGGGCTTACCGATGTGATTCTGGAACATCTAAAGAAAAACGACGGGTTTATGGCTGTGACGGCAAAAACGCCGCCGGAAAAAATCAATGCTCTGTTCGGTGTCAGTAAAAAGACCTATAAAAACGCCATCGGCGCACTGTATAAAAAGCGCCTGATCACCATCGAAGATGATGGAGTGCGATTGGTTTAATTAAAGGATATGTCATGAACAGTTTTGACGATCTGGATATTGTTTTTTCAACCGAAATGGGCCGCATTAAGCCCGAAAAGAAAAGGGCGGATGTGCCGAAGGGTGATGGTATTGTCCGCGTCGGGCGGGAAACCAAGGGCCGAAAGGGCAAGGGCATGACGGTGATTACCGGCGTTCCGACCCATCCGCAGGGTTTGAAGGACCTGGCCAGAAAACTGAAGCAGAAATGCGGAACAGGCGGAACCGTTAAAGGGCAGACCATCGAAATTCAGGGCGATCACCGCGACCTGCTGGTGGCGGAACTGCAGGCGATGGGCTATACGGTGAAGAAGTCCGGCGGTTGATTTTTGGGGTTTTCAAGATCCGGTCTAACGTTATAAGGTATTTTCCTTATGGCAAAAATCAATCAGCGAAAACTGGATCATATCAATATCGTGTCGGATGACGCGGCGATTGATCGTAATAAATCCTATTTTGACCGAATTCATCTGACGCATCGGGCTCTGCCCGAGCTGAATCTATCGGAGATTGATTCTTCGGTAATGTTTCTCGGCAGAAAACTTTCGTTTCCGCTGCTGATTTCCTCGATGACCGGCGGCAAAGATGAAGAGTTGGTGAACATCAACCGCAATCTTGCTGTTGCCGCCGAAGCTGAGGGTGTGGCGCTGGCGGTGGGATCGCAGCGTGTATTTCTTTCCGACCGTGCGGCACGGGCCAGTTTTGAATTGCGTGAGCATGCGCCGAGTATTCCTCTGATTGGAAACCTGGGGGCGGTTCAACTGAATTACAATGTAGGCTTTGCGGACTGTGAGGCTGCGGTAAAGGTGCTGGAGGCCGATGCGCTTTATCTGCATCTAAACCCTTTGCAGGAAGCGGTGCAGCCGGAGGGGGATACCGATTTTTCTGATCTGCGGAGTAAAATTGCAACGGTTGTGCAGCAGCTCAGAAAGCCGGTCATTATCAAAGAGGTCGGTGCCGGAATTTCCGCGCAGGATGTGGAGCATCTGCTGGCGGCCGGAGTTAAACATATTGATGTTGCGGGCAGCGGCGGTACATCATGGAGTATGGTGGAGAGCCGCCGTAGTCAGAATCCTTCTCTGGGGGAACTGTTCGGGGACTGGGGCATTCCGACGCCGGTTGCTTTGAAAATGATGGCCCCTTTCCGGCATGAGGTGAATGTGATCGCTTCCGGAGGTATCCGGAGTGGCATAGATATGGCTAAAAGTATTATTCTGGGGGCATCGATGTGCGGTCTGGCCCGGCCGTTTCTGGATCCGGCGAGGGAATCGGCGGATGCGGTGCGGCAGGTGATACGACGGCTTAAACGGGAATTTGTGACGGCGATGTTTCTGCTGGGAAGCGGGTGTGTTGAAGATTTGAAAGGCAAAGAGGAACTCATTCTGAATGAAGATTGGAATTGATCGGATCAGCTTCTACACCTCTCATTATTTTGTAGATCTGAAAACGCTGGCTGAAGCGCGTAAAGTGGATGCCGATAAATATTATGTGGGTATCGGGCAGGAAAAAATGGGTATTCCTGCGCCGGACGAGGATGTGGTTACGCTGGGCGCGAGTGCCGCATATCCGCTCCTGAAGGAGGGAGAGCTGGATGATGTCGAGCTGCTCCTCTTTGCCACAGAAACCGGGATTGACCAGTCGAAGGCCGCGGGGGTTTATGTTCACGGACTGCTGGAACTGGGTTCGCGCTGCCGCACCGTTGAGTTAAAGCAGGCGTGTTATTCCGGAACCGCCGGCATTCAGCTGGCCCTCGGCTTTGTGGCGCGGAATCCCTCCAAAAAAGCACTGGTGATTACGTCCGATGTGGCCCGTTATGAACTGGGAAGTCCCGGTGAGGCGACGCAGGGCTGCGGATCGGTTGCGATGTTGATTTCCGCCGATCCCCGGATTCTGGCGATTGACCCTGAAGCGGGATATTATACGGAGGATGTCATGGATTTCTGGCGTCCGAATTACCGCTCAGAAGCGCTGGTGGACGGGAAGTACTCTACGATGGTCTACATTCATGCACTCATTGAATCCTGGAAGCAGTATGCGGAACAATCCGGCCGTGAGCTGACGGATTTTGACCGGTTCTGCTATCATATTCCATTTACAAAAATGGCTGAAAAGGCCCATCAGAAGCTCTGCCGGAAATTCAAAGTGAAGACCTCACGCGAGGAGATGATGCATCTGCTGGAGGAATCGCTGCGGTACAGTCGGATTACCGGAAACTGTTATTCCGGCTCAATGTATGTCGGACTTACTTCTCTGCTTGAAACCTCGGAGGAGGATCTGGGCGGAAAACGCATCGGGCTGTACAGTTATGGTTCGGGGTGTGTCGGTGAATTTTACAGCGGTGTAATCCAGCCCGGTTACCGTAATGTGCTCTATGCGGATCAGCATGCAAAAATGCTCGCAGAACGCACAGAACTTACGTATCAACAGTACGAAGACATTTTTCATTACGGTGTGCCGACGGACGGCGGAAATTACAGTTTTCCGCAATACAAAACAGGACCGTTCCGGTTCTCGGGGATCAGTCAGCATAAAAGGGAGTATGAATCATTAATAGACGAATGAAAGCAGTTGCTCCGGGCAAGCTGATCCTCAGCGGTGAACATGCGGTGGTTTACGGAAAACCGGCCATTGCCATGGCGATTGACCGTAGTGCGGTATTTGAGCTGACGCCGAAAGAGGAGCAGGGCGTGGCCTTTGATCTTCCCGGAACCGGAATTTCCGAATCCCATACGCTGATGGCGTTGCGCGATCTGAAGCGCCGTGCAGAAAAAAAGTACCGTGAATTCCTGAAAGGGGAAATCGGGATCAGCTATGTGCTTGGAGCTCCGGCCGATCTGTTCCGGTTTGCATTTATTCATACGATGGACGGTTTGCACCGCACGCTTGATTCCGGGCTGGTGATGAAGCTGCGTTCCAGCATTCCGGTGGGCTGCGGTATGGGATCCTCGGCGGCTACCGTGCTGAGCGAAATCCGGGCGATCGGGCACTACTTCCGTGTTGATTTCAAGCCCGACTGGTACTACGAATATTCCCTTGAAGCCGAAAAACTCCAGCACGGCCGGCCAAGCGGTGTGGATTCCTATATTTCGCTGCACGGCGGCTGTGCCCGGTTTCAGAACGGAAAAGCTGTTTCGATTTCGCTTCCGCGAATGCAGATGTACATGGTGCAGACCGGTATTCCGGTGTCATCCACCGGTGAGTGTGTGATGAATGTGGAAAAGCAGTTCAAGAGTAGCGAAATCTGGAGTGAATTCGAGGCTGTGACCAACGAGTTTGAGCAGGCCATCCGGACCAACAATACGCAGAAACTGCATTGGCTGGTTCGGGAGAACAACCGGTTACTTTCCGCCATCGGTGTGGTGCCGGAAAAGGTGCAGCGTTTTATTTCCGAAATTGAAGCATGGGGCGGTTCTGCGAAAATATGCGGAGCGGGATCCGTGTCCGGAGAGCGCGGGGGTGTGGTGTTGGTAATTGCCGATGAAATGCCGCGCGCAATCTGCGAAAAGTATGGCTATAGCGTATCGCCCGTTCGGGGGATCCGCTGGGAACCCGAATTGTCTGATCCGCATGGCCGAAGCTGCCGTCATCAAAACCTCGGCGCCCGGCAGTCTGATGCTGCTGGGTGAACATGCGGTACTTCATGGAAACCGTGCACTGATCGGGGCGATCGACCGCCGGATTCAGGTGGAGCTTTTCCCCATACCGGAAAACGTGCTGGAGATTGATTCCGGTCTCGGAACGTATCGGGCATCACTCAGTGATCTGAAGGATGATCCACGGTTCCGTTTTGTACTGCAGGCCGTCCGGCGGCACCTGGATGCGGTGCCCTCGGGATTATTTCTGAAAATTCATTCCGAATTTTCGGCGGATATCGGGTTCGGGTCGTCGGCTGCAGTGACCGTGGCAACGCATGCGGCGCTGATGTTCTGGCTGTCCGGCAATACGCCTGCACCGGAGCGGCTGTTTGATGAAGCACTCAAAACCGTGCAGACGGTGCAGGGACGCGGCTCCGGTTCCGACCTCGCCGCCAGTGTGTTCGGCGGAATCGTCGGCTATACCATTGATCCGGATTTTATTCCTCTGAACGTTTCCATTCCGCTGACTGCAGTTTACTGCGGGTACAAAACGCCTACGCCGGATGTTATTCTGCGGGTGGAGCAGCTCAAGGCGGATGATCCCGGTAAATATATGCGTATTTATGCCGAAATGCATGCGGGGCGGAAGAGGCGGTTTCCAGGCTGCGGAATCACGATGTCCCGGGTTTTGGAAAAATTCTCAACCGGAATCAGGAATTGATGGATGAAATGGGGGTGAATACGCCGGAGCTCCAGATTATTGTCGATGCCTTGCAGCAGTCGCCGGATATTTTCGGCGCGAAGATTTCCGGGTCGGGGATGGGCGACTGCGCCATTGGGATCGGTTATGCTGATCTGGAGGAGCTCGGTTTCCCGGTTTATCATCTGGAGATAACGCCGGACGGATGCCTGTATCATGAGTGATCAGACGCTGAAGCAGAAGCTGTTTATCATTATTTTCGGGGCGGATACACCGGCGGGGAAGGCCTTTGATGTCGGGCTGTTTGCGGCCATTCTGATCAGTGTCGGGCTGACGATGCTTAACAGTGTACATGCTATCCGGGATGCGCACGGCCTGCTGATTTCATCGCTTAATACCGCGTTCACGGTACTGTTTACCATTGAATATATTCTGCGGCTATATTGTGCCAGGAATCCGGTGAAATATGCGCACAGTTTTTTCGGAGTGGTGGATCTGCTGGCGGTGCTGCCTTTTTATCTGGGGCTGTTTATTGATAATGCGGAATTTCTGGATGTGATTAAGGTGTTGCGCATGCTGCGCATTTTCCGCGTATTGAAAATGGCGCAGTATGTCGGCGAAGCGGATCTGCTGATGAATTCGCTGATGGCCAGCCGTCGGAAAATCGGCATTTTTCTGGTTACGGTACTGACGCTGGTTGTTATTGTCGGCTCGTTGATGTATGCGATAGAGGGGAGGAACACGGTTTCAACAGTATTCCGCAGTCGGTCTACTGGGCCATCATCACCGTAACGACGGTGGGCTATGGAGACATGGCCCCGGAGACCCCTTTAGGTCAAACTCTGGCCGCGTTTCTGATGATCATCGCCTACAGTATTATTGCTGTGCCGACCGGGATTATTACTGCGGAGATCGGATTTTCATCCGCCATGAAAAAGCGCGGGAAAATCTGCCCGTCCTGTAAAAAAGGGCCGCATGATTCGGATGCAAAACACTGCAAATTCTGTGGTTCCCCGCTGGATTAATTCAATTCTTTAATTCGTTGTTGAATGCGGGAAATACGTTCGCCCATCGGGGGATGCGAGGAAAAGTAGGCTCCGAACGGATTGGGGTCAGGAGCTCTTTTCCGGAGAGTGGAAAAAAGGCGGGCGCCGCCACGGGGATTAAAGCCGGCGGCTTTGGTGAGGGCGACGGCGAAGCGGTCGGCGCGGAATTCCTGTTCGCGGGAATAACCCTGCTGAATCATCCGGGCAAGCAGTTGTTTTGTGGACGGAGAGAGGCCTCGGGTCTGCAGACGCAGTAATCCGTTGATTATGGTTTTGGTCAGGTAGCGCCGGTTGGCATCACCATGAATACCGTGGGCAATTTCGTGGGCAAGTACAAAAGCGATGGCGTCGGCGTCTTCGCCGCAAAGGTCGAACAGTTTTTCCGACATATAGATAAATCCTCCGGGAATAGCGCAGGCGTTGAGGTCGTCGGACTGATCAAGTTTAAAGATATGTTTCCGGTTTTTGTTGCGTAATCTGGCGGTCAGCCGCGCGGCGATTTCATCGAGCCGGTTGTTTGCAAGTGCTGGAACGTCCGCTTCGTAGGCCCGGGCCAGCAGCAGGCCCATTTGGAATTCGGCCGATATCTTTTCCTCTTCTGTGCCGGCCAGCGATTTCATCACCCAGCCTGCTTTTAGAAAAAGGGGGCCGGATCGGCGGCCGAGCAGATAGGCCAGGCTTCGGTTGGCGGGAATAGGGTCCATGAGAGGAAATATAGCGATGGAAAAGAACGGTTTCAGTGCAAAACAGCAGGTTTTATGTTTCGAGAAATTCCCCCTTCAGGCTTGGTTCGATTAAGGGGGCTGCGGTATGTTTCCGCGTTTTGATTGACAGAGAGAGTCTCCATGAGTGCAGAAAATAAAGTTTTCATCTACGATACAACATTGCGTGACGGTGCACAGGCGGAGGGGGTTACCTTCTCGGCTGTGGCTAAAATTCACGTGGCGAAAATGCTCGATTCGTTTGGGGTGGATTATATCGAGGGTGGATTTGCGGCGTCGAATCCGAAGGATATGGCTTTTTTCAAAGCCATTAAAAAGGAAAAGCTTCAGCATGCCAGAATTGCGGCCTTCGGGAGTACGCGCCGGGCCAATGTGAAAGTGGAAGAGGATAAAGGGACGGCGGCGCTATTGGAGGCCGATACGGAAGTCTGTACGATTTTCGGTAAGAGCTGGCTGCTGCATGTGACCGAGGTTCTGAAAACGACGCCGGAGGAAAATCTGGCGATGATCGAGGATACCTGTCGTTTTCTGAAGACTAACGGCAAAGAGGTGATCTACGATGCGGAGCACTTTTTTGATGGTTATAAGGACAGCCCGGATTATGCACTTCAATCTCTGGAAGCGGCGGTAAAGGGCGGAGCGGACTGTCTGGTATTGTGTGATACCAACGGCGGTTGCATGCCGAATGAGGTTTTTGAGGTGACTACGTTGGTGCGCGAAAGATTCGGCGTGGCCGTGGGGATTCATACGCATAACGATTCTGAAACCGCTGTGGCGAATGCGATGGAATCGGTGCGTGCCGGTGCTGTGCATGTTCAGGGTGTGATTAACGGGTTCGGTGAACGGTGCGGTAACTGCAATCTGGTTTCAGTGGTGGCTAACCTGAATCTGAAAACCGATAAAACCTGTCTGGCGGATCCGGCGCAGCTGAAAAATCTGAAGTCGGTTTCGCAGTTTGTGAACGAGCAGGCGAATCTGCGGGATAATCAGCGGGCGGCTTTTGTGGGGGAAAGTGCTTTTGCTCATAAAGCAGGGATGCATGTGGATGGTGTCCGTAAGGTTTCGCACAGCTTTGAGCATGTGCCGCCGGAGTCGGTGGGTAATGAGCGGCGGATTTTGATTTCGGAACTTTCCGGTGCGAGCAATGTGATGGAAAAGCTGATTGAGATGGGGCTGAATAACATCGACCGGAAGTCGCCGGAGGTGCGCGATATTCTGAAGACTATGGAAAAGCAGGAGCGGGGCGGCTATGTGTATGAATCGGCCGATGCTTCGTTCAAGATGCTGATCAAAAAGGTCCTGAAGGAACACAAGAGTTTCTTCGAGTTTGAGGGCTTCCGTGTGATGGTTGAAAAGCGGGGTAAAAATGAGCCGTGCATTTCCGAAGCGACGCTACGGCTGAACGTAAACGGAAAGCAGGCGTTTACGGTGGGCGAGGGTGATGGTCCGGTGGATGCGCTGAATATGGCTCTGCGAAATGCCCTGCAGGAATTTTATCCGAGTATCCGGGATGTGCAGCTGTCGGATTACCGAGTGAGCATCCTTGACCCGGAAGAGGCGACGGCGGCGAAAACCCGCGTGGTGATTGAATCATCGGACGGTGAAAATACATGGGGCACGGTCGGTGTTTCGGAAAATATTATCGAAGCTTCGTGGGAGGCTCTGGTTGACGGCGTGGAATACAAGCTCTTCCTGAATGAGGAACGTGCTGACTGAAGGAACTCCTCGCACAGGTGCAGAGTGCGCAAAGGCTGTGCAGTATGATGTTGAGGGGAACATTTATCTCCCGGTCATATGT
Organism: Verrucomicrobia bacterium S94; assembly: GCA_004299845.1. NCBI lineage: Bacteria > Pseudomonadati > Verrucomicrobiota > Verrucomicrobia bacterium S94. Next base: position 1,716,352 of record CP036201.1, on the reverse strand, counting down.
TCCGTAGAGAAATTGTTGAAGACAATGCGTATAGAATAGATTTGCTGGTTGATAAATGAGTAGTTGTTGAAGTGAAGTCTGTTGAGGATTTAAAACCGGTGTTTTCACAGCAGACAGGAACCTATTTAAAATTAATGGATTTGCAGTTAGGACTTTTGATCAATGTCAATTTTCGACTGCTTAAAGACGGAATTAAACGGATAGTTAATAATTTTGAAAAATAATCCTCCGCGCTCTCAGCGTCTCTGCGCGGAATATTCGGTGAAAAAATATGAGTAAACTAGCACAGAAGTACGACCCAAAGATTGTTGAAGAGAAGTGGTATAAAAAATGGATGGAAGACAAACGCTTCCACGCCGAAAGCGAAGATGGTGGCGATCCGTTCTGTATTGTGATTCCGCCGCCGAACGTGACCGGTATTCTCCATATGGGCCATGCACTGAACAATAATATTCAGGATGTACTGACCCGTGTGGCGCGTATGAAAGGCAAAAATACGGTCTGGGTTCCGGGATCGGACCACGCCGGCATTGCCACGCAGAATGTAGTGGAGCGCGCCCTGAAAAAAGAGGGTAAAACACGGGATGACCTTGGGCGTGAAAAATTTCTGGAACGGGTTTGGGCGTGGAAAGAGGAATACGGTTCCACCATTTCCAATCAGCTGAAGAAACTCGGGGCATCCTGTGACTGGGACCGCGAGCGCTTTACGATGGATGAAGGTCTGAGCGATGCCGTGCTGGAAATTTTCTGCCGGCTGTATGATAAGGGGCTGATTTACCGCGGCAACCGGATCATCAACTGGTGTCCTCGCTGTGAAACCGCACTGTCGGATGAGGAGTCCGAGCACGTGGAGGTTGAGGGTGCGCTGTATCACATTAAATATGCGGTCAAAGACGAAAAGAAAAAACTGGTGGTGGCGACGACGCGTCCGGAAACGATGCTCGGCGATACCGCTGTTGCGGTGAATCCGCGCGATGAGCGCTATAGGGATCTGGTGGGAAAAACAGTGATTCTGCCGATCGTGAACCGCGAAATACCGATTATTGCCGACGATTATGTCGATCCGGAATTCGGTACCGGTATTGTGAAAATCACGCCGGCGCATGATCCGAACGACTTTGAAATGGGTATTCGTCATGATCTGCCGCAGATCAATGTAATGACGGATACCGGTATCATGAATGAAAATGCCGGAAGGTATGAAGGCATGGACCGTTTTGAATGCCGCAAACAGTTGATGGAGGATCTGAAAGCCGGCGGGCTGGTTGAAAAGGTTGAGAAGCATATGCATGCGGTAGGGCATTGCTATCGCTGTGATACGGTGGTTGAGCCGCGCCTTTCCCCGCAGTGGTTTGTGAAGATGAAGTCGCTGGCGCGTCCGGCGATTGAGGCGGTGAATGACGGCCGGATTAAGTTTGTTCCCGAGCGCTGGAATAAAACTTACATGGGCTGGATGGAAAACATTCGTGATTGGTGCATTTCGCGCCAGATCTGGTGGGGGCATCGTATTCCGATTTTCTATTGCGATGACTGCGGGCATGAGTGGGCTTCTAAAACCTCGGAAACAGTGTGCCCGAAATGCCAGTCAGCCAACGTGCGGCAGGATGAGGATGTACTCGATACGTGGTTTTCTTCCTGGCTATGGCCGTTCAGTGTATTCGGCTGGCCGAACGAAGATAAAGATCTGAAATTCTATTACCCGACCAATACACTGGTGACCGGCAACGAGATCATCTTTTTCTGGGTGGCACGTATGATTATGTCGGGTCTGGAAGTGATGGGGGACATTCCGTTCGATACCGTCTACATCCACGGTACCGTACGTGATGATCAGGGTCGGAAAATGTCGAAATCGCTCGGTAATTCCATCGATCCGCTGGATATCATCGAAAAATACAGCTCGGATGCTCTGCGCTTTTCACTGCTGATGATCACCGCGACCGGGCAGGATGTTTATATTAACGATGAAAAGTTTGAGATCGGCCGTAACTTCGGTACGAAGATCTGGAATGCCGCCCGTTTCATGGAAATGCATTCTGAAGGGTTTGATGTGAAGGATCTGGCGTTTGACGAAGCGAATCTGACGCCGGATGACCAGCATCTACTGGCCAAGCTGAATGAAGCCATTGAAGAGGTAAACGATAATCTGGGCCGTTATCGGTTTAACGATGCGACGCTGGCGTTATATGATTTCTTCTGGCACAGCTACTGTGACTGGTATCTTGAATATGCGAAGCCGATTCTTTACAAAGGTACGCCGGAGCAGAAGAAGCATACGCTGCAGGTGATGCATTTTTCATTCTCCACGGCACTTCGGCTGCTTCATCCGTTTATGCCGTTCCAGACGGAAGAACTCTGGGAGGGCATGGGATATAACCACGAAACAGATTCTATTATGATTGCCCCGTGGCCGGAGCGTCCGGTGGCTTCGGGCATCAGTTCCTCGATTGTGAAATACGTCGATGGAAAACATGATCTGATCCGCATCGGGCGGATTCTGCGGGCAGAATATAACCTGACGAATAAACAGACAGCTACATTCTGTGTGCGCGCAGCAAATGCCGAGGTGGCCCGGCAGATCGAGGAAGATGCGGCCTCTATTTCTGCGGCATTGAAAGCTGAAGCTCTGAACGTGGATGTTGATTATACACCGGAAGGCGCGATGCCGAGCGGTATCAGTGCGCTGGGCACGGTGTATATGTCGATCGAAGGTCTGGTTGATGTTGATGCGGAAATCGAAAAGCTGACCAAAGAGCTGGAGGAAGTCAACGGCTTCCTGACCAGTGTTAAGAAGAAGCTTGAGAATCCTAATTTTGTGGACCGTGCGCCAAAGGATGTGGTGGATATTCAGCGCAAACGTAAGGTTGAGCTGCAGGAAAAGAGCGAAAAGCTTGAAAAAATGATCGATACGCTTCGCAGCTGATATCGCGGTTTTTAAAGCTTTCCGCTCTTTGGCCGGAGCGGGCGGTTTATCGTTTGATAAAACGGATATTTACAGACTCGTATCCGGTCATACGTTTGAATGAAGTTTCCTCGTCGTATTTCGGCACGGCTTCGATCAGTTCGATGCGTTCGACCTGTTCGCAGAGCGCTTCAAGCAGACTGCGCATAATCAGCCGGGCGTGCGGGGCACCCATACAGCGGTGAGTAGCATGGCCGAACCCGACGTGCCGGTTCGGGTGCCGGTCGAGGATGATTTCATCCGGATTTTCAAAGACTGAGGCATCGCGGTTTGCAGACGGCCAGCACAGTCCGACCCGTCCGCCGGCGGGAACGGTGTGTCCCAGTACCTCTTTAGCACGGGGGCACACCCTGGTAATTGCGGTGAGTGGACTGACATAACGGACAAATTCTTCAACGGCTTTCGGAATGCGGGTTTCATCTTCACGCAGAAAGTCGATTCCTTCCGGGTGATCGCCGAAATAGGCGAGAATACTGGAGACCATATTAATCACTGTATCTCTTCCGCCGGCAAATGCGACGTTGGCAAAACCCTGTTTTTCTTCGAAGGTCAGTTTTCTTCCGCGGAATTCCGCCTGATTCAGGATGCTGAAAAAATCGTTGCCCGGATTTTCTTCGACTTTTTTGAACTGTTTTCCGGTATAATTTTCGAGAACCGGACCACTGTCGACTCCGTCGTCGCGGTCATGAAAGACGTGCACGCCCCAGCTGATCCATTCGTCGGCTTCACTTTCGGGAACGTTAAGCAGGCGTGTCAGGGCCCGGCACTGCAGCGGCAAAGCGAAGCCGCGTACGGCTTCGATTTCTTTCTGCTGCACGGCATCGGTCACCATTCCGCTCACAAGGGCTTTCATGTCGGCCATGTAATCTTCGTCCTCCATCGGCCGTTTGAATAGAGGCTCTACAATGTTGCGATAATCGGTGTGGTCGGGTGGATCGATTTCCAGGGGAAGCTGGCGAACCGTGCGCACATCTGCTTCAGAATGGATGACGCACATCAGGGGATTGTCACTGCTGAACGATTTATAATCGCGGGCGGCATTGCGGACCTCTTGATGGGTGAGGATCAGCGGAAGGTTTTCACCTTCGACATCGACATGATGAAGTCCGGTCGACTCACGGTCGGCCTTAAACGGATCAGGATGAACAGGCATAACTAAACTCCTTATATCTTGGTTAATGTTATATAGGAAAAAGGATCAAGTGCGTTTCGGCCATAGAGCGAAATGCTATACTTATGGATGAAATTGCTGAAAACATGATAAAAGTGTCCATTTTGAACCTCATCAGTCCTATATAAATTAAGGAATAGGGTTTTCCGCGGCGCAGGTTCTGCTATGTTCCTCGTGTTTTGCCACTGACACGACCGATTTTCCGGTCGATTGGAGAGGATATATATGGATACAACAGAAGCAGTGCGGCCCGCACGGATTCCGGAATGGATGCGGCGCCCGATTCAGACCGATAAAGCCTATGCTGAAACCCACAATGCCCTGAAAAAAAACGGACTGCATACCGTCTGTGAAGACGCCAAGTGTCCGAATCGCCACGAATGCTGGAATCATGGTACGGCAACGGTGATGATTCTGGGGAATATCTGCACGCGCGACTGCCGGTTCTGTTCCATTGCCTTTGGGAAACCGGAAGGTCTGGATCTGGATGAGCCCCGCCGGGTTGCGGATGCCGTGGAGAAAATGAAACTGAAACATGTGGTGATTACATCGGTTACGCGGGACGATGTACTTGATGGCGGCGCAGAGATTTTTGCGCAGACCATTACGGCGGTGAAAGAACGCGTTCCCGGGATTACCGTGGAAGTGCTGACGCCGGATTTCTGGGGCCGGAAGGAATCGCTTTATAAGGTGCTGGATGCCGGACCGATTGTTTTCAACCACAATGTAGAAACGGTGAAACGGCTGCAGCGTTCAATTCGTTCGGGGGCTACGTATGAGCGTTCGCTGAATATTCTGAAAATGGCTTCAGAATACGGCGATGGTTCGATTCGGGTGAAAACCGGTATTATGCTGGGTCTGGGCGAAACCAACGAAGAGGTGATGGAGTGCCTGCAGGATATTTATGACCATGGCGTTCGTCTGCTGACTATCGGGCAGTATATGGCTCCGACGCGCGACCATGCGCATACAAAGCGGTTTGTGACTCCGAAGGAATTCGTCGATTTTGAGGATGCGGCCTACGAGATCGGGTTTGATGCCGTGGCTTCGGGGCCTCTGGTACGTTCGTCGTATCGTGCGGATAAAATGGTTCAGGCGTAGGCGTTCCTTTTCCGGAAGAAAACGGGCCGGCTGAGTGATCAGTCGGCCTTGATTTTTCCGGCGGTGGTTTCAACGGCCGCGATGATGAGTATTCCGGCCAGCATAATGGCGACGGCGATTCCGGTTTCGGTGCTCATTTCCGGCAGGCTGTGATGATAGCCCACCACCTTTTCTTTGATGTTTTCGCCATCCTGAAAGGTTTTGGTGATGGCTTCTTTCCAGGGCCAGAGAATGGTCAGCGAGCCGAAGATGAAACCGGTGAGCAGGGCGATGGTCTGATCGTGGAATTTTTTGAAGACCCAGGAAAGCACGCGGGCGAAAGCGGCCAGACCAAGCACCATGCCGATGCCGGTCGGGATAATGACGCGAAGATTGAGTGTGTTAACGGCATCGATCATGACGAGTTCGTAGTTGCCCATGAGCAGCAGAACAAAAGAGCCGGAGAGGCCGGGCAGAATCATACTGCACATGGAGACGGCCCCACAGATAAGCAGGTAGGGAATGGCGTCGTTCTGCTCGGCCGGTTCCAGGAATGCAATGCCGACGGCGATGGCGGTGCCGAGTGCAAAAAGCAGGTAAACGGCCATGGATTTCTGCTGAATCTTTTTCCCGACAAAGTAGACAGAGGCCAGAATCAGGCCGAAAAAGAAGGCCCAGACGTATAGTGCCTGATGTTCAAAGAGATATTCGAGAATACGGGCCACGGTGAGAATGCTGCCGATAATTCCAATGCCGATGGCGGAGAGGAATCTGATGTCGACGTGTTCGCAGAGCTCTTTGAATTTGAAATTGCAGGCCAGTTTTGCGGCCGTTAGATCGAATGATTTGATGGTGTTGATCAGTTTTTCAAAGATTCCGGTGAGGAGGGCCATGGTACCGCCGGAAACGCCGGGGATTACGTTGGCCGCACCCATAAGTGCGCCTTTGAGAATATTCAGGATATAGTCGATCATTAATGGCTCCCCTATGCTTGTGTAAGTCGGGGGAAAGTAGTAGGGATAAAGCCGAGCTAAGTCAATTTCATCTATAGAAAAGGAAAAAACCATGACGGATCAGGAAATTCTGGATGCAGTGAATGCGGTAATGGACGAGGAAGTTACGCCGGCATTGGCCTCCCATGGTGGCGGTGGCAACGTGACCAATGTGAATAACGGTATTGTGTATATTGAGCTCGAGGGCGGATGCAAAGGCTGTCCGGGGGCCCGCATGACTATGAAAAACGGTATTGAAACGCTGTTGAAGGAGCGGGTGCCGGAAGTGAAGGAAGTGGTGGATGTGACGGATCACTAAGGTTTATCCGTTTTCAACAGTAGGAAATCCGTACTGCGCCCCGGGAATTCCCGAGGCGTTTTTTTTAGATTTCCACAGTCTGGAAAACGGTTGAACCCCTATGAACGATCTGTAACACTTCTTTTTTTGAATGGAGCTTTTTAGGGAATGTACAGCATGGTTTGCGGCTCCTTGGAGATGACCTGATGAAAATTCTGATTGCTGAGGATAATGCGTTCTCGCGGACCCTGTTGAAGAAGACCCTGACCAAAGCAGGGTATAAAGTGGTTGCGGCCGAGAACGGTGATGCGGCCTGGAAAATTCTGCAGCAGGAGGATCCTCCGAAGCTGGCTTTACTCGACTGGATGATGCCGGGGCTCAGCGGTATCGAACTGTGCCGGAAGATGCGTCAGATTGAATCCCCGATTCCGGTTTATACGATTCTGCTCACGGCGAAATCCGATAAGGAGGATGTGCTGGAGGGTTTTGCGGCCGGGGCGGATGATTTTATTATAAAGCCGTTCGACAGCGGCGAGCTGCTTGCCCGGATTCAGGTGGGGCGCCGTCTTGTGGAGCAGCAGGCGCTGATGTATTGCCTGATCGATTCGATCCCCGATCCGATTTATGTGAAGGACAGCCGGGGCCTTTATCTGAGTTGCAATTCGGCATATGCGCGGTTTGTCGGGCTGAAGTGGATGCGATTTACGGACGGACGGCGTCGGAGATTCTTCCGGAAAACATTTCAAAAGCTTCACACATGGAAGATCTGCGTGTTCTGGCTCGGGGAACTTCTGCGGAATCTGAAGGATGGACCAGTAATGCGGATGGAGAGGATGTTTATCTCGAAACCGTGAAAATTCCGTATCTTGAATCCGCCGCGGGCTCCACGGGAATGATCAGCATCAGCCGCGATCTGACCAGGCGTATGCAGATGGAGCAGGAGATGCGTCGTCTGGCTGTGGCGGTGGAGCAGTCGAGCGAATCGATCATCATTACCGATGTCAGTGGAAATATTCAGTATGTGAATGCCGCTTTTGAGAATACCTCGGGGTATACCCACAATGAGGTTCTGGGTCGGAAAACAAATTTTCTCAAGAGTGGAAAGCTGAGAGCGCAGTTTTATGAGGAACTGTGGAGCACAATCAGCCGTGGCGAGCCCTGGTCGGGCGAATTTATCAATAGAAAAAAAGACGGCAGTATTTATATAGAGGAATCGGTCATCTATCCCATCCGCGGCGAGGGGAATGAGATGATTAACTATGTGGCAATCGGCCGTGATATTACGGAAGAGCGTGAGATCGAGAAGTACATGCGTCAGCAGCAGAAGATGAATGCCATCGGGGCGCTGGCCGGCGGGATTTCTCACGATTTTAACAATATTCTCACAGCCATTCTCGGTTATGTGGCACTCTGCATGAATACTGTGGATGAGGAGAGTAAGGCATACGGTTATCTGAAAGAGATCGTAAAAGCCGGCGATCGGGCCACCAAGCTGGTGCGTCAGATTCTGACGTTCAGCCGGCAGGAGGAGCAGGAGTTCCGGACGGTGGATCTGCAGCCTGTTGTTGAAGATTCGCTCAACATGGTGCAGACCACCATGAAAAAGAATATCACGGTTAAGCAGAATATTGATCCGGCCTGCGGAGCCATTCTGGGGGATGCAACACAGATTCAGCAGGTTTTAATCAATCTGTGTACCAATGCAGCGCATGCGCTGGGAAAAACCGATCAGGGAATATTGAGTGTTTCGCTGCAGGAAGTTGAAATTGCAAAAGGGCATAAAGACGAAAAACTGGTGGACCTTGAGCCGGGTAAATATGCCTGTATAACAGTCTCTGACAGCGGATGCGGTATGCCGCCTGAGGTGGTTGAACGTATTTTCGAGCCCTATTTCACAACCAAGAAAAAGGGAGAGGGTACCGGATTCGGACTGTCGATTGTTCATGGCATTGTCCGTAAGCATCGCGGCAAGATCTGCGTGGAAAGTGAAGAGGGTTTAGGTACTACTTTTACGATATATATTCCGCTGCTGGGCGAAGCTGTTCCTGCGGAGAAAGAATCGGTTGATCTGTCGGAACCTTCCGGGGCGGGACGTATTCTTTTTGTGGATGACGATGAGGCCATTCTTTCCATGGGCCGCGAAATGCTTGAATCATTCGGTTATGAAGTGGTTTCCGCGCCCAACGGCCGGCAGGCGCTGGAAGCATTCAGGCGTAGTCCGGAAACTTTTGACATGGTTGTGACGGATTACAGCATGCCTGAAATCAACGGCCATGAGCTGATTCAGCAGATTCTCAAGATCCGGAAGGATATTCCGGCCATTCTGTGCAGCGGGTACATGGAAAAAGTTGATGGCGAGGATCTGAGTTCGCTGGGTCACTCCGGTTATGTAGCTAAGCCGGTGGATTGGAGGGAGCTGGGCCGGACGATTCAGAGATATATCAGTGAAAAGACGTAGCGCTTTTACCTGAATGTCAATTGCCGGGAGGTATGGCACTGATGTTGCTAAAGATATTGTGCATTTTTGTTAAGGAAAACGTATGAGACAAATAGACCAATATCTTGAAGAAATGCTCGAAAAGGGCGCCAGTGATATCCATCTTTCCTCCAACCATCAGCCCTGCTACCGCATAGACGGCGAAATGCATTTTCAGCGGGGAACTGAAAAATTTACCGATGAGGAATTGAGGGAGCTCATTTATGAATTTGCTCCACAGCGTAATATTGATGAACTCGAAGAGCATTGGGATACGGACTTTGCTTATGAACTGCCGGGCGCGGCGCGTTTCCGTGTGAATGTTTTTATCGATCACGAGGGAATCGGGTGCGTGATGCGCCAGATTCCCTCCCGGGTTCCCACCTTTGAGGAGCTGAATATTCCCGAGGGGGTGCGATCTTTCTGTTTTCTGAAAAAAGGGCTGGTGATTGTTACGGGGCCGACCGGTTCGGGTAAATCGACAACGCTGGCGGCCATGGTTGATTTGATCAACCGCACACGGCGCCAGCATCTCATCACGGTAGAAGATCCGGTGGAGTTTAAGCACCGTTCGCTGGGCTGTCTGGTCAATCAGCGGGAAGTGCATGTGCACACCAAAAGTTTTTCCAATGCGTTGCGTGCAGCCCTGCGTGAAGACCCCGATATTGTTCTGGTGGGGGAGCTTCGCGACCTCGAAACCATGGAAATTGCCATTGAAACCGCAGAAACGGGACATCTGGTTTTCGGCACGTTGCATACCAATACCGCAGCGACCACGGTAGACCGGATTATCGATAAATTTCCGGCGGACCGTCAGAATCAGATCCGGAGTATGCTGGCCGATTCGCTTAAAGGTGTCATTGCACAGACTCTCTGCCGGCGCATCGGTGGCGGTCGTATTGCGTCCTGCGAAATTCTGGTGGTCACTCCGGCGGTTTCAGCCAATATTCGCGAAGGTAAAACGCATCAGATTCCCTCACTGATGCAGACGGGTAAAAATATCGGTATGTGCACGTTTGCCGATGACCTGCTGAATTTGGTCAAGCGAGGCATCATTACGCCGGAAGAAGCTTATAGCAATGCGGTGGATAAGTCGTTTCTGGAGAGAAAATTTAAGGAAGAGAATATTCAGCTCGATCTGTCTGTTTCCTCGTTGGACGATATGGATATGCATGCCGACGAGAGTGAGAATGCATCGAAGAGTGAAAAGGCACGCAAAAAACTGCACGTCAACCCGCGCGATACCGCAGCTCTGCGCGAACTCATTACGATTCTTGCCACCGATGAAAATCCCGATGAACGCAATGGGGTGGAGGCACTGGAGTACGCCCAGAAACTGCTTGATCTGACCGGACAGAACGACGCATCGACGCTGATTCTGATCAGTGCCGCCTATGCGGAACTTTCGCACTTCGGCGAAGCGGTTGAATGGTCGAAGCGGGCCGCCAAAGTGGCCAAAGCCAACAAGCAGAAAGAGCTGCTGGCCGGTATTACGCGGCACAGCAATCTGTATAAACGCGGCATCCCTCTGCGCGGCGAATCGCTATAGATCCCCCTTTAGGGAACGATTCGGTTTGAGGCGGCTTTTCCAGCGATTGGAAGCCGCCTTTTTCAATGTTTAGGAAAAGGTTTTGCTTAAAATATGATCGTGTTCATAATATATTCTCATGGTTAATAATCGGAGAAGTTGTATGAGTGGTCATAAAGAGGGGTATTCAATGTATGCGCCGCCGGCCCGGGTGAGCGAAGGAGCTCATTTCCAGAGTCTGGAGGAATATCAGGAGCTGTATGCCCGGTCGCTGGAAAATCCGGAAGCGTTCTGGGGTGAACAGGCGAAAGAGCATATCGATTGGTTTCACGGTTTTAATCAGGTGTCGGACTGCGATTTTACAAACGGTATGGTGGCGTGGTTTTTGGGCGGTAAACTGAATGTCTGTCACAACTGTGTCGACCGCCATCTGGCCGGGCGAGGGGATAAGGTGGCCATTCTCTGGGAAGGTGATGAACCGGGTGATGTCCGTACGTTTACCTACCGAGAACTGCATCGGGAGGTCTGCAGACTGGCGAATGTTCTTCGGCATAACGGAATTCGAAAAGGCGACCGTGTGGCGATTTATATGCCGATGATTCCGGAGGCGGCTTTTGCCATGCTGGCCTGTGCGCGTATCGGTGCTGTGCACAGTGTGGTGTTTGCCGGTTTCAGTGCCGAAGCGTTGCGGGACCGGATTATTGATGCCAAATGCAAAGCGGTGATTACGGCCGATGAGGGCCGTCGCGGAAAGAAGACGATTCCGCTTAAACGCCCTGTGGACGAAGCGGTTATGGCCTGCCCGACGGTGGAGCATGTTTTTATGGTGCGTCACACGGATGCGAAGGTTCCTTTTTATGAACCGCGTGATATCGATTTGAACGAGGCTATGAAAAATGAGCGGCCGTATTGTCCGGTTGAACATATGGATTCCGAGGATACGCTTTTTCTACTCTATACTTCGGGGTCGACCGGGAAACCCAAGGGTATTTCCCATACCAGCGCGGGTTACCTGCTCTACACGATGCTGACTCACCGCTATGTATTTGATTATCGAGAAGACGATATTTTTGCGTGTGTTGCCGACATCGGATGGATTACGGGCCACAGTTATGTGGTGTATGGGCCTTTGGCGAACGGAGCGACGACCGTGATGTTTGAATCGGTTCCGACCTATCCGGATTCGGGCCGATATTGGGATATGGTCGACCGCCTGAAAATTACACAGTTTTATACGGCACCGACCGCTATCCGTGCCATTGCGCGTAACGGGGATGCGTTTGTAAAAATGTATGACCGTTCAACCCTTCGCGTACTGGGTTCGGTGGGCGAACCGATTAATCCTGAAAGCTGGCAGTGGTATTACGACGTGGTCGGTGAAGGGCGCTGCAATATTGTCGACACCTGGTGGCAGACCGAAACCGGCGGTATTATGATCACCCCGCTGCCGGGCGCCACGCCGACCAAACCGGGATCGGCCGCGTTTCCTTTTTTCGGTATCGAACCGGTGCTGCTGGATGATCAGGGGAATGAAATTAAAGGCAATGGGGTCTCCGGTCTGCTGGCCATAAAAAGTCCGTGGCCGGCAATGGCGCGGACGATCCAGGGCGATCATGTGCGGTTTGTGCAGACGTATCTTGATCCGTTTCCGGGCTATTATCTGACCGGCGACGGGTGCCGGCGTGATGAGGACGGTTATTATTGGATTACAGGGCGAGTGGATGATGTGATCAATGTTTCCGGGCATCGCATGGGTACCGCCGAGGTCGAAAGCGCGCTGGTCAGTCATCCCGGCTGTGCCGAGGCGGCGGTGGTCGGGTTTCCGCATGAGATCAAAGGGCAGGGTATTTTTGCGTATGTCATTCTTAAAGAGGGTTTCGAAGCCGATGCTGAACTGGTAGGAGAACTCCGGAATGAGGTCCGGACGCATATCGGTCCGATTGCGGCCCCGGACCATATTCTGATCACGACGGGACTGCCGAAGACCCGTTCAGGGAAAATCATGCGGCGTATTCTGCGTAGAATTGCCCGCCAGGAAACGGATGATCTCGGAGATATCTCCACTTTGGCGGATCCATCGGTGGTGGAACTGCTGATCGAACGGCGGAGTGAGCTGTGAATTGGGAAAAGCGCGAACTGTTAGGGTTGCAAACGTTATTTTTGCGTGTAGCATGCTCCTTTTGTAATTTTTGAAAGGAGCTTGAATGGCTAAAGAAGACGTAATCGAAGCAGAAGGTGTTGTGAAAAAGGTACTTCCGGCAACGATGTACCGTGTTGAGCTGGAGAATGGACATGAGGTTCTGGCGCATATCTCCGGGAAAATGCGTAAACATTTTATTCGTATTGCTGTGGGTGACCGGGTAACTGTAGAAATTTCGCCGTACGATCTGGAAAAAGGGCGCATCACATTCCGTCATAGAAATTAAATGCAGAACGGCGGAGTTCCGGAGTCGCGGATATATGGTGCACTTCTTTCTGTTTTAAAACTCCCCGGTATTTCAGTAATCCCGATTCAGACGGAGCGAAGCGATGGGTGAAAAAAGAAGCCTGTGGGGCAGTAAAGTCGGTTTTCTGCTGGCCGCAATCGGGTCGGCGGTCGGATTGGGAAATATCTGGCGTTTCGGCTATATGGCCTATGAAAACGGCGGAGGGGCCTTTTTGATTCCCTATGCTGTGGCTCTGTTGCTGGCCGGTATTCCCCTGATGATTCTCGAATATGCGCTGGGGCATCGGGAAAAAGCTTCTCCACCACTGGCCTTCGCCCGGGTGAACCGGCTGTGGGAACCGTTGGGCTGGTGGATGCCGACGGTGGCGTTTTTCGGGATCAACCTCTTTTATGCCGCTGTAATCGGCTGGTGTATGAATTATTTTCTGCTCTCGTTCAACCTTTCGTGGGGCGACGACACGAGTGCATTTTTCTTCGGTGAATTTCTGAAGATCAGCGGCGGGCCTTTCGAGCTCGGCTCCATTCGCTGGCCGATTCTGGCGGGAACCGTTCTGACGTGGGCGATTGTCTGGTTTATCTGTTATCGCGAAGTGAGCCATGGGATTGAGAAAGCGAGCATGATTTTCATGCCGCTTCTTTTCATTTTGACGCTTGTGCTCGTGGCCTGGTCCATTCAGCTTCCCGGGGCGTGGACCGCCATTCGGGAAAACTATCTGTCCTGTGACTTTTCAAAAATAAGCCTGTTTACTGATGCCGGCCGCAAGGTCTGGGTGGCGGCTTTCGGTCAGATCTTTTTCACGCTCTCACTCGGTTTCGGGATCATGATCACCTATGCCAGCTATCTGCCGAAAAAAACCGACATTGTCGGGAATGCTCTGACGACCTGTGTGCTCAACTGTCTTTATTCATTCATTACCGGATTTGCTGTTTTCGGAACAATCGGCTACATGGCGCAGACTCAGGGCATCGCCTTCGGCGATGCCATTAAAGCGGGTCCCGGTCTGGCTTTTGTGGTTTATCCCGAAGCAATCAATCAGCTGCCGGCCGGAAACCGCATTTTCGGTGCGTTGTTCTTCCTGGTCCTGATTGTGGCGGGGCTTTCTTCGGCGATTTCGCTGACGGAGGCGTTCTCCTGTTCCATTTGCGATAAGTTTAAGATCAGTCGGAAAAAATCCACTTCGATCATTTGTGGTCTGGGGCTGACGGGCAGTATTGTTTTCACCACGCAGGGCGGTCTGTTTATTCTGGATATCGTCGACCATTTTATTAATAACTATGCCCTGATCATCGGCGGCATTCTGGAGTGTGTTCTGGTCGGCTGGATTCTGAAATCGGGGGTCATGCGCAGTCATGTAAATGCGGTGAGCACCGTGAAACTGCCTGTTGTCTGGGACATCGCGATTCGTTTTATCACACCGGGAATGTTGCTCATTATGGTGGGCGGAGCATTGCGGAATGAGTTTATGGAAGCCTATGAAGGCTATCCGGTCACTGCATTGCTTTTCTATGGTGGCGGAATTCTTTTCGTCACGCGTCTGGCCTCTTTTATTCTCAGTCATTTTGTCTGGGATCCGGTTCGACTGAAAGAAGAGCATCATCAGCCGATTGACGACGATCTGCTGGTCTGAATAGAAAGCTTTTTCTCTCTATTACACATGATGAAGACGGATGTTTCGGCTACGTTATTTTGATGCGCCGTCCGTTGCGCTGAATTTTTCCTTCGGCAATCCATTGAAGCGCTTCGGGGTAGGCGATGTGTTCCTGCGCATGCAGTTTTTCCATCATGGTATCCAGTGTATCCTCATCATCGATAGAGATGATTTTCTGGTTGATGATGGCCCCGGTATCAACGCCCGCATCGACAAAGTGAACCGTGCATCCGGTAAATTTAACACCGTATTCAAAGGCCTGTTTCCCGCCGTCGAGACCGGGAAAGCTGGGCAGCAGCGAGGGATGAATGTTGATCATCCGGCCTTCATAGGCCTTAAGAAGACCATCTTTAACAATCCGCATGAAACCGGCAAGGGCGATAAAATTGACGTCGTGCTCTTTCAGGGTCCGGAGAACGAACAGCTCGGCCTCGCCGTCGAGTTTGGTTTTAAAGGGGGCACAGTCAATGTAAATGGCGGGAATATTGTGTGTGCGAGCTCGTTCAAGAATGTAGGCGTCTTCCTTATCGGCCAGTACGCACCTGATTTCGGCGTTCAGTGTTCCGGCTTCCACCGCATCGATGATCGCCTGGCAGTTGGTTCCTGATCCCGACCCGAAAATGGCTAACTTAAGCATGTTCTTTTTCCTTATATTCAAAGTGATCACGAAATACACCAAATACATGGACGGAAGGAAAGTACAATACTTAAATGGAGGCCGCCGGGGAGGCGGCAAACCGCGGGACGGTGAGGGCTCTGCCTGATAAGCGCTGCTGCCGGTATCGTATAAAACTCTTTTATGGATTATGGCCGCAGGTTGTTTTACATTCTCTGAATTCTGAAACTCAAAAAAGGATAGAAGATGCATCTTAAAATCAAACCGCTGAACGATACAGCACGCGAAATTTACTCGGATCACGGCCATTTTCACGAAGGGGATGCGGGGCTCGATCTCTATGTGCTCGAAGATATCACGATTGAACCCGGCGATACTAAAGCGATTCGGCTGGGGATTGCCTGTGAGCCTGAAGACGGCCGCGCCTATTTTCTGATGCCGCGTTCGAGTATTTCCAAAACGCCGTTGCGTCTGGCGAACTCAGTCGGCCTGATTGATGCCGGTTATCGCGGAGAGCTGATGGCGATGTGCGATAATATCAAAGGGGAACCCTATACTGCGGAAAAGGGACAGCGTCTGTTCCAGATCGTTGCCTGCGACTGTTCGCCGATCTACTATGAGCTGGTAGAGGAATTATCGGAAACCACCCGGGGCACCGGGGGATTCGGATCAACCGGAAAATAGTTCCCATGCCGGGTGAATCCATTCAGACTGAATATTCCACAAAGGGGCAGAGTCTCCGTGTCTGTGATATGCCCGCACAACTGCGTCCGCGGGAGGAATTTGAACGTGTGGGGGCCGAAAATGTTTCCGATGCCGTGTTGCTGGCTTTGATTCTCCGTACCGGAACAACGAAAGTGAATGTGGTTCAACTGTCGCAGATGCTGCTTTCGCGCTACGGTTCCCTGACGGCTCTGGCGAAAGCGTCTGTGAATGAAATGGCGCGGGATGAAAAACTGCCGGGTATTGGAAAAGTGAAGGCACAGATGATTAAGGCCTCGATGGAGCTGGCACAGCGTCTGACCCGGGAAAGTGTCGGGGAAAGTCCGGTAGTGACCACGCCGGAGCAGGCGGCCGCTGTTTTGCGGGAGCGCGCACGGATCCTTCAGAAAGAAATTTTCTGGGCACTGATGCTTGATGCTAAAAACCGGCTGATTGGGGAGCCGCAGAAAATCAGCGAGGGAACCCTCACCAGCAGTCTGGTGCATCCGCGTGAACTGTTTAAAAAAGCGGTTGAGCTGTCCTGTGCTTCGATCATTCTGGCGCACAATCACCCGTCGGGCGATCCGACGCCGTCAGGAGAAGATATTAAAGTTACGAAGCAGCTGATCGAGGCCGGAAACGTAATGGGCATCAAGGTGCTGGATCATATCGTGCTGGGTCATCGCAGAACCCATATGAATACCGATTTTATCAGTCTGCGCGAAGCGGGACTGGTCCGGTTTTCATAGGAGGGGAATTACGGGGCTCCGAGTGCCGTGACCTCGCCGTTTGATTCTTGGCGCGAAAACTAAAACCTGCCATGCTTGGAGCATCATGAGCAGAACGTTACATTTTGAAAGTATTGGCGGGGCGAGCGGGGATATGATTCTCGGGGCGCTGGTGGGGCTTGGTGTTTCAGTGAATGAACTGAACGAAGAACTGAAATCACTGAAGGTGGACCCTTTCGAAATTGTGGTTGATGAAATAATCGAGCAGGGCATGAGCGGCGTTCGCGGAAAAGTGCTGCTGCACGCCCCGCATCACCATCATCATGACCACGCGCATCACGACCATCATCACGGCCGCCATCTGAGCACGATTAAAAAGCTGATTGAGGCCAGTGCTCTTCCGGACTTTGTAAAATTTCAGGCCTTAGATGTTTTTCAGAGAATCGGTGAGGCCGAGGCGGCGATTCACGGCGTGGATATTGAAAAAATCCATTTTCATGAAGTGGGGGCGATGGATTCGATTGTGGATATTGTCGGCTGCTGTCTGGCACGGTATAAGCTAGGCGTGGATGAAGTGTCGATCCGCAGTCTTCCGCAAGGGCATGGCACGATTGAATGTGCACATGGAACGTATCCGAACCCGGCACCGGCGACCCTGCGGATTCTGGAAGGTTTTCCGGTACAGGAGGTCGATGAGCCGTTTGAACTTGTTACCCCGACCGGTGCGGCGCTGATCTCAACGTGGCGTACTGCAGTGGTTCCGAAGGCCGTCAGCCGGGCCGTGAAAACCGTCTATAGTTTCGGACACCGGAAGTTGAATGGCCGGCCGAATCTTTTGCGGGCGACACTTTATGAAACGTTGGAAGATCAGACACCGGATGAAGTGCTGGTGCTGGAATGTAATCTGGATGATATGACACCGGAACTGGTGGGCGGCCTGTTTGATTCGCTGCTCGAAGCCGGTGCGCTTGATGTATTTAACACGCCGGTTCAGATGAAGAAGAATCGGCCGGGCACATTGCTGACGGTATTGTGTTTGCCTACCGACCGCGAAAAAATGCTCGGAATGATTTTTGCTGAATCGACGACATTCGGCATTCGGGAGCGGCTGGAAAAGCGGACGGTGCTGGAGCGCAGTTTTCAGACAGTGAAAACGCCGTTCGGTGACGTGCGGCTGAAAGTCGGGAAGCGGGGCGGTGAAGTCATCACGGTGTCGCCGGAAATTGAGGATTGCCGCAGGCTGGCCCGTGAAAACAAGGTTGCGGTTATTGATGTGTATAACGCCGCTGTTCAGGAGAAATGATGCCGCGCGCTTTTCGTTCGAATAATTTAGTTCTGTTTAAAAACGCTCCGGCCGTGGTGGCGGAGGCGGGGATAAAATCCTGATTGAACGCGCGGGCGGCAGGCAGGTGAAGGTGCGGCCCAAGGATATCGTGCTGTTGCACGACGGACCGATAAAGTCGCTGGGAGCGCTGGATACGGAACCCGCCGGGAACATTGAAGAGGCCTGGGAACTGCTGCAGGACGAAACCGTTTCGCTTGTGGAACTGGCAGAATTTATCTATGGCGAGGAAACGCCGGTGACGGTTTGGTTTGCCTGGAAGACGCTGCAGGAGAATCTCTACTTTTCGGGAACGGTGGAGGCGGTTTCGGCGCGCTCCGAAGCCGAGGTGACTGAGACGCTGAAGAAGCGCCGTGCCAGGGAGGAAGAGGCTGCCGGCTGGAACGCGTACCTTGAACGGGTGAAAGCCGGTGCGGTCGGTCCGGAAGATTTTGAAGCGTTGTCTGAAGTGGAGCGGCTGGCCTATGGCCGGGCCGTGACGAATCGGACGCTGAAAGAACTGGGTATTGAACTCCGGCCGGAAAAGGCGCACCGGCTTCTTTTAAAGCTGGGAATCTGGGATGAGACCGTGAATCCGTATCCGGCGCGCGAAGGCTGTGCGTTGGTGGAGCCGCCGTTGGAAGTGCCGGTGCTGGCTGATGAGGGGCGCGAGGATCTGACTGCGCTGGCCAGTTATGCGATTGATGATGATAACTGCAGTGATCCGGACGATGCGATCAGTCTGGACGGTGATTGTCTCTGGGTTCATGTGGCCGATGCGGCCGCGCTGATTTTTCCCGATTCGCCGCTGGATGTTGAGGCGCGGGTGCGCGGGGCGAACCTCTATTTGCCGGAAACGGTGATCCACATGCTGCCCGAGCCGGTGACGGAGGCTCTTGGGCTGGGATTGACGGAGCGGTCGCCTGCGCTTTCGTTTAAGATATCATTTGAAGATGACGGCACTCCGCAGTGCGAAAAAATAGTTCCGAGCTGGGTGGCCGTAAAGCGCTTGAGTTATGCCGAGGTGGATACGCGTCTGGATGAGGCGCCGTTTGCGGATATGCTGATACTGACCGAAAAATACAGGGCTCGTCGGATAGCCAACGGAGCTTCAGTGATTGATCTGCCGGAGGTGAAGCTGTCTGCCTCGGTAGAGGGTGGGCTGTATAAACTGCAGGGTGAGGATGAGCTCGGTTTGAGAAAATCTGTGCGTTATTCTGTTTGTGTGAAGCAGCTGCCGCGTTTAAAGAGCCGGGATATGGTCACTGACGCCATGCTGATGACCGGGGAGGCGGTTGCCCGGTTTCTGATTGGGCATAACATTCCGGCGCCTTTTGCAACGCAGCCGCCGCCGGATGAACCGTCGACGCCTGAGACTATGGCGGAAAAGTTTATGTATCGGAAAAAGTTTAAGCGATCGGGTCTTCATCTGGAGCCCGGCCTGCACGCAGGGCTGGGGATTGAGCCTTACACACGAGTCACCAGTCCGCTGCGTCGATATTCCGACCTGCTGGTGCATCAGCAGCTACGCGCATTTCTGCGCGGTGGGGAGCTGATCGGCGAATCCGATATGCTGTCGCGTGTGGCGCAGGCGGATGAGGGCGGCGGAAGTGCGGCGCGGGCGGAGCGGTCGAGTAACCGTCACTGGACGCTGCTGCATATGCAGCAGCAGCCGGAAAAGGTGTATCGCGGTATTCTGGTGGATAAGCGGGATGACCGCGGTACGGTGCTGATTCCCGAACTGGCCATCGATGCGAAAGTTCGCCGCGTGGAGAATATTCCGCTGGACCAGGAAATTTTTGTTCAGCTTACGCAGGTGGATCTTCCCGATTTATCATTTTCCTGCCGGTGTGTGGAGCCGGAGCCGGAAGATGGTGCAGGGGTGGAGGTGGAATAGCCTCTAAAACCCGTTTGCGTTTTTGCAAAGCCTGGAATATCGTCACGGGCTTGAAACTTCAGGAAAATTTCTATGCTGGCAAAACGAATTATTCCCTGTCTGGATGTAACCGGCGGGCGTGTGGTTAAAGGGGTCAATTTTGTGGATCTGCGCGATGCGGGTGATCCGGTCGAGTGCGCCAAAGCGTATGAGGCGCAGGGTGCGGATGAGCTGACCTTTCTGGATATTACGGCATCGAGCGATGGTCGGGATACCATGGTGGATATTGTCCGGCGGTGTGCAGAACAGGTTTTTATGCCGCTGACGGTCGGAGGAGGAATCCGTACAGCTCCGGATGTGCGCCGCATGCTGAAAGCCGGCGCGGATAAGGTTTCGTTTAATACGGCGGCCATTCGTAATCCGGACATTCTCAACGAGTGCTCGGAATCGTTCGGTTCGCAGTGTACCGTGCTCGCGATTGATGCGCGGCGAAAGGGTGACGGTACGTGGGGGGTTTATACGCATGGCGGCCGGAATCCGACGGAACTTGATGCGGTGGAGTGGGCCATTGAAGGCACTCGGCGCGGCGCGGGCGAAATTCTGCTGACCAGTATGGATTGCGACGGATGCCGGGATGGCTATGATCTGGAGCTGACCCGCACGATTTCCGAGGCGGTGAATGTGCCGGTGATTGCCTCCGGGGGAGCCGGGACGAAACAGCATTTTGTGGATGCGGTAACCGAAGGGAAAGCAGATGCCGTTCTGGCGGCATCGCTGTTCCACTTCGGCGAACTCACGGTCGGTGAGCTGAAGAAATATATGCGCGACAAAGGCGTTGAAGTCCGTCTCTGAATCGCTACTCGGTTTCTCCTATGCATTTGTAATGCACATCGGCAAAGAGCCGGTGGCCGATTGATTTGGTGTGGCAGGATGTACAGTTCATCTGACCGCTGGTATTTTCCAGTTTGCTTTCCTTGCCATGGCAGGTCAGGCAGCTATTCGAAGTTTCACCGCTGAACATCGGAGTTTCGTATTCGCAGTCAAAATAGCGGTTGAGCATGCTGCTGACCTGAATAGCAACATCGGCTGAAAGTCTGCTGCACCGTTCTTTCCGTTGTTTGCTGTTTGCTCCGTGTCCTGACGCTTTGCACCAATTAGTTACCGATGCGTGACAGAGTGCAGAGGCTGCGGTGGAGGATTCCGGCGTATAATCCAGCTGTGCTGTTTCCGGGGTATAAACCGGAAGCCGGCTCTGTTCGTACCAGCGGAATAGATCGGTGATCAGGGCGTTCTGGTCCTTTTTACTGGATACCACAAGACCGATCATTGCTGCAGCTCCGTTCAGTGCTCCGCAAACGGTTCCGTAGCCGCCGACTCCGCCGTGTCCGTATTTCATCATGTGAATCGGGAACGAGGTGTAGGGTTCGCCGAAGCGTTCAGCCAGCTGTTTGATGATGCTGTTAGCCACCGCAAACATGCAGCTGCCTTCGGCATAACCATTGTAGGCCAGGCGGCCGGTATCATCTGCGGTGAGCGGGGCGTATCCCCATTCTGTTTCCGGATTTTCCGGCTCAAGTTTATGCGGTTTTTCTTGCGCCTGAACGTCTGTTTTGAAGGCGGTAGTCAGTGTGAGCAGGCATGCTCCGCCACCTGCCGCCGTTCCGAAGGCGAGTACATTTCGTCTTTTCATTCATCTTCCCCAATGTTGTCAGTTGCTTCGCTGCATCCCACTTTATGCAACGAAAATACAGGGAAGTAACGAAGCTGATCAGGCAGGACGGACAGTTCGGTTCATAATCTGTCTGCTGAGAGATTGGCAAGCGGACTGCAGATGCGTATAGTTTTGCACTTTCACTTGAAGGAGAGATTATGAGCAAAGAACTTGAAGAAGGATTTGAATTAGCGCTGGACTGGAACAAGCTGGAAAAGGCGGTTGAAGGAACAAAAGGTATCATTCCGGTGGCTGTGCAAAATGCGGATACGAAGGAAGTGATTCTGGTGGCCTATATCAATCAGCTTGCATTTGAGGAATCACTTAAACGGAAAATGCTGGTGCTGTGGAGTTCTTCGCGGCAGGAGCTGTGGGTTAAGGGGGAGACTTCCGGCGAAACCTTCGAGCTGCTGGAAGCTTATGTCAACTGTGAGCAGAATTCACTGCTGTTCATTGTACGTCCGAACCGTGGCGGGATCTGCCACACAAAGAATTCAAAAGGTGAACCGCGTAACTGCTATTACCGCAGAATTGATCTGGACAATCCGACAAAACTCGAAAATATCGATCCGTAAATCGCTTTTTTCAATTTGTTTAACCTCGGAATTTGAAACTCTTATGAAAATCAGAATCAACGACTTGATGGCGAAGAGCGGTGTGAAATTCGGCACCAGTGGCGCACGCGGCCTGGCGACAGAGATGACCGATCAGGTCTGTTATGCCTACACCAAAGGGTTTCTTCAGTATCTGGAGGAATCCGGTGAGCTGAAAAAGTCCGGCGAACCGGTGGCGATTGCTGGGGACCTCCGTCCGAGTACGGGAAGAATTATGGGGGCGGTGGCCAAAGCGGCCTCTGATATGGGTTATGTGCCGGTAAACTGCGGCCGGATTCCTTCTCCGGCGGTGGCACTGTACGGGCTGGAAAACGTCTGCCCGGCCATTATGGTGACGGGAAGTCATATTCCGGCTGACCGCAACGGCATTAAATTCAATAAATGTACCGGCGAAATTCTCAAGTTCGATGAAGAGCAGATTCGTGAACAGGTTGTTGAAACGGATGATTCGATTTTTACCGGTGCCGGGTTTGAGCTTCCGGAAGAACATATTGATGCGCGGATTGAATATGTCCGGCGTTATTTGAGGGCATTTCCGAAAGACTGTCTGCAGGGCAAAAAAGTGGGTATTTATCAGCATTCGGCGGTGGGTCGTGATGTGCTGATTGAAATCTTTTCGGGGCTGGGTGCGGATGTTACGCCGCTCGGTTTTTCGGATACTTTTGTGCCGGTGGATACGGAGGCCATTCGTGATGAGGATTATAAACTGGCTGCCGAGTGGTCGGAACAGAACGGATTCGATACCATTCTGTCAACTGATGGAGACAGTGATCGGCCGTTGATTTCCGATGAAAACGGTGTGTGGCTGCGTGGCGATGTGGCGGGCATTCTGGCGGCGAAATATCTGGGTGCGGATTCGGTCAGCACGCCGGTGAGCTGTAATACTGCGCTGGAAAAATGCGGGTGGTTTGAGGATATCCGCCGGACAAAAATCGGTTCGCCCTTTGTGGTGGCTTCAATGATCGAAGCGAGCTTTTCCGGGAAAAAAGGAGTCGTGGGTTATGAGGCCAACGGTGGGTTTCTGACGAATTCCGAATTTTCGGTTTTCGGGAATGAGCTGCGGGCTTTGCCGACGCGCGATGCGGTGCTTCCGGTGCTGAGCATTATTCTGCTCTCGATTCAGGAACGTAAACCGATTTCACAACTGCTGGCGGATCTGCCTCAGCGTTTTACGGCGAGTGATCGTATTCAGAATTTTCCGACGGAGGAGAGTGCAAAAATTCTGGAGCGGTTTGAAGAGGTTTCGGCCATCGAAACGGTATTCAGTGATCTGTTCGGGCCGGTTGAGTCGGTTGACCGGACGGATGGACTGCGCGTGACATTTCAGTCATCGGAAATACTGCATATGCGCCCATCGGGTAACGCGCCGGAATTCCGCTGTTATAACGAGGCTGATTCTGAAGAGCGGGTGCTGGAGATGCAGAAGCAGTCGATGGAGATACTGCTGAGGTTGAAAGGCTGAGGAAATTCGAAAGCGATATCGGCGGAACTGATTTCAGTTCCGCTTTTTTGTTTTCCGGTGTGAGATCGATAACAAAGGATGTTTCATTGTACGGGTATTCCGGCATAATGTGTAAATCTCATATTTTGAGCGGTTGTTATTTATTCAATAGGAGGGGAATCGTATGGGAACGTTCTGTTGGTTGTTGCAACATATCTTCTGCGGGAGGCTGAGTGCTGTATTTTTTATTTCCAGTCTATTGAGTGCCGGATTGGCGGAGGTTGCTGCTCAAACGACATTGGTTGAAAGTTTTGAAACGACGAATGGTTTTTCCATTTGTAATGATACTGGCGAAACGCCGGCTGCCATGTCGGGTTCCGGGTTCACGTGGGGCGGTTGTACACATGCGTCAGTGAACGGCTGGCGGGGCAATATCAATATCAGCGGCGGTAATCAGCGGTTGGAGCTTTATGGAAACACGAATGCCGATGATACCATTTCAGCGAATTACAGCGGAACGTATTTTTATACGGTTTTTGATACAAACGGAACTTCCTTTGCAAGCCTTGCGCTGGATCTGGAGCGGATTGAAGTGGATATCGGAACGCCGGCGCCTGAACAGGAAATTCGGTGGATGGTTCGTGATGCCGAATCTGACTGGTATCTTTCGGAGGCGACTGCAGTTGTCACTTCCGGAACATATGCTGTGGAACTATTGGGTCTGAGCTGGTTGAAGGTGGATGAAGCGGCTTCAGCAGAAATGAATGAGTTGGATGCCGATGCCAAATACGCAATTGACGATCCTGCTCTATTGGCAGCTGGAGTTCCTGATTTGTCCGCCGTTACGGGCGGGGGACTCTATATTGAAACCGGTGATACGGATGATGCTGTTCAGTATAATTTTATTCTGAAGGAGATACGCTGGATCGGGCAGGAGGCGGCTGTTCCGGAAGTGCCGGCCGAGCCGGAGCCGGAGTCGGATGCGGTTCGGGTTCGGGTGGATGTTACACGGCGTCGATCGATCAATGGGCAGTTGGAGATTATCCGGAAAAACCTGTTCAGTGTACATGCAGGGACCAGTGGATTCAGTGAGGCTCAGCAGGAATATCTTTATGAAGATCTTGATGTCTATGCCGGACGCGGTTTCGGAGTCCGCTGGAAGATGATGGGGATTAAAGAGGATGCGGATCGTCCGGGTTACTGGGATCTGGATCAGATGAACAGTCAGATTGCCAGTGCTTCCAACAGCTGGGTAAATGCGGGAAGCCCTGAGCATAATAATACAACCGATAACATCACTACCAGCCACACCGATACTCATTTTCCGTCGGTCGAAGATATTACCAATGCACCGCCCAACGGATTCCGTACCTGGGATCACGAGGCGAATGCCGAGTTCGTCTCGAAATATATCCAGATGTTTTATCCACGAATGACGTGGTATGAGTTTTCGAATGAGATCAACGGAGAGGCTGAAGAGCTGGGGACGACCTGGAGCAATATCTGTGTACTGGCGAAAACGGTGGCGGATCGGGTGCATGCGGATAACCTGGGTACAAAATTTGTGGGATTCGGTGGGAAATGGCCGGCGTTTGAATATCAGGATTTCGGGATCTGGAATCGTGACTGGGTGGAATTCATTGATATTGCGGGGGCATCGATGGATGCCTATTCCGTTCACCTGTATTCCCGTATGGGACCCAATGCGGAAGCCATTATGGATATGATCAACAACTATTCCGTGATCCGCATTGGGGAAACCCGGCCGTTGATGATTACCGAGTTCGGGCATCTGCCGGATATGGAAGGGTCTCTGAATGAAAAATTCTGGCAGAATATGCGCGGTCAGAATTCATTTTTCTTCCAGTTTCTGGAACGTGGAGGGCTGATGGGGCGGAGTATTCCGTTCAATACCGCAAGCTCCACATCATGGGCCAGTGCCATGCTGCAGGATGACGGCAACGGTAATTATGTATGGACGGATATGATCCGGCTCTATGAATTCTGGCAGGATTTCCGAGGCGCACGTCTGGAGGTTTCGTCCGGCAATCCCGATGTGCTGGTGCATGCGCTCCAGGATGGAAACACCGTCCGGCTGGTTATGTATAATACACTCGATTCGGATGTGAATGTGGAACTGGATTATTTAACGGGCGATGCGTCGATTCTTTCAGCGGAAATTTCGAGGCTGTACTGGGATGCGGTTTCCGATGCAACTAAAGTTTCTGTCGGGTCGTTCAGTATTTCGGAGGAATATCTTACCCTCAGCGGTTACGAAGCCGTGATGCTGACGCTGAACCTTTCCGGTACGCCGAGCGGGCAGAAAGATAATGAAAAAATCACGTATTTCGGGGATACGATGATTTTGCCGATTATCGGAGGTTCGCCCAGTTCGGTTTCAATTTCGGGAATTGATCTGAGCAGAAATATTCTGAATGCACGGCTGCGTATTTCCGCTGGAAATGTGGACTCATGGCTGCCTTCTTCGCTACTGGTAAACGGTACGGCGGTTTCCATGCCGTCTAATCAGATGGGTGAAGTTTCGGATCTGCTGCAGGCTTGGGAGGTGGATGTACCGACGGCACTGCTGTCAGAGACGAATGTCATTTCGGTCACCTATGCTTCAGGCGGCGGGCATCTGGCTGCGGCGGTGCTGGATGTGACGTATGGAGATCCGTTGGAGCGCGACCTTGACGACGATGGGTTATCGGACGATTTCGAAACCCGTTATGCCGGAGACGCGGAAGTGATGGAACCGGATACGGATTATTTTGATGACGATCTGACGGCACTGGATGAGTTTGCGATGGGCCTGAAGCCGTGGGAGGACAATACCGGGAATCAGCCGGTGTTTCAGATTTTCAGCGACACAGACGGGGACTATTTCGGGGTGACTTACCGCCGGGCTGTTGAGGCGTTGCCGTTTGTGAATATCGAAGTAATGCACTCCACTAATCTGGTTGAAGGGACCGGGTGGCAGACGAATCAGACGGTTGTTTTCCAGGTGGATTCGCTGACGAATGATATTAAAGCGGTGTCCGAGCGGTTGCTTTCTCCGGTATCCACTTCGAAAACGGGTTTCCTGAAGGTGGAGGTGCATAAAAAATAATTTTCCGAATCGTGGAACATGTGTATCTGCAGGCGGATGCTCCGCCGGTGCGGCATGCCGGGTGAATCCGGAAGATGCTTTTTAATGGTTCTGTTTCGTATCGGTTTTATGAATGGAAAATGATCCTTTCTTTTGCGGAAGGATTTAACTTCAGATATTTTTAATTGCGATGACCGGTGTAATGACTACACTTAACCGCCTTTAACAGTGAGAGATTTCATGGCGATTATACCCGATAGAGCGACGTTTCTGGAAAAAGCAAAGCAGGGGAATCTGGTGCCGGTCTGGAAGGAAGTTCTGGCCGATCAGGAGACGCCGGTTTCCGCCTATGAAAGGGTGCGGAAGTATCTGCGTGAGAAGGATCAGGCGTCCCACACCTATTTGCTCGAATCAGTCGAGGGTGGCGAAAATATCGGTCGTTATTCGTTTATCGGCGGAAATCCGCGAACCATTCTGCGGGCTTATGGCCGGAAAGTGGAAATCCAAACGCAGGGTAAAGAGCTGGAAGTGATCGAGGATATCGATCCGCTGGATGCGCTGCGGGAGCATATGCAGCAGTTTGCACCGGTGGTGGATGATCCGACACTTCCGCGTTTTATCGGCGGTGCGGTCGGGTTTCTGGGATATGATGTGGTTTCCCAGTTTGAGCCACGGGTTCCTGTTATCGGAAATGATGAAATCGGCAATCCGGATATGGTGTTCATGGTGACAGACGGGCTGATTATTTTTGATCGGGTGAATCATAATCTACGGATTGTTGCCGATGCGCATATCGAGGGGGATCCGAACGACGCCTATGATAAAGCATTGGCCCAGATTGATGAGCTGTCTGAAGCGCTGAAGACCGAGGTGAACCGGGTTCTGATTGATACGCATAAGGACGTGGAGCCGCTGGAACCAAAGTCGAATACTTCGAAGGATGAATTTCTGGAAATGGTTGAGAATACCAAGGAATACATCCGTTCCGGTGATGTGATTCAGACGGTAATCTCCCAGCGTTTTGAAGTGGAGAATGAAGCCGATTCACTGGATGTTTATCGTGCGTTGCGGGCGGTAAATCCTTCGCCTTACATGTATTGTCTGGATATGGGTGAAAGTGCCATCGTCGGTACCTCGCCGGAAATCCTGGTGCGTTGCGAGGATAAGAAAGTAGAAGTCCGTCCCATTGCCGGAACCCGCCCGCGTGGTGCAACGCCGGAAGAGGACCTGGCGTTTGAACAGGATTTGCTGGCTGATCCAAAGGAAATTGCAGAGCATATTATGTTGGTTGATCTGGGGCGTAATGATGTTGGGCGTGTCTGTGAATTCAATTCTGTTAAAGTCCCGGATCTGATGGTGATCGAACGGTATAGTCATGTAATGCATATTGTGTCGGATGTGACCGGCCGGCTGGCTGATGACCATGATATTTATGATTTGGTACGCTCCAGTTTTCCGGCGGGTACCGTGAGTGGTGCTCCGAAAATCCGGGCAATGGAAATTATTGCCGAGCTGGAAAAGAGCAAACGAGGTCCGTATGCCGGATGTGTCGGCTATTTTGACTATAACGGCAATTTTGATGCGGCGATTACGATCCGGACCGTAATTCTGGATAAGGATAAAGCCTATGTTCAGGCCGGTGCGGGAATTGTTGCGGATTCGGTTCCGGTCAGTGAATACGAAGAGACGCGCAACAAAGCGCGCGGTATGATGAAAGCACTGGCACTTGCTAAACACTACCACGCCGCCCGGACGGAATGAGATTCTCTCGCTAAGACGCAAAGGCGCTAAGTATGAATGAAAATGAAATAGCTCAGATTGTCGTTGATGCATCTTTTCATATTCATAAAGAAACCGGCCCGGGATTGTTAGAGAGTGTTTATGAAATCATTTTGGCCGATGAGCTGGAAGAAAGAGGATTATCAGTCGTTCGTCAGGCTCCGATAGAGATCGTGTATCACGATCGAATTATAAATGAAGGTTTTAGAGCTGATTTGATGGTTAATGAAAAAGTCATCATAGAGCTCAAGTCAGTTGAAACCATTAAGGATGTGCATAAGAAACAGTTGCTGACGTACCTGAAGCTTTCTGGGAAAAGGTTGGGGTTACTGATCAATTTTGGGGACAACCTCATTAAAAATGGAATTAAACGGATAGTAAACGGCCTTTAACTTGGCGTCTTTGCGCCTTAGCGAGAGAAATAATGATTTTAGTTATCGATAATTACGATTCCTTTACCTACAACCTGGTGCAGTACCTCGGCGAGCTGGGGGCGGAGATGTGTATTTTCCGCAATGATCAAATTACGGTGGCGGAAGCTGTGGCACTGAAACCGGAAAAGGTGTTGGTCAGCCCGGGGCCCTGTACGCCGAAAGAAGCGGGTATTTCGTGCGACATTATCCGCGAGTTCGGTCCGCGCCTTCCGACCTTCGGAGTGTGTCTGGGGCACCAGTCGATCGGTGATGTGTATGGGGGTAAGGTGATTCGTGCCGATCGCCTGATGCACGGAAAGACCTCCCCGATGCTTCACGAAAACAAAAGCGTTTTCAAGGGACTGCCGAGTCCGTTCAATGCTACGCGCTATCATTCTCTGATCATCGAACGCGAAACCCTGCCGGATTGCCTGGAAATCACGGCCTGGACGGAAGAGGGGGAAATCATGGGCGTTCAGCATAAAGAACATCCGGTGCATGGAGTTCAGTTCCATCCGGAATCCATCCTGACGGTTGAGGGGAAAAAACTGCTCCGGAATTTTCTGGATCTCTAGTTCCGGCTTAGTCGGATTCCATCTAAAGTTATGTGAGCAGCTGTTTTAGAGTGGTTCACCGGCGACTTCTTTCGTCTTATAGCCCTAACGAAGGAGTCTGCTATGAAAACTGAATCTGCATCACGCCGTACTTTTGTCAAAACCACCGCTGCCGGTGCTGCGGTTGCGGCCGCTTCGGGAGCCCGCGGGATCGCCTCGGAAAAAACAGATGTCTGGATCCTGCATGGGCTGGATAATCGCAAATTGATGGAAAAGGCCATGGCGATTGTGATGGAGAACGGCGGTTTTGGTTCCGGAGTGAAAAATCTGACACTGAAGGTGAATGCCGCATGGGGACGTGAACCGGAGGTGGGCGCCAATACACACCCGGATCTGGTTGATGTTTTCCTGGAAAAGGCAAAGAAGAGCGGTGTGGAAAAGATTCAGATTCCGGAGAACCCGTGTAACGCGGCTAAGATTGCTTTCGACCGGAGCGGTATTGAAAAGGTTGCGAAAAAACACAAGTGTAAAATGATCGATCTCAAAAAGGTGCAGAAGAGCTACCGGAAAGTCGATATTCCCGAAGGCCGTAAACTCAGTGAAGCTGAAGTGGCCGGTGAATATCTGGATGCGGATGCCATTGTGAATATCCCGGTGGCGAAACATCATAATGGCACTACCGTTTCTGCCGCGATGAAAAACTGGATGGGCATTGTCCGGGACCGACGGCATTGGCATCGCACCGATCTGCATCAATGTATAGCTGATTTTTCCTCATTTATTAAACCGGTATGGACCCTGATTGATGCAACGCGGGTTATGATGGATCATGGCCCTCAGGGACCGGCAAAACATTTGAAAAAACCGAATCTGCTGATTGTGTCCAGAGATCAGGTGGCAGCAGATGCCTGCGCGATGGATATTTTTGAACTCGATCCCATGGAAATCAAATACCTTAGATATGCTGCTGAGATGGGCATTGGGGTCATTGATAAAAGCGGGATGAATATACATCAAATTGAAGTCGGTTAACGATGAGTGCAGATGGTTTCTATAAAAAACATAAACAGATAATCCGCTGGTCGGTACGTCTGGTGATACTCGCATTAAGTATCTTTTTTCTGATCGGCGGACCGTTGCCGGATCATGCCGTTCGCTGGATTCCTGCGTTAAGTCCGCTGGCGGCCCTGTCGTCTACACTCGCTCATCAGGTATGGTATGTATCGCTGGTATGGAGTCTTCCTGCACTGGGCATCCTGTTACTTTGTCTGTGGAAAGGTCGTTTTTTCTGCCGCTGGATCTGTCCGTTGGGAACCCTTTATTCGGTGCCATCGCAATTCAGTGCGAAAAAGAGAATTCTGCCCTGGAAGCTGAATGGATATCTGTTCTGGTTTACGGTTTCTGCATCCATTGCCGGCCTGCCGCTGATTCTGTTTCTTGATCCGCTTTCCACGTTTACCCGCTTCGGGGTGCTGGGTCAGGGCACGGCACATGTGATGGCCTGGATTCCGGGGGGGATTATACCGTTTTTTCTTCTGCTCAGTTTTGTTCAGCCGCATATCTGGTGTGTGCAGCTCTGTCCGATGGGATATATGGTGGAAAAACTGAAGGTGAAAACGCCTCAGACCGATAAATCGATAAAATCCAGCCGACGTGAAATCTTAACCGGTCTGGTACTGGGCGTTCCGGCCGCTATGGTTTTTAAGCAGAATGCGCGAGCGGAGCATCCTCCGGTATTGCCGCCCGGCGCGAAAAACTTAGACGATTTCGCGGCAACCTGCATGCGTTGTTATGCCTGCGTGAACGTCTGTCCGACCGGTGTGCTGACAGTGCGCAAGGAGGGTGGACTTGCTGAATTCTGTCTGCCCGAAATGGATTTTGACCGAATGGATGGGTCATATTGCGAACAATACTGTAATGTGTGTACGACGGTCTGTCCCACCGGAGCCATCCGGTTTCTGAACGAGGATGAAAAACAGCAACGGAAAATTGCAACCGCCCGTATTCGCCGAGGTGCCTGTCTGGCCTGGGAAGATCGGCAGGAATGCATGGCATGCGATGAATTCTGCGGTTACAATGCCATCGAAATGCACGAAGGAAAAGACGGCATCCCTTTGCCTGAAATCAATCCTTTGAAGTGCCGGGGCTGTGGGGCCTGCCGGAATATCTGCCCTGCGATTGATCGGGGAAATGCCATTGAAATGACTCCATTGACGACGCAGACCATGATTACGGCCGCAGACGATGAATCCTCTATTGAACATGGCCGTCGAAGACGGCGCTGGGCATTGTGATCAACCGGGTTTTATTTCATACATTTAAATGTGTGAAATGTAATAATGTTGAATAATTAAAGGGTTATGTGAATTTCACACATTCAAAAGTGTGATAATTATTCCTGTGCTACAGGTCCCTGTACTACTGATCAGTTGCGGTAACGATTGACGATCGGAATGCGCCGGTCTCGATCGAATGATTTCGGGGTTATTTTTACGCCGGGCGGTGATTGACGGCGCTTGTATTCACTGAGTTCGACGGCATGGACTACACGCCGGACGATGGCTTCGTCATAACCTTTATCGATTAGTGATGAAATGCCCATGTCATTTTCCACGTAGTCTTCGAGAATCGGGTCGAGGGTTTCGTAGGGAGGCAGAGAATCGGAGTCTTTTTGATCAGGGCGGAGTTCTGCTGAAGGAGGACGCTCAATGATGCCGGGGGGGATGATGATGCCGTCCGGCTGTTCGTTGCGCCATCGGCAGAGATCGAAAACAAGGGTTTTGGGAACGTCTTTAATGACGGCAAATCCGCCGGCCATGTCGCCATAAATGGTGCAGTAGCCCATAGCCATTTCGCTTTTGTTCCCGGTGGTCAGTACAAGCCAGCCGTATTCGTTGGAAAGGGCCATGATGAGGTTGCCGCGGATGCGGGCCTGCAGATTTTCTTCGGCAAGACCGGGCTTTTTGTCTTTGCCCCAGACTTTGGAGAGTTCGCCTTCGAACTGTTTGTAGAGTCCTTTAATCGGAATTTCATAAAATTCGATGCCAAGAATTTCGGCCATTTGATGCGCATCGCCGAGTGTGCCGGCAGAGGAGTATTGAGAAGGCATGGTGACCGCGGCCACACGTTCTTTTCCAAGGGCATCGACGGCAATGGCCAGCACCAGTGCGGAGTCGATGCCGCCGGAAAGGGCAACGACGACGCGTTTGAAACCGATTTTATTGACGTAGTCTTTCAGCCCGAGTTTGAGCGCGGCATAAACCTCTTCAAGGTCGGAAAGAGGCTGTTCCTTCCGTGCCGGCAAATCTTCAAAATAGAGGATGTCTTCTTCAAACTGTCTGGCACGGGCGAGACGTGTGCCGTCGGATGAAAAAACCATACTGGCACCGTCAAAAACCAGCTCATCCTGTCCACCGACAATATTGCAGTAGAGCAGTGTGGTTTCGAGTTTCTGAGCGGTTTTTGAGAGTACATTGATGCGGTCATTAAGGAGTTTGCCGCGGTGATAGGGTGAGGCGGAAAGATTGATGAGCAGGTCAATATTCTTGTTTTCCAGGGATTGGACGGCTTCTCCGGCCGGATCCCAGGAATCTTCACAGATGTGTATGGCGGCTTGTTTTCCCTGAATTTCAAGAATCAGCGGTTGGGTTCCGGCTTCGAACAATCGTTTCTCATCGAACACGCCATAGTTCGGAAGCAGCATTTTCCGGTATTCCCCGATGATTTCCGAACCCTGGAAAGCTATGGCGGCATTGTATTTTTTCCGCTCTCTGGAAACGGGAGCCCCAACAACAATGACGGGGTCGGGCGGAAGTTCCCTGTTGAGGCAGGTCAGGAGGGCTTCGCAGTCTCCGCAGAAATGATCTTTAAGAATCAGGTCTTCGGGGGGGTATCCGGACAGGGCGAGCTCGGGGAAGACAATAAGTCCGGCGCCATCGTTAAAGGCTTTCCAGGCATTGGAAATGATAAGGTCGGCATTGCTTTCCAGCGCGCCGACCGTCGGATTCATTTGAATCAGTGCTGTTTTCATGCGTGAGCCGTGATGATTGAGCCGTGAAGCATGGAAATCATGCCTCACGATTCGCGTATCATCTACCTTCTGTAGTTCGGCGCTTCCTTGGTGATTTTGATGTCATGCGCATGGGCTTCAACAGCACCTGCACTGGAAACTCGGACAAATTTACCGGTGGCCTTGAGCGCTTCAATATTTCTGGCTCCGCAGTAGCCGAGACTGGCCTGAAGGCCGCCGCAGTATTGTTTCATTACTTTACTGACGGTGCCGGCGAAGGGTACCATACCTTCGATGCCCTGAGGAACGATATCGTCGTCATCACTCAATCCGTAGCGCTGGCGGGAACCTTCACGGGATTTCATGGCATCGAGCGATCCCATTCCGCGGTAAATAACAAACTGCCGGCCTTCGTAAATGATTTTTTCACCGGGCGATTCCTCGGTGCCGGCCAGTACGGACCCCATCATGACCGTGTCGGCTCCGGCAACGAGAGCTTTGGCAATATCCCCCGAATTGCGGATGCCTCCATCGGCGACAACGGGGATTTCTCCTTTGAGTGCACTTGCTGCGGCATAAATAGCGGAAATCTGCGGAACGCCGACTCCGGCAACAACGCGGGTGGTGCAGATGGATCCCGGACCGATGCCGACTTTGACGGCATCCGCGCCGGCATCGCGCAGAGCCAGCGCAGCTTCGCCGGTAGCGATGTTGCCGCCGATTACGTCGATATGAGGAAATTTATTTTTCACCCATGAAACCATATCGATCACGCCTTTGGTGTGGCCGTGTGCAGTGTCCACCACCAGTACGTCCACTTCGCGTTCGTTGAGAATTTCGGCGCGCTCATAATCGCCGGGGCCTATGCCGGCGGCAACGCGCAGGCGGTATTTTTCGTCGCGGTTGAACAGCGGTTCTTCATTTTCAATCAGGCGTCGAACGTCGGCATAGGAATACAGAGCAATCAGTTTTCCTTTATTTACCAACGGAAGCTTGCCGATTTTATGTTCCTGCATAATTTCATAGGCCTGCTTCAGATTGGTGTCCGGGGGTGCTGTAATGACATTTTTCGTCATGATTTCCGTGACAGCTGCGCGCTTCGAACGCGCAAAACGGATATCCTTGGAGGTCAGGATGCCGGCGAGCTTGCCGTCATTATCAATGATCGGGAATCCGTTGAAGCTGTACCCTTTTTCCGAGCGCCGCTCAGCGATGGTTTCGAGGGTATCGTTGGTAGAGAACGTGATGGGATCGGCAATCAGTCCGTTGAGATGATGTTTGACCCGGCTGACCTGCTGAGCCTGAACTTCAGGTTCGAGATTTTTGTGGATTACCCCGATGCCGCCCAGCATGGCCATGGAGTTGGCCATGCGACTTTCGGTCACGGTATCCATGGCGGCAGAAAGAAATGGAATCTTTACGCTCACATTGCGGGTCAGTTTAGAGGAGATGTCGGTATCGCCAGGCAGAAAGTCCGCATACTGGGTGATCAGCGAAACATCATCAAAGGTAAGGCCTTCATATTTGAAGGTATTCATGAAGTCTTGGATATATTGGTTTTGGCTCATAGATTTTGCATCCTTTTGCCGACCCATTCTGTGCAGATTGACTGAATGAGTCAAGCGTAGTAATTAAGGAATGATGGAGCGATGTGAAATTTAAGAGCTTGTATATACTGAAATAATCTGCCCTCAAACAGTTTCCAATATCTGAAAACGCATTTTCTTCTGATGGTATTTGCGGCTGGCAGCTGCAGAGAGAAAAGGGAACCTGGGGTGGATCGGGTAAAGATCGCTTCAGGGCCGGGGTTGAAAACATTCAATTCTTATTTTGTATATGAGTGTTTTTTTTGGGGGTGAACTGTTCTCCCTTTCTCTTTCTGAACATTTCATCACCTGTATGTCGGTTTGCATTAAGCAAAAATCTTTTTCCCAAAGAAGCGAATTTATAAAACATTAGAAAAATAATCATTGTATAGGCAATTGTGTGGGGGTAGGTTTCCGGCACAGCTGCGGAGGAGATGCCAAAGTTGATCGATACGGGGCATGAAACTGCACGTCGGATAACGTCAATTCATTGTAGAACGTTCCGGCTTTTCAGTAATCAAACTGCGCCAGCATCTGCAGATCCCGTTGCGGCTTTAAAAAAGGAGAGTTGTAATGAAGAGGAGTATCTTATTTTTTGCTGCCGTACTTCCGCTGCTGGCTGCAGGTCAGATCCCGTTGGCATGGGACTCCGGTGTGTCGCAGACTGGCACAGCCGTTTATGTGAATTCGAATCCTTATGCCGGACTCTATCTTTTTGAGGTGACCACCGCCAGTTCGGCGGGCACTACAGGTTTTTGGAGAAGTGTGCTGAATGTGGAATCTGGTGAGGCGGATCTTTTCATCAGCACGTCGCCTTCTGTGACGACCAATAATTATGTCGAAAAATCGGACACTGTCGGCAGTGAGCGGATTATTCGTTCTTTACCGGGGGGGCTCAGACCTGGTATCTGCTGGTTCGCTCTGAGGCTGGTTCAGTCTGGAGCATTTTTGCCGGCGACATGCATGTGAAAGAACTGACGTGGGATCCGGGATCTACGCAGAGCGGCACGGAGGTTTATACCCATACAGATACCCGTGAAGACAGTTACCTGTTTCGGATCACGACTGCAAATACACCGGCTAACCAGGGATTCTGGCGGACTGTCCTGAACGTTTCCGCCGGAAATGCCGATCTCTACACTGATGCAGCTGCAAATGTTTCGCCCGACAACCGGGAATATGAGTCGGAACTGGCCGGTAGTGATACGATTATCCAGCCTCTGACTGCCGGGCAGGAAAAGTTTATTCTGGTCGAGGCCGAAGAAGGGGCTTCCTGGAGTCTGTTTGCTGGTGATATTCACCTGACTGAATTGACCTGGGATCCCGGTCTGGCTGATGCAGGAACGGAGGTGTTCAATAACCTGAATACCGATGGCGGAGTGTATTATTTTAAAATCACTACGGAGCTTCCGGATCTCGCCGCATGGCGAACCGCGTTGGATGTGCTTTCCGGCGAAGCGGATCTGCTGATCCGCCAGAATGCACTTCCTTATACAAACAGCTATAATTATTCCTATACAGACCATTCCGTCTATGTCGGGGATGATGGTTTCACGCGGTATCTTTCTGAAACATCCGGCTCCGGCCAGGAATGGTATATTGCGGTGCTGGCGGATGCCGGATCAACCTGGAATCTGTTATCCGGGGATGTCTATGCCGAAGATCTCGGTGCGCTGGCGGCCGGTTCCGGTAGCGGCAGCGGTGTGTCTGAAATTCCGCCCGAAGGTATTCGTTATTTTAAAACAACCATTCCGGCCGCCGCATATGCCTGGCGGCTGTGGTTGCAGGATGCATCCGGTACAGGCACGCTGAATATTCCTTTTTATGTGAGGAACGGACTGGCTCCGCATCCATCAAGTAACAGCTATTATGACCGCACCCGAACCGGACAGGGCCTTCTGGTTCCTGATTATGTGGTGCCGGGCAGCGCGTCCTATTATTATGTAGGTATCTCCGGGGTGCCCGGAGAACAGTTCCGGCTGGATTCACGACAGCAGGAGATTATTGATACGACCTACAACAATACGCTGGTTGGTCAGAGTGCTTCCGGATTTCTTTACAGGACCTACCGCGTTCCCGTTCCGCCGGAACAGATCGCCTGGGAGGTGACTGCCGAGCCGTCGGCCGGTACAAATCCGGAGCTGGCGGTACGGCTGGATAAAGTTCCAAACGCATTCAACAATGATGCTTTTTCGGAAATTGACAGTACTTCAGAGGGTGACAGTATCACTTTGGTTCCGGCATCGCTCAGCGATGGCTCTTATTATGTCACAGTCTATGGAGATACTGATTTCAGTTTTAATCTACGGAACCGCGAACCCGTAATTACACAAATTGACTTTTTCAGTTCCACTCTCAATAACGATCCGTTGCGTGCGGGGTGGCGTTATTTCGCGGTATCCGATATTGGCCAGCAATTGGGCCAGCTGGGCTGGTTGCTGGATCTCAGCAATTTTGTTCCCGGAACGGAAATCGCGATACGCCGTAATTTTGTACCCGGTCGCTGGAACTACCGTAAAAACGGAAGCACCTCTGTTTTCCAGGTTGCGCATAACGACCAGACCAGTTCGCTCGGCTATTTACAGGATCCGGATCATGAGGCCGATATCTGGTATGTCGGTATTTATTCGCCGGACGCCGCGCTGGGAGCTTTTACACTGAACAGTGGAAATATCCAGCCGGCAGCCGTTACAGTAGACGGGTTCAGTGCTGGATCGCTTCAGGTTGCCCCTTTGACCTGGCAGTTTTATCATGTGGATATTCCGGCGGAGCTGAACGGTCAGGACATTCTCGGCTGGGAGCTTCGTGTCAATTCCTGGAGCGGGCAGCGTCCGACCATGGTGATCCGGCGCGATGAGTTTCCGGATACCACGGGTACCTATGCCTATTGGCGTTCCACCGCAACGTGGCCGAGCGGTTACCGGTGGTCGACCTCGACGGCTGACTGGTCGGGGTTCTATCGGAGTTCCGACGGAAGTCAGAACTATCCGGAATATCTGTTGTCGATGGCAATGGGCCATCCGCTGGAACCGGGCAGTTATTACATCGGCTTCTACAACAGCTCCACCTCGACTACGTCAACCTACAGCTTTGTGAGCAGTGCCGTGGGGAATGGTATGACGTATGAACCGCAGCCGGTTGCATTCAATGGCGGCAGTGCGGTGATCACCGACCTGGCCCCGCGTGATGTCCGGTATTTCAGGGTTGAGGTGCCCACGAATACCGGCAGTTGGCGCGTCCATTTGGAAAATACGGTCGGTGAGAGTTCGCTGTTTATCCGCAAAGACTATGTGCCTAATATTGCGCAATACCAGAACCCGACCTATTCGCCGGATCAGAGTCTTTCATCTCTTCCGACCTTCCGTAAAAGCGGGGATGAATATTACACGCTGCTTCCGGCCAGTGGTGAAACAACCATTCCGGGCGGTACCTATTACCTGATGGTGGTGAGCGAAGGACAGAACCCGTCGGGCAGTAATATCGGAACCGGTACGTCAGGTGCAGTGCTGCACAGCCTCGGCGAAGTCGTGATTCAGGATCTCGGGACGGTTCCGGTGGCAGGGGAGTTAAGCGATACGCAATCGTATGCCGCCGGCGAGGTCAACCTGATGGAATTTACGGTTCCGGCGGGTGTGCTTGCACTGGAAGTCCGTCTTGAAGACCGCGTAGGCAGTCCGGAAATGAATCTGCGTACCGACGGCAATATGCCGAACGGGGCGAGCTATGGCCAGTATTCCGGGTATACCTATAATCATACGGATACGGAACTGATTACGATTGCGAACCCGCCGTCAGGAACTTATTCGTTGATGATCAATGATTCGCGGAGCGGAAATTCAGTGTCTGCCGGATCATACACCTTGCGAGTGGTCACCGTCGGAGCTTCGGAAATTCAGATCGACGGCGGGGGAGATGCCGGCGTGGTGATTCCGCCGAACGAATGGCGCTACTATCACATGGATATTCCGGAACAGACCAATGGACAGGATATACTGGGGTGGGAGCTGCGGGTTAATTCCTGGAGCGGGCAGCAGCCGACTATGGTCATCAAGCGGGATGAGCTGCCGGATGCGATCAATTCAACCTCCTGGACGCACTGGCGGTCAGCCGGTTCATGGACGAGCGGTTACCAGTGGTCGACCTCGACGGCTGACTGGTCGGGGTTCTATCGGAGTTCCGACGGAAGTCAGAACTATCCGGAATATCTGCTGTCGATGGCCATGGGCCGTCCGCTGGAACCGGGCAGTTATTACATCGGCTTCTACAACAGTTCCACCTCGGCTACGTCAACCTACAGCTTTGTGAGCAGTGCCATCGGCACAGGCATGAGCTATGATCCGCAACCGGTTGCATTCAATGGCGGCAGTGCGGTGATCACCGACCTGGCCCCGCGTGATGTCCGGTATTTCAGGGTTGAGGTGCCCACGAATACCGGCAGTTGGCGCGTCCATTTGGAAAATACGGTCGGTGAGAGTTCGCTGTTTATCCGCAAAGACTATGTGCCTAATATTGCGCAATACCAGAACCCGACCTATTCGCCGGACCAAAGTGTTTCATATCTTCCGACCTTCCGTAAAAGCGGGGATGAATATTACACGCTGCTTCCGGCCAGTGGTGAAACGACGATTCCGGGCGGCACTTATTACCTGATGGTGGTGAGCGAAGGACAGAATCCGTCGGGCAACAATATCGGCACCGGTACGTCAGGTGCGGTACTGCGCAGTCTGGGCGAAGCCGTGATTCAGGATCTCGGGACGGTTCCGGTGGCAGGGGAGTTGAGCGATACGCAATCGTATGCCGCCGGCGAGGTCAACCTGATGGAATTTACGGTTCCGGCGGGTGTGCTTGCACTGGAAGTCCGTCTTGAAGACCGCGTAGGCAGTCCGGAAATGAATCTGCGTACCGACGGCAATATGCCGAACGGGGCGAGCTATGGCCAGTATTCCGGGTATACCTATAATCATACGGATACGGAACTGATTACGATTGCGAACCCGCCGTCAGGAACTTATTCGTTGATGATCAATGATTCGCGGAGCGGAAATTCAGTGTCTGCCGGATCATACACCTTGCGAGTGGTCACCGTCGGAGCTTCGGAAATTCAGATCGACGGCGGGGGAGATGCCGGCGTGGTGATTCCGCCGAACGAATGGCGCTACTATCACATGGATATTCCGGAACAGACCAATGGACAGGATATACTGGGGTGGGAGCTACGGGTTAATTCCTGGAGCGGGCAGCAGCCGACTATGGTCATCAAGCGGGATGAGCTGCCGGATGCGATCAATTCAACCTCCTGGACGCACTGGCGGTCAGCCGGTTCATGGACAAGTGGTTACCAGTGGTCGACCTCGACGGCTGACTGGTCGGGGTTCTATCGGAGTTCCGACGGAAGTCAGAACTATCCGGAATATCTGCTGTCGATGGCCATGGGCCGTCCGCTGGAACCGGGCAGTTATTACATCGGCTTCTACAACAGCTCCACCTCGACTACGTCAACCTACAGCTTTGTGAGCAGTGCCGTGGGGAATGGTATGACGTATGAACCGCAACCGGTTGCATTCAATGGCGGCAGTGCGGTGATCACCGACCTGGCCCCGCGTGATGTCCGGTATTTCAGGGTTGAGGTGCCCACGAATACCGGCAGTTGGCGCGTCCATTTGGAAAATACGGTCGGTGAGAGTTCGCTGTTTATCCGCAAAGACTATGTGCCTAATATTGCGCAATACCAGAACCCGACCTATTCGCCGGACCAAAGTGTTTCATATCTTCCGACCTTCCGTAAAAGCGGGGATGAATATTACACGCTGCTTCCGGCCAGTGGTGAAACGACGATTCCGGGCGGCACCTATTACCTGATGGTGGTGAGCGAAGGACAGAACCCGTCGGGCAGTAATATCGGCACCGGTACGTCAGGTGCAGTGCTGCGCAGTCTGGGCGAGGCCGTGGTGGATAACCTGGGTCTTCTTCCTGTGGCCGGAAGCCTCATTCGTTCGAACAATTATGAAGCCGGAGAAGCAGATCTCTACCGCTTCACGGTTCAGTCAGGAACCTTGGGCGTACAGGTGCGGCTGGAAAACGTGTCGGGGATGCCGGAGCTGAATCTGAGAACGGATTCTGCGTTTCCGAATGGACTCAGCTACGGTCTGTACAGCGGGAATAGTTCCAGCTATACGGATCCTGATATTATAACCATTCCGAATCCGACGGAGGGGCTGTGGTCGCTGGTGATCGGGGATCGAAATAATGAAGGTTCTCTGGTGAACGGGGAATATCAGCTTGTGATTGAGGATCTGGTTCCGCCAGACCTGAATATTGATGCCGTATTGAATACAAATGGGAATTCCAATGTAGCTTCTGCCACGCTGGTGGATGATGAGCGTATTTTCTACCGTGTGGATGTGCCGGACGTTGTGGACGGCAATCCGGTGGCGGGCTGGTATCTGACTACATCGGTCACTCGGGGCGATGCTCAGGTTCGAGCGCGCAAGGATCTGTTGCCGGCCGGAAATCAGCAGAGTTATCAGACCTATTTCCGGTCGGATGCATTGATGGTGGTTCCGCCGTTTCTTTCGCCGGGCACATGGTATGTAGAAGTCAAAGGCGTTGGGGCAACCGATTTCACGCTCACAAGTTCGGTGGTCATTCCGGAACGTTCGTGGATTATGCCGTCGGTTGGAGAAACGATTTCCACACCGGGGCTGTCTGTGCCTCTGTTTGGAGACAGCGGAGTAAACGAAGCCGGTCTGCCGCTTCCGGTGGATCAGGGTGTGGATCTGAATAACGGGTTCTACCATATTTATGCGGTGACCGTTCCGGAGAACAATGCCGGCCTGTTGCGGACACAGCTGGAAGCGATCAGCGGAAATCCGAATCTCTATATCCGCGCCGGAAATGTTCCGACGCTGGATCATGACACGATTAATCATGGAACGCTTTATGATCGCTATCTGAACAGTACGGCCAATACGGAATATGGAAACTGGGTGCCGTATGACGGTCGATATGCGGATTCCCTTGAGCCCGGGATCTGGTATCTGATGGTCAAAGCCGAAGGAACGAGCAATGCCCGATACCGGTTGAAGGTCTCCGGCGGAAACAGCTATGCAGGAGGAAATGTGCAGGAGCTGACTCTGGATGGGGAAAGTTATACGGGACAGCTGCTGGCGGATAACGACTGGCGCCACTATCGGGTGGAGGTTCCAACCAATGCGCCGGTAAACTGGGAAATCACCTATTCGCAGGCCTCCGGTAATGTGGATATGTTTATCCGTGATACTGTGCCGGCGGGACATTGGGAACTTTTCTCGGATTCAACCTCATATATTCGGGACTGGAACCTGGACTATAAAAACTCGGGAACACCCCGTCCGAATTATCCGGATACAGGAACGCATACCCTGAATATGCCGCCGCTGCGTCCGGGGCATGTCTACTATGTCAGTTTCTTTGCCAAATCCGATGCGTCTTTCTCAGTAAGTTCGACCGTGAGCGGCGGGACCATTCCGGAATATGAAAAAGTGGACTTTGAAGGTGGAACCGTCTCAACCAGCGTTCCCGCCGGCACCAGCATAACCTATCAGATTGATGTTCCGGCCGATGCGGTTCGATGGATTCACAGTCAGACCAACAGCTCAGCATTGAACGTCTATCTTGAGCAGGGAACGCTTCCGTCGCAAACCTCATCGGATCACTGGTACCGCACCTCCGGCTCGTATACGCTGAACAAGTATCTGCGGAATACTGACGGCTGGCCCTGGCGGCCGGATTACACGTACTACCTCACGGTAGTGAATCCGACGGCTAATCCCGAGCCGTTTGATCTGGTCATGCAGGGCAGTACGGCGGCGGAAATACCGGCAAACCTCATGGCCACCGACGGTACATATCTGGATCGGGTATCTCTGACCTGGAATGGTATCTCGGGTATATCCTCCTACGAGGTCTGGCGAAGTCTGCTAAACGATAGCTCCTTGGCCATTCAGGTCGGGACAGCGGGAACGAGCAGTTATTCTGACTATACAGCTGTGCCGGGGCAGTTGTATTACTACTGGGTCAGTGCCGGCGGCTTCACCAATACGAGCACATTCAGTGTGGGTGACAGCGGATGGCGCCCCGGAAGCGGATCATTGAATACATCGTCAGCAACGTTTACTGCGTCCGGAGGAAATGGAACGGTTGAGGTTACCGCATCGGCAGGTGAATTCTGGACCGCAACGGAAAGCCTGAACTGGATAACGGTTCTGTCCGGCAGTCCGGGAACGAATAACGGAACGGTGGCTTATTCGATCGGAGCATATGCCGGTTCGCTTTCCAGAACAGGCACCATCACGGTGGCCTCACAGACCTTCACTGTGATTCAGCATCCGCTGGAGATTCCGGTCGATGTCAGTGCCACGGATGGTGACTATGAAGATCACACCGTCATCACATGGGATCTAATTCCGGAAGCAACTTATTATTACC
Organism: Verrucomicrobia bacterium S94; assembly: GCA_004299845.1. NCBI lineage: Bacteria > Pseudomonadati > Verrucomicrobiota > Verrucomicrobia bacterium S94. The sequence goes on along the minus strand of CP036201.1, from coordinate 1,672,846 downwards.
TCTATCGAGGCACAACGAGTAATGAGCTGAGCGCAGCCTACATCGGTAATACAGTAACGAATATATATAACGATATCGGCGGTGCGGTGGACCAACTCTACTATTACTGGGTGAGGCCGTATAATGGAGGAGGAATAGGGGGATTCAGCCAGCCGGATACCGGATTCCGCGGAAATCTGGTGGTTTCAAGTGCCTGGAAAATGCAGTACTTCCCGGGCGGATATCCCGGTGATCAGGTTGATAGTGACGGTGATGGTTTCCTGAATATTGAAGAATTCATTGCCGACACGATTCCGACGAATGCGCTGTCGTATTTCCGGATCGATAATCAGTATGAAACACAGGCCGGTTTTGTCATAGAATGGAACTCGGTATCCGGCCGCGTCTACGGCGTAAGCTGGATTGATGGTCTGACCAATGGATTGACCCCGCTGACCAACGGTATCCCGTATCCTCAGTCGAACTACACCGACACCGTCCACAATACCGGTAATGAAGGATTCTATAGATTGAACGTAGAGCTTAAATAACACGGATTTTCCGTGCTTCGGGAGACGGCCGTTTGGCCCTGATGCAGGCCGCGGTTCAGCTCCGTCACATCACCAGAATAAGTGAGGCTACAAACGCTACTCAGTATAGAATGACTCTACGAACTTGAACGCATGAAGGAGGGCATTTGAACCGTATGCGCCTTTTCGATCACCCCATTGACAACGACTATATCGTTTGATTTCAGGTAGCCGACCAGCGCACTGGGGTCCAGTGGACCGCTTCTGATTGCTGCATGGTCGGCAGGGCATCGAGTAGCTCTTTGAAGTACTCAGATGGATTGATGTCGAGCTTCCGGAAGGTTTCGACGAGGCTGTAGATGACGGCGCTCGTCTGACCAGAGTTCGGGCTGCCGAAAAACAGGAAGTTCTTTTTACCCAGTGCGGTTGGACGGATGGCGTTTTCAACCAGGTTGTTGTCGATCTCGAGCGTTCCGTGTTTGAGATAGAGATTAAGCGCCTCCCAACGATCAAGCGCATAAGCGATAGTCTTTCCAAAGTTGCTCTTCGGCAACTGGCGGATCTGCTCTTTATCAAGGATCTTTTTTGATTTTATCCAGAACGGGGGAAGCATGTTCCTCCCGGTAATCCGCGCGCTCAAGCTCCGGATTATTCCGAAGATCTGTTTCGGTGCGGTAGAGTTTGGCGATCAGCTTTACAACCTTTCGGGCGGTTGAGTTTTCCGGAACCTCCACGAAGTTGCCGCGGGTGTGCGCCCAGCAGGCGGCGTGAATGACTGCGTCTTTTTCTTTTTGATGATTCGGATTGTTCAGCCAGGACGTATAGGCTCCATAGCCGTCGGTCTGGATGCATCCTTCATAACCCTCAAGCATCGGATCAAGGCAATCGGCGGTCCGGCTCGGAAACCATTCAAACAGCACTCCGGCCCCGGGACTGTGATAAGCCCACAGGTATCCGTTAGGACAGTGGTCCTTTTTCCGATCCTGATATTTTATGAAGGTTTCATCCGTGCCTATCCGGTTAAGACATGTTCGATGAAGACGCCCGTATGCGCGCATTTTCATAAAATTTTTGTTCAGTCTCCGGTTTCGCTTGGACGGCAATTTTTAGCACACTCTCAAAACCCACCATGGGCCAGTATCTGCGGTTGAACCGGAACACGTATTCATTGAGATAACCCTGCAAGTGTGCTGAACTTACGCCATGGTGCGTTCCCAAAAGCCACGCATCAAGATTTCCAAACACAATATGAATCATGGGGAGATGCTGATCTGTCTTCACTTGGTCACCACAGATAGCTACCGCCTTATGGTCATATTTCAGTTTATGCAGGCTATTATAGCCAACCCAACCATCGGTTCTCACTTTGGCTTTTTTATGTACGTTGGCTGAAACTATCGCCTCCAATGTTTCCTGTTTTCGGTTGGGTATAAGCTCAAGACGTAATCTTCCCGCAATAAAACCGCGTCCATGGCCTCCCTGATGTTGTGGACGTTGCCCTGATGGAAGGTTTGGATCAGGTTCGGTCATTTTGTTTCGAGGTATAACCTCCACCATCCCAAGAACAAGCGATTTGTGATGTCGACCTTTCCCCTCTCCCTGCGTCTTACCTCCGACGTACGTTTCGTCCACCTCAACTGGCCACTCGACACCAATTTGATCTCGATCGGGTCGCACCATGGCAGCCCGTAGTTTATGCAGGATCAGGAATGCAGTTTCATATCGTTTGATGCCAAGTTGCCGTTGAAACTGCAAGGCACTCAGCCCAGTGGTTTGTGTTGTCGTTAGATATGCAGCCCAAAACCAAATCTGGAGAGGTTGCTGTGTTCTGTGCATAATCGTTCCAGCAGTGAGACTAACCTGATGATTGCACTTTCGACATTCTAAAACACGAGGTCGGGTCTTGTGGTGCCATGGGACTCCCTTCTGGTTGCAGGATGGGCATTCGAATCCTTCTGGCCATCTGATATGTTCTAAATAGCGCAAACAGGCAGCCTCCTCCGGGAAAAGATTTTGAAATTCAAGCAAAGTTCGTGGGTAATTTGGCATGCGTCAATTTATGCCCAAGCATTAACCTGTGTCAACCGGATAGGCATGGTTTCATCAATCTGCATATATCCGCTTTGTCTGATTTCATTGCGGAGCGCTTCATAAATCAGCGTCAGCCAGTCGGCGATCAGATACATCCAGTTGCCCATCGTTTTGCGGCTGATTTCAATGTCGTGACGATATTTTAAAGTCATTTCCTGCCGGTAGAGCGGAAGGTGGTCACAGTATTTGTTCAGAATGATGCTTTGGATCAGCCCGGCCGATGCATAGCTGTTCGGGATCAACCGCTTCGGAGCCGGAGCAATTAGCGGTGCTACGCTACGGTCGTCCATTTTAACATATTTTTCACGAACGATGATGCGGCGGAAGTATTGGGTCGGCGTGACGTCGAGCTCCTCAACGGTTTCCTCTCCGATCTTTTTATAGCTCTCAGGAGCAGCTTTTACTTCATCCGGAACGATAACGACGCGTTCCGTCGGGAGGTCTTCAGGAATGCGTTCTTTGAGCGGCTTGCGTTTGCCGCGACGTGAGGGCTTGCTTTCAGGCTCTTCGAGTTTTTCTTCCGCTTCATCAAGTGCATCCTGCATCTCGCGAAGCTCCTCGAACAACAGTTCCATCTGATCGGGATTGAACTTTTCGCTGCTGCGTCCGAACAGTTTCTTGAGCAGGCAGTTTACCTTCCCGTGCAGAGCCCGGTTCAACATTCGGCCGCCTTCTGTAGAACTGTGCCCAGTTGCTGAGACAGGAAATTCGAAGCTGCACCTCAATCCCGTTCGGCAGGCAGATCCTCAGATCATCCACCGGAGGAGATTCTGACTGAATGTCCACCTCGCAGAACGAAACCTCCGCTTCCTGTCGTTCAATCCGCAGCCAACGGGCCAGCGTTTTCGGGTTGATGCTCCATTCCCGGCAGAGCGCCGCCTGCGTCAAATCCGACGATTTAAACTCCTCAATCAGTTCCCGGCGTTCCTCCTCGGTATAGGAAGCCCGCCCCGGCGTCGTGTTTTCATTCGTATCCATGCCTGACAAATTATCAGGCTTTGGCAGGGTTGCCTACGAGATGAAGGAAGAGGCGTTTACATTATCCATACATCACTGATGAGTTATGGGATGATGTTTTTTGTCGATCTGACAGAAAATTCGAGGTTGGCACAAATGGAAAAAATGCAAAATTCCTGTTTTATTACCAGGGAATAGCTCGCGACTCGATGATTTCCCATCTTTCAGCTTCTGTAAGTGTACTGGATGGATCGTTAAGAATCATGTTTTTATATCCCTCCCGAATTTGAAAATAGTCAGGACTATCGCGTGGGTCCCATTTCTCTTTCCCCCATTTTTCCCGTCTTTCCAGTGCAGTTTCCAGTTTCTGTCTGTTCCGGCTTTTCTGAGCAATAACCGCACCGGGCTCTGGCATGTCGTTTACGATATGATAAGTCTTTCCGTCGTTTGCTTTTCTCCCGGTAGGCTGTTGCTTTCCGGTTGATGCCGACTGTTCATCCATTTCGGTTTGGGGAGGGACTGTTTCCCGGCGGGTTGTTGCTCTATGTTGTAACAGACCGATAAGGAGACAGCCCGAACAAACTCCCAATATAATTTTGTCCGATGTATCCATTTTAGTTCGTTACTACTTCTTCCCAGGATTGATAAGTGAGTTCATCTCCCAGTGGCGGAAAATAGGGCGGCGGATATGCTGAAAAGCGTTGGTCGAAGGTATAGTTTTTGGAATAACCGTTTCCTGAAACGAGTCCTACCGGACCACGGTCTTTCTGAATAATTCCTCCAAGCAGGTATATATTTCCGCGATGTGCGTAGTAGTCAAAATCATCCACAACGAAACAGCCGTCATAAGAGTCGTTATAAGAATGACCATATTTTACGCCGCTACCATCACCGGTAGCCATAATCGAAGCGTCTATACGTAGATCATCCGGTGCAGAAGTGGTGACGACGACATCGCTTCCGCTAACAAGGCCCAGAGCATCGTTGACAACGTCATCATAATCGTGATCCTCACCATTGGCAGCGGCTTCCGCGATAGCTGCATCACATGCATTTGTGTCAAGCGGATCCAGTGCATAATCAATGTGGTTGTTAATGTAGATATCGTCTTCTGTAATAATCGTAATCCGCCCGTCCAGCGTGCCGCCGTTCAGTTGCAACGTTCCTTCCGAATATACGGTGGCTACATTTGTAGATATGGTTGTTGTTGTTTCCATTTCAACGTCAAACTCGCCTTGGCCATTTTTTGCTTTAACGAGGGACCCGTTCGTTAGGTAAACATATTTGCCATTTGGATAGCCTTTGTAATTACCTCTATGATTATATTCACCTTTGTCTTTTTCTGCTTTAACATAAGTCCCGTTATTTAGGCGGTAATAATCGCCATTCGGGTGTCCGACTTTAACGTAGTTTGAAGTGGCTGACTCTTCTTCATTGGTGGTTACGGTTGTTACAGTGATGTAACCACTCTGAATGTAAACAAGTTGTTCATCACTGATGGTATAGTAGTAATTCTTCCACCCGTTTCCGGGGTTGGTGATCACGATTTCGGTGTCGGCAAACGTGATTTCTGTTTCGCCGGTCAGCAACAGCGTGTCAGAGGTAATATTGGTTTGGGCAAAGCTATGCATATCATCAAAACTGATTTCCGACATATCCGGCTGGTCTACGCCGTATTCATAGCCGGCATTGAATTGTACGGAATTTGTAGGTCCGGAATCGCGAGCGTATGAAGATGCCGTGCTGGTGAATCTTCCGTCAAATATCGGACTCCCTGAAAAATAGGGTGCAGTTCCGGTATGAACTCTTCCGTCAAAATAGTCTCCAGTTGCAAAATTAACTCTTCCGTTATCGTCGACCCAGAAAGAATATGAGGCAAAAGTTGCGTTACGGACTCCGGTAAGTCTAATTTTCCGTTTTTTGCCGTTTACTTCACCTTCCGCTTCTATGGTACCTTCATAAAAACCGTCTTTACTGATATTGTACGTGAATGTCCCATCGCCGATCGTGCCGTTTCCTCTATAATTTCTGATTCCATTTCGTTCAATATAGTTACAGGCTCGCTCAATCCCTGCTTCGGCTAGATAGAGAGCCTGTTCGAAATCAACTCTGTTTACGGCCAGGGAGAAATACTGGGTGCTCAGAGTCAGCACTCCTCCCAGAATGGATGAAAGTACAAACAGGATCACGAGGATGGTGATCAGGATGGAGCCGTTCCGGTGATGATACTTATTTGGGGTTGATTTTGTTTTCATTGGAATTCTCACTTGTTTCTAGGTTGAACCGTTGTGTGATATTCTTGAGTCGAGATGATCTGTCCCTGCCGGGAAACAATGCTTATGGACAAATTAATACAGTTGTTGGTACGAACGAGCGTGGAGGCTGCCACATTTTCGATGACGATATTGCCATCCTGGTCGTAAATGGTCTGATCCTCGGCCGAGTAAGTAAAACCGTCATTGGAACCATTATCCTGGATAGTCCAGTTGCCTCCCGAAGAACTGTTGAAAATTTGATTCCGGTCAAATTCCCGTAACCCTTTTAAAGTGTCGTCTCCGCGGATTATACGCTCGATAGCCATGCTGGCGTTATTGTCGGCATCTCTCCATATGACTGCAGATTCTGAATGATTCAAAAAGTTTATATATATCATCAGAAAACCGGCCATCGCCATCATGCCAAGCGCCAGCGAAACCATGATTTCAATTAAGGTAAGGCCCTGTTTGCATTTAAGATTAGTTTTCACAGTAAAGTCCTTAATCCGAACCCGAATGCAGCGAACGAGAGAGAAGGGTTACAAGTTCAGTTTCGCGGGTTTTGCCGGAAGCAACGCTTGTCCACTCGGCTTTAACGGTAATTTGCTTGATATCTGAATTTCCGTTGTAAAGTTCAACCTCATATTCGAACGTTTCTCCGTTCCTGTTCAGAAGTTGTTCTCCGACGTTGAGATAGGCATGATCGAAATCCAGCGTGCGTAGATATTCCAGGCAGGATCGGGCTCGATTCAATGCATCCAGCTGACCGGATGAGGACCGTAAAACATTTCTGGAATAGTTTAATAGTTTGTATGTGGAAGTAACCGCGAGAACTGCCAGAAACAGAGCGACCAATACTTCGGTTAAGGTAAATGCAGCTTTTTTTTGAATAGATGCTGTTGCAGTCTGTGTAATATGCCGGGTAGACCTACACTGCAGTCGGTGGTGCCCGGATAATCCTGTAATTATTCTGCTCATATACTTATGTTTTTTGCGGAGGAGTATTATCACTATATCAGCGATATGGATTTTTCATTTGATTGAATAATGATAGTTAAAGAAGACATATCAAACTTAATAATTGGATGGATTCGGTTTTTTGCATTATTTCTCTCACTCTTTCTGTAATTACAAAATTCCAGTGTTACATATACAGCAGATGGTATGCCAGTATTTGGTAAAGTTTTTCGATTATCCGCAAGTCTTGTTTTGAAAAAGAATTTGAAAGTTCGATGCGATCATCAGGGGGTTAATATTGTGGAAAAAGTGATTTTTTCAATGAAAAAAAGGGGTGTGTAAAAATAGAAATACGAAAAAATGCAGGAAGAGCCGTGATTGCTCTAACTTGATATTCTCAAAAAAGATAAGATGGTGAGCATTTTTAATACAGCTTGTATTTGCAGAGGACGCCGTCGAGGCCGCCGGCGCGGAGTTCGTGTCGCCATTCGGGTTTGAGGCCGAGTTTTTTTACGAGCGTTTTGTCGCCGTAATAAATAAAGGCGGTGGAGCCGGTACATTTCTGTTTCAGGAAATCACCGAATGTTTTCAGTAGCCCGCCCACCTGTTCGGAGTTCCCGAGACGGATGCCGTAGGGTGGATTGGTGACGATAACGGTGTTTTCAAAGCCTTCCAGATCCTGGAAATCGGCACGGCGTACTTTAATGGTTCCGATTTCAGGAAGTTCCGCCCGGTTGGCGCGAACTGCTTTGACAGCGTCGGCATTGAGGTCGGAACCGCGAATCAGACCATCCGCAATATCTTTGGTTTCGTGGTTTGCCTGGGTTTTGATCTGATTCCAGTGGGTGGCATCAAAATCGGGCAGGCGAAGGAAGCCGAATTTTTTCCGAAGATAGGACGCGGGAACGTTGCCGGCTCGCATGAAGGCTTCACAGAGAAGGGTTCCGGATCCGCAGAACGGGTCGTACAGCGGACGTTCGCCGTTCCATTCCGCAAGCTGGAGAATGGCGGCGGCGAGCGTTTCCTGCATCGGAGCTTCGACCGATTCGGTGCGGTAACCGCGTTTGTGCAATGATCCTCCTCCGAGATCGACACTGATACGGGCCTTGTTTTCATGAATATAAAGATTCAGCAGCAGATCGGGGAAGCGGGTGTCGACGTTCGGGCGCTGAGCCGTTTTTTCGCGGAACTGATCGACGATGGCATCTTTGAGGATCTGTCCGGCGTACTGGGAATTCCGGATGTTGCTTTTGGCCACGTTGGAGGTGATGGCAAATGTTTTGTGGAGTGTAAGAAAATCGGTCCAGTCAATGTTCTGCGCGGTTTTGTAGAGATATTTTTCGGAATGGCAGTCGAAGACGATCAGCGGTGCGAGGATACGTGAAAAGATGCGTGTTTTGTAGACGATGTTATACATCGCTGTCGGGTCGGCGCAGAAATAGCAGCCGAGGTAGCCTTTTCGGATTCTGGTGGCACCGAGGGTTTTGAGTTCCGCTTCGCCGCAGGATTCGGAACCGCCGGCAAGCTGACCGAAAAACTGCCGGGTGTTCTGATAGAGGTAGTCGCTCATTTCTGAACGATTCGATTCCGGTCATTCACAAAAACAACGATGGGATCGAGAGCGCGGGCTTCTTCTTCGTCGTAGTTGCCGTAGGAAATAATGATCACTTTGTCGCCTTTGGCCGCCAGCCGGGCGGCGGGGCCGTTAAGTTCGATGGCGCCGGATCCGCGTTCGCCGCTTATGGTGTAAGTGACGAACCGTTCGCCGTTGTTCAGGTTAACGATCTGGACCTGTTCGCCGGGCAGCATGTCTGCGGCATCCATCAGATCCCGGTCGATCGTGATGCTGCCTTCATAATACAGTTCCAGTCCGGTAATGGTGGCGGTGTGTATTTTCGATTTTTTCATGATGCGCTGCATGGCGTTTCCCCGTTTCAAAGGCGCGCATAATGTTCTCGGGCCGCGTTCGCGTCAATATCTGTTTTGAGCGTATTTCCGTTGAAATGTTGAGTTCCTGGGGGTGGAATTTTCGGAATTGGGATTCGATTAGGATAAAAAGCCGAATTTTTTATCGATTTATCTGCTGAAGTGGAGAAAATGGCCCCTATTTCCTGCAGGGAGAAGGTTGCGGATACCGTATGAATGATGAAATTTCATATACTGAAAAAAAGCTGAAAGACTGGGCCGGCTGGCGTGCATTTCGTGATGGGAAGGCGCTTTTTGAGCGCGGCGTGGTCGAAAAAGTGACCTATGAACCTCCCTTTGTCACCGGTCAGCTCAATCTCGGTCCCCGTGGAATGCGGAGTAAATTCGAGATTCTGAAGAACGGTCTGGTGGAAAATCACTGCCCTTGCCGAGATAACCAGGAGCGGGGGCTGATCTGTTCTCATCTGGTTGCGATGGGGCTTGAGGTCCTCAAACAGCATTCTGAGTCCACCAGAAATGAACGGGCTGTGGCGGAGAAAAAACGGATTGACCGCATCGTTAAGGCGGCGGAGGGCACGCGCATCAATCGTGTACGGCAGGATGCGCCCGGAGCGATAGAAGCCGGTCTTTATATTGAGCTTGATAAAGACTGGGAAAAACAGCTTGAAGCGGAAAAGGTTAAAATTCACATCTCAGTGGAGTATGAGAAAAAACGGTGTAAAGCTATGGATGTTCCGGTGGATCTTCCGTTTGCTTTTCCCCGACGCGATGAAAATCTGCTCTATGTACTTGAGGACGTCTGCAACGGTGCGTTGAAGAACGAAATCGAAATTTCCGTCTATGATTTTATCAATATTCTTCGACTCCATCAGGGAAAGACCATTCATCATAAAGGTCGGAAAAAAGGCTACAAGGTTAATAATGAGACGCTGGACAGCGTTCTCGAGATGGATATGGACCGTGAAAACGGCGAGCTGATTCTGAATGTGGTGACCGAACTGCTCAATGGTGAACGGGATCTGTTTCCGCAGTATATCATCGGTCAGAACAGTGGCTGGATTTTCGCTGCAGGTGAGTTTTATCCGCTGAGCAGTATTCTGCCGAAATCGCTGCACGAAGTATATCGTTCGGAGTTGCTGATTCCGCGCGAAAGTGTTCCGGCTTTTCTCATGACGGAACTGCCACAGGCTGAAAAGTTCTGCAAGGTACGTACAGAAATCACCCCCGATCTCTTTTTTATGAAACCGGCTAAGCCGACTTTCCGTCTGGTGGTGAAAGGCAGTCCGGCCTCGCTGGCGGCCACGCTGTATGCGCGCTATAACGAAGAAGTGGAACTGGTGGCTGGACGCGCCGATATGAAAGGGAATTTTGCCATTCCCGATCCGCGCGATCTGTTGAAATACCGGATCCGCAACATGGCTGCAGAAAAAGCGGCCGTGGAAAAGCTGCATAGGGTCGGTTTTGACGGCCGTGCCGGGGACACACTTAAAAATATTGTCGGCCCGCGCGAAGTGCTGAATTTTCTGGGGACGGGTGTGCCGCAGATCCGTCGGTTCGGATGGCAGGTCGAGCTGGAAGGGCGTGTTAAGCCTTTTGCTGAAAAAGCGGATTATGTCACTCCGGTTGTCCACGTGGATGAAACGGAAGATGGAAACTATTTCGACGTCAGTTATGAATACGAAGTAGGCACCGGCAGTGTTTCGGAGCGCGATATTCAGCGGGCATTGATGAAGGGGGATTCATTCATTGAACGCAACGGCCGGACTATTCTGCTCGACGGTGATGCCATCATGCAGGCCCGTGAAGTGTTTGAGGACTGCGCCGTAGGAACCGGTGAACAGCCCGGTTCGTTCCGGATGAGTGGAATCTACGGAAGTTATGTCGAAGCATCGCTGAATGCGCTTGATGGGATTAATATCGAAGCCACGCCCTCCTGGATGGAAAATGCAAAAATCCAGAATGAACAGGTGTCGGTGGAGGAGGTTGAGCTGCATCCTGAGCTTAAAGCCACTTTGCGTTCCTACCAGAAGGAAGGAGTCAACTGGCTGCGGTTTCTGGAGCGTCGGGGTTTCTGCGGTATTCTGGCTGATGAAATGGGGCTGGGTAAAACGTTGCAGACGCTGGCCTGGATTCAGATGGGGCGCGAGGATGATTCGCAACAGGGAAAACCGGCGCTGATTATCTGTCCGACCAGTCTGGTGGAAAACTGGAAAGAGGAAGCCGCTAAATTTACGCCCAATCTCAAAGCATTGATTCTGCATGGCACGGATCGGCACCGGAAGTGGAAAAATATTCCCAAATCGGATCTGGTGATCACGTCCTATGCGCTGATGCGGCGGGATATTGAGAAACATCTTGAACACACTTATTCCATTGCAATTCTGGATGAAGCTCAGCACATCAAAAACCGCACCACGCAGAATGCGCTGGCTGCGAAGAGGATTAAGGCGGATCATAAACTGGTGCTGACCGGAACGCCGATTGAAAACGGGGTGACGGATCTGTGGTCCATAATGGATTATCTGATGCCGGGTTATCTTGGAGATCATAAGGATTTCCGGGAGAATTATGAACTGCCGATTCTCAATGGCGGTGCCGAAGGCGATCTTGCGCAGATCAAATTGCGCCGTAAGCTGCACCCCTTCCTGTTGCGCCGTCTGAAAAAGCACGTGGCCAAAGATCTTCCCGAAAAAATTGTCCGAGTGGCTCCGTGTAAACTTACTCAGGATCAGCACAGGGTTTATAAGCAGCTGCTGGCGGATTCCAAGGCCCGGATTAATGAGATGGTTGAGAAAGAGGGCTTCAATAAGAGCCGGATGGAAATTCTTAAAACCCTGCTGCGCCTGCGCCAGACCTGCAATCATATCGATCTGCTTAAACTTGACGGAGTGAAAAGCAAACATCCGTCGGCCAAGATGGAGCTGTTTTTTGAACTGCTGAATGAGGCCATTGACAGCAAACACCGTGTACTTGTGTTCAGCCAGTTCACCAGTATGCTGGCGATTCTGAAGGAAGAGATGCAAGAGCGCGGTATCAAGTTCTGTTATCTCGACGGCAGTACAAAAGATCGTCAGGATGTAGTCCGTAAATTCAATAAAGACCACACGATTCCGGTCTTTCTGATGAGTCTTAAAGCCGGAGGCACCGGATTGAATCTGACCGGTGCTGATATGGTGATTCATTTTGATCCGTGGTGGAACCCGGCTGTCGAAGATCAGGCTACTGACCGCGCGCACCGTATCGGTCAGAAGCGAACGGTATATTCGGTTAAGCTGATCACCAAAGGTACGGTCGAAGAAAAGGTACTCGCGATGCAGGAACACAAAAAAGGAATTATCGATTCCACCCTTACGACCGACGAACAGGTGATGCAGAAACTCACCTGGGAGGACGTTCAGGAACTGCTGAGTTTATAACGGTTTGTTATTCAGGGCCTGCCAGAGATACCAGCTGGCGGTGGAACGATAGGGCTTCCACTTTTTCCCCAGAGTCGGAAGAAGATCGTTCTGTATCTGTCCCTGATTGTAGAGTTCGCGGGCGGCCCGTTGCAGGCCGGCGTCGCCCAGTGATAAAATATCGGGCCGTTTGAGGCCGAATATCAGGTACATTTCCGCCGTCCATACGCCAATTCCCTTGATCGCTGTAAGCCGTTCAATTGCTTCTTTATCGGTTAAGGTCTGGAGTTTCTTTTTTGTCAGTCCATTCTGAACCGCTTCGGCAATGTTGCGGATGTAAACCGCTTTTGATCTGGAAAGTCCGGCGGCGCGAAGCTGGTCATCGGTCACGCTGGTAACCGATCCGGGGGTCAGCGGTTTTCCGCAAAGTTTCTGTACGCGGCCTTGAATGGTTGATGCGGCTTTTACGGAAAGCTGCTGAGCCATTATGCTTGATGCCAGCATGTGAAAGAGAGAAGCGGTTTTCCGGGCCGGTATCGGACAGGGACCGTGAATTCGGATCAGTTCCGCCATGATGGGATCGACTTTGGCCAGATGTTTTTCTGCGGCGGTCATACGGTTTCGGCTGTGGAGAATCTGCGTTTATTTAATCCGGTCGATCGCATCCAGTTTTTTCCAGAGTCCGGGAAGGTCTTTGGTGGGAATCATATTGGGGCCGTCGGAGAGTGCTTCTGCCGGATTGGGGTGGGTTTCAATAAACATGCCGTCAACGCCGACGGCGGCCGCGGCTTTGGCGAGATAGGGCGCAAAACGCCCGTCACCGCCCGAGGTGTCGCCCTGTCCGCCGGGGGATTGTACAGAATGGGTGGCGTCGAAAATGACGGGATAACCGAATTCCCGCATAATGATCAGACTGCGCATATCGGCAACAAGGGTGTTGTACCCGAAAGACGCGCCGCGCTCGGTCAGCAGGATTTTTCGGTTTCCGGTGGATTCGATTTTTTTCACGACATTCACCATATCCCACGGTGCGGCAAACTGGGCTTTTTTAACATTCACTACCGCGCCGCTTTCTCCGGCGGCCACCACAAAATCGGTCTGGCGGATCATAAAGGCCGGGAGCTGTATTATATCGACCACCTGGGCGGCAATTTTAACTTCTTCCACGCTATGCACATCGGTAAGGACCGGGATATCATATTTTGCTTTGATTTCGGAGAGGATTTCGAGGCCCTTTTCAATGCCCGGACCGCGGAAGGAGTCGATGGAGGTCCGGTTGGCTTTGTCGTAGGAGGCTTTGAAAACGAAGGGAATGTTCTGTTTTTTTGACAGTCTGACCAGTCTGTCGGCAATAGCCATACAGCCTTCGCGGCTTTCAATCACACACGGCCCCGCAATCATGGCCAGCGGATTCTTTCCGCCGAATTTTACGCCCTTCACATTCACCGTTATTCCCATAGCAGCATCCTTGTTGTTTAAACCGAAGAAAACTATGGCGTATTCGCTGAGCGTTACCCAATGCAAAAACTGCGATTTCTGCAAACCAATCCTCTCGATCTGTTCCGGTTCTACGGTATACTTTCCGATTTTGGAAATTCCGGAGTCTGGAAGGAGCGGAAAAGATGAGACTGAAGATGTTGATGGCGATGCTGTTTATAACAGGGGTACTGTGTGCAGAACCGTTTCGCGAAAATGAGCGGGTGGTGTTTGTGGGCGACAGCATTACACATGGAGGGAGTTACCATACGCTGGTGCAGTATTTTTATGCCACGCATTTTCCGCATTTGCGGGTGGCCTGCTTCAATGCGGGGATCAGTGGAGATAATGCGCATGGCGGTGCGCAGCGGACTTCGGCTGACGGGGATGGAATCTGGGAACGTGATGTCCGGAGCTATCGGCCGACGGCGGCCGCCGTCATGCTGGGGATGAATGATGTGGGGGGATGGCAGTTTGAATCGGCCTCCAGTAAAGAAGAACTGATGACGTTTCATGAAAAGCAGCTGGGATGGTATACCGCCAATTATGCAACACTGCTGGATCATCTGGAAGCTCTGGATGTCGATCGGATTTCATTAATCAAATCATCGCCGTATGATCAGACCATGGTGAATGCCAATGCGCGGCCCAATCTGCTTAAATTCGGTTTCGGTAAAAATGACGCCCTTGTTGATTTCGGTAAAAAAGTGATTGATGAGGAAGCGGAAAAACGCGGCTATCCGGTCTGCGATTTCAATACGGTTATGCTGGAAATCAATGCCCGGCAGCAAAAGCGCGATCCGTCCTTTTCGATTGTCGGGCTCGACCGGATTCATCCGGGTGATGCGGGGCATACGGTGATGGGGTATACTTTTCTGAAATTCCAGGGCGTGGAAGGACCGGTGGCAGAAGTTGTGCTGCGTTTGAAGGATCCGGCGGAAAAATGGGCGGTGAAAAATGCTGCGGTTTCCTCATTGCAAACAGGAGCGGGACTGATTCAGTTCGACTATACCGCAAAGGCTTTGCCGCTGGTGCGGCAGAGTTATGAAAAAGCGGAAGGGCTGATTCCGTTTGAAACGGAGTTTAACCGGGAAATGCTGTGTGTAATCGGTTTGGAAGCGGGAATGTATCGTGTGCAGATCGGCGATAAAACCGCAGGACGGTTCAGTCATGAAGAACTCGAACAGGGCATCAATCTGGCGTTGCTGGATACGCCGCAGATGGAACAGAGCCGTGTGGTTTATCTGCTATGTCTGAAACAGAAAAAAATCATGGCCGATATTCGAAACGTGGTCTGGTCGGTGGGCTATCTTTCCAAAATCAAAGGGCACGATGCTTCAGACAAAGATGCGAACCTGGAGATGATCAGGCGGATCAATGACGGTTTCGAGCCGGAAGGTCTGTGGGCTCCACCGGGGGCTTATGAAAAAAGCGTGCTGGAAGGTTATGTCCGTTATATCGACGATTATGCGGATCTTTTCCGGATGCTGGACAATACGGTCAGCAGGATGTACGAAACCGCCGAGCCTATGACGCATCGGATTCGCATAGTAAAGGAGCGTTGAGAACCGGGCGGCAGCGTATTCAGGGTCCCCGATCGGGGACCCTTTTTCTGAAGTTTTATACGGTGGCGGGCAGCTTCAGTCCGTCGCCCGGATACAAGGCCTGATAGCCTTCCTGTGCAAAGGCTTCCTCGATGAAGGCGATCATATTTTCAATTGAGGTGTCTCCTTCAACTGCGTGCGACGGCGAAAAGATGTAGCCGCCGTCGGCTCCGAGTTTAAGTAGATCGCGCGATTCGTTCCGCACATCTTCCACGGTGCCGAACGGAAGTGTTTTCTGCATGCTGAGTCCGCCGTGGAAGGCCAGACGGCCCCGGTACGCGGGAAGAATTTCATGGATATCCATGACTTCCGGCTGGAACGGGTTGAAGCAGTTGAGGCCGGCATCGACCAGATCATCGAACAGTTCGTCGACGTCGCCGCAGGAGTGGATCATTACAAATTTTCCCGCGTCCCGGACTTTTCCGTACATCCGTTTAAGTTGCGGGAGAATATATTCCCTCCAGAAGGTCGGGCCCATAATCAGACCGCTCTGCTGACCCCAGTCGTCGCCGAAGTAGACCGCATCAATGTCATATTTAAGCGCTTCCTCCACCTGAGCCAGGTTGTAGTCGGCAATAGCGGTCATCAGTTCGTGGACAAACTCCGGCTCTTCGATCATATCGATCATCAGATTTTCCATACCGCGCAGGGTCCAGGCTCGTTCATAGAGCGAGAAGCCGAGTTCGAATACACGGAAGCAGTCGGAATAGCTGTTCAGTTTCGATTCAATATTTTCAAAGAAACGTTTGTCGAGCGGATCCGGGAATTCGAAGCCTTCCATCGTCGGTTCCGGAATCAGGATATTTTCACATACTCCGATATCTTTATCGACGCTGCGGTCCCAGATTACGCCGAATACATCCTGCAGCCGGTCGTTACCGAGATCTTCGAAAAAACCGATATCACTGCCGACCCGGACAATGTGGTTGCCTACGGCTCGTTCCAGATCATCCGTGCCGAGATATTCGGCCAGTGCGCGCTCCGGTTCCTCGGTGAATTTATAGGACCACGGAACATACGGCGGCTTTTCGCCGTTTAAAACCATTCGAACCACTTCGCGTTTAGTCATTTTTTTGTCTCCTTCGTTAACACCCGATTGAATTGTGACAGTTGACCTGCGATTCCCTGTCCGTAACAATCTGCCACGTATCACATCAACGTTGTCACGTTTTTAATACGTAATAGTATGTACGTGTTTTTATCCATAGACGCAGATGCTATAGTTATGGACAGAATTGCCGGAGTTGACTAAAACCAGTCCATGAATCGGGATATGGAATATATTTTCAGTGACCGCATGCTGAAGCTGCTGGATCATTTTACCTCGCTGACCGAAGTGCGGATTGCCTTTTTTTCGCTGAAGGGGGAGGAACTCTGTATCGGGCAGGACCGAAGCATTTGCGACTACTGCGCTATGCGCCGGCGGGAGAAAGGGTTTGATAAGGCCTGTCTGGCCAACGATGCCGCCGGCCGCCGAGCGGCGCTGGAGATGATGGACGTCTGTTTTTATCAGTGCCATGCCGGGCTTTACGAGGCGGTGATGCCGGTTTGTGTGGGAGAGGTTCCGATTGGTTTCGCCATGGTCGGCCAGTTCCGGGTGGCCGGTTCGCAGGAAAAAGTCCGTGATGCACATGAAGCGGCCGCGATCGAGAAAATGCCGGTATTTACACGGCAGAAAGCCGAGGACCTGCTGAGTATGTTTGAGGTGCTGATTCAGCACATTACCAGTCATGCATTGGTTGGACGGCGCGACTACGACCTGCTGGATCCGCTGGTCCAGCGGATGCGGCGACACCCCGAGGAAAAACTCAGCCTGAAAGATGCCGCCGGAATCGTCGGGTTGAGTGCCTCGCGGCTTTCGCATCTGTTCACCACCATGATCGGCGTCAGCTTCAAGCAGTATCAGATGTCGCTTCGGCTTGATCTCGCCGATCGGCTTATGAAAGCCAATCCTGACTGGCGAATGGCCCGGATTGCCGAGCACTGCGGTTTTGAAGATCCGCTTTATTTTTCCCGTGCCTACAAAAAACACCGTGGCATTCCGCCCTCCAAAGCGTTTCAATGATGGGGGCATTACGAGTGTGCCGCTTGGTAAGCCGGTTTAGCTCAAATTACCGGACAATGTCCAGACAGGCTCAATGTTCCGGTTCAGATCCATTTGCAAATCTTTCCATGTCGATTAATTCAAATCCACCCATGATCTGAAACGTATCCTTGTACTCTTCCCATCGTTCCTTTGGGGTTCCGGATATGGAAATAACTGCAATGTCTGAATTCATCCAGAACGTGGAATAAATGATATGATAAGGGCCCTCTTCTACCTCAATTCCCTGGCGAGTAAACTTGCCCTGTTTTTCTTTAGGAAATTCGGTGATTACTTTGGTTGAATCCGCCTTTGCTTTCAGGAATGAGGTGCAAAACTCCTCAGGCGACTTCCCTGTACCTTTTTCAATCCCGGCAAACATCTGGATTTTCATTCCCGTTTTATAAGGTGCAGAAGAGCTGTCTTCTTGGGATATAATCCAGCAAAACTGAGGGCCACCGTGATTTTCTGAGTAGTACCAGCCTTCAGGTCTCAGTATTTTTCCCCCAAGCGGCTCCAGCAACTGTATTACATAACCTTCCGGAACATTTTTTTCCGGGTAAGGATTCTTCGGTAGTAAAACAGCAAGGATGTCATCTACAGGAACAGGAGAGGATTGTTTTTCAGCAACAGCTTTCCACGCTTTGGGTATTGGCAGGGGAAAAGAGTCTTTTTGCTCTGAGTTATAATCGACACCTGATAGGGCAAAAGCAAAATAACCCTCTCTAATCCAGGGTGATTTATGTTTTCGCAGCTCGGATGTTACTTTTTCATTTATATTCGTTTTTGAATTCATCACCCAGGCCTTAACTTGACGCCCGTAACCCAATCCAAGGACGATGGATGTTTTTGTTCGTTCCGCATCAGATGGAATTTCCTGTTTCCAAATCTTTTTGACAACATCAATAAATGAGGCAACTTCCTGAACACCTCCGCCAACCCGTTCGCTGATGATGTGTTCAGGCTGATAAAGCACAATTGAAAAGTCGGACTCTGCAAAAATGGAGATCGCCAGGATCCATAAAAAGACAAAGGGGGTTATTATATTTTTCATTCTATCGGCTCGAACGTTAAAAATGAGTCATCGTACCTATAAGCTTCAGTTTGATCGACCGGCGTTTTAACGTTAGGTAGAGACCCTCGATTTGCTGTTATTTTAAGGATACAGATTCCACTTAAGCTCGTGGTCCTAAAATCGAGGTTAATCGCACTTCCGCTCGCCATGGTTGTTATCGACGGACTTGCTAATACATTTGTCTGAGCGTATTCGGTGTCTGACTTAACGGGCGTTGTCATTATAAATTTCATCTGCTGGTTGGAGACATTTTTTATTTCTGCTGAAAATGAAATAGATATCGACTGGAAGTAAGCCGGTGTCGGTAATCAGTGAGATCGGAATGTCAACCGCTGATAACAGGACGAAAACAGGTTCTGCTTCAAAAATTCCAGAGTCCTTAGACCATGTATCTATTAATTGGAAGTCAGTTTGTGTCCCCGGATAAATCGTATAATGACCACCATTGTCATAGCGAAGAACCGTTCCGCAACCGGACAGGAGTATTGTTACGGTAATTAAGCTCAACAGGCTGGCAATTATTCTGATCATTATTTTTTTTTACCCAAACCGCTTATTTTTTATTTCTATTTCAAACAGGATAAAAAAGTCTTAAATTGTACGTGTCGGAATGTCAACTGTAAGCGTGATTGGTAATGCTATTAAGTAACTCTTTCCGCTTTTACTTTCTGAGTAGGATTTAACCCTCAATACCTTTCTGTTAATTAATCCGTCATGACTTTTGTTTTGATTCGGAGTCCTTGTTCTTGGCTGCATTGCTGCGTTCAAAAACTTCAGCTACCCGGTCGGGCAGCTCTTTTTCCCGTTGCCGTCCTGCACCGGGCACGTCTACTTTGCGGCGGTCTCACAGATCGTCTCTGCGCCCCGGATCGCCCTAAGAGCAACCTGGGCCTTAAACTCAGCCGTATGTTTTCGTCTCTGCTTTTTCATAACTCCTTTACCTTCTTATTTGAGGAGCCATGCGCCATAACCTAACTTATCCCGTGGTCCTGAATTCTAAATCCGCCTCTTATCACTACATGTCAGTATCTAGTCGATCTTATGAATCTCATAACGTAACTCGGCCATCCCCGATCCCATTTGGCGAACAGATATCAGTTGGAGAGCCGGGCTTAACACACAGCGTGGAAAAAGTGGTTTACCTTTACCAAGAGTGGCAGAACCAACTTGAACAATAAGTTCATCCAGCAACCCTGCATCGTAGAACTGACCGGCCAGATCTCCACCGCCCACAATCCAAATATTTTTGTCTTTAGCGGCTACTCTCATTTCTTTATGAACCTGATGTACATCCCCATTAACAAAATGGATATCTGTATCATCAATAATGGGTAGCTTACGACTTGAAAATACCCAGGCCGGCTGGCTATAAGGCCATGGTGAACCGGTCTCTTTCGCGACCTGATTTGCATTACGCACCATCCATTCATAAGTTACTGACCCCATAGCCAAGGCACCTACTTCGGCTATGAATTCCGGATAGCTGGAGTTATTAATATCCCCAAGCGGGAAAAGCCAATCCAGAGAATCATCTTCGGTCGCGAGAAATCCATCAAGACTCGCAGCTGTGTAATATTGGGTTTTCATTGTGTGTTTATCTGCTGATTATATCCGCCGTCATACGTTATGGAGAGCTCCGCAGGGGCTGGAGGATGACAGGATGTATACACTGAAACGTTAAAAATGCGGACGGTTTTACATCGGCCCCATCCTCAGACGGCTGGGCCGGTTAGTTTTTATAATGTTGCTTGAATTCCTCAGACGGTTCTCTCTCAGAGAAAATGTAGAGACTAACTCCATTGGGATCGAGGATTGAGAAACCTCGATCACCCCATGGATGGTTTTTGAGAGGCATAACAGGAGTTAGGCCGGCCTCTGTGAGACGTTGATATTCTGAATCAACATCACCTACTGCGAAATTGTAAATCAGCCCGGCAGGATTACAGGCGGGTGGAACGGGGTCTTGAGGGGTCATAAACTGTAGCTCCGATGTTTCTTTTCCAAACTGTAAATTCACATACCAACCGCAATCAAATGTGACTTTGGCATCGAAATACTTCACGTAGAAATCACGTGATTCTTTAACCTTTTCTGTGGCGATGCATGCTGACAATGTATTAACGATCATATTATTTCCTTTCTCCGGAGTCCGGGGGAGGGAGTTCCCGCCGGAGGACTGATTCAAAAACAGTCGTTATGAACTGTTCAGGAAGAAAACGACGCGAGAAAGATTAAGCATGGATGTCGGTTCATATAAAGTATTAAACGAAATTGGGTTGGCTTTTGATGGAATGAATCCGGCTTCATTTGGCAACGCTTCCATGAATGGGCCGGGGAGCACGAAAGAACTTGCTATGAGCCGGACCTTTTATATCCAGGCCCGGAAAAGGGATGGTCGTCAACAGGCAGGTCAGGGGCTGGTCTGCAAATGGATTTGAATCCTGTGCCAATGCGGGAAAGAGTGGGCTTTCTACGGTGAAGAAGCACTGCCGGGGCTGAAAAAAAGAGGGTCTTTGTCATGCCGCAGGCTTCTCCATTTGAGACAAACATGTTAATTCTCATAATTCCAAAAGGCTTAAAATGGAGAAAGGCTTTTAAATATTGCCTGAAGTTAAATGTTTATGGTAACAACTGACCACTATGAGTAAACAAATCACGATTCGCGACATCGCAGAGAAGACGGGGTTCTCATTTCAGACGGTCAGCCGCGTGCTGAACGGCAAGGCCCATCTTCATAAAGCCGCCACTGTGCGGAAAATAGAAAAAGTGGCAGGCGAAATGGGGTATGTGCCCAACCTTTTCGCCAAGGGCATGCAGAGCGGAAAAACCTATTCAGTCGGTCTGATTATTGATCCGTTTGTGGATAATTTCACCGAGGAGATTTTTCGCGGGGCTCATGATGAACTCATGAAGCGGAATTATCTGCCGATTCTGCTGATGCATAATCAGGATGGTGAAGATGAGCAGCTGGTGCAGCGTCTCGCCGAACGGCGGGTGGAAGGGTTGATCATCCGGCCGTATCCGGAGCGTATGGATGAGGTTTCGGCCGCCATAGAACAGCATCATATGCCTGTGGTTTCGGTGGACTATGCACTGACCAGCGAGAAAAAATTTGATTTTGTGGGCACGGCTGATGAGCATGGCGGACAGTTGGCGGGCGAACATCTTCTGGAGCTGGGACATCGCAGACTGGCTATGCTTTTTACTGAAACGGAAAGTCTGCAGCTGCGCCGTCGCGGTTTTGAATATGCTGTTTCCCGTGTGTCGGATGCGGATAAGCCGCTGATGCTTGAAGGTTGGGATTTTAAGAACGACGAGAACAACCAGGCCCGAATCCGCGAAATGCTGCAGGGGGCTGATGCGCCGACCGCTATTTTTGCGGGGGCGACTTTATGCTGCCGAGCGTGTACAAAGCGGCTCATACGCTGGATATGACGATTCCTGAGGATCTTTCCGTGATCGGATTCGGAGATGAGGAGTTTTCGGAATACATGATTCCGCCGGCGACGACGCTGCATCAGGATGCTTATGAAATCGGGGTGCAGGCTGCTCAACTGGTGATCGATCGTGTTGAGAATAAAGAGCGTCAGGTACCGGTTCGTCAGCTCCGTTTTGAGCCGCATCTGCTGGTTCGGGAGTCCACGGCCGCACCGAAAGGTTAATTCAGTTGTCCAACGGTTGGCTTGTCAGTCGTTGGATATTTTTTGAAAGGATTATGTTATGGTTCTCATGCGATTTTTTATGACACTAATTTTGCTCGCGACGGTTTCTGCCGGTGCGGCGGAAATTGATCTCGAACAACTGGGCCCGGCAGGCAAAGCGGCCTATGAAAAACACCGGCGCCTCTTTAAAGATGTGGTTCCGAAGTATGATGTGACGACTAAAATCCAGGTAAATTCCGGGGTCAAAGCGTTGACGCATCTGCCTTTTTATGAGGGACCGACAGAAATCAACGGAGTGCTTCAGGTGCCGATTCCCCAGGAGCTGAATGAGCATATTTTCGATTTTAAACAGGTCGAGATTCTGGGCAAGAACCTGGATGGTGTTACAAAGGTGAAGGTGATCAGTGTCGGTTCCGGAAATCCGGTGCTTGGAATTACGGCCCAGCGTGAAAAGCTGATACAGATTAAAGTGACTTCATTTATGTGTGCGCTGAATGTTCCGCTGACGCTGGAGATTGAGGGCAGCGGTACGGTGGAAAAGGTGGAGTTTGTGCATCGTGAAGGTATCGCTATGGAGTTTGATGCCTCGATTTACCGCGAACCCGGCCTGGATAAACCGGTAAAAAGTGTGCAGGTGTCTGTGGATGCCACACATTATCGTTCAATCGAGGGGATCTCAAAACTCAAGCCGGAGCGTTATTTCCGGTATTACGCTATGCCGAATGCAGACCGTTCGGGAAAGGAACCCTATTTTAAAGGAATGGGTTTTCTGCCCGGCCGTCAGCTGGCTGAACTGGGGCCGGCCTATGAAGACCGCTACGGGGCCGCCGGTTCGATGACGACGCTGAAAGAGGATCCGGCGCGCCCGGGTTCCGGGTATGCGGACCCCTCCTTTTTTGAACAGGAGGAGTGCTGGCAGTTTGAAGGCGTAGATCCTGATCTGGATTTCATTATGGGCTTCGATTCCTGGCCCCGTTTTATGCATCCGACCAATTTTCCGGGTGTGCCGAATCAGCGAGGTACGCCGGCGGTGGATAAATTCCACGCCGCAGCGGATCTCTGTCTGCAGTTCCTGAAAGCGCAGATTCGCGATAGCGGCCGCACGGCCAACTATTGGGAAGTGAAGAACGAATCGGATGTGAAGTCGGAATGGATTTATCATCATGAAGCGGGATACGACGGTTGGAAACTGCTGGCTGATTTCCATAATACGATGGCGGATACCATTCATGCGGAGCTTCCGGATGTGAAAATCGGTGGTCCGGTTTCGGCCTGGTTTGTTCCGTATGCCGGTGATTTCCGGGTTTGGCGCGATCAGGCCCGCTTTATGGATCTGACCCGGGACAAACTTGATTTCTATTCGCACCATTTTTACGAAGTCGGAGCAATGGATTCGCTCGAGCGGGTGCAGCGCGAAGGGAACAGCTATGTGCAGGGCGGACTGGAGAATACCGTGGATATGCTGCGTGCGCATATGGCGGAAACGGATAATAACAAGCCGATGGTGTGCTCGGAATATGGTTCACTCAGTTTCGTGCGTGATGAACGCGGTTTCTGGATGCACATCAAGAATATCAATTCGCTGATGGTTAAATTTCTCGACCGTCCGAATGATTTTGAGATTACGGTTCCGTTTATGCTGACCTTTATGCACTGGGCACCGGATTCGCTTGAAACCTTCATTCATCAGACGCCGGACGGTGAATTTGTGAAAACCAAAAACACCTATATTCTTGAAATGTGGAAAGGGTTCCGGGGCACACGGATTCCGGTTTCCGATTCCGAACATAAGGTGCGTACGCAGGCGGTAATTGATGGCAGCCTGATTCGTCTGGCCGTGAATAACCATACCGGTCACCGTGTTGAGCTGGATATTGATACGGTGGTGCCGAAAGGGGTAGGCGTAAAATCGGTGAAACGCCGCATGGCCTATTTTGAAAAAGGAGAAACCCGGTTCAGTTATGAGACCCTTGGAAGTTTGCGGAGCATTCCGATGGGCGTTGATGTGACGGCTGTTTTTGAGATTGAACTGGAAAAGGCGCCGGAAATCAGAGGCACATTGGAAGAGCGTATTCACTATGCCCGCGGAACGGCTATCAAGCTCAACGGTTCCATTGAAGTGCCGGTTCCGGTAGATGTAGAGAACGCTGTGTCGGCGGTGCTGCGGGTCGGTTTCTACCGTAAAGGCGGCATTGAAAAGCCGGTTACGTTTGAACTCAATGGAAACAAAGTGGGTACAGCGGATTTTTCTTATTCAAAAGGTACGCCTAATTTCTTCGATTATGTTGAACTCTCTGTAAATCCGGACTGGATCAAAGCGGATAATCTTCTGAAGATTTCCAGTGAAGAGCAGGGCATTACAATGTCTGCCGCCCGGATTAAAACGGTGACGGAAACAGAATAATTGACTCGGAGGACGACGTTCGGCGGAGCTGAAGGGTGCCCGGCGCTTTGACCTCCATTTTTCAAGGAGTTGGAAATGAAGAGAATATGGGCGGTATTGCTGTGCTTTTCGTGCATAAATGTGTTCGGTGAAGCCGAAATTTCGGGAGAACTTAAAACGTGGCATAAAGTCACACTGACCTTTCAGGGTCCGGAAACTGCGGAGAATGCAGCATTCAATCCGTTCATGAACTATCGGCTCAACGTTACCTTCAGGCATCCGGCCTCCGGAAAATCCTATGTGGTGCCCGGTTACTTTGCGGCCGATGGAAATGCGGCAGAAAGCTCGGCGGTTAAAGGCAATAAGTGGCGGGTACATTTTTCTCCGGACCGGACTGGAATCTGGGAATATAAGGTGGATTTCCGTAAAGGTAATTATGCGGCGGTCAGCACCAAGAAGGATACGGGCAAATCCGGCGGTTTTATGGATCAGGAAACCGGTTCATTCGAAATTGCTGCAACGGATAAAAGCGGGCGCGACTTCCGGTCCAAAGGCCGGTTGGATTATGTGGGCGGGCATTATCTGCAATTTGCGGGTAGCGGGGAATATTTTCTGAAAATGGGCCCCGATGCGCCGGAAAATTTTCTGGCGTATGCCGAGTTTGACGGCACACAGAATGACGACGGACATAAAGATAATCTGGTGAAAAGATGGGAGCCGCATGTCAAAGACTGGGCTGCCGGCGATCCGTCCTGGCAGGGCGGAAAAGGTAAAGGCATTATCGGTGCATTGAACTATCTTGCCTCCGAAGGGCTGAATTCGGTCTCCTTTCTCACGATGAATATCGGCGGGGATGATCAGAATGTATTTCCGTATGTTGATTATGATACGTGGGACCGATTCGACTGTTCCAAACTGGATCAGTGGGAAATGGTGTTTGAGCATGCGCAGCAGCGCGGACTTTTCCTGCATTTTAAACTGATGGAACACGAAAATCAGGGGCTGCTGGACGGCGGTGCTGTCGGAGCGTTGACCAAACTGTACTACCGGGAAATCATTGCCCGCTTCGGCCACCATCTGGCGCTGAACTGGAATGTCTGCGAAGAAAGCGGTGAATGGGGTAATCTGAAAACGCCGCCGGCAGAAACGGCTGAACGTCTGGCCTGTGCGGAACGTCTTTATCTGCAGGATCCCTATCAGCACCATCGTGTGATTCATAACGGGAAATGGTTTGATGATATTCTCGGGCCGGAGAGTAAATATACCGGTCCGTCGCTCCAGACGGGGAAAAGGGATTTCAGCAATGTGCATCGCAGTGTGCTGAACCTGCGCAGACAGTCGGCTGAGCACGGAAAGCCGTGGGCGGTTGCGTGTGATGAACCGGGCGATGCTTCTTTTTCGTTGCTGCCGGATGCAAATGATCCCGATGGGATAAATCACTATAACGCCCGTAAGAATGCGCTCTGGGGCACGCTGCTCGCAGGCGGCTGGGGCGTGGAATGGTATTTCGGGTATAAAATGCCGCATTCCGATCTGAGTTGCACGGACTGGCGGTCACGAGACGGTTTCTGGGACTATTGCCGTTATGCGCTTGAATTTTTTAGTGAAAATAAAATCCCGTTCTGGGAAATGGAAAACACCAACGGGCTGATCGGGAATCCGAAAAATGATGTGTCAGCCGGTTTCTGTTTTTCAAAGCCCGGAGTCTATGTGGTTTATGTGCCCGAATCGGTACGGGTCGGGCTTGATCTCAGCGGTCTTCCGGATCATCTTCAGGTGCAGTGGTTTAATCCGCGTAAGGGCGGTGCGTTACAGACCGGATCCGTTGCGCAGGTTAAGGGGGGCGGTAAAGTGGATCTCGGGAACCCGCCGTCTGAACCGGACGAGGACTGGGTGATTCTGGTTCGATGATTTCCGGAAAGGAAGGTGCGGAACAGATGGATTATTTCTTTCAATGAGGGGAAGTCCATGTCACGCTTTTTTACCGGAATGGAGAATGCGTGAAATTTAATCGGTCCATATTCAGTCTGTTCATTTTGCTGAGCGGTTGTGCATCGAACGTTGAAAAGCCAATTGCGCCGCCGGTACCGGATCCTGTTGGGGAACCGGAGAAACCGGTGGAGGAATTGCCGGTTTTCGGAACGCTGACGCTGATTCGGATTGAGCCGGAACCGGCACCGCCGGAGGTGCTGATTCATATTGGAGGTCAGCTGGCTGCCGCGATCGGGAATGAATCGTTTGTGACGATGAGCCTTCCGGCTGGTACAAATACGCTGGAGCTGGACTGGGAGGATTCTCCGCTGAAGTTTGAAGAGGTGGTTGTGCTGGAGCCGGATCTGCAGCCCGAAAAATATCTGTCTCTTATTCGTAAGTTTGATATGCCGGAAATCATAAAAACTACGAATTCAACGGATGTCACGATGGTTGAAACCGTTGCATTTCTGGAAATTCCGCCAGCGATTGGAAAAAATGTGATTAAAAATCTTGATCCTGATTTTTCCTATACGGCGCCGGAATTCCTTGAAAAGTAGCTTTATCCGGGTGAATTCCGGATTTGGAAATACAAAAGGATGCGGATTCCGTACAAGATTCTGTTCGGGAGGCGTCTTATGTTGTACACCTCAAAAATCCGTGAAAGGAACAAGGGTATGAAAAAGTTTGTATTGAGTGCATTGTGTGTGGGTTTGTCGGTTGCCGGTGCAGAGGCCAAGCTGAAGGCCTTGATTATTGATGGCCAGAATAATCACGCGGTTTGGCCGAAATCGACGGTTATGATGAAACAGTATCTGGAGGAAACCGGGCTTTTTGAAGTGGATGTGGACCGGGTACGCTATATCTGGAAATCGGAGCGCGAAGCAAAATATCTTCCGCTGGCCGGAGATTTCGAGACGGAGGCGGTGAAGCAGCCGAAGAGCGATCCTGATTTCAAACCGAATTTTGCGGAGTATGATGTCATCATTTCCAATTTTGGCTGGAAGGCGGCCAACCTGAGCAGGGAGACCGAAAAGGCGCTGGAGGAATATATGCTTAACGGCGGCGGTTTTGTGTCGGTGCATGCGGCAGATAATGCCTGGCCGCAGTGGATTGAATTCAATAAAATGATCGGAGTTGGTGGTTGGGGCGGCCGGAATGAAAAGAGCGGGCCGATCGTCTACTACAATGATCAGGGTAAAGAAGTGCGTGATACTTCGCCCGGTGGAGCCGGTGCCCATGGTCCCGCACATGAGTTTCCCATTGTCGTGCGTGCTCCGGAGCATCCGGTGATGAAGGGACTGCCGAAAGTATGGCTGACTTCTAAAGATGAATGTTATGCCAATATGCGTGGTCCGGCTCTGAATATGACGGTTCTGGCAACGGGTGAGGATCAGGGTGTTGAAAAGCGCAAAGGTAAACATCAGCCGATGCTGATGGCGATTGATTACGGCAAAGGCCGTTGTTTCCATACGACGCTGGGACATGATACCCCGGCATTTGAAGGTGTCGGTTTCATCACGACTTTCCAGCGGGGCTGCGAGTGGGCTGCCACAGGCAAGGTGACGATTCCGGTTCCGGATGATTTTCCGACGGCGGATGTGGTTTCGCGCCGGCCGTTCACGGTAAAGTAGATCTAAAGACCCGGTCGGACAGCATTGACTGGGTTTTTTAATTCCTTACCTTGTTTCAGTTCTCATTTGAAAGGTAGATAGAGCGATGATGAAAATGAAGTGGTTCCCGGTGGCCGGCGTTCTGCTGGCGGTCGGTGCGTTGAGTGCTGGTGCGGCTGAAAAAAAGATGAATGTGATTCTTGTGATGGCTGACGATATCAGTGCGCGCGAATTTCCGTTTTATGAATCGACCACATGGACCGGGGACCGCCGGGCAAAAACCCCGATGATGGATCGGATGATCGATGGAGGCGGCTGTTTTGTGGAGACGTTCTGGGGATCAACCATCTGTAAACCGAGCCGGGTGCAGTTGATGACGGGCACGTATGCCTATCAGAATAAATACTGGGATAATAAACACATCGGATCGGACTGCTGGAATGTCTATTCCGCTTATGAAAGTGCACCGATTACACTGGGCAATATGAGCCGGGATGCGGGGTATGCGAACATCTGGGTTTCAAAAAATCATATCGGGGCCGGCGGCGATGCGCTGAGTTTCGGATTCAATGAATGTATTTTTGATCCGGCGGAACCGGCGCGTCATATGGGGTGGAATCCGTTCGGAACGCCGAATACCAATCCGTATCCGATTTTCAGGACCGCGAATCCGGATGACTGGGATCACGAATCCTTTTTCTGGTGGCCGGAAATTCAGCTGATCAATCATCCCGACTACCCGGATGAACCGTTTAAATTTGTAAAAACGGAGATCAATGATTATGCACCGGATCTTGAAATGGAATATATCTTCGATTTCATGGAGCGTTCCAAGGCCTCCGGTAATCCTTTTTTTGTGATGCATCATCCGCATCTGGGACATCTGGCCAAGGATTGCGCCATTCCAGGAACGCCGACGATCTGGCCGGGCACACCGGTTATTGAGTGGAAAAACGGAAAATATGTGCGCAAGGATCCGAAGCATATCAAAAACGATGACGGCACGTATGAACGGATTAATATTACCCCGGCGGGTTTGAGCTATCATGTGGAGTATCTCGATTATCACATGTGGCAGTATGTCGAGAAGCTTAAGGAGATGGGTGAGCTGGAGAATACGCTCATTCTTTTCTTTGCGGATAATGGAACGCAGGATAATGCCGGAAACTTCGGGAAGGCCCGGATTACCCAGCAGCAGGGACAGCAGGTACCTTTGCTGGTGTATGCGCCGGGAGTTGAAAATCTGCGTCAGGGACGCCTGCCGGTTTGTGCGGACTTTACGGATATTCTTCCGACGCTGGCGGAGGTGATGGGCTTTGAGTTTCCGGAAGAATACGACCGACTGGATGGAAAAAGTCTGTGGCCCTATCTGACGGGAAAATCGAAGAAGCATCGTGATTATATTTATGCCATGCGTATTGATGCGCAGATGATTCGTAACGACAAGGTGATGAAGGACGGGGAGGGAACGTGGTATGACGTCAATAAGCGCCCGGGAGATTATCATTCCTTTACCCGGCTGGATGATCTGCCGAACGGTGAATATAAAAACATGCTGCTGGCCGAGAAAGCGAAGCTGGAGCCGAAGCTGAAAAAGTATGATCTGTATAATATCGATTCGGAGGCGCCTTTGCCGCCTCCGGATGCGGATAAAGACGGGATTGCCGACTGGTTTGAGGAAAAGTATGGAGCACTTGATCCGAGGGCGGATACTGATGGCGATGGTGTTGATAATTTCCATGAATATATCCATGGGGGAGATCCGCTGGATCCGGCACTGCCGTCAGCGGAACAACTGCCGCATTATGTGGAGCTTGCCGATGCTCAGGGGGAATATGTGGGCATCGAATTTCAGCGCCGGGAAGAGCTGGGTCCTGATTACTGGTTCCTGATCGAGGGTTCGGCCGATGGAAAAAACTGGACCACGGATGGGGTGATCCAGCAGCACACCCGGCGTTCGCTGGGGAATGGTATGGAGCGTATCGTGGCCCGGGTGGCGGCGGATAAAAACAAAGCTTCGATCGGGGAATTGCGTGTAACGGTGAAGAAGCCGAGAAAACGTCATCCACGCAAATTTGTGAATCTATTGAAAAAGAAGTAACGGAGAGATGAATATGAAGTTTTATTATGGAAGTCTGGTTGCATTATCTGCACTCGCCTCGGGATGTATTTCCGGTGAAGGAACGGTTGCGGTCCGTGCTGTGAACTGGGATGAGCCGCATATTGTGGTTGATGCCCATACGACCCGTGAAATCGGGGGCGTCTCCGAGGTGAACCGTAAGGCCTATTTTGCGGTGAGCGATAACGGAACCGGTTTTGATAAGCGTATGCCGGAAGATATTTATGATTATCTGGTGCACGATCTGGGCATCAGTTTCGGCCGCAGTCTGGGCCCTGTGAAATATACTGCTTCAATGCTTCCGGAAGATCCGAATCGTCCGGGGTATGCGGATACCACAAAGCTCAAACAGCAGAAACTGCCGGTACCGGGAAAACAGTTTGTAGAGGATTTCGGGCCGAATCTGGATGTGGCGGCGCACGGCAATCATAATGCATATCCGAAATACATGGGGCAGCATTTTCAGGAGGGCGCGGATTATCACGGTACTCCGGAGTGGATTCCGGAAAATATTGATGCGGCGGCTCAGCTGGCAGCCGATGTGTTCCTGTATAACTACACGGATTTCGACCGCCCGAAATATTTTGAGCCGTTGAATGAACCGCACTGGAAATATTTTGTGGATCAGCACATGGCGGACTGGCATCTGGCGGTGAAGGAAAAACTGCATGAAGTGACGCCCGAAGTGAAAGTGGGCGGTATGTGCCAGTCGGTTTCCTATTTCTTCCGGGATAACTATCAGAACTTTAACGGGTTTAAAGGCTTTATTAAAAATACCGGCTGCAATATGGATTTCTACTCCTTCCATTCCTATGACTATTTTAAATGGGAGGACGATGATTTCCGCGGTCGTGTACAGTCTGGCCTTGCACTCGAGGGTTCGCTGGATCTGATGCAGAATTTCACTATGAATAACTACGGTAAGGAAGTTGATGTCGTGGTCAGTGAGCAGGGGGGATACATCAATGTTCAGCCTAAGGGTGCTTATGACGGTGAGCTGCTTGCGGAAGAACTGGCCAAAAAATATTTCAATGATGTTGAGCCGTGGGAAAGGGAGCTGAAGAAACGCTCGATTGTGGCCTTTGTGCATGTGAGCAGTATTCTGGCAAATACCATGGCCTTTATTGATCATCCGCATACGGTGCAGAAGTCGGTTCCGTTTCTACTGCCGAACACCTGGGCATGGGATACAAAATATTATGCAAGTCTCTATGTGCCGAAAAACTATACCGACAAGGATACGTGGGTTGAAACGCACATGCTTGATTTCTATAAATTTTTCCGGGGTGTGAATGGTCGGCGCGTGAAAGCGTTGACGAGTGATCCGGATTTGCAGACCCGTGCTTTTGTGGATGGGTCCACACTTTATCTGGCGGTGAACAACCAGAGCTGGCGGCCGGAATCCGTCAATCTCTACGGCATTGAATCCGATCAGGTTCAAATCCGCCGGTTTGGCCGTAATGATGATTACACGGCGTATTATACTGAAGAAACGATCAGGACTCCGGAAACGCTCACCTTGCGTGGCCGTGAAGCGGTGATGATTGTTGCGGATATGGGATCCGATATTCCGGAGAAAGCTGTAGTGAATGAAATTGTCTGCTATGGCGATAAAACGATGGTCCCGCTGAAAAAAGCGGAGTTCACCATTAAGGTTCCCGTGGAACAGGACATTGAATATGCACAGTTACGCGTCGGTCTGACACGTAAAACGGATGCGGATAAAAAAGCGATCATTACGTTGAATGGTGAAGTGCTGGATGTTCCGCTTGAAGATTCAGCGGATCGCCTGAGCAAAGGAGAGTATGGGGTTACTAAGCAGGTTTATCTGGATCCTGCCAAGCTGAAGGCGGAGAATACGGTGAAGGTTTCCTTTGCGGACAGCGATGAAGGATTTGTGGGGACTGCTGTGATCCGTGCTGCCGTGAAAAAATAGAGCAGGATTTTTTCCTGAAGATACTGCAAACACGAAGGGCGAAAACCCTTCGTGTTTTTTTTCTGAGATAAATCATCCGGTTTTTAAAAAGTTGGCAAGTCTCCTGCTTTTAAGTAGCCGTATTTTAATAATGAAGTCATGGGGTAGATTTTGATGGAAAAAAACTGGCTGACATTCGCGGCACTTATCTGCATGGGTGCAGGGGTTCAGGGTGAAACCCTGAAATATAACTTTAATGATTTTGAGGTCGGGCCGATCAGCGGTCAGTATGAGTGGGATACATACGATAAAGTTCCCGATACGTCGGCCTTATCGATCATGGATCAACTGGGTACCAGCGAAGCCGACGGGGATAAAGCTCTGGTGGTCAGACAGGCTAAAACATCTATCCGCTGCGTGACCGGAGAGCCGGTCCGCTGGCTTCCGGGCTATACGTTTACGGCGGATTTCGATTTTAAAATTGCGGTTGATCCCCGCGAAATGGTTCTGGCAAAACCGGTGATGACAGTGATGTTCGGGAATTCGCTGCTAAGCCCGAAAGCACGTTGGGAAATTAAGCTGGAGGCTTCGCCGACCGGCGACTGGGTGCTGATCGGTGCTATGCCGGACGGATCGTCGAAACGGATTTACGGTGAAAATTTCCTTATCCGTGAAAACAACGCGGTATCGATTTCGCAGTGGTATAAAATGCGGCTGGTTTCTAAAAAACTGACGGAGCCGGACTCGT
This sequence comes from Verrucomicrobia bacterium S94, assembly GCA_004299845.1. Lineage (NCBI taxonomy): Bacteria > Pseudomonadati > Verrucomicrobiota > Verrucomicrobia bacterium S94. The sequence goes on along the minus strand of CP036201.1, from coordinate 1,640,107 downwards.
TTGAAACCCGGGTGGAAATTCTCGCTGCTGAGAGTGGCGAGCTGATTGCGGAAATTGAATTTACGGATAACAACAAGGATAAGATTGCGAAGGAAATGTGGAATACATCGCGCGCGCACCTCGGTTTTTATGCGGCGGAAAATCAGCTGGGTCTGGTGTGTGTCGACAATCTGACGATTACTTCGTCGAAATAGATTCCCGAATGTTGAACAATCAACCGATAGGATAGGTTGAGTCTATGTGTTTTCCGGTTATTCTGTTCATTTATGAATGGAGTAAATATGAAACGTTTAACCACCTATCTGCTACCGGCGCTGTTGCTGGCCGGAGTATCGACCTTTGCCTCATCTAAACCCAATGTTGTTTTTATTCTGATCGATGATCTGAGCCATTACGGCATAACGGCCTACGGAGCCAACAGGATCAGTTCGACGCAGGGATTTTTTAAAAATGTGGAGTTTGAAACACCGCGCATTGACAGTCTGGCGAAAGACGGCATGAAGTGCGACTATGCCTATGCCTATCCGCTCTGTGAACCCACGCGAATTGCGCTGATGAGCGGAATGAACAATATCCGCAATTATCATCAGTGCAAATCGCAGCATGCTTCGGATATTACGTTCGGCGATCTGTTTCAGCACGAGGGGTATGAAACCTGTATTGTCGGAAAATGGAAGCAGACCCGTGGTACGAAAAGTATTCCCGGGAAAGATTATATTTCCGAGTTCGGCTGGGATGAATTCTGCTGTTTTGATGTGGTGACCGAAGGGTACCGGATGATTGATCCCGATATTGTGGAAAACGGAAAGATCATGAATTACAAGGGGATTGATCCGGTGACCGGGCGGCGCTATTACGGTCCGGATATTTTCAACCGCTATGCGCTCGATTTTATTGAGCGCAATCAGGAAAAGCCGTTCTTCCTGTATTATTCGATGGTGCTGATGCATGATGAGCACACCCCGACTCCGGACACAAAACCCGCAAGTATCTTTGATGAACATGACATTTCGAAACCTACAAAATATGGTTTTATGAAAGGGGATGACCGGCGGTATTTCCCGGATATGCTGGCCTATATGGATAAAATGGTCGGCCGGGTTCTTGATAAACTGGAAGAGCTGGATCTGGATGAGAATACGCTGGTTGTTGTCATGGGGGATAACGGAACCAAAGAGTGTTTTGAACATGTTCTTCCCGACGGCAGCGTCTTTCGTGGGAATAAGGGCAGCAATAAAGAGGGCGGACTGCATGTTCCGCTGCTGCTTCGCGCTCCCGGAAAAATCCCGGCAGGGAAATCGTATGCCGGGATGGTTAATGTGACCGATATTCTTCCGACGCTGTGCGATGCTGTCGGTATTGAACCGCCGAACAAAGATTCTCTGGATGGGATCAGCTTCTGGCCGCAGGCCACAGGACGGGCGTCCGGGGAACATCGTAAATGGATTTACACCTGGTATAACGGCAACAATAAATCCACCGATCTGGATAACGTAATCGAGTATGCTTTTACCAAAGAGTTCAAGCGGTATGCTCCCAGCAAACTCTATCCTGAAGGACGCTTTTTTGATCTGCGTACCGATCTTTTTGAAGAGGCCGGTACGGAAAAGAAAAAAGTCCCCAAGGTTTGGAACAAGTGGCATTACAGTGGGTTGGATGTCAGTAAGCTGACGCCTGAACAGAAGCGTGCCTATGACGGACTCGGGAAAATTCTGGAACAGAATGCCTATGTTCCGGTTAAACGGCTGCAGATTGTCAGGGGCGAGGTTCCGCTCCGTGTCGGAGGTACTAAACAGCTCGAATGCCGGATCTATCCCGCTAATGCCACGCGCCGTGGAATTATCTGGCAGTCCAGTGATCCTTCCATTGCTTCGGTTGACAAATTCGGTGTCGTGACCGGACACAGAAAAGGGAACGTTGAAATTACCGCGTATTCCTGGGATGACGCCATGCCGCTGGCTGATCATAAAAGCGAGGAATTCAGAACCGACGGAATTCAGCACAGTGTGAAGCTGAGAGTATCAAAATGAGTTCAGCCCAATTTCCAGTCTCTGGAAATGATGAATGAAAAAGGCGATCCCGATGGGATCGCCTTTTCAACGCATTCAGACCTTGGGAATCAGCCTTTGATCATCGCGTTGATAGAAGCTTCTGCATGCGCCCAGTATTCAGCCGGGTCTTTGGAGAAACCGTCGTTCTCAGCGGCAAAGTAAGCGGCCTGCTGAATCATGGTATAAACCTGTTCAGCAGTGTAGTTCACTTTGGCGGCTTTTTTAGCAGCAGCTTTTTTCTTTTTAGCCGGAGCCTTTTTAGCCGGGACTTTTTTTGCAACGGCTTTTTTAGCCGGAGCTTTTTTGACAGCTTTTTTAGCCGTCTTTTTAGCAGGGGCTTTTTTTGCCGTTGTTTTCTTTGTTGCTTTCTTTTTAGCAGCTTTCTTTGCAGCCATTATTTTTTCTCCTGATTTTCTTCTTCCTACGTTTTTCCTACGTGCTGCGGCTAGAACTATATACTTAGCTAATGCTTGTAAATCATACAGTTGAAAAAAATGTTTTTATCTTCTGATTCACACCGTCGTTTTTGACGTTTACGGAAAACGCTGAGCGCAAAAATTCCGCTGAGAAAGTTGCGGATGCGTTGAAGACCTTTTCGGGTAATCCACCCGTTCTCATAGCATGAGGTTTCAGAACTTCATAGTACGTCTACGTGCTGCCGGTGTACTGCATATTCGTCTTATGGTTCTTCGGTGGTAATGACGGCGAGTACATCGCGGTCTGCTTTATTGAGCATTCCGGTGGACAGAAAGGATTTAATCACTTCGAACGCTGAACGCGCTTCTTCCAGCCGCAGGGACAGGCGGTTAAGATTAATTTTTTCCAGGTCGTCCGGATCCATGATTTCAACGAGATGCCGGCTGTTCAGAGCGCGTTGACCGATGTGGTGAATCAGTTTGCCAAGAACGTTTGCTGCATAGCGGGAGGTATCGTCAGGGAGACGGGCCAGCAGCTGATCGCAGTAATAGGCATAACAGACCGGCGGGCGGCCATAATCGAGAGAGCAGCCGGTGAGATCGAGCCAGCCGAAGCGGTCATCCATATCCTTTTCCCCGAGGTCCTGTTTTTCCAGTAGGTGGGCAAGAAATGCACTTTCAAGTGCCTCTTCGCAGATATCGGCCCGACAGCAGCACGCCGTGCACATTGCGCAGATTCCACTGAACAGGTGCGTCATTACCTCGCGGATATCGCACTCCAGCGCGGCATACTCTTCAATCAGTTTTTCCAGATAAGGCATGGCAGACCAATAGCAGATTATGACCCGTTGCAAAAACAGTTCGGACAAAAAGATAAAAGCCCGGCTCTTAAAAAGAGGTTGGCGGGCGGTAGCTGTGGAGCAGTCTTCTTCAAACCTTTTTCCGGGATTCAGACAGACATGGTTCCATGCGGACGTTTTTTGTTTATACCTTGTCTATATTAGCCTGTAGTTCCACTTAACCCTTGCCGGAAGTAGGGATTTAAATAGGGTGCAGTTTTCCTGAGGGGCCGGCTGCGGCGGGTGGCGAGGGATCTGAAACAGAATCTGACAGTTTCGATGTGCGGAACGGAGGAGATCATGAATAGACGTCTGGGCTTTGTGGGCCTGATTGTTGAAGAGCGCGAAAAAAATGCGGCGGCGGTGAATAAGGTGTTGTCGGATTACGGTGACCTCATTCTTGCGCGCACCGGAGTGCCGTGTCGGGATCGCAACTGCTCTGCCATTACGCTGGTGATTGACGCGGATACGGATCAGCTGGGTTCGCTTACCGGAAAGCTCGGGCGCCTTCCCGGAGTTTCCGTTAAATCGATGCTCAGTAAAACATCAAGTGCCGGATCGTAATCAGGGGACAGACCCCATGAAATACGCAGCATAGCGGAAGTTTTGCTTTTTCGCGGTGATTGAAGAATGGAACTGAAAAAAGAAAAGGATTGTCTGGGCGAAAAGACCCTTCCCGGGAACGTGCCGTGGGGCATTCATACTGCGCGTGCGCTGGAGAATTTTTCTTTGGTAGGGCGTCGTGTTGCTCCGGGGCTGATCGCCGCGCTGGCACGGGTGAAAAAAGCGTGTGCTCTGGCGAATAAAGAGCTCGGCTATCTTGATGCTGTAAAAGCGGATTCCATTATTCATGTCTGTGAGCAGATCGTGGAACATCCCGAGTGCCCTCTTCCTGCGCTGCAGGGCGGGGCGGGGACTTCGACCAACATGTTTATCAATGAGGTGGTTGCAAACCAAGCAAACGTTCATCCCATTGAAGAGGTGAATCTGCATCAGTCGACGAATGATGTGTATTCTACGGCGGTTAAGTTGGCGGCGATTTACGGTCTTCGCGATCTGGCTGAAAAAATCGAAAAACTGCAGGGTGTTTTTCAGCGTTTGGAACATCGATTCGCTCATATTCCAACGCTGGGGAAAACGGAGCTGATGGATGCCGTTCCGCTGACGCTCGGTGCGGAGTTCGGTGCTTTTGCTGAAGCGTTTGCGCGAGACCGCTGGCGTACGTTCAAGTCTGAGGAGCGTCTGCGGGTGGTGAATCTCGGCGGGACTGCAGTCGGTACCGGTCTGACGGCACCGCGTGATTATATTTTTCTGGTTACCGATAAACTGCGTGAGATTACCGGGGTGGGGATCAGCCGGGGTGAAAACCTGGTGGATCAGACGGCGAATGCGGATGCATTTGTTGAAGTTTCGGGGATTATGAAGGCCTGTGCGGCGAATCTGTTGAAGATCTGCGGAGATCTGCGTCTGTTGCATATGTGCGGGAAAATAAAACTTCCGGCGGTGCAGGCGGGATCCTCGATTATGCCGGGGAAAGTGAATCCGGTGATTCTTGAAAGTGTGATGCAGGTCGGCATCAAGGTGCAGTCCAATGATTTGATCATCACCGAATGCGCTTCCCGCGGTTCGCTGCAGATTAATGAATTCATGCCTTTGCTGGCGGATGCGTTGCTGGAATCACTGGAGCTGCTCGGAGATGCCTGTCTGATGCTGGCAAAGCATGCGGAAGGGATCGAGGCCGATGAAGCGGCATGTGAACGGCACTTTAATGCATCGGTCGAAATTGTGACCGCTTTTCTTCCAACCATTGGATACGAAAAAGCGACGGAACTGGTAGAGCAGTTCAAGAAGACCGGTCGGAGTGATTTTAAAAATTATCTAACGGAAGAGCTGGGTGAAGAGATCGTGGAAAAAACACTCTCGCCGCAGAATCTGATGGCACTGGGGCATCGGGATTAAGACCACGAAATACACGAAACACACGAAAGGGCACCGATGAGTATTATTTTTGAAAAAGAAGGGTATCAGATCAACGGTGCATGTTTTGAGGTTTATAAAGAGAAAGGATGCGGGTTTTTAGAAGACGTATACCAGGAATGCCTGGAAATTGAATTTGAGTTGCAGGACATTCCCTTTGAGGCCCGGCATCCGTTAACACTTGATTACAAAGGGCGGTCGCTGAAGAAGAAATATATTCCCGACTTTGTCTGTTACGGAAATATTATTGTTGAAGTTAAAGCGGTTCAGCAGATTGCCAATGAACATCGGGCACAGGTTCAGAATTATCTGAAGGCTACAGGCTATAAGCTTGGGCTCATTGTTAACTTCGGGCATTACCCGAAAGTCCAAATTGAGAGGATCGCGAACTGATTCGTGTATTCAGTGTGTTCCGTGGTTAAATTATTATGAAAACAGCACCGAAAAGTTTAAGGCTTCATATTGCGTTGTTCGGGCGAACAAACGTGGGTAAATCGTCGTTTCTGAATCTGATTGCCGGGCAGGATGTTTCGATTGTTTCGGAGCAGGCGGGTACGACGACGGATGTGGTGGAGAAACCGATGGAGCTGCTGCCGATCGGTCCGGTGGTTTTTATGGATACAGCGGGGATCGATGATACGACGGCGCTGGGAGAAAAACGGATTGACCGAACTGAACGGGTGTTTGATCGGGCGGATGTGATTCTGCTGCTGCACGAAGGGACCGAAGTTACCGAATTTGAAGACCGGGTGGCGGCGAAGGCAGAGGAGCGCAGGATTCCGGTTATCCGTATTGCCAATAAGTCCGATGTGTCGGATCTGTCCGGGTGGTCCGGTATTTCCTGCAACTCCACGGATTCCGCTTCGAGAGAACGGGTGCTTTCGGAGCTTAAAGCGGAACTGATTAAAGTTTGTCCGGATGAGTTTCTGCAACCGCCGCCGCTGATCGGGGATCTGGTGAAGCCGGGCGGGCTGGCGATGCTGATTGTTCCGATTGATCTGCAGGCCCCGAAGGGACGGCTGATTCTGCCGCAGGTTTCGACGATCCGTGATGCGCTGGATAATGATGCGGCGACGCTGGTCTGCAAAGAGCGGGAATATGCGCATATGCTTTTGATGCTGAATCGGAAACCGGATGTGGCGGTCTGTGATTCGCAGATGGTGCTGAAGATGGTGGCGGATACGCCGCCGGAAATTCCGTGCACGACGTTTTCAATTCTGTTTGCGCGGCTGAAGGGCGATCTTCGAAAATTTGCGATGGGCGCGGCGGCGATTGACCGGTTGGAACCGGGCGATAAGGTGCTGATTGCGGAGTCGTGTTCGCATCATGCGCTGGAGGATGATATCGGGCGGGTGAAGATTCCGCGGTGGCTGCGTCAGTATGTAGGCATCGATCTGGAGGTTGATGTGTATGCCGGGCACGATTTTCCCGATAACCTGTCGGAATATAAACTGGCGGTGCAGTGCGGCGGCTGTATGCAGAACCGGCGGGAAGTGCTCAGCCGGATTGAAAAGTGTGAGGCGGCGGGGGTGCCGATTACAAACTACGGCCTGTGTATTGCGCAGACGCAAGGTGTGTTGCGACGGGTGCTGTCCCCGTTTCCGGCAGCGTTGACGGCTTATGATGAGGTGATGAAATGAGTGGATTACCGAAGATTGATACCGAAGGGCTGAAGAGCTTTATCCCCGATGACGAGATTTTCCAATGGTTGGAAAAAACAAAGCATCCGGATGCGGAACGGGTGCGGGAAATTATTGAAAAATCGCTGGATAAAAACCGGCTTGATCCGGAGGAAATGGCGACGCTGATCAATGCGGATTCTCCGGAGTTGGTTGAGGAGATCTTCGAAGGGGCGCGCGAGCTGAAGCGCCGGATTTACGGAAATCGCATTGTACTTTTCGCTCCTCTGTATGTGGGGAACGAATGTGTGAACCGTTGTGCCTATTGCGGTTTCCGGGCGGATAATGAAGAGGTGCACCGGAAAACGCTTCTGAATGATGAGCTGGTGGCGGAAGTCGAGGCGCTGGAGGATCTCGGTCATAAACGTCTGATTATGGTTTACGGTGAGCACCCGAAATACGATGCGCAGTATATTCATGATACCGTGAAGGCGGTCTATGCCGTGAAAAAAGAGCCGGGCGAAATCCGGCGGGTGAATATTAATGCGGCGCCGCTGGATGTGGACGGTTTTAAAACTGTGAAATCCGCCGGCATCGGGACCTATCAGATTTTTCAGGAAACGTATCATCGTGAAACCTATGCGCAGGTTCATCAGGGCGGTCCGAAGTCGGATTTTCTCTGGCGGCTGCACGGTCTGGACCGGGCGATGAAAGCGGGTATTGATGACCTCGGCATCGGCGCGCTGCTGGGACTGTATGACTGGCGTTTTGAAACGATGGCTCTGCTTTATCATACGATACATCTCGAAGAAAAATTTAATGTCGGTCCGCATACGATTTCATTTCCGCGGCTGGAGCCGGCGATCGGGACGGATATTGAGGCGCTGACGAAAAAACATGCGGTGTCGGATTCGGACTTTAAACGGTTGGTGGCGATTCTGCGACTGGCGGTGCCGTATACCGGACTCATTCTGACATGCCGTGAGCCGACGGAGCTGCGGAATGAAATGCTGGCGTTCGGGGTGAGTCAGATTGACGGCGGATCAAGTATCGGCGTGGGGTCGTATTCGAATAGAGATTCGGAGTCGTATAAAAAAAGTCAGTTTCTATTGGGGGATAACCGCAGTCTGGATGAAATTATCCGCGAACTATGCAATGCCGGCTTTATTCCGTCGTTCTGCACCGGCTGCTATCGGAAGGGGCGGACCGGAGAGCATTTCATGGAATTTGCCATTCCCGGATTTGTGAAACGGTTCTGTACACCGAATGCGGTGCTTACGTTTCTGGAATATCTGAACGACTATGCTTCAGGCGAAACACTGGCGGCGGGGTTGAAGCAGATTGACCGGGAACTGGAGGCGATGCCGGAAAGCAAAGCCAAAGATGAGTTAAGAAACCGTATGCAGCAGGTACGCGAAGGGGCTCGTGACCTATATTTCTAATCCACTGATTACACGGATACTCACTGATTTATAATCCTGTTCATCCGGTGATCTGTGGATCAATAGAAGGAAGTAAAATGATAGAACCCATTTTAGAGAAGGCCTGCTTAACGGGAAATCTGACGCGTGCGGAGATTGCTGCGCTTTTGTCGATCACTGACGAGACGATGCTTCAGATGCTGTTTGATACGGCTTATGCGGTAAAGGCGGAGCAGGTGGGCCGGGTGGCTTATTTCCGGGGATTGATCGAGTGCAGTAATATCTGCATTAAGGACTGCTACTATTGCGGGATCCGGCGCAGTAATAAACAGGTTGAACGGTTTCTGATGGATGAAGAGGAGATCTTCAAAGAGGCGATGTGGGCTTATGATGCCGAATACGGGTCCTGTGTTATTCAGTCGGGCGAACGGCAGGACGAAGAATATATTGCCATGATCGAGCGTGTGGTGAAACGTATTGCCGATGCAACGGGTGGAACATTGGGGATTACGCTTTCGCTGGGCGAGCAGACCGAAGATGTTTATACGCGCTGGAAAGAGGCCGGTGCACATCGCTACCTCCTGCGCATTGAAACCACCAATCCGGAGCTTTATGCCAAAATACACCCGGAAGATCATTCGATGGATGTGCGCAGGGAGTGTCTGAAAGCTCTGCGCCGCACCGGATATCAGGTAGGCACCGGGGTGATGATAGGCCTGCCGGGGCAGACCATGGAGGATCTGGCCAATGACATCCTTTTTCTGAAAGAAATCGATATTGATATGATCGGCATGGGACCGTATATCCCGCATTCCGATACGCCGATGGGAAAAGAAATTCCGGCTTATACCGACGAAGAAAAAAAAGCGGCGCTGCAGTTGGGGCTTAAAATGATTGCTGTTACGCGTCTGGTTCTGCGTGACGTTAATATTGCGGCCGCCACAGCGCTTCAGGCATTGGAATATACCGGTCGCGAACAGGGCCTTAAATGCGGGGCCAACGTGATTATGCCGAATCTGACGGAAACGGAATTCCGGCCGAAATATCAGCTGTATGATAATAAACCCTGCATCGATGAAAATTCGTCGATGTGCCGGGGATGCCTGAGTGGGCGAATCAAAGGCATCGGGGAGACCATCGGGTTTAACGAGCGCGGGGATTCTCTCCACTATCGCAAGCGCACGGTACAGTAACTCTTTCGAATCGGTGTACGTCGCATTCCGGTGGGCGGGCGTTTTCAACGCTTTCCACGGATTGGAAGTTTTTGCATAGTGCTCCGGTCTTTGGAGGCTTTTGATGATTACAACGGTTTTATTGATTCTGGTTCTGGTCGTTCTCGCGGTGATGCTGATGCTGATACTTACCGGAAATACCAAGGTGAATACGCGTCTTGATGAGTTTGCCCGGCAGATCGGGGTTCAGAATGATCAGGGGACGGAGCGGATTAAAAAACTTGAGGATATTTTCCGGGGACTGGAAAAGGACCTGCGGGGCGATGTGGAGTCGGTTCGTGTGCGGGTGGATGAATCGCTGGAGAAAAATGCGCGGCAGTTCGGTGAGCGGATGAGAGAGCTGGTCGAAACTAACGAAAAGCGGCTGGGGGAAATCAGCGGCAAGGTTGAGGAGCGTCTGGATAAAGGGTTCGAAAAAACCAGCAGGGTTTTTGAGGATGTGCTGAAACGTCTGGTGGAGATTGATAAGGCGCAGGAGAAAATCGCGGAGCTTTCGGGGAATGTGGTTTCACTGCAGGAAGTGCTTTCTGATAAACGGTCGCGCGGTGCATTCGGTGAAGTGCAGTTGAATGCGCTGATTGCCAATATCATGCCGGAAAACAGCTTTTCGCTGCAGCATACGTTCAGTAACGGTGTACGTGCGGACTGTGTGCTTTTTCTGCCGGAACCGACCGGGACGATCTGCATTGATTCGAAATTTCCGCTGGAGAGTTTCCAGAAAATGGTTGATTTCAATCTGGGTGATGCGGATCGGAAAGCGGCGGAGCAGCAGTTCCGTCAGGATATCAGAAAACACATCAAAGATATTGCCTCGAAATACATTATTCCCGGGGAGACCTCAGACGGTGCAATGATGTTTATTCCGGCCGAGGCGATTTTTGCAGAAATTCATGCGCGCTATCCGGAGCTGGTGGAGGAGGCGCAGCGGGCGCGGGTCTGGCTGACGTCGCCGACGACGATGATGGCGGTGCTGACGACTTCGCGTGCCGTGCTGAAAGATGCGGCCACCCGCAAACAGGTGCATATTATTCAGGAGCACCTTGTGGCGCTTTCGAAGGACTTTGAGCGCTTTCAGAGCAGGATGGATAAGCTGGCGACGCATATCGGCCAGGCCAACAAGGATGTGGGGCTGGTGCAGACGTCCGCGAAAAAAATCAGCACCCGTTTTAGCAGGATTGAAAAGGTGGAGCTGGAAGACGAAGACTTCCAGGCATTGGAAGAACCGGATGCCTAGAACAGATCGTCCGAGGCCTTTTTGGTTTGTGCTTTTTCAAACTGCGGGCAGGAGTCGGTAGACTCCACTTCCTTTTTGTGGACGGAGCAGAACTGCGTGAAAGGATTTACGATATAGTTTGCACAGTAGCGGCAGAGCGCGGCGTTTTCATCTTCTTTAAAAACTTTGACTGTTTCCGGACGGTCGGCATCGGTGAAAATTTCAGGTTCCGCTTTTTTATGTTTGAACGGTACGTCGGTTTCAGAGGGAAACTCAAAACCGCATGCCGAGCAGGTGAGTTTTTCCCCGGTTTTAGTAAAACCTTCGTAGATGGGTTCACGTGTGAGCAGTGCGTCGGCTCCGCAATTCCTACAAATGATTTCTACTGTTTTCATACTATAAATATGTATATGGTGTCGGGTCATTGAACAAGTCGTGAGTGAGGTGTCCATGCGAAAGATTTCTGATTGGGGGAATTATCCGGTTATCGAGGCTGAGGTAAACGGTTTTGATACAACGGAGCAGTTAAAACGGCAGCTGGAGCTGCCGGGGGACGTTATTGCTTTCGGCAACGGCCGGTCGTATGGAGATGCATCGCTGCAGGATAGGGTTATTCTTACGCGCCGGTTTAATAAATTTCTGTCATTTGATGAGTCGACCGGTGAACTGTGCTGCCAGGCCGGTGTGCTGCTGTCGGAAATTCTGGATGTCTTTGTGCCGCACGGCTGGTTTCTTCCGGTAACACCGGGAACGAAACTGATTACGGTGGGCGGTGCGATTGCCGCCGATGTACACGGGAAAAATCATCATGTGGACGGATCGTTCGGGCAGCATGTTCTCCGGATGGATATCATGCGTAACGACGGATCGGTGATTTCCTGTTCGCCGACAGAGAATGCGGAGTTTTTCAATATCACCGTCGGGGGCATGGGGCTGAGCGGAATTATTCTGAATGCAACGTTCAGGTTGCGGAAAATCGAGACGGCCTACATTAAAGAGGAAACTGTCCGGGCGGCGAATCTGGAAGAGATTATGGACGGGTTCGAAATGTCGGAGGACTGGACCTATTCGGTGGCCTGGATTGACTGTCTGGCCAGGGGCGATGCAATGGGGCGGAGTATTCTGATGCGGGGTGAACATGCCACGACGACCGATCTGGTGAATCAGGTGCATAAAAATGATCCGCTGACCGTCAAAAAAGGAATGCATCTGGGCATTCCGGTGAATTTTCCGAACTTTGTGCTGAATCCGCTGAGTATGAAGGCGTTTAATTTTGTGTATTACAACAAGACGCGGCCCGGGAAACATGAGCATGTTGTAGATTACAACAGTTTCTTTTATCCGCTCGACGCGATTGCCGACTGGAACCGGATTTACGGCAAACGCGGATTTACACAATACCAGTTTGTGATCCCCAAAGCCGCCGGTCGCGAAGGTATGCGAACCATTCTGAAACGCATTACTGACAGCGGACTCGGGTCGTTCCTTGCCGTGCTCAAACTCTTTGGCGAGCAGGAGAGTTTTATGTCATTTCCCATGGCCGGATACACGCTGGCGCTCGATTTCCCCATTTCGGTAAAAGCGATGAGTCTGTTTAAGGAACTGGATGCGATGGTGGCCGATTACGGGGGGCGGCTTTATCTGGCTAAAGATTCGCGGATGGACGCGGAAATGTTTGAAAAAACCTATCCCAATGCTGATGAGTTCCGCCAGGCGATTGCCCTGCTGAACGAAGGCGGAACCAGATTCGCCTCGCTGCAGTCCAAACGGATCGGAATTACAGGATAGGAGACTGTTCATGAAGAATGTTTTAATTTTGGGTGCGACGTCGGATATGGCTCAGGCGATTGCAAAGAAGTATGCGGCGGAGGGATGGAGTCTGACGCTAGGAGCGCTGGAGGCCGATCTGCTGGAACCGATTGCAAGCGATCTGAAGGTGCGGTCGGGTACGGAGGTGCTGACATTTAAATTTGACGCAACCGATTTTTCCGGCCATCGGAAATGCTATGAATCGCTACCGGTGAAACCCGATGCGGTGATTGCCTGCTTCGGATATATGAGCGATCAGGAAAAGGTGCGCAATGACGTTGAGGATATCCGGCAGACGATTGATATCAATTTTACGGGTATGGCGACGATACTCAGTGTGATTGCCGAGGATTTTGAGCAGCGCGGCCGAGGGGCCATTGCGGCGATCAGCTCGGTTGCAGGAGACCGCGGCCGGCAGAGCAATTATATTTACGGCAGTGCCAAAGCCGGCCTGTCGGCTTTTCTGGGCGGGCTGAGAAACCGGCTGGCTGAAAAAGGGGTTCACGTCATGACGGTGAAACCGGGATTTGCACGCACGAAAATGACGGAGAATCTGGAGCTTCCTGCGGCGTTAACCGCGAGCCCTGAACAGATTGCTGAAGCGGTTTTTCAGGGATTGGAAAAGAAAAAGAACGTGATTTATATCCTGTGGATGTGGCGCTGGATTATGCTGATTATCCGCTGCATTCCGGAATTCGTTTTCAAGAAAATGAAAATGTAATCCGACCGTGCGACCAGGCCGGGAACGGCCGGATCGGTGGGCACACAAAGAAACCGGATTTTCCTGCGGTCAGGCGGGGGCGTGTTCCAGCAGTTCGTAGAGCTGGCGGTAATAGCCGTCGTTCGCCATCAGTTCATCGTGCGTTCCCTGATCAATGAGTTCGCCGTGGCGCATCACGAGAATGCGGTCGGCATTGCGGATGGTGGAAAGGCGGTGGGCAATCACGATGGAGGTGCGGTTGGCCATCAGTTTGGTCAGGGCGTCCTGAATCAGGATTTCGGTTCCGGTATCGACACTGGCGGTTGCCTCGTCGAGCACAAAAAGGAGTTCCGGATTCTGCGCCAGTGCACGGGCCATGGCCAGCAGCTGTTTCTGACCGAGCGAGAGACCGGCGCCTCGTTCATTCAGTATGGTGTCGTAGCCCTGCGGCATAGCCTGGACAAAATCGTGGGCATTCACGGTTTTTGCGGCGTGTTCGATGTCGGCGCGGGTAATGCCGGGCTGGCCTAGGCTGATATTGTCCGCGACGGAACCGGTGAAAATAAACGGATCCTGGAAAACATAGCCCAGTCGCTTGCGTAAATCATGTTTTGAGAAGTTCCGTATATCGGTACCGTCGATGGTTACCGATCCCTGCTGCACATCGTAGAAGCGTCCGATCAGATTGATAATGGTGCTTTTACCCGCACCGGTTGCACCGACGACGGCGAGTACCTGTCCGGGCTGTACTTCGAAGGACAGGTTTTTGATGACCCAGTTGTTTTCAACATAGGCGAAGGAGACCTGATTAAATGCGATAGTTCCTGCCAGTTTGTCCGGGTTTTCCGGATTTTCCGGATCCTGGATCAGCTCCTTTTCATCGAGGAGATCAAAAATCCGTTCCAGAGAGGCCATGGCGACCTGAAAGGAACCGGCTTTGTCGGAGAGGGACCCCAGCGGCTGGAAGAAACCTTTGAGATAAGCCAGAAAAGCGATCAGCGTACCGAGAGTGATCGCGTCGGAGCTGCCCATAATGGCGAGTCCGCCAATGGTCAGTGTGATGAGCTGTGCCATAATCTGGCCGCTTTCCATGGTCGGGAAATAAAGGCTGAACCAGCGGACTTCATCAAACTGGGCTGCCCGGAGGTGTTTGTTGCGTTCATCGAAATCTTCAATGGCACTGGCTTCCCGGTTGAAGAGCTGAATGGTGGTCATCCCGGTGAGGTCCTCCTGAATCAGGGCATTCAGTTTGGATTGCCGGTCGCGGATATCGCGGTTAGCATTGCGGAGTTTGGTATTGACGAAATACATGATCCCGAAGAGGAAGGGCAGTGTTGCGAAAATGGAAATGGAGAGCCGTGGGCTGAACCAGATCATATAGCCCATAATGCCGAAGATCATGAACAGATCGGCGATGGAACCGACGACGCCTTCGGTTACAAAGTGCTGGAGGCGTTCGATGTCGGAGGTGACGCGTGTGAGCAGGGTTCCGACGGGTGTTCTGTCGAAATAGCCCTGATGCAGCCGCAGCACTTTGCGGTACACCGAGAGCCGCAGGTCGTAGACAATTTTCTGGCCGATCCAGGCGGTGAGCAGTGTCTGTAGATAGCGAACGCCGTAGCCCGCTGCCGCGAGCAGGGCATAGATTTTCCCGTATTTCATCAGCAGGGCCAAACGTCTGTCTGTGTGAGTGCCGTCTGCACGCAGCACTTCATCCATGATTTTCTGCACCAGTACCGGCAGGTAGTTGATGGTAATGGTTGTGGCCATGATCAGGATGAATGCCAGTATCAGCCAGCCGGCGTAGGGTTTAGCGTAGGAGAGGAAGCGGCGGAATTTGTTCATCGCTCTTCCTCCAGTTTTTCCTGCAGCTGTTGCATGGTGTTGAGCTCGGCGTAATAGCCGGGTTGTGCAATCAGTTCCTCGTGGGTGCCGCGCTGTGTGATTTTTCCGTCTTCAATCACAATGATGGTGTCGGCATAACGCAAGGTGGAAATGCGGTGACTGACAAACAACGTGGTGCGCTCGTTCATGACCGGCTGAAGTTTGGACATGATGGCGGCTTCGGTCTGGGTGTCGACGGCGGAAAGTACATCGTCGAGAATCAGAATTTCGGGTTTGCGGGCAATGGCGCGGCTGATGGAGGTGCGCTGCCGCTGGCCTCCGGAAAGGGTTACTCCGCGTTCGCCCAGCATGGTCTGGTACTGTTCGGGGAATCCGGCAACATCGTCGTGCAGGTGGGCGATGTCGGCGGCCCATCCAATGGTTGAAAAATCGGGGTCTTCCAGGCCGAAACCGATATTGTGTTCCAGGGTGCGGGAAAAGAGTACGGGTTCCTGAGCGGCATAGCCTATCATTCCGCGCAGGCGGGTTAGTGGCATTTCCCGTATATCGGTTCCGCCGATGGTGATACTGCCGCGCGTCGGATCGGAAAGGCGTGCGACGAGCGAAGTAAGCAGGGTTTTGCCGCTGCCGGTCGGCCCGGTAATCCCCAGTGTCTGGCCACACGGAATTTCAAGGTTGATGTTTTTAAGGAAGGTTCGGCCGTCAATTTCGAGGTCGAGATCGCGGAACACAATAGTCGGTGCCGGCGTTTTCCCGGTGTCCGGGATTTCGGCAGGATTTTGGATTCCGGGTTCGCGGTCGAGAATCTGTTTTACGCGCTTCCAGCTGACGCGACCGCGTTCAAACATGGAAAGCACCCAGCTGATGGCCAGGAGCGGCCATTGGAGAATGGCGATGTAGGAGATGAACTGCTGGATGGTTCCGATGGTCAGCTCGCCATTGATGACTTTTTTTCCGCCGAAAATGAGAATGAGAATGGTGCCGATAGTAAAACCGAACGCCATGAAGGAAAAGAGGAAGTGGCGGGTGGTGGCTACTTTCATGTTTTTGGTGATGAGGCCGGAATTCAGCTCTTCGAATTCGGCATTCCGCCTTTTTTCGAGGGCGAAGCCTTTGATGCAGCGAATGCCGGAAAAGGTTTCCTGGGAATAGTTCGAAACCTCGGAGACATGTTCCTGCAGTTCCTGCTGGTAGACGCGCATTTTCCGCAGCACTATAAAAAAGGCGAGTACAAGCGGGGTGAACAGGCCGATGATGATCAGGGCGAGCTGCCAGTCGGTCGTCAGCATGATGCCGGATGCCATTACGGCCATCAGGATGGTGCGCGAGCCCTGGAGGAAACCCTGCCCGATGGAATCGCGGATGATGGTGATATCGGAAGAGAGACGGGTCATCAGATCGCCGGTGCGTTCAGAGCGGAAAAATTCCTGATCCATGGCGGTGAGGTGGGTGAAGAGATCGTGTCGCAGTGCACATTCGACCTTGTGTGACATGCGCATGGGGATTTTTCGCAGATAACGCGAAAAAACAACCGAAACCGAACCGATGGCGAAAAAATAGAGAAAATAGCGGGTCAGCAGCGGCGTGGTCAGGGTGCCTTCCTGGAGGCCGTCGATGATCCAGCGGACGATGATCGGCATACTCAGGCTGCATCCGACGGTGAGCAGGCCGAAGAGAATGGTTCCTGCAATGTCGAGGCGGAGCGGCCGGAAATAGGCGGTTAAACTGGCGGGTTGTCTGTTGATGATGAAAATCCTTTCAAGGATGACACAAGGTATCGGCTTATATGGTTTTTGCAAGCCCGCTTTCCTGTGTCTGGAAATACGGGCGGTTCAGTTTGACTTTCCAACGACAGGGAACTATAAACACCCGCCTTTATCGATACAGCACTAAATGTGGACTGTTTGCAGAGCGAGGTTAGAGATGCTTTCAACAACAAAGAAAAGAAATACGTGCAGGGTTCTTGAGGTCCGCCGTTTGACACCGGAAACCACTGTGGTGCGTTTTGAGCGCCAGGGGCTTGAGTTCGAGCCGGGACAGTATATCCGGGTCGGGCTGGAAGGTGATCCGGAGATTCGTGACTATTCTGTTTATTCCGGAGCTAACAAAACGGATTATCTTGAAGTTCTCGTTCGCCGGGTGGAAGACGGTCTGGTTTCGAAACAGCTGTGTGACCTCGAGGTGGGTGAAACGGTGAGTGTCGGCGGTCCGTACGGCCATTTTAAACTGCTGGATGAGATACGGAAAAAACCGCTGCTGCTGATTTCCACCGGCACCGGGATTTCACCGTTTCACAGTTTTGCCGAATCGTATGAAGGGCTCAGCTATCGCCTGATTCATGGTACAGCCCGGGTGGATGAATCCTACGAATCCGATTTCTACGGGGATCATTATTTCCATTGTGTGTCGCGCGAAGAGGGCGGTGATTTTAAAGGGCGTGTGACGGACTATCTGCGGGATCTGGAGATCGCCCCGGAAACCAATGCGTTTCTGTGCGGTAATTGCGATATGATCTATGAAGTCTTCGATATGCTGCAGGATAAAGGGCTGCCCACGGCTCAGATTCATACCGAGGTCTACTTTTAATTTCAGATAGGATTTCAGGATGTGCAGGATAAGATCCTGTGGTCCGATCGGATGTACTCATGAAATGTTGCGTTGTCACTTTAGGCTGTCAGATGAACCAGTCGGATTCCGAGCGGATCCGCAGTGTGATTGAAAAATACGGTTTTGAAATGACCGCTTCCGAGGAGGAGGCGGATCTGATCGGCATTGTGGCGTGCTCGGTGCGGCAGAAAGCCATTGATAAAGTCTACAGCAAAATCTCAAAGTGGAATAAATGGAAGAATGAGCGTCCGTTGGTAACGTTTGTTTCCGGCTGTATCCTGCCGGCCGATGAGGTGAAATTTCTGAAATTGTTCGATCTGGTGTTCCGGATGAACGAGCTGCCGGATCTGCCGAAGATGCTGCAGCAGTGCGGTGTGGCTACGGAGTTTTCGGTCCGTAATCCGGTTGCCGATATTGAGCGGCATGACGAGCGTACTGATTTCTGGCAGGTGGACCCGACCTACAGTTCGGATTTTGAAGCTTTTGTCCCGATTCAGAATGGGTGCGATAAATTCTGCTCGTTCTGTGCGGTGCCTTATACCCGCGGGCGGGAAGTATCGCGCCTGAGCGGTGATATTCTTGAAGAAGTCCAAAAACTGATTGAGCGCGATGTGAAATCGATTACGTTGCTGGGCCAGAATGTCAATTCCTACGGGCTGGATAAAAAGGGCGAAGAGATTTCGTTTGCAGAACTGCTGCGGAAAATCGGCGAACTGGGGAATGCCAGCGGCAGGGATTTCTGGGTATACTTTACTTCTCCGCATCCGCGGGATATGACGCGGGATGTGATTGAAGCGATTGCTGATTATGAGTGTCTGGCCAAGCAGATTCATCTGCCGGTGCAGAGCGGCGATGAAAAACTGCTGCGCAGGATGAACCGTAATTACAGCATTGAAGCCTATATGAAGATTGTACGCGATATTCGGGAGCTGCTGCCGACGGCTACCATTTTCACTGATATCATTGTCGGTTTTACCGGCGAGACCGATGAGCAGCTGGAGAATACGGCAAAGCTGATGGAGGATGTGAAATTCAATATGGCTTACATTGCCAAGTATTCCCCGCGTGTCGGTGCCCGTTCCGCCCGATGGGAGGACGATGTTACGCCGAAGCAGAAAAGTGAACGTCTGGCGCGTCTGACGGAAGTGCTTAAGCGCACATCGCTGGAGCATAATGAAGCGATGATCGGCAAAACCTATAAAGTGCTGGTTGAACGTGTTGATCCCCGCTCTGAAGGGGCGCTGCAGGGGCGGACTGAAGGTAAGCTTCCGGTACGGATTACTGATGCGCCGGCCGATCTGGTCGGCACATTTCAGGCGGTTGAAATTACCCGGGCTTCCGAGTTGTCGCTGACAGGCAGACTGGTTGCTTAATCTGCAGGTGAATCTTCGTTAAGCCGGCGCTGCTTTTTCCGGTCTTTGGATTTTTTGCGCAGGTTGTGAAAAAATTCCTGCATCACAAAACGGCATTCTCCTTCGAGCAGACCGGCTTCTGTTTCTACTGCATGATTCAGGTCGGCTTCGTTGAGAATATTGAATTTTGACGTTGCACCGCCGCGAACCGGATCGGTCATGCCCCAGACCACTTTTTTCATGCGCGAAAGAACCAGGGCGCCGGCGCACATCGGACAGGGTTCTTTGGTGACATACATGACGGCATCGATGAGCCGCCAGTTTCCGACGGTCTGTGTGGCCTGGGTGATGGCGAGTACTTCGGCGTGTGCGGTGGGGTCGTTGAGCATTTCGGTCTGGTTGTGTGCTTTGCCGATTACTTCGCCGTTGAGCACAATTACGGCTCC
Organism: Verrucomicrobia bacterium S94; assembly: GCA_004299845.1. Taxonomy (NCBI): domain Bacteria; kingdom Pseudomonadati; phylum Verrucomicrobiota; species Verrucomicrobia bacterium S94. The sequence continues at coordinate 1,620,580 of CP036201.1, read as the reverse complement.
GCAGGGGACTTCGCCTTCGTCGGCGGCCTGTTGTGCTTCACGCAGGGCCATACGCATGTAGAACTCGTCTTCTGAAAAATCATCCATAACTATTCTGCTTATTGTGTGTCGGGGATCAGGGGAAACTATATAGAGGGAACGATTACATTCAGTGCGGATGGAAGAACTTCGATATGAACATCGCCTTCGGCATGATACAGTTCGCCGTCAACCTGGATCGGGGTGTCATTTTCGCGTCGGACTGTCATTTTTTTGAAATTACGGTTGGTTACCAGATGATGCTGGTGGAACGTTTTTTCGATGAAGCGGTGAACCTGTGCAAGGACCAGCGGAACGTCTTTGGTTTCGATGGCAACCAGTTCCAGATTGCCGTCATCGGCTTTGGCGTCAGGGGCCACCAGGACATCGCTGCCGAATTGGGAAAGGTTGGCGATGGTGAAAATCAGCGGATGTTTAAGCTCCAGTTCCTCATTATCGATTTTTACATGAAACGGCTGTGCGCGGTATTCGAGCAGCTGCTGAGCTCCGGCCAGAACATAGGGAACAATACCGCGGAACGGATATTTTTCGAACGCTTCCACAAGTGCGGCGTCCCAGGCCATGGAGCAGGTCACGAAGAATAGCCGGTCGTTGACTTTCCCTACATCGATTTTTGCGGTTTGACCGTTAAGCAGGGCTTTAGCGGCGGGAACAGGCTGAAGCGGTGTTTTGAAATGGCGGGCAAAGCCGTTTCCGCTGCCGGCCGGAAGAACGCCGAGCCGCACATCGGTTCCGACCAGTTCGGAACCGATGGTGTTCACCATGCCGTCTCCGCCTACAACAAGTACGGTGTTGATACCGTGCTCTACGGCGCGGCTTACTTTTTCGGCACCGTCTGCGGCAGACTGGCTGAACTGATAATATACGTCGTGCCAGGGATCATCCCAGGCTTCCTGCACTGCCGTAATGTAACGGTATGGGCCGCCTACGCCGGATTTGGGGTTGATGAGTACGAGAACCTGTTCCATTTTTTTTCGTCCGTTTTCCTCTTTTCTGAAGATGTGTAGCACAGAATGCCTCTGTTGTGAACCGCCTGTAACAGATTATCCGCGCGATAACTTTTTCGCTTCCGGTGTCCGGGATTTGCGGATAAGAGCGTCTACTATTGTCTATGGGAGCTATGGATTTAAGAACATTCAGGTTGACGGGCGGGGCAGTGTTATTTCTGTTGCTGGCCTCTTGTACAAAAATCGGGAATTATGCGGAGAAGAGGGCGAATAAAGCGGCTTACGGAAATATTGCCGGAGCGCAGCTGTCCGCCTTTGGGGAGACCGATACTTTTTCCATTGGGGAAAAGGAAAACGAACTGCTTCAACAGTTGTTGGAAATGGACCGGAAGCAGGAAGAAGTGCAGTTGATCAGTCTTGCTGATACGATTGCTCTGGCCATGGCCAACAGCCGTTCCTATCAGGCCGCAAAAGAAAACCTTTTCATTGAAGCATTGAACCTGACGGAAACGCAGAAGGACTTCAACTGGGATACCAGTGCGTCCAGTGTTGCGGCCAGTACCGGGATTTCCAAGGAGAACGGTAACGTTGAAACGTTCGGTGAAAACGGGGTGGATGGAAATCTGACGCTGGGTATTTCGCGGACACTGGTTTCCGGAGCGAAGGTTTCGCTGGGATTTACTCATGCGTTTCTGAATGCATTTTCCTCGCCGGACACATCGTCGGAAGGAAATGCCATTTCTTTGAATATTGTTCAGCCCCTTCTGAACGGATTCGGACCGCTTGTGGCGAAAGAGCAGCTCAGGCAGGCTGAGCGGGATATGGTGTATGCTGTGCGGGAGTTCAAACGCTATCAACAGGATTTTGTGATTGATATTGCAGATCAGTATTATTCCGCGCTGGAGACTCGTGATAAATTGATCAACCAGCGGAGGAACTATGAAAGTGCGGTTGCCAACCGTGAGCAGACGGAAGCAATGGCGAAAGCCGGCCGCATTAAGGAGTTTGAGGCTGCGCAGGCAAAACAGAGTGAACTGAATGCGGCGGACAGCCTGACGTTGGCGATCTCGAACTATCAAGCGGCGCTGGACGATTTTCGTTACACACTTGGTATTCCTATTGATCTGAATGTGGAACCTGACCCTCAGGAGTTGACACTGCTGGAGGAGCGCGGTCTGGTTCAGTTTGATATCGATCTGGAAACTGCTCTGGACAGTGCTCTTTCCAACCGGCTGGATCTCATTAATCAGCGTGATGCCGTTGAGGACAGAAAACGTTTGGTGGAAATTGCCCGCCGCGATTTTCTTCCGGATCTGGACGCGAGTTATAATGTGACGGCTGATCCGGGATTTGAAAGCAGTGATCAGGTCAGTCAGGATTTGACGGTGTCGCTGGATATTCCGTTTGACTGGACGGAAAAACGGAATGATTACCGGATTGCACAGATCCGGCTGGACCAGGCGATCAGAAGTCTGGAGGCGGAAGAGGATGATATCCGGCGCGATGTGCGGGACCTGTGGCGTAAACTGGAGCGAAACCGATCCGTGTATAAGAACCGTCTGTTGTCCGTACGGTTGTCTGAACGGCGGGTGGAGAATACCGAGCTTCTGCTTCAACAGGGGAAGGTGCAGACGCGGGATCTGCTGGATGCGCAGGACGATCTGCTGAGTTCCCGGAATGAAGCAACCAGTGCGCTGGTGGATTATACGATTAACCGCCTGCGTTTCTGGGATGCAATTGAACGATTTGAAATTGACCCTAAGGGAATGTGGTATGAGCAATCCAAAGAAGAACCTACTGAGTAAACGCCCGGTACAGATCGGGCTTGTTGTGGCGGTCGCCGTTGTGGCGGTACTGTTGCTGAGTCCGGCAACGGATCCGGATAAAATCGATATGGATGAGGCCAACCTCTGTCGTGTTCAGCAGGGGATCTGGTGGTGAGTATTCTGCAGTCGGGTGAACTGCTTGCAAAACAAAGCCGGGATATTCAGAACGAAGCCTTTCGTGATGCCAAGATTACGAGCATTGTGGACGACGGGGCGTTTGTAACGAACGGACAGCTGCTTTTTGAGCTGGAATCCGCACAGCTGCAGGAACGGTATCTGGACCAGCAGTCCGATGTGGCCGAGGCGGAAGCGAATCTGAAGCTGGCGATCGAAAACCTGGAAATTGCGAAGCTGAAAAATGCCACCGATCTGGAAACGGCCAAAATGAAAGCGGAACTGGCCCGGATGGATTTGAGGAAATACGAAGATGTGGAATATCAGCAGCAGGTGGATAAGGCGCAGTCGGACATTTATCTGGCAGAGCAGGAACTGAAAAAAGCAAGAAACGAACTGGCCGGCACTCAGGAGCTCTATGACAAAGGCTACTCTAACCGCACTGAGCTGGAGGCCGATCTGCTGGGAGTGGAACGGAAGGAAATTGAGGTTAAAAATAAAAAAGCCGATCTCGAAATTCTGAAAAACTACACGCATATCAAACGGAAAATGGAGCTTGAAAATGCGGTATCCAACGCTGTGTCGGCACTGGAACGCATGAAAAAATCCCAGGCAGCGGATATTCAGAGTAAGATCGCCGGCATTGAATCGAAGAAGACCCGCCTGGAGATTGAGCGGAATCAGCTGGCGACGAAGGAAAAGGAATTTGCCAATACCAAAGTGTATGCCGATTTTGACGGTCAGGTATTTTATCCCAAGGAGCGGCATCGGCCGAAAATTGAAAAAGGCGCAACGGTTCAGATGCGGCAGAAAATTCTTTCTTATCCGGACCTTTCGGCCTGGAATCTGAAAGTGGGTGTTCCGGAGGCAATGATCGATAAAGTGTCGGTAGGGCAGCATGCCGTGGCGACTCTGGATGCGCTTCCGGGGCTCGTTCTGGAGGGTAATATTGAAAAAGTGAGTGCCGTGCCGGATTCGCAGAACTGGTTTAATTCGGGCGTAAAGACCTATACGATTATGGTGGATGTCACAACCGAGACTGAAGCGCAGCTCAAGCCGGGGATGTCGGCCACGGTCGAGATTATTACGGATGAGCTTAAAAACGTGCTTTATGTGCCGATTCAGGCTGTGGTTTCGCGCGATGGAAAACATTACGTGTATGTGGTTAAGCGCGGCCGTAAAGAACTGCGTGAAGTTGAAATCGGAAAATTCAATACGCATTCGATAGAGATTGTTTCCGGACTGGAACTCGATGAAGAACTGCTTCTTTATGCTGAAGTGGAACTGGAGGCGGATGCACAGATGAAAAAAAGCCCGCTTGATGCAGAGGATGAAAACGGCGGTGAAACCGTAGAGAAGAAGGCTAAGGAAGAGCAATGAGCGAGGCGATCGTCGAGCTGAAAAACGCCGTTAAGGAATATGTTAACGGCGCATTGCGCGTGACGGCCATGAAGGGGATCAATCTGCGCATTGACCGCGGCGAATATGCCGTCATCATGGGAGCATCCGGTTCGGGAAAATCCACCTGTCTCAATGTACTGGGCTGTCTGGACCGCCTGAGCTCGGGAACCTATCAGCTGGGAGGGCAGGATGTTTCGGATCTTGACGATGATGAACTTTCCGAGATCCGTTCGAAGCGGCTGGGTTTCATTTTTCAGTCGTATAATCTGATTCCGCAGCTCAACGTGCTGGAGAATATCGAGGTGCCGTTGTTTTATCAGGGTGTGCATGAAGCTGAAGCGCGTGTGCAGGCTAAGAAACTGGCAAAAAGGATGGGCCTTGAAAAACGCCTGGGACACAAGCCTATGGAGCTTTCCGGCGGTCAGCAGCAGCGTGTGGCTATTGCCCGGTCGCTCGTGTGCGATCCACTTCTGATGCTTGCGGACGAACCGACCGGTAATCTTGATTCCAAAACCGGTAATGAAATTCTGGAACTGCTGGATGAGCTGCATGCCGAAGGTAAAACCATTGTTATGGTGACGCATGATGATGAGATTGCGCATCGGGCTCAGCGGGTTGTCCGGTTTCTGGATGGAAACATCATTTCCAATGAGTGGAACGGAGCGCCTAAGTCATGAATACCATGCGACCAGAGCGGATGGTGAAACTGGCGGTGAAAAACCTCGGCCAATATAAACTACGTGCCGGACTGACGATGCTGGGGATCATTTTCGGGGTCTGTTCTGTGGTGGCCATGCTCAGTGTGGGTGAGGGAGCCAATCAGGAGATTCAGGAAAAGATTCAGCGGATGGGCAGCCGTAATATTCTGATTAAAAGTGTGAAGGTGCCGAATGAGGAAAACAACAGCGGGGGAACGCGTAATTTTATCGCTTCGTACGGTCTGACCTATGATGATGCGGATGATCTTGCGCGTTTTGTGCCGAACCTTGAAGCTTCCATTCCCATCAAACGGCTGCGGTACGATGTTCAGTTTAAAGAACGCAAACTGCAGACGGATGTCGTGGCGACTGTTCCCGCGTTTATCCGGGTTCAGAACTACCGCATGGTTCGGGGACGGTTTCTCAGTATGGCGGATCAGTCCTTCGGAACACCGGTTTGTGTGATTGGGACCCGTCTGGCCCGAATGCTTTTTGCCGGGTATGATCCTATTGGTCAGACCCTTACTATCGACCGCGATGCCTATACGGTGGTCGGTATTGTAGGTGATATTGCTCAGACCGAGGTGGCTGCCGCACAGAACGAACTCTGGCTTGAGGGTGAAAATCAGAGTGTTTATATCCCGTTGCGGACCTATCAGCAGAAACGGGGCGATCTTTTTGCTCAGTGGTCGGAAGGGGGCAGTACCTTTGAAAAAATTGAACTCTACGAACTGATTCTTTCAATCGATAAGCAGGAACATGTTGTCCGTGCAGTGGATGCCGTGCGCCGGCAGCTTAAAAAAACGCATAAAAAAGAGGATTACAGCATTGTGGTGCCGCTGGAGCTGATCCGTCAGGCCCGTGAAACCCGTAAGCTTTTCAACATTGTCCTTGGTTCGATAGCGGCTATTTCGCTGATCGTCGGCGGTATCGGCATTATGAATATCATGCTGGCAACGGTCAGCGAACGTACGCGGGAAATCGGTATTCGGCGGGCGCTGGGGGCAACCCGGATCGATATTGTGCTACAGTTTCTGATGGAAACGCTGATCCTCTCCATTTCCGGGGGGGTGATCGGTCTGGTCTTCGGGGCTGTTATTCCTCTGGTGATTACGGCCACAACCAGCGTTAAAACCGTTCTGACGTTCCCGGCATTTGCCGTGGCGTTTTCTGTGTCGGTGACGGTGTCAGTGATATTCGGGATCTATCCGGCCCGGCGTGCGGCCTTGATGGATCCGATTGAGGCGCTTCGGCATGAATAAACTGCCGGGTTCCGAGTCTGGAAACAGACATCAGAATTCATTGCCGATGGTCATATAAAAACGGGGGCTGTTGAGTTCGGCGGCCTGACCGATGGAGAGTACGACACGTCCGATCATGGTATCGGCACCGATGCCGATCAGTGCTCCGTATTCAAGATCTTTGATATCTACATCGTCTTTATCGATCCAGACATTTCCGACGTCGAAACGGGCCAGAGCAAAAATGCCGTTTCCGAATGTCGGTGGCAGCCGGCCGAGCCGGTAGCGGTAGCCCAGATTAAGTAAACCGTAGTAATTTCCAAAAAGCTGATAGGGAGCGTAACCGGCAAAGCTGTCCAGGCCGCCGAGAAAAAAGGTGGAATAGAGGGGGAGATCTGTTCCGAAACTGCTTCCGCCGGACAGTGCGGGGGTCAGTGTATGCCGGCCGAAAGTCAGTGGAGCCATGGCTTTGGCTTCGATGCGGTCAAAGGTATGCTCTGATCCGATTTTTGTGTCGGTAAAACATCCGTCCAGTGAGAGTCGATATCCTTTATTGGGGAAATAGTTGTCGTCGAGCTGATCGAGTACGATGCGGGTGGTTAAGCCCACAACCCAGTCGTTCATTTTCCCGAGAGAGACAATGCCGCTCCGGCCCTGATCCCAGACATGTCCTCCGCGAAAGCCGACCCGTATTTCCCCGAATTCAAATGCGGAGATCCCGGCATCCAGATTACCGAAAACACGTTGTTGCTCAACCTCCGCGTAGACATCGTTTTTCTGATAAAGATCAATATCCTCATCAAGCGCGATGAGCTCCGGGGTAATGAAGAAACGGCCGGAATGCGTAAACGGCTGGTACCATTCCACAGCAATTCCGCGCCGTTGGCCGCCGCCTTCAAAATCGAATTTCAGCTCTCCGCCCAGTTGGTTGAGATCGCTTTGTGTATAGTTCAGCAGAAAACTCCAGAGCATGGAGGTGTCGGATGCCAGCTCGAATTTCATGCCGAAATGAAGAAATGCAGGTCCCCAGTATTTTTCATGTGCTTTGTAAATCAGTGCATATCCACCATTTTCACGTTCGAGCTCATAGGTGACTGTCTGGAAATTGCCCATGCCGTAAATACGCCTCAGGTCGTGATTGACCGTTTCCAGATCGAGCGGCCCCTTTTGCGCTTGGATTCTGTATTGAATCAGGTCATCCGAAACCGTGCTGTTCCCTTCGATCCGGATTTCATTAACCGTGATATTTTTTTCATGCTGAGTGCGCTGCCGGGAGAGATAATCGGTGTATTCGGTCTGGCTGACCCCCAGTGCTTTCAACTGTTCCTTTTTCTGTTCGGCGGCGATACGGCCTGCAGGGATGATTTCCGCCGAGCGGTGAAAGTGAGAGGATGAAAAATCTTCAAGATCCGGCTGGATTACAAGGTCGGCCTGCTCAAGCTGTTTTTCCTGTCCGGGGCGCTGCATAATAGTGTAGGTACGTCCAATGACTTCCGGAAGAGACTGATAATTGCTCTGTGCACTCTTCCGTGCTCCGGAGGCACCTACGTCAACAGCGATGATAATATCGGCTCCCATCGATTTTACCACATCGACCGGCATATTGTTGAAAATGCCGCCGTCCACAAAAATACGGTCGCCGATCCGTACCGGCGTGAAAACACCGGGGACCGCCATACTGGCCCGCATGGCCAGTGCGAGGTCACCGTTTTCGAGGACCACGGATTCGCCTTTGCGCAGGTCGGTTGCCACTGCACGATAGGGAATATTCAGGTCGTCAAAATCGATGATGCCGGTACTGTTCAGGGTGAAGGTTTCGAGCACATTATTCAGTTTCTGTCCGTAGGCCATGCCGGGTCGGTATTGGAAGGACCAGTTGTTGAATCCGAGTTCTGTGCCCATATAGCGTTTATCATCTTCTTTTCGCCGGTAGACCAGATACTGATGGGGTGACTGATCCTTGAGGACGTCCCACCAATCGAGCTGAGTGAATGCCTGTTCCATCTCTTCCGGCGACATGCCGGAGGCATACATACCCGCCACAATGGCCCCCATGCTGGTGCCGCCGATGTAGTCGATAGGAATCCGGAGTTTTTCCAGTTCTTGAATTACGCCGACATGGGCAAATCCCAGAGCACCGCCCCCCCCAGCACCAGGCCGATTGTCGGACGGTGGGTTGCGGTCTGGGAGAAGGTGGATAGCGCGATGCAGAGACTTAAAGCGGTCAGAAGTTTTTTAAGCATGTAAAGCTTCTACCAGACTGCTTTCAAAGGTATCGAGTTTTTTTGGATGCGAAAGCTCCGGTGTAACGCTACCTTCTCCGGCATGTCAATATTGAGTGAAATCGGGGAACATGAGGCTATCCGTCGGATTCTGCCTGCGCTTGGAAAAGATCCGGAATTGCGGGTTGGAGCCGGTGATGACTGTGCGGTCTGCCGCCTGCCGGGAGGCGGGCTGGATCAGGTCTTCACCACCGATCCCATCATCGAACAGGTTCATTTCCGTTCTGAGGAGTCTCCGGAAAGGGTGGGTAACAAAGCGGTAGGCCGCGTACTTAGTGATATAGCTGCAATGGGGGGGCGGCCGCAGTGGATACTGGTCAATGTGGTTGCCCCGCCGGCTCTGGAGTTTCAGTATCTGGAGAGAATCTATACCGGAATGACCCGACTCTGCGAGCAGTTCGGTACCCTGATTATCGGCGGCGATATGGCTAAAGGAAGTTCGCTGGAGCTGCACGTTTTCGGTACCGGCCTGCTTCCGGAAAACTCCGCGTTGCTGCGTTCCGGAGCGAAGGCCGGGGATTCGATTTTGGTGACAGGTCCCCTGGGCGGAAGTTTTGAATCGGGAAGACATCTGGATTTTACTCCGCGTGTGGCGGAAGGCTGTTTTTTGCGCGAAAGCGGTCTGGTGCATGCAATGATGGATATCAGCGACGGTCTGGCAACGGATCTTCGGCATATCCTGGCACAGAGCGGAGTCGGAGCGGCGCTGGAAGGGGCGGCGATTCCAAAAACAGGAACGCTGGAGCAGGCCCTGTTCGACGGCGAGGATTTTGAATTGCTGTTGACTTCTGCCGATCCGGATCGGCTTCAGTCCAAATGGCAGGAACAATTCGGAACCTCGTTGCCGGTTATTGGAAAAATCACGGCGGAGCCCGGAACTCTGAAACTGGATGGTCGGATTCTGAAGGCAAAGGCATTCGAGCATTTTGCCGGTGATTAGGATTGATTCCGTACGTTGTTTTCCAATGGCTGGAAACTTGTATTCCCCCGGGTTTCATGGATACTTAGCCGTTCATTTTGCAAAGCGAATTTCGAAAAATACGGAGCAGTAATGGCAGACAACAGGTCGTTTGAATCGACACTTCACGATATCGTTTACAGTATCGACACGGGTACCGGTCTTAAAATCATCCGTGTCTCGCTCTATATTCTTCTTCTGCTTGTAATTGTGATGGTGTTTACCGCTACGCAGTTCCGTGGTCTTAAGTCAGCTGAAGCTATGGATCTGTGCCAGCTGGGCCGGAATATTTCTCTGGAAAACGGTTTGGTCACAAAAAATGTGCGTCCGTTAAGCATGCATATCATGGAGCAGCAGACACCGGATGAAAATCCAATGATTAAACTGCATCCGGATCTGTACAATGCACCGGCTTATCCGGCAGTGCTTTCGCTGGGGTTTAACTTTTTTGAACTGATCGGAGTTGATCCTTTTGAGGTGCCGGAGGGAAATCAGGCGGCATTGCTGCCTGCGGAACAGTGGGTCGTGCTTCCGGTTAATCATCTGTTTTCTATTCTGACGGGGGTGCTGGTTTTTCTGCTGGGCAAGCGTATGTTTTCGCGCGAGATCGGTTTTCTGGGCATGACCATTTACTATTTAAGTAATCTGGTATGGCTCGATTCCGTTTCCGGACTGAATATCTCCATGGCGGTATTTTTCTCGGTGCTGTCCTTCCATCAGATGGTCGTTTCTATGCTGAACAAGCGCGATGGGGATAGGAAGCACCGGTGGATTCTTCCGTTTCTTCTTTCGATTGTTTCCGCTGTCATTGCATTTTACACCCGTTTTATCACCGCAGCCATTGTGCCGGGATCTGTTTGTTTGCATGGCTGATGGCCGGGCGCTTCCGTGGTGGAACGCGCTTTGTATTTATTTTTACCATTCTTTATCTGCTGCTGATTACGCCGTGGTTTGTGCGGAATTACCGGATCTGTGGAAATCCCATGGGCATGGCGGCGTATGCCATGCTGAATGAATCGCCGCGTTTTCCCGATCATTCAGTGGAACGCGATTACCATCCGGAAATCACCGCCGGGCAGATTATCGATACGATGAAGAAAAAATGGGTGCTCAACTATTCCGGCGAGTATGCGGAAGTGATTCCTGGTATGGGCGGCGGTATTCTGATGTCGCTTTTCCTCGTCACTTTCTTCTATCACTTTGTCCGTCCTCAGGTGAATTATCTGCGCTGGGGGCTGGGGCTTTCTTTGTTGCTGATGGTATTTGTTGCCGGCTTTTTTTCGGAATCGTCCATCCGGATGCTTCATCTGTTCTGGCCTTTTGTCATACTTTACGGTCTGGCGTTTTTCTACATTCTGATTGATCGGCTCGATCTGGGCGTACGGCTGTATAATCTGGCACTTAAATGTCTGATCGTCTTTCTGGCATTCATTCCGTTCGGACTTACGTTGATGCCGCCCCATGAAGTTCATCCGTATCCGCCGTACAACACCTACATCATTTCACGAGTTGCCGCGATGCTTAATGAGCGTGAGGTGCTTTGCACTGATATGCCGTGGGCAACGGCCTGGTATGGTGACCGGGTTTCCATTCTGCTTCCGCAGGATCTGGATCAGTTCTACGAAATCAACGACTACAAACAGTATATTTCGGGAATGTATTTTACGACGATCACCAAAAATAAACCGTTTGTAAGAGAACTTCTGGACGGTCCGGAGAAAAGCTGGCTGCCGATCATGAGCGGTCGGACTCCTCCCGATTTTCCGCTTAAACAGGGGGTGTCTCTTCACCGCCAGGATCAGATTTTCCTGTCCGATCGCGACCGCTGGTCGGTTCGGAATGCCGAAACAGCTGAATAGGAGACGGGTTGATGCGTATTGTGTTCATGGGTTCCGCTGCATTGGCGGTTCCTTCGCTTAAAGCTATTCTCAACTCCGGGCAGGATGAGGTGGTTGGTGTGGTCTCCCAGCCCGATAGACCTGCCGGCCGAAAACGGGTTCTGACGCCGTGCCCGCTTAAGGCTTATGCCGATGAACAGTGTTTAAATGTAATGACGCCTGAAAAGATCGGCGATCCAGTAGCGGTAGAGGCTCTGGAAAAAATGAAACCAGACCTGCTGGTTGTAGTGGCCTATGGCCAGTATATTCCTCAGCGTGTAATCCGGCTGGCCCGGTATGAAGCCATCAATGTTCATCCGTCGCTTCTGCCGAAATACCGTGGATCCGCTCCCATCCAATGGGCGATCCTGAATGGCGACAGCGAAACGGGCGTCAGCATCATTTATCTGGCTGAAAAAATGGATGCCGGCGATATTCTGCGGCAGCAAAAATATCCGTTGGACGGCAACGAAACTTCGGCGACTCTTCACGATAAACTGGCCGGAGTCGGTGCTGAACTGCTGCTTGAAGCGATAAACGACATTCGTACCGGAGCAGTCAGGCGGACCGTTCAGAATGAAGCGGAAGCGGTTGAAGTCCGGAAGCTTACGAAAGATGATGGGAAAATAGACTGGTCACTGTCCGCTTCCGAAATTCGGAACCGAATCCGGGCATTCGATCCCTGGCCCGGCAGTTTCTGCACGCTGCCGAACGGGGACCCGCTGAAAGTATGGCGGGCTGATTTGGAGGAGGGGGGCGGAGGAGAGCCCGGCACGTTGCTCGATAATCATCTGCTGGTGCAAACCGGAGAGAATGCGCTGCGACTTAAGGAAGTTCAGCCTCCCGGAAAAAAGCGTATGCCTGCGGCATCTTTTTTGAACGGGTTTCTCTTGGAAAAAGGCCGGATTCTAACTTAATCTCGCCGTTTTTATGACAGACCGAAAAATTAGTATTTCATACATTCGAATGTATAGTTTAAGTGATCAGCATTTGAATCAGCATTATTTATAATTTCATACATTTAAATGTGTGAAAACTGTTCGATAAAAAAATCTCTGGAAACCGCATCCTCCGTAGGATTTCCAGAGATTTGAAACAAAGCAAGGCCGGGAATGTTCCCAGCCTTGAAATGGATCTAAGCTGTTAAGGCTTATTTCTTTTTATGACGATCTGCACGTCTGCGTTTGCGACGTTTGTGATTCGACATTTTTTTCTTACGCCATTTTTTGATGGTACCCATGATTTCTCCTGATTCGTTCTAAAAAGGGCAAGTAAATTACTTACGCCACAACTTTATTCAAGCTAATTTCGATAATTCCTTCAGCACCGTTGGTTTTCAGTTCCGGAATGATTTCGCGGACGACGGATTCGTCAACAACCGTTTCGACAGCGTACCAGCCATCGTCTGTCAGTTTATTAACGGTCGGGGAGTGGAGCGCCGGAAGCAGTTTTTTAACTGCTTCGAGGTTCTTTTCTTCCACGTTGAGTTTAAGGAGAACCTTATCCGCGGCATCGAGGGCGGCTTTGAGCAGAAGAGCGATCTTTTCGAGTTTTTCTTTTTTCCATTCGTCAGCCCAGGCTTCCTTTGAGCAGAAGAATTTGGTGTAGGACTCCATGATGGTGTCGATGATTTTCAGGTTGTTAGCCCGAAGGGAGGAGCCGGTTTCGGTGATGTCGACAATGGCGTCGACGAAATCAGGCACCTTAACTTCGGTGGCTCCCCAGGAAAACTCAACTTCAGCTTTAACGCCGTTTTCTTTGAGGTAGTGTTCAACAATGCCGACACCTTCGGTAGCTATTTTTTTGCCTTCGAGATCTTTTACGGAGGCGATATCAGAATCGTTTGGAACAGCGAGAACCCAGCGGACGGGGCGTTTGCTTTGCTTGGAGTAGACGAGGGAGCAGAGTTCAACCACGTCGGAACCGTTGGCAGCGATCCAGTCCAGCCCGGTAATGCCGGCGTCGAGCATGCCATGTTCGACATAGCGGCTCATTTCCTGCGAACGCAGAATGCGGATTTCAATTTCGTCGTCGTCAATCGACGGGAAATAAGAACGTGATCCGCCCTTAATTGTGAATCCGGCTTTTTTGAAAAGCGCATACGTCGATTCCTGCAAGCTGCCTTTGGGCAGTCCGATTACCAGTTTTTTCATAAATCCTTTTCCTTTGTTGGTTTGGGAAAGCGGGGAATATAGAGGAACAAATCCGGGCGTCCAATACCTGATTGCGAAAAATTTCCAGAGATTGGAAGAAGGGTGAAACCCCTTGAGGTCTGTCTGCAAAATCAGTATTTCTAAAACCTGCAAAGCGCACTCTTGGCCTAATGGATAAGGCAACTGGCTTCGAACCAGTCGATTGGGGGTTCGACTCCCTCAGAGTGCGCCATTTTTTTCATGGTAATGGAGTATCACCGGTTTCCGTTGGAAAACAGGGGGTATCTTCCGGTTTCTTTGATGTGCTGAATGGTATGCATAAAGGAGTATGTGGTACGTATAAGTGCATCGCAGTATTCCGCTGTACCACAATCTTCTGCTCACGGTCTGTCTCCCGCCGTTACCGAAAAGTTTGAATTAAGGGCGGCAGACTGTCCGTGCTTGAACCCCGGTCTGGCACAGGTTTATACTGTATCGTATGTCCATTGGCCGCAGATCCGGAGTCTAAAGAAAAGGAGCATTCCGTCCCTGTATTGTTGTAAAGCTGCTGTCTGGCGGTTTAATGATTATTCGGTTCAGCGTGAAGCATGATCGGTTTTGTGAAAAGGCATCCTTTGCGCGGGAAAAAGGCCGGTTGCTGGCGGAGCGTGCCGGGCGCTTGTGGTCACGCGGTATCGGTTGCCGTTGAAGCCTCCTGAATGAAATGAAAATAGGGATGGGCGGATTTTGTAAATTCGGGGATGGGCCGAACATTTGAAGCCGTACTTAAAGGAATAAACAGTATGAAGATTCTGGCGTGTTACAGCAATAAAGGGGGGGTAGGCAAAACGGCTGCGGCGGTGAATCTGGCCTATGCGGCGGCGCTGGGCGGAAAACGGGTGCTGTTGTGCGACCTTGATCCGCAGGGGGCGTCGGGATTTTATTTCCGGGTGAAACCGTCGAAAAAACTGAGGGATGAACGCTTCTTCGAGGATGTGGAGCGGTTTACCAAGGCGATTCGGGCAAGCGATTTTGAACATCTGGATCTGCTTCCGGCCAATCGTGATTTTCGTGATTTTGATATTTTTCTTTCGCGGATGAAGCACAGCCGGTCGCGGCTGAAGAAGGCGCTGAAAGCAGCAGATAATGAATATGATCTGCTGTTGCTGGACTGTCCGCCGAATATTTCGAGACTGTCGGAAAATGTTTTCAGGGTGGCGGACCGTATTGTTGTTCCGGTCATTCCGACGACGCTTTCAGAACGGACGCTGGATCAGCTCTATGAGTTTTTTGATGAGGAGGGGTTCCGGAAGAAAAAAATCATTCCGGTATTTTCGATGGTGCAGAAAAGCAAAAAGCTGCATGCGGAGTCGATGGAACGCATGCGGGTAACGTATAAGCGTTTTCTACAGCATACGATTCCGTTTTCGAGCGATATTGAAAAAATGGGTATATACCGTGCTCCGGCGCTTTCATATGCTGGACAGCGTTCGGCGGCCTGGGCCTATGAAGCCATCTGGCACGAAATTGAACATTTGATTTAGGGCGAAGCGATGCGGAAGCAGTATGGTGCGATTCCTTTTTTATATGATAAGGGGCGGCTTAAAGTGGTGATGATTACCAGTGCCCGCGGGTACTGGATTTTTCCAAAAGGCCGGTTCGAGGAAAAGCTGGGGAAGTATGGAACGGCTGCGCTGGAGGCGCTGGAAGAGGCGGGTGTTGAAGGATGTGTGGAAAAGAAGCATGCTTTCCGGGCCAAGGTGCTGATTAACAGCGGAGAGCTGGTCCGGCTTACCCTTTTTGCATTAAAAGTGGATGTTATGCACGATAACTGGGATGAGGATTACCGCAGAAAACGCCGCGTGGTTTCCGTTGAGGAGGCGAAAGCGCTGATCACATCGGATGGTTTGCGGGATTGTCTCGAACAGTTTGAAATGGAATTTGGTGGGTGACTGGTCTTAATCCTGCTTTAAATAACTGTTTTTAGAGAGCGAGGTATTGATGAAAATTCTGAGTATGATTCTGGTGCTGGGTATGGCTGCGGGTGCCGTATTCGGAGAGGAGAATGTCGTTGAACTGACCGCATCAAAAGATGGGTTTTTTCGCAGTAATTACCGGTCCCAAAACAGCGGAGGATCGAAGTTTCTGCTCTTAAGTGCGTTGCCGGGGGTGACTTCGCTGGTCGGATTTGATCTGAGCGATGTGACCAACGAGGTTGTGTCTGCTGAGTTTTCATTCCGTATTCAGGAAGATCAGAACGAGCCGCTTTCTCTCACCATTGCAACGATGGCCCTGAATGAAAACAATGGACTTTGGGTTGAGGGCGATGGTGACCTCGGTGTTCAGGGTCGGAATGCAAAGGTGGGGGAAGCGACGTTTCAGTGGCGCAGTTTCCGCGATGAAGACTGGGTGAATGCAGACGGTCGTTCGGTGAAGAATCTGATGGATTCCAGACTGTGGAATGAGATAGAGCATCTTTCGGATATAGAGTGGAAGGCCGGAGAGATCATCCGTGTCAGGCTTGATCCCGCTTTGCTGGAAACGGTCCGGAATATGGAAGTGCCGATCATTACTTTTGGCCTTTGGGGAACAAAAGGAGATGCGGTTTATAAGATTGATTCCAAGGAGTCGGGAAATCCGGCCGAATTGACGCTAACAATTGTTCCGACCGAAGATTCCAAGTAAAAGATGCCGTAAATATTTATTGGCATTAAACCTGCTTTAATTCTCCTGTCATCAATGGGAGAAAAAGATGAACAAAAATGCTGCACCAATGGGAGAGGTGGAAAGCGGTTCCGGTGAACTTGATTTCCACGAAATGCTGGATCAACAGATTCTCGAATACCGTAAGGTTGTAGGGTATCGCCGTCTGGAAATGTCGATTGTTGAAGGGCGGGTAGTTACCTGGCCTGAAGCTGAGCGGGAGGTTTCGGCGGAGTTGTCTGAAAGGTCCGGTCAGGTTGCTGCATAATTCCGGCACTGAACTTCCTGCACAAGAAAAACACCGGACCGGCTTCGGTCGGTTAGGGTGAGCAGGAATCAGCGCCGAATTTTCTGTGCCCTGAATGGGCAGCAAAACCATGCAGCGGTTCACTGAGCCGGGAGCAGGCTTATCGCCGCCGTCGGCGGCGTTTAATTTTCTGACGGGGTTTCCCGGTTCGCAGATCCGGTTCAATTTTCGGCCGGCGCTCCCGACGGGGCGGGCGGGCGACCTGATCAGCGAGTACAAAATCGATAAAGCCGCGGGCGGTATCGACTTTGGCCAGAACGACCTCTACCTGCTGTCCGATGGTATAGACGGTTTTCCCGCTTTTTGTCTGAGCCTGGGTCATCTCATTGTTGGCTTCGATCCAGTCGGATGTGATGGATGCAAAAGTGATCATACCGCGTTGCAGCGAATCGGGCAGTTCGACAATCATGCCTTTGCCTTTAATCGCCACGATATACCCTTTGAAGGTTTGCGTTTGTGATGAATTCATCAGCTGGTTGTAATATTCGAGCCGTTTTTTCTCCGTACTTTTCTTTTCCAGCTCGTCGGCCTTTTTCTCGGTTTCGGTACAGTGCAGAGCGATTTCCGCAATCTGTTCTCCGGAGATGGGAAACTGTTTTCCCTGTTCTACGGCTTTCAGGAGCCGGTGCACCAGCAGATCCGGATAGCGACGGATCGGAGAGGTGAAGTGGGTGTAATCCTCAAAGGCCAGGCCGAAATGACCGATCTGTGTATTTGAATATTGAGCACGCTTGAAGTTGCGCAGAATGGCCCGGTTGGCGGTGTATTCGACCGGTGTTCCGGCGGCCATTTTAATGGCTTTATTGATGTCGGCGCGCGTCTGCGGTAGCATGGGTATTCCCAGTGCCTGAAGCTCCATGCCCATGGCGGCCCACTGTTCCTCATCCGGTTCTTCATGTACGCGGTAGATGGCGGGGTGCTCGGCTTTGATCAGGGTTTCGGCTACGGCCCGGTTTGCCAGCAGCATGCAGTCTTCAACCAGTCCGTATGCCTGTTTCGATTCCGAACGCGGCATCATTTTTTCAACTTTTCCCTGTTCATTGAGTTTAATTTCAATTTCGGGTGTATTGATTTCCACCGAGCCGTGGGCAATACGTCGCGCACGGACGTTTTGTATCAGCGGCCAGAGGTTTTCCAGCCGCTGGACAATCTGTTCGGGTATGCCGTGGTCCGGTTTTCCGTCAATGAACTTCTGCACCTGCGTGTAGGTCATCCGGCATTTCGAATGAATTACCGAAGGATAGGTTTTGTAGTCCAGCATTTCACCGTCGTTACTTAAATGAATTTCAACAGTGTGTGAAAGATGATCGTTTTCAGGATTGAGGCTGCATACCTTGGTCGTCAGTTCTTTGGGCAGCATCATGACGGCGCGATCGACGAGATAGATGGAGTTGCCGCGAAGATAGGCCTCTTTATCGATTTTCGAGCCGGGCGTGACGTAGGTAGAAACATCGGCGATGTGTACGCCGAGAATCCAGCCGCCATCCGGGTGCGGTTCGATAGAAACTGCATCGTCGTAATCCTTTGCGGTTTCGGGGTCGATGGTGAATGTGACGGCATCGCGCAGATCGGTGCGGCCTTCCATTTTTGCGGGGGTCACTTCGCCGGAAAGACGGTTGGCTTCGTCGATGACCTCCTGAGGGAAATCCTCGCGGATTCCGGCTTCGCGCAGCAGGCTGTCCACATCAACGCCTGGATCATTCATATTTCCGAGATCTTCGATAATTTCACCGCTGAGCGGCTGATAGGGATCGTTCCATTCGTTGAGCTTCACCAGTACCTTGTGATTTTCCGGAATCTGCTGTGTATCTTCAATCCGGACATCATGCCGGAAACCCGGAGCATCAGGAATGACATAGGAATAGTAGGGCGTATGTTTCAGCAGACCGACGGTAGTCCCGGAGTGACGTTTAATTACAGATACCACGCGGCCTTCGGCACGTAAGTCGGTCTGGCCGCGGCGTTCGCGCTGACGGGCCGCATATTCAGAGTGAAAGACCTCAATGGCCACTTTATCGTCGGGCAGGGCCACGCCCTGGTTCCGGTCGGAGATATAGATCTCGGATTCATTTTCATTATCCGGGATGAAAATTGCGCCGCCTTTGGCCATTATTTTAAGGGTTCCGATCATTTGGTTTCCGGCATCAGGAAGTCCCCAGCGGTTTTTACGGAGTTTGACAATTTTACCCTCGTCAGCAAGACGGTAGAGGTCGTGCCGGAAATCCACGCGCTGTCCTTTTGAAACAATATGGAGTGCCCGCGCCAGTTCGTGCTGTTTCATCGGACGGTAACCGGGAGCGGCCATAAATTGAAGAATTTGGGTATCGAAGCTCATTGGGGGTTCCTCTATTGTGTCACGGAATTTACTTATAGGTTTGCATGAAGGTAATTTTTGTTAGTAGTGAGATAGTACCATTCGCATCGACGGGGGGTCTAGGAGATGTTTTGGCGGCTTTACCCATGGCTCTGATGGAGCAGGAGGTGGAGGTGATACGCTTCCTTCCGCTTTATCAGTCGATTGACCGCGAAAAGTTCGGCATCAGACCCTGCAATTATGATATCCATATTCCGCTGGGCAACAGCTGGTTCCACGGCACGGTCTGGAAAAATATATGGAAGGGTGTGACGACCATCTTTATCCAGAGTGATGCTTTTTTTGAGCGGCCGGGTATTTACGGTGTGCCGAATCATGGTTACGGCGATAATTTCGAGCGTTTTCTGTTTTTCCAGAAAGCGGTGGTGAAACTGATTGATGAATGGCAGCTGAAGCCCGACATTGTTCACTGCAATGACTGGCAGGCGGGTCTGGTTCCACTGCTGCTGTATCACGGCATCGATGGAAACTTCCGTAACGGCCGAGAAAAAACACTGATGACCATTCATAATCTGGCACATCAGGGCTGGGCTCCGGCGGAGAAGTTTTATATGACGCAACTGCCGGAAAGCTGCTATACGATGGATACGCTGGAATTTTACGGTGAGATTAACATGCTTAAGGGTGGACTCGTTGCGGCCAGCGCGATTAATGCGGTCAGTCCGACGTATGCCGAGGAGGTGAAAACCGCAGAGTTCGGCTGCAGACTCAACGGGGTGCTTTATCACCGGCGGAATGTGCTGCACGGGATTCTGAACGGCATCGATTATAAACGATGGAATCCGGAAACCGATACGCATATTCCGGCAAACTATTCCGTGAACGATCTCTCGGGAAAGGCCGAGTGCAAAGCTGCACTGCAGAAAGTCTGCGGGTTTAATGTGGATCCGGATATTCCGCTGCTCGGTATGATCTCGCGCATGGTTCCGCAGAAAGGGATCGACCTGCTGTTTGATGCCATACAGCCGATTGTGGAAAGCGGTGCGCAGCTGGTGATTCTCGGCACCGGCGATGAGCATTATGAAGTCGCCTGCAGAAACTGGGCGGAACGCTGGCCTGAAAATGTGTGTGCCTGGATTGAATTTTCCAATACCAAAGCGCATCGGATTGAAGCCGGCGCGGACATTTTTCTAATGCCGTCCGAATTTGAGCCGTGCGGGCAGAATCAGCTCTATTCCATGCGTTACGGAACCATCCCTGTTGTACGTGCGGTCGGGGGACTGGAGGATTCCGTAATCGATTATTCGGAAAAGGGAGGAACCGGTTTCAAGTTCCGGGAGTATTCAGCTGAAGCTTTTTCCCAATGTCTGGAGCGCGCTCTGAACATCTTTAAAAATTCCAGTCGCTGGAAAACGCTGATGAAACGCGCTATGCGGCAGGATTTTTCCGTTACGCACATGGCCAACGATTATATTACACTCTATAAAAAAATCATCACCTACAATGCGGAAGTGGATTGAAAGGCTGTTTCGGCATAAAACTGAAACCGCCCATCTGCAGGCCGGAAAGTGGGGCGAAAAACAGGCTGTGCGTTTTCTGAAAGCCAGAAAGTGGAAAATCATCGGTAAACGGGTCCGTTCGGGAAAACACGATGAACTTGATATCATCGCCGATGATGGGAACGCGCTGGTTTTTGTCGAAGTCAAAACCCGGAAAAATGAAGATTTCGGCCGGCCGTTTTCCGCTGTTAACAAAGAGAAGCGCAGGCGTTTATCCCGAGCCGCAGTAAATTACCTGAAAAAGAAAAACGCCAAACCCGATTACATCCGGTTTGACGTTATTGAAGTGATCGGCCGGCCCGGAGGAGATCCTGAGATCCGGCATATTGAAAATGCCTTTCCTCTGGACCCGGCCTATTCACTCTGGTGGTAGCACTCAGTGCTGGTGTTTTTCGCCGAAGTAGGTGTGTTCCAGTGTGTGAATGGCTTCACTCAGTTTCTGGGCGTTGGCTACGTCGGTGGTTTGTTTGCATTTCATTGAATAGACGATAATACGGTGAAGTATTTTCAGGTTTTCTTCGTAGTGGTCCATGCCTTCTTTGATGCGCTGGGCAAGGAAGTAGTCTGAAACAATTTCCATAATTTCATCGGCATGCTTTTCTTTATTCATGATCCAGCGCGTGGTCTGGTTGGCATTCTGACCGGCTTCGATCTGCTTCATGGCTTTGGTGATGGTGGTGACGTGTTCATACATCATTTTAACACGCATTTCATCATCATAAATGCCGCAGGGAACCTGGCAGTGTGCCATGACCGATGCGGTAGTAATGGCTCCGAACAGGACCATAATAGTCAGATATTTGGCTGTTTTTTTCATGGGTTTACTCCTTCGTTTGGGGTTATCGCTTAAAGGGTGTTGAAAATTCGGTCGCCGGCATCACCGAGGCCGGGAAGAATATAGGCATTTTCGTTCAGACATTCATCGATGGCACAGGCGAAAATGGAAACATCCGGATGAGCTTTCTGAACTTTTTCAATACCTTCCGGAGAGGCGATGGTGCAGAGCATGGAAACATTTTCCGCGCCCCAGTTTTTTACCATATTCACCGCTTCGACTGCGGAACCGCCGGTGGCCAGCATGGGATCAAGAACAAATGCGATTTCGGGAGGATGGTCCGAAAATTTCTGATAATATTCAACCGGTTTCAGCGTCGATTCATCGCGGTAAAACCCCAGATGCCAGACTTCGGCCTGAGGAATCAGTTCCTGAACCGCTTCGCACATCCCGAGACCGGCGCGCAGAATCGGAACGAGCCCGATACGGGTTTGTATATGTTTACAGGTTGTGGTGCATAACGGCGTTTCCACAGAAACCTCCTCAACAGGTAATGTTGCGGTGGCTTCGTAGGCCAGTAGCAGGGTCAGCCGGCGGATCTGGTCCCGGAAAATATAGGTGGGGGTATTTTTATCCCGCAGCATCGCCATATGGTGTTTTACCAGGGGGTGCTTCAGCTCAACAACTCTGCTCATCATAAACTCCGTTTCATCGATTTATCGACGGCCCGATGGTATGGGATTTAAACCCCTGACCGGGCCGTTTGATCTTATTTTTATTTTGCGTATTCAACGCATCGTGTTTCGCGGATTACCGTCACGCGAACTGTTCCGGGGATTTTAACTTCCTTACCGATCTGCTTGGCAATATTTTTCGCGAGCAATGAGGCTCCGTGGTCATTGAACTTTTCGGGCTCGACCATAATACGTATTTCACGTCCCGCCTGAACGGCATAACTGCTTTTAACACCGGCATACTGATTGCAAATCAGCTCGATTTTTTCCAGTCGTTCAATATAGATGTCCGTGGTTTCCATACGGGCGCCGGGACGGGCGGCGGTCAGCGCATCGGCGGCATCGCAAAGTACCCCATAGATATTGTGGACATCAAGGCCTTCGTGCTGTGAAGCGACGGCTTCCCAAACCACCTGTTCTTCGCCGTATTTCCGCAGAATTTTCGCGCCGATTTCCGCGTGGCCACCTTCCATTTCATGATCCAGCGCTTTGCCGATGTCGTGAAAAATACCGCAACGTTTGGCGATTTTCGGATCCAGTCCGAGGTCGGCGGCCATCATGGCAATCAGGTGTGCGGCTTCCACGGAATGATCCAGGACGTTCTGATTATAGCTGGTCCGGAATTTAAGCTTGCCGAGAATATGCACCAGTTCCGGAGCGACGCCGGAAATACCCAGACCGAACAGGGCTTCCTCGCCGGCGCGGCGGATGGTGTCGTCGATCTCTTCTTTAACTTTTTCCACGGTTTCCTCAATACGGGCAGGATGAATACGACCGTCTTCAATCAGGCGTTCCAAAGCCACACGCGCAATTTCACGGCGGATCGGGTCATAGCACGAGAGCACAACAACTTCCGGGGTTTCATCAATGAGAACATTGACTCCGGTTTCGGCTTCAAATGATTTAATATTTCGGCCTTCCTTGCCGATGATGCGTCCTTTTATATCATCGCTTTCCAGGCTGACCTGGCTGGTGGTCACATCATTGACCGTTTCGGCAGAATAACGCTGGATAGCGGTCACCACAATTTCGCGGGCCCGTTTCCGGGCTTCTTCTTTGGCCTCTTTCTGGTAACGCCGGATCAGGCTGTCGGCTTCCGCCTGCAGTTCCTCCTCCATGCGGGCCATAATAATTTTCCGTGCCTCCTCACGGGACAGGCTGGCAACATCCTCGATCCGGCGGGTTTCTTCGCGGATCAACCGGTTCAGTTCGCTTTCCTTCGCCCGTAATGCATCTTTCTGCTCGCTGATCTCCGCCATCCGTCCGGTCAGCTGAAGCTCCTTATTATTAAGCATCTCCAGTTTGCTGGTCAGATTTTTTTCCCGATTGACGACCCTTTTTTCCAGATCAAGAATATCGGTCCTTTGCTTGGCAAACTCCCGCTGGGAGTTTTCGCGTGCACGAAGGATGGCATCTTTCGCCTGCACCTTGGCCTCGCGGCGTACGACTTCGGCTTCCTTCTGAGCTTCGTTCAGAATCGCCTTGGCCTGTTTGCTCGCGGCAATGGCATTGGTTTTAGTAATATAGGCATGAAAGAAGAACCCCAGCACCAGAAAGCCGATGCTCAGGATAAATTCAAAACCTGTGTAACTTGCAAATTCCACGGTAACCTCCGTTTCACGATAGACCGCACTCCATGGAAAACCCGATGCATTCAATGGCACCATACGGGCAGCACGATCCCCTTGTCTTTATGTGGGAAGGCAGAGTAACCTGAGCAGGCGGATTTTGTCTAATGTTCGTTTGGCACTTTCCCGCATTTTGTTTCGGTCACAACGAAATCGACCGGCTGATCATGAGGATCAACCGGAACGGTTTCCAGCCATTGGAAATCAAAACAGACGCCGACCGTCGAACCGGAAAAAACGGAAAGCATGCGGTCATAATATCCTCCGCCTCGGCCGAGCCGGTTTCCGGCGAGGTCGAATGCAACGCCGGGGACAATTATCAGATTAATGGCGGAAAGCGGAAGCCGTTCCGGAGAAACCGGCTCCGGTATACCGTAATTCCCGGTTCTGAACTGTGTCGAACTTGAAATCTCCGCCATTTCATACACGCGGCTGTTTGCATTAAAAACAGGAATCGCCGTTCGTTTACCCAGCGACCAGCAGTGCTCAAAAAGCGGCTCCAGATTTACCTCGCCGCCAATAGCCTTATACAGCGCTACGGTTTTTGAGGTTTTAAAAATATCCAAAGACCGGAACTGCCGAATCAATGACGCACTGGCCGTTTTCAGCCATTCGGCATCGAGCGCCGCACGTTTTTTTCCGACCTGTCTACGGAGTTCATGCTTGGTGGTCATGGTTTTTACGCCTCAGAGTGTTCCAGTATTCGATGCGCTTACGGATAGTGTCTTCGTAGCCCTGCCGGGTCGGTTCATAGTAAATTTTATCGGTAGGCACATATTCCTGATCGACGAAGTGGTTTTCGCCGTTGTGAGCATATTGATATTTTACGTCGCCCTTATCCGGTTTTGGCCCGCTCTGCAGGTGCTTCGGGACGGGGAGGGTACGACCGTTTTCGACGTCGTGCAGGGCGGCATTCACGGCGGTATAGGCGGCATTGCTTTTGGGCGCACAGGCCAGATAGGTCGTGCATTGGGCGAGGGTGATGCGCGCTTCGGGCATGCCGATAAACTCCACGGCCTGCATACAGGATACAGCCAGTGTGATGCCGCGCGGGTCGGCATTGCCGATATCCTCGGAGGCCAGAATAATCAGGCGCCGGGCAATAAACCGCGGATCTTCGCCGGCGTAGAGCATTTTGGCCAGCCAGTAGACCGCCGCATTGGGATCGGAACCGCGCACACTTTTTATGAAAGCCGAAATCGTATCGTAGTGCTCATCTTCGTCGTGATCGTAGTTGACCGCCTTTTTCTGAACGGATTCCTCGATCTCATGTTTGGTCAGATGAACGATTCCGTCATCTCCCGGCGGGGTGGTCAGCGCGGCAATTTCCAGTGCGTTCAGCGATCGGCGGGCATCGCCTTCGCAGACGGAGGCCAGATGCTGCAGGGCTTCATCGTTGGCCGTAACCAGACCGTTAAGTCCCTGAGGGGCCTCAAGCGCACGCGTTAAAACCTTTAAGATCGATTCTACGGAAAGCGGCCGGAGTTGAAAGATCTGCGATCGTGAGTTGAGCGGAGTGTTGATGAAAAAGAACGGATTATGCGTAGTGGCGCCGATCATAATGATGTCGCCGTTTTCCACATAGGGCAGGAGTACATCCTGCTGCGATTTATTGAAGCGGTGGATTTCGTCGATAAACAGGATGGTGTCCTGCCCGTTCATTTTCTTCCAATGACTGGAAGCCTCAAGAATTTTCCGGAGGATGGATACATTGGCCAGTACGCCGCTGGTCCGCTCGAACCGGCGGTTGGTGGTTTTGGCGATGACTTCCGCAAGCGTGGTTTTTCCGCATCCGGGCGGGCCGTAAAGAATAATAGAGCTGATCCGGTCGGCCTCAATTGCTCGGCGAAGCAGTTTGTCATCGGCCAGGATATGTTCCTGTCCGACAATATCCTCAAGTTTCTGCGGACGCATGCGTGCGGCCAGCGGTGCGGTGCCCGCCCCGGCTTTCGGTTTCGGTTTTTCAGATGGATTATTGAAAAGATCCATGAAGTAAAGCTACAGGATGCAGGAATGAGGTTGCAAGAGGTGGTATGTCCCGAATCAGAAGAAAAAACAGAAGTAAGGGAAAGGAACCCCGCGTTGGCCGTCTACTAGGAGAACCTCTATCACCGTGGTAATAGATGTGGGCGCGAATCAATCCGGATTCCAGAACCACCACTTATTCAGCGGCATGTAGGCACCGGGCCGAAAGTTAAGCTCCCTTTAATGTATCATTGGGTAAGAGGAGTTACCTATTACTCGAACCACGTAGGGCGTTTATTCCTTTCCTTAACTTCTGCAGTTACCCTAGCATTTCGGGCGTGTCTGCTCCATTAAAAAATAGGTGTTCCGGCCATTTATCCGGGATGAAAAATTGCTAATTCAAACAAGCTCAGATACTTTATGATGATGGAGTTCATTAAAAAAATTCTGCTGGAAAAGGATCACCCGGGCATTCAGTTCCTCAAATATGCATTTTGCGGCGGTCTGGCGTTTGCGACGGATATTACGATTTTCTATCTGACGGCTCTGTTTGTTTTTCCTGCACTGACGCCGGATGATTATTTTGCGCAGCTGCTCGGGCTCGAGATCGAACCGATTTCAGAGTCGCTACGGCTGAAGCATTTCTGGTTGTGCAAGGCTTCCGGGTTTGTCGGTGGAAACATTGTGGCCTATGTCACGAACGTGCTTTTTGTATTCAAGGGCGGAAAACACAGGATACTGCACGAGATCGCTCTGTTTCTCGGGGTTTCATTTGCTGCGTTTTTACTCAGTACCTGGTCCGGGGATGCCCTGATCCGGTTTTTCGGGGTTCAGACTACGGTATCCAACCTGACCGCGATTATTTTTGCCACGCTGTTCAATTATACCGGCCGGAAGTTTTTCATTTTTCACGGCTGATTTTTTCCAAAGCCCGGAGGATGTGTTCAGCGCATTCGGCTTTGCTGATTTTTCCCCAAGGCTCAAAACCGGAGGACGCCGCTGACAGAAAACTGAAGGAACCGGAGTCCGCACCCAATGTGGCCGGGGTGTTCAGCACGATGCCATCCAGATTTTTGGATTTCAGTTTCCGGCGGGCGTTTTTTTCTCCCTCAGTGGTCTGCAGCGCAAAACCGATAGCAATCTGATTGCGGCTTTTTGAGGTGCAGAGTGTTTTAGCAATATCCGGAGTCGGTCGAAGGTGCAACACAAGTTCTTCCTCCGACTTGGCCATTTTCTCGGTTTTCTTTTCTGCCGGGGTATAATCGGCTACAGCGGCGGCGAAGATAACCGCATCCGCAGTTTGGAAGTGCTCCTGTGCTGCGGCGAGCATTTCTTCGGCCTCCGTTATCTGAATAATCCGACCGGAAGTCCCCAGCTCCGGTAGATTGGCCGGAGCAACGGGGCCGGAAATGTAAGTGATCCTGTAGTTGCGGCGCCGGGCTTCTTCGGCAAGGGCTTTGCCCATCCGTCCGCTACTGGCATTACCGATGAAACGGACGGGGTCAATATATTCGTGTGTTGGTCCGGAAAGAATAAGCAGGCTTCGGTGCATCAGAAGACCGAGTTCAGAACGATCTGTGTGATGGCCGTCTGGGACGACAGCCGACCGTAGCCGGAGGTCCCGCAGGCCAGTCGCCCTTTTTCGGGGCCTACCTGGTGCCAGCCATAATGCAGCAGTTTTTTTACATTGTCCTGAACAACCGGGTTTTCCCACATCTGGAAATTCATGGCCGGACAAAAAATGCGCTTGCAGTCGGCTTTCAGCGAAAGGGCGCTGCATGAAACGAGGTCGTCGCCAAGACCGTGTGCAATTTTTGCAATGGTATTGGCCGTTGCCGGGATAACAAGAAATGCGTCTGCTTCCGTTGCCGGGTAGAGATGGGGGTAGATGATATCCATTCCGCCGGAGTTACTTTCCGGGAACATGGACATCAGTACTTTTTCCTGGGTCAGGGCGGCAAAGCTTGCCGGCCCCACGAATTTGGTGGCGGATTCGGTCATCACCACACGGACGTCGCAGCCGGCTTTTACCAGCTGGCTCACGACGTCGGCCGCCTTGTAGGCGGCGACACCTCCTGAAACGCCAACGAGAACTTTCGGTTTCATTGTGTCGTTATACTCCAATTTCTGCTTGTTCGATCTTCGGCAGCAGGGAATGGATTCTCATTCATGAAGAATGTATCCACTATACTTCCATAATGTCTTTTTCTTTGGCTTCGAGCATTTCATCCATCTGTTTGATGTGTTCATTGGTGGATTTCTGAATCTGCTCCAAGGCAGCGTCTCGTTCATCTTCTGTAATATCGCCGTTTTTCTGAAGGGCCTTGATCCGGTCATTGGCATCTCGACGGATATTACGGACAGAGACGCGCTGTTCTTCTGTAGTGCGGCCGGCCATTTTAACCATTTCTTTACGGCGTTCTTCAGAGAGTTCCGGAATGGGAACCCGGATCAGGCGCCCGTCGTTCATCGGGGTAATACCGATGTTTGCGGCAACGATGGCCTTTTCAATGAGGCCGAGAGAGGAGGGATCGAAGGGATTGATGACGATGAGACGCGGCTCCGGGGTGGAGATGTTGGCCAGATCGCGCAGACGGGTGGGGGTTCCGTAATAATCCACAGTAATGGTGTCAACCAGTGCCGGATTGGCTTTCCCGGTGCGCAAACCGCTGAGCTCCTGTTGCAGGAACTGTACGGTTTTATCCATTTTGTCTTCGGTTTCCAAAAGTATTTCGTCTGTCATTGTTATTCCTCGATTATGTATGTGTTACCAGTGTGCCGGACTCTACGCCGGTCAGCACATCTACCATCCCGTTTTCCTTGAAAAAGTCAAACACGACAATAGGAATGTCGTTCTCCATACAGAGCGAGAATGCCGCAGCATCCATCACCTTAAGCTGTTTGTTAAGTGCATCCTGATAGGTGATGGTTTCAAACTTTGTGGCGTCCGGATCTTTGACCGGATCCGCGGTATAAATACCGTCGACTTTGGTGGCTTTCATCAGTACATCCGCGTTGATTTCCGAGGCGCGCAGTGCTGCAGCGGAATCGGTCGTGAAATAGGGATTGCCCGTGCCGGCGCCAAAAATAACCACACGGCCTTTTTCAAGGTGGCGTACCGCTTTGCGGCGGATGAAGGGTTCGGCAATGGAGCGCATGGTGATTGCGGTCATTACGCGGGTGTCAATTCCCTCATTTTCCAGTGCATTCTGAATGGCAAGAGAGTTGATGACGGTGGCCAGCATACCCATGTAGTCACCGGTGATACGGTTGGTTCCTGACTGCGCTCCGGCCAGGCCGCGGAAGATGTTTCCTCCTCCGACCACGACGGCAATTTCGGCCCCCATTTCGAGCATGGATTTAAACTGGGCGGCCAGCATGGCCATGATTTCCGGGTCGTGGTTCAGGGCTTTTTCTTTATTCTGAAGCGCTTCACCGCTGATCTTGAGGAGGATACGTTTATACTTCATAAATTCCTTTCATGTAACAACACCTAGAGGGTAGAACATTGCACACCGTAGTGTAAATTTCCAATGTCTGGAAACTGCACCCGGAAATTGAAAATGAAGCAATTTCGAGTGTTACTGGCCATCCTGATTGCAGTCACCGCTGTGGTGGCTGTGTTGTTTGTGTGGGTACAGCCCTCCGCACCGCCGCTGCCGCCGATCCGTGCACTGTGGGTTACGCGGTTCGATTATGACAGCCCTGAAGACGTCGACCGCATTATCCGGAATGTCGGTGAAGCGGGGTTTACGGATATCTTTTTTCAGATCCGCGGAAACGGCACAGTATATTATAACAGCTCGCTTGAGCCTTGGGCGTACGAACTTTCCGGCAACCGGGTTCAGAATCTGGGAAAGGATCCCGGCTGGGATCCGCTGCAGCGGGCGATTGATTGTGCCAAACCGTATGGACTCCGGGTTCATGCCTATATGAATGTGCTGCCCGGTTGGAAGGGGAATACAGAGCCGCCGGAATCAGCAGGGCTGCTCTGGACAGCACATCCCGACTGGTTCATGGTCGATTCCTTCGGGGAAAGAATGCGCCCTACGTCGGGATGGTATGCATTTGTTAATCCGGTGGTGCCTGAGGTGCGTCAGCACCTCAAAGGAATCGTTAAAGAACTGTGTGCCTATGATGTCGCCGGCATTCATCTCGATTACATTCGCTATCCGCACGATTATCATCTTGTCGCAAAACAGCATTATCCCGACGCTTCACAGGAAGAACTGATGCGCCGCGCTGATTTTTCCTATGACTCGGCATCGCAGTCTGCGCTGTATGAGCGATACGGCTGGGATGTCACGAAAAAACAGATTGAAGATTTTCGCCGTGATTCCGTGACCAAGGTTGTTCGCGATCTTGCCTATGTAATGCAGGTGGAGCGTCCCGGTACGTGCATTCTTTCCGCCAGTGTGATGGGGGATCCGGTTGAAGGGAGACTGCATGCCTATCAGGATTCCGGGCATTGGATCCGTTCCGGACTCATAGACTGGGCGGTGCAGATGAACTATGCAACCCGCTCGTTTGACCGCTATATGAAAAGCATGCGAAAAGCGGCCGGTCGAAAGGGGTTCCGATCATCGGTTGTGGTCGGAATTTATCTGAAGCATGACGAAGAACGTATTCTGTATCAGATTGATGCGGTGAGGAAGTCAGGCTGCAGAGGATTGGCGCTGTTTTCCTATGAGTTCCTTTACGGGAAAAATCATCAGATTACAGAAAAAGGCCGGAGTGTCCTGAGAGCAATCCGGCCTTGATCGGTGTTCAAAATTATTCGGGAATGGCGATGTCCTGAAGGGATTCCGCTTGTTTCGGCTTTTGTGCCTGTTCCGCTTGTTTCTCTTGTTCGTTTGCGGCGCGGTTCTGCTCCGCCAGCTTACGGGCTTTTTCCGTGGCAGCCTGAGCTTCTTCGGTAAGTCCGGCATGTCGGCAGGCTGATGCATAGGTTGCCCAGGCCCGCAGGCTTTCGGGCATCTGCCGGGTGGCGATTCTCAGCGAAGCCACGGAATCGTTAAATTCCTTCAGCATCAGCTGACTGCTTCCAAGGCCGATCCAGGCCCCCGGTGCCGCGGTGTTGCCCTGAAGGATGAGCGAGAAGATGGATTTTGCTTCCGCCGGACGGTTGAAAGCGAGGTAGATTTTTCCGGCTCCGATCAGTTCAGCAGGATTCCCGCCTTTACTATTGCGGGCGGCATAGGCCTTGCGGGCGGATTCCAGTTTGGCCAGGCCGGCCTGCTGCAGCGCGGTGTTGTTCAACAGGTCTTTAAATTGACTCTTGTTCTGCAGGACAATGGCGGTTGTGCCGTCGAAATACGCCAGCTTCCAGATCGGATTGTGCAGCAGCGTGGCAACTCCCTGTGCGGATGCCGGTGTAAGGGTATTGATGATATAGGCTTCAGGGCGGTATTTATCCTGAATGGTATTGTATGCTTCACGGCTGCCCAGCAATGTGTTGTTGAGGGTTTTAAGTATTTCTTTGTCGTAGATGCCGGAACGGTAATCAATAAAACATTTGCGGCCGTATGTGAAGGCAAGATATCCGCCGTCTGCTGCCAGGTTGATGGCGGTTTCGGGGAAGGCCGGATGGTTGAACAGCGTTTCGAGGTCGTTCGGGAACAGATTTTCCTGAACTCCGAGGCCGAAGGTGGAGGCACTGCCGGCTCTGACATAAGCCTTGTTCCCAATGATTGGAATGATGGAGAGTATTATCAGTACCACCAGAACGCCTCCGGTCAGTGGGGCAAGCCCTTTGGCATTATCGCCGAGGAAGGATTTAAAAGAGTGATTGAGGTATTCGCTGATCGATGTAAGGCTGAGTACAATAAAGGGAAAGGCCATGGCCGCGAATAGCATGGCGGTTGCCGGTGAGGTCCAGACCAGGAAGGCACTGTAGATCGCCAGCGTGGTCAGTACGATCGGCAGACGTTTTTTGAGGGTGATCAGACCGGCGGCCCCGAGGATCATGGTGAAGAAGATCAGCGGCTTCAGTTCCGGAATCTGATAATATTCAATGAACAGGGATGACCAGTATGTCGGAGCGGGTGATTTGATGTTGGCGATCATCTGGCCGTGCATATTGAAGAAATAGGGATTAACCACGGTGCAGACCAGCAGTGCTGCCGCCAGTATGCCGAAGAGTCCGGACTGATTTTCCTGATTTTTTTTGCGTCCTCCCGGAGCTTTTGCGGCCTGACCGGCCTGTACGGCGGCCAGTGCCGCAATAATCGGACCATAGATAAAGGAGCTGTGCATATTGGTCCAGAGAATCTGGAGCGGTATCAGGCTGCCGAAAAGAACAGCAGGTGAACGGCGTGCATTCAGGATAAACAGGAAAAGGGCAATGAACAGCATCATGACGGTGCGCGGACCGACATCCACAGTCTGGAAAATCAGATGTCCGCAAATGAGCAGGGCAAAGCCCTGAGCCAGGCCGCCGCCCCATTTTTTTGAAACCTGAACAAGTAGATAGAATACGGCAACGAGTCCGACCGCATTCAGGATAATGACCAGGGGAGCCCCGCCCAGGTTCCATGCCATGTACAGCAGTTTGTCATAGAGCCAGGTGGTGTTGACAAAGGAGTCGCCCTCAATAAAAGAGATCGGTCCGTTGCTTCGGCCGAGCGCAAGGTGCGTCCAGAGTTCCGGAGTGCTTATGGTGCGCAGGCCGATGACGGCAATGAACACCAGACCCAGAATCATATAAAGGGTGGATGCACCGAACGACTTCTTACTCATGACTATACTCCCGTGTTAAACGTAAAACAGGCTAATGCGAACCGGAATATGAATGCAAGTTGCTAATTCTTTGAAATCAGAACAGATCCAGCTGCGAAATATTCGCTTTAAGTTTGTGGGGCCGCTTCTTCGCGAGTTTCGGTTGACCCGTATCACCGAATTCTCCCTCTTCGAGATTGGTCAGTATATCGCTGGCTCTTTCAATCACCGCATCCGGCAGACCGGCCAGCCGGGCTACCTGAATGCCGTAACTCTTGTCTGCCGCACCGGGAACGATTTTTCGCAGGAAGGTGATTGAATCACCTTTTTCTTTCACCAGTACACTGAAGTTCTGCACATTTTTCAGCGTAAGTGCGAGGTCGGTCAGCTCGTGATAATGCGTGGCAAAAAGCGTTTTGGCTTTCATGGCTTCATTTTTGCAAAGAAATTCCGCAACCGACCACGCAATGCTGATGCCGTCGAATGTCGAGGTGCCGCGTCCGATTTCATCGAGTACGATGAGGCTTTTCGGGGTGGCGTTGTTCAGAATGTTGGCGGTCTCCTGCATCTCCACCATAAAAGTGGAACGTCCGCGCGCCAGGTCATCACTCGCTCCCACGCGGGTGAAGACGCGGTCTACGATTCCGATCTCGGCTTTCGCTGCCGGCACAAAACCGCCCATGTGGGCCATAATGGTGATCAGCGCCACCTGCCGGATATACGTTGATTTACCGGCCATATTAGGACCGGTAATGATAATCAGCTGATGGGTTTCCCGGTCCAGTCGGGTATCGTTCGGAACAAAGCGTTCAGCCTCTGGCATCTGTTCCACCACGGCATGGCGTCCATCTTTAATATCCAGCCGCCCGTGGTCATTCATCAGCGGGCGGGTATAATTATTGGCCAGTGCCCGCTCTGCAAAAGTGGAGAGTACGTCCACCTGGCCGATGGCCAGTGCATTTTGCTGAATGGTTTCAAGATGCTCGACCACCTGGCGCCTGACTTCATTGAAGATTTCCTGTTCCAGGGCCACTGAGCGCTCCTGCGCCCCGAAGATTTTATTTTCGTATTCTTTCAGTTCCGGCGTGATGTAGCGTTCGGCATTGACGAGAGTCTGTTTGCGGATGTAGTCCTCCGGCACCAGAGAAACATTGGCTTTGCTAACCTCGATATAGTAGCCGAAGACCTTGTTGTGGCGCACCTTCAGATTTTTGATGCCGGTGCGCTCCATTTCCGAGGCCTGGAAATCGGCCAGCCATTTGCGGCCCTGGGTAGCCGCATCGCGCAGTTCGTCCAGTTCGGGATGGTAGCCTTCACGAATCACACCGCCGTCTTTGAGGGTGGTCGGAGGTTCATCAACAATGGCCGATTCGATCAGCGCCACCACTTCGGGCAGAGTGGTGATCTGTTCTCCGAGCGTTTCGAGCATGGTTCCCTTATTGAGCAGAAGCGATTTTACCAGAGGCATCTGCTGCAGCGATACGCCCATGGCCCGCACATCGCGCGGATTGCCGGAGGT
The DNA here is from genome assembly GCA_004299845.1 of Verrucomicrobia bacterium S94. Classification (NCBI taxonomy): domain Bacteria; kingdom Pseudomonadati; phylum Verrucomicrobiota; species Verrucomicrobia bacterium S94. The sequence goes on along the minus strand of CP036201.1, from coordinate 1,586,844 downwards.
GGAACCGATACGGGAAATCAGACGCTCAACATCCTTGATATCGCTCAGTACGTCACGGAGCGAGCGAAGGTAGGTCTGGTTGTTGACCATCAGTTCGACGGCATCGTGCCGGGCGTTGATCTGCTTGAGATTATTCAGCGGTCGCAGGACCCATTCGCGCAGTAGACGGCCACCCATGGCCGTGCAGGTGGAATCGAGTACATTCAGGAGCGTGGCTTTATAGGCCTGTCGGTTGGAGTTGATCGGGGCAACCAGTTCCAGATTGGTCACGGTGGTTTCATCCAGCAGCATGTAGTCCGCCGGATTTTTTACACGGATACTGCGGACGTGATCCAGGTTGCGGCGCAACTCGGTTTTGCAATAATAAAGCACGGCACCGGCGGCTCCGAGGGCGGCGCTCATTCCGGAGCAACCGAAACCTTCCAGCGAATGTACATCAAAATGGCGCAACAGAATGTCATTGGCTGTGGCGGCCTCGAAGGTCCAGTCTTCGCAGGCGGTCAAAAGGGTGTTGGTGGCTTCGAGCGTCAGTTCAGTGAATTCCGGTGTATTCATCTGCTCTTCGGCCACAACGCATTCGGCCGGGGCATAGCGTGAGAGATTCGACTGCACGCTCTGTACATCGTTGGATTCCTCGATCCAGAATTCGCCGGTGGAAAGGTCCAGCATAGCCATACCGAACCGGTTTTTCCCCTTAAAAAGACCCGCCAGAAAATTGTTCTGGTTTCCTTCCAGAACCACTTCGTCGAGAATTGTTCCGGGGGTGACAATGCGGGTCACATCGCGTTTAACCACGCCTTTGGCCGTGGCCGGATCTTCGACCTGCTCACAGATGGCGACCTTTACGCCGGCTTTGACGAGCCGTTCCAGATAGCCGCCGGCGGAGTGGTAGGGCACACCGCACATGGGGGTGTTGTGGCGCTTGGTCAGTGTGATACCGAGAATGTCCGAGGCGGTTTTTGCATCATCGAAAAACATTTCGTAAAAGTCACCCAGTCGGAAAAAGAGAATGGTATCTTCCGGCAGCTCGCGCCGGATGGTCCGGTATTGCTGCATCATCGGTGTTTCTTTTTTATCTGCCATTCGTTCTCCCATGAAAATCAGAGGACACAGTGTAGCCGCCGCGTTGTATGAATCAATCCAGAAAGGCCGCTGATCAACCGGAATCGGAAAAGAAGAGTAAAGAACGGAGGTCGTGCGTTAACAAAACATTAACATTCATTGCGTTTGGCCGGAACAGTTTCTATCGTAGTGTACGCATGAGGACCTCATAAGATGGCAGAAAAAGCAAAGAATTCCACAGCCTATCAGCTCAAAGCGGTGATCGATATCGGCTCCACCTCTATTCGTATGGTTGTGGCGGAGGTTTTCCGGAACGGAACTTTCCGGACTCTGGATACCCTCAATCAGAGTGTTTCGATCGGCAGCGACACCTTTACCCGCGGCCGCATTTCCCGGTCAACGATTGCGGATGCTGTCAAAGTGTTGCGTAATTTCGCGAGCGTACTCAAAGAGTATAACATTGATCCGCAGAAGGATGTCTCGGCAGTGGCCACCAGCGCGGTACGCGAGGCACGTAATCGCGATGAGTTCATTGACCGTGTTTCCATGGCAACGGATTTCGAGGTGCAGGTGATTGAGGGAACCGAAGTCAACCGCCTGACTTTTCTGGCGATCCGGCCGATATTGAACAAATATTCCAGTCTTCGGAAAAACAGACTGCTGGTCGCGGAAGTCGGCGGCGGAAGTACGGAACTGCTGGGGCTGGATGAGGGGCGCGTTTCGTTTGCCCATATTTACCGCATGGGGGCCTATCGGCTGCGCGAAGCCATGGATGATCAGGAAGGTTCCGATGCACGGAAACGCGAAGTGCTGCAGATGGAGATTGATTCCAATATCCGCCAGTGCCGCGATGCGGTACCGCGCGATGGAGTGCCGCTTTCGCTGCTCCTGATGGGCGGCGAGGCCCGCTTTACGGCGCAGATGGTGGAGGAGGATTGGGACGAACAGACGGTCATTGAAATCAAAGTGGGTGATCTTGAAAAGCTGGCCGACCGGATTCTTCCGATGGATGTGGAAAAAGTGGTCCGCAAATACCATATGACTTTGGAAGAGGCGCAGACGCTGGCACCTGCACTTTTAACCTATGTGAAACTGGCCCAGGCCTTCGGATTGAAAAAAGTGTTCATCTGCGGCGCGTCATTGCGCGACGGTCTGTTGACGGAAGCCGCGAGTGGAGAAACCTGGAGCGAGGATTTCGTGGAGCAGGTGCTGCATTCGGTGCACGAGGTCGGACGGCGCTATCAGCTGGATCAGAATCATGCCGACTGTGTGACGGAAATTGCGCGTGCGATTTTCCGGGCATTGAAAAGTGTACATAAACTGGGTTTTCGGCATGAAGTGATTCTGACGGTGGCTGCCCAACTTCATGATGTCGGCATGTTTATCGGAAGCAGCAGTCATCATAAACACAGTCAGTATATTATTGAAAACAGTGACATTTTCGGGCTCGGCGAAGAGGATATTCAGCTGGTGGCGCTCGTGGCGCGGTATCATCGCCGGGCGAACCCGCGGCCAGGGCATCCGGGTTACGGAACACTCTCCCGCAAAAACCGGCTGACGGTGAATAAGCTGGCTGCGATTCTTCGGGCCGCCGATGCGTTTGACCGTTCGCACACGCAGGCAATCCGAAATGTTAAGGTCATTGTCGCCGAAGAAGAGGTGGTGGTTGAAACCACTCAGACCGGTGATTTTACGGCGGAAAAACGGGCGCTTGCGGGTAAGGCCAAACTGTTTGAGCGGGTTTACGGCCGCACGATGATTTTAAGAGCCCGAAGAAGACGGGGATAGAAGGATACTGAAGAATCCGGAATGTAGAAGACTGAATCTGCGGACGGAAAAAAGCGGGTAAATGAAGAATGGCGAAAACGGCACCGATACCAGAATATTTTAACCGGGAACTGAGCTGGCTTGAGTTTAATCAGCGGGTACTCGAACAGGCGAAAGATCCGGGCAGTCCGGTGCTGGAGCGGCTGAAGTTTCTGGCCATCACGGCCTCTAATCTGGATGAGTTTTTTATGGTTCGCGTCGGAGGTTTGTCCATGGCCCGTAAAGCGGGACTGCGCAAAAAGGATCCGGCGGGCATGACCCCGCTTGCGCAGTTGAAGGAGATCTATCCGCGTTCGCGCAAAATGATGGGGGAACTGCACCGCTGTTTTAACGATGCGGTTTCGCCTGCACTGCAGGAGGGCGGAATCCGGCATGCGGATTTACACGCAATGACGGCGGAGCAGGACACATTTCTATTCGAACTTTTCAAAGAAGAGCTGTTCCCGGTGATTACGCCGGTGGCGCTGCGCGACGGGCAGAGTGTTCCGATGATTCAGAATCTTGCGCTGAATGTACTGGTGCGGATGCAGCGTAGAGGTTCCCGGGATCGGAAAAATCTTTATGCGGTGATGTCGCTGGACCGGGTCGGTTCACGGATGGTGCAGCTTCCGTCCGATGAGGGCTATGTTTATGTGCTGCGCGAAGAAGTGGTCAAAAAATATGCGGCCGACTGGTTTCCGGGCTATGATATTCGCGAAAGTGCTGTTTTCCGTATTACCCGTAACGCTGATTTCGCGGTCGCTGAAAATGAAGCACCGGACCTGATGCGGGGTATGGAGGATGTGCTGGAGGAACGGAAAACCGGCGACTGTATCCGGCTTGAAGTGGAATCTTCCGTCTCCAAAGGGCTGCTGAATTTTCTTTCAACAAGTCTTCAGGTGGCCGCTGAGGCCACGTTCCCGGTTGACGGCGTGCTGAATATGAAGGATTTCATGTCGCTGGCTTTTATTCCCGGATATGATGAACTCAAGGTGGAACCGTGGCCGCCTCAGGCGTCGCCGGATGTGATTCCGAATGAACCGATGTCCGGTCAGATTGCGAAAAAGGATCTGCTGTTTTATCACCCCTACGAAACATTTGATCCGGTGGTTCGTTTTATCGAAGAGGCCGCGATTGATCCGGATACCATGGCGATCAAGATGGTGCTCTATCGTACCAGTTCCGACAGTGCCATTATTGCGGCATTGAAACGTGCGGCGGAACACGGGGTGAATGTGACGGTGCTGATGGAGCTCAAAGCTCGGTTCGATGAGGCTCAGAATATTTCCTGGTCACGCACGCTGGAGCAGTGCGGCGTGCAGGTTATCTATGGCGTGAAAGGATATAAAACACACGCTAAAATCTGTATGGTGGTGCGGCGCGAGCCGGCGGGTGTGGTGCGCTACTGCCATTTCGGCACCGGGAACTATAACGAATCCACTGCCCGGCTTTATAGCGATATCAGTTATATGACCTGTAATCCGGATCTTGGAAATGATGCTTCCGGCTTCTTCAATGCGCTTTGCGGATATGCACAGCCGCGCGATTTCAGTCTCATCAGCATGGCACCGATCAGCATGCGCGATAAACTGCTGGAGCTGATTGACTTCGAAATCGAGCGTGCCAAAAAAGGAAAAAAGGCGTTGGTGAATGCCAAGGTGAATTCGCTGGTGGATGTGACGCTGTCGGAAAAACTCTATGAAGCGGCTAATGCGGGGGTGAAAATCAGCCTGAACATTCGTGGAATCTGCTGCCTGAAACCGATTCCTAATATTACGGTCACGAGCATTATTGACCGCTATCTGGAACATGCGCGCATCATTCATTTTCATCACGGAGGAAAACCGCGGGTCTATATTTCCAGTGCGGACTGGATGCCGCGTAATCTGGATAAACGTCTGGAGCTGATGGTGCCGGTGGAGGATCCGGACTGCCGGGACCGGCTGATTAGGATTCTAGATATTCACAGGTCGGACAACCAGAGTGCATGGGAGCTTAAGCCATCCGGAATCTATGAGCGGGTTATTAAGCGCGGTGCGAAAAAGATCCGGAGCCAGGAGCTGCTGTATAAAAACGCCTGCGCGGCACTTGCCGATGCTGAAAAAAAGCGTCGGACGCGTTTTGAACCGCACCGGCCGGAATCTCAAAGCATATAACCGTTCTTTAACGTTGTTCTAACGGGCTTTAGCAGGATGCCAACCGGTGTCTAGTTGGAGCCCGATTTTTTCCTAACATTGGGTCGGAATTATGGGCTCCATTAAATTCGGGGAGCTTGATGATCAGAAATCCACTCTTTTATATCCGCTATTCATCACGGCATTCTTTTCCTCAGTCGGAGAGGGCTGTGTTCATGAGCGGGGAATCCATGATTATGAATCTGCGGCATAGGTGCGGATCCGGACGTTATTTCCGTCGGGACGGCCGTTTTTCTGTTCGACCACTCCGGCTGGTTTCGCGGATAGCTGTTTCTGCAGCATCAAACACGTAAATCGCAGATACTAAAAGTGAAACCGGGAGAGGGGGATTGAACTCCCGGTCGGTGACCGCGTTCCGGAAGGTATTTTTTCCATCACTTAACAACGGTCTGCACCTTACGGAGACCAAAACTGTGCATAAACATCATCAACAAAAGGAGCATGAACGAATGAAAAGACTACTGACCGGCCTGTTGCTGGCATCCGCCGTTGCGGGTGTACAGGCTCAAATGACCCATTCATACGGTGAGGAAGAGCTGCCCGGTAAACCGGATGTGGGTTCATATAGCCGCAGCATTACAGCGGAGTACGCTGCTGCGGCGGTTGCCGACCCTATTGCACTGGTGCCTGTCGGCACCGTTGAACTGGCTGACGGTGCGGAAATCGTGGCCTTTGATAAGGGAACCCAATCCGCGTTTGTTACTACTCCGGAAGATGGACTGGTGATCGTGGATCTGTCGGATCCGGCCAATCCGGTACAGACCGGTTTGCTGCTGACCAATGAATTGATCAACAGTGTTGCAGTGTACAACGGACTGGTTGCTGTTGCTGTAGAAAGCGGTTCCGGCGCAGTTGGCGAAGTGGTCTTTCTGGACGCCGCAACCGGTGCTGAAAGCAATCGCGTAGCTGTCGGTATTCTGCCGGACAATGTGGTTTTTTCGCCGAACGGTATGATGGTATTGACCGCCAACGAAGCGGAAACCGCAGACCATGAAGATTTCGGCGAGGGTTCGATCAGTGTGATTGATCTGTCCGCCGGCGTGGCATCAGCGACAGTGACCAATCTCGGTTTTGCGGCATTCGACAGTCAGACCAACGCCTTGCGTGCTGCTGGCGTGCGCATTTTTCCGGTCCGCCTGCCGTCCGTTGATTTTGAACCGGAATTTGTTTCGGTTTCTCCGGATAACACCAAAGCGTTTGTCACTCTGCAGGAAAACAATGCAATGGCCGTGGTGGATCTCACGGTTCCGGAAATTACAGAAATCGTTCCGCTCGGCCTGAAAGACTGGAGCCTTCCGGAAAATACGCTGGATGCTGGCGATAAAGACGACGGTATAAACATGACCAATTATCCGTTTTTCGGCATGTATATGCCTGACACTATTGTTTCTTACGAAGCAGGCGGTAAGGCCTATTATGTCATCGCCAACGAAGGGGATTCCCGTGATGCCGCCGATGATGAAACCCGTCTGGAAGATGAAATCCTTGATTCCACGGTCTTCCCGAATGCCGCCGGGCTGCAGACGGATGACACCGCCGGCCGGCTGAAAATTTCGCTGCTGGATGCTGACACGGATAACGACGGCGATCTGGATGTGGTCTATGCCTACGGCGGACGTTCTTTTTCCATTCTGGATGAAAACGGGGTCATGGTTTACGACTCGGCGGATGATTTTGAAAGCTATCTGGCGACGGAACGCCCGGCGCTGTTTAATATCAATGACGGTGATCCGGAAGAGTTTGATAAACGTTCCGATGACAAGGGGTGTGAGCCGGAAGCGGTTGAAGTCGGTGTTGTCGGCGGCGAAACCTACGCCTTTATCGGGCTGGAACGCGTTGGCGGTATCATGGTGTATAACGTCAGCGATCCGCTGAATCCGATGTTTGTTGATTTCGCCCGCCTCTACACGGACGATGCGCCGGAAGGGTTGGACTTTGTGCCGGCCGCTTCCAGCCCGACGGCCAGCCCGTTGCTGCTGGTGGCTAATGAAGGAAGCAGCACTCTTACCGTTTATGAAATCGTAAACGGAACTGAAGGCGGTGTGAGTATGCAGTTCCTTCACGCGTCCGACCTTGAAGGAAGTGTGGACGCCATTGAAAACGCGCCGAATTTTGCCGCTGTGGTTGAAGCGCTTGAAAATGAAGCCGCTGGAATGGGCGTTGAAAGTGTGCTGCTCTCTGCCGGCGATAATTATATTCCGGGTCCGTTTTTCTCGGCGGCCGGTGACGGCAGCATGCGCTCTGTATTCCAGTCGGTTTATCAGAACTTTTACGGTGAATTCGGTCTGGACAATGTGCGGGAAGGCGGCGGACGTGCCGACATCACCATCATGAATCTGATCGGTTTCGATGCCTCCTGCTTCGGCAACCACGAATTTGATGCCGGTGCCGGTGCCGTGGCTGAAATTGTCGGTCAGGATCTGCGGGGCGGTACGCTGAATGATGTCCGCTGGCCGGGAGCCCAGTTCCCGTATCTGAGTGCCAATCTGGACTTCAGCGGAGACACCGACATGAGCGGACTCTTCACCAATGCGCTGCTGGAAAGTACTGCATTTTCCACCGATGCTGCAAACCTGACGAATCCCGTTCCGAAAATTGCGCCGCTGACCATCATCAATGCGGGCGGCGAACGTATCGGTGTGGTAGGTGGAACCACCCCGATGCTGGAAAACATCTCATCGCCCGGCGATGTGGCGGTTAAAAATCCGGGAGCCGGCTCCAACGATATGGAAGATCTTGCGGAAATCCTGCAACCGGAAATTGATCGTCTGACGTTTGCCGGCGTAAACAAGATTGTATTGGTAACGCATCTGCAGCAGCTGGCGCTCGAAACCGAGCTGCTTCCTCTGCTGAGCGGAGTGGATATTGTGATTGCGGGAGGTTCCGATACGCTGCTTGCGGATGGAACGGATCGACTTCGCTTCGGGGATACGGCGGAAGACATGTATCCGCGCGTGGCTTTCGGCAAAGACGGGGAACCGGCTCTGATTGTGAGCACCGATGGTGAATACAGTTATGTCGGTCGCCTGGTTGTGGACTTCACCGCCGCCGGACAGGTGGTGGTTGATAACCTGGACCATACGGTTAACGGTGTATATGCAACGGATGATCAGGGGGTGAGCAACCTCTGGGGATCGGTGGCTGCAGCTTATTATGCCGACGGTAAAGCGGACCGTGTTTCGGAAGTGACGGATGGTGTTGAAGGGGTCGTGATTGCCAAAGACGGCAACATTTTCGGTCATACGTCGGTCTTTATCGAAGGCCGTCGCGAATTTGTTCGCAAAGAGGAAACCACGCTGGGTGATCTCAGCGCGGATGCCAACCTTTGGATGGCGCAGATGGCGGATCCGACAGTGGTGGTTTCGCACAAAAACGGCGGAGGTATCCGTGCGGGAATCGGGGCGGTTGACGGGTATACCGGTGAACTCCTTCCGCCGCAGGCCAACGCGCTTTCCGGTAAAATGGAGGGGCAGATCTCGCAGCTGGATATTGAAAACTCTCTGCGTTTCAATAACGGCCTGACGCTGATGACTCTGACGGCGGCTCAGCTGTTTGAAGTGGTTGAGCATGCAGTCGCTGCAACGGAAGAGGGGGCCACCCCCGGACAGTTCGGTCAGTTTTCCGGACTCTCGTTTACTTTCGATCCGGAGGCTCCGGCCTACAGTCGGGTGCAGTCGCTGGCCCTGACAGACGCTTCTGGGAACCCAACCAATGCGCTGGTGGTCGGTGGATCGCTGGTGGCGGACTCCGTGCAGCCAATCCGTATCGTTACGCTGGACTTCCTGGCAAAGAGCGGGGGCGATGGCTACGACTTTCCGAGCTACTACGCTGCGGATTCCAACTTTGCGGATCGTGTGGATCTGTCCGATGCCGGTCTGCCGGACGGTCTGGCGCTCTTTGCGAATGCTGGCAGCGAGCAGGATGCGCTGGCGGAATATCTCGCAACCTTCTATCCCACCAACGGTGCGGCATATGCCACCGTAGAAGCTCCGGTATCGGAAGATATGCGTATCATCTACCTCTCCGCTCAGGACGATACGCTGTTCGATCCAGCGGGCGGCCGCATTGGAGTCGATGCCGTGACCGGTGAGCGGATGGTGAGCTGGGATGTGGTGCCGGGTGCGGCCTATCAGGTGCTGTTTGCCACCAACCTGACCCAGGAAATCTGGATGGATGTCGGAGGCAGTGTGACCGCCTCCAACAGCACCCTGGGCATCTATGATGCCGTGGATCGTGGTCCGGAAGGCTTCTACACCATCAGGCAGGCTGAATAGTCTGAAAAGAAGTCATTCATCGGGGCAGGCTTTTTCGGGCCTGCCTTTACTTTTTGGCTCGGCGACCGAATGGGTTGTTCATTTTCGGTCACATCCGGGAAATCCATTCCGTCGTCGGGATCATCGGTGCGGTGCGGGCGGTTTCAGAACCTGCGGCGGTTTTCTTTTTGTGGACAGGTTTCCGAGGTTTGGACTGGCGGAACCCCTGCCGGGCGGAATAGATTTCAGAAATGGCAACTAAAACTAAAACTATCGGAATTTTAACGTCGGGCGGTGATTGTCCGGGACTTAACGCTGCGATTCGCGGCGTCGCGAAAGCGGCTCTGGCGCAGGGAACCAAAGTAATCGGGATTCTGGATGGATTCCGGGGACTGGTGGAAAACCGGACGATGACGCTGGAAGATAAAGATGTCAGCGGCATTCTGACGCATGGCGGAACGTTTCTGGGATCGAGCCGCGACAAACCGCATAAAATGCCTATGGGTGAAAAAGTGCTGGATATGACCGAGGTGGCGGTTTCCAATGCCCGGAAAAACCATATTGACTGTCTGGTCTGTCTGGGAGGCAACGGAACCCAGAAAAATGCTATGCGGCTGCATGAGGCGGGGCTGGATGTGCTGACGCTGCCGAAAACCATTGATAACGATGTGGCCGGCACTGATATCACTTTCGGCTTCGATTCTTCCATGGCGATTGCAACTGAAGCTATTGACCGTCTGCATACTACGGCCAGCAGTCATCACCGTGCGATTGTCTGCGAAATCATGGGGCATAAGGCCGGATGGCTGGCTCTGGGTGCCGGAATCGCGGGCGGAGCGGATGTGATTCTGCTGCCGGAAATTCCTTATGATCTGGACTATATCGTTGAGCACCTGATGGCACGGCGTCATCACAGTAAACGGTTTTCAATTATTGCCATTGCAGAAGGGGCCATTTCCAAAGAGGAAGCGGCTGAGGGACGAAAAAAGAAAAAGCCGGTTCGGAAAAAAGAAAACGGCATGATGCTGATCGAAGAGCCTGTGGCCAGCCGGATTGCGCGGCAGATTCAGCAGGCGGCGGGAATCGAGGTGCGCTTTACTTCGCTGGGGCACGTTCAGCGCGGCGGATCGCCGACGGCGACCGACCGGCTGCTTTCCACCCGGCTGGGCACCAAAGCAGGCGAGCTGCTGCACGATGGGGTGTACAATGTGATGGTGGGCCTGAAGGGGGAGCGGTGTGTGGCCGTTCCGCTTGAGGATGTTGCCGGTCGCACGAAAGTGGTGCCTGCCGGTCATCCATGGCTCAAAACTGCAGTCCTGGTGGATACCTGTCTGGGAGATAAGCTCGATTTCTAGCCGGGCTTATTTTCTGTTGATTTCGGTGGACGGCTGTGGCGGCGGGGCGTTAGAACCGCCGCATATTTCAACCGGGACAGATCCATGGGATGCAAAAAAGGCCAATCGACCCATAAACGGAAAAAAGACCATTTTGAGTGCCGGAAATGTGGTGCTGTGGTGAAAAACAAAAGCAAGGTCTGTAAGCCGAAACGGCTGAAAGACTGATCTCCGGTCTTTGTACATTCCGTTTAATTTTTACGTCAAAAATTTCCGGAATCAACAAAACTAATACAACAATGTAGGTTTTGCAGTCGGGGATTACCGGGAACTGTCATCCTTTTTGTTTTGTTTTTGCTGCGGTCTTCGTTTTATATACGCCGCTTTGCCGAGGACAAACTATGCAGACAATCGAAGAGAAAATTCAGAAACTGAAGCATGAACGCGGGGCGATCATCATTGCCCATAACTACCAGCCCGATGAGGTGCAGGCTATTGCCGATTTCACCGGTGACTCGCTGGAGCTGAGCCGCAAGGCCGCCGAGCTGGATGAAGAGGTTATTGTCTTCTGCGGAGTGCATTTTATGGCCGAGACCGCCGCCATACTGAGCCCGGAAAAGCAGATCCTTTTGCCGGACCAGTTTGCGGGATGCCCGATGGCTGATATGATTACCGCCGAAGCACTTCGGGCTAAAAAGGCCGAGCATCCGGATGCGGTGGTCATCGCCTATGTAAACAGTTCGGCTGCGGTAAAAGCGGAATGTGATCTCTGTGTGACGTCATCCAATGCCATGAAAATTGTGGACTCTGTTCCGGCCGACAAAGAGATTATCTTTGTGCCGGATACGCATCTGGGGCATTACATTCAGGAGGAGCTCGGACGCGATATGATTATCTGGGATGGCTACTGCCCGACACATGCCCGGATCCGCGATGTGGATGTTAAGCGCGAGCTTGAGGATCATCCGAATGCAAAAGTTATGGCGCACCCGGAGTGTCCGCTCCCGATTCGCGACTTGGCAGACTACCTGCTATCGACCGGGCAGATGATAACTCACGCCAAAGAGTCGGACGAAACGGAATTTATTGTGGCCACAGAAATGGGGCTGCTGTACCGCCTTCGTAATGAAAATCCGGAAAAGAAATTTTATTCCGTCAGCGACCGTGCTCTTTGTCCGAATATGAAAAAGATCGATCTGGAGAAGGTGCTCTGGTCTCTTGAGGACATGCAGCATCGCGTTACCGTCCCCAGGGAAACCGCTGATAAAGCCCGTCTCTCGATCGAACGAATGCTCGAATTGAGCTGATCGGAAAGACCAGGGGTAAATAACCAGAATGTGGGAATATACAGATACAGTAACCGACCACTTTAAAAATCCGCGAAACGTAGGGGCGGTTGAAAATCCGGATGGGGACGGATTGGCCGGCTCGCTGGCCTGCGGCGATGCGTTGCGGCTTACGTTTAAACTTGATGATGAAAAGCGCATCTGCGAAGCCAAATTCCAGACCTTCGGCTGTGCTTCAGCCATAGCTTCCTCTTCGGCGCTGACCGAAATGCTGATCGGCAAGACGGTTGAAGAGGCCGAGGAGATTACCAACGCGGACATCATTGCCTATCTCGGGGATTTGCCGAAACAGAAGGTGCACTGCTCTGTGATGGGGCGCGAGGCTCTTGAAGCGGCAATCTATAATTACCGTACCGGGAAAAAACTCGATAAGCATATCGACGGCGAGGTGGTCTGCCATTGTTTCGGAGCCACCGATAAAGAGATTGAAAAGATCACCCGCGAGCAGAAGCTTACAACGACTGAGGATGTGACCGATGCCTGCAAAGCAGGCGGGGGTTGCGGTCAGTGCATTCCGGAGATTGAGGCGATCATCAACCGCGTGATCGGTGAGGAAAAGGCGAAAGAAGAGCCGAAACCGAAATTGACGCAGCTTCAGAAAATCCGATTGATTGAAGAGACGATTGATCGGCAGGTGCGTCCGATTCTGCGCCGCGATAACGGCGATCTGGAATTGCATGATGTGGACGGGGATAAAGTGCTCGTCAAATTTGTCGGGGCCTGCATCAGCTGTCCGGTATCCGCCGTGACCCTTAAAGATGTAGTGGAAACCCAGTTGCGCGATGCCGTTTCTCAGGACATTGTCGTGGAGGCGGTATAGTTCAGAGCGGCCTGCTCGAAGTGCCGTGCAGAAACGGTCTGATGCACGAGCAGGAACGCAAAGGTCTTCCGGCTGAATATAAGGTTTCCATTTTGAGGAGCCGTTGAGCCGGGAGGTGATCTGGAATCCGTTTTACGATCTTTTTGAACGATAGGAATAAAAACATGAAACAGCCGGTTTATATCGATAACAACGCTACGACACAAATTGCGCCGGAAGTCACAGAGGCTATTCTCCCTTATTTTACCGAACACTGGGGTAATCCGTCTTCGATGCATAATTTCGGAGGAAAAGTGAAACGTGCGCTGGATACAGCGCGTGAACAGGTGGCGGCTCTGATTGGCGCCGAGCATCCGAATGAAATTATTTTTACCAGTTGCGGGTCTGAATCCGACAACCTTGCGATCAAAGGGGCTGTTGATGCCATGGGCGGGCATCCGCATATTATGACCACCCGGGTGGAGCATGCCGCAGTGCTGGGGCCGTGTCATTATCTGGAAGACAAAGGATTCCGTCTTACAACGCTGGATGTCGATGACAAAGGCCGGCTGGATCTGGATGAGATCCGCGAAAAGTCGGAGTCCGGGAAAAAGACGATGGCCTCCATCATGTGGGCGAATAATGAGACCGGTGTGGTTTTTCCCATTCCTGAAATTGCGGAAATCATCAAGGAGGGGGGCGGAATCTTTCATACGGATGCCGTGCAGATTGCCGGTAAGCTTCCGGTTTCCGTAAAGGATATCCCGGTGGATATGCTTTCAATATCCGGGCATAAGCTGCATGCTCCCAAAGGAATCGGAGCGCTGTATGTCCGCCGCGGAACAAAAATTACCCCGCAGATTATGGGCGGACATCAGGAGCGGGGTCGGCGCGCCGGAACGGAAAATGTGCCGTATATTGTGGGGTTAGGAAAAGCCTGTGAGCTGGCCCGGGAACGTATGGAGCAGGATGTGGCGCATGAACGTAAACTGCGCGATCGTCTGGAAAAGGGCATTCTGGCGACCTGTAAAGGAGCGCGGGTGAATGGCGATACAGAAAACCGGCTGCCGAATACAACCAATATCAGTTTCGAATATGTAGAAGGTGAGGCGATTCTGCTTATGATGGATGATCAGGGGATCTGCGCTTCAACCGGTTCTGCCTGTGCTTCAGGATCGTTGGAACCGTCGCATGTACTCCGCGCCATGGATGTGCCGCGCTCCAGTCTGCACGGTTCCATCCGGCTCAGTCTCAGTCGCTATAATACGGAAGAGGATATTGATACTGTGCTCGAAAAACTGCCGGTCATTATCAGTCGTTTACGCGAGCTGTCTCCTTTTGCCAACGACTGAGCGCAATCCACAATGCTGTTTTTCAGGCGGCTTTTGCAGTCCGGGCCGTCTGAAAAACATTATTTCGGCCTTCGGTCGATGACATGCCGTGCTTTTCCGGTAAAGCGTTCGAGAGAATTGGGGGAGGCCAGTTCAATATTCATCCGGAGTCCTGTGATGGTCTGAATAGCGCTTCCAATCCGCTCTTTCAGTTCCTGCATCTCTTTCATGCTGGAACTGAATGTTTTTTCGGTCATCTCCACTTTTACGGAAACGATGTCTCTGCGATCCGGGCGGTCCACCTCAATCTGATAATGCGGTGCTGTTCCTTCGACGCGCAGCAGGGCCTGCTCAATTTGTGATGGATAGACGTTCACGCCTTTGATGATGAGCATATCGTCGCTGCGGCCTTTGATACGACTCATGCGTATTGTTGTACGTCCGCAGGCGCAGGGTTCCGGGTTCAGCGACGCAATGTCGCGCGTGCGGTAGCGGATAATCGGCATGGCTTCTTTGCATAGAGAGGTAAAGACCAGCTCGCCTTCCTCACCGGGATCGACGGGTTCGAGGGTATTCGGATTGATGCATTCAACGATAAACGCATCTTCTGAAATATGCATGCCGTCACGTACGGCACATTCGCCGCTGACTCCGGGCCCGATGACTTCGCTGAGACCGTAGTTGTTAAAGCAGAGAATGCCCAATTCATCTTCGATCCGCGTGCGCATATCCTCCGTCCACGGTTCGCCGCCGAAATGGGCGTATTTCAGGTTCAGGGTCTCTCTCGAAATCCTGTTCCGGAGGATGAATTCAGAAATCGTCAGGGCATAACTGGGGGTGCAGACCAGCGCATCAACCTGCATATCCTTCATCAGCATCAGTTGTTTTGAGGTATTTCCGGCCGCGGCAGGAATGACCGAAGCACCTACCTGCTCCACGCCGTAGTGCAGACCGAATCCTCCGGTAAAAAGGCCGTAGCCGAATGCGATCTGGACGCAGTGCTCAGGTAGCAGTCCGCCGGCGGTCAGAAAACGGGCACATAAACCGGACCACGTTTTTAAATCCTTTTGGGTATAGGCCACCATGGTCGGCCGGCCGGTGGTGCCGGATGAACCGTGATACCGGACGACCTCTTTCCGATCGACCGCCAGCATGCCCAGTGGATATTCCTCCCGCAGATCCGCCTTGGTGGTGAAAGGGAGGCGTTGCAGATCATCCAGCGTCCGGATTTTTTCCGGCGCGATGCCGGCTTCTGCAAACTTCCGTTTATAAAAGGGAATCCGCTGAACCTGTTCGACCGTTTTCCGAAGCCTGGAACACTGCAACGATTGAAGGTCGGATCGGGGCAGTGATTCCGCCTTATCCCGGATTCGGTTTTCAACCACAAAGGCGCTCATTTAATTTCCCGGTTCAGGAAGAAGGGCAACGCGGTCCAACACTTTAAAGCCTGCACTCTGCAACGCCGTGACGGCTTTATCCATATCGTCGAACCGGAACAGAAGTACGGCATTCTCGCCGCTCTTGATTGTGAAGGCATACATATACTCCACACTGATTTCCGCCGCTTCCTCCACCTGAAGCACATCCCGTAATCCTCCGGGATTATCACTCACCTCCACCGCAATGACTTCGGTGATTTTGGCGACGAATCCTTTTTTCTCCAGGAGGTATTTTGCCGCCTCGCAGTCACTGACGATCAGACGGAGAATGCCGAACTGCTCCGTGTCGGCCAGTGAGATCGTAATGATATTAATGCCATTATCCGCAAGCAAAGCACAGAGTTCACGCAACCGGCCGGGTTTGTTTTCCAGGAATACCGATAACTGTTTCAGTTTCATAATGAGACCCTTCTGTTGATATTTATTAAACTCTGAATTCTAATCTCTAAATCCTAAACGAATCAAAAAACACAATGCCGAAACCTAAAACTAACCACTCGATTCCGTAAGGATTGCCCCGAAGATGCAGGTTAATTCATACACTTCTTGTTCAGGGTGGAGTCGTTCCTTTTCTAAAGGTTCCGCTTTGCTTCGTTTCAGCCACAGTTTGGATTTCCTGGCTTCTTTTCGAAAGATTCCGGTTCGCATCAGGAGATCCTTTTTGCTCAAGGCTTCATCGGCTTCGATATCGTTTGCGGCAACCGATCCGGAAGAGCAAATGACTTGTTTCGAATCTTCAATATTGGGAATGTCTTTATATGCCGCACGAACAAAAGCGCTCACCGTTTTGGCGAAATCATCGGTCCGTTCTTCGAGATCGAACTTTTTGTCCATCGGTCTTTTTCCTGTTTGAATTTGTTTAGGGTTTAGAATTTTCGGCCAGCGGTTTACCGATTGTCGATGACTCGTTTTGCTTTTCCCATGGATCGTTCGATCATGTTGGGTTCAACCAGCGTGAGCTTTACGCGAATGCCGAGGATGTGAGCGATGGCATCGGACAGTTGTTTGTGCACGGCCTCCACCCCGCGGACGGTATCGGTGAAGGTTTCCGCCGTGACTTCCACCTGCACCTCCATCTGGTCCATGCCGCCGGAGCGCGAAAGCAGAATCTGATAATGCGGCAGCGTTTCCTCCACCTTCAGCAGCGCGGCTTCGACCTGTGACGGGAAAACGTTTACGCCGCGGATAATGAACATGTCATCGGAACGGCGGGCAATGCGGTTGATCCGGCGGATGGTGCGTCCGCATCCGCATTTTTCCGTGATGATGCTGGTGATGTCGTGGGTGCGGTAGCGCATCACCGGCATCGCCTTTTTGCTTAGTGTTGTAATGATCAGTTCGCCTTCTTCTCCGTCGGGCATGGGTTCATCGGTGACGGGATCAACAATTTCGATCATGAAATGATCTTCAAAAACATGCAGGCCGTTCTGTTCGGAGCAGGCCATACCGACGCCGGGGCCTATAATTTCGGAGAGTCCGTAAATATCGTAGGCTTTAATTCCGGTTTTCCCTTCAATGTATTCGCGCATCTCATCGGTCCACGGCTCGGCACCGAAGATCCCTGCCCGCAGCGGGAGATCGGCCCACTGAATGCTCATCTTTTCGGCATACTCAATCAGATGCAGAAAATAGCTCGGTGTGGAACAGATGGCCGTTGTGCCGAAATCGCGCATCACCATGATCTGCCGTTCGGAATTTCCGCCGGAGATGGGAATAACCGTGGCATTTAAGGCTTCAGCACCGTAGTGTGCGCCGAGTCCGCCGGTAAAGAGTCCGTAGCCGTAGGCATTCTGGACGATGTCTCCGCTATGCAATCCCGCACAGGCAAAGGCCCGAACCATAACCTCTTTCCAGACCTCGATATCTTCGTTGGTATAGGCCACAACAATGGGTTTTCCCGTGGTTCCGGAGGAAGCATGTAAACGGACCACTTCGTTCATCGGAACGGCGAAGAGTCCGTAAGGGTAGGTGTCCCGAAGATCTGATTTCTCTGTGAACGGCAGTTTGCGGATATCCTCCAGGGTCTGGACATCGTCGGGGGTTACTCCGGCGGCCTCCATGCGTTCCCGGAAGAGCGCCTGATGGTCATAGGCGTGTCTGGTAATGGCTCTAAGTCGTTGAAGCTGCAGTTTCCGGAGTTGTTCTTCGCGCAGATAATCCGGCGCGGACGCAGGATGGATCAGACTCTCCCGATCATTCCATTGTGTGTGCATGGCATGCCTTTCAGTAAGATTATATGAATTTAAAAGGTATACTGAATATCAGTATTTAAATCAAGGCGACTCATTGAAATACTTGAAATTTATACGTATTTAAATGCGCGATACAACCGTCTCTCGATCGGTTCTTCCGGAATAAAAGCGGATGGGATATGCGCTGCTGGTTATAACGTTATAACATATTTAAAATGAATAAGATGGGATGTTTAAGGGAAGGGCGGAAAAACGTAAGGCTTATAAGCGGATCATCAAATATGCAGTATTGCACAGGAAGAACCCCGGTCCTTTTCATTGAAATTTGCTGAATATACGGGTAAAAAATACGTTTATTTTTATTCAGGGGTTTTTATGTTCAGTCATACCTGTCAACTGAGAGTGCGCTATAGTGAATCGGACCGCATGGGGACATTCTATAATTCTCGTCTGCTGGAGTGGATGGAAGTGGGCCGTTCGGAGCTGACCCGCGCCGCCGGAAAAGCCTATGCGGAATGGGAAGCCGAAGGGGTGATGGCTCCGATTGTAGAAGCGAACCTGAAGTTTAAAGGACGGGCCGGTTATGACGACCTGCTGAGTCTGGAAACCACATGTGAGCGGGCAGGGCGGGCGCGGATCAGGTTTAATACCGTCATTACGCTGGCTGAAACCGGTAAACCGGTAGCGGAAGGGTTTACCGTTCATGCGCTGACCGACCCCGAAGGAAGGCCCATCCGTATTCCGGACTGGATCAATCATTTACTAAACGGAGAGGAACATGAGCAGTGAACGTAAGCTGATGAGTGGCAACGAAGCCGTTGCTCTGGGGGCAAAACATGCCGGCTGTGCGCTGGGCGTCGGGTATCCCGGAACTCCATCCACCGAAATTCTCGAAAACTATGCCAGGCTCGAAGACGGTAAAGCCCAGTGGGCCCCGAATGAAAAAGTCGCCGTAGAAGTCGGTATCGGCGTGGCCTTTGCCGGAACCCGAACGATCATCACAATGAAACACGTCGGTCTCAATGTGGCCGCTGATCCGCTTTTTACGGTGGCCTATACCGGGGTTGCCGGAGGGATGGTGCTGGCCGTTGCCGATGATCCGGGCATGGCGTCCTCCCAGAATGAACAGGATTCGCGCAACTATGCCCGGGCTGCGGGTGTTCCGTTGCTCGAACCGGCCGATTCGCAGGAAGCCTATGATATGACTAAATTGGCGTTCGAAATTTCCGAACGATGGAGCCAGCCTGTGATTCTGCGACTCAGCACGCGGGTCTGTCATTCCAAAAGCGTCGTGGTGCCCTTCGGTTCGGAAGCGGTGCCGCAGGCCGATTATGTGCGTGATATTTCCGGTCGTGTGATGATTCCGGCCTATGCACGTCCGGCACACAAAAGAATGCGCGCCAAGCTGGCTGAAATTGAAGAATGGAACAACACCGAAGGGCCGAATCCAATCATTGGGAACAGCAGCAGACTCGGCATCATTGCCAATGGGGTTTCCGCGCTGCATGCGCAGGAAGCGGCGCCGGATGCGAAAGTGATGAAGCTGGGCATGGTCTATCCGCTGCCCATGAAAGCGATTCTCGAATTCATCGATTCCGTAGATGAGTGTATTATTATCGAGGAATCCGATCCTTTCATTCAAACCGAAGTGCAGGCTGCCGGCGGAAAGGTCCGCCCGCGTCTGGAACGTTATCGTTACGGCGAGCTCGATGTGACCCGTGTAAAACGCATCATTGCCGGCGACGACTCCGAAGAAGCGGTTCCGCCGCGCGGCAGACCGCCGCAGCTCTGCGAGGGCTGTCCGCATCGGGCCAGCTTCCAGCTGCTGAAACGTATTGGATGTATTGTCGCCGGTGATATTGGCTGCTATACCTTGAGTGTACTGCCGCCCTTTGAAACCATGGATACCTGTATCTGTATGGGCGGTTCCATCGGAATCGGTCTGGGGATGCGCCACGTGCTGCCGGAAGAGCAGGCGCGTAAAGTGGTCAGTGTAATCGGCGACGGAACCTTTATTCACAGCGGTTTGACCGGCGTTGCCGATATGATCTGCAACCGCCCGAAATACGGTCACGTGATTGTGATTCTCGACAATGGAACCACCGCCATGACCGGTCTGCAGGAACATCCGGGCACTGGGAAAACGCTGGATCATCAACCGGCAGGTAAAGCGGTCTCGATTGAGGCCACCTGCGAAGCCATGGGGGTTGACAAGGTGGTTGTGCTCGATCCCTCCCGGGAAATGGAAGCGTTCGAACAGGCTGTTCGCGATGCCCTGGCCTCCAACGATCTGACCGTGATTATTGCCCGCCGTCCCTGTATTCTTGCCGTTGCGCGCGATGCAAAAATGGCCCGGGGTGAAAAGGTGCGTTAGCGCACGTCTGTTTCGGGATCCGGCTCCCCGGATCCGAAACCGGTTCCGCGGTTTTGAAATTCAGCATTCGGGATGGCTTCGGGTGCAGCGTTTAGCAATTTAGGATTTGGCCTTCTGAAAGGATTTAACATGAATAAAGTTACGAATGTAAAATTTGCAGGACTGGGCGGGCAGGGGATTTTAACCTGTACCGATATTCTCGGGCGCGTTGTGTTTGATCAGGGCATCGATGTCAAAAAAGCCGAAGTGCACGGCATGAGCCAGCGCGGCGGATCAATCACCTCCGATCTCCGTTTTGGCGATAAAGTACTCAGCCCGATGATTTCGGCCGGACAGGCCGATTTTCTGGTTGTGATGGGCGAGGATCAGATTGAAGCGAATCAGCATTTTCTGAAGGACGGAGGGATCCTCGTGAAACCGTCCGATTTTGAGGTGGATAAACTGACCAATAAGCGGACGCTGAACGTGGCGCTCCTGGGTGCGTTGAGCCGGCATCTGGAGTTTCCGGTGGAACTGTGGATGAAGGCCATCCGCGCTCAGTTGCCGGAACGACTGCACGAAGTGAACGAAAAAGCGTTCATGCTGGGCAGAGGGGAAGCCGCCTAGCGGCGGAAATTCTAAATCCCAGGATCCAAATGGCAAACAGAATTGATCCGAATCAGGATAAATTCTGCAATGGGTAAATTTAAATTTCCAATCTTTGGAATTTGTTTAGAATTCAGCATTTAGAAATTAGAGATTTAAAACCTGGAGATTTTGAAATGAGTGCCGATAGAATCAAAGAGCTGATTCGGAAAAACGATAATCTGGGAAACCATCTCGGCGTCAGATTAACGGAAGTGAGTGAAGGGCGGGCGTACGCCGAATTGAAGATTGAAAAGCGCCATCTGAACGCGGCGGGCGTTACCCATGGCGCATCCATCTTTGCGCTGGCCGATATTGCCCTGGCGGCGGCATCGAACTCCTATGGAAAGGTCGCGCTGCTGACCAACGGTAATATTCAGGTTTTCCACGCCACACCGGAAGGCGATACCCTGACTGCAAAAGCCAAAGAGATTTCCGCCAGCCGCAAGCTGGCGCACTACCGGATTAAAGTAACCAATCAGGCCGGTGATCAAATTGCGGTTTACAACGCAACCGTGTATAAAACCAGCACACCGTTGCCTGACAGCGAATAGGTGTAATTCCTCACCTTTCTGTAAACGGGGCCTGCGTTTTTCCGGGCATAACATAATCGGGTTTTCGGGGATTTTCGGAATGAATTATCACGGTTGAGCATTGCTCCGCAGAGGGTGCATGATAACATACTCGCTTTACATTTTTTATCATCAATAATGCAAGGAGCAGGGGGATGAAACCCAAAAAATATATTGCCGACCTGCGGGTCTATGAACCTGGAAAACCCATGGAGGAAGTGGCACGCGAACTGGGATTCGATGATATCGCCGAGATCATCAAAGTGGCTTCCAACGAAAATGAACTGGGTCCTTCGCCGCTGGCGGTGGAAGCCATGCAGAACGCCATGACCGATATGCATCGTTATCCCGACGGCGGTGCATTTTACCTGAAACAGAAGCTTGCCGAACAGCTGGACGTCAACGCGGAAAATCTGCTTTTCGGCTGCGGCAGCAACGAATTGATCGTGTTTCTCTGCCATGTCTTTATGGAACCCGGTAAAAATCTGATCATGGGCGCCGAAGCCTTTGCGGTCTATTTTCTGGCCAATGCCTTATACGGCGGCGAAACCATCCGCGTTCCCATGCCGGAGCATGTGCACGATCTCGATGCCATGCTCGGTGCCATCACCCCTGAAACCCGTCTGGTTTGCATCTGCAATCCCAACAACCCGACCGGAACCGTACTTTCGCCCGAAGCCATCGATGCCTTTATTGAAAAACTGCCGGATCACGTTGTTGCCGTTTTTGACGAAGCCTATTTCGAAGTCATGCCCGAAAGCATGAAACCCGATGTGCTCAAACATATCCGCGCCGGCAAAAAGAATATCATCGTACTGCGCACCTTTTCCAAAGCCCACGGACTCGCCGGACTGCGTATCGGCTACGGCGTTGCGCATCCGGAGCTGATCAACCTGCTCAACAAGGTGCGGCAGCCCTTTAACGTCAATCTGATGGCGCAGATTGCCGCCATGGCCGCGCTCGACGATACCGATCATCTGGCGAACACCCGCAAAATGGTTTCCCGCGGATTGGAATTTTTCGAAGCCGAACTGCCGAAGCTGGGGCTGGAAACCGTTCCATCCGGGGCCAACTTCATCCTCGTCCGAACCGGAACCGGGCGCGCGGTTTTTCAGGAATTACAGAAGCGCAAGGTGATTGTACGCCCGATGGATGCCTATGGACTGCCGGATCATATCCGTATCACCATCGGCACTCCGGAGCAGAACCGGGTCATACTGGAAGCCCTGAAATCGGTTGTCGGGGATAAAAGTTAACTTTTTTCTCATCGCACCTTGACTCAAAAACCGGAATGGGTACTATGTCCGCTCCTTCGAGAAAACGGGCGACTAGCTCAGTTGGCTAGAGCATCTGGTTTACACCCAGAGGGTCGGCGGTTCGAGTCCGTCGTCGCCCACCATTTTTCTTTCAGGAGCACCTTTTCCGGGCGATTAGCTCAGTTGGCTAGAGCATCTGGTTTACACCCAGAGGGTCGGCGGTTCGAGTCCGTCATCGCCCACCATTTTCAAGGCTGAAACTTCGGTTTCAGTTTTTGTTGCACAGGATCACTGAAAAAGATCTTCGAAATGCCGGTAACATGGCCGGTAGCGAAAGAGCAACAGGTAGTCAACCCGTCCCCACCTTCTTTCTCGCCGCTATCTGCATTACTGCGGTCGTTATTGCGAAGCCGCAGGTTTTCTTTTCGCGGTGATCTGGAACATGCAGATGCTGCCGGCGATGGCGGCGTTGAGAGATTCGCATTCGGGCTGCAGGGGAATGGTGATTTTCTGCGTGGCTTTTGTGAACAGCCGGTCGGAGACCCCATGGGCTTCGGAGCCGATTACCAGAATCGTTTTATTACTGAAATCGGTGTCGTATAGATTACTGCCGCCGAGTCCGGTGGTGACGCAGAGTTCGAACCCGTTCTCCATCCATTGGGCTAGTTCAGAATCGGAAACGGGCTGCAGGTGTGCAAAAGCAAAAGTGCCCATGGTGGAGCGGATCACTTTGGGATTGGTGGATTCTACGCAGTCGCCATAAAGCAGAATGCCGTCGAATCCGGCTCCGACCGCAGAGCGGATGAGCGTGCCGAGGTTGCCGGGATCACGCAGGTTGTCGAGCAGTAGAAAATGTCCCTGTGCCGGAAGTTCGGGGGTATGCGGTTTTCTGGAGATGACCCCGAGAATGCCCTGGGCGTTCCGGACATCGGAAATTTTATCAAAAACGTGATCCGGTACTTTGACTGTGTCGATTTCGGCGGGGAGAGGCCCCCGGTTCCAGCCGGTGGAAACCACAATCTGTTCGAGGGTATACAGTTCGCTTTCATGTTCCAGCAGCGTTTGAATGCCGCGCCAGCCTTCGATGATGAACAGACCCGATTCCTGTCGTGCCTTTTTGGAGGTGGCCAGGGCGCGCAGCTGTTTGATCAGGGGATTTGCGGTTGATGTAATTTCTTTCGTCATGGTTTGCTTTGAAAATTAGCGGAGGGGGGATTACCTTTACGAGAATTTTGCGGAAGAAACGATAATGGATGATGTACTCAAACAGATGCCGTCGACGGCGCGTGTGATTTTAAATCCGGCAATGCGGGATTATACCACCTTTAAACTGGGCGGAACCTGTCCGGCATTAATTGATTGTCCGGATGCGGAGACGTTATCTGAAGCGGCGGCATGTTTAGCGGAACACGGTGTGCCCGGGCTGGTAATCGGTCAGGGATCGAACCTGCTGGTATCGGATTCAGGGCTGGATTATGTGGTGCTGCGTTACTGTTCGGAAGAGCATCCGGCGGTGGAAGCTGAGGGCTGTCGGTTAACGGTTTCCGGAAATACGCTGCTGGATGATCTGGCGCGGATTGCGATAGAAAAGGGGCTGGGTGATATCTCGTTCTGCAGCGGGATTCCCGGAACTGTCGGCGGGGCCATTGCGGGTAATGCGGGGGCTTTCGGGCAGCAGATCGGAGATGTGGTTCAGCGCGTTCGTTTAATGAGCCGTAAAGGGCATATTGCGGAAGTGGAGGCGGCGGCTCTGGATTTTCAGTATCGTTCCTCTGCGCTGAAGCAGTCCGGTGCGATTGTGCTGGATGCGGTACTGAAACTGAAACCGTGCGATGCGGAAGTGATGCAGAAAGAACGTGATCGTATTCTGGAGCTGCGGCGCACCAAGCACCCGGACTGGAGAGTTAATCCGTGTGCGGGCAGTGTTTTCCGGAATATTGAACCTTCATCGGCGGCGGAACGCCGGCAGGCGGCGGGCTGGTTTCTTGAAGAGGCCGGGGCCAAAGCGTTCCGGGTCGGCGGCGCACGTCTCTTTGAAAAGCACGCCAATATTATTGTTGCCGATCCTGGAGCCACGGCGACCGATGTCTATCAGCTGACGGAAAAAATGATCGCCGCTGTCCGTGAAAAATTTAATTTTGATCTCGAACGGGAGATCAAACTGCTGGGTTCTTTTTAACCCGCTTATTTATTCATCGCGGCCATCTGCTGTTTCAGCTGTTTGACCAGTTTTGGATGCCGAGGGGCAATATTCACGGTTTCCTTTTCCGGCGTAGTGTGGTCGTAGAGTTCAGCAAATCCGTTGTTGTGCACGGTAATGCGATAGGTTGCCGTTCTCAGGGTGCGGGCATTGGCTTTGTAGCTGATGGCTCCGTGGCCGGGCGTATCGGGGTTTTTAAGAATAGGCAGCAGGGACTGACCCTGGACGAAACCGGGGGACTCGATTCCGGCCAGATCGCAGAGGGTCGGAAAAAGGTCGAGTGTGGAGACGACGGCATCGGTTGCCATGCCGGGTTTTTCAATACCTGGAAATGTGATGATGAGCGGAGAGCGCAGGGCTTCTTCGAACAGTGAATGTTTTCCCCAGATGGCATGTTCGCCGAGGTGCCAGCCGTGGTCCCCCCAGACGATGATCACCGTATCTTGGTCCTCGCCGGTTTCTTTGAGGGCGGCGATGATGTCGCCGACATGTTTATCGGCATAGGTAACGCAGGCGGCGTAGTGGCGGCGCACTTCTTCGGCAAAAGCCGCATCGGTGTTCGGATTTCTGTTCCAGCGATTGTATTTCATAAATTCACCGGAACCGTGCCAGGTGGTTTTGCCGCGGGGTTTTTCGGGATGGGGGATCGGGGGAAGGGTGACGTCTTCGTAGGGTTTCATATATTCAGCGGGCGCACCGAACGGGAGATGGGGTTTGATGAGACCGATGGCCAGAAAAAAGGGTTTATCGGTTGCTGCCAGCTGTTTCAGCTGTCTGATCCCTTCCTGGGCAATGAGGCCGTCGGGATAGATGGTGTCGGGCCCTTCTGCTAATTGAAAAACATCCATCTTCCGGGCATTTTCACGGATTTCGCCGTGGGCGAGTCCGTGCATGGCACCGCGCGGGTGCTGCCATTCGCCGCAGGGCATGAGATGGCGGTCCCAGGCATTGGGTATTTCAATTTTTGAATCGTCGTCCCAGTCGGGACCGCCGCGTCCACCGGGATGGTGGGAGACTTTACCGACAGAGACGGTGGTATAGCCATGCTTCCGGAACCATTCCGGCATACTGGGCGGAACGGATTCAGGATCTTTTTCGATCTGTGCGGCGCGCAGGAACAGGGCGTCGTTTCCCGGTGCGCCATAGCGGCCGGTGAGCATGGTGCGGCGGGAGGGGCCGCAGCTCGGAGCATTGACATAATGGTGGTGAAAAGCACGACCGGCGGCGGCGAGTGCATCGATGTTCGGCGATTCAATATATTCTGCGCCAAACGATTTGAGTTCCGGACGGAGATCGTCGATACAGATCAGCAGGATATTATGTTCAGCCGCCCAGGCGGTTCCGGCCATCAGCAGTCCGGCAAGCAGATGTTTTTTCATTATTCATTTCCCCTTCGTTTATTAAATGACGATCATTGTGTGAAACGATGGACACACCGCAGTATGTCGGTTTCAACAGCCGGAATTATAGCGTCATATCCGGGGAAGCGTACGCAGAATAATGCAAACGCATCTATCTGAAAACACCGCAGGGAAGAGGGGACAATCCACCGGTTCCCTGCGGAAATCAAATGCAGGGGTTCAGTTAACCAGGACGGATTTTCCGGAGCCGGGAACCACTTCACCAATGATGAGGGCATCCTGGTTGTTGTTTTTCAGGATTTCGAGGGTGGTTTCGGCATCTTCTTTGGCAACCATGATCACATAGCCGATACCCATATTGAAGACGCGGAACATTTCCTCGTGGTCAACGCCGCCCTGTTCCTCGATAAAGTGGTAGATGGCCGGAATTTCCCAGGTAGAGCGGTCGAAGCAGGCATCCAGGTTTTTCGGCAGTACGCGCGGTACGTTGTCGTAGAGACCGCCGCCGGTGATGTGGGCCATGCCGTGTACATCCACTTTTTCGAGCAGAGCCATTACCGGATGCAGGAAAGAGGAATGAATGGCCAGCAGCGCATCCTGGAAGGTGACGTCGGTGCCGGGAACAATATCGTCCAGCTTTTTACCGGCGGTTTCAAAGATGACTTTGCGGGCCAGCGAATAGCCGTTGGTCTGCAGCCCGGTGGAAGGCAGACCGATCAGTACGTCGCCTTCGGTAATTTTTTCGCCGGTGATTACTTTATCGCGCTCAACGGTGCCCACGATTGTGCCGACGAGGTCGTATTCGCCCTGGGGATAAAGGCCGGGCATTTCGGCGGTTTCTCCGCCAAGCAGTGCCGCACCGTTTTCGCGGCAGGCTTTGCAGAAACCGGCTACGACGGCTTCAAATACTTCGGGCGCGAGGGATGCGGTACCGAGATAATCGAGGAAGAAGAGGGGACGTGCGCCCTGCACGAGAATGTCGTTCGTGCAGTGGTTGACGAGGTCCTGACCCACGGTGTTATGAATGCCGGCCATATTGGCAACTTTCAGTTTGGTGCCGACGCCATCGACCGAGCTTACCAGCAGGCTGCCTTCGCCGGGTGATTTAAACAGGCCGCCAAAGGAGCCGATTTCGCTGACGACGCCGTCCGTGTTGGTGGAGGCTACGTCTTTTTTGATGTTCTGCAGCGAGCCCATCATGACATCAATGTCTACGCCGGCTTCGGCGTAGGCGGATTTTTTCTTTTCTTCACTCATTAAAGCATCCCTTTCTGGAAAATAACGCGCGCGATTAAACAGGCATATGCCGCTTCAAACAAGCCCGTTAGGTGAAAATCAGCCGAAGCGGATCGGGTCGGCATCCATTTCCGAGCAATGGATGGTTACGCCGGAACCGAGGGCTTTTTTAAGGAGCTTTCCAAAGACCGGCAGATAGCCCCGTTCGGTATTGGTGTGTTCGCACAGAATGACATGCGAGCCGCTCAGGGTGGCCGCGAGTACATTGTGGTGGCTCATTTCCCCCGTGAGATAGCAGTCGGCGTGCACTCCCTTAAATGCTTCAGTCCCGGCACCGGCACACAGAGCGACGGTGGAAACGGGGGTATCTTCAGCCGCGGAGGCGATCCGGACCGATTTCAGTCCGAGATGTTTTTTGATGCGGGAGGTCAGCGTCTTCAGTTTTACCGGTTTTTTAAGCGCAACCAGCCGCCCCTGGCCGGCATCGGAATTCGGAATCGGATGGAGTACGGAAACCTCGCCCTCACCGACGCCGTCGGCCAGCCAGTCGTTTACGCCACCGATCACTGCATCCAGCGCGGTATGCGGGGAATAGACGGCAATATTCTGCTGAACCAGTTTCATGACTGCGCGGTCGTAGGGATTTCCGGCAGACAGCCGTTTTGCACCATGAAAGAGAATGGGATGATAGGCGATGATCAGGTCAAATTTTCCGGCGAGGGCTTCATCGGCCACCGCTTCGGTCAGATCGATCGTCAGCAGGATCTTTTTTACACTGCGCGGCCGGAGCGGATGGATCAGCAGGCCGACGTTGTCCCATTCTTCCGCCAGCTCCGGCGGGGCGATACTTTCCAGGGTCTGAATAACATGTTGTAGTTTCATAGTGCGCAGTATGCACATGAGATTTTGTCTTAAAAAGTGAAATATGCCGGTGTCACCTTGTAAATTTTCCTTTTCGTTTTAGGATTTCCCTACACTAACCAAGGAGACGCAATGAAGAAATGGAAGTGCGAAGTATGCGGTTATATTCATGATGGAGATGAAGTCTGCGATACCTGCCCGAAATGCGGGGCACCGGCGGAAAAATTCACGGAGCTGGATGAAAAGGCGGCGGGGCTGATTGAACGTTCCCGTCATACCAATGCCCTGCACGCACAGCTGATTGATCTGGCCCGTCAGATTGAACGGGTTTGTGAAGACGGGATTGAAGATGCGCTGGATCCGGGCTGCGTGAAGGTGTTCGAACAGTGCCTTAAAATGTCTTATCTCCAGATGAAACTGGCCATGACCGAAATGCAGGGTCATATGGGCAAAGGTAAGTGGGGTTAGCAAACAGCGAAAGCTGAAATGAAAAAACACCCGGTCGCTGGTGCGACGGGCGTTTTTCATTTTCCGTTCTCCTCCGCCAGGGCAGTGGCAGACGAGACGAAGGAAACTTAAAGGGTCTTCTGAATGAAGATCATCACAAAGAGGGCAACCGTTTCCACGATACCGAGTACCGTAAGGTAGTTGCCGAATCCCTGGCCGGTTTCAGCGAGAGCGTCAGAGCCTGCCGCTCCGGCTTTACCCTGATACCAGGCCGAGAAGCCCATGGCAATTCCGCCAATGATACCGGCACCGAAGTGTGCAAAGCTCGCGTCGGCTTTAAGGATAAAATTCATGAGCAGCATGCCGTAAATGGTCTGCGACAGCGGGGCACCAATGAAAACGAGCAGGATGAAGGGAGCAGCCTTGCCCTGCAGATAGCATTTCTTCCATGCGCCGATGCCGGCCATACCTGCGGTTCCTGTGCCCAGTGCCGATCCGATTGCGCCGAATCCCAATGCCATAGATGCGCCCATTTTGGCGTATGCTTCGATTTGTGTTGCGTCCATTGTATTACCTCCTATTGTCGATTCTAATTATTTAAAGTTTCGTTTTTCTTCTTGAACGGGTTGTAGTGAATACCGCCCCATTCCACACCTGCGTGTCCCGAGAATTCCAAGGTGTTCAGGCGGATGCCGTGTACCAGGATGCCCATTGCACAAAGAATAATATTCAGTCCGTGACCCAGGAACAGGATGAGTGCCGCGCCGAGCGACGCAAGTCCCTTGAATCCCATGCCCAGCGCCATTTCATTGAACGCGACTGCAATGGCGAGCGAGGCTGCACCTACGGCATAGAGACGTACATATGAAATGATATCCACAAAGTTGTTGATCAGATCCAGCGCCAGCGTAACCAGGCCGAAGAACTCTTTTTTGGCCAGTAGACTGATCAGGATCAGGAGTGCGCCGGTACCGACCATGCCGCCGAGGATGTTTTTCGGCATCATGGGAACCGGAATGGCGTCAACGCCGATGACCATTTCCAGCACTAGGAAGAACAACCCCCAGGTGGAGAGAATCCATCCCAGATCAGCCAGACATGAAACGCTGTTGATCTTGCGGATGAAGTTCCAGACATGGGCAATTGTGATATGAATGGCACCTATGGCGAAACAGATGAACATGATGTTATTGGCCGCCACATCCGGATCGCGGAGTCCGGTATCTGAGGAGAGTCCGGTCATGAAGTCATTGGTTATCGCCTGAAGCGGTCCGGGAAGACTTTCCGTCGGAATGCCGAAATAGTTTCCGGTGAGGGCTCCGAAGATTACGCAGCAGGTGCTCATAATCAGTAGCAGATTCAGTCCCGGCTGAGCGGCCTCTTTGCCTTTGGTTTTCACTTTACCAAACAGTGTGACGCCAATAAACAGGAGACCATAACCGGCGTCGCCGATCAGAAACGCAAAGAAGATGCTCAGGAAAATCAGGAACAGGGCACTGACGTCCAGCTCTTTATAGCCCGGAACAACACCGATCACATCCAGCACAGCCTGAATCGGTTTAACCCATTTGGGGTTCCGCAGAAGGGTCGGAACTTCGTCTTCGCCTGTGACCTCTTCGAACGTAAAGCCCCAGCCATATTGCGCGGCCGCCGCCTCGATGTCGTGTTCCCGGTCGGCCGGATAAAATCCTCTGAGGTAGACAACGGAGGCATCGGCGCCCATGCCGGCCTGCGTCTCCAGATAGGTCACTCTGTCGGCGGCGGCATCTGCAATTTCATCGACGAGCGCTTTGTCGCCCGCATATTTCTGCAGTTCGGCTTCGATTTTTTCCAGCTCTTTTTCCGTGTTGTCAAGATGGCGCTGCAGATGACTCAACGAACGGTCCGGCAGGCGGACTTCGTGAGCCGGCAGGGTGAATGCTTCCCGCGAAACCGCCAGAACATAAATGCTGGTTTTGTCGCGGCTGATTTCCTCAATGGCAATCCCTTCCGGAATTTGGGGGGTTCCTTTTATCGGGAGCTCATACAGTTTGGCATACACCCCTTCAGTCTGAAGCTGTTTCAAATCGCGCGGGTCAAATTCTCCAAAGGGGGAAATGCGTTCGATTTCATGTTTGAGCCCCTGGCGCTGTTCCTGAAGCTGTTTTTCTGAATCCAGCAATTTCCATACGGCATCCACCACCTGATCGCCATCTTTACCGGTCGGGTCAGCATCGGGGCGGGCCTTCAGTATTTCCTGTGCACGCTGAACATATTGAAGATGATTCCGGGCTTCTTCCAGTTTTCCGCTGGACGGTGCCTGTACGTGCTCAACATGTACCACTTTGAGGTCACGCAGTTTTTCCAGCGTAGCTTCCTGCTGCGAACGGGTGCACAGAAGCGTAAGTTTTTTCATTTTTACGATCATGCGCTTTTTCCTTTCGCGATCTTGGAGCGGGCCACCGCAGCGGTCTGCTGGTCACCCATGAAAATGCGGATGACCCGGATGTTTTCCTTGGCTTCGGGAATTTTCACTTTTTCAAACAGGTTAACGCGCTGTGTGGTTGTGCGCAGTTCTTCACCCAGAAGCCGGTGCTGCTCTTCCAGAATCTGCCGCTCGACCCGCAGGCGGGTGAGCTGTTTCAGGGTATTGACCCCTTCATCCGTCCAGGCTTCGGTTTCGAAGAGGTTCATCGGGACCTCTTTGAAAACCAGGTCGTCGAGAATCGGAATAGTCACGCCGGCAATATTGCCATGAGATGTTTTAAGCGTTTCAAGTTCTGCATACGGTCCGAGATCAATCGGTTCCGAGAAGAGCTGAATCCAGGAGCTGAGCTGTGCGCGGGCTTCCTGTTCTTCATCACGCTTTTCCTCGATTTCCTGATCGAGACGGCGCATTTCCATCTGAAGCTGCTGCTTCTTAAGCTGGAGCGTCGGCAGATAGCGTTGAAACCGCTTGAGCGCATCGCGCTGCGTTTTCAATTCGTTTTTGGTTAACTTAATTTTTGCCATGAATCAGTCCTTTGTCGGATCTGCCTGATCTCCAATTAAGCCTTCGGCCAGAATTTGTCGGTATATTTCGACTGAATGCCGGTCTCGGAAGGTTCGAAACATTCGGCCAGAATTTTCCAGCCGTTATCCAGCGCTTCTTCCAGCGGGGTATTTACCGTGATGTCCATCATGCTGCTTTCGAACTTTTCACCGTATTTGAGCAGTTTGGTGTCCCAATCCGACATGCGGAAGCCCATGGACTGTTTTTCCAGCGTTTCTTTATAGTTTGCATAGAGCTGAATCATGGTATCCATAATCACGCGATGGTCTTCGCGGGTACGGTCGTTGACCTGCTGTTTCAGGCGGGACAATGAACCGAACGGTTCGATACGACCGTTTTTCAGATAGAACTGTCCTTCGGTAATATAACCGGTGTTGTCCGGAACCGGGTGGGTAACGTCATCCCCCGGCATGGTGGTTACGGCCAGAATCGTGATGGATCCGCTGCCTTCAAAGTCCACCGCTTTTTCGTAGCGGGCGGCCAGCTGGGAATAAAGATCGCCGGGATATCCGCGGTTCGACGGAATCTGCTCCATGGTAATGGCTACTTCCTTCATGGAATCTGCAAAGTTGGTCATGTCGGTCAGCAGTACCAGGACCCGTTTGTCTTCCTGAGCATACTGTTCCGCAACCGCCAGAGAAACATCGGGAACAAGCAGACATTCAACGGTCGGATCAGAAGCGGTGTGTACGAACATCACGGTGCGGGAAAGTGCGCCGCTTTCGTCCAGTTTGTCGCGGAAGAAAAGGTAGTCATCATGTTTCAGCCCCATGCCGCCGAGAATGATCACATCCACTTCAGCCTGCAATGCGATCTGCGCCAGCAACTCGTTATATGGCTCGCCGGCTACCGAGAAAATCGGGAGTTTCTGCGATTCAACGAGGGTGTTGAACACGTCGATCATCGGAATGCCGGTACGCACCATATTCCGCGGAATAATACGTTTGGCCGGATTGACGGACGGGCCGCCGATTTCAATCATGTTTTCTTTAATCTCGGGGCCGTTGTCGCGCGGTTCACCGGATCCGGAGAATACGCGGCCGAGCAGGTTGTCGGAAAACGGAATCTGCATGGTACGCCCGAGGAAGCGCACTTTGGAGTCGGTACTGATACCGCGCCCGCCGGCGAAAACCTGCAGATAAACATCTTCTCTATCGAGACGGATGACCTGTGCCATGGATACGCCGTGATCAGAATCAACCAGAGCCAGCTCGCCATTGATGATGCCATCAGCTTTAACCACGATCACATTGCCGGTGATCTGTTCAATACGGTGATACACTTTATTCTGCATAGTCAGAAACCTCCGCGAGCGCTTTACTCATTTCCTCTTCAATTCTCTTAAAGTCATCGGACTGGAATTCGCTGTTGTTCCAGTCGCGGCAGGTCTGGGTGAGCTGCTGGAAGAACGAACGTGCAGCCCCCTTGTCCTTAAATTTCATTTTAGTATCGAGTATCTTCAGCAGCCGTTCGAAAACATATTCCTGGCGCTCAACCGTATTGGCGGCGTCGGTTTCGTTGAACGCGTTCTGCTGCAGATAGGTGGCGTCAATGTATTCCGATTTCAGGTAGAGAATAAAGTCCTCAATGGAGGTGCCTTCTTCCCCGACGACTTTCATCATCTGACCGACTTCCGCGCCGTCGCGCAGGATTTTACGGGCTTTTGAAACTTTTTCGAGCGGTACCACCGAAGGGTATTTGCTCCATGAATCGAGCGGGTCGATCGCCGGATAGCGGCGGGCATCGGAACGTGCCCGGGAAAGACCGTGGAAAGCACCCACCACTTTAAGCGTCGCCTGGGTTACCGGCTCTTCGAAGTTACCACCGGCCGGGGATACTGTACCGCCGATCGTGACCGATCCGGTTTTTCCATTATTAAGCCTAACCACGCCGCCCCGTTCGTAGAACGAAGCGATCACGGATTCGAGATAGGCCGGGAACGCTTCCTCGCCGGGGATTTCCTCCAGACGACCCGACATTTCGCGCAGCGCCTGTGCCCAGCGGGAGGTGGAATCGGCCAGCAGGAGAACGTCGAGGCCCATCTGACGGTAATATTCAGCCAGTGTGACGCCGGTGTATACCGATGCTTCACGGGCGGCTACCGGCATGGATGAGGTGTTGCAGATGATCAGCGTACGTTCCATCAGCGATTTCCCGGTACGCGGGTCGGTCAGTTCCGGGAATTCGCGGAGCGTTTCCACCACCTCGCCGGCCCGTTCGCCGCAAGCCGCAATAATTACAATATCCACCTCGGCATTACGCGACATAATCTGCTGCAGTACTGTTTTTCCGGCGCCGAACGGACCCGGAATACAGAATGTTCCACCTTTGGCGACGGGGAAAAAGGTGTCGATGGTGCGCATGCCTGAGGCCATGGACTCGGTGGGGCGAAGCCGTTCGGCGTAACATTTGATCGGCATTTTCACCGGCCAGATCTGCATGATTTTACAGTCGCGGGTGTTGCCTTTGTTATCTTCCAACGTTGCGATCACCTGTTCAACGGTATACTCACCGGCCGGAGCCGCTTCTTTTACTTTCCATTTTCCGCGAAGGTTGAAAGGGGTCATGATTTTATGGTCGTACAGACCTTCCGGAACCGTGCCCAGGGTGTCGCCGGCAATGACGGTATCGCCGACTTTTACTGCAGGGGTATAATTCCATTTTTTATCGCGCGGAAGCGGATCAAGGTATTTACCCCGCTGCAGGAAGAAGCCCGATTCCTCGGCAAGACGGGGGAGAGGATTCTGCAGACCGTCAAAAACCTGAGTCAGCAGCCCCGGGCCGAGCTCTACAGAAAGCAGAGCACCGGTGAATTCAACCGGATCGCCGACTTTGAGGCCGACCGTATCTTCAAAAACCTGAAGTTCGGCACTGTTGCCGCGTACACGAATGACCTCCGCCTTAAGTTTCAGGTCGCCGGAGCCGACGCTGGCATAGGCCACTTCGTTCTGGATCACGGGTTTATTGAATTCAACCTTCAGCAGGTTGCCGTTCACCCCGATAACTTTACCGATGTTTTCGCTCATAATCTTTGTCCTCTATCCCAATAAAAGCAACCGCCGCGGATTATTCCGATTCCGCGACCTCTTCTTTTTCTGTATTTGCTGTAATGACGGCTTCGATCTTCTCCTTGCCGACGGAAACATCCATATTATTCCAACGTTCAACAATTTTAAGTTGAATCCCGTAGGCCAGCACTTTGCTGAATCCAAATGTATCTTCGCCGATCAGCTCTTCCGCCAGCTGCCAGCGGGCGCGGTCAAGTTCCTGTTCGAGTTCAAGCGGATCATTGCGGGTGAATGCTTCATTCACGAGCACTTCAACGGTTCCGTTGAATCCTTCGTGCGGCTGGAGGTGTTCCTTGAAATCGATGCCGAGTTTCTGGCCGCGATGTCTGGCTACGGCATTGCGCAGCTGCGTTTCCAGATTATGCCAGGTTTTACAGAGCGGGCAGGGGGAGGCGACCGGCTCGTTGAGCAGGACCGCTTTCAGAATGCCCGTTTCGCGTTCCGTAATCCATTGCGAACAGTTTTCAATATACTGTTCGACCGATACCGGGGGCTCATCTCCGATGCGGAGACTCGGCAGACTGGCTACGAGTGAATAGTAGGCCATCGTCTGCTTCCGTTAGTTGGAAATCTGTTCACGGGCGATGCCGCTCACAATTTTTGCCAGTTCAGGACGAAGATAGGCCGCAAGAGCATCGGCCACCGCTTCTCCGGTATACTCGAGGGAGACGCTTTTGCCTTCGAAAACCACTTTAAAGCCGTTGAGCACTTCGTTGTCGGAAACCAGCTCGATGCTTTTTCCGGAAGAGGAAGCCAGACTCGAGCAGTAGGACGCGAGGGCGGCCTTATCGGCTTCATTCACGGTTATTGTGGCGTTGCTTTCATCCTGTGCCACCACATCAGCAATCATTTTCTGCAGCAGTTCACCGCTGAGTGCGTTTTCGACTTCCCGGCCCAGCGTTTCGGTAACCACTTTTTCGCAGCCCTGGCCGACGGTAATCAGCAGATCACGCGCAGCCTGTTCGAGAGTTTTTACGGACCGGTCGGCAAAAGCAGCCGCTTCCGTTTCAGCCTGCTTGAGGGTTTCTTTTGCTTTCGCTTCCGCGTCGGCGACAATTTTGGCGGCTTTCTCTTTGGCCTGTGAAATAATGGAATCCGCCTCGGTATTGGCTTTTTCCACTCCTTCTTTCTGGATCTGCTCGATCAGGTGCTTCAATTCTTCTGCCATGGTTCTCTCCGTCTCCGATTTTTTGGTAAAAGAGCTATCGATATAAATGGTTTGAATGGGCGTTACAAGCCCCTTCATTAAGAAAATATTTAAATGATGATGCGAATACTCCCTGTTTTATATGTATATCGTTTAATTAAACGATTGTAGGGTGATACTACCCGTAATTTCAAGGCTCTCGGTACTAATGTTTTATACGTTGCGGGGTTCATGATTTAATCACTCGATCAAAATTAATCATTTGATTAAAAGTGTCAATAGTGATTTCCGGAATAATTCAATTGGCTTTTATCCGGGTTTTTAAAACGCACGTTATTATAAGGATTTGGACTGCTGAAAAATCTGCCTGATAAGCTGTAAGGTTATATTGCCTGTAATTTCGAGACTTTCCGCACTGATGTTCTGCATATTGTCGGCCTCCGTATGCCAGTAATCGTTCAGCCCCGGTGCCGAGCCGAACTTGAAGTCGATCAGATCGATAGCCGGGATTCCGATATCCAGGAAGGGGACATGGTCGTCGGTGATAATCGATCTTGTAAGAGTGAAACGCTCGCGACAGCCCAGCGTGTGAGCTGCTTTGAATGTTTCCTGTACCAGATCCCTGGAGCTGTTGTAAGGCAGCGTAAATTTCAGATCTTTGTCTCCGACCATATCCAGCAGGATCATCGCCCGGATTTTCAGATGGTCACCCCGCTGGACCAGCTGGCGGGCCATATAACGGCTTCCGTGCAGTCCATCACCGGGAATATAGTCTGCAATACCTTCTTCACCGTCAAAAAAAGCAAAGAGTATTCCGATCTCCGGAACGGTTTCTGAACTGCGGATCATCCGTGCAAGCTCCAGCAGGACACCGGTACTCGAGCCCGAATCATTTGCGCCCTGGAAATGATCAATACCGGGCATGGTATCAAAGTGTGATCCCAGAATAATCCACTCTTTTGTTTTTCCGGGAATCATGCCGATGACATTGATCATCGTTTTTCTACCTTCCGGAGTCATATCGGTGAATTCATCCATTTCGGCCTCGACGCCGAACTGTTCGAGGCGCCGGAAAATATGCTTTGCCGCTTTCCAGCCTCCGGACGTACCCGCATCGCGCGGGGAATACTGTACGAGCTGCTCGACCTCGGCATAGGCCTTCTGTCCGTCAAATGCAGGAAGGTCGAGGGAGGACTTTTCCGCACCGCATCCGGACAGGCCCGCCATCGCAGCGACACAAAGAATACGAAGCAGAACCACAAAGTTCACCGTGGCGGCGGCAGTGTCTTTGCGGTTCGAAATGGTGAGCATGGTTTATTTCCCGGTCACTTCTTCGCGGCTTTTATAGATCCGTTCGATTACCGAATCACAGAGTTCCTTGTCTTCCTTCAGCGCCCGGACCGCGGCATCCCGGCCTTGTCCCAACTGCGTACCGTCCATCGAGAGCCAGGATCCTTTTTTATCGATAATCCCGGCGTCAATCGCGGCATCGATCACTGAGCCGGTGTAGGAAATACCTTCGGCGTAGAGAATATCGAATTCCGCCTGAGTGAAGGGCGGGGCCACTTTGTTTTTCACCACTTTAACGCGGGTACGGTTTCCGTAGACGGTGCCGGAAGAATCTTTCAGCTGGCCGATACGGCGGATATCGAGGCGCACCGAAGAGTAGAACTTCAGGGCTCTGCCGCCAGGCGTAGTTTCCGGGCTGCCGAACATGACTCCGACTTTTTCACGAATCTGGTTGGTGAAGATACAGATGCATCTCGAATGGTTGATGGCCGAGACCAGTTTTCGCAGCGCCTGCGACATCAGACGCGCCTGGAGGCCGACGTGGGACTGCCCCATTTCGCCGTCCAGTTCGGCCTGAGGAGCAAGGGCGGCCACGGAGTCGACCACAACAACATCGAGCGATCCGCTCTTTACGAGGGCTTCGCAGATATTCAGTGCCTCTTCGCCGGAATCGGGCTGTGAGACCAGCAGGTTGTCGATGTCGACACCGATTTTTTTGGCATAGCCGGGGTCGAGTGCGTGTTCGGTATCAATAAAGGCCGCCGATCCGCCTTCTTTCTGCGCATTGGCAATCACATGGGAAACCAGCGTGGTTTTACCGGAGGATTCCGGACCGTAGATTTCAATAATCCGGCCACGTGGAAGTCCGCCTACGCCCAGGGCGAGGTCAACGGTCAGTGCACCGGTCGAAATGGAATCAATCTGTGTATTTGCACTGGCTTCCCCCAGTTTAACAATGGCCCCTTCGCCGTACTGTTTCTGAATCTGGGAAACAACGGCACTGAGTGCGGATGCGGGATCTTTCGGAGTGTCTTTCTTTGCGGCCATGCTGGAGTCTCCTTCGTCTTGTGCTTCAGGTTCGCAAGTAAAGGGCGCAATGTATTCAAACGCTTAAGAGGTGTCAACGCCACCGGCAGTCAATCCTCGGAAAAAATACTTCTGCCGCCGGTTGAAAAGTCCCTTAAAAAAACTCGCCATGACTTTTTATTCTGGGATAGTCGCGCGCTTTTACAGAAGTACGAACACCATATTACAAACCGGAAAATTTTATGACGAAAACCAATAAACTGTTCAAACTGAAGATCGAACGCCCGCGCAATGTGAAAAATGATCTGCTCTCCGGTCTGACCGTTGCCCTGGCCTTGGTGCCCGAAGCGGTGGCGTTTTCGTTTGTAGCTAAAGTGGATCCGGTGATCGGTCTGTATGCCGCATTCATGATGGGGCTGATTACCGCGATTTTCGGGGGGCGTCCGGGTATGATTTCCGGTGCGACCGGCGCAGTTGCGGTTATTTTTGCACCATTAATGATCGAGCTGTCCCGGCCGGGTATACTGCCTGAGGGGGTGACCAAAGAAAGCTATCTGTTTGCTGCGGTGATTCTGATGGGGATTATTCAGATGCTGTTCGGTTTTTTCAAACTCGGCAAATTTATCCGCATGGTACCGCATCCGGTGATGCTCGGCTTTGTGAACGGGCTGGCCATTATAATTTTTAAATCGCAGTTCGAGATGTTCTATGTTGGCCATGGCGAGGAAGCGCATCTGCTGCCGGGCGTGGATCTGGCCTTTATGGGCGGTATGATTGCACTGACCATGGCCATCAGCTTTTTTCTGCCGAAACTCACCAAAGCCGTTCCGGCCACGCTGGCGGGGATTGTTGTGGTAACGGTTCTTTCTCTGGTGCTTGATAAAACGGGGATTCACACCGCCCGCAATGTACTCGATTTTGTGCAGGGCATGGACCCGACCAAGGAAACTATTGCGGCCGGATTTCCAACCTTTGGAATTCCGGAGATTCCGTTTACCTGGGCGAATCTTAAAATGATTCTTCCTTTTTCAGCCCTTGCGGCTGCGGTTGGCCTGATTGAATCGCTGATGACGCTGACGCTGGTGGATGAAATTACGGAAACCCGGGGACGAGGAAATAAAGAGTGTATCGGTCAGGGCCTCGCCAATCTGATGAACGGATTTTTCGGCGGAATGGGCGGCTGCGCCATGATCGGTCAGAGTATGATCAATATCCGCGGCGGCGGACGAGGGCGGCTTTCCGGTGTTTCGGCGGCGGTTTTCCTGCTGCTGATTCTGCTGGTGGCCGCACCGCTGGTGGAAATTATTCCACTCGCAGCACTTGTCGGCGTCATGTTCATGGTGGTTATCGGCACGTTTGAATGGTCGAGTCTGCGCCTGTTCGGCAGTGTGCCGAAAATGGATATTTTTATTATTATTCTCGTCTCGGTTGTGACGGTGCTGCACGACCTCGCGGTTGCCGTGCTCGTCGGCATCATTGTTTCCGCATTGGCATTTGCCTGGGAACACGGAAAAAAGATTCATGCCGGAATCAGTACCGATGCAAACGGCACGAAGATCTATCATCTGGAAAGTGCGCTGTTTTTCGGTTCCGCCCAGTCCTTTAAAGATCTGTTTGATCCGCTGAACGATCCGCAGGATGTGGTGATCGATTTTGAAAATGCGCGTGTGTATGACCATTCCGGGATTGAGGCCATCAACAACATTACGGAACGGTATGCGGATCAGGGCAAATTTCTGCATCTGCTCAACCTGAGTCCGGAATGTCGGGAGCTGCTGAATAAAGCGGAAAATATTGTAGAGCTTAGTGTGATCGAGGATCTGAACTGGCAGCATGTTGCGGACGACCGCCTGGCCTGATCTGGGGCGTTACGGCGGCGTTATATCTGCGTTAGTAAATATGCGGAATGAAGTTCTGTTCAGCATGGGGCGGCCGTTTGTAGTCGCCGTAATCCTGTCGTGGAGGTAATTCAATCTGTTCCGGGGTCAGATCTTCATACGGAATCTGGCTGAGCAGGTGGGAAATACAGTTCAGCCGTGCTTTTTTCTTATCGTCGGCTTCCACCACCCACCAGGGACTCTCGGGAATGTCGGTTTTTTCGAACATCTCGTCTTTGGCCTTGGAATATTCCACCCATTTTTTACGCGATTTCATATCGATGGGGCTGATTTTCCAGCGTTTAGTGGGATCTTCCATACGATCTTTGAAACGGCGTTCCTGTTCCTCGTCACTGACTGAAAACCAGTATTTAACGAGATAGGTATTGGCGCGGATCAGCATTTTTTCGAACTGGGGGCAGGCAATGAAAAATTCCTCAACCTCTTTTTCGCTCACAAAGCCCATCACACGGTCGACCACGGGGCAGTTATACCAGGAGCGGTCAAAGAGCACCATTTCACCTTCAGCGGGAAGGTGGGGCACATAGCGCTGAAAATACCATTGTTTCTCTTCGCGTTCGGTCGGTTTCCCTTTTGCAACCACGCTGCAGACGCGCGGGTTGAGGCATTCGGTAATGCGTTTGATGGCTCCGCCTTTGCCGGCGGCATCGCGCCCTTCGAACAGTACGACGACTTTCAGACCCTTGTGTTTAATCCATTCCTGCATTTTAACCAGTTCAACCTGAAGACGTCTCAGTTCGGATTCATAGTATTCGCGTTCGAGTTTGCCGTTCTTTTTGTAGCCTTTCTTCCGTTTTTTCAGATCAGACACCATTTCCTCCTCTTGAATGCGCTTTATTTCAAAGCAGTTTATGGGGTACGGGCCGGCAGGTCAAATCAAAGCGCGCAGAGCAGGGAATAGTGGGGTATGAAAAAAGCCCGTCCTGTAATTCAGGGCGGGCTTTGTATATTCCAGGGGATTTGGGCCATCCCAATCGCCGGGAATCAGATGCCGAAGTCGTCGGCCATGATCATTTCGGGTTCAACACCGAGATCGTAGCACATATCCTTCACGCATTTGAGCATGATCGGCGGTCCACAGAGATAGTACTCAATCTCTGTCGGGTCTTCATGCTGATCGAGGTAGTTGTCATATACAACCTGGTGGATGAATCCGGTCGGTCCGTCCCAGTTGTCTTCCGGAAGCGGATCACTGAGTGCAATATGGAATTCAAAGTTCGGGAACTGTTTTTCCAATTCGCGGAATTCTTCCACATAGAACAGCTCTCTCAGCGAGCGGCCGCCATACCAGAAGGTGATTTTACGATCTGTGCCGATCCGTTTGAGCTGATCGTAGATATGCGAGCGCATCGGCGCCATACCGGCACCACCGCCGATGAAACACATTTCGCGATCGGTTTCCTTGGCAAAGAATTCACCGTACGGACCGGAGATGGTAATTTTGTCGCCCGGTTTCAGGCTGAATACGTAACTGGAGCAGATGCCCGGCGGATAGCTGGTGCCCGGCGGCGGCGACGCGATACGAATGTTGAGCATGATGATGTCATCCTCGAGCGGATAGTTGGCCATCGAATATGCCCGGAAGCAGGGTTCATCGTTTGAGGCAACGTTGTCCCACACATTGAATTTATCCCAGTCGCTGCGATATTCTTCGGCGATATCAAACGTCTTGTATGAAAGATCCTTATAGGCAGGAACGTCGATCTGAATGTAACCGCCGGCTCGGAAGTCGAGCTTTTCGCCTTTCGGTAGTTCAACGACGAGCTCTTTAATAAAGGTAGCCACATTGTCGTTGGAACGAACGGTGCATTCGTACTTCTTGATGTCGAGGATAGACGGCTCGATATCGAGCTTCATATCTTCCTTGACCTTCAGCTGACAGGCCAGACGCACGCCTTCCTTGGCTTCGGCTTTTGTGACCTGACCGGCTTCAGTCGGCAGCAGCTCCCCGCCGCCTTCGAGCACTTTACATTTGCACATGCCGCAGGTGCCACCACCGCCGCAGGCTGACGGAAGGAAGATTTTATCCGTGGAAAGGGCGGTCAGCAAAGACGATCCCGGTTTGACTTCAACTTCCCGGTTCCCTTCGTTGATTTCCAGTTTTACCAGTCCCTGAGGTACCAGTTTTTTTGCTGCGATCATCAGCAGAATGACCAGCGTCATAATCACTGCAGTGAAGACGATCACACTTGAAATAATATACGTTATGTTTTCCATAGTCTTTATTCCCTTAGAGACTGATGCCGGCGAAGCACATAAAGGCCATTGCCATCAGGCCGGTCATGATCATAGTGATTCCCAGCCCTTTAAGGCCGTCCGGCAGGTGAGAGTAACGCAGCTTTTTCCGAATCGCGGCCATGGCGGCAATCGCCAGCAGCCAGCCGGTACCGGAACTTGCGCCGTACACCACGGATTCTGCAAATCCATAGCTTCGTTCCACCATAAAGAGCGAGCCGCCGAGGATTGCACAGTTCACGGTGATGAGCGGCAGGAAGATACCCAGTGCGTGGTAGAGAGCCGGAAAGAACTTATCGAGAATCATTTCAACGAGCTGTACCATGGAGGCAATCGTTGCAATAAAGCAGATAAAGTTCAGGAAGCTCAGATCCAGATCGGGCAGTCCTGCCCAGGCCAAAGCGCCCGGTTTCAGCAGAAAGGTGTAAATGGCCCAGTTGGCCGGCACGGTAATGGTCAGAACGAAAATGACCGCAAAACCGAGACCGATGGCCGTGTCCACCTTCTTCGAACAGGCAAGGAAGGAGCACATCCCGAGGAACGAGGCCAGCAGGATGTTCTGAATAAAGATTGATTCAACGGCTAAACTTAGCAGATCCATGGCTTACTCCTCCACATATTTGGTAATGGTGCGCTGCAGCCAGATGAGCAGCCCCAGGATGATAAATGCTCCTGGTGCGAGAAGCACCAGGCCGTTGCCCATATAGTTTTCGGGAAGAATCGGAAAATTATACAGGGTACCGAAACCGATAAGCTCACGAAGTGCGGCCACCGTGATCAGGATGATCCCGTAACCAAGACCGTTTCCAAGACCGTCAAGGAGTGACTCCTTGGGACCGTTCTGCAGGGCGAATGCTTCGGCGCGTCCCATTACGATACAGTTGGTAATAATCAGACCCACGAAAACCGAAAGCTGTTTGGAAATATCAAACAGGTAGGCTTTCAGTAACTGGTCGGCAATAATTACCAGCGAGGCAATCACGGCCATTTCGACAATCATCCGGATGCCGGCCGGGATTACATTCCGCAACAACGAGATCACCAGGTTCGAAAGCGAGACCACCGAGGTCAGGGCCAACGTCATGACGATTGCGGTATCAAGTTTAACGGTTACCGCAAGTGCCGAGCAGATGCCCAGTACCTGAACGGTAATCGGGTTATTATCCGAAAACGGATCCATTAATATTTTTTTAGCAGCGGAAGCCATTATTTGCCCTCCTTAAGCGTGTTGAAGTATTCTGCGTATGTGGCTGCATCCTTACGAATGAAGGCCTGCACCCCTTTACCGGTCAGTGTTGCACCGGAAATGCCGTCTACAGATGAGTCATCTTTTTCGGCCCCGGGTTTCACAACCTTGAATTCGGTCGGTACGCCGTCGTCGTAAAGTTTTTTACCTTTGAAGTCGTTCTGGAACCACGGTTTTTCAATTTCCGCGCCGAGGCCGGGAGTCTCGACGTGTTTGTAGAAACTGATACCCGCGATCGTTTCGAGGTCGCTCTGCAGGGCGAGGTATCCATAGATATCACCCCAGAGACCTTTGCCCGAAATCGGGAAGGCATATTTGGAGGGGGT
Source organism: Verrucomicrobia bacterium S94 (assembly GCA_004299845.1). Lineage (NCBI taxonomy): Bacteria > Pseudomonadati > Verrucomicrobiota > Verrucomicrobia bacterium S94. Next base: position 1,542,889 of record CP036201.1, on the reverse strand, counting down.
ATCCGAACCCTCATCCGTCCAGGTATAGACCAGCAGTCCATCGGAAGACGCATCAGCAATATAGGTTGCAAATGTTTCCTCGATTTTTTCCGGGGTCCATTCCGCTTTATTTGAAAGGTCAATACCGAATGCTTTGATGATGTTTTTCTTCACATCCAGTTTTTCATTGGCCACCTGCGCCGGCTTGAGGGCCGCGGCAGTCACGGAGAGCAGCAGGCTCACCACCAGGCAGGTGCCTGCTGCAAAAACTAAGGTTCTAGTATCTTCACGCATTGTTCAAAGCCCTCGCATAAGCAGTACGTTTTTTAATGTGTCCCTGAACCACGAAGTGGTCAACCAGCGGGGCCATCACGTTCATGAACAGAATCGCCAGCATGGCGCCTTCCGGATAGGCCGGGTTGGCGACGCGGATCAATACAGTAAGAGCACCGATCAGGAAGCCGTAGATAAACTTACCTACGTTCGTAGCTGATGCGGAAACCGGATCGGTGGCCATAAAGACAATACCGAAAAGGAAGCCGCCCATAACCAGATGGTAAAACCAGGGCAATGATGCAAACTCATTGTCGAGCGGAAGCGCATTGAACAGCAGGCCCATCATAGCGCATCCGATAATCCCGCTGACCATAACGCGCCAGGAGGCGATGCCGGTCAGCATCAGGAAGCCCATACCGATCAGAATTGCAATTACGGAGGTGGAGCCGATTGATCCCGGAATATTTCCGACCGTCATATTCTGCAGGGTATAGCCGGCATGGTTGAGGGCATCAACCGCTGCCATTCCGCTTCCTTTAGCCGCCGCAGCAACAGCAAGCGGCGTGGCCTGAGTTACCCCGTCAACATATTCACCGGAATGACCGAGGATGCTGTTGACGATGGAGGGGGATTCCGCAAGTGAGCCCACCCAGACTTTATCGCCCGAAATCTGCGCCGGATAGGCGAAGAAGAGAAATGCACGGGCGGTCAGAGCAGGGTTCAGGATGTTGTAGCCCACACCGCCGAAGATTTCCTTGCCGATTACGATGCCGAACGAAATACCGATCGCAACCTGCCAGAGCGGAATCGTCGGAGCCAGGGTCAACGGGAATAGCATGCCGGTGACCAGGAAGCCTTCGTTGATTTCGTGTCGTCGTATGACGGCGAAGAGCACTTCCCAGAGGCCGCCGACGGCATACGAAACAAAAATGATCGGAAGAACCATCAGTGCTCCGCGGGCCATGTCGGCCCCGAAGGTCGACTCAATACCGTTTGCCAGATTAAACTGGTTACCGGCGTTCCAGATTCCGAAAAGAATACATGGAATCAGGGCGTAGATTACAAAGATCATCAACCGCTTCTGGTCAATAGAGTCCCGAACGTGCGGAGCACTCGGGGTGACATCGGCCGGTGTGCGGTTAAAGGTGTCGCCCGCTTCCCACAGGGGGTAGAGGCGTTCGAACTTGCCGCCTTTTTCAAACAACGGGGCAATGTTCTTATCCATAAAGTCGAATAGGGCTTTCATTAAATTCCTTCCTCCTCGATCTCTTCCAGGCCGCGTTTGATGATGCCGCAGACATCGGTCTTGTGCGGGTCGACAAAAGAAGCCAGTGCAAAATCTTCCGGATCGGTTTCAAGGATACCGAGCTGAATCATCTCATCGGTGTCATGTGCCAGCGCGGCACGGATCAGGAAATCGGTCATAATATTCAACGGCTGGAATTTATCCATCCATCCGGTAACCACCATGGCGCGGTGTGAACCGTGCAGATTAGTGCCGAGTTTCCAGTCGTGGGAAAAACCGAAGAAAGAGGAGATATTCACGCGGTGCGCGCTGTACTGGAACAGGCCCGGTGTTGTCCAGCCCAGCAGGTGACGCGAGCGGTCTTCTTCCAGTGCGAATATTTCCGATCCATAATACGGAACGCAGGCATCGGCCTTTATCTGGCTGCCCCAGAGAACATTGCCGTTAATCAGCCGGACGTCGTCGCCCTGAATCGCTTTGCTCAGCAGGGATTCCAGTGATCCGCCAATCTCCACCTTATAATATTTGCGGAATTCTTCCTTAACCGCCGGTCCCGCAAGTGCGATGATTTTGGTTTTCGGAAGTTCGCCGGTCAGCAGGGTTTTCCCGATCAGGATCACATTCTGGGCTGTAATTGTGTAAACTGTATCGTGCGGAAGAATCGGGCTGATCCGGTTGATGTGTACGCTGGTGTTTCCGGATGGATGTTTTCCGGAAAACGTGTGGCTTTCAGCATTTTTAAAGTCCGGTATGTCGGAACCGGCCGATTTGCAAAGATGCACTTTGCCTTCGGTCAGTTTCGCCAGGGCATTGATCCCGGTCTGAAACGCCTCTTCGTCTCCTTTAAGGATAAGGCTGAAATCCGCCTGATACGGTGCGGAGTTGCAGGCATTGATAAAGACCGCTTTCGGCGCAGCGTCCGGATCAGCGATTTTATTAAAGGGACGCTGCTTGATCAGCGGCCAGACGCCGGTGTTCAGCAGATGATCCGCCACCTGTTCACGGGAGAGCTGTCCCACACTGTCGCGGGTATAGGTCTCGAACGTAACGTTGTCCTGGCTCTGCGCATCCTTCTCGATCTGGATTTCAACCGGGAAACGCCGTGCGCCCAGGTTGATAGCCTTGACCGTTCCGGCGCAGGGCGAACGAAAAACCATTTTTTCGTTTTTCTTGTTTTCAAACAATACGTCACCGCGCTTTACGGTCTCGCCCGCCTTAACCTTAAGGCGAACTTTCAGCCCTTCAAACTCGGAAGGGTAGACCGTGAAAAGCTGCTGGCTCGCATATTCTTCGACGTTCGTGGACGGCTTGCCGACCACCTTGACATCGAAGCCTTTTTTAATTTTGAAGTTAGCCACGCTATTTTCACTCCTCGGATTTCTTGTACGAAAAATCGCACCTTGTTGCTGAAAAGCGCAGAAACCTATCGCTATTCAGACAAAATGTCATGAGACAAATTAGATAAAAATACATCGAATGCTATTTCTACCCGCAGAAGTCCCCCGGAAAAAAGGGGGAAAACCGCGTAATGGGTATCTCTATACCGATTTGGATCTGTTGCGGAAAGTCAAAATTATTACAAATACGCTCATGATTCGTTTGGAAAGCGTTAATCGTTGCTATTCAACGGATGCGCTTACGTGTTTTTCCAAAACAGGGATCATGGTTATCTTTAAAAACGTATTCCATGCTGCATGTATTTCCGGCCATATTTTCAGCAGATCGGACGATTTTTCCAGCAGTTGGAAAAGGTAGGAAATCGGATCCTCCGGAGCGTTTTTCGTGGCGGTAATAGCGGTTGTTTTGCCGCGTTGATCATCCGTTCCGAGTGTTTTTCCGGAAATTTCCTCATTTCCGGAAGCATCCAGCACATCGTCTGCCAGCTGGTAGGCCGTGCCAAGAATATACCCCGCTTCGCGCAGCGCATCCGTCTGCTCTTTTTCCCGGTTTCCGCCGGCGACGGCCGCAAAAGCAAACAGCGATCCGGTTTTATAACGGCCGACCAGTTCACATTCTTCCCAGGTTCCGGGTGAGCCGCGCAGAATCAGCTCCTGTTCCACTTCCGACCGGCAGACTTCGCCGGTGCGGTCGATCAGTTCGCTCAGCAGATCCACACGGTTGACCTCTACGAGCAGCGACAGCGCCTTAAACATCAGTACATCACCGAACAGAATGGCTCCGTTTATACCGTATTTTTTCCAAAAGGTCGGAGCGCCCCGGCGAATGATACCGCCGTCGATCACATCGTCGTGCAGCAGACTCGCCCCGTGAATCATGTCCACAGCCGCCGCAGCGTTGATCAGATCCCGCTCCGGAATTCCGTTGGCCGCGCCCAGCGCGAGCACCAGTTGCGAACGGAGCATTTTTCCGCTACCGAGAATATTCTTATTATCGGAAATCAGCTGATTAAGGTTGGTATCGTTCAGGCTTTCAAGCATAGCCGCCTGAACCTTTTTTAATTGCACTTCGATCTGGTTTTTATCTGTAGACATCCGCCTATAATGCCGACCGTTTTTATCATGTCAACCGTCCGCAACATGAAAGGTATTGTGACCGGCTAAACAGATTAATCCTGATTTAATAACAGCTCATCCTGTTCATCCGGTCTGAAAAAAACATGAACCATAATGAATTTTACAATGATTGGAAGTGGCAGATTGCCAATCGCATCGTCACGCGGGAACAGCTGGAAGAATATATCAACCTCTCCGTCGATGAGCGCGCAGCGTTTGAAGGCGACATCCCGCTCTCCTTTGCCGTAACCCCGCACTATGCCGCATTGCTCAAAAATGATGCTTTGCGCAAAACCGTCATTCCGACTGCAGCCGAAAACAACGTAGGCACCGGAGAGCTGGCGGATCCGCTGGGAGAAGAGGATCACCGCGCCACACCGCACCTCATTCATACCTATCCTGACAAAGTGCTCTTTCTGGCCACAACCTTTTGTTCCACCTACTGCCGCTACTGCACCCGCTCCCGCATGGTCGGAAAACCGCTGGCGTTCGATGTTTCCACATTTGATGAGACATTTCGGTATATTGAGGAGCACACTGAAATCCGCGATGTTCTGATTTCCGGCGGTGATCCGCTCACAATGACCGATTCCGTGCTTGATGAGCTGCTTTCCCGCGTCCGGAACATTCCGCATGTCCGCATGGTACGTATCGGCTCCAAAGTGCCGGTGGTTCTGCCGCAGCGGATTACCGACGGACTTTGTTACGTGCTTCGGAAACACCGGGTCTGGCTCAGTCTGCACTTTATTCACGAAGCCGAGCTTTCGCCCGAAACAAAAACAGCCTGCCGTAAACTTTCCGACCATGGAATCGGAATGGTCAGTCAAACGGTTCTGTTAAAAGGAGTGAACGACGACACCCAATCGCTTGTGGATCTGTTTTACGGCCTGCTCGAAATCAACGTGAAACCCTATTATTTACTGCAGTGCGATCCCGTCAGGGGTTCCGAGCATTTCCGCACCACGGTGGAAAAGGGGATTGAGCTCGTTCAATCTCTGCATGGTCATATCTGCGGCCTCGCCGTTCCGCAATATGTTATTGATGCTCCCGGCGGCGGCGGAAAAGTTCCGATTCTTGATAAAGCGCAGCTGACGCGAACCGACAAGGGCGTTACCTTTAAAAATTATCTGGGGAAGGATTATTTCTACCCCGAGGTGTATTGAGCCGGACGCTACGTTCCGCAGAAGGTCTGATGAACGAGTTCATCGGGCATCGGAGCCTTTTCATATTCTGAATATTCGCTTCGGAGCTCATAGGGTTTGGCCAGTGCATCAACGAGCCGGTGGAAGGGAGCATAGTTTCCGGCATACGCCGCCTGAATGGCCTGTTCGATACGGTGGTTGCGCGGAATCAGAACCGGATTTGCTTTCTGCATCGCTTCCGTTTCCGGTTTGGAACGGGTGGCTGTTTTCCATGATGCATGCCAGCTTTCGAATGGACTGGGATCCGTAAAAAAGGTGCGCAGTTCGTCCGGGTTCTCGTAGGTGAGGTGACGGAAAAACAGCGTGAAATCAATTTGGTGTTTAGTCAGCAGCGAGAGCCCGCTACGCACGATGTCCAATGGGGCATCAGCGGGCAGACCGAATTTTGCACGGAACCGGCGGTCATATTCGGCGCGGAAAATGATCATAAAATTCATAAGCGCTTTTTTCGCTTTATCCAGCGCGGTGCCGCTGTCGCCATCGATCAGAGGCAGCAGTGTTTCGGCAAAACGGTTCAGGTTCCAGCGTGCCATATCCGGCTGGCTTCCCCATGCATAGCGCCCACCGTGGTCAATCGAACTGAACACACAGTTCGGATGAAATTCGTCCATGAATGCACAGGGGCCGTAATCGATGGTTTCGCCTGATACCGCGGTGTTATCGGTATTCATTACACCATGGATAAATCCGAGCGACATCCAGTGCGGAATCAGTTTTGCCTGTGCTGCAACTATACCGTCCAGTAAGGCAATATACGGGTTCTCCGCTTCGGCTGCATCGGGATAATGGCGAGCGATGGTATAATCCGCCAGTTCACGCAGGGCATCTTCATCGTTACGTGCATAAAAATACTGAAAGGTACCGACCCGAATATGACTGGCCGCCACCCGGGTGAAAACGCCGCCGGGCAATGGGCCCTCCTGCCGCATCACTGCTTCTCCGGAGGCAACCGCCGCCAGCGCACGTGTCGTCGGTACACCCAGCGCATACATCGCCTCACTGACGATATATTCGCGCAGCACCGGACCCAATGCCGATTTGCCGTCACCGCCGCGCGAGAACGGCGTGCGGCCGGAGCCTTTAAGCTGGATATCGCGCCGATTGCCGTTTTGATCGATCACTTCGCCGAGCAGCAGGGCCCGGCCATCGCCCAGCTGCGGCACAAAACCGCCGAACTGATGTCCGGCATATGCCTGTGCCAACGGTTCGGAGCCCGCGGCAATCCGGTTTCCTGAAAAGATGTTGAGGGCTTCCTGAGTTTCCAGCCACGCGGGATCAATACCCAGCTCCTGTGCCAGTGCGGGATTGGTGCGGATTCGTTGAGGCGCCGGCACCGCAGTTCCGCGTTGTCGGGCATAAAAACGTTCGGGTAAACGGGCATAGGTATTGGTAAAGGGAATCGGTTTAGACATAAAATTTTCGCGTGGGGTTCGGGTTGAATTGACAGTCAGCCTACAACGGATCGCATATCGTCAGATATAGAAGATTGCAAATATTAAGCACGCTCTTCAGTCTGGAGTCATTATTAGGACTTAATTTTAACGAAAGCAGTATAAACGTATGAAACTGATCTCCTGGAATGTGAATGGTATTCGCGCGGTAATGAAAAAAGGGTTCGAAGATTTTCTGAGCGCCCATCAACCGGATATGCTCTGTCTGCAGGAAACGAAGGTGCATAACGACGATCTTCCGGAACCGATCCGCCTTGCCGGTTCGGACGATGGCTATTTCAGCTATTGGAACGGAGCCGAGCGGAAAGGGTACAGCGGTACCGGAATCTATTCCAAATTCGAGCCGCTATCCATTGAAACCGCGATCGGCGATCAGCGGTTCGATGCCGAAGGACGGTTTCAGATTCTGGAATTTGAATCCTTTTTCCTGATCAATACTTATGTTCCGAATGTTAAAAATGATCTCTCCCGTCTGGCCGAACGTCAGGAATTTGATGCCCTGCTGCTGCAGAAAATCCAATCGTTGGAAAAAACAAAACCGGTGATTCTCTGCGGAGATATGAATGTGGCGCACAATCCGATCGATCTGGCGCGGCCCAAACCCAACGAAGGTAACGCCGGCTATACGCCGGAAGAGCGGGCGGGCATGACCAACTACATTGAAGCAGGTCTCATCGACACCTTCCGGTTACAGCATCCCGAAACCGTAAAATATTCCTGGTGGAGCTATCGCGGAAAAGCCCGCGCCAACAATGTCGGGTGGAGAATCGATTATTTTCTTATCAGTGCCCCGTTGCAGGAGCATATCCAGTCTGCTGACATTCTGACTGAAATTACCGGTTCGGATCATTGTCCCGTTGAATTGAACATCTTTTAACGGATGAACCGGAATCGGCTGGGATTCCGGCGCGCAGTTCTGTTTCTGTGGACAGCTTATGTGCCGGTATTGGCTTTACGGTAAGCGAGCGGAGAGAGGCCGTATTCCTTTTTAAATACGCGGCAGAGATGCGGTGCGTGGCAGAAGCCGCATAGGGCTGCAATTTCTTCGACACTTCGGGTGCCGTGGCAGAGCAGGTTTTCGGCCCGTTTAAGGCGTAGTTCGGTCAGCTTTTTATGGATGCTGCTGCCGAGTTCTCTCTGAAAACGTTTTTCCAGATTCCGTCGGGATATACCGAGTTCATGGGCAATTTCAGGGGTTCCGATGGGGTGGCGCAGGTTCTGCTGCAGGTAGATCATGGTCTGCCGGACCAGGGGATCGTTGGTCGCGAGTGCATTGGTGCTGGCGCGCTGGGTGATTCCGGCGGGTTCGATATAGATGATGCCCTGTTTGGGCGGGATGCCGTTCATGATCTGTGCAAGCAGTTGGGCGCCTTCGTAGCCGATACGTTCGTGATCGTGGTTGATACTGGAAAGCGGAACGGGCTGGTGTTCGCAGATGAGCAGATTGTTGTCGACTCCGAGAATGGCAAAATCTTCGGGTACGCGGTAGCCGGCTTCCATGCAGTTGCTCAACAGCCATGCGGCGTCCACGTCGTTATAGGCGAGGATGGAGCTCGGTTTGGCCAGGGTGTCAAGCCACTGCATAATTTCGTCCTGGGAGTGGCGGCCGACCAATCGGGACGGAGGGGGCATACCGTGGGCCGCCAGTTCCTTTTTAAACCCGTGATAGCGTGCTTCCGAAACGGGATGCTGCCGATAACTGATGTAGGCGAATGAGCGGTGACCGAAAGCCCGGAAGTGTTCGGCCGCCATCTGACCGATGCGTTTGTTATCGGCCGAAACCCGCGGCAGGTGAAGATCGGACCGCCATTCAGAGAGATCCACACAGGGCAGGCCGGCATTTCGGATAAATTCCTCGAGCTGCCGGTTGTTATCCATTGAACAGATAATACCGTCGCCTTTCCAGTGTTTCGGAATCTGGAATGCATTCATCATGCTGACATTAAGGTGCCATCCAAGTTCCTGTGCCGCCCGCGCGATTCCCTTATGGGTTTCGGTGTCGTAATTACTCTGGATCATCATCACTTTTTTAATGGAAGGCATGCTGCGCATTTATGCAATAAATAGAAAATAATGCAATATGTGTTTATCTCAGATCCATCCTATCTTTCCGGCTGAATCCTGAGGGACAGCCGGTGCGCCGGCGGTCGGGAAGGTAATGGTGAGCAGAGATAAACAACATGATTGAAGAGATCTTTTCAGATTTCAGTAAACGTCTGTTCGGCGTCGGGCGTATTCTTGATGATCCGGATTATAATGTCTGGGGCTGTTCGCCGATTTACGGGCCGGATGGAAAGGTGCACGTATTCTATTCGCGCTGGAAAAACGAAGCGGCGCATCAGGGCTGGATCAGCTGCAGTGAGATTGCCCATGCGGTTGCAGATCATCCGGCCGGGCCCTATAAAACCGTGGATGTTGCCGTGACGGGGCGCGGCGGTGACTGGTGGGATGCCATGACCTGTCACAATCCGACCGTTCATGAAGTCGACGGAAAATATGTGCTTTTTTATATGGGGAATTCGGATGGAACAGCGGCCACGAAACGCGTCGGGATGGCGACGTCCGATTCGCTGGACGGTCCTTGGAAACGGTCGGATCAACCGATTATTGAGCCGGATCCGGACCCCGGAGCCTGGAATTCCATGATTACGTCAAATCCGGCTTTTCTACGCCATCCAAACGGCCAGTATTGGCTGTATTATAAATCGTGGTGTGTAGCCGACCGGGAAAAGGATATCCGGGAAAATGACTGGCGCAACACCTATCGCCAGTATGGACTGGCTATCGCCAAAAGCCTGGACGGTCCGTGGGAAAAACAGGGCGGTCCGATTCTTGATCTTCGCCGTGTGGTTGAAGATGCCCAGAGCGAGGATGCCTATGTCTGGTTTGAAGACGGAACGTTTAAAATGCTGATGCGTGATATGGGGTACTGGAATCACCAGTATGGACTCTATTTTGAATCGGCTGACGGGATCCACTGGGACGAACCGCAGGTCGGTTATCTGCAGGCTCATCACTATCTGAAGGAACCGCCGACGGGCAACAAACTGGATGATCGTTTTGAGCGGCCGCAGCTGCTGATGTGGAACGGGCATCCGGAATATCTTTTCGCAGCCATTCGCGGGGGAAAATACAGAACATCGTCGGTTGCCGTTTTAAAGGTCGGTACGGATAGATCAACTTCAACGGGGTATATTCAATGAGCAGTAGAAAAAAGGTATCACTGAACGGAGCTTGGAAATTTGTAAAACAGGGGTTTGCAGGAGGCGCGGCGATAGAACTGGACGAGTCCGACGAACGTGTGGCGTGGCGCACGGTGCAGGTGCCGCATGACTGGAGCGTGGAATCACCGTTCAGTCAGGATTTCGACGGGGCCACCGGCTGGCTTCCCGGTGGAGAAGGCTGGTACCGGAAAACCTTTGAAGCGCTGAAAACCGACGTGACCTATCTGCATTTTGACGGGATTTATAACAATGCGACGGTGTATGTGAACGGGCAGAAGATCGGTTTTCATCCCTATGGATATTCACCGTTCTATTATGATATTTCAGAGCAGGTGGTTGAGGGGGAGAATCTGATTGCGGTGCGAGTGGATCATTCGCGTTACTGCGACAGCCGCTGGTACACCGGGTCGGGCATCTACCGCAATGTGGAACTGGTCGGCACTTCAAAAACACATATTCCGGTATGGGGCACCTTTATTTCGACCCCGGAAGTGACGGATAAAAAAGCGGTTGTCCAGGTGCAGGTTGAGGTCTGCCATCCGGAAGAAGCCGAACTGACCACGGCGATTTATGATCCGTCGGGGAACCGGGTCGCGGAGGAATCGGTCCGGGCGTCGGAAAAGACGATTCAGCAGCTGGAGGTTGCTTCACCGCAGTGTTGGGATCTTGATTCGCCTATGCTGTATCGGGCAGAGATGACGGTTTCAAGAGGCGGGGTGACGCTGGATGAATACACCACCATGTTCGGCATTCGCACATTCCGCTTTGATGTGAACGAAGGTTTTTTTCTGAACGGGCGGAATCTGAAAATCAAGGGGGTCTGTCTTCATCATGATGCGGGATGTGTCGGCGCAGCCGTACCGAAGGATGTCTGGCGCAGGCGCTTTGAAATCCTGAAAAAAGGCGGATGCAATGCGGTCCGGATTGCTCACAACCCAGGTTCCGAAGAGTTTATTACGCTGTGTGATGAAATGGGGCTGCTGGTTCAGGAGGAGTTTTTCGATGAATGGGATTATCCGAAAGATAAGCGGCTGAATCAGAATGAACGGCATGATGATTATATTACGCGCGGTTACACGGAACATTTTCAGGAGTGGGCGGAGCGGGATCTGAAAGATGTGATCCGTGCGCACCGGAACCATCCTTCGATTATTCAGTGGAGTATCGGTAACGAGATTGAATGGACGTATCCGCGTAATGCCGAAGCGACCGGTTTTTTCGGAATGAAGGCGACGGGCAATTATTTCTGGACCACACCGCCGAACAGCCTGGAGGAGATTGATCACGAGCTGGCGACGCTTCCGCGCGGGAAATATGACATCGGTGAAACGGCGCAGAAGCTCTCAAAATGGACGAAGGAAATGGATACCACGCGTCCGGTGATTGCCAACTGCATTCTGCCGTCGGCCAGCTACCGTTCCGGCTATGCGGATGCGCTGGATATCATCGGATTCAGCTACCGCCGGGTGCTGTATGATTATGGGCATGAAAACTATCCGGACCTTCCCTTGATGGGCTGCGAAAATCTGGGTCAGTGGCATGAGTGGAAAGCCATTATGGAACGCCCGTTTGTGGCCGGGACGTTTCTGTGGATCGGGATTGATTATCTGGGAGAGTGTGCCGGGCGTTGGCCCATGCGTTCCAAGCGGTCGGGACTGCTCAACAGTGCCGGTTTTGAAAAGGGATCGTATCACATGATGAAAACGCTGTGGTGTGATGAGCCGCATGTACACCTGACAACCCAGACGCTGGAAAAATCGCCTTATATTTTTGATGCATCGACCGGGTTTATCGGGGAAGAGGATTCCGAGGCCTGGAAAACCAAAACCTGGTTCTGGCATGACGTTAACACCCATTGGAACTATGCCGACGGTGAGATGATTGCGGTAGAGGTGTATTCCAACTGTGCGTCGGTGGAACTGTTTCTGAACGGGGAATCGCTCGGTGTTAAACACCTGAAGGATTTTGAAGATCATATCTATAAGTGGGCGGTGCCGTATACCGCCGGAACGCTGGAGGCTCGTGCGGCCGATGCATCGGATAGTTTGAAAACCGCCGGAGCACCTTCGGCGGTTATGCTGGAGGTCGACGGCTGTCATGTGATTGCCCAATTGGTGGATGCACAGGGTATTCCGGTCAAAGCGGAGGAGTACGAGATCCGTTTCGAGGTTGAGGGGAGCGGTCGCATTCTGGGAATCGATAACGGGTCCTGTTACAGCACACAGCCCTTCCAGTCGGATCGTGTGGTTACGGATCAGGGGCGATGTCTGCTGGTGCTAGAAGGGGCCGTAAGTGTCAGGGCTCTGGTGGATGAATTAAAACTTTCAGCCGGACCGGTTGAAGTCAATGCAGTGCGATAAGGGAGAACGGCATGTCAGAAAAACCGGAACATGAAAAAAAACAGGGCAGGGAAGCTTCGATCCAATCGGAAGACCGGGTGCTGCTGCATCAGAAAATTGCATATGGCCTGGGTGTTGTTTCCGACCATTTTGCAAACGTTTCGATTGTCTATCTGTTTTTTCTGCCCTTCTTCAATGACTTCCTGAAGGTGCCGGCAAGTATTGTGACCGGGGCGCTGGCCCTGGCCCGTCTGTGGGATGCGGTCAGCGATCCGCTGGTGGGATCCATATCCGATAAGTGGACGTCTAAATTCGGCCGACGGAAACCGTTTGTTATTACCGGGGCGATACTGACCGGTCTGTTTTATCCCGTCATCTGGCTGGCTTCTCCCGACTGGAACCAGACGGTGGTTGTCGCCTATCTGGTGGGTGCGCTGCTGCTGTTTTTTACGTTCTATTCCATTTTTTCGGTGCCGTATGAATCGCTGGGTACAGAGCTGACGGCCGACTATAATGAACGTACCAATATTTTTGTGGTTCGCTCCTATATGAACCAGTTCGGCAATATCGGTCTGAGCTGGCTTTTCCCGCTGGCCACCTGGCTGGCACTGCAGCCCTGGGTCGGCGGTGATATCAACGGCGTACGGCTGGTCAGCATTCTGGTTGCCGTCATCGTTATCAGCACCGGAGTGCTGCCCGGCATCTTCTGCAAAGAGCGCTACCGCAAAATTGCACAGGAGGAACAGAAGAAGAAAAAAGCCACCTTCAGGGAAGGGTTTATGGCGCTGCTCAAAAATACCCAGCTGATGATCGTGATCGGGATCATCTGCACCTATCTGCTGGCGATTATGTCGGCCGGTGCGTTGGGCTATTATGTGAACGTCTATTATATTTTTGACGGTGACCGGTTTGCCGGAACCGTACTCGGTGGTGTGGAGGGCACGCTCCGTGTTGTGTATTCGCTGTTTGCGGCCTATGCGATCAAACGCATGGCGGATAAATTTGATAAACATCGTTTGATGAGCTGGTGTGTGATCACGATGCTGATTTCGCTGGTGGGCCTGTATTTCACCCTGATTCCGGGGCGTCCGCTGCTGGCGCTGGTCACCAAGCCGCTCTGGGCGATAGGTGAGGTCGGGTTCTGGATTCTGATTATTTCCATGCGGGCTGATGTGTGTGATTGGGATGAATACCAGACCGGCCGTCGGCGGGAAGGGATCATTTCGGCAACGACCAACTGGTTTACAAAATCCGCCATGACCTTTGCGGCTGTACTGAGTGGACTCCTGATTCAGTTTGCGGTCGGGCTGGATAATAAAATTGAAGACAAGACAGTGCTCACCCGCATTGAGGAAAAAGCACAGGAACAGTTTGAGGCCATGTCTGAAGAGGAGCGGGCCGGAAAGAAGGCGGAGCACAATGTCTTTGTCCGCATGTTTAAAGCTTTTCCGGATGACGGAAGCGGTCGAAGTCTGGAGATGCGGGTGACCGATGCCATGTTCCATGAGGGGGATGTTCCGGAAGTCACCGTGAATCTGCTCAGAAGTCAGATGGAGCAGGAGGTCATCATGGAACAGCAGGATGACGGCATGCTTTTCCGGATGCGTTTTTTCTTTGTACTGCCGAAGTTCATCGCACTGGCTGTCGCATACCTGCTTTTGCAGAAGTACAAGCTGTCGCATGAAAAGATGATGGAGATCCGCGCGGAGCTGGAAGAGCGCCGTGGAAAGGCTGTGGCTTCCTGATTAAACGGTTCGGGAGAAATTGGAGAACGATGATGAAAAGTGTGATGAATGATAAGCAGGTGATGACGGAGGAAAATGCGGTATCCCGCTCCGGGCATGCCGGAGGAAGGCTGAAGCATGATCTGAGCGGTTTTCTGTGGAAGCTGGAAGGGTGTCTGCCGGGCCGGGGCATGGAGCAGAAGTTTCCGGAAATCAACCATGATCATATGGGCGATATGCTGGACTGGTCGCATGCGCATGTTCCGGGTGATGTTTTTACCGACCTGTGGCGCATCGGACGTATCGAGGATCCGCATTATGCCCGGAACAGTCTTAAAGCCAAATGGGTGAATGAATATGAATGGTGGTATATGCGCCATTTTAATGTTCCTCCGGAAATGGAAGGAAAGCGGATTGAGGTGACCTTTGAAGGGGTCGACTATGCCTGTGACGTATTTGTGAATGGAACGCCAATGGGTTCGCATGAAGGGATGTTCACCGCCTTTTCATTTGATATTACGGATCTTGTGAGTTTTGAACAGCTTGCCCGCGGTCGTAACCTTCTGGCGGTCCGGCTGCATCCGGCGCCCCGGCGTTACAGCCGGGTGGCCGGAAGAAAACCCGCCTGGCATGGGGATTACTGGACGAGCGTGGTTCCGGCCGGGATCTGGAAACCGGTGTATCTGGAGGCTTATGACGAAGCCCGGATTGAAGACATTTATGTGAAAACCACCGTGAAGGATGACGGGGCTGCCGATGTTGTTCTTGAGATTGAAATTGAGCATCACGGGAAAACGGAGCGTACGGTTGATGTGGAAGTTACGGTTCAGGGCGAAAATGTCCGAACGGAGAAGGTTGAGGTTGCTGTACCGCAGACGTTGCGGCCCGGCCGTAATACGTACCGTATTCCGGTCCGGGTTGAGGATGCGAAACTGTGGTATCCCTGGGACCTGGGGGAGCAGAATCTGTATATAACGGAAGTCTGTCTGAACGAATGCGGTAAGCCGCTGGATGCCCGGCAGCAGCTGTTCGGGATTCGCGAGCTGGAAATGAAAATGAACCCGGGCTTCACGGAGGATGAGGTTGAATATCCCTGGACGGTGATGATCAACGGCAAACGTCATTTTATCCGTTCCGGAACCTGGGGCGGCCCGCCGGATATCTTTTTCGGCCGGGCAACGGATGAAAAGTATGAGGAGCTGATTCGGCTGGCAAAAGCGGCCAATATGAACAACCTGCGGATTTTCGGGTGGCACCCGACGGAAATACCGTATTTCTATGAGTTGTGTAATCGCGAAGGAATCACCGTCTGGCAGGATATTCTGCCGATAGCGAGTCTGTCGCTGCCGGAAGAAGAAGCCTATAAAGAGGCGATTTTCTCGGATGCGGTTGATGTGGTGAAGCAGCTTCGGAATCATCCGTGTATGGTGATCATCGAAGGCGGTGAGGAAATACTGATGAGTGCCTCCGATCCGGCCCACAACCTTCGGCTGATGAATGAGCTGGGTGAAGCCATTAAACCCTATACGGATCTGCACTATATTCCGGTTTCACCGCTGAGTGATGATGTCGGGGTTTCGCTGGGATTTAAACCGAAAGAAAGTGTGCATGCCAACGGACTGTTTTACGGCGAAGGACGCAACACCATTGAACGGTATTACCGTAAGCTGGATTTTGCGGCGGTTCCTGAGCTGGCGATTTCCTCGTGCCCGAATGTGGAGAGTATTAAAAAGTTTATTCCGGAAGAAGAACTGTGGCCGCCCGGACCGAGCTGGGGGCATCACTGGACCGACTTTGATGTTTTCCGGACACTGAACTTTGAAGTGCTCGGTACCCAGGCAACGGGAGGACTGCAGGAGTTTGTGGAGGCCACACAGATTACGCAGGGGGTTCATTTTCAGTATGCCCTTGAACTTTTCCGGCGGAGAAAACCGAAAACCAGTGCACTCTGCATCTGTCACTACATTACCTTCGCTCCGGATATGAAGTGGGGCGTGGTTGATTATTATCAGCAGCCGAAGCGGTCGTATGAATATCTGCGTCTGGCCTATCAGCCGCTGCTGATTTCACTGGATTATGAGAAACGACGCTGGCTGCCCGGGGAGGATTTCGAAGGTCGGCTGTGGGTGGTGAATGATCGCTATGAACCGTTCCCCGGGTGTAAAGCGAAAGTCTGCTTCCGTTCATCAGGCTGTGAAGATGTGTTTGTGGAAGAGATTGAACTCGGCGAAATTGAACCGGACAGTTCGGCAGAATTTGCAACGGTGAAGTGCAAAGTTCCGGGAAAGCTGGGCGACCGTTTTCATATCGAAGTGGAAATGACGGATGCCGCAGGTGCGGTTGTTTCGGAAAATAAATATCTGCTGCTGGTTGCTGATGAACGGGTTGACCTTCCGAGACTGAAGGAGATCGGTGCGGAGGCGATTACACGGAAAGTACAATTCGGCAATTGCAACTATCTTCGCTATTTCGACGGTCTGAACCATACGCCGGGGGTGAAAACGGCTGATGAAAAAATGCCGACGGTAAAGGAATTTGTTCATGAAGAATGATCAACGTTTTAAACCGGACTGGGAGTCACTGTCGGCCTATCAATGTCCGGAATGGTTTCATGATGCCAAATTCGGCATCTATACACACTGGGGGGTCTATTCCGCGACCAGAGCGCCGGGGAATACGGACTGGTATGGGTGCGGCATGTATGAAGAGGGACATCCGAATAATGTGTTCCATCGTGAAACCTACGGACCGGTGGATCAGTTTGGCTACAAGGATTTTGTGCCGCGTTTTACCGGAGAGCATTTCAATGCAGATGCCTGGGCGGACCTGTTTGCGGAAGCCGGGGCTCAGTTTGCCGGACCGGTCGGTGAACACGCCGATGGTTTTTCCATGTGGGATTCAAGCGTGAATCCCTGGAACGCCGCGAAAAAGGGGCCGTGCCGCGATGTGGTGGCCGAAATGGAACGGGCGGTCCGCAACCGGGGAATGAAGTTTCTGGTGAGTATGCATCATTCCTGGCTGTGGGGCTGGTTCCCGACCTGGCTGGAGAATACGGACTGTGCAGATCCGGTGAATGCCTCGCTGTACGGACCCCGACTGCCGAAAACGGCACGCCATATTGAAGGCATTCAAACGAAGTCGTGTGATCCGATGCCGAGTCCTGAATTTGAACAGGTCTGGCTGGAGAAAGTGAAGGAAGTGGTCGAGGGTTATTCGCCGGATCTGCTCTGGTTTGACAACCGGGTGGAGATTCTTTCCGAGAATATCCGTCAGAAAATGCTGGCCCATTATTACAATCATGCGGCAGAGCGGAACCGGGAGGTGGTGATGACCTTTAAGCGGCCGGATTTTCCGCTGGGTGTCGGTACCGTTGATCTGGAACGGGCACGGATGCCGGAGATTTATCCGGAACCCTGGCTGACGGACACATCGATTTCGCGAACTTCATGGAGCTGGGCGCTGGATCTGGAGTGCTATGACGAAAACCGGCTCATCGGCGATCTTGTGGATATTGTCAGTAAGAACGGCTGTCTGCTGCTCAATCTTGCTCCTCACCCGGATGGAACGATTCCGGAAGAACAGCAACAGCGCCTGAAGAATATGGGCCGGTGGCTGAAGCTGAATGGTGAGGCGATCTATAGAACCCGGCCGTGGATCATCTATGGTGAAGGACCTTCAAAAGCCCGGGAGGGGCATCTGGCGGATATGGCGTTTGATGGGTATACGGATCGTGACATCCGTTATACCACCCGTGGCGGACAGCTTTATGCGATTGCGCTGGGCTGGCCGGAATCCGGCGTGCTGCCGATCCGTTCACTGGGCAGCCATCATTACAACGGCCGTATTTCCGAAATTGAACTGATCGGCCATGAAGGGCCGTTGAAGTGGGGGCAGGAAGGCGAAGGTCTCGAAATTATCCTGCCAGAATATAAACCGTGTGAGTATGCTTATGTCTTCAGAATATACCGATGAAAAAATGGAACGTCTGGGAATCACCAACCCGGACTGTTTAAGTGCCGCCTCGAAACGGGCGCTGGCCTGGCCGGAGCGCAGCAACAACTGGTACGGAACCTTTTCGGTCAGTGACCTGAAGGGGGATCTGGCTTATGAGGAAGGCGTCACGCGGCGTGATCCGAGTTCTGTCCTGTTTGAGAACGGACTGTATCATGTCTGGTATACGAAGTCGGAGGGACCGAGTGCCGGTTTTACCGATAATTTCGATGATAAAGTGTGGCCCTGGGATTATGCCGAAATCTGGCATGCGACGTCGGAGGACGGCATTACGTGGAACGAAGATCAATGTGCCGTGGGCCGGGGAGAAGCCGGGGCTTTTGATGATCGCTCCGTGTTTACCCCGGAGGTGTTAAACCATGAAGGAACCTACTATCTGGTTTACCAGACGGTAAAGTCGCCCTACATCCAGCGTGCAAAAGAGCAGATCGGAATTGCGTCGGCTGCATCGCCGTATGGCCCCTGGATAAAGCATCCCGAACCGATTCTGAGTCCGGCGGACAACGGCATATGGAAGGGGAATGATCCGCACGACCGGTTCAGTGTGATTAAAAAAGGTGATTTCGACAGCCATAAGGTACACGATCCCTATCTCACCGTTTATAACGGCAGGTTTCATCTGTATTATAAAGGGGAACAGATGGGCTGGGAGATCAACTTCGGCGGGCGCGAGATCCGGCACGGTGTTGCGATGGCTGATTCGCCGTTCGGGCCCTATGAAAAATCGCCGTTCAATCCGATTTCCAATAGCGGTCATGAAGTGGCGGTCTGGCACTATAACGGCGGTATCGGGTCGCTGATTACCACCGACGGACCGGAGCGCAATACGATTCAGTGGGCGCCTGACGGCATTAATTTTGAAATTCTGGCGTATATACAGAATGCACCGCATGCCATGGGGCTACTGCGTAAAAATGATGATTCAGCGATCCCTTTCAAAATTTTCGAATGGGGGCTGACGCATGAATATATGAACAGCAATGATCAGTATATCCGCCGGTTCGACGGGCATCAGCATGAGCGGATTTTCACCTCCAGTACGTATGAACCTCTTAAAGGATAACCGCATGAAAATAATCAGTGAAAAAAACGTTGTTCTGAGTGTGCTGTTTATGGGGCTGATGAGCCACGCCCGAACGACCGTCGATATTCAGCTTAATATGAAATATTCAGTGGGCGGGATTTCATCCTTTGATCGCCATAAGTATATCAATGCACATTCACATCTCTCGGAACCTGACTGGGTGGGTGAGGATGAACTGCTGGATATACTGGTCTCGGATCTGAATGTTTCTTTCGGCCGCGATAACGGAACAATGATTGAATATCTGCGGCAGGCTCCGGAAGACCCGGACCGGCCGGGTTATGTGGATCCGGAATATCTGAAAAACGCAGGGCGGATTCATCGTAAAATCATCTATGGAAGTCACAAAGCCTATCTGCATAAATATGACGCTGTTAACGATGTTATGATCGGCGGACAGCCCCATGCGTTTCTGCCGAGTCCCGGGGAAGAGAAAACGGATTGGGAGCTGGGCGGTGCCGACGCTGTCGGCGAATATATGGGTCGTTTTCTGCAGGAATTTTACCGGAACCCGGGTGAGCCTCCGACGGCGGGACAGTCGCGTCCCAGGTTTATCGAAATTCTGAATGAACCGCTGTATCATTTTATCGACGGTCGTCGCGGGGATACCCGTAGCGCAAAATCCATTTTCGAATTTCATAACGGCGCGGTGAAGGCAATTCGCCGGTTTGATTCCGAGGTTTTAATCGGCGGTCCGACGATGGCGTTTCCGATATTTGAAGAACGGGATTTCGCACGGTGGAATGAGCGGATGAAGCTGTTTATCGATACCTGTGGCGAGCAGATGGATTTTTATTCGCTTCATTTCTATGATTTCAATAACCGGGGGGATCGCGGGCGTGATGATTATAAAGGGTCCCGCCTGGAAGCTACGCTGGATATGATCGAACAGTACAGTCTGATCCGGCTGGGGGAGGTTAAGCCGTTTATCATTTCGGAATACGGCGGACGGGATCATAAACTGGAAAACCGGGCCTGGACCGCGTTGCGCGACTGGCATTTCCTTAAGGCGGCAACGCCGTTGACACTGCAGTTTCTGGATCGACCGAATCTGATTCTTAAATCGATTCCTTTCATTACCGCCAAGGCGGAATGGGGCCGAAAAAACGGGGTGCCGTATAACCGCCGTCTGATGCATCAGAGGAAAGAACGTCCGGGCCGGTTCGGCGAGGACTGGATCTTCACCGATCTGGTGCTGTTTTATGAGCTGTGGTCGGATGTGAACGGAACGCGGGTGAAGACAGCTTCCGATAATCCCGATGTGCTGCTCGACAGCTATGTGGATGGAAAAAAAGCCTATGTGATTCTGAGTAATCTGAATCCGGTGGAGGAGACGGTTGATCTGAATCTTTCCTGCAACATGACATCCGCACGGATTAAGCATCTGTACCGCGTGGCGGACGGTCCGGTACTGGAGGAGAAAACGGTTAAGAAGGAATTGAAGTCGTTCACCTTAAAGCCGGAGGCCAGTGCTGTTATTGAGTGCAGGTTTGCCGAATCCATTGCCATTACTGAAACGGTTGAGGAATACAAATTTTATGCGTCGGATTATAACCGACCGATTACAGGCGGGCGCCCGGTTCAGTTTGCGCTGAATGAGGTTCAGCCGCTATCGTCGGGTGAGGCCGTGCTGCGTGTCGGATTCGGGAGAGAACCGGATCGTTCCCGTTGGCCTGAAGTCGTTTTCAACGGAACCGCGCTGGAGGTTCCGGATAATTACAGCGGCAGTGACCAGCCGACGCGTCCGGCCTTTTTCGGTCTGCTTGAAATTCCGGTTCCCGTTGAACTGATCAAAAAGAACAATAGTGTGGAAATCATGTTCCCGGATAGTGGCGGTCGAATCAGCAGTGTGACGCTGAAGACGGTGATGCCGGACTGAACGGCCGGAAGTGACCGGGGGAATCATGACGATTATACGGGTTTTACTATCGGCCGGGATGCTTGCTCTCTCGCCCGACGGTTCGGGGAACGGGAAACCGGCCACTGTGGAAATCCGGGAGAATGTCCGGCATGAAGTCGCCAGAGTCCGGACTCCGGAAGAATGGGGGAATGAGGTTGCATTAAATCTGTTTAAGGAAGCGGTTATTACTGAGGGGCGGAATCTGCTGCATGTTAAATAAAAATACGGAGTTAATGATGAAGATGAAGTGGATCGGTCTTTTTGCGGCGGTTATTACGGTGAATCAAAACGGGATGGCGGAAGAACAGTCGGTTTCGGTGACGGTCAACCTGAATGTCCGACATTCTGTCGGCGGGGTGGATGCTTTCGATCGTGAAAAGTGGATGGTACTGCATGCGCGGGCGACCGAGCATGACTGGGATTCCGAGGAACAGCGGGAAACGTTTCTGAATGAATACGATGTTTATCTGGGGCGCGACTGCGGGGCTTTGCCGGAGGCGCTGTCGTGGACTACGGAGGATCCGGATAAACCGGGCTGGTGTGATCATGCCTGTATTGAGCAGCTCGGAAAGCGGGAGCGGAAGCGGTATGCGCAGAACACTGCGGTACATGCGCTGGAGTACCGCAGCAGAAAAATGACCATCGGCGGTCAGCCGAAAATGTTTCCGGACGGCAGTACAAACGCGAATGGATTTGCGATTGGAAGTTATGATGCGCTGGCCGATTTTTATGAGCAGTATCTGACGCATTTTACCGGTAGCGGAGGAACGGACGGTCCGCCGAAACCGGCGATGCTTGAAGTGGTGAATGAACCCTTTGTTCATGCCCGTGAGCATAACACAACCTATGCGGAAATTTCCGAATTTCACAACAAGGTGGCAGAGCGTGTTAAGCGGTCGCATCCTGATATTCTGATCGGCGGATATACTGCTGCCCATCCGGGGTTTGAAGATCATGATTTTGGACACTGGGATAAAAACTGGCGGCAGTTTATTGATATTGCCGGCGGGAATATGGATTTCTTTTCGCTGCATCTCTATGACAATCCGCTCAAAAACAAAGATCCGCTGAACAGTATCTACCGCAGCGGAAGCAATGTGGAAGCCATTCTGGATATGGTGGAGCACTACAGTTTCCTTAAACTGGGTGAGGTGAAACCGCTCAATATTTCGGAATACGGATGTCTGCGTGTGGGCAACGGATTTCCCTACAGTCCGGACGAGGCATGGCGCTGCACCCGATCCTACAACACCATCCTGATGCAGTTGCTGGAACGTCCGGACCGGATTATCCAGGCTATCCCCTTTATGGTTCTGAAAGCGGAGTGGGGGCGTAAAGACGGGTATCCGTATCCGAAACGGCTTTTGTATGATGTGGATGAACTGAAAGGTCGCCCGAAGGATAATGACGGTCCCTGGGCCTATACACCGCGTCTTAATTTCTGGGAGTTGTGGAAAGGGGTCAAGGGGACGCGTGTTGATACTATCGCCTCTGATCCGGATATTCAGGTTGATGCCTATGTGAACGGTGCAGATGTGTTTGTGGTTGTCAGCAGTCTGGACCATACGGGACCGCAAACGGTGGAACTCAGTATGCCGGGGGCTTCCGAAGATCTGCTGAGAGTCGAGGTTAAGCATGCGCATGCGGATGAAAATCTTGAGCCGGTTATTGATGAATTTGAACGCGCTTCGCTGGAACGGATCACGTTGGGGCCTCTGCAACTGCGATGTTGAAATTCTCTTATCGGGCTCCGCTGAAAACGAATGAAGTTTCTGTGGAAAAGAAATATTACGCAACGACCTATTTGCAGCCGATAAAGGCTGATGAGCCGATCCGTTTCAGGATTGAGGGCGTGAGGCGGGCTTCAGCATTCGGTGAGGCGGTTTTGCGCGTGGGTATGGGCCGGAAACACGGGCGTTCGCTTCATCCGGTCGTTCGGGTGAACGGAACGTCGGTTGAGGTTCCGACCGATTGGCGGGGCTATGATCAGGCGACCCGCGGTCAGTTTTTCGGTGTTGTGGAAATTCCGGTTAAGTATGCGCTGCTGGAAAAGAATAACACGGTCGAATTGATCTTTCCTGATGATGGAGGACATGTGTCAAGTTTGGCCATGCAGGTGTTTGAATTCAGTGCTGACATTCGTCCTGATTAGAAAGTATCGGGGGCTGTGCCGTTTTCATTCGGTCCGGGAGTTCATCCCGGACGTATAAACAGAGCGCAATTCTTCCGGACAGGAACATATGAGGACTGAATGATGACTTTAAAAAATGATACTGGATTATTGCTGCTGTTTCTGGCGGCAGGTTTCGTGACGAAGGCTGCAGATCAGATGAACGCTTTTCCTTTTCTTATTCCGGAGGAAAAGCCGGAACGGCCGCTAAGTGCGGCTGTGGAACGGGCTTATGATGAATACGGAGGATTCCGTCCGGAAGCGCAGGAGCTCTATTCTCAGTTCAGATATACCGAGCTGAAGGGCTTTGATTACAACGGCGGCGACGGGACAGTATCCCGACGCGATCCGTCCAAGGTGATTTTTGCCAATGGAAAATACTATGTCTGGTATACGCGCCGCGCAACGGGTCACAGACCTGTGGGCATGGCGCGGGCCCGGGAGGCCACGGATGTTATTCCGTCGGCTGACTGGGATCTGGCGGATATTTATTATGCCGTTTCGGAGGATGGTTTTGTCTGGGAGGAGCAGGGGGTAGCTGTGCCGCGGCCGCCGAAACCGCAACCCGGCTGGCGGTCAGTTACGACGACCGATATTCTCGAATGGGAAGGAAAATATTATCTTTATTATCAGGCTTTTATGGAGGCGAGTGGAACCCGTGGCGATTTCTGCCCGGTCGCGGTATCCTGGGCCGATTCGCCGGATGGACCCTGGACACCGTATGGCAGGGTGGTGATTCCGAACGGAGGAGAAGGCGAGTGGGATCAGTTTTCCATTCACGACCCCTATCCGCTGGTGCATGACGGGAAAATTTATCTGTATTACAAAAGCGATTTCGATAAGCGTCCGGAGTTTTCCCCATCCAAAGTACGCATGCAGGGGCTGGCGATTGCAGAGCATCCACTGGGACCGTTTAAAAAACATCCGCTGAATCCGGTGATTAATTCGGGGCATGAAACGACGCTGTTTCCCTTTAAGGAAGGGGTTGCCGCGCTGGTGATTAAAGATGGTATGGAACGGAATACCATTCAGTATGCAGAGGATTGGGTGAATTTTAAGGTGGTTGCACATGTGGAAATGATGCCGGTGGCGGCCGGACCGTTTGTGCCGGATGCTTTTTCCGACACAAAGGACGGTCGAGGTATTACGTGGGGGATTTCCCATTTTACCCATGTGGGTGTGGGGGAGGGTAAAAATCATTCCATTCTGGTGCGTTTCGACTGCGACCTGAGCCGGGATGTGCATGATCCGGAGATGAAAGGTCATTTTCTGAGATACAGTCCGGAATATCATTACAAGCATGGGCTATCCGGACGGCAGCGTGAAAGAATTGAAACAGAGAACCGCCGGATATTGTCCGGGGAAAGCCGGAATTAGTCCGGGAGGAATCTGGACAGGCCGGCCGGAAACTGGCCTATGGAACAGGGGACGACGCGGTCTGAAATGATTATCTTTTCAGCTTCGAATAAACCGTTCGTGTCGGAAGCATCGGAACCCGGATGATGAGCGATGCATAAATTCCGGAACCGGACCATTCAGGGTAGTACAAATGAATGGAGTTCTGTCAAGTTGGATGATGGGCTCATTGAATGTGTCCCGCATTTGTGAATCATTTCGAATGGAACCGAAAGAAATTTAATTAAAGGAGTGATGGGATGAAAACCGGCCTGTTAATGACGTTATCTCTGGCAATCAGCTGGAGTGTACTTGCTTCGGATACGCGTCCGAATATCGTGGTGATCATGACCGATGATTCGGGGTACACGGATCTGGGATGTTTCGGTAGTGAAATTGATACGCCGAATATCGATAAGCTGGCTGATTCAGGTATTCGGCTGAGTAATTTTTATACGAATGGCCGCTGCAGTCCGACGCGTGCTTCGCTGCTTTCCGGGCTGGATTGCGCCAAAGTCGGTTTCGGCGGCGGTGTGGTGGGTGACTGGGTTCGCGAAATGCCGTATCCGGCACATCGAGGTCGGCTTCCGTATGATACGCCGCTGCTTCCTGAGCTGCTGAAAGAGGCCGGTTACCGTACGCTGATGTCCGGTAAGTGGCATTTGGGCGGAAGTCTGATGAAGCTGAAACCGCAGCGGCAGGAAGTCTGGAAACAGTACCATGAAGGCTGGGAATTGACTGAGGAGGAGATTGAACAGGATTTCCTCGGACTCCCGCTTCAGCGTGGGTTTGATGAATATTTCGGTCTCTACGGAGCTCAGGATAATCTCTTTTATGTGCCGGGTCAGCATCATGTGATCATGGAAGGTAATGAAATTGCCAAACTGAATTATGACCGGGAATACACGATGCACTGCTTTTCCAAACGCAAAGATCTGCCTTATACGGTGAATCATGGAAAAACCGGAAAGGCGTGGTATGACACCGATGGGGTAACGGATAGGGCGATTGAAATGATTTCGGATGCATCCGGTAAAGATAAGGAACCTTTTTTCCTGTATGTGGCCTATCGGGCTCCGCACAAACCGCTCCAGGCTCCGGAGGAACTGGTGCAGAAATATCTCAAAAAGTATGAGGATATCCGTGCGGTTGAAGCCGCCCGTGCTGAAGGTTTGAAAGCGCAGAAGCTCTGTCCGCCGGATATCGAATATAAAAAAGCCTGGTATGATCCGAAAAAGGAAGACGAATTCCGTCTGCAGATGGCCATTCATGCGGCGATGATTGAAAAGGTGGATGAAAATGTAGGGCGTCTGGTTGAATCGCTGAAGGAAAAGGGCGAGCTGAACAACACGCTGATTCTCTATTTTTCCGATAACGGGAATGCGGCGCATCTGGACAGCATGTTCAATACGCCGTATCGGGGGGTTAAAGCCCTGTTGTGGGAAGGGGGATGTAAAACGCACTTCATTGCCTCATGGCCGGGCCGAATTAAACCGGGAACCATTTCTCATGAACAGGTCTGGGTGGCGGATATTCTGCCGACCTGTCTGGAGCTTGCCGGAACGGAATATCCGGAAACCTTCCGGGGCAGGAAAACGGAAAAACTGCCCAGTCGCAGCATGCTGCCGGTGCTGGAAGGTAAAAAACGTAAGCCTGCTGAGTATCTGTTCTTTAATGACAAGGGACAGCAGAGTGTTATCTGGCAGGGCCGATGGAAACTGCTGATTGAGCCGGGCTGGTTCACCATGACCCGTGATGTGCCTGGTATTGCATATGAACTCTACGATCTTGAAAACGATCCGTCGGAACAGAACAATCTTGCGGATGTCCGGCCGGAAATCGTGGCGATGCTGGAGAAAAAATGCAATGCCTGGATCAGGGAACAGGGTATTGTTGAATATGGGAAACTGCTTGAGCTGCGCCCCGGCGATAACAAGTAGATTCTGACGGGATTATATGGTGAAGAAGTTTGCAGTTGTTTTTTTCGGGCTGGCCGTACTTTCCGCTTCGGCGGGGAAGTATGGGCCGTCCTGGGAGTCGCTGGCGAAACATGAGGCGGCCCCGGAGTGGTTTCAGGATGCTAAACTGGGAATCTATTTCCATTGGGGACCGTACAGTGTTCCGGCCTTTGGAAGTGCCTGGTACCCCGGCGAAATGTATCGCGTTGGAAGCTGGGTGAATAAGCATCATACGAAAACCTACGGTCCGATTGATGAATTCGGCTATGAAGATTTTATTCCGATGTTTACTGCGGAACACTTTGACCCGGCTGAATGGGCGGATCTGTTCAAAGCTGCAGGTGCCCGGTTTGCCGGGCCGGTTGCTGAACATCATGACGGCTTTGCCATGTGGGCGAGTAAGGTGAATCCCTGGAATGCCGGTGACATGGGACCGAAGCGGGATGTTCTGGGAGAGCTCTTTACGGAGTTGAGAAAACGCGATATGAAAACAATTGCCACGTTTCATCATGCGCGTAACGGCCAGCGAAACCGCGATAACCTGAAAGACCGGGAAAGGGGCTTTAACAGTCATTATCCGTATGATCCGGATCTGCCGACGGCAACAACGGATCCGAAACTGCGGATGCTTTTCGGTAATTTTGAAACCATTGAAGAATTCAATCAGTACTGGATCGATCAGCTGGTTGAAGTGATCGATGGCTATTCGCCGGATATCATCTGGTTTGATTCCTGGATGAATATGATTCCGGAAAAATATCGTATGGAATATGCCGCGTACTACTTCAACCATGCCGAAAAAACCGGGCAGGAAGTGGTGACCTGTCATAAACACAATGACATGCCGATGAGTTTCAGTGTACTTGATTTTGAGCAGGGAGGGCGGCGTGAAATCCATCCTATGCCGTGGATGACTGATATCACGCTGGGTGAGAGCCGCTGGTCCTATGTTGAAGGGCATAAATATAAGGATGCTGCGCTGGTCGTACGCAATATGATCGATGTCTGGAGCAAGAACGGGATTGTGCTCCTGAATGTTTCGCCAAGGGCGGATGGTGTCATTAATGAGCAGCAGCGGGCTGTTTTAAAGAAAATCGGCGAATGGCTTGCCGTCTATGGCGAAGCGGTTTACGGGACCCGTCCGTTTGATACATACGGTACCGGTACGGCTAAAAGCAAAGACAGTTCGCACGACGGTCAGTCCGCGAAAGTGCAGTATACTGCTGAGGATATCCGTTTTACGGTCTCGAAAGATGATAAAACCATGTACATCTTTTTCCTGGGACGGCCGGAACCCGGGGCGGAGGTGAAAATCAAGGCGCTTGGACGGCACCGCTATGCTCCGCATTCTGCGATCAGGCGGGTTACTTTGATGGGTACGGATACCGAGGTGAAATGGGATGATGACACCTATTATCTGAAGTTTTTTCTGCCGGAGGTGGAAATGGATGAAATCGCCACGGTGCTCCGGCTTGAACTGGAATAGTCCTATATGATGCGCGCGTTTTTCCGGTATTCCCGGGGGGCATACCGGTGATCTGTTTGAAGGAAAGACTCAGGTAATTGTAGCTGGAGTACCCGCAGGCTTCGGCGATTTCCTGCATGCTCATATCGGTTTCACTGAGCAGTTTCCGCGCTTTATTGATGCGCAGTCGCCGGATTTCTTCTGCCGGAGTGCGACCGAATACTTTTTTGAATTTATGTTCCAGTGAGCTGCGGGCCATGGGGACCGCTTTAAGAACATCTCCGATGGTGTGATAGGTTCATAGGCATGCTCTTTCATAAAGGCAATTACCTGGCGCAACCGTTTGCTTGATCCGCTTCCCCAAGCCATCCATCAAGCGAACGAACGTATTCATCGCCGAACGCCGCGTCTTCAACGTCGGTAAAATTCTCAGCCTCCACGAACCCGACATCCATGTGCTCGTGCGCGGCAGGACCGGTGCTGAGGTCGAGTTCGGGAACGGGCTCTACGCCGAGCAGGCCGACGGCTGGACTTGATGCAAGAGCAGCCCGTCGCCGACAGCAAATTCGTAAAGCCCGGCCTCAAGTGCATCACCGCGAATTACGCCACCCCCGGAAGCTACACCGGCGACCGCGGATTCGATGTCGCGGTCAACGACCTCGCCCTCGAATAACTCTCCCTCATCAACGGGACCTGCCCGCGCTCCGTGCCTGCGTGACAGGAAAAACTCCGGGACGAAGGTCTTTGCCTGCTGCAGAAACGCCGGGGCGTCACCGAAGGGCGCATTGGCATCTTCAAGAACGCCTACCTCGACCGCCCTTCGGAGCAAAGGCTTTACGAATCGCAAGACGCGGATCGAGTGGTGTATTCTCGGTCACAACCTATGGAAGCTCGCCACGATGGTCGCCCAAAAACGCGCCGAGCTCGAAGCTTAACTG
Organism: Verrucomicrobia bacterium S94; assembly: GCA_004299845.1. Lineage (NCBI taxonomy): Bacteria > Pseudomonadati > Verrucomicrobiota > Verrucomicrobia bacterium S94. Next base: position 1,514,014 of record CP036201.1, on the reverse strand, counting down.
GCCGAAGCGGCATAATTCATCCAAAACCTGCGCTCCTCAAAGACGGAGGTGTGTCCAAATCCGATACTAACCAAGCGAAATCAAGGCACTTCGCGTTCGCCACCGCAGCATTATGCACACCGGTAGTTGCTCTTTTAAAGATAGAGGCTGGATCGCTTTGAAAACCCGATTAAACGGGACACACTCTATATAATCTCGAAACTGTAATACCGGATCCCGGTATAACTTACTCTGTTGAATGGACAATGAATCTGGTTACAGGTCCCTGGAGCGACAGTTTTAATCTTGAAACGAATATACCTGGTCAATAGCGAGGCCCGGCACCGCGTCCGGGGAGCAGATAAGTCAGAACTTTTTTCAGGTTAAATCTGTCGCAACCCTGATGGGGTCCGGGAAGCGTAATAAACGCATGTTTAATACGCGGATACATATATTCAAATTCGCATGGTAAAGATTAAAAAGAAAATAGAACTGAAGAATCTCTGATAATGAACATTAAAAAAGAAAGGTTAAAATGAAGCAAAATACATTAATTGTAATAGCACTTGCTGTTGCGGGAGTGGTTCAGGCGAACCTGTTGAATAACACGTTTACGGATCATAATGAGAATAACCATACTTTTTCTCTGACCGACATCGGTTGGGGAGCCAAAGAATACTGGCAGCAAAGTGCGTTCGGTGGCCTGGAAAGCAAAGTTCCGGTCTGGGATACTGATGGAGCGAACGATTTCGGTGTTATGCAGGTCATTTCGGTCGGAGCCAACACGGGATCGGATTTAGTGTTGAGCTTTGACTGGACGCCGGCTGCAACGGCCCTTTCCAATGCCTCCCTGGCCGTTGACTATCAGCTGGTCGGATGGACGGTGGAACAGACCCCTGATCCCAGTGATATTATGTTCTCGGGTATTAATTTTTACAATGATGTGGTTGCTGGAAATAATATTGCCGGAGGAACTTCAACTGCATATGATTTTCTCGATGGAGATATTCCCTGGGTTCATGCGAATGGAACTGCATATCCTTCTATCAGACAGGCAACATCGACAGCAGGAACAACACTGTCGGTAAGTACAACGAACAGTGTTGCCATTGGTGGATTAACCGACCTGAGTGATTATGACTATATCGGAGTTCGCTTCACCATTAATTCCGTAGGTGATGCGGGCAATGTCGGAGCAACGATTGAGAATATTTCTCTTGTTGCGATTCCTGAACCGGCAACGATGGGTATGATTGCCTTTTTCGGTGGTGCTGTACTGTTTGTCCGACGTCGTTTCATGATGTAATTTTTTCAGCAACTGAAACAGTGAGGTGTTCGTAAGGACACCTTTTCGACAGTTGATTAACCCCGTCATTTTGGCGGGGTTTTCCGGAAATGGTTCAGGACCGCATCTGTCCGTCGTCCCGCTTTACTCTCGGACTCCTTGATCCGATGATCCCTGCTCCTTGTCCATTTTTAAAGGTCTTTCGCTGAATCTGTGGGTAAAAACAAATGATTAACGCACCGGGCAACTTATCTGTAATGTGTGGTTTACCACAACAACACAACACAGAGGGAGTATGCCCGGTGCGAATCCAAACCCTACTCAACAAAGTCCACCCGCTCAAATCATTCGATAAAGCATATGGTGCTGGAACCGTTGTTATATGCCTAAGATGCCGCGATGCTTGCGGAAACAGATGCATTTGTTCATGATTTTCTTGAAATGCTTAAGCGCAGGCTGGTGCAGAAAAAGCCGCTCCTTAAAAGTGGCGGAGTCTTGCCTTACAAACCTCGTATAAACAGTTATTAAGGCATCATCGGCTAAAAGCGGATCATTTTGCACTGCCGGAAAAGCTTTCCATTGTGGAGTTTTATGGTTGGGAGTCTGACAAGAAGTAATAAAAGTCACCGACCGTCTGTGAATCAGGAAAATACGCTGCTATTCAGCAGATTGTAATCCGGTCTGCAGGCCGCGGAGTTCCGCAAGACCGCGCAGGCGGCCGATGCAGGTATAGCCGGGGGTTTTGAGCGGCGGTTTCTGAAGATCGTCGAGCATGGTGCGGCCGTGATCGGGGCGGAAGGTAAGCTGCCAATCTGTACGTCCTGCGTCTTTACGTTTTTTCATTTCACGAAGTGCGGCTTTTAAAACGGCCGGCATATCGACCGATCCCTCCAGGTGATTGGCTTCATAGAAGGAACCGTCCGGATTGCGTTGGGTGCTTCGGAAATGAAAGGCATTAATCCGGTGCCCCAGCCGTTCAACCATGCCGGGCAGGTCGTTGTCTTCGCGGGGACTCAACGATCCGGTGCAGAAGCAGATCCCGTTGGCCGGGCTGTCAACGAGGCGGATAATCGCCTTTAAATCGGATTCGGTGGAGACGATACGCGGCAGACCGAGTACGGGGAAGGGCGGGTCATCGGCATGGATGGCCATTCTGACGCCGGCTTCTTCGCAGACCGGAATGATTTCCTCAAGAAACAGCTTCAGGTTTTCCAAAAGTTGGAAATGGTCAATATCGTTATATGTCGCCAGCATGGCCCGGATGTTATCCAGCGTGAAGCTGAAATCCATGCCGGGAAAAACATCAATAATGGTTTTTTCAAAATTCCTGCGCTCTTCGGTGGACATCGACTTAAAAAGTGCTGCGGCTTTTTTCCGGACCGGAGCGGCAAAATCATGTTCCGCTCCGGGGCGTTGAAGCAGATGAATGTCGAAGACCGCAAATCTGACGGGATCAAACAACAGGGTCTGTGTTCCGTCCGGCAGCGTATGGGCCATGTCGGTGCGGATCCAGTCGAGCACCGGCATAAAGTTGTAAATGACCGTATCAATGCCTTCCGCACCCAGATTACGTATGGTCTGTTTATAATTTTCGATATGCTGTTCAAAATCGCCGGTGCGGGTTTTGATTGCTTCCGAGACCGGCACGGATTCGACCGCCAGCCATTTCAACGCTTCTGCCTCAATTTCTGCTTTTCGCCTGGCGATTTCTTTCCGGCTCCACAATTCGCCATAGTCCAGATGATGCAGTGATGACATAACACCCTCACAGCCGCATTGCCGGATGTCGCGCAGCGAAATCGGATCGTTCGGCCCAAACCAGCGCATGGATTCTTTAAGTAAAATCATTTTGAATATCGGTGTTTATAAGATTCGTTTCTCTGTTTATACCGTTCGCGGAAATCCTGCATACGGTAGTTGGAATAATGCACGTTGGTATAGCTGTCGTAACGGCGGATCCAGGTGTCTTTGTACCAGTCCTGAAAAGGAGGGCGTTCCGCCTGATCGACCTCGTCTTCGAGCAGCTGAAGCTGTTCTTCGGCCTGATTGATTAGCGCAAAAATCCGATCCTGCGGCCATGACCAGGTTGACTGCCAGACATATTCCGCGGCTTTGGTCGGGCGGTAATCGATCAGTAGCGGGAAAATGACATGCTCATAGAAAAAACGAGCTTCCTGAGCGTTCATTTTCGACTGAGCTTCGCGCGCTGATGCCAGTGTTTTTTCATATACCGAGGCCCGCGTTTTCATACGGTTATATTCCGCCTGTTTTTCCGGGTCGTTCCAACGGCCTGCATGATGGTCGCCCGCCAGCCGGGAATAAACATCGTGCAGTGCCCGTTCCAGCGAACGGGCTCCCTGCCAGATCTGATCATGGGCATGATAGATCCTGAAATAATCCATGTAGGCGGAATAAGCGCCGTCGGCACCATTGCCGAAATATTCCCGGCTCCACCACCGGGAGAAGCGGTCGGCGGCGTCTTCTCTACTGAAGGCGGTTTCCGCATCCCAGCAGATTCCGGCTATGAACCGCGTATTCATAGTGTGTTCGCGCATTTCGGATACATTGCAGAGCATGTATTCCGTTGCTCCGGCCTTGACGATATTACGGAATTGTTCCTCAATCCGCATCGGAGTGATGGTGTGTGCCGTCTGTTTCGTGGTGTGTCCATAATAGGCAAGATGGTAATAGATGCCGTGTTTCCATTTTCCGAGTTCCTCCGGTTCCGGTAATGCGCGCATAATACCATCACCGTCGTCGTTCCAGACCAGAATGACGTCTTCCGGCAGATTGAGTGTCCCCGCCTGAAAAGCTTTCAGCATTTCCGCATAAAGCGTGAAATGAAAGACGGGATTCTTCGTTTCCGAAAGAATCGCTTTGGTCATTTCCACCTGTTCGGTCATGGCCTTGGTGAATACACGGTTTTTTTCCTCCTGAGTCGTGCCTTCCGGGAATTCATAATGTCCGTCGTGTGTGCCCCGCAGACCGACCGGCCAGATGCAGTCCAGATCCTTATTCTCCTCCACTCCGGCTTTCCAGTATTTCGTGATACCCTCGCGATTTTCAGCCCAGTCATACCGGCCGTCGACACCACGTTTTTCCGCCAGACCTTCCCGGCTGTATCCCCACGGGTTGGAGAGCAGAATATCGTAATGATGCGAGGTATAGAACAGGCCCCAGTCACTGGCCATTTGCTGCACCTCCATTGTCCGCTTGGCGCGGGTATACGGTGCAACCTGATTCATACGCAGCCGCAGTGCGGTTTCAAAATAACGCTTATACCAGGCCGGATCAATGGTGCCGCCCGCCTGAGGCAGTCCGCGCTCATCCAGTTCCTGCGGCAGCGTGTCTTCATCATCATGGAACAGTCCGCGATATTTAAAGGTCGGTTCCCCGGCGGTATAATCGATCGGCTTCACCCGCAGTATCTCATGTTTTTCCGGGGTGTATCCGGTCCAGCAATACAGCGGATCAATGCCGATGCGTTCCGAAAATGTATATACGGCAAACGCTGTTCCGCGCGGATTGGAACCGACCAGCCAGACTCCGTTTTCAACGGTCTGAATCTTATGCGCCTCCCATTTTCCGCTCAGCGACCGGAAGTCGGCCGGCACGCGGTCGCTGCCCGCCGTGGCCAGCCGGATAAACGGTTTATTGTTCCGTACCTTCGGAACAATATCCGGTTTCTGTCCGGTAATCTTTTCGATGTCGGAGGCCAGAAATTTTGCCGCCTGCTTCACACAGGAGTGGGCATCCGGCGATACGACAATATCGGCAACACGGTCTTTGCCGACCAGCGTAAGACCGGTGTCGGCGATCCACGACCCGCGAACCGGGGCATTCCACTCCTGAGCCCATGAGGTCAGCGTGAGAATCAGCAGAAACAGTAGAGTACAGCGTTTTGTCATTCTTATACTTCCTTTATCAAACATGGGACCGGATTCTTCCGGGGTTCCGTTGTATTTCAACACGCATGGAACGGACGGACCACAGTCGTAAGATATCCGCTATTCTATATCCATATATCACCAAGCATCCGAAGGTTTGACATAAAGACGGGTATTTTGTGAAATGCATATATGAAATTAAAAAATGCATATGTGCGCAGAAGGATATAGTGTCTTCGATGGGCAATAAAAATGTACTGGTACTCATCGGCGGTCTGAATATTGCATCCCACCACGGGATTGCACGGGCGGCGCGGGATTTCGGATGGTATCTTGATCTGGGCTATATCGAGGGATCCAGAATGCCGGATCGGTTCCGGGGGACGGTATTCTCTGTGCATTGACGGATGAACCGAAAATGGAGCAGCTCGTAAAAGAGTCGCGGGTGCCGGTGGTCGATATTTCGATGAACCGGACGGATTTAAAACTGCCTCGTGTCGTTGCGGATAACCGGGGGATCGGGCAGACCGCGGCAGAGCATCTGCTGAAATACGGGCATCGTAATTTTGCCTGGTTTTCGTTTGAACGGGATGCCGTCAGTCTGGCGCGACTTGAAGGATTTCAGGAAAAGCTGAATGAACCGGTGATCCGGCTCGATGGCGTGTTTGCCCGGAACCGGGTGCGGATGGCGGAAAAACTCAAGGAGCTTCCCCGGCCCTGTGCGGTTTTTGCGCGGAGGGATTCCGATGCGGCCTGGCTGTTGAGCCTGTGTATTGAGGAGGGGTATGATGTGCCCGGCGAGATAGCCGTGCTGGGTGTGGATAATAATCCGCTGATCTGCGAATATCTCCAGATTCCGCTTTCCAGTGTAAACCACAACCTTGAATTGCTGGGCTATGAAGCCGCCCAGCTGCTGAATCAGCTCATGGACGGAAAACATCCGCCGAAAACCACACGGATGATTCCGCCACAGGGAGTGACAACGCGTGCAAGCACGGACAGTTTCGCCGTGATTGATGAGCAGATCCGTGATGCCTTGATTTATATGAAGAGCAACCTTTCCCGTTCCATCGGAACCGAGCAGATTGCAGATTACGTCGGACTGACACGTCGTGTGCTGGAGATCCGGTTCAGAACGCTTGTGCGGCAGACCGTGCATGAAAAGATGGTTGAGTTTAAGCTTTCTGCTGCGGAACATCTGCTGCGAACGTCCGGAGATACGGTTGAGGATATCTCCGCACAATGCGGCTTCTGCCATGCCCAGCATCTCAGCCGTTTATTCAAAGCCCGCTATGGTCTTCCCCCGTTGAAATATCGTAAATCGATGATGTGATGTGCTGATTGCAAGAATTCGTATATTATTTACAAAATCGCCGATAGTTCCGGATACCGAATCATCGTAGCTTCTCCCATCATGAAAAGCTGATTTAATGGAGAGTAGCTTATGAAGGTTTTCTGGAAAGCAATACTGTGTGTTTTTGTTGCAAATGCTGCGCTGAATGGAATGGCCGGGGGATTTATGCTCCGGAGTTCGGCGAAGGCCGGTATATTCTGACCCCGGAGGAACGACCGGAACCGATGATTCACGGGCCGGCGGTGTTCGGGGTGCGTCCGGGGTCTCCTTTTCGTTATACGATTCCGGCCACCGGAAAAGAACCGTTAACCTATTCAGTGAAAAATCTGCCCGAAGGGCTGACGGTGGATCCCCGTTCCGGCATCATTTCCGGAAAAATCAAATCGCTGGAAAAACGTGATTATACGGGGACGCTTCAGGCGGAAAATAAGAGGGGCCAGGATGAAAAAAAACTGCTCATTAAAGTCGGTGATGAAATCTGTCTTACGCCGCCGTTGGGCTGGAACAGCTGGAACTGCTGGGGACATCAGGTCGATCAGGAAAAGGTACTCGCTTCTGCCCGTGCTATGGCGGAAAAGGGCCTGAAAGATTATGGCTGGACATACATTAATATCGATGATGCCTGGCAGGGGAAACGCGGCGGAAAATTCAATGCGATACAGGGGCATCCGGAAAAGTTTCCTGATATGAAATCGCTGTGTGATGAAGTGCATGCACTGGGATTGAAAATCGGCATTTATTCCTCGCCGTGGGTTACCACCTATGCCGGTTTTGTCGGGGGATCAAGTGAGAATGAGGACGGCTTCTGGAGTGCCGGAAAATATGCAGCATCCAAAGCGGTTAAAAAAGCGAATCAGGTGGTAGAGAAATATAAATTTGATGAAAATGATGCAAAACAGTGGGCGGCATGGGGCATCGACTATCTGAAATACGACTGGAATCCGAACGATCCGGAAAGCACGCTGCGTATGGCCCGCGCATTGAAAAACAGTGGCCGGGATATTGTCTATTCGCTGTCCAATACGGCGCCGCTCGAACATGCGGCGCTTTACGCGAAGGAAGTAAACTGCTGGCGCACAGCGGGCGATCTGAAAGACCGCTGGGATCAGGATGGAGCACATCTGAATATTATTGATCAGTGGGAGCTGCATCGTCATTGGATTGAAGAGGGCGAGCGCGGCGGGCCGGGTCATTTTCCGGATCCGGATATGTTGGTGGTCGGTCATGTGGTGGAAGGAAATAAGGGGCAGAAACCGCGTCCATCGCGTCTAACCCCGGATGAGCAGTATGCCCATATTTCGCTGTGGACACTCTGGAGCGCACCGATGCTGATCGGCTGTCCGATTGAAATGATGGATGATTTTACAAAGAACCTGCTCTGCAACCATGAGGTACTGGCCATTCATCAGGATGAAAAAGCGATTCCTGCGGTATCCGTGGTGGTGAAGGATGACTATGAAATTCTTGTGAAGGACCTGGCTGACGGGGAAAAGGCCATCGGATTGGTGAATAAAGACGATAAGGTGCGGACCCTTTCCATTGACTGGAAAACGGCAGGCATCCGCGGGCGTAAAACATTACGCGATGTTTGGCGACAGCGGGATATCGGAACCTATACGGGAAGTTTTTCGGCAAAGGTTCCAGCGCATGGTGTTGTTCTTGTTCGTACATTCAATCCGTAGGATAAACGATGAAACATTTGTTTTTACTGTTGGTTGGTTTGGTCTGTGCAATGAATCTCCAGGCCGGAAGAATCAGTTTTTCCAAAGACTGGAGATTTTCACTCAGCGATCCGGCCGGAGCGGAGCAGGCCGGTTTTGATGATTCGGGGTGGCGGAGGCTGGATGTGCCGCATGACTGGAGTGTGGAGTTTGCGTTCAGTCGGGATAACCCCGGACGCAACGCCTGGCTGCCGGGCGGGATTGCCTGGTATCGGAAGTCGTTCGAGGTGCCAGCGGAAGATGCAGGAAAGATTTTCGAAATCCAGTTCGACGGGGTCTATCGTCATGCCCGTGTGTTTGTGAACGGGGAGTTTGCCGGGCAGCAGTTCGACGGATATACCAGTTTTTATTTTGATATCACCGGACTCATCAGGCCTGGACAGAAAAATGTGATTGCGGTTCGGGTGGATAATCACGATGTGCCGAACTGTCGCTGGTATTCCGGTTCGGGAATCTATCGGCAGGTCTGGTTTACGAAAAAAGATCCGGTGCATGTGAAGAACTGGGGTACGTATATCACGACCCCGGAAATTACAGACTGGGCGGCGGAAATCCATTTCAGGACCGAGCTGGAGAATAAGGGGAATCCGGCAGAGTTCGAACTTGAAACCGTCGTGTTCGATCCGGCGGGCCGGGAAGTGGCGCGTTCGGCGTCCTCCGGAAAAATCGCGGAGGCATTTGATGTGGAGCAGACACTCACTGTCGAAAATCCGCAGCGTTGGTCGGTGGATTCACCAGTGCTTTATTCTGCAGAAAGCCGGGTGAAGGTCGGTGAAAAAACAGTCGATGTGTATCGCAGCACATTCGGAATTCGGTCGATCCGGTTCGATGGGAAAAAGGGCTTTTTCCTGAACGGGGAAAATATGAAATTGAAGGGAGTCTGTCTGCATCACGATATGGGAACAGTTGGTGCGGCCGTGCCGGTGGAAATGTGGGAGCGGCGTCTGCAGAATCTGAAAGAACTGGGCTGCAATGCCATCCGTACGGCACATAATCCAATGGCGCCGGAATTTATGGATCTGTGTGATCGCATGGGTTTTCTCGTGATGGATGAGTTTGTCGATAAATGGGAACATCAGATTCGTCCGAATGCCGACCCGCTGAATGATCCGAAATTTGCCGAACCGAATTTCCGCAAAGAATGGAAGAAGAATTTCAGGCAGACCATCCGGCGCGACCGCAATCATCCGTCCGTCATCATCTGGAGTGTGGGGAATGAAAACTATCCGGCCGGCAGTGAAAAACAGAATGAGGGGCTGGCGGAATACTGCAACTTTGTGCGGTCCATCGATCCGACCCGCCCGGTTGTTTCCGGCATGGAGCGGGGACTGGATAAAGATCCTTCAGAGAAGGTGGATGATATTCTTGAATCGACGCAGTACATGGATCTGATCGGCATGAATTACGGCGAACAATGGGTGAAACGAATCGGGCACCGCAATCCCGGTAAAGCGTTTGTGAGTACGGAAAGCTATGTTTACTACAGCAGTACGGAGTTCAAACGATGGGATCTGGTGGAGCGTGCTCCGTGGCTGGATGTGCTGGACAATGAATTTAATGCAGGTCTGTTTCTCTGGAGCGGTACACGTTATCTGGGAGAAGTCAGTAAAAACAAAGACTGGCCACGCATCAATGGCGGCAGCAGTGCATTGCTGGATATGGCCAGTTTCAAAACCGTTAACGGTTATTTTTATGAAGCGCTCTGGTCGGAAAAACCGGTGGTCAGTGTGGCGGTTTATGATGAGATGAAGCCGATTGAATCTTTCCGGTGCTGGGGTTCTCCGGAACGCCGAATGATGTGGAATTTCAAAACCGGGGAAACGCTCAATCTGGTGACCTTTACAAACTGTGAGTTTGTTGAGCTCTATCTGAACGGCCGTAAAATCGGGAAACAGAAACTCAGCGATTTCTCCAACCGGATCATGAACTGGTACGATATTGAATTCGAACCGGGCGAACTGAAAGCGGTGGGAATCAGCGATGGAAAACCGGTCTGCGAATTCGTGCTGCAAACCGCCGGTGATCCGGCGCGTATTGAAGCGGTGGCCGATGCAGAAACCGTGCGGCCTGGCGGTGTTGTGCATGTTGAGGTTCAGTTAACGGACATCGAGGGCATTCCGGTTAAACATGAAGATCGGCTGCTGGTTTATTCGATTGCCGGCGGCGAAATCCTGGGGCTGGATTTCGGAACCATGGGGCAGAGGATCCTTTTACCGAAAAGAGAAGGCGGCGGACGGATCAGGGTCGGTGTCTCGCGATTGTCAAAGCCGGGAATGCCGATGAAGTTCTGATCCGCATAGAGTCGGAGAATCTTGCACCGGCGGAACTGCTTATTCCGGTTGAAGCGCCTTCTGTTAAGTGAAAATGCGCTGCCGCCTGCGTTCGTCATCAATGCTGCGCAGTTCGGGATGTTTCCAGTTCGCCTGCAGGATCTGTTCAAGTTCCGGGAGACTTTTCCGGTATTCGGAAGGGGTCATACGTGCAGCCTTTTTAAAGGATTCAGTAAAATACTGGCTGGTGCTGTATCCGCATTCGAATCCGATGTCGGTTATTGACCACTCCGTTTCGCGCAAAAGGCGGCAGGCCTGCTCAAACCGCAGGCGGCTCAGATACTGCAGGGGCGCATAGCCGGTCAGCTTGCGGGTAACATTCGTGAAATAGGTGCGCTTCACGCCGCAGGCCGCAGCCATTTCATCCAATCTCCAGGGATGTTCGAGTTTATGATGAAGCGACTTCAGAAAGGTTTCGATGGTTTCGGAAGTCGGGGAGGTGCCGGCCGCGGTTTCGAGATCGTTGGTGATGATGAAGGCCAGTTCCAACAGTAAAGTGCGGAGCATGGAGATGGCAATGGACTGATCCGCTTCTGCACCCGTCTCCAGCCGCCGGATCATTTCGGGAAAGTTATGCTGCGCCAGTTTTGAGGCGGGCCAGGCATGACGTCGGGCATGGACCAGGGCCGTGCTGATAAACTTCTGTTCGGCTGCAGTGAAGCCGAATCGTTCGGCCATCGTGATTTTTTTCCGGGGTAGGAAGCCTGATCCGGGCAGATCGAACAGAATAAAGTAGATCCGATTTTTCGGTTCCCGGATCTGCATGCTGCCGTGTGTCTGCCAGGGCAGGGTGAAAAACAGAGTGCCGGGTTTCAGGGCTTCAGGCACGCCCTCGACGGCCCAGTCAAGGCGGCCCTGTTCCACAAGTACGAGTTCCATACCGGGATTCTTGTGCGGATACATCATTTTGTTCTCAATGTGCCCGTAACTGATGATCTCCTTAAAATTGCTCATGTCGGAAATTTACCACTGGAAAGATGTGGAAGCAAGCAGTCGAAGCTTACGATATATCTATTTCACTGTGCGTGGTATGCAGGTTTGATGCGGGGAGATTTATGCAGATACAGATTGCAGGTGCAGACCTGGTTATATTACTGGCTTATCTTGGAGGTATTGTTGCGCTGGGCTGTTGGGCCGGACTCTGGAGGAAAAAGGATGGTACTTCCGGCGAGGGTACGAGTTATTTTCTGGCGGGCGGATCGTTGAAATGGCCGGTGATAGGTCTGGCGTTATTTTCCACCAATATCTCCACGGTCCATCTTGTGAGCCTTGCCGAGGAGGGGTATAAGAACGGTTTGGCCTACGGTAACTTTGAGTGGATGGCACCATTTACGCTGATCGTTCTGTCCCTCTTTTTTGCTCCGTTTTATATCCGGTCAAGAGTTGCTACACTGCCGGATTTTTTGGAGCGTCGGTATAGTAAGGCCAGTCGCAACTGGCTTTCCGGATTATCGATTATTTCCGCTGTTTTTATCCATATCGGTTTCAGCCTCTATGCCGGGGCTGTGGTACTTGAGGGGTTGTTTGGTATTCCTCTGATGACCAGTATTATCAGTATTGCGGTTCTAACCGGGATTTATACGATGGTTGGAGGGCTGATGGCAGTGGTTTTGACCGAATCCGTTCAGACCATTGTTCTTCTGATCGGTGCAATTGTTCTGACAGGGGTGGCTTTGGTCAAAGTGGGAGGATGGGGCGGGCTGACCGAAACCGTTGATCCTCATCTGTTCAGCGTGCTTCGCCCGAAGGGTGATCCTTCCGGTCTTCCGTGGTATTCTATTTTGCTGGGTTATCCCATCATTGGAATTTGGTACTGGTGTACTGATCAGACAATTGTGCAGCGTGTTCTTGGTGCCAAAGATGAACAGCACGCCCGCCTGGGTCCGTTGTTTGCCGGATTTCTGAAAATTCTTCCGGTCTTTATTTTTGTTCTTCCCGGTCTTATTGCCAAAGCGCTGATTATGCAGGGTAAACTGCCTGATGTGGAAAGATCGTCTGACATTTACTCTGCAATGATTGCGCATCTACTTCCGGTCGGGTTGAAAGGGCTGATTGCAGCGGCGTTGATGGCGGCACTGATGAGTACGGTTTCCGGAGCATTGAATTCTGCCGCGACTCTTTTTTCATATGATCTTTATAAACAATGGCAGCCCGATGCCACGGAAAAAAGACTGATTACCATCGGTCGTATGGTAACTGTTGCGGGTATGGTTCTGGCTATTGGTGTTGCACCGTTTCTCGGACGTTACCCTACGATTTTTCAGGGTATCAATGCTGCTATAAGTTATATTTCTCCGCCCATTACCTCGGTATTTGTTTTTGGTGTGTTCTGGAAAGGGGCTTCATCGTTTGGATCAATCGCAACGCTTATTACGGGTTCAGCACTTGGATTTGTTGTGTTCGGTCTCGATTTTTTTAAAGAGCAAACCGGATGGAATGTTCCGTTCATGATGTCTGGTTTTTATCTCTTCTGTATCTGCGCAGTCATTATGATCACGGCATCGTTGTTCAAACCCGAAGCATTGACGGAGGAAAAAAGAGGCCTCATATGGAATCATCCCTTGGATGCGATACGTGAACCCGGTCTTCCCGGGATCAGAAACTACAAGTTGCTCGCGGCTGTTCTCTTTATTGTCATGTTGACTCTATATGCCGTTTTTCATTGATCGGGACGCATATGAACAGGGTGTCATTGATGTGAGAGGTGTACAGTTTATGTTTTGCCGGTATGGAGCCCGAATTTCCCGGAATAGATACGCGATCATACATTATAGACGCCGATCTGTTCATTGGTGATGAGAGATTGTGATGAAAAACATCTTTCACTGTAATATTCATTTTAACTTTGGAAAGAAGATATGACTTCAAAAGAACGCGTACTTGCAGCAATCAATCATCAGGCCGTCGATCAGATTCCGGTTGATCTGGGGTCGAACCCAAGTTCCGGCATTTCGGCCATGGGCTACAATAAGCTCAAGAAAGCACTGGGCTTCCATGGTGGTCACACCCGGATTTATGATGTGGTGCAGCAGCTGGCACAGCCAGAAACGGAGGTACTGGATGCACTGGGTTGTGATGTGCTGGATATCGGCCGGACTTTTAATACGGCGGATGATGACTGGTATGACATTACGCTGCCGGACGGAACGCCGGCGCAGTATCCCGAATGGTTCAGGCCGCAGAAACGTGAAGATGGTGCCTGGGAGGTGGAGCGCAACGGAAAAGTGATTGCCCGTATGCCACCGGACGGTGCCTTTTTCGACCAGACCTATTTCCCTTATGAAAAGGATTATCCGGAAAACTACGACGGTCTTGATGACGCTATGGATATGGTGCTCTGGCAGGCGATGGCGCACAGCCCGTGGGATCATGCCGACGATCCGAAGTTCTGGACCACGTTGCGTGAAAATACCCTGCGGTTGCGGGAAGAGAGCGATAAAGCATTAATGATCGTCTGCGGTTGCAATCTGTTTGAGTGGGGCACGTTTCTGAGAAAACTTGATAACTTTCTGGTGGATCTGCTGACAGAGCCCGAGGCGGTAACGGGGCTGCTGGAAGAACTGATGAAGCGTCATCTTCAAACACTGGAAAAGGTGTGTGAGGCGGTGGGCGACTGCTGTGATATTCTGCGTTTCGGCGACGATCTGGGCACAACCGGCGGACTGTTTATGCCGCCGGATACGTATCGTGAACTGTTTAAACCGCATCACACCCGGCTGAATGCCTTTGTGCACGAAAATTCGCAGATGAAAACCTTTCTGCATTCCTGCGGTTCGATTTACCGTATTATGCCTGATCTCATTGAAGCGGGATATGACATCATCAATCCGGTACAGACCAACTGCTTCGAAATGGAGCCGGAGCGCCTGAAAAAAGAATTCGGCGATCAGATCACCTTTTGGGGAGGGGGATGCGATACGGCTTCGGTTCTGAATAAGGCCACGCCCGCCGCCGTTCGGGAACATGTGCTGGAACGATGCGAACTGTTCAGTCCGGGCGGCGGATTTATCTTTAATACCATTCATAATATTCTGCCGGAGGTCCCTGCCGAAAATATCATTGCGGCCTTTGATGCAGTGAGGGAGTTCAACCGGCGGTAGTTTCAGGCCGCAGTATGTCACGGATGAGCGGCGTCGCTGTTCATTCGAATTCTGCTGCGGCTCTTATTTTAAATTGAATTATGAGTAAGGTGATCATCATGAATGCAAAAGAGAAGAAGTCATGTGAATTCGGAGAATACAACAGCAAGGGGAATGGCGTCCGCCGTATCCGGTGAAATATGCTCCTCTTTTTCAAACGCCGCAGAACATCGGTGCAATACTGAAATGGCTTTTTGGATGGCCGGGTTATATCTGGCCGTGGCACCTTCTTTTTTTCGGAGTGACCGCTGCAACATGGTACTGGTTTCAGCCGCCGCTGGAGCAGTGCCGTTCGTTCAGCTGGAACTGGATTCTTTATATGCTGGTGCGGAATGAAATTCTGATCTGGATGGTCTGCGGGGCGTGGCATCTGGTGCTCTATATGCTGAAGCTTCAGGGCACAAAGCAGAAATATGATCCCCGCTGGCAGAACAAAGGGAATAAAAAGTTTCTCTTCAAAAACCAGGTGCTCGACAATATTTTCTGGACGTGCGTGAGTGCGGTACCGTTCTGGACGGCCTATGAAGTGCTGTTTATGTGGGCCTACGCCAATGGTAAAATTCCTTTTCTCGAATGGGCGATGCATCCGGTCTGGTTTGTCGCCTGGTTTTTCCTGATTCCCGTCTGGCGCGAATTTCATTTTTACTGGGTGCACCGTTTTCTGCATTGGAAGCCGATGTTTAAGCGGTACCACTCGCTGCATCATCTCAACGTCAATCCCGGGCCATGGGCCGGTCTGGCGATGCATCCGGTGGAATGTTTCGGATATTTCAGTGTCATCATGATTCACTGGATTGTTCCGTCACATCCATTACATATGCTGTTTAATGCGCAGCTCACGGCGTTGACACCAGCGGGCGGTCATCATGGATTTGAAGGGCCGATTCTCGACGGCAAGGTGCCGACCGGTTCCTACTTCCACTATCTGCATCACCGTTATTATCGTTATAATTTCGGCGAATGTCTGATCCCGTTCGATAAATGGTTCGGCACCTTCCACGACGGTTCATTCGATACCGATCCCTCCCGTCCTTGGCAGGATATAAAAAACTGAACATCCGGGGCTGCCCGCATTCCGGCGATAATGTGCGAATCGTTACGCACATCCGGGGCTGTCCAACCGTTATGTCGGGCACCCTGTGTTCCGCAGAAGATTCATCTGCTCTTTTATGAGCGGCTAATTTACAATCAGGGCAGACTCAGATTTAATACAATCCTGAGGATAGAACGCTTTGGGTTCCGATGTGTCCCATTGATCTCCTTCATCCTGCATCCAGCGCTGAATCTTTTTCAATGAAGTTCCGATGGTATTCGGATTACTGTTCAGGTCGAGACCGAACATCGGAATGTCTAAGCTCTTTAACTCCTCATAGGCGATCGCGGCATTTCTCTGATGTATTTCATTGACGAATGCGCCCTTGCGCGGACCGCATATAGTATTGATATGATATACTTTAAGGATGGCAAATGTCATAGGATGGTGAAACAGCATCATATCATATTTGATCTTTCCATCAGATGTAAGAAGCAGCCATCGTTCACAGTGATTTGCATAGATTGCCAAGTTTATATTCGGATCATAAACCCAGTAAAAATCAGGTTCAGCGGAGTTGCTGTTGAATTCTACGGACAGTTCTATGTTGCCGTCATCCACACCCTCATATTCCATCTCGTTAACCACGGCCTTGAGTTTTTCAAACATCGATAGATCTATTTGATCCGGGTTGAGATAAAGAGACCGGAATTTTTCAAAATCGCCAGTTTCCAAGGCTTCAATGTATTGCTCTCCGATTAACTTGAGCTCCTTCTTTGATAAAACAACAGATTCCTGTTTGGCAGCAAGCTGCGTGGTAGCCGACTTCTTTTCCCATGAAAGAATGTAATTCTGATCCTCTTCGGAGAGCATGTTGACGGGAATGGTGGCTGTTTTTCTGTTTTTCCGCTCAAGCGTCACCTTCTTCCCGGAAGGATCTAATTGAACAATTTTAGCTTCAATGGACCGGCCATTCGCATCGGTAAAAACGCGGTATTGATCTCCCCGGGCAGATAATGAGTGGATGAAGCAGCAGATGAACAGGACATATTTGATTTTCATATTTTTCCTTTATTGAACAATACATTCGACGGTGCGTGCCGGCAGAGGCATACAGGGGATCAGTAGGCATAGGATGGTTTGGGGGGCGTGGGGGAACCGATGGCTTTGAGGGCATCCTCTATGACGGGTACGCCTTCGTATTTCCGGAGCAGTTTTTCACATTCTGATTCCACGGCTCCGTTGGAATGGTCATACAGCGACCCCTGGCCATATTTAGAGAGTTTATTGAGAGACAGATTGTCAATATCGGCAAGCCCTTCGACATAGAGTGCGTTTTCAGGGGCCTGGCCGAGTTCGCTGATGACGGCATCAAGCGCGGCGTTTTGGGCGGGAGAGCAGTTCAGCTGTTTTTTCATAAAGACCGCCCAGTAATAGGCCCGGTGGGGCTCGCGGATTGTATTGGCATTGATCCAGGCGGTTAATGCCTCGATATAATCATCCCGTTCTCCGGCCGCTTTATCGCCTTTTTCTGCGAGATACCGGCCTTCGAGCCAGAGCATGCCATCCTGAAAAAGCCATGCGGGCGCTTTGCCATGTCCGCCTCCGTGAAATCGATGAACGGCTGTTTTACCGATTTTTTTCCTCATGTCTGCAGAGGTATAGCGGTTGTAGTCGGTGCCTCCGTTGATCACAAAAACATCGCATTTCGGTTTGCCCGCTGATGAGGGCAGATATCCGACATTCGGCATTAACCCGCAGGCGCGCATATCCGCTCCATTAATCATGCACATGGCCCCGCCACCGGAATTCCCGGTAAAGTAGAGCCGTTTTTTATCCACGGGAAGTGTATCGAGAATATGGTCAACGGCTTTGTTTGCGGTATCGAGGTTGGCACTGGTGCCGTTATCGTTGCAGGATTCAACCGACAGGGCCATCACCCAGCCGTTGATTTCCGCGGCTGTAATCAGCTCTTCGATCAGGCGTGCATCCTGCGGGCGGGAGGAGTGTGTATAAAATAGCAAAGGCGCCTTGCGTGTACTGGTCAGCGATTCGGGTAAATAGAGATAATAATGTGAGCTCGATTTGGCGCGGATCGGTCCCACCACTTCGCCCTGCTTGTAGGGCAGGTCCACTTTCCGTTCCGCTGCGCGCTGTTCCGATTTGCGTTCCTGCTGATAAGCGGATAGATAGTCGCGGTCTGCTTGTGAAAGTTTTGCGATGGGCACCGTAACTTCTTTGCCTTGCCCGTTATCGAGAATCACTTTTCCGGAAACAATTTGTACCACGGAACCTGAAAACGTGGCCTGTCCATTGGCCGAAGACCAGGTGCGAATTTCCCCGGTTTCCGCGAAGGTCAGGCTGAGTGCGGTGCAGCTGAAATATATTCCTCTTTTCAATATCCTCATTTTTTCTCCTTTTTTAATGGTGTGACAGAAAGAAGGTCCAGTACTGCAGGGTTCTTCTGCGGCACATCTGGCAAGAAAGATAATAGTATATAATATATGTATGATAAGAATTATCCGCAAAAAAAATATGAGGAGGATGAGCCGCTGGCGAATTTTTGTATGTTTAAAACAAATTATTGCCTATCAGTTCGAGGCATAACTGATTACATCTACTGTTCATTTTACGGTTGAAAACCGAGGGGGGTAAACTGTGAGCAGGAGTGAGTATATGATGAAAAAATGGATGATGGTCGGAGTTGTTTTTCTTGCAGGAATACAGGTTCTGGCGAAAAAGCCGAACGTGGTTTTTATTCTGGCGGATGACCTGGGGTATGGCGATCTGAGCTGTTATGGCCAGACGAAGTTTGAAACACCGAATATTGATGCACTGGCGAAAAAGGGCATGCGGTTTACGAACCATTATTCGGGTTCAACCGTTTGCGCACCGTCGCGCTGTTCGCTGCTGACGGGCTATCACATGGGCCATGCGGCGGTGAGGGGGAATGCAGAATTAAAGCCGGAAGGGCAGCAGCCGATGCCGGCGGATACGTATACCGTGGCACATCATTTTAAGAAGGCGGGCTATAAAACAGGCGTATTCGGAAAATGGGGGCTGGGCATGGCCGGATCGACGAGTGATCCGCAGCGCATGGGTTTTGACCGTTTTTACGGCTATAACTGTCAGCGTATGGCGCACTGCTATTATCCGGCATGGCTCTGGAGCGATAACGAGCGGGAATTTCTGTGGGGGAATGTCGGTTCGTTCAGCAGGGATTATGCACCGGATCTTATTCATGAAGAGGCCCTGAAGTTTCTGCGGGAAAATACAGACGAACCGTTTTTCATGTACTATGCCGCTGTTCAGCCGCACGCCGATATGATTGCCCCGGAAAGATATATGGAAAAATACCGGGGGAAATATCTGCCGGAGCTGAACTATGAAGAGGATTATTACAGAGGTCAGCCGGAGGGGCATGCGGCTTTTGCTGCGATGGTGAATGTGCTGGATGATTATGTCGGTGAAGTGATGGCCGAACTGGAAAAACTCGGAGTAGCGGACAACACGCTGGTGATTTTCACATCGGACAACGGACCCCATGAGGAAGGCGGAGCGGACCCGGAATATTTTGATTCCAACGGAACCTGGAAAGGGTTTAAGCGCGATCTGTATGAAGGTGGAATTCATGTGCCGTTCATTGCGATGTGGCCGGGCAGAATTCAGGAAGGGGTGGTGAACGATCATCTATCCGCTTTCTGGGATTTTCTGCCGACGGTGGCGGAGCTGACCGGTGTTCCGCTGGATAAGAAAGTGGATGGTATTTCCTATCTTCCGACGCTGCTGGGCAAAGCGGGGCAGAAGGAGCATGAATATCTTTACTGGGAATTCACGATGAAGGGCGGGCGTAAGGCCATCCGGAAAGGCAAATGGAAGGGGGTAATGTACAACATCAATAAAAACCCGAAACAGCCGCTTGAACTGTACGATCTGGAAAAGGATCCCGGTGAAACCAGAAACCTTGCAAAAGAATATCCGGAAGTGGCGGCCGAACTGACGACACTGATTCAGAAGAGTCGGAAGCCGTCACATTTCGATAAGTGGAATTTTCCGGAAGCGCAGAAAAAATAATCATTTCAGCAACAAAGGTATGAAGGTGTCCGGCCTGCTTTCCGGGAAACTTTATACCTTTTTTATTTTAGGGTGAGGTAAAGATGAAAAAAATAATACTGCTGTTTCTGAGTGCCTGGTTTCTGAGTACGGCACAGGCGAAAAAACCGAATATCGTGATCCTGCTGGCCGATGATATGGGGTATGGTGAACTCGGGTGTTACGGTCAGGAGATCATTAAAACGCCGACGATTGATGGGCTGGCTGAACAAGGTGTCCGCTTTACTGATTTTTATGCGGGCTGTTCGGTGTGTTCTCCGTCACGCGGTGTTCTGATGACGGGGATTCACGCCGGGAAAGCCACAATTCGAGGGAACAAGGCCTTCGTGACGGTCGGTGGAAGATGGGACCGTATCGCCTTGAAGAAGTCTGAGGTTACGCTCGCGGAAATGCTGAAAGGGGCCGGTTATCAGACGGCGTTTATCGGCAAATGGCATCTGGGAATTCCGGAGGATGTTTCCACCTGGGCGTGCAGTCGCGGATTTGATTTTGCGGTGCAGGAGCAGTGGGGACCGAAGCCGGATGGCGGAGTCTATGATGAGCGCTATCATCTGAAAAACGGCAATACCGAAGAGATCTTTCATGATTATACAAAGTGGAGCTGTCTGGATGAGTTCCGTACTGAGATTGCATTGGATTATCTGGATACAGAATACGATGCCGAAAAACCGCTTTTCCTGTTTATGTCCTACCGCAGTCCGCACGCGCATGAGTTTTTTCTGAGCGAGTACGAAAATTATAAGGATGAAATGCGCAACGGGTACCGCTGGCCCGAAATTGAACGGAGGCATGCCTCGCGTATTACCATGCTCGATCAGCAGATTAAACGGCTGCTGGATAAACTCGAGGCTATGGGTGAGCTGGACAACACCTTCATTCTGTTTACTTCCGATAACGGACCGACAGCGGAAAATCATCACGACCGTTTTTTCTTTAAAAGTTCCGGCGGGCTGAGGGGGTACAAACGTGATATGTATGAAGGCGGAGTCCGTGTCCCCGCAATTGCCGTATGGCCGGCCAAAGGGCTGAAAGGCAAAGTGACGGATCATCAGGCGACCTTTTACGATGTGATGCCGACGTTTGCTGAAATTGCCGGTATTCAGCCGCCTGAACAGACCGACGGAATTTCTTTTCTCCCCGAGGTGCTGGGAAAAGAGCAGAAAAAGCATGATTATATCTATTTTGAGATCATCGAAAGTCCCACTGAAAAAGCGTTTCGTCAGGCAACCCGTATGGGCAAATGGAAAGCTGTGCGTTACGGAGTTTCCGGAAAAGTGGAGCTCTATGATCTCGAAAAGGATCTGTATGAAACCGAGAATGTCGCGAATAAGTATCCTGAAATTCTGGAGCGGATGAAAGCGATTCTGGAAAAGGAAACAACGGTAACACCGCATTATCCCATGGCGGGACAGCCGATTAAGAATTAGAGGAGTCTTATGAAAAAAAGTGTTTTATGGATGAGTCTGCTGACCGTAGCCGGTCTGGTGGCCGGTTGTAAGGAAGTGAATGAAACTACGGTTACTGTAAACCAGGATTGGAAATTCCTGCGTCTGGAAAATCCGGATGATCCCTCAGTCGGTTTCGAGTCTTCGGAATTTGATGATTCCGGGTGGGACACTGTGGATCTGCCTCATTCGGCTTATCTTGAACCGCTGGTGATTACCGACCAATGGCAGGGTGTGGTCTGGTACCGGAAAAACTTTGCGGTTGATGAAAGTCTGGCCGATAAAAAAATCTGGCTGACTCTGGAAGGCGCGATGAGCCAGTCGAAAATCTGGATCAACGGCCGGCTGGCGAAGGAACGCGAAGGCGGCTATCTGCCGGTGGTGATTGATGCCACTGAATTTGTGAAACCGGGGCAGGAGAATACCGTCGCGATCCGCCTGGATAATCGTGATAATCCATACACCGGTCCGAAGCCGGTGAAACGCCTCGATTTCTGCATGTACAGCGGGCTTTACCGTAACGTACTGGTGACGATGAAGGAAAAGGTTTACATTTCTCATCCGGTGCTGGCGGATAAAGAAGCCGGCGGTGGAATCTTTATTACGTATCCCGAAGTGTCTGAAGCAAAATCCACGGTAAATGTAAAAACACATGTGGTCAATGAAAGGACCGAGCCCCAGACCATTCAGATTGTGCAGACCGTATTGTACAATGGAAAAACGGTAGCGGAAAAAAGATCCAATCCTGTTGTTCTGGATGCCGGAAATGATATTGAACTGGTGGAAAATATAGAGCTTCTGGAAGCACCGTTATGGTCTCCGGATGAACCGAATCTGCATACTCTGGAAACCACGGTGCTGATTAACGGAATGAGGGTGGATTCGGAAACGACACGTTTCGGTATCCGTAAACTGGAGTTCCGCAATGGGCACGAGTTTTACCTGAACGGCGAAAAGATGTACCTGCGAGGAACCAACCGTCATCAGGATTATCCGTTCATCGGGTACGCGATGTCGGATGCGGCACAATATCGGGATGCAAAGAAAATAAAGGATGCCGGGTTCAATGTTGTCCGCCTTTCACACTATCCGCATTCACCGGCATTTATGGATGCCTGCGACGAACTGGGTCTGCTGACGCTGGATGCGATTATGGGCTGGCAGTATTATCTCGACGACGACCGGTTTCGTGAATACTGCTACCGCTCTTCGCGTGAGCTGGTCCGCCGCGACCGTAATCATCCGAGTGTGCTTGCCTGGGAGGTTTCGCTGAACGAAACTAAAGATATGCCGGATTATTTCATTGAAGAACTGCACCGGCTGGCGCATGCGGAATATCCGGGCGATAATACCTTTACCGCCGGCTGGATTGATCATGCCTGGGATATTTTTCTCCAGGCGCGGCAGCATCGGATTATGCACGGTTATCATAGAAATCCCGATAAGCCGTATTTTGTGTCGGAATACGGCGACTGGGAATATTTCTCGAACAACGCCGGGCTGAATCAGGACAAGCTGGATAAAAACCGCCGGCTGGAAATGAGCAGCCGTCAGTCCCGCGGTTTCGGTGAAGCCCGTCTGCTTCAGCAGGCGTACAACCTGCAGGAAGCGTATAACGACAATCTCAATACCCACGCTTTTGGTGACGGCTACTGGGTATTTAACGATTATAACCGCGGTTATGCTGAAGATATCGAGTATTCCGGTGTGGTGGATATTTTCCGTATTCCGAAGTTTGCGTATTATTTCTATCAGAGCCAGCGAGATCCGGCACAGGGGGCCATGGCACACATTGCAAGCTGGTGGACCAAGGATTCGCCGTTGAAGGTCAAAGTTTTCAGTAACTGCGACGAAGTTGAACTCTTTCTGAATGGTGCATCGCTCGGGAAACAGAAGCCGGATACCGGAAAAAATACTGAAAACCTGGGGCATCCGCCGTTCACCTTTACCTTTGAAAAGTTTAAGTCGGGCACACTGAAAGCGGTCGGATATATCGATGGAAAACCGATGGCGGAGCATGTGGTCCGCACCCCGGGAAAACCGGTTAAACTGGAAATTGATATCGATGAAAGCGGCGTGAAACCGCAGGCCGGAGTGAATGATACGGTATTTGCCTATATCCGGGCTGTTGACGAAAACGGAACAGTGGTTCCGACGTATGCTGATAAAGTTAAGGTTGAAATCGACGGGGATGCCGAAGTGCTGAACACCGAGGCCATCACAGCGGAAGCGGGCATTGCCACGGCCCTGCTGCAGATCGGTAGAGATGATGGGAAAATTACTCTGAGTGCTTCCTCCGGTGATCTGAAAGGGGAGCTGACGTTCAGTGCGGAGTAAAAGTTTGCATTGCTAAAGTGGATAAAATTCGAAGGAGCCGCGTGGAAGCGCAGCTCCTTTTTGTTTTTCCGCTCAGATTTTTCCGTTGCTGCGGAAGCGGGTCAGGGTGTCGGCAATGTCATCAGAGATGGCTTCGATGGCCCAGCTGGAGATATCGTGGTAGTAGGTTTTCCCTTCGGCCTCATTCAGTTTTTTTCTGATGGTCTGGGCCACAGAGAAAACCATGTTGCTGTAATAGTTGATCTTCTTTACGCCGCAGTCAATTGCGGTATGAAAATCGGATGCTTTCAGTCCGGAGCCGCCGTGCATTACCAGCGGTGCGCCGGTTTTTTTTCGGATTTCCTGCAGGCGGTTGAAGTCGAGTACCGGCTGTCTGGCGTAGACGCCATGTGCTGTGCCGAAAGCAACGGCCAGCGCATCAATCCCGGTTTCATGATAAAACCGGACCGCTTCTTCGGGGTCGGTATAGAGGTCGGGATTCTCTTCAATACCTTCGTCATCACATCCCTCGGGCCGGGTCAGCTGTCCCAGCTCCGCTTCCACGGATATCCCCAGCGCTTTGGCCACCCGGACAATCTCTTTTGTCGTTTGAATATTCTCTTCGAGGGGAAGATGAGAGCCGTCGTACATTACCGATGTAAATCCGGCTTTCATCGCTCGGATAATCGAGCTGTAGGTTTCGCCGTGATCGAAATGTACACAGACCGGAACTGAGGCCCGTCGGGCACAGTCGATCATGATGGTTCCGAGTTCTTCAATGCTGACCAGCGATTCATGCACCTCGGCCAGCATAAGAATGACCGGGGCCTTCACTTTTTCGGCTCCGGCGATTACTCCGCGTACCATATCCTGGTTCATGACATCGACAGCGCCGACGGCCCAGTTTCCATTTTTGTTTAATTCCAGCAGTTCAGTCATTGTAACCAGCGGCATGATTTACTCCTTGTTTCGGATATAATTTTTAAGTTCTGCAGATAAACCGGATAAATCTTCGGTTTTGAGTGATGCGGCATTCGGCAGCTGTGTCCGTCCGCCGAACTGCAGAGCGACACGCGAAGCAAAAAAGGCGGCAAATTCCATACGGAGTTTCAGAGGAAGAGCATCGAGCAGGGCCGAGGCATAACCGGCGTGATAGGCATCGCCGCACCCGGTGGTATCCACGGCCTCGACCTTGAATGCCGGCTGATGAAAAAGGTCATTTTCAATCAGTGCCCAGCTTCCGTTTACGCCATCAGTGATTATGACCCTGCCGGGGGTCCACCGGGAAAGTTTACGCAGTGTTTCCTCCATACTTTCACAGCCGGCGAGCTCCAGGGCACCGGCGAGCGGAAGAATCGTGTCTGTGCCGAGTGTCATCGCTTTGCGCATCAGTTCCGCATCGCCGGTTTCAATATCGAGTACTGAGGGAATGCCGTGTTCATGGGCAATCCTGAGGGTTTCCAGAGCACCTTCCGTTTCGTATCCGTCTACCAGTACCAACCGGCAGTTTTTAACGGCCTCTGCCGGTATTTCCTGAGGGGTTAACTTTTTATATCCGGTCAGGCTGTAATAGACGGTGCGCTCTCCCTGCTGATCAATGGCAACTACGGCTACTGCGGGCTGTGCTTCGGGCGTTTCCTGCAACAGGCTTTCCGAAACACCGTATCGGCGGAGTTCTGTGCGGGAAACCGTACTCAGTGTATTCCGGCCCAGTTTGCCGACAAAGCCGGTTTTCCAGCCCATGGAGGCCAGACCGCAGGCGGCATTTCCGGCGGGTGCACCGCCTTGAATCAGAAGACGGGACACTTCGTGCTTTTCGCCTTCGGTCACTTTTTCAGGCAGTTCGAAGAGAATGTCGACGACATTAAGTCCGACAACAATAGCGTCATAGGTTGTTGTGTTCATCATAAAGGCTTTCTGAAATCAGCAGGAGCTGAAGCCGCACATACCGCCTGGATTTGAATGCGGAATTTCCTCCACACCGAGCCAGTGATTCATCATGCGGAGATCCTCCATCCAGCTGCCGTAACCCAGCGACCAATGATGATCCAGACCGCGATCAAAAATAGTACCCATAATGGTATCCACCGTGAGCGGGGCTTTCGGTTCGAGTTCTCCATAGGATCCACGGAAAGCGGCTTCGCATTCCCGCAGATCGCCTTCCCATCCATACATGCGGGACGAATCCGGACTTTGATAGCGCACCATAGTCACTTCGCCCAGTTCCAGCAGAAACTCAAGCATCATCCCAACAGCCGTTTCCGGATCGGCATTTTCGAGGATGGAGTGCTGCCGGATATCAAACCGGGTGCCTTTGCGCAGCAGGCGGGTGGCACTTGATCCACAGTGCCAGATTCCCAGGCGGTTGTTTTCGGTATCCGCGATGGAAATATCCATCATGGTCGGAATCGCCCGGCCTTCTGAAATCAGAAAGAGAGCCATGGAGGACATCAGACCATTCATATCACCTTCTTCCGTGGTGCACAGGCCGAAGTCATTCATCAGAGAAACCGCACCGTCCGATGCACAGCCGTAAACATCAAACATTTCCGGCCAGCTCTTAACGGCGCATCCGATATAGTTGTTTTCGGAGGCCAGGTCCAGTGTGCCCAAGGCCAGGCGCAGCGTTTGGAAAATCTGTTCATCCGGAACAGTATTGGAAGCGCACTCCGGAGATCTTATAAGGGCATCACGAACCGTTTTTAAAGCGGCGTCGCTGAATTTTTGTGCGCGGTCGAAAACCGCATCAATTCCGACGCGGTCTACACGAATGCCGTACCGTTTCATCACATTTAGTTCATCGAGTTCGCAGTCATAGAAACCGGGGACGCGTGCTGCTCCTAGGGTCAGCAGTTTCCCGGTTTTAAAGCGGGATACCGCCCGGACACTGCGGGCGAAACGCGGAATCATCGGGTGAATATCCGCTTCGACCGCCTGCTGGAACCAGGCATATTTCACCCCCAGGGTATTGAAAATTCCAAGCAGGAAATTCTGGCAGCACATGCTGTTGGCCGATAGGCGTTCGCCGCGGTCATCCGGGAACGACCAGCTCAGCAGCGGGACATGGTTTATGGTGAGCCAGCGTCCCAGAATGGCGCCAAGCTCACCTGTAGTATAGGAGGCGTGAAAAAGTATCAGTCCGTCAATTCCTTCATGCAACTGACAGTTGAGAAAAGCCGTCATCAGATCGGCATCTTCATAAGGAGCTTCCGCGCGGACAATTTCGAAAAGCCGGGTGTCAACCGCAGCCTCAATCCGGGCGGTTGCTTCGTTGTAACGGCGGCATGCCTCATCCCACGGAAAATGAGCTCTTACGCCGCAGCCCAGCACAATTAAACGGGTTTTACGGGGTTTGGTAAAAGGAGGGATCAATTCGCGGATCGCATGATGTGCAATACCGTTTTCAGGGAGCTGCAGAAAGTCGGGTGTATTTTTCGGATTCATAATTCTTACCTGTATGTATTGAATTAGAGTCATCCATAATACGGAGATGAATACAGAAGACTACGCCGGGAATGATCAATAATGATACTATATTGATTTATTTATAAATTACCGGTAGACCTGTAAAGAACCGGTTAACAGACGGGGTATTCCGCTATGAAAGTGGCCTATGAACATATCAGAAAAAACGTTGGATCCTCCTTCTACGCGCATAAATTTGAAGATCGGAATTTTGTGCATTCCTATCACGTTCATGAGGAAGCAGAGCTGATTTATATAAAAGAGGGGCGGGGACGACTGGTCGCCGGGGACTATTCCGGACGGTTCGAAGCCGGAGAACTTTTTCTGTTCGGGGCCAATCTTCCTCACGCCTTTTTCAGCGATACGCTGCAGGACGCGGCGTCGCACCGTGTCTGTTCGCTGTATGTACAGTTCCGCCCGACCTGTCTCGGAGCCGCTTTTTTCGATTTGCCCGAAATGGAGGAAATAAGAAATATTTTAAGAAAATCCGCGCAGGGACTGAAATTTATAGGTTTTGATTCCGACCGGATTCAAACGCTTTTTGATCAGATACTACAGGCTCGGCCCGCAATTCGTGTGGCGTGTCTAATCGGATTTCTGGATCAGATCTCCTGCTGCCGAAACCGGATGCTGGCCACAAAACAGTATCTGCGCGCCGAGGTGCACCATGAAAGTGAACGGCTGAACAAAGCCATCGATTTTATTCATCGTAAATTTACAGAAAGCATACGTCTGAACGAAATTGCAGCAGCTGCATATTTATCTCCCGAAGCGTTCAGTCGTTTTTTTAAAAAATATATGGGAATTCCGTTCATTGAATATGTTATTCGGCTCCGTTTGAGTGAAGCCTGCCGGCTGTTGCTTGAAACCGATATGTCGGTCACGGAAATCGCATTTTCCGTGGGGTTCCGGAATCTGTCGAATTTTAACCGCCAGTTTCTGAAACACAAGGGGATGTCTCCGCGGGAGTTCCGAAAGCTGGAGCACTGAAGCCGGAGGCGGTTTATTTCAATCTTCCGCCTGATGCAGTTCCTTGAGCGTAGTGGCCGGCGTTTTATGTTTCACTTTCCGGAAATCATGGCTGCAGTTTTCGCCAGGATGAAGCTGTTTCCATTCGGCATAGGTGCCGAATTCATCGAACTCATAAACCGACCACGACGGGATGACCCGCCGCGCGATGCCGCGTTCAATCTGCTGGACGCCGCATTTGCTGCACTGAGTCCATTCGGTTGTCGGACGGAAATAGATAATTCCGACGATGATAACAAACATAAGAATGAAGATAATGCGTTTTTTCATGCGGGGGATTTGGGGGAATCAGCGGACGGATGTCAAATTCCGACTGAGCTTATTTGATTCCTGCTGCGGCATTGGAACGGCGAAGCAGCTCTTTGCGCATTTCCGGAGCCGCTTTGAAAAAAGCTGCTTCGTTCCGCTTTTCGGTATCCGGTGAATTGGTACCGTCGGCGGCGATGTCGTTCAGTGTTACTCCGTAGGTTCCCAGCAGCACCCAGAAGGTTGCAGAGTCAGAATCATCGACGGTTTTCAGCCAGGGTGCATATTTGCCGTGTCGGTAAACTCTCCCGAGATGTGAGGCTTTAAATTGATCGTAAAATGCGGCGCCGCGCGGGCTGCCTTCCACAATGCCTGCCTGTCCGATGGCGGCGCATTCGTAAAAAACGATATCACCGGCTTCCGCCCTTTTTTTTACATAGGCGGTTGCATCTTCGTCGGCCCAGGCATTATGAGTGCGCCACGGTTTATCCATGGTGCCGACGTGAAAATAGGAGTTGGTCCAGTGCGAGATAAAGACCGCTTTCTTCAACAGATCTTTGCGGCCGGCGGTCAGGCAGTGGCTGATCAGCAGCGCCGGTTCCGACTGCGTACCCCAGCAGAGGATATACAGCTTTCCTTCCGTCTTTTCCAGTTCCTGAAAGAGGGCCATTACGGAGGGATAGTTTTCCAGCGAAAGATAGCGTTTTTGAGGATTGTATTTTTCCGGGTTTTTCCAGGTGTAGGATTCAATGAAACGGATACGGTCCGGATAACCGCCAAGGGCCGCATTCAGTTTCGGAAGATCGGCGAGATAGGCTTTCAGAAAAAGATCCTCCGCCCATTTTTTCATGCTGAGTTCACGCTGATGCGGCTGCGAATTGAGATTGCCGCCTACGACGATGGCACGGGTGTCAAACTCATTGGCCATCAGCAGATACGCCGCAATGGCCGAAATGTCATCCGGATCGGTAATGTGTTTTCCCGGTGCACGTTCAAGGGTTTTATCGGCCCCGTCACTGATAATCCAGACTGCCGGTTTGGCGGAAGTTCCGCCGACGATACCGCAGAGCAGAAGTACAACAAATAATCTTAACATGGTTAACCTCCAAAAAACGGAGGGTAACAGAATAAAGATTCCCGGTAATGCGGGATTCCGTAAAAACTATGCCGGTTTGCGCCCTAACAAATACGGCCGTTTCCCGGTCTGAGGAAAACGGCCGGACAATCGGAAGTCATCGCACTACGCGGCCGGAGGCCGATCCGCTCATAAGGGCTTCGACTTCGGCACGGGTTGAAAAGTTGAAGTCTCCTTTGATGGAATGCTTCAGGCACGAAGCAGCCACGGCATAGCGGATCGCATCAGCCGGATGGCTGAGTTCCGGTGTTGTGAGCGCGAAAATCAAACCACCGGCAAATGAATCACCGCCGCCGACCCGGTCAACAATGTTTTTAATCGGATAGGGACGGTAATTTCCGTCGGCATCCAGCGGAGCAAAATGCGCGATTCCGCTTTCGGCATCATAAAGCATAGCCCCCCAGTTGTTGTGGTTGGCCGAGTAGCTTTCGCGCAGTGTGATAGCCACTTTAGAAACATTGGGAAACTGACTGATCACCTGTTTAGCAACATCGGGATAGCGGGCGGTGTCGAGCGCGCCGGCATGGACATCGGTATCGCCCGCCCGAATGCCGAGCACATCGTGGCAGTCCTCTTCGTTGGCAATCACCACATCCGTAAACGGCAGAATTTTACACATGGTTTCCTGCGCCAGTTCGCGGGCGGTTTTCGAGGCATCCCATTTCCAGAGCTTGCCGCGGAAATTGAGATCGATGGATACCAGCGCCCCGGCGGTCTTGGCCTTCTGTGCGGCCGCGAGCGTGGCTTCGGCCGCATTTTCCGAGAGGGCCGGTGTAATACCGCTGAGATGCAGCCATCCGGCATTTTCAAAAATTCCGTCCCAGTCATACTGATCTGCGGAGGTGATGGAAACCGAGGAGTCGGTGCGGTCATAAATCACATTGCTCGGCCGCTGATTTGCGCCGGTTTCGAGAAAGTAGAGACCCAGCCGGCCGTCATCGGTCCGCAACACAAATTCGGTATCAATGCCGACGGCGCGGACGGAGTCTACAGTGGCTTCGGCCAGCGCATGTTTCGGCAGGGCCGTAACATAGCGGGCTTTGCCGCCGAAGTTGCAGATGGAAGCCGCAACACTGGCCTCGGCTCCGGCATAGGTAACTTCCAGTTCGCGGGTCTGCCGCAACCGCAGGTTCTGCGGTGCTGCCAGGCGGGCCATGATTTCTCCAAAGGTTACAACGGTTTTGCTCATTCCTGTTTCAATCCTTTTTGTGCGGTTTCAATCACTTCTGCGGCGCGGGCTGTGATGGTCTCCCAATCACCGGCATTTACGAGATCCTGTTTAACAATCCATGAACCACCAATGGCTGGAACGTTAGGCTCTTTGAGATAGTCCGTCATATTTACGGAATTCATTCCGCCCAGCGGAAAATACTGCATACCGAGGTGTTTGTAGGGCGCGCTCATGCTGCGCAGGTAGGGGATTCCACCGGAAGCTTCGGCCGGGAAAAATTTTACAAACCGGCAGCCCAGTTCAATGGCGGCTTCGAGATCGGACGGAGTGGCAATGCCGGGAGCAAAGGGAACGCCGGCATCGATGGCCGTCAGGATTACACGCGGATTCATCCCCGGCGAAACGGCAAAATGTGCCCCGGCTTCTTTGACCTGCTGCACCTGTTCCGGGGTCAGAATGGTTCCGACACCGATCAGCATTTCCGGAACCTGATCGGCAATCGCTTTCAATGCATCCAGTGCCGTCGGAGTACGGAAAGTCAGTTCAATGGCTTCGATGCCTCCTTCCAGCAGGGCATTGGCCAACGGTACGGCATGTTCGGTTTTTTCGATGGAGAAACCGGCCACGATGCCGGTTTTTTCCAGTCTCCGGATCATATCTTCAGGAAAGATCATGGATTATTTTCTCCGGTTATTTATCGATCAGTACCGATACGCGTTTGAGAGTGAGATATTCCTCCAGACTGTAGCGCGAACAGTCTTTGCCGAGACCGCTCTGTTTCAGTCCCCCGTGCGGGAGCTGAACGGAATAGTGCGGTTCGTTTACACAAACGCTGCCGGTCTGGATATCGCGCGCGGCACGCAGTCCATTGGAAAGGCTGGAGGTGAACACGTAGGCGGCGAGCCCGTAAACGGTGTCATTGGCCAAAGCGATTTCGTCATCGGCATCCGTATATTTTATGATTGGCAGAACGGGACCGAAAATTTCTTCGTAAGCCACTTTCATTTTGGGAACGACGTTGGAAAGAATGGTTGGTTCCATAAAGAAGCCGCCGCCTTCCACGGCTTTTCCACCGCAGACGATTTCCGCTCCGTCAGCCACCGCAGATTCCACGAGGCCGAGAACATACCGGCGTGCTTTATCGGAAACGAGCGGACCCATTTCGATGGAGGAGGCGCGTTCCCGCGCAGCGGACACAAATTCATCGTAAACCGATTCGTGCACGAAACAGCGGTTCGGGGATACGCAGACCTGTCCGCAGTTGGCGAATTTCAGATCCACGGTTTTGTTTGCCGCATCAACAACGTCGGCATCCGGATAAACGACTACCGGTGCGTTGCCGCCGAGTTCGACCGAAAAATGTTTGATACTGGTGGTGGAGGAATTCATGACTTCCAGTCCGGCACGGGTGGAACCGATCATCGTGACCATGGATGGGATATCGCTGCTGAGCAGCCCTTTAGTGATGTTGTGGTCGGTACCGGTGATCATGTTGATGACGCCGTCCGGAATGCCCGCTTCTTTGGCCAGATAAGCGACTTCCAGGGAGGCGAGCGGAGTATAGCTGGACGGTTTGAGAATGGCGGAACAGCCGGCCGCCAGAACGGGGCCGATTTTGTAGGCGACGTTCAGCAGGGGAAAGTTCCAGGCCAGCATACCGACGGCTACGCCGAGCGGCTGACGCTGGATGTAGTGCAGAAACCGGCCGTCGGGATCGTGAAGAACAGGCTGATCGAGACGCTCATATTCTTCGACGAAAAAGCGGAGGCAGTTGTTCAGCATACCGAAA
The DNA here is from genome assembly GCA_004299845.1 of Verrucomicrobia bacterium S94. Classification (NCBI taxonomy): domain Bacteria; kingdom Pseudomonadati; phylum Verrucomicrobiota; species Verrucomicrobia bacterium S94. The sequence goes on along the minus strand of CP036201.1, from coordinate 1,481,577 downwards.
TCGTATTCCGCATTATCACGCGGTTTTCCGGTTTCGGCGATAAGCAGTTCGATAATACGCTCACTGTTCGCAGCCAGCAAATCGGCATAGTTCAGGATAAGGCTTTTACGTTCCGCCGGGGTTTTAGCCGACCAGATTTGAAAGCCGGCCTTCGCCGACTTCAGCACATACTGAATGTTGTCTGCATCAATTTCCGGAGCCTGCCCGAGAATCTGGCCGGTGGCCGGATTGAGGACATCAAACGATTTTCGTGTGGTGATCTTTTCTCCGTTGATCAGCATGGGATACATTGTTTCCGACATGGGTTTTCTCCGTTTTCTGTACACAATAATGATCCAGCACAATGCGGTCGGGTTCGACGCCGAGACCGGGAACGGCAGGAACCTTTGCAGTTCCGTTTTCGATCTCCACTTCCACGGCATACATTTCGTCACGCATCGGGTTGGGGGTTAAATCTCGTTCAAGCAGAGGCTGTGTTATTTCAGCTCGTCCCGGTTCAATATAGGTGGTGGCCAGAAAATGAACCGCACTGGCCAGGTTGAGCTGTGTGCCCCAGCAGTGGGCAATGGTGTTGATGCCCATTGAAGCGGCAATACTGCGGATTTTAAGCGCTTCGGTGGGGCCGCCGCAGTAGGCAAGGTCGGGCTGGGCAATCTGAACACCACCGTGTTTCAGCAGGTTCTGAAAACCGTAACGGGTCTGTTCACATTCTCCGGTTGCGATGGGAATATTCACTTTGTCTGACAGCTGGCGAAAGAGTTCCGGATGAATCGGGGAAAGCGGTTCTTCGAACCATTTGTAGTCGTGCTCCTCGAGCACATGCCCGATTTCGATGGCTTCCGGCAGATCGTAGGCGTGGTTGGAGTCGGCCATCAGGCGGATTTCGGGAAAGGTTTCGCGAAAGGCGATCGCCATTCTTTTATCGAAAGCCATATTTTTACCGACTTTTATTTTCATGGCTTTGTAGCCGTTGCGGACATAGATGCCGGCTTCCTGAAGAATGGTTTCGAGCAGCTGCTCCTCAGGCTGCCGTCGGAAATACATGCCTGTTGCATAACATTCAACAGTATCACGTAAACGACCGCCCATCAGTTCGGAAACAGAAACTTTGAGGAGTTTTCCTTTAAGGTCAATCAGTGCCATATCGATGCCGGAGATGGCGCCCATCATGGGGCCTTTCATGGCGAAATCGAGCGAAGACCTCCAGCAGTGCTGCCAGGCGGCCTCATTTTTCAGCGGATCCCATCCCAGTAGTAGCGGAGCGTAAAAAGTATCGATGGCGTTCTGGGTGATGGTAGCCGGACCGTAGCATTCGCCCCATCCGACCGCTCCCGATTCGTCGATGATCTCAACGAGCAGCTGGTTGCGGGTGTCGTAATGCCACTGCGAGAATCCGAAGGATTCATCCAGTTTGTGCTGAAGTCGATACGTTCTAATACATTCAATCATGGATTTTCCGTTATTTAAAGAGTCGATGCATAGGTCATAACCACGGTAGCTGCAATAATGACCATGACGCCGCCGAGCATGATTTGAAACGGCCCTTTCATGCCTTTCCATTCGCCGGTAATAATTGCAGCAATATTGCTGACGATTAAAGAAAGGCCGAGCATCACAGGCCAGCAGATCATCGTTCCGATTTTTCCCATTAGAGCAACACCCTGACCATAGGTTCCGAGAGCGGCAAACCAGAGTAGACCGGCGATAACAGACCATTTAAGGGCTTTAAACATGCCGGGCGATTTAAAAGAGGAAAAGGATTTGTTTTTGAACAGAAGGAACAGAGCATAGCCGGCATTCATAAGATAGGCTCCGGCCAGTACAACCACCCAGCGGGCCAGAGCGGTGTTGCGCTGCAGTGCACCGGCTTTTTCAGCCAGTTTCCCGATTTCCATGGTATTGTCAAAACCGATGGCCAGCATCGCAGAGAGGATTCCACTGACAGATGCGATGAGCAGGCCGAGTTTGAATTCTTTCCCTTTCTTAATTCCCCGTATTTCGCCACCGGCTTCGGCCAACGCTTTATCGCGTTTCAGACCGGCGAGGGTCACAATGAAGACCGCAACTGCCAGCAAAGTAAGGCCCGCGAGAATGAAAGGAATACCGTCTTTGTTAATGGAATCAAAACGGAGAAAAAACGGAACCAGTGCTCCGGCAATAGAACAGAGTCCCATGACAATGCCGTAGGTGAGTGACATCCCAATATAGCCAACGGAAACACCGAACATGATTCCGCCGATTCCCCAGCCGAATCCCAGAGCCGCGCCGGAGAAAATTTCATTGGCAGGGGCTTGGGCAAGCACGGTTCCCAGATCAGGAACAACCATTAATGCCCAGATGAGCGGGAAGAATACCATGGCAACTGTGGCATGCACGATCCACCATGCCTCCCAGGACAGCGGTTTAACGTATTTCATTCCGAGGCCGAAGGTACCCTGGAAAATACTGGCCAGAATAATTATAAAAATGGGTAGCATCAGTTCACTCATTGTTTCTCCAGCAGATTGACAGATTTACGTTTGCACACAGAAAAAGAAGGAAACATAGCTGATCTTGTAATTTAATATGCGCTTATTGTACTTGTCCGCAAAAGCGGAACGTTTCATACCAAACGTTAAAACTATCCGGTATAAATTTGATCCCGCGCAGAGGCGCCGAGGACGCAGAGAAATTCAGTCATAAACGGCTGCGCCTTGTAGGTTTCTCCCGACATCATTTGAGCTTTTTCCCCTTTCGAGAATGGGAACCATTACTCGTCGGAGAAAGGGGAGGAAAAAAGCTCCTCAGTTAAGTAAGCTCAGGAGCACCAGGGAACCGCCGGGCTTTTGACGAAAAGCTCGGCGGGGTTTCGGAAGAGATCATTCTGCGTCCAGAACCTGCCGGAGGCAGCGTTCATCGCAGAGCAGGGATCCTCCGAAGCTGCTCCGGTTTTATCTCAAACAGTTGACAGAGCCTTTTGAGCTCACCTCTACAAGACGGAGAAAAACCATGAAACATGAATTAACCCTGATTGCGGTTGACGTTAGCAAAGAATCGCTGGATGTCCTGAAAAAAGAAATCACAGCCATTGAGAAGCGCATCCGGGAACTGATCAACTCCGATGAGAGTCTGTCGGCCTGTTTATCCTGTCTCACTGCCATCAAAGGCGTTGGCGAAGTTAGCGCATGGATGATCATGGCCTTCCTCGGTGAAATCACGATGCTCAGCAGAAATGAACTCGTTGCTCTCGCCGGCGTTGCCCCCTACAACAGAGACAGCGGCAGATTTAAAGGAAAGCGAAAAATCAAAAGCGGGCGTGCGAAGGTCAGAAAAGCGCTGTATATGGCGACCGGAACTGCAGCGATGTATAATCCTGTAATCAAAGCCTATACCGATGGACTCCAATCGCGCGGGAAACCCTATAAATGTGCAATGGTCGCAGGGATGAGGAAAATGCTCATCCACATGCAGTCCGAACTTAGAAAAGCAGAAATAAAGGTTGAGTTATGACACAGTTGCTCTGCGTCGCTGCGCGGAATAACGCTGTCGTTAAGACCGGAATTTTTTAGTAAATGGTATCAGAGGTTGGGTCGGAAAATTCATGTGCCGGGGAGCGAAATCCTGCGAGGTTTTTTCTACGGAATAAACCGGTGTTCAGCGGATTTCAAAAAAATATCTGCCTATTCAGCTGACGAGTAGCGCCTTTTGGGATTATCCTCTGTTTTCATCCTGCCGGATGAGGGGTGCAGTGTTGGACCTAAGGAGTGTATAATGAGTCTGGTACAATCAGGTGCGATATTCGATGCGTTGTCTTTCCCGGTGCACGTGGACCGGGTGGAAGACCGTGAACTGCGGATCGACGAGCTGCACCGCCATGAATATTTCGAGTTCCTTTACGTGAAAAAAGGATCGCTGGTCTGTCGGTTTAAAAGCCGGACGGAAATCCTGAAGCAGGGAGAGATTCTCATTATCAAGCCCTATGTGCTCCATAGGCTGGACGATCAGGAAAAGGCGGTCTGCTGTTCCTATTTCTGCAGCTTCCTGCCGCAGGCGGTGGATCTGAATATCCAGTCATTGGAAATGCTTCAGCAGTCGGAGTCTCCGAATGTCTACTACTTTAAATCACTGATGTCGCTGGTGGAGAAAGAATCAGCGGCCGTGAAAATGGAGCTTGCGCGGGAAGTGCGGCAATCCATGGAACACGTTCTTGAACTGCTCAAAGTCCATTCGCATACTTCCTCGGAAAAGAGCCACGCCCTGTGCCGTTTTTATTTTCTGGAACTGATGGCGCTGATGTCGGAACAGCATGACCGTGCGCTGGAGAGCCGGCGAACGGTGAAACAGGAGGTCAGTGTTTCGGTATCGAAATGCATGCAGGGACTGCGGGCGGTGCTCAACTATATTCACGATCATTATGATGAGGAACTGACGTTGGAAGCCATGGCCCGTATGTGCGGTACGGCGGAACCTTATTTCTGCAGATTGTTTAAAAATGAAACCGGTTCCACGTTCATGAATTATCTTAACGGTCTGCGCATTCGTAAGGCCTGTGAACTGTTGCGCGACAGTTCCGATAATGCACTGGAAATCTGTTATCAGGTGGGCTACAGCAACTATCCGCGTTTTTCGCGGCAGTTCAAAAAGAATACCGGCCAATCCCCGGTTGAATTCCGGCGCGAAGTGTGCCGCGGGCGCGGAAAGTACTGGAAACCTTCTCTGGCAAAGTAGAATGAATGATGGGACAAATGCAGTATCGGCCGAGACAGACCGACTGCTGTTTCGGTAGACCTGTTCAATCGTACTTTAACCCGTAGAGGATGAATATGAACAGACGTACTGTGATCGGAACACTTCTTTTGTCTCTGGCCTGTGGGGCCGGAGCGGCCGAAAAACCCAATATTCTTTTTATCGCCGTTGATGATCTGCGGCCGGAGCTGGGATGCTACGGTTCGGAAATCGCCATCAGTCCGAATCTGGACCGGCTTGCCTCAGAGGGACTGCTGTTCAACCGGGCCTACTGCCAGGAACCGATCTGCGGTCCATCGCGGGCCAGTCTGATGTGCGGAGCGCGGCCGGACTCCATCGGTGTGGTGGAAAACTATGCTCATTTCCGTGAGCTGAATCCCGACATCGTAACGCTTTCACAGCACTTTATGAACAACGGCTATGAAACCACGCAGATCGGCAAGATTTTCCATAGCGAAAAATTTGCCGACTGGGAGCATTCCTGGAGCCGCCGTCCAATGAAGCTCAATGTAAAACGGCCGGTGGTCGGCAATCCGTATGCCGAGCCGGAAAATCGTAAAATTTTCAAGGAAACCAAAGATTATCTGGAGAAGAAATACTGGGTGGGCGTTGGAAAAACCGGTCTGGTTCACGGCCCGGCCTATGAATTTGCCGATGTGCCGGATAATGCCTATCGCGATGGGTACAACGCTGACGTCGCTGTCGCGGAAATTAAACAGCTGGCTGAAGGTGATAAACCGTTTTTCCTGGGGGTCGGTTTTTATAAGCCGCACCTTGAATTTATCGCACCGAAAAAATACTGGGATCTGTATGATCACAACGCCATTCCGCTGGCCGGGCACACCACAGCACCGAAAGACGGTGCTGCCATGGGACTGCATGCCTCGTTTGAACTGCGAGTCCGTTCCGATATTCCGAAATCCGGCGATATCGATGACGAACTGGCCCGGAATTTGAAACATGCTTATCTCGGCTGCGTCAGTTATATCGATGCGCAGATTGGTAAAGTGCTTCAGGCTCTGGACGAAGCCGGTGTGCGCGATAATACCATTATTATGGTCTGGGGGGATCACGGCTGGCACCTCGGCGATATGGGCATCTGGGGCAAAGCAACCAACTATGAAATTGCCACACGCGTTCCGCTGCTGATCTGGACACCGGATATGCCGGCCGGAAGTCGGGGAAAAACCACCGATGCACTGGTGGAGCTGGTGGATATGTATCCGACACTCTGCGAACTGGCAGGTCTTGAACTGCCGAAACATCTGGATGGCGAAAGTTTTGTTCCGTTGCTGGATGATCCGGAACGGCCGTGGGATCAGGTCGCATTCAGTCAGTTTCCGAATCCGGCACTTCGTGAATGGGCGGCCAATCCGTTGATGCCGCAGATGCGCGAAACCTTTTTCGGTCCGCTGATTGAAGAGGTCGAACAGCGCATTATTAAACAGCAGGGCGATAAATGGGATCGTGATCTCTTTGAAAATCATCTGATGGGCTATGCCATGCGCACCGATCGTTATCGCATTATCCTGTGGAAAGATGTGCGGCATCCCGAAGCGGAACCGGTTTTTGTGGAACTCTACGATCACGAAACCGATCCGCATGAAACCGTCAATGTTGCACAGCAGAATCCGGAAACGGTCAACGCGCTTATCCGTCAGTTCAACGCCGCACTTTAAGGAACGCCATGAATCTCAAAGTATTGTTTATCTGTCTGCTGTTTACAGGAACCGCATGGGCTGCACCGCGCCCGAATATTCTGGTGATCATGTGCGATGATCTGGGTTATGCCGACGTCGGATTCAACGGGGCCGAAGACATCAAAACTCCGCATCTTGACCGGCTTGCCGACGCCGGTACAATCTGCACTTCGGCCTATGTTGCTCATCCGTTCTGCGGCCCGAGCCGTATGGGATTGATGACCGGTCGTTATCCGCATGAATATGGCGGCCAGTTCAATCATCCGCCGTATCAGGAGGGACTGACGGAATATGACGATCTCGGTGTTCCGATCGAGGAGACGTTGATCAGTGAAGTGCTCCGGAAGGCGGGTTACTTTACCGGAGCAATTGGAAAGTGGCATCTGGGTACGGCCGACTATGCGCATCCGAACGCACGCGGTTTTGATGATTTTTATGGATTTGTCGGCGGTGGACATCAGTATTTTCCTGAAAAATATGAACCGGCGTACCAGCGGCAGAAAAAAAGAGGCGTTGAACGGATTAATGAATATCTTCATCCGTTGGAACACAATGGAAAAGCGGTACAAGGAAAAGGGTATCTCACCGATGAACTGACCGGGGAAGCTGTCCGCTTTCTCAATGAAGCCGCCGATAAAAAAGAACCTTTCTTTCTCTATCTGGCCTATAACGCACCGCATGCGCCAATGGAAGCCACGCCGGAGGATCTCGCTGTTTTTTCGGATATCTTAAATCCGAAACGGCGGACCTATGCGGCCATGGTGTATGCCGTTGACCGGGGAATTGAACGCATTGTGGAAACGCTTAAAAAAAATGATCAGTTTGAAGATACACTGATTATTTTTCTGAGCGATAACGGTGGGAAACCGTCGTTAGGTGCTTCGAACAAACCGTTGCGCGGACGCAAGGGGGATACCTGGGAGGGTGGTTACCGTGTGCCGATGATGTGGCATTGGCCCGGTAAAATTCCGGCAGGGAAAGTGGACTTTCCGGTTTCGTCGCTGGATTTCTATCCCACCTTTGCGGCCCTGGCCGGCGGGCGGATTCCGGCGGGCAAGGAGCTGGATGGGGAAAATATTTTCCAGGCATTGAAAACCAATGAAAATCCCAGAAAAGGGGAAATGATTTTTGCAGCCCGGCATCGCAGTTCCTACACCGATATTGCGGCCCGCCGCGATGACTGGAAGGTTACAAAATACGGCAATCAGCCGTGGCGTCTTTACAACATCACGGAAGATCCGGGTGAAACCAACGATCTGGCGTCGCAGTATCCGGAACGGGTACAGGAAATGGTGAAAATGGCGGAGAAGTGGGGGGATTCACATGCGGAACCGCTCTTTTTCCATGCTGCCGGTCAGCGCGATGCATGGGCAAAGTTCAATATGCCGAATTTTGATCGTGATTTTGTGCCTGCTGTCGGCGCCCCGCTTCTCGTACCTCCGACGCATATTACGGATCTGCCGAATACTGCTGAATCAGCATCGCCTGGCGTTAAACTCAAAAAAGGCGATTCCACTCTGGAGCAGTATATTGCCCGCGAAAAAATCAAATGGGAATCCAATGGCTGGGTATGGAATCAGGACGCTGTGATCGATACGTTCCGGCAAATCGATGTAAACGGAGACGGCGTTATCAGCGGAGCGGAAAAGAAGAGCTTTTGGTCGAAAGAAAAATAACCATAGGCAGGGGGTGTGAAATGTACATTTTTATTCCAACCGTCCTGTGTGCCGTCCGGGCATCGGCTGTGGTTCAGCGGGATGAACCGGCCGGCTGCCCGGACTGTTTAAGCACGTGTGCAGAGGTTCCGGTATTGAGGTGTTTTCTTCTTTTTTCCATCGATTTTAAGACGCAGTAAACCCGCCGAAAAAAAGTTTGAGAAATGGCCTTGCCAAGGCCGGGGTGTTTAACTATCTTCCTCACCTCTTATCGCCGATGGCTGAGTAGCTCAGTTGGTCAGAGCAGCGGAATCATAATCCGCGTGTCGGGGGTTCAAGTCCCTCCTCAGCCACCATTTTCAAGCCGCATATGCGGCTTTTTTTGTTGCTGGAGATTGTTATGAACTGTTCATTCTGCGGAAGGTCTGAAGATGAGGCCGATGTTATTGTGGCGGCCACAGAACAGAATGTGGCGATCTGCGATGAATGCGTCGAAATCTGCAATCAGGTTATTGCTGAAGAGCGCGCGAAAGTCGGGAAATAAATTTGCCTTCTTCTCCATATTTGGAGGAGAGCCGCGTGCCTCTCTCAATACCGGTTTTTCAGGCCTGCCATTCCGCATCGGCGAGGAATTCGGAAACGATCGCTTTATAGGTATTGAGCTTCTGTGCTTTTTTAAGCTTTTTGAACATCTTTCGGCCGTTGGAGAGATGGGTGGCCTGATAGCTCCAGAATTCTTTCATTTTTCCAAGTACAGGATGATCACCATGCAATGCGGATTCGTATTGTGAAACAAGGTCATCATGAAAATCCCGGATTCTGGAAATATGTTTTTCATACATTATAATGTGTGAAATCGGATCTTCTTTAATCTGTTCGCAGAGGAAGGGATTGGCGAGCAGTCCGCGGCCGAGCATATAGCGCTGAATCGTCGGAAATCGTTTTTTCAGGGATTGGAAAAACGCCGGATCGTTGATGTCGCCGTTGTAGCAAACGGGGTGTTCCAGCGCCTGGAAAGCCTGTTCGAAGGCGTCGAGGTCGACGTGGCCCTCGTACATCTGTTCGGCCGTGCGGGGATGGATAATGACTTCATTGAGCGGAAATTGATTGAGTACGGGAATCAGTTGCAGCAGTTCTGATTTATCGGAAACGCCGAGCCGTACTTTCACTGATACGCTTACCGGGCTGCGTTCGCAAACTTCGTTGAGAATGATGTCGACGGTATCAGGATGAGGCAGAAGGCCGGAGCCCCGGCGTTTTTTGCGTATGGGTTTGTGGGGGCAGCCCAGATTCCAGTTGACTTCGGTGTAGCCGAGGTCGGCCAGGGCGATATTCATCTGCACAAAATCGTCGGCATTGTTGCCGATGACCTGCGGGATCATGGGCAGTCCGGACTGGTTTTCGGGAAGAACATCTTTGAGCAGTTTCGGATTGATGCGTTCGGCGTTAACCGTCGGGATGAATGGAGCCATCTCGATATCCAGTCCCCGGAAATGGCGGACAAATGCGCGACGGTAGTGCATGGTGGTGATGCCGCGCATCGGGGCCAGAATTAAAGTGGGACTGGGAGAGGACATTTTTTACCGCCCGCTGTGCTGAGAGACAGAGCGCACAGCTTTTTTCATTATTCTCTGTGCGCTCTGCGGGAAATTACAGGTTAAGCACGGGAGAGGAATTTGCGTTCTTTGGTGTCAATCTTGATGACTTCACCGGGTTCGATGTATTCCGGCACCTGGATAACGAGACCGGTCGGCATGGTTGCCGGTTTGGTGCGTGAGGTGGCGGAGGCGCCTTTCATGGCCGGGGGGCATTCGACAATTTCCATTTCGATGGTGTCGGGCATGCGCAGGGTCAGAATACGGCCTTCGGAAATGAGGGCGGTGATGCCTTCCATGCCTTCAATGAGGAAGGGAAGAATGTCTTCAATATCCTCTTCAGTCAGTTCGAAGGATTCGTAGGTTTCCAGGTCCATGAAGGCGTAGCGGTCGCCGTTTTTATAGTCGTAGGAAACTTCCTGGGTCTCGAAGGATGTTTCCTGCAGGGCATCGTCGGCGCGATAGGTCATGTCGACCTTGTTTTTGGTGGAGACGTTGCGGAACCGAACTTTATAAATGGTGCCGCCGCCGCGGGCTGTGGGCGATTGCTGGGCGATATTTTCGACGGTGTGCGGTGCGCCGTCGATGTCGATTACGTGCTGTTTTTTGAGGTCACATGCCTTAATCATAAATTGCTCCTTATTTTAGAAAGGGCGCAATATCTCCAAACCGGGAGCAACAATCAAGACAGATCGCTATTTCAAGGCATTGACCATGGCGGCATTAAAGCCTGCACCGAAGCCGTTGTCGATGTTAACGACGGTTATGTTGGGTGCGCAGGAATTGAGCATCGTAAAGAGCGGTGCAAGGCCGTTAAGGTGGGAGCCGTAGCCGACGGAGGTGGGGACGGCAATGACCGGACAGGGGGCGAGACCGCCGACGACGGAGGGCAGCGCGCCTTCCATGCCGGCCACGCAGACGATGGCGCGGGCCTGCTGGATTTTTCCGTTGTGGGCCAGCAGGCGGTGAATGCCCGCCACGCCGGCGTCGTAGATCCGTTCCACGCAGGCTCCGGAAATGGAGGCGGTTTCATAGGCTTCTTCCGCCACCGGGATGTCCGCGGTTCCGGCTGAAATGATCAGCACACTGCCGGTTTTTTCTTTTTCTGTATTTTCCAGAACGATGGTTCGTCCGAGTTCGTTGTAACGCAGATGCGGATTGATTTTTTCCAGGCGTTGGAAAAGCTCCGGTTCGGCACGGGTCAGCAGAATATTGTCATTACGTTTTTCCAGGGACTGAAAAATCTGTTCCACCTGTTCGTGGGTTTTTCCCTGGCAGAACACCACTTCCGGGTAGCCGGTGCGGAGCGCACGGTGATGGTCGATTTTGGCAAAACCCATATCCTCGAACGGAAGGTCTTTCAGCGAGGACAGGATGGAGGCCATATCCGTTTCGCCGTTTTTAAACCGGGTAAGCAGGGATTCGAGTTTATCTATTTCCATGGCGGTGTTTCCGGAAGTTTCGCTTTGAATTCGTGAATGAGCTGTTTCTGATAGTCGTCGGAAAAACTCCCGTCGAGAAAACGGGCGTACGCTTCGTTGATAAACCGCTGCCAGCTTTCGATCTCCTGACCGGGAATAATCGGATAAAAACAGCAGCCGAGGGTCTGCGCGGTGGTCAGGTCGCCGGTGGCGTCGCCGATCATCAGAATGGCTTTTTCAGGATAGCGTTCGGCGGCGGCCATGGTGAAGCAGTCCACTTTGGATCCGATTTCCGGTCCGGCAATTACCCGGACATATCGGGCCAGGTTATCGCGGTGCCAGTCCTTGAGGAGTGCAACGGCCTGGGTCTGGGACATGACCACGGCATCGGAATTTTTCTGAATCTGTTTGAGTGCATCTTCCGCTCCTTCGAATGCAGGCGGATCAGGCATGTTGGCATCAATATCTTTATTTAATTCAATGCTCCAGCGATGCGCCTGGGCGAGCAGTTCGCTGCCGGTCCGTTCCGCTTCCGCTTTACAGGTGGCGTTGCTGAGCGGCAGGCCGGAGTCGCAGTAGGCGCGCAGATCGGCGGGATCGGGAATGGCGGCTTTATTGCAGGCCTGCGGCCAGTCGAGCAGCAGTTCGAAGGTTCTGCAGAGTCCGAGGAAGCGGTTCAGTCCGCGGTAGCAGGAATAGAGAAAGGTGAATTCCGCTGCGGCACGCACTTCGGTCTCGATGGCTTCCAGACCCCAGTTTCTGATGATGTGGGGATGGAAGAAATCCTTCTGTTTGGTATCCATGGTGTCAAAAACACATCCGTCGGAGTCAATCCCGACGAAGGTTTCGAACTGAGGCAGAAAGTTGATGAGGTCGTTTTCTGTAAATTCGTGCATAGTTGTTTTCCAGTACTGAAGAGTAGGAGGGGAAGCGACGGGGATCAAGCTTTCTACGGCAAAAGGGGATTTCCTATAAAATTATATCGATATCCCGCAGGAGCTCCGCTAAATTCGGCAACTATATTCATTAATCCGAATAAACGAATAGAGGTTTAGAAAATGAGTAAAATCCGCGTAGATCACGTTTTTACATCCGAGTCCGTTTCCGAGGGACATCCGGACAAAGTATGTGACCAGATTTCAGATGCCATTCTTGATGCATGCCTTGCGCAGGACGCCAAAAGCCGCGTAGCCTGCGAAACACTCACAACCACGAATCTGGTAGTCAATGCCGGCGAAATTACGTGTGCGGGATGGGATAATGTCGATCCGGAGGCGATTGCCCGCGAAGTGTGCCGTGAAATCGGTTACGATCGCGAAGAGCTTGAATTCTGTGATAAAACGTTTGAATACATCAACCGGCTGCACGGTCAGTCGCCCGATATTTCCCAAGGGGTAACTGAAGGCGAAGGTCTTTTTTCCGAGCAGGGTGCCGGCGACCAGGGCATGATGTTCGGCTATGCCTGCAATGAAACGGATGAACTGATGCCTGCGCCGATTGCGTTCAGTCATCGTCTGCTCGACGAATTGCAGAAAATCCGTAAGGCGGGAACGATTCCCTATCTGCGTCCCGATTCCAAATCGCAGGTTTCTGTTCAGTATCAGGGAGGGAAGCCGGTTTCCATTGAAACGGTGGTAATTTCGCATCAGACCGACGATGTGCCGTTGGAAACGATTCGTGACGATCTGATCAAGGTTTGCAAAGCAGTGCTGGAACCGACAGGACTGCTCAAAGAAGATACGGAATATTTTATCAATCCGACCGGAAAATTTGTAATCGGCGGACCGCACGGTGATGCCGGGTTGACCGGTCGTAAGATCATTGTGGATACCTATGGTGGTGTCGGCAGTCATGGCGGCGGTGCTTTTTCCGGTAAAGATCCATCCAAGGTGGACCGTTCAGCAGCCTATTATTCCCGCTATGCCGCGAAAAATATTGTGGCGGCCGGACTGGCTGAAAAATGTGAAATTCAGGTCGCCTATGCCATCGGTGTTCCGGAACCGCTGAGTATCAATGTGGATACCTATGGAACCGGAAGGGTGGATGATCATAAAATTGAAACGGTGCTCAAAAGCGGCGAGATTTTTGATTTCCGCCCGAGTGCGCTGATTGCGGATCTGGATCTGATGTATCCGAAGGGCTGGAGTTATCGTGAATCGGCGGCCTACGGGCATTTCGGACGAGGCCAGTTCCCCTGGGAGAAAACCGACAAGGTGGATGCGCTGAAAAAAGCGCTGAATATTTAAGCGGATTTCCAGATGCTGTACAAAACGCGTGCCCGTTTCGGGTGCGCGTTTTCTGCTGTTATACCTTGATGTTGAGCAGTGGAAGGTACAGACGCTGGCGTGCGGTTTCTCCGGGAAGCAGATGCATTTTGCGCCAGGGGAGCTCGGCACGGTCGTTTTTCGGCGCATCGTTGAGTTTTAATGCTGTTCCGGTGTGCACCTTGTGTTTTCCGAAACGCGCGTTTATTTCATCGATGGTTTTAGAGAGTTTTTCAAAGCGGTCAATTTCGAGGCGGTTTTCAAACAGATCGAACTGGGTGTTTTCGGCGGATTCGAGGTGAGTCAGACAGATCTGAGTGCTTCGGTATTCATAGCCGGGGCGGTAGATTTTTTCGAACAGCTGTTTAACCATGGGCAGGACTTCCTGAGTGGAATCGGTTGCACGGTTGAGCCGGGCACCGAGGCTGAATTCATGGAAGTTTTTCAGGCGAAGGGTAATGTGAATTACTTTGGTACGCTGTTTGTGGCGCCGCAGCCGGATCAGGGCCGATTCCGCATTGCGTACAAGTTTGGCATAGATGAAGGCTTTGTCGGCTGACGGAACGGTGAAGGTTTTTCCTTTTCCGAGACTCACATTGGCTGGTTTGGGGTGGGGGGTTACCGGCAGCAGATTAACGCCGCGCAGTTCGTGCCAGATTTCGACTCCGGGTTTTCCGAGCATTTTCTTAGCCCAGTTTTCCGGCCGTTGAACAAAATCATAGGCGGTTTTCAGACCGTGTTTCCGCAGCAGTTGCACTGTATTCCGGCCGAATCCCCAGACTTCTTCAAGCGGAATACGTTTTAGGAAAATATGGATATGCCGTCCCTGCACTACGGTAAGGCCCTTCGGTTTTCTGTAGTCCGAGGCGATTTTGCATAACCCTTTGGAAAGGCTGAGGCCAACGGAGATGCCAAGGTCGAGTTCGGTCTGAATGCTGTGCTGCATTTTCCGGGCAATTTCGGGATAGGACATGCGGTGGTAGCGCCTCAGCCCGGTGATGTCGGCAAAAGCTTCATCAATAGAGTATTCCTCAACTTCCGGCGTGAAACGCCGCATGATTTCAAAAAGACGCTTGGAATAGATGCTGTAGCTTTCATAGTCGCTCGGCAGTATGACGAGATCGGGATATATTTTACGGGCTTCGCCGAGACTGATTCCGCGGCGAATGCCGAGAGCCTTGGCTTCGTAGCTGGCGCAGGCGATAATTCCGCGTTCTTTTCCGGTGACGACCGGCCGGCCTTTCAGATGGGGATGCATGGCCTGTTCCACCGACGTAAAAAAGGCATCGGCATCCACATGGAGAAGGGCTTGCGGAAAAGATCGGTTTATGATGGGGGATTCAGCAGTCATTTTTTATTTCTGTGATCCGAATTTAAACTGAACGATTGTACATATTCAAGCGGAAGTACGGGTGTGGTTTTTTGTGTCCGGTCTTGAAGAAAATATTGGTAAAGGTATAGTGAACCTCTATTTTTTTTAACCCATTTTCTTTTTCATGGCGCATAAGCGAAAATCTGAACAGCTCGAAACGTATCTACTATCGGTAATTGATGGTTCGGCCGTGGGCAAATGGCCAGCACTTCTTCGTGTTATCATGGCGACGTTTTCGTGGCTGTTTGCCTTGATTGTTCAGACGCGGATTCTGCTTTACAAACACCGGATTATTCGTGGGAATACGCTGGGATGTCAGGTGATTTCTGTGGGCAATTTAACCGTGGGCGGAACCGGCAAAACGCCGGTGGTGGAGGTGTTTGCCCGTAATCTGCAGCAGCAGGGACGCAAAGTGGCGATTCTGAGCCGCGGTTATAAAAGTAAGGAAGCTTCGTTCAGGGATAAGATGATCCAGCGGATCACGACCGGAAAAATTGAAACACCGCCGCGGGTTGTTTCCGACGGAAAACGCCTCCTGCTCGATTCCTGGACGGCCGGGGATGAGCCATACATGCTGGCAACAAATCTTCCGGAAGTGGCGGTGGTGGTGGATAAGGACCGTGTAAAAGCCGGTAAATATGCTATCCGTGAGCTGGGCTGTGATACCTTGATTCTCGATGACGGTTTCCAGTATCTGAAGGTCGGGCATCGGCTGGATATTGCGCTGGTCGACAGTACCAATCCGTTCGGCTACGGTCATTTGCTGCCGCGCGGTCTTCTCCGTGAACCGATGCGTAATATCAAACGCGCGGGTTTTATTTTCATTACCAAATGTAATGACGGCGGCGCTCCCGAACTTAAAGAGCAGCTGCGCCGTCTTAATCCGGTTGCTGAAATTTCGGAATGTCGTCATGCGGCCAAATACCTGAAGGATGTTTTCGGCGATACCACTTATCCGCTGGAACGACTTAAAGGGCTGAAAGTGGCGGCGGTTTCGGCCATTGCGGTTCCGGAAAGTTTTGAGAGTGCTCTGGAGGCATTCGGGGCGGAGATTGTTTATACCCGCCGGTTTGCCGACCACCATCGTTTTTCGCAGCAGGAAATTATCAATACGATCAACTGGAGTGCAAAACACGGCGCAGAAGCTATTTTGACGACCGAAAAAGATGCGGTGCGTTTTCCGTTTGTGGAACGCCGCGATATTCCGATCCATTATATGCGCGTTGAGATTGAGATGCTTTCGGGCGAAGAAGAGTTTATGGACTGGATTATGCGTATCTGTTTTAAAACTCCGCGGGATGACTAATGGCTGAACGCATTCTTATTGTCGGACTGAACTGGATCGGCGATGCCATTATGAGTATGCCGGCAATACAGGCGTGCAGGCAGGAACATCCGGATGCGCACATCGGAATTCTCGTGAAGCCTTATCTGAAACCGTTCTGGGAGATGCACGCGGTTCCGGATCAGATTTTAACACTCGATTCAATGAGTGGGACCATTCGGGCTATACGGGACTACGGATTTGAAAAGGCTTGTATTCTGCCGAATTCATTCCGATCGGCACTTCTTCCTATGCTCGCGGGAGTGCCTCAACGAATCGGATTTCGGGGGGATCATCGGCGGTTAATGCTCACTCAGGTGGTGCCGGTGCCCGGCGGCCATCAGTCGAATGAATATTTCCCGATTGTTGCACCGGATTCGGTTGATTTGGTGAAGGAGCTTCCGCAGCTCAACATCCCCGAAGAAGCATTCCTGTCCCTGGAAAATAAATTTCCGGAACGTGGAAACTATGTGGTGCTTATGCCGGGAGCCGCGCGGGGAGCGTCCAAAATGTGGCCGTTGGAGCATTTCGAAGAACTTGCGCGACGGTTTCTTAATGAAACCCGCTTCAGGATTGTTTTTGCCGGCGGCGGCGGTGATGCCGATGCCTGTGAAGAACTGGTTGAAAAACTGGGGGACCGAACCATAAGCGTGGCAGGAAAAACCAGCCTTAAAGAATGGGCAGCCTTGTTGAAAAACGCGACGCTGGCCGTGGCAAACGACAGCGGCGGCATGCATCTCGCCGCAGCGGTCGACACCCCGGTAGTGGGCATTTACGGCATCACCGATCCGGAAAAAACCGGTCCGTTGGCCCGGAAGTTCAGGGTGGTTCAGAACAGCAGTGTCAGATCCCGCGATATTGCCCGGAATTCCGAAGCGGCAATGGAAGCGCTCGCCTCCATCACCCCCGAGCAGGTTATGAAAGCAGCCCTGTCACTGATCTGAGTGCGGTCTTTTCCGGATCTGTGGGGACAAAAGAGGCGACCGTGGTTAGCGATCGCCTTCAACAGAGGGAAAAGGAGAAAGAAAACCCTCTGCTTTTGTTATTATTTCCGACCCGGTTCCGGAGTCTCGTGTTCAAAACTATCCTTTTGAAAATAGCTTCCCGCTGTTATGCGGGAACTGCGATCAAATAAAAAGGTGTAGGATCAGGTGTGGTAATCCTGAATGGACCGCACATCCCAGTCATTTTCCTTGATGTATTTAATCGCCTTGACGGAGGCTTCCGCGCCGGAGCGGGTGGTGACGATCGGCAGGCCGCGCAGAATGGCTTCGGAACGAATATTGATTTCGTCTACCCGTGCAACCGGTCCGCTAGGTGTATTAATCAGGAGCTGCACCCCGTTTTCTTTCATCAGATCGATGACATTTTTCCCGTCTTCACTGAGCTTGTGTGTCAGTTTTACTTCCAGGCCGGCATTGTGAAGTGCCTGTGCGGTACCTTCGGTGGCCACAAGGCTGAAGCCGAGTTCGGAAAATTCCCGACCCACGGCAACGATCCAGTCTTTGTCGCGATCTTTGGCACTCAGGAAAACCGCTCCTTCTGCAGGAAGTACCTGTCCGGCGGCTACCTGCGCCTTCCAGAAGGCCAGTTCGAAGTTGGAATCAATGCCCATCACTTCGCCGGTGGATTTCATTTCCGGGCCGAGAATAGGATCGACGCCGGCAAAACGGTTGAATGGGAATACGGCTTCCTTCACGGCATACCATTCAACTTTAGGTTCAAAACCGACCATGCCGAGTTCCTTGAGCGTTTTCCCCATCGCGATTTGTGTTGCCAGCTTTGCCATCGGAACGTTGGTCGCTTTCGACACATACGGCACCGTACGGGATGCACGCGGGTTGACTTCGATGATGTAGAATTCATTGTCTTTTACTGCAATCTGCGCATTCATCAGGCCTTTGACACCGATCTCCATAGCCATGGCGGTACACGCCTCTTTAATGCGGGCAACCATCTCGTCAGAAAGCGTATATGGAGGGATTGAGCAGGCTGAGTCGCCGGAGTGAATCCCCGCTTCTTCCACATGTTCCATTACGCCACCGACATACACATCAGTGCCGTCGCAAACCAGATCAACATCCACCTCGATCGCATGTTCAAGGAAACGGTCAATCAATACCGGGAAGTCGGGACTGGCATCAAAAGCAGCCTGAACGAAGGGTTCAAGTTCCTCTTCCTCATAAGCCACCATCATGGCGCGGCCGCCGAGTACGAAGGAGGGACGGATCATAACCGGAAGACCGATTTTTTCGGCAATAGCTTTGGCCTCTTCCAGAGTGGTTGCCGTCGCGGATTCCGGCTGTTTAAGCTCAAGCTTGTCCAGCAGCTGACGGAACTGTTCGCGATCTTCAGCCGCCGCGATAGACTTCGGTGATGTTCCAAGGATCGGAACGCCGGCTTCCAGCAAACGGTCCGCGAGGTTGAGCGGTGTCTGACCGCCCATCTGTACAATCATGCCGATCGGCTGTTCCGCTTCGTAGATGTTCATGACATCCTCGAAAGTGAGCGGTTCGAAGTAGAGCTTGTCGGAGGTATCGTAGTCGGTTGAAACGGTCTCCGGGTTGGAGTTGACCATGATCGCTTCATAGCCCATTTCGCGCAGTGCCTTGACGGTGTGAACGCAGGAATAGTCGAACTCAATTCCCTGGCCGATCCGGTTCGGACCGGAGCCGAGTACGATTACGCTTTTCTTATCGGTTTTACGGGTTTCATCCAGTTGACCGCCATAGGTCGAATAAAAATAGGGGGTAGACGCCGCAAATTCCCCGGCGCAGGTATCCACCAGACTGTACACCGGAATCAGGCCCAGCTCTTTGCGCAGGGCACGGATCTCATTTCCGGAGACGCCGCGCAGGGCGCCGATCTGCTCATCGGAGAAGCCGTTTTTCTTTGCGGTTTTCATCAGATCGTAATCCAGCTCTTCGGCATTCTGCAACTGTTTTTCAATTTCAACCAGCTGTAGAATCTGATCAATGAACCAGGGGTCGAGTTTGGTCATTTGCTGGATTTTTTCAATCGAGTATCCTTTTTTAAGCCCTGATTTAATGGCAATTGTACGTTCGGTACAGGTGGTATTGAGATAGTCGTCGAGGCGGCTCTGGTCAATCTTGGCTTCGGCTTTGAGGTCGAGTCCGTCGACACCGATTTCCAGTGATCGGAACGCTTTTTGAAGCGACTCTTTGAAGTTGCGCCCAATGGCCATGGTTTCGCCCACCGACTTCATACTCGGACCCAGTTTCGGGTTGGCTGCCGGGAATTTTTCAAAGGTAAAGCGCGGAATTTTAGTTACGACGTAGTCGATGGATGGCTCGAAGCAGGCCGGTGTTTCTTTGGTGATATCGTTCGGCAGTTCATCGAGCGTGTAGCCGCAGGCCAGTTTAGCCGCCAGTTTGGCAATCGGGAAACCGGTGGCTTTGGAGGCAAGGGCGGAAGAGCGCGAAACACGCGGATTCATTTCGATGACGGCCAGACGGCCGGTTTCCGGATGGACGCAGAACTGAACGTTGGAACCGCCGGTTTCAACGCCGACCACGCGCAGCACAGCCAGTGAGGCATCGCGCATCATCTGGTATTCGCGGTCGGTCAGTGTCTGGGCCGGAGCAACGGTAATCGAGTCGCCGGTATGAATGCCCATCGGGTCCATGTTTTCAATCGCACAGATGATGACGCAGTTGTCTTTGTTATCACGCATCACCTCCATTTCATACTCTTTCCAGCCGAGCACCGACTCTTCGAGCAGGACTTCGGTGGTCAGCGAGGCTTTGAGTCCGCCTTCAGCAATGGCCAGCAGTTCTTCCATATTATTGGCAAAACCGCCGCCGGTTCCGCCCAGCGTGAACGACGGACGGACGATGATCGGAAAATCAAGCTCTTCGGTCGCGATTCTTCTGGCTTCTTCAAGATTATGGACTTCGTAGCTGCGCAGGGTTTCGATGCCGACTTCGGCCATGGCCTGTTTAAAGAGGTCGCGCTCTTCACCGCGCATGATCGCATCGTATTTGGCGCCGATCATTTCCACGCCGTATTTTTCCAGAATACCCTGTTCTACCAGCTCCATGGCGGCGTTCAGTGCGGTCTGGCCTCCAAGGGTTGGAAGAATGGCATCCGGTTTTTCTTTGATGATGATTTTTTCGATTGCTTCGGGCGTAATCGGTTCGATATAGGTTCGGTCCGCTGTCGACGGATCGGTCATAATGGTCGCCGGGTTGGAATTGATGAGGGAGATGGTGTATCCCTCTTCGCGGAGTGCTTTACACGCCTGCGTCCCTGAATAGTCAAATTCACACGCCTGGCCGATGACGATGGGGCCGGAGCCGATAATCAGAATGTGGTGGATGTCTTCTCTCTTAGGCATTTTATTTTCCTCAACAGCTTAAAATAAGGATTCCTCGCAGAGGCGCAGAGTGCGCTGAGGCAAACAGAATACATTACTCTTCGTTCTCTGCGGCTCTGCGAGGTAAAAAGTCATTTCTGGTTTATTCCCATTCAATGGTGGACGGAGGCTTTGAACTGATGTCGTAGCAGACCCGATTCACGCCACGCACTTCGTTGATGATTCGGTTGGAAATGGAATCCATCACGTCGTATGGCAGTTTGTACCAGTCGGCCGTCATGCCGTCGCGGCTTTCCACGGCACGGACGGCAACCACGTTTTCGTAGGTGCGGTCATCGCCCATGACGCCGACAGACTGGATCGGAAGAAGCACAGCAAAATACTGCCAGACATCAAGGTGGTTCGGCATTTTCATGATTTCTTCGCGGACGCGAAGGTCGGCCTGCTGGAGGATTTCAATGCGTTCGGGGGTAATGTCGCCGATGATGCGAACAGCAAGGCCCGGGCCCGGGAAGGGCTGACGGTCCACCACATAGCTCGGCAGGCCGAGTTCCCGGCCGACTTCGCGGACTTCATCTTTAAAGAGTTCGCGCAGCGGTTCCACCAGTTCGAACTGGAGATCGTCCGGCAGACCGCCCACATTGTGGTGGCTCTTAATGGTGGCTGACGGACCGCCGATCGGTGAGACGGATTCGATGACGTCCGGGTAGAGCGTACCCTGGCCGAGAAATTTAACTTTGTCGCTCAGGCCGCGCGCTTTTTCGGCAAAGACATCAATGAATGTATTGCCGATGATTTTCCGTTTTTCTTCCGGATCGGAAACGCCTTTAAGTTTGCTGAGGAACAGATCGCCGGCGTGGGCGATAATCAGGTCGATACCGAAGGCGTTACCGAAGAGTTCCTCGATTTCTTCGGTTTCACGGTAGCGCATCAGGCCGTTGTCGACATACACGCAGTGCAGTTGGTCGCCAATGGCTTTATGAAGCAGGGCGGCTACGACCGAGGAATCCACACCGCCGGAAAGGCCGAGCAGAACATGGTCTTCGCCGACCTGATCCTGAATGCTTTTTACTGTACTTTCGATAAACCGCGACATTTCCCAGTCGCCGGAACATCCGCAGATCTTGAAGGCGAAGTTCCAGAGCATCTCTCTGCCCTGCGGGGTGTGCACTACCTCCGGATGGAACTGCACCCCGAAGATTTTACGGTCCAGGTTCTGGATGGCGGCCAGCGGGCAGTTGTCGGACTGTGCCACCACTTCAAAACCTTCCGGCATGGACTCGACTTTGTCGCCGTGGCTCATCCAGACCTGAATGTCCGGTGCGAGTCCTTTAAAGAGCGGCGAGTCTTTGGTGATGTTCATCATAGCCTTGCCGTATTCGGCTTTGGTGCCGCGGTGCACCGAGCCGCCGAGCGTCAGCGCTGTGAGCTGCATGCCGTAGCAGATTCCGAGGATTGGAAGTCCGAGCTCAAAAATCGCGGGGTCGCATTTAGGCGAATCTTCATCCGGCACACTGCAGGGGCCGCCGGAGAGAATAATGCCTTTAGGCGAGCGTTTTTTCAGCTCTTCCGCAGGGGTATCGAAGCGGACAATTTCGCAGTAGATTTTCTGCTCGCGCAGGCGGCGGGCAATCAGCTGAGTGACCTGAGAGCCGTAATCGAGGATGGCGATCCATTCGGGATGATTCATTATTTATTTTCCTTCATTAATTCGATGAATTCCTCGAAGAGGTAGAACGGGTCGTGCGGGCCGGGAGCAGCTTCCGGGTGATACTGTACACAGAAGAGCGGCTGCTGCTTATGTTTCAGACCGGCCACAGTGTTATCGTTCAGATTGAGGTGGGTGATTTCGGCGACCTCTGGATTGACGGTATCGGCATCGATGCAGAAGCCGTGGTTGTGGGAGGCGATTTCCACTTTGGTGGTGCGCAGATCCTGAATCGGCTGGTTTCCGCCGCGGTGGCCGAATTTAAGTTTAAAGGTATCGGCACCGAGCGCCCGGCCGAGCATCTGGTGGCCGAAGCAGATTCCGAACATCGGAACTCTGGATTCGATCAGTCTGCCGACCAGTTCGGTGGTTTCCGGTGCGCCGGCAGGATCGCCGGGGCCGTTGGAAACAAAGATGCCGTCCGGTTTAGCGGAAAGAATTTCTTCGGCATCGCAGTTGTTCGGATAGACGGTGCATTCGCAACCGAGGTCGTCAAGGATGCGCAGCTGGTTACGTTTGATGCCGCAGTCGATAACGGCCACTTTATAAACGGCATCGGGTTTCCCGCCTTCGGGCCAGACATATTTTGAATCGATGGTAACTTCGGAGGCAAGGTCGCGGCCGATCAGACCTTCGGATTTTTTCGCTTTTTCAATGAGACTGGTTCTATCGAGATCCTCGGTGGAAACGACGCACTTCATAGCCCCTTTATCGCGGATGTGCAGAGTAATGGCGCGGGTATCGACATCATCGATACCGATTTTTCCGTTTTCCTCGAGATATTCCTTGAGGGATTTGGAAGCGCGCCAGTTGGAATAAATCCGTGAGCATTCACTGACGATAAGGCCCTGCGCAAAAATGGCCCGGGACTCCACGTCTTCATCGTTGATGCCGTAGTTACCGATCAGCGGGTAGGTCATGGTGATAATCTGTCCGTGATAGGAGGGATCGGTCAGGATTTCCTGGTAGCCGGTCATGGAGGTGTTGAAGACCAGCTCGCCGTAAAATTCGCCGGAGCCGGCAAAGGCACGGCCTTCAAAGCACGTTCCGTCCTCAAGTGCAATAATCGCTTTTTTCATGGTTTTTCCTGTGAAATTCCGCCTTTTAGAGATCTTGTTTTTCCAAAATTCGGCATATCATCCATGTCCGATGCATGGCATGCAACCCTTATTGTAAGGGAATTGTCCGGGCTGTTGCGGATCGGGGGTTTTAGGCCCGAAAATAGGGGGTTGACGCCAGGGGTGAAGCTCCATACACTACGCGCTCATTTTTACAAAAAGCTCCCTGGGGGAGCCGGTTACCGGTTTTCGGTTCGTTGATCTCGCAACCGGAACGCCGCAGCCCATAAACGGATAATTAAAAACGAAACGGAGTTTCTTTCATGAGCGAAGAAAAAGCAGCCAGCACGACACACGCCCTTATATTCGAGCTGGAATATGTAGCCACCGCCACGCGCAAAGTTGAATTTGAATCCATCAAGAGTGCGGTCGGAACCAAAGGTGTTGAGCTTACACCGATTGCTTTTGCCCGTTCGGGGATGTCCCCTTTACACCGCCCGGCGGTTACGGCTGTGCTGCTGCAGGCCGGCAAAAAAGCCGACGCCATTGAAAAGGCTGTTGCTGAAGTGGATAAGAAGGTGTCCGCTTTCTGCGCGAACGAAGCGGAGCTGGATACCGGGCTTGAAAAGCTGATCCTGGCCACCATGGCCCGCGGAATTCCGGTGGTTGCTTTTACGGCGCTGCCTGAATCCGATGCAAAAGCCCTGATGGCGCGGCTCGGTCTTGATGAAATGGGTGTTGAGCTGCTGATTCCGGAAGAGGTTAAGGATTCATTCCCGCGCGCCGATGACTGGCTGAAAATGCTGAAGCAGTGCGGCAAAGAACATGCCACGCTCGTGGCCGTGGTTTCTTCGCAGGTGGCCTGCAAAGGCGCGCTGACTGCCGGTGCTGCCTGCATTGCTGTTCCGGATGAGTTCACGTCTTATCAGGACTTCAGCGGTGCTAAAATGGTGCTTGATTCGCTTGCGGATGAAGAGCCGGATGTGATGCTTGATCTTACGCTGCGGATGTAAGCAGCCGGATTTATTCTGAAGGCGTTCCTGTGTTTGGAACGCCTTTTTTTTGAATGGGAGATTGTACGATGGCTAAAGCGGGCGATTCGCTGGAACGATTACTTGAGGTGATGCGGAAGCTGCGGGCGCCGGACGGGTGTCCGTGGGATCGGGAACAGACGCATGAATCGATCAAAGGCGATCTGATTGAAGAGGCGTATGAAGTGCTTGACGCCATTGAGAGCGGTGATGCCTCCATGCTCGAAGAAGAGCTGGGCGACCTGTTGCTGCAGGTGGTATTTCATTCGCAGATTGCTGTGGAGGAAGGTGAGTTTGAGTTTCATCAGGTAGCGGACGGGATTTCTGAAAAACTGATCCGTCGACATCCGCATGTTTTCGGTGAGGTGACGGTGTCGGATTCCGGGGAAGTGCTTGAAAACTGGGATGCTATCAAAAAGCAGGAAAAGAAAGATGCAAATAAAAAAGTGTCGATTGTTTCCGGTATCCCGAAGCATCTTCCGGCACTGCAGAAGGCACATCAGGTGCAGAAGCGCGCGGCGCGGGCGGGGTTCGACTGGGATAAGCTGGACGATGTTTTCGCCAAACTCCATGAAGAGATTGATGAACTGAAAGAGGCCATCCGTCTTGAGAATGAAACCGGTATTCGGGAGGAACTCGGTGATCTGCTTTTTTCGGTTGTGAATGTGAGCCGTCATCTGGGCCATAACCCGGAAGAGCTGCTGCGGCACAATATTGATAAGTTTGTTGCCCGTTTCCAGTATGTGGAAGATAGGGTTCATGAAGCGGGCAGGGAATTCAGGGATTTCAGTTTAAAACAACTGGATGGATTCTGGGATGAAGCGAAATTAAAGAAAATCTGAAGGTGAAAACCGGATGCCTGACTGGTGTGCCGTCTGAGCGGTTTGAAGTTTTCTGACTACGGTTCGTAAATTAAATCCGGTCTAAATAGTACCATTATCGTTAATAAAGGCTTGCGCGGTTTAGGCCTTCTGTTACGTTACGAGGCAATTAAGACCAATTAGGTCTCCTATTTGAGGTTTATTAGCATGTTACGCATTACGAAAATTACGGATTACGGGTTTATTCTGCTGGCTCATATGGCCAAAGCGGAGAAAGATCAACTGCACAATGCCAAGGATCTTTCCGCCGCAATCGGAATTCCGCTGCCCACCGTAAGTAAAGTGCTTAAAATTCTGACGCAGGGTCATATTCTGAAATCCCATCAGGGAAGTAAGGGTGGCTATTCGCTGTCCAAATCCGCCGATGAGATTACCGCCGCTGAAATTATAGAAGCCGTTGAAGGTCCCGTGGCCATCACAGACTGTTCGAGTGCTGAAGGCTGCGAGCGGAACTGTCCGATCAGTCCAAGCTGGCAGCGGGTTAACGATGCCGTGCTCGGTGCGCTGAACGGATTGACGCTTGGCGATATGGCCGACGGCGGATGTAAATAACTTCCATAAATTCACCCTCTTATTTAGACTGAGTTTAAAATAGTACGAAATTAGGCCGATATGAAAATTGAAGACGAAAAATCTTTTGATGAGCTGACCGACAAGGATTACAAATACGGTTTCGTGACGGACATTGAGTCCGACAGTCTGCCCCCCGGACTGAGCGAGGAAATCGTGCGCGAAATTTCAAAACGTAAAAAAGAACCGGAGTGGCTGACGGACTGGCGCGTGAAGGCTTATCATCACTGGACGACGCTGGAAGAGCCGAGCTGGGCAAAAGTGGATTTCCCGCCGATCGACTACCAGGCGCTGAGTTATTATTCCGCGCCGAAACAGAAAATCGAAGGTCCCAAGAGTCTTGATGAAGTGGATCCGGAATTGCTGGAAACCTATGAAAAACTGGGAATTCCTTTGAGAGAGCAGGAGGTTCTTGCCGGTGTTGTGGCGGTGGATGCTGTTTTTGACTCTGTTTCCGTGGCGACGACCTTTAAAGGTAAACTCGAAGAGATGGGGATTATTTTCTGTTCCTTCTCCGAAGCGGTGGCCGAGCATCCGGAACTGGTGAAAAAATATCTGGGTACTGTGGTGCCGTACAAAGACAACTATTATGCCACACTGAATTCGGCGGTATTTTCCGACGGTTCATTCTGCTATGTTCCGCCGGGCGTGAAATGTCCGATGGAACTTTCCACCTATTTTCGGATCAATGCGGCCAATACCGGGCAGTTTGAACGTACACTGCTGATTGCTGACGAAGGCGCATCGGTCAGTTATCTGGAAGGGTGTACGGCGCCGCAGCGCGATGAAAATCAGCTGCATGCCGCCGTGGTTGAGCTCATTGCGCATAAAGATGCCAACATTAAATATTCGACCGTGCAGAACTGGTATCCGGGCGATAAGGACGGCAAAGGCGGCATTTATAACTTTGTGACCAAGCGCGGACATTGCCGCGGTGACAATTCTAAAATTTCGTGGACGCAGGTGGAAACCGGTTCCGCCATCACCTGGAAATATCCGAGCTGTATTCTTAAAGGCGATAATTCCGTCGGCGAATTCTATTCGGTGGCAGTGACCAATAATATGCAGCAGGCGGATACCGGCACCAAAATGATCCACATCGGTAAAAACACCAAAAGCACGATTATCTCTAAAGGGATCTCGGCCGGCAAAGCACAGAACAGCTATCGGGGTCTGGTCAGGATTCAGGAAACTGCTGAAAATGCACGCAACTTTTCGCAGTGCGATTCGATGCTGATCGGTGACCGTTGCGGTGCGCATACCTTCCCGTATATCGATGTGAATAATCCGAGTGCCCAGGTTGAGCACGAGGCCACCACCACCAAGATCGGGGAAGATCAGATTTTTTACTGCAACCAGCGCGGCCTTGATACCGAAGAAGCTGTAAACATGATTGTGAACGGATTCTGTAAAGAGGTGTTCCGCGAACTGCCGATGGAATTTGCAGTGGAAGCACAGAAACTACTTGGAATCAGTCTCGAGGGATCCGTCGGCTGATTCAGAGATTCAATACGGAGAAAACTAACCAATGCCACTACTCGAAATAAAAGACCTGCACGCAAGTGTTGCCGAAAAGCCGATCATTAAAGGGCTTAATCTTACCATTAATCCCGGCGAAGTTCACGCCATCATGGGGCCCAACGGTGCCGGGAAAAGCACGTTATCCAACGTGCTTGCCGGCAATGAGGCCTATGAAAAAACCGCGGGGACGGTACTGCTCGACGGCGTCGATATTGATGACCTCTCCGCCCACGAACGAGCTCGCGCCGGAATGTTTCTGGCGTTTCAGTATCCGGTGGAAATTCCCGGTATCAGCAACATGTATTTCCTGAAGGCCGCAGTGAATGCCGTGCGTGAATTCCAGGGCAGGGACCAGCTGGATGCCATGGATTTCCTTGATCTGGTGGAAGAGAAAAAGAAAATGGTTAAAATCCGGGGCGACCTGCTGGAACGCGCGGTCAACTCCGGTTTTTCAGGCGGTGAAAAAAAACGGAACGAAATTTTCCAGATGGCCATGCTGGAGCCGAAACTCTGTATTCTGGACGAGACGGATTCGGGGCTGGATATTGATGCCCTGCGGGTTGTTTCCGACGGTGTGAATGCTCTGCGCTCGGAAGAACGCGGTTTTCTGGTAATTACCCACTATCAGCGTCTGCTTGATTATATTATTCCTGATTTTGTGCATGTGCTGGTTGATGGGAAAATCGTGAAATCGGGTGATAAAAGCCTTGCGTTTGAGCTCGAAAACGAAGGTTATGCATCCTGGGTTGAGGAATAGAAATGATGGACCTCGCAACACTTAGACAAAAAGCCGAGGCGGACTTTAAGGAAGTCGGTTTTCCGACGACCAAAGAAGAACTCTGGCGTTTCACCGATGTTTCGCGCGTCGCGAATGCTGAGTTTTCCAGTGATTGGAAACCGTCGGATCTCGAATTTCAGGCTCTGGATAAAATCACGGTTGTTTTTGAAAACGGAAAACTGTGCCGTGAAAAATCAAATTTTGATGAGTTGCCGAATGGCGTCTGCATCGGTTCGATTCTTGATCTGGTTGATTCGCGTATCGGCACGCTGGCGAATCAGAAGAATGCCTTTGTTTCATCCAACACCGCGTATTTTTCAGACGGCTGTTTTATAGAAGTCACAGACGGCACCAAGCTTGATGCGGCCATTCATGTGGTTCATCTGGCGGATGTGGACGGGGCGGCGTTTCACCTGCGCAATTTTATTTCAGCGGGAGAGGATGCAGAGGTGACGGTGATTGAGGAATACATCGGACGCTCCGGAAAACAGTACTGGAGCAACGTGGTGACGGAAGTCTTTGCTGCGGACCGGGCATTTGTGGATCACTATAAAGTGCAGCGCGAAAGCGAGGCCTCCTTTCATTTTCAGACGCTGGAAAGTCACCTCGGCACGGAATCCGTTTTCAGCAACCATGCGGTCACGTTCGGGGCCGCCCTGGGACGGAATGATATTCGCGGAAAACTGATGGGCGAAGGGGGCGAGGCAATCTGCAACGGCCTTTATCTGCTGAAAGACAGCCAGGTTTTCGATACCCATATGTTCATGGATCATGCGGTGCCGAAGTGTAACAGTCATCAGTTGTATAAAGGAATTCTGGATGATCAGTCGCGCGGAGTTTTCTGCGGCCGGATTCTGGTGCAGCAAGATGCTCAGGAAACGGATGCGGTGCAGAATAACGGCAATCTGCTGCTCAGTCGAAAGGCTAAAGTCAATACGCTGCCGCAGCTCGAAATTTATGCCGACGATGTCAAGTGTACGCACGGAGCAACGGTCGGTGAACTGGATGAGCAGGCCCTTTATTATCTGCAGACCCGCGGCATCGATCCGAAAAAAGGGCATGCCATGCTTGTGCTGGCGTTTGCCAACGGAGTGCTTGATGAAGTGAAGTGTAAAAAAGCCAAAGCCTACATTGAAGAGCTGGTTTATGCCTGGCTCGAGAAAGTTCAGGTATGACCAACTCAGCACAGTATGACATTGCTTCGATCCGCAATGATTTTCCGATCCTTGGAAGAACGGTGTGGGACAAACCGCTGGTGTATCTCGACAATGCGGCCTCCGCGCAGCGCCCGGCTGCAGTGATCAATGCGGTTAAAAAGTTGTATGAATACCATTATTCGAATGTGCATCGCGGCGTACACCGGCTGAGTCAGGAATCCACGGATCTGTATGATGATGCGCGCGCAAAAATACGCACTTTCCTGAATGCAGCCTGTGTCCATGAAATCATTTTTACCCGGGGAGCCACGGAGTCTATCAATCTGGTTGCTCAGAGCTATGCGCGGCCCCGTCTGAAAGCCGGCGATGAAATTCTGATCACGCATATGGAGCATCATTCCAATATTGTGCCATGGCAGATGGTCTGTGAGCAGACCGGGGCGTCGTTGAAGGTTGTTCCGATTTCCGACCGGGGTGAGCTCGATATGGAGCAGTTTCGGAAACTGCTTTCAGAAAAAACCGTACTGCTGGGCGTTACCCATGTTTCCAATGCGCTGGGTTCCGTGAATCCGGTTAAAGAACTGATTCAGGCCGCGCATGAACTGGATGTTCCGGTGCTGGTGGACGGCGCCCAGGCGGTGCCGCATATCCGGGTGGATGTCCGGGAACTGGATGCGGATTTTTATGTTTTTTCCGGGCACAAGATCTATGGGCCGACCGGTGTGGGGATTCTGTACGGAAAAGAAAAACTGCTGAATGCCATGCCTCCGTATCAGGGCGGCGGCGATATGATTCTCTCGGTCAGTTTTGAGGGTACAACCTATAATGATCTGCCTTATAAATTCGAAGCGGGAACGCCGAACATCGCCGGTGTTGTCGGCCTCGGTGCGGCCATTGATTATGTCAATAAAATCGGGGTGGGCGCCATCGCGGCGCATGAACACGGCCTGCTGATGTATGCCACATCAAAACTCAAAGAAATCGATGGTCTGCGCATTATCGGTGAAGCGGAGCAGAAAGCAGGACTGATTTCATTTGTATTGGACGATGTTCATCCGCACGATATCGGTCAGATGCTGGATGCGGAAGGGGTGGCGGTTCGTGCCGGTCATCATTGTGCGCAGCCGGTGATGGAACGCTATGGCGTACCGGCCACAGCCCGGGCGTCGTTTGCCATGTACAACACCTATCAGGAAATCGATGTGTTGACGGATGCCATTAAGAAGACGATTAATATGTTCAAATGATCAGAAGTACTGACCGCGGAAAAATAGAAGCAAAAGCCGGGCGGGCGTCCGTTACGTTTTTTCGGGGCAATGATGTGTGCATGAAAGGTATGCAATGCAGAATTTAAGAGAGCTTTATCAGCAGGTCATTCTCGACCATAATAAAAACCCGAGAAACTTCCGTAAAATGGAGGATCCCGACGGGTTTGCACACGGCAATAATCCGCTCTGCGGCGACCAGATTGATGTCTACATCAAAATCAAAGACGGCATTGTTGAGGATATTTCGTTTGACGGTGCCGGCTGTGCCATCTGTACGTCATCGGCTTCGATGATGACGACCGCGCTGAAAGGAAAAACCGAGGAAGAGGCCGACGCGCTGTTCAACAGTTTCCATCATGCGCTGACTGAAGATGCCGCCCATCCGGAGGATGTTCCGCTGGGTAAGCTGGAGGTGCTCAAGGGGGTAAAGGATTATCCGATTCGTGTGAAATGTGCCACGCTGGCGTGGCATACATTTGATGCCGCTCTTAAAAAACTTAACGGTGAAGTAAGTACGGAGTAGTTTTCTATGTTCGGAAAAAAGAAGAAAGAGCGTTTCAAGCTCGAAGAGCATAATCCGGAACTGTACAAGCAGGTGGTCCGGCAGTTGCGTATGGTATTCGATCCGGAGATTCCGGTGAATGTCTGGGATCTGGGACTGATCTATAATCTGGACATCGATGAAGATAACAAAGTCTATGCGCGGATCACGCTGACGGCCCCGAACTGCCCGGAAGCCGAGCGGATTCCCGGTAATATTCAGCGGGCAATCCTGGAAGCGGAGGGTGTTGAAGAAGCGGATATTGAACTGGTATTTGATCCGCCCTGGACGCGCGACAATATGTCGACCGCTGCATTGCTTGCGTTAGGTTTGATTTAACGAATAACCGACGAAGCCGCTGTGCTTCGTTTTCTCCTTAAGAGCCACACGAAGCAGAATGCTTTGTCTATATTAGGAATAACCATGGTTACAGAACAGCAGGTACTCGACGCACTGAGTAATATTATCGACCCGGACTTCCAGCGTGACATTGTTACGCTGGGATTTGTACAGGATATGACCATTAACGGTTCAGCCGTTTCTTTTACGATTGAACTGACCACACCGGCCTGTCCGCTGAGTCCGGTATTTCAGAAACAGGCGATTGATCTGGTCGGCGATCTTCCGGGAGTGGAGACGGTTAAGGTCAAAATGACCGCACAGAGACGCGGGCATCGGCAGATGAATGCCGAACAGAGCGGATTGAAAGATGTGAAATATATTCTGGCTGTCAGTTCCTGCAAAGGCGGCGTTGGTAAATCAACCGTATCCGCCATGCTGGCGAAAACACTGGCGGCACGCGGGGCCAAAGTCGGCCTGCTGGATGCGGATATTTACGGGCCGTCTGTGCCGACGCTGTTCAATCTTCATCGGCAGGGCGTCCGGGCGACCGAAGATCAGAAACATTTTATGCCCAATGAAGCTGACGGCCTGAAGGTGATGTCGTTCGGTTTTCTGATGGGGGACGGGCCGGCGGTTATTCGCGGGCCGATGGTTTCGCAGTATATGCAGCAGCTGCTGCACAATGTGCTGTGGGGCGAACTGGATTATCTGATCATCGATATGCCTCCGGGAACCGGTGATATTCAGCTGACGATTTCTCAGTCGGTACAGATCGACGCTTCTGTGATTGTGACCACGCCGCACCAGCTTTCGCTGACCGATGTGCGCAAGGGCATTATGATGTTTGATAAAGTGAATGTGCCGGTTCTGGGCGTGGTGGAAAACATGGCTTATTTCATCTGCGACGGCTGCGATAAACGCCACTACATCTTCGGGAAATCCGGCGGTAAAGAACTGCAGGAACGTTTCGGATTGGAAACGATTGCCGAACTTCCGATCACTGGAAATCTAAGCGGTTCGCTTGATGATCTGACGGCCAGCGGTATTGCGAATGAAACTACGGATATCGTTATTCGGACGCTGGGTAAAAAGCTGATGGAAAAGGTTGAACGTCCGGAGGTGATTCATGATGCCAAAACCATTACACTGAAATGGCCGGACGAAACCGTGACGGTTTCCAATGCCGCTTTGCGTCGGGCCTGCAACTGTGCGCTGTGTGTTGATGAAATGACGCGCAAGCCGTTGCTTGATCCGTCGACGATTCCAATGGATATTCACGCGGAA
This sequence comes from Verrucomicrobia bacterium S94, assembly GCA_004299845.1. Taxonomy (NCBI): domain Bacteria; kingdom Pseudomonadati; phylum Verrucomicrobiota; species Verrucomicrobia bacterium S94. The sequence continues at coordinate 1,449,046 of CP036201.1, read as the reverse complement.
AAGGTGGAGCTCATTGGAAACTATGCGGTGATGGTTGATTGGTCTGACGGGCATAACACCGGCTTTTTCCCGTATTCCGTATTCCGGGATATCGAAAAGAACGCGCGGCACAATAAAAGTATGAATCAGGCAACCGGCGCCCCGGGAAAAGGCGGCGAATGCGGTTCGGGCCCGTGCGGTTGTAAAAGTTAAAATGCAGCTGAGCCTGCGGCCAGCACGAAGAAAATAAAATAGAGCGCGCCGGCCAGCAGCACCCAGAGTATGGTTGCACGGCAGTAGGTGACACGACTTCGGTTGCCTGCACCGCAGGCCCAGATGATCAGGCAGATTACATTTACGACCGGGATCGAAAGAACCAGCAGGGTTAAAAACCAGGATCCTGTCGTCATCGGCCGTTCGTCATATGCACTCATAACGTTCCTTTCGATGTTTTTTTCTTTTATGGCTGAATTTCTATAGGACTAAAACTTCCAACTATTGGAAGTTTTGATTACCTTCCTTCAAATGGATTTGATTTCAAAACTGGAAAAACGCTTTGGCTCCTGGGCCATCCCGCATCTGACCCTCTACATTATCGCGATTCAGGCGATCGGTGTGGTTCTGTTGATGTCCGATCGGGCTGACTTTATGGATCTGCTGCTGCATGGAAGTTCAGTGATGGATCGGGGTCAGTGGTGGCGGCTGCTTTCGTTCATGATGCTGCCGAAAACGCTGAATCCGATCTGGCTGTTTTTTGCATTTTTTGTTTTCTATCTCATCGGCAATTCACTGGAGCAGCAGTGGGGCGCATTCCGCTTTAACCTGTTCATTCTGTCGGGCTATCTTTTAACCGTCGCGATGGCGTTTATCAATCCCGGCGTCATCATCACAAATACCTATTTTCTGGGCTGCGTTTTTCTGGCGTTTGCAACGCTGTTTCCGAATATGGAATTCCGGATCTATTTTATTCTTCCGGTAAAGGTGAAGTGGCTGGCCTGGATTACGGTGGGTTTTTATATTCTGAATCTGTTTTCGAGCGATATCGGGGCCCGTCTGGGTGTGACTGCCGCATTCATTAACTATGGCCTGTTTTTCGGAAAAGATCTGCTTCGGGGATTTAAGGCCGGACAGCGGAAAAACGCCTTTGTGGCGCAGCAAACAAAAACGGCTGAAGAACCGATGCATGTCTGTACGATTTGCGGAAAAACGGAATTAAGCCATCCGGAACTGGAGTTCAGATATTCTTCCTCGGATGGTGCGTGTTATTGCGAGGAGCACATCAACACACACAAACATTAAGCGGCCATGTCGAGCAATGACCTCCAGGGTGGATTGGAAACGTCCGTTGAAAACGGGCGGCTGAAGTTAACCCTCTCCGGTCGACTTGATGTGCGCGCTGTTTCGATACTATGGCCGAAAATGCTCGATGTACTGCGGACGGATACACTTCGTGAAATTACGGTGGATGGCCACGGAATTTCCTATTGTGATGGAGCGGGCTCGGCTTTGCTGGTGGCTGTTCGACGCGAAGGGGTGAAGCGAGATCTCGCCGTGACGTTCGCCGGTTTATCTGAAAATGTTTCAGCTCTGTTGGCGCTCTATCCGCAGGAAACGGTTTCACAGGTTGAAGAGAAACCGCCGAAACACATCGGGCATCTGGTTGAGCAGATCGGCCGGGCTTTCTGTGAGACATTGATTGGGCTTCGGGAGCATATCGCATTTATCGGCGAACTGACGGTGGCCCTTTTCCGGGCGTTGCTTCGTCCGGGGTCGGTCCGGCTGAAGGATTTTTTTCTCGTGGTGGAGGCGAGCGGTCCGCAGGCGCTTCCGATTGTCGGAACTCTGGGTTTTCTGATTGGCCTGATTATTGCGTTTCAGGGGGCGAATCTCATGCGTCAGTTCGGTGCGGAGATTTATATTGCCGATTCTGCGGGGCTGCTGATGGCGCGTGAACTTGGCCCGCTGATTACGGCCATTCTGGTGGCGGGAAGAACGGGTTCGGCCTTTGCGGCGGAGCTCGGAACCATGAAGGTGAATGAGGAGCTTGATGCGCTGACTACGATGGGGCTGGATCCGGTTCGCTTTCTGGTGATTCCGCGTGTTCTTGCCGCTTCGCTCATGACGCCGCTTTTGACGATTTTTGCCGATCTCGCCGGTATTGCAGGCGGAGCAGTGGTGATGCTGGGTATGGATTATCCTTTGGTTACTTATGTGAACCGTCTGTTGGATGTTCTCGGTCCGGTGGACTATCTCAGCGGTCTGCTTAAAGCTCTGGTGTTCGGTATTCTGATTGCTTCGGCAGGTTGTCTGTGCGGACTTAAAACGGGCGAGGGCGCCAGTGCGGTCGGGCATTCGGCGACGCGTGCTGTGGTGAGCTCTATTCTGCTGATTGTTTTGACAGACGGTATTTTTGCGGTGCTCTTTTTCTTTCTGGGGATCTGATGGAAACGAAGCATATCATAACGGTGGAGAAGATGACGGCGCGCTATGGCGATCAGCTCGTTCTCGATGAACTGTCTTTCAGTGTGCGCCGAGGGGAGATTTTTGTGATTCTCGGTGGATCGGGGTGTGGAAAATCAACGCTGCTGAAACATATGATCGGGCTGTATAAACCGGCGGCGGGGGATATCCGTATCGGTAATGTCAGTATGGTGCATTCTGAGGGTACAGAACGCGATGCTCTGATTCGCCGGTTCGGGGTAATGTATCAGAGCGGGGCGTTGTTCGGTTCGATGACGCTGCTGGAAAATGTCTGTCTGCCGCTTGAGGAATTTACAGACCTTGGCAAAGAGGCTCGGGAACTGATTGCCTGTATGAAGCTGAGCCTGGTCGGCCTGGCCGGGTTTGCGCATCATATGCCGTCGGAAATCAGCGGGGGGATGAAAAAGCGGGCGGCCATTGCGCGGGCTATGGCGCTGGATCCTGAAATCCTTTTTCTGGATGAACCCTCCGCCGGTCTGGATCCGGTGACAGCAGATGAGCTGGATGATCTGATTCTTCAGCTGTCCCGATCTCTGAATATTACGTTTGTTGTGGTCACGCACGAGCTTCCAAGTATTTATAAAATTGCAGACCGGGTGATTATGCTGGACGCCCGCACCAAAAAAATTGCCGCTGAGGGGAAGCCCGAAGAGCTGCGGAAGAATCATAAGGATGAGTGGGTCAGAAATTTTTTCAACCGCAAGGGCGGAGCTGCTTAAACGGAGAATACGATGCGTACGAAACCCCATTATTTTGCCATTGGAATGTTTGTCATTATTTCAGTACTGCTAGGTCTGGCCGGTCTGGTACTGCTGAGTTCCGATGCGCTGCAGGCTCCGGACCGTTTTATTGAAACCTATGTGGACGAGTCGGTGCAGGGTATCGATGTCGGAACGCCGTTTAAACTGCGTGGGGTGAAAGTGGGCAGTGTGAGCCAGGTGTCGCTGGTTTCGTCCGTATATGAAACGAGTAAAATGTATGTGCTGATTCGGATTGCTCTGGATAAACGGCATATGGATCTGAAGAATGTTGAATTTGAAGAAGAGCTGAAGCGGCAGATCAGCAATGGGCTGCGGTTGCATCTGGTGCCGCAGGGCATCACCGGACTCTCTTTTGTGGAGGCCGATCTATTCCCGGATGCGCTCCAGCCACCGCTGGAAATCGACTGGGAGCCGGAGGTGCTGTACGTGCCGTCTATTCCCTCGACGCTGAATTTGCTGAGCCGCTCTCTGGAACGCATGGCCGGGCAGTTGAATACATTAAATCTGGATGTTATCGGGGATAATATTGAGGAGATGACCGGAAATCTGAACGAAACCGTTGTGCATGTACAAAAGCTGATGGCGAATGCATCGGATGCCTCTGAAGATATCACGGAGAATATTCGGGTGGCTTCACATGATCTCCCGGAGATTACAGCCCATCTGAAGACAACGACGGATCAGCTGGAAGCTATGATTCATTCATCCGATCAGGATATTGATCAGATTCTGGATAATCTGCGTTATATCACGGATGAAGCCGGGGAACTGATCCGGATGCTGAAACGCTATCCCGGCATGCTGCTTTCCGAGCCGCCGGAACAGAAAATGAGCCGATAAGGAGGTCTCGAATGAAGATGCTGAAATGGGTAAGCGTTTTGTTTGCACTGCTTGCTGTAAACGGGTGTGTGAAAATCTGGCAGGACAATCTGGACATCAGAACCTTCATGCTTCAGGCGGAACGCCCCGGCGGAAGGGAAGCCGTTGCGGACTATGGGAAACTGTGGATTGAGGATGTGCATGTGCTGCCGCCCTATAACGTCCGGAGTCTGACCGTTCGCGAAAGCGATGTCGAATTTTCCACGACCTATTATTCCGAATTATTAATGTCGCCGGCGGAAAATTTCCGCAACCTGTTCTATGACTGGTTTTCGAAGAGCGGTTGTTTTAACGAGGTGTCGATTTCCGATCAGCGGGAAATGAATTACCGTTTGGTGGCCTCGGTTATGGAGTTTTACGGCGACCGGAAATCGACGGAGGCGGTATTACGCATTAAAATTTCATTGTTCGGGGAAAATCGGGAAGTACTACTGCATAAGGATTATGCTCAGCGGGTGCACGCTGCCTCCAATGCGGCGGAGGATTATATCCGGGCCTATAATCAGGCCGTTGAAAAAATTCTTATTCAGTGCGAAAAAGATGTGGTCAGCGCGATCTCCGCTAAATAGACATTGAAAGACACTGTAGGCCCGCATACGTTTATACAGTTAATGGAAAGGGAAATCATGTCGGTGAATCAGGCAGTACTTTTTACAAAACCGTTGCATCACCTTGGAATCGATCTGACGCCGGAAAAACTGGACGAACTGACCCGACAGTTTTTTGGTGATAAAGGATTTACGATATCCTGCTCGAAAAAGGTTAGCGGCCTGCAACTGGCCGAACGGGATGTGATTCGCCAGCATTATATCCTCTACAGTACCGCCGCATGGACGGAAGACATTTCCCTGTCGGATGCCGGTAAAGAACGGTTTGCCGAAGCCTTTGACAGCAGCTGGGATGAAGAGGTCTCTGTGGGGCGGATTCTGCCGACAGCGGAATTGCTGAAACGAAAAAAGATCGATGCGCATCAGCTTTTCAATTTCTGGAATGTCATCTTTTCCGCAGGCAAAACCGTCAAACTTCAGGATGGATTCATCATGGGGTATGTCGCAGAACTGGATGCGTATTGCATAAACGGATTCTACCCGTCCATGGAAGCCAACTTTTATCATCCGGATACCGTCATGACCTACTATGTGGTCGAGTTTGATTCCGATGAAACCTCCTGGTCTGATTTCCGGAAAAAAATACTTGGAGCGACCAATGCCGGCAATGCTGTACACGAAAGTTTCCGCGGTCAGCTCTATTCTGAATATCCGGTTCAGTTTCCCGGACGCGACAACTTTCTCCACGGCAGTGCCGGTCCGTTGGAAGGACTGGTTGAACGCGCCATTCATGAGGCCGACTTTGATATGTCCGCGAACCCCGTGGGCCGATGGCTGAATGATCAGGGCGTGACGCTCGACCGCTTCAAAACCTGGAAGTCGGAACAGTCGATCGCGGTACTGGGTGAACTTTTTGATGAAACCGAAGAAAAAAATACGGGTGAAATTTTCCGGATTCTGGAACCCGTAAAATGGTCCTGACAGGCGTTTCGTTTCTGCCGTCTGAATCAAAGAACTCCGGAATCTTAAATGATCGGTTCTCAGTCCGGCCGGATCATTTCAAAGCGGTCGGTGGTTTTGCAGTACCAATGCGGCGCAGACATCCGGCCGATGATCTTCAGTTGATCGGTATTGATTCGCCGGGTTTCTTCATCATAAATTTCGTCGCGGACATGAACCCGCTTAATCAGTCCGATCACCATCCGGTTTTTCCCGATTTCGAGTGTGTCATACGCCTCGCATTCCAGACTCGCCGGAGCTTCTGCAATTCGCGGCGGAAGAACCATGGAGCTAGCGGCGGGCGTTAGACCGCTCAACTGCAGCTCATTTTCGCCATAGGGAACCGATGCTGCACAGGCATTCATGGCTTCGGCGATCGGTTCATCGACCAGATTGACCACAAACTGGTTGTTCATCTGAATGTTCAGCACAGTATCTTTAGGGGTTCCCTCATCGCGGTTACCCGGCGCGAATACGCAGATCGGCGGGCGGGATCCCATCAGATTGAAAAAGCTGAAGGGCGCGGCGTTAATATTTCCGTCATTATCCACCGTCGTCACCAGGGCAATCGGCCGCGGCGTCACCAGCGATGAAAGAATGTAATAAGCGCGGGTTTTCAATTCCGGGAGATCAAAATCAAGTTCCATTTTTTTCCTTTCAATCGGTTCAGCTGGTCGGTTCGGGCATCTGTCCGACCCGGATATCCATACGGAGCAGATCAATCGGATCGCCGAACTGGGTATAGATCGCTACGTCTGCGGCGTCGCGTCCGAAAGCAATGGCAATGCGACCGCCCTGCAGGTTGGATTGTGTGGCATCAAACGTATACCAGCGGTTACCGACATACGCCTCGAACCAGGCATGCAGATCCATGGGGTGCAGGCCTTCGAGATAGCCGACGACAAAGCGGGCGGGAATTGACAGTGCGCGACAGCAGGCAATACCCAGGTGGGCCAGGTCGCGGCAGACGCCGTGGCCCGCCTGATGGACCTCTGTGGCGCTGATGATCTGCTGTCCCATTCCCGGAGTGTATGCAATGGTATTGCGGATATAATCAACAATCGCACGGCACTGGTCATATCCGCACAGACTGCCCGCAGTGATCGAAGCGGCCATTTCGCTGAACCGGTCCGATTCGCAGAAGCGGCTGGGATATAGATAGGGCAGTGTTTCGTCCGGGAGTTGCTGCACTTCAATAAACGGAGCCCCGGGGGCCGCATCACAGGCTTCCGCCGTTTCAACATCAACTGAAGTATGAATGGAAAAATATCCGGCCGGAGCCACCAGACGCTGGCAGAGGTTGCCGAACCAGTCGGTAAACTCTATGACGGGAACGCTGGGCGACAGCACGTACTCTTCGCGGGCGATCCACTGCTGTCCGCCGCTACGCGGGCGGAGCATCAGCAGCAGGGGCGTTGGAACCGGAATCTGAAATTCAAGATGAGTGGATGCGTGTAACCACATGGGAACCCTTCAAAGTTTTTGTTCATTGATCAGGCTTAGCCTGAATAATTCATAAAAACGGCCTTGGTTGCCGCAATGCACGCAAATAGAATACATTGCGAATTGCTTCCCGGCAAAAAACAACCAAGGCCGACAATGGATAAAGATAATCAGATTCAGCTTCCTTTCTCACCTCTTAAAAACCGTAAAGTCTCCGCTGTCTTTGACGAACCCCTGGTCAGCTCGGACGGCGGGCTGATGCTTGTTCGCGAGGTGCTCGAAGAGACCGGAATCATCCGCTCGCTCGCCGGGGCGTTGCACGATCCCCGCCATCCGTCGTATGTCGACCATACGATGGAGGAGTTGTTGACCCAGCGTGTTGCCCAGATCTGCTGCGGCTACGAAGACGCGAATGATTGTGACGCCTTGCGCGACGATCCGCTGTTCAAAATGGCGGCGGGCCGTCTTCCCGAAGACGGTGCGCTCGCCTCGCAGCCTACTATGTCGCGGCTCGAAAACCGCGTGTCTGTCCGGGAGCTGCTCCGGATGGGGTATGCCTTGGCGGATCAGTTCATTGCATCGTTTGATCATGCGCCGGCGGCCATCGTGCTTGATCTGGATCCCACCGCCGACCATGTTCATGGCCGGCAGCAGATGGCCTTGTTCAATGCCTTCGAGGATGAATACTGCTTCATGCCGTTTCACCTGTACGACGGACTCAGCGGGAAGCTGATCACCACAGTGCTTCGCCCGGGCAAGACGCCGACGGACCGGGAAATTATCAGCGTACTCAAGCGGGTGGTAAAACGTATCCGGGCGGCCTTTCCATGCACCCGCCTGATCTTCCGTGCAGACTCGCACCACACGAAGCCCGTGGTCATGGACTGGCTGGAGGCACAATCAGTGGACTTTGTCACCGGACTCCAGACGAACTCGCGTTTAAAAGCACAGTTTGCACAGGCCCTTGCTGACGCACGCAAAAAGCATGAATGTACCGGCCGTGAAGCGTGTGTTTTTGCATCCGCCTTTTATCAGGCCCGTACCTGGAGCCGGGCGCGCCGCGTGATCTGCCGGGTACTGGTCAATGCGAACGGGGAGGATCTGCGTTTTATCATTACCTCCTTCGAAAACAGCGGCGCGAAATATCTTTATGAAACGGTCTACTGCGGGCGCGGCGCGATGGAGCTGATGATCAAAGATCACAAGAACGGCCTGCTGTCGGACCGGACCAGCTGCCACCGATTCAGTGCCAATCAGTTTCGCCTGTTCCTGCACTCCGCGGCCTACGTCGTGATGCACCACCTGCGCAGCGTGCGACTCAAGGGCACGCGGTTCTGTCGTGCCGAATTTAAAACCCTCCGCCTGAAACTGCTCAAAATCGGTGTTCGGGTGGAGACAGGGAAGACCCGCATCAAGCTGCATATGCCCCAGGCCTTTGCAGAAATCATGACCCTGAAAACATCCGTATTCGCAAATACAGGATAGGCGGCAGACCGGCGGTCCCCTGCGCAAATAAAATACAGGGGTAAGGGGGAGGTTTGCCCAAATCCGATCAAACTCCGAAAAAACAAGCAGGCATCAATCGTTTGCGGCCTGCCAGCACCCATCCAACGCAAAAAAACAAACTCAATACCGGGCGCGTGAATAGATCAGGTTAGTGTTCTAACCGGGAACAGGGCAACCGTCGCGGATACCGGTCGGCGGATCAATCCTTTCCCGAATATATTAAGAGGATGGGTATACGGGGGAGCAATAAAAAAGACGGATGCTGTTCAGCACCCGTCTTTATCGCTGTCGTGTATTGCCGATTAAAAATCAACGATGTTGGAAATATAGGCTTCCAGTTCGTCGATCGGCAGGCGGATCTGCTCCATGGTGTCGCGGTCGCGGACCGTGACGGCATTGTCGTCTTCGATGGTTTCAAAGTCGACGGTCACGCAGAGCGGGGTTCCGATTTCGTCCTGACGACGATAGCGGCGGCCGATGGCACCGGTCTGATCGTAGAACACTTTCCAGCGTTTGGAAAGCTGTTCGTAGAGTTCGCGGGCTTTGGCGACGAGCTCTTCCTTGTTTTTGACCAGCGGAAGTACGGCCACTTTATACGGAGCGATACAGGGTGCAAAACGCAGAACAGTACGGGCCTCGTGGCCTTCCGGTGCACGGCGGACTCCGACTTCTGCGGTTTTAATTTCTCCGGTTTCCTTGTTGATCCACTCTTCGCGGTAGGCTTCGCAGAGCAGGGCAAGAGCAATACGGTCAACACCGGCTGACGGTTCGATCACGTGCGGGATATAGGTCTCGCCGGTCGCTTCGTCGCGGTATTCCATTTTCTTGCCGCTGGTATTCTGGTGCTGGGTCAGGTCGAAATTACCGCGGGCGGCGATTCCTTCGAGCTCCTGTGTGCCGAACGGGAAGTCGTACATGATGTCGGTGCAGGCCGAAGCGTAGTGGGCGAGTGCATCGCCTTCGTGAATGTCGCGGTGCATGCGGCCTTCGGGAAGTCCGACTTTTTCGTACCATTTGAGGCGTTCCGCCACCCAGTACTCGTGCTGTTCGGCGTCGGTGCCCGGTTTAATGAAATATTCGAGTTCCATCTGTTCGAACTCGCGCGAACGGAAGGTGTAGTTACGCGGGTTGATTTCATTACGGAAGGCTTTGCCGATCTGCGCAATACCGAACGGTACTTTGTTGCGGACCGTGGAAAGCACATTGCTGAACTGGGCGAAAATGCCCTGGGCGGTTTCCGGACGGAGGTAGGCCACGTTGGAGCTTTCTTCAACCGGACCGACATAGGTTTTAAACATCAGGTTGAAGGCGCGCGGTTCGGTGAGTGTGCCGGGTTCGTCGGTATCGGGACCGACGAGTCTGTCGTAGGCTTCGAGCGGAATGTCGAGCAGAGCGACTTCGGCATAATCCGCCGCATCGCCTTTAGCGATTTTCTTGATCTTTTTTTCCGCCGGGGCCGGTGCGCCTTCGTGATAGGCAAACATCAGCGCGTTATCGTCGGATTTATGTTTCAGTACAAAAATCTGGTCGGCACGGTAGCGGCCTTTGGTTTCGCGGCAGTCGAGCATAGGGTCTTTAAAATTGCCGACATGGCCGGAGGCTTCCCATACTTTCGGGTGCATGATGATGGAAGAGTCGAGGCCGACAATATCTTCGCGCAGCTGTGTCATGGATTTCCACCAGCAGGCCTTGATATTGCGTTTCATTTCCACGCCCAGCGGACCGTAGTCCCAGAAGCCGTTGATTCCCCGTAAATTTCCGATGTCTGGAAAATAAACCCACGCCGCTTGCAGAGACTCACAAGTGCGTCCATAGTTACTTCGTAGTCGTTTGCTTTCATAAGACGGGCGAGAATGCCGAAGCGCCGATGGGCGGTCAAGCAGAAGAACGGTAAGAAAAGCGTGTACAAACAGGGAAAACTCTAATAAATCCAATTGGTTATGAAGGATGATGAATTCAGACGCCGTGTGCCGGTTGCCACAATTGCACGGATATGCCTAGGTTTACTGGGGATTTTTCAGTTGGTTATGCTGGCGGGCGGCTACAGTCTTCCGGCCTCGACCGTCAAAAAAACGGTGCCGTGGCTCTATGATCCCTTCCGCCGGTTTGTCGGCGAACATCCGGATACGCGGCCGGATTCGGCCGGTGTTTCCGGGGAGCGCGGCCGGAATCTGGCCATTGAAGCGGTTTCGGGCATCAATCCGGAAGAACTTTCCGTTACAATTGAGGATGTACAACCGGTTGAAACTGAACCGGTTGAGGAGGTGCCGGTTGTTATTCCTGCGAGCGGGCCGGAAGAGAAAGATCTGCTGAATTCGGATGAACCGGTGGGTTAGGACGATTTATTTTGTTTATTTTGTTTTGCTCTCATGAGCAACGGGTTGAAGGTATACAGGTTTCTCGCTGCCCGCAACGGAGCAAGAAAAAAGATGTGGGCAACGCCTTTCTGAATGGGCCATTCACCCTCTTTCCGGCTGATTTTCAGCAGTAGAGGAAACATCACCAGCCAGACGATTGCATCGTGGATCAGAATGATGACCTGAAACCAGCTGACGGGAGTGCCGGTAATCAGGGTAAGGTTTGGCGGGTGAGCGGTAAACCAGTCTTTAACCCAGCCGCCGGCGACCGGTCCCAGAGCGGAGATTGCGCCGATCAACGACCAGTGCACGGCCATGGCCATGGTGCGGCCGTTTGGAGGGGAAAGCGTGCCGAGCAGATTAAACTGCAGCAGTCCGACTGCGGCATACACGCCTCCGGCAATAATGGAGCTGCAGCACAGAACCACCACGGGTTGGGGAACTTTTCCAAGAATGGGAAGCAGACCGTTGCTTTGGCCGTCGAGGATAAACCAGGCAATGGAAAAAAGCGGAACAGTGAGTACCATGGCCAGGCCATAGGTACGCAATCCCATACGGTTGATCAGGTGTCCGCTGACAAAGCTGGCTACAACACCACTGATCATTCCGGCCATCTGAATGGATGAAAGGTGTGTGTAGCTGAGGGCGAATTCTGTCTTCAGGTACACATTCATGAAGGGGGCGAAAAAACCGAGCCCGAAAAACCAGATACACATGGCCAGTGTGAAATAGCGGAAATCCGGATTTTCCAGAGGTTGGAATATTCGTTTGACGGCCGAAAGCGAGCGGTTGACAGGATGCGGTTCGGGTTCGAAGACAAACCAGTGGATCACAATATCCAGAATGCCGAAGACGGAAGCAATGATCAGAATCCAGGCAAATCCATCCAGACTCTGTTCAGGGAAAAGATCCAGAAACCAGCCGGTGACGGCTACAGTGGTCAGTGAGGTGACCATAACCCAGCCCTGGCGCTGGGCCCAGAACGCGGAACTCCGCTTACCCGGCACGAGGTCGGCCATCCAGCTGAACCAGATCGGGGAGCTGGACTGGGCAACGAGACCGAATAAACCGATGGCGGCCAGCGTTAAGAGGATGGCCGGGGAGAGGGGTTCTTTGGCTGTAAGCATATAAATGCCGGGAATGGCCAGAAATGAGCGCGCCAGGCCGTGGGTGATCGAAAAGAAGGTTTTCCGACGGGTGAGGCGCTCGGTGTAGAAGGTTGCCGGAACCTGTATAATCATGCCGAGCTGAAACAGCGTGGTCGTCAGGCCGATGGCGATGCCGCCGGCGCCGAGTTTTTCGAGCATCAGCGGAATCGGCCCGTTCTGTATCGTCATGAAAAAAAACATACCGATTGCACCGGCAATGGTGCTGTTCCGCAGTGAGGTATCCAGATCCCGGGGGACAGAGTGTGCTGTGAATTCATCATTTTCCGTTACACCTGCCAATAGGCCAGAAATTCCACATTCCCGGCCGGACCTTTTATCGGAGAGGTACAGAGATCCAGCCATTGGAATCCCAGTTCTTCGGTGCCGAATTTACGAACTTTTTCAATAACTTCTTCATGAATGGCAGGATCACGCACAACGCCGCCCTTGCCGACCTGTTTTTTGCCGGCTTCAAACTGAGGCTTGATTAGCGAAACAATATGACCTCCCGGCCGGATCAGCTGTTTAAGCGGAGGGAGAATGTTGGTTAGCGAAATGAACGAGGTGTCGATAGAGCAGAAATCTGCCGGTTCAGGAACCTCATCGGTAGTAATGTAGCGCGCATTGGTGTTTTCCATTACAACTACGCGGTCATCCACCCTCAGTTTGTAGTGCAGCTGATTGGTTCCGCAGTCGATGGCATAGACTTTCGAAGCACCGTTCTGGAGCATAAAATCGGTGAAGCCACCGGTGGAGGAGCCGATATCGAGACAGATCGCTCCGGTCAGATCGAAGCCGAACTGTTTATGTGCCCCCTCGATCTTGAGACCGCCGCGACTGACATATTTTTCCTTTTCTTTCAGTGTTACTATAACATCATCTTTATACTGATGGCCCGGTTTGGAGGCCGGTTGTTCCCCCACGCAAACCATGCCGGCACGGATCAGGCGCTGGGCCTGCTCCCGGCTGTCGGCAAGTTCACGCTGTACAAGCAGCTGGTCTAATCGAAGTTTCGGCATGGCGCGTATTTACAATCTACTTGGGCGACGGATTCAACTTAATACCGACTCAAATTCATCCGCTTCACCCGAGTTGAAAATTATATTGCCTGCATCTGAAAGATGCGGCCCTGTCTATTGAATGTCGGTTCAGCAATCTGCTACGTTCCGCAATTCGTTTCGTAAGCGGGAGCCGACGAATTGATGTGGGGTTAATGGCGCCGGGTTGCTGACGGCATGTGCCGAGCTGGTGCCGTTTCAGGAACTTTGTAATCCGGAGGTTGATCCCGGTGAACAGAATACTGTAAATTTAAGCATCCAGAAAATCTCTCATGGCAAAACCGCGGCTGAAATAATGGCTGTACCCGGAGTTGGAAAATGAAAAAAACAATACTTTTACTATGCATGCTTGCCGGAATGGTTTCGGCCAAACCCAATATCATTTTCATTAATGTCGACGACCTCGGTATGATGGATGTGGATTACCACAACGAACACTACATTACGCCCAATATACGGCGAATCTGTAAAGACGGCATGGTTTTCGGCGATGCCTATTCGGCTGCAGCCTGCGGGGGCCCCAGTCGGGCCAGTGTGATGAGCGGTCAGTATACGCCGCGGCACGGACTCTACATCACGGCGGGAGCCGGCACCGGAAAAAAGAATGAGCAGAAAATCATTCCGGTGAAGAGCAGACGGTTTCTGCCTCTGGAAAATGTAACGATTGCCGAGGCACTGAAGACGGCGGGCTATAAAACGATACATCTCGGAAAATGGCAGATCGGCGAAGATCCGACAGAGCAGGGGTTTGATGTCAACATCGGCGGGGATGCGTCCGGCGCTCCGGAGGGGGATATTTTGTACCGTTCCGGAAGGGACCGATGGTCGAATATAACGAAAGATATAAAAGGGGTACGCATCTGGTTGATGTGCTGACCGATCAGGCGGTTAAATTTATGCAGATCAACCAGGAGAATCCTTTCTTCATGAGTCTTCAGTTCTATTCCGTGCATGCTGAAAGGGAGCCTGTTCCCGGACTGGTTGAAAAATATGACCCCTCTACGGTGGATCCTGTGTATGCCTCCATGGTTGAAATGGTGGACATGGGAATCGGGCGTATTCTGGATGCGGTTCGGGATCTGGGCCTGAAAAATAATACAATGATTGTATTCACTTCGGATAACGGCGGCGTGAAAGCGGTTTCGGACCAGACCCCGTTCCGTTCTGGGAAAGGATCCTATTTTGATGGAGGAATTCGAGTGCCGCTGGTGATCAGCTGGCCGGGTCATTCGGCTCAGGCTGCTCTGTGTGAAGTTCCGGTGACAGGGGTCGATTTCTACCCCACGTTTCTGGAGGCCGCCGGAGTGAAAGCTCCTAAAGGAAAAGTGCTGGATGGAGTGAGTCTGATTCCGTTGCTGAAAAAACACGGCAGCATTCCGGAACGTCCCATTTTCTGGCATTTCCCGGTTTATCAGGAAAGCCTTGCCGGAAAAGCAGACGATGCGCACGATGAATATTTTCTCACACGCCCCGGATCGGCTGTCCGGATGGGCCGCTGGAAGCTGCATGAATATTTTGAAGACGGCCGGATTGAACTGTACGATCTGGCGGCCGATCCGGCTGAACGGATGAACTTTCAGCATCTGCACGTCAAAACCACTAAAAAACTGCACAACGCGCTGGTTGAATGGCGAAAAGCCACCGGTGCACCGGTTCCCGATCAGCCGAATCCGGAATACCGTCCTGCAGAAACTCCATAAATTTATAAAAAAACGGCGCCTTGAGGATTCAAAGCGCCGTTTGTTCTGCGGGGTCAGTCAGACGTTATCCACAGCTGGGCCCTTTGGCGTAATACTGTCCGACGAGATCCCAGTTGATCACATTGAAGAAGGCATTGATGTAGTCGGGACGTCGGTTCTGATAATTCAGATAATACGCGTGCTCCCATACATCAAGGCCGAGAATCGGCGCACCGTCACAGGCCACATCTTTCATCAGCGGATTATCCTGGTTCGGCGTAGAGCAGACGGACAGTTTTCCGCCATCATGCTTGCAGAGCCAGGCCCATCCGGAGCCGAAGCGCGTTGCTGCGGCGTTGCTGAAGGCCTCTTTGAAGCCGTCATAACTGCCGAAGGAGTCATTGAGGGCGGCGAGCAGTTCGCCGGTGGGCTCCTGCTTTTCACCGATCATAATTTCCCAGAAGAAGGTGTGGTTGGCATGACCGCCGCCATTGTTGCGAACCGCGCCGCGTTTATCTTCCGGAACTTTGTCCAGATTTGCACAGAGTTCACTCAGCGGGGTGTCTTCAAGACCGGTACCTTCGAGGGCGGCATTCACTTTCGTGATGTAGGCCTGATGGTGTTTCGTATGATGGATTTCCATCGTGCGCGCATCAATATAGGGTTCGAGCGCGTCATATGCGTAGGGGAGTGCCGGTAATTCATAAGCCATAATAAACCTCCGTTAAGTTTCGTTTTGAACTGCACTCATAATGGAAGGATTGGCGCTGGAGTCAAATTTAAACAGTACAAAAATGGTCATATATAATTGCCGCGGTCATGCGGCAGGGGCTTTAGGGTTGAATTAATTTCCAAACCTTGGAGAATGCACCTCTTTTCAAGTAATGAAGGATACATGAACAGTAAGACAAATATAGCGATTCTCGGACTCGGCCTGATGGGCGCTTCGCTCGCACTCGGTTTGAAAAAGCGCGGCTTCAGGGGCTGCATTAAAGGATATGCCCGGAGGGAGATAACCCGCGTTCAGGCCCTGGAATCCGGTGTGGCGGATGAAGTGTTTGCCGATCCGGAGGAGGCGGTCCGCGATGCGGATCTTGTGGTGATCTGTGTGCCGATCTGGACGATTGCCAAACTGGCGGAACAGATTGTTCCGGCGCTGAAGCCCGGAGCGGTGGTTACGGATGTGGGAAGCACGAAGTCCGAGCTGCTGAAACTGATGTGTCCGCTTTTTAAGGCTTCGGATGCATATTTTGTCGGTTCGCACCCGATTGCCGGTTCCGAAAAGACCGGGATCGAAGCGGGGAATCCGGATCTGTACGACGGACGGCTCTGTATTGTCTGTCCGGTGGAGTCCACTCCGGCCGAAGCGGATGAACGGGTTTCCAACCTTTGGAAAACGGCGGGATCGGAAGTGGTTGCAATGTCTCCATGCGAACATGATGCGCTGCTGGCTTCGACGAGTCATCTTCCGCATATGATTGCCGCCGCACTGGCACGGTCGGTGGCCGGTGGTGATCCTGCGAAAAAAGCGGACTATTGCGGCACAGGGTTCAAGGATACGACTCGTGTTGCTTCGGGATCGGCCGATATGTGGGTGGATATTATCGACACCAACCGCGATGCACTGGTGGAGGAGATTGACCGTTTTCACGACGAGCTGCAGGGGCTGATTAAAATTCTGCGCAGTGGCAACGGCAACGATATCCGGAAATGGCTGGAAGAAGCGCGCAACGGCCGCGACGAGATTTTAAAATTAAATAGGTTCCTAAAATAATAATTCACCACAGAGGACTCAGAGAGCACCGAGGAAAAATCTGTGTACGCTGTGAGCTCGGTGGTAAGAAAATAGTTATGAGCAGTAAAACAGTATATCCGGCAAAGCTGGAGGGGAGCGTTCGCGTTCCCGGGGACAAGAGTATTTCGCAGCGCGTAGCCATGCTGGCTTCGCTGGCAGACGGAACGTCGAAAGTGACGGGGTATCTGATGGGCGAGGATGCCAAAAGCACCCTCTCGGCCATGGAGCAGATGGGTGCCAAGGCGGAATTTAAAGACGATGCACTCTATATTACCGGTGTGGCCGGCAAACTGCAGCCGCCGACAGAACCGTTGAATATGGGCAATTCCGGAACGGGTACGCGCCTGCTGGCCGGAATTGTGGCGGGTGCCGGAATTGAAGCGGCAATGATTGGCGACGATTCGCTTTCTTCCCGCCCGATGGGACGGATCCGTCATCCGCTGGAGCTCATGGGAGCGAGCATCGGACTGACCGGAAAACGCGGTACGCTGCCGATGATGATTGCCGGCGGTAATCTGAAAGGCATCGGCTATCTGCTGCCGATGGCATCGGCCCAGGTAAAATCCTGTGTGCTGCTGGCCGGGCTCTTTGCCGAAGGGAAAACGACGGTTGTTGAGCCGCGTCCGACGCGTGACCATACCGAAAAACTGTTTGAGGCGCTGGATATTCCGATTGAAATCAACGGTCTTGAAATCACCGTTGAAGGGCTGGGCAAAGACGGGGTGCATTTCAAGGCACGCGATTTTGTGGTGCCGGGCGATTTTTCGTCGGCCGCATTCTGGATAGTGGCCGTGGCGGCACGTCCGGGAGCGGAGCTGACCATTGAAAACGTGGGCTTGAATCTGCGGCGTACAGCACTGCTGGATGTCATGAAACGGATGGGCGCAGATATCGAAGTGACGGTAACCGAAGCGAAGGGAGATCCGATCGGTAATCTCCGGGTTCGCGGGGCACAGTTGAAAGGGACTGTGATTGAAGGCGACGAGATTCCCAACCTGATTGATGAAATTCCGATTATCTGTGTCGCCGGTGCGCTGGCGGAAGGCGAAACCGATGTGCGCGACGCGGCGGAGCTGCGGGTGAAGGAATCGGATCGTATTGCCGAGATGGTGAAGAATCTGAAGCTTTTCGGCGTGAACGTTGAAGAAAAAGAGGATGGTATGGTGATGACGGGGCCGACCGGGTTGAAGACGCCCGACGTTGTGATCGACAGCCACGGAGACCATCGTATTGCGATGTCGGTGGCGATTCTGAACAGTTTTGCAACGGAACCGATTACGATTGATAAGGTGGACTGTGTGGATACTTCATATCCTGAATTCTGGCAGCATCTTGAACAGCTTGGCGGAAAAGTCGAGTAGTATAAATTTGATCCACAGATTACGCGGATTTCTCTGATTTTAATCCTCTTAATCCGTGCAATCTGTGGACGAATAATCTGATTGGAGAGAGAATGGGCAAAACAATTGCAATAGACGGGCCGTCGGCCTCCGGCAAATCATCGGTATCCCGAGGTGTGGCGAAGGAACTGGGTTTTATCTATGTGGATTCAGGCGCGCTGTACCGCGGGATTACCTGGCAGGTGCTCCGCAAGGGAGTGGACATCAGGGATTCCGCGGCGGTGATCGCGTCTATGGAAAATGCCGAATGGGACTTTTTTGTGCAGGACGGCGCGGCGACGTTTTCCGTGGATGGCGATGTTCCGGTGCAGGAGCTGCGTGAAAAGGATGTCCGGGAAAATGTGTCATTTGTTGCTGCAATTCCGGAGGTTCGGCAGTTTGTGGTGGAGAGTCTGCGGGCGCTGGAAAACTTCGGACCGCTGGTAATGGAAGGCCGCGATATCGGAACAAAGGTTTTCCCGGATTCGCCGTATAAATTTTATCTGGATGCCGATCCGGAGGAACGGGCGATGCGGCGCTATCGCGAGCTGGTGGCGGCCGGTGAAAATGAAAAGGCCGAAGAGGTGATGGAGAGCCTCAGAAAGCGGGACCGGATTGATTCAACCCGAAAGACGGATCCGTTGACCGTGGCTCCGGGCGCCCAGGTGATTGACAGCACATCGATGACTCTTGAAGATGTGATCCGGACTGTAATCGATGCGGTAAAGGAGTGAGCTGAATGATTGATTCCGACAAACAGGAAGTAATGGCCGATATGCGCGTGTATCAGGCATCGACGCGCGTGTTCAAACTGTTTCTGCTGATCTGGCACCGTCTGCGTATTCGCGGTGCGGAGAATATTCCGGATCGTGGCGGGGTGCTGCTGGCTTCGAACCATGCAAGTTTTCTGGACCCGCCGGTGGTGGGGGTCGGCTATCGCGGCCGCCCGGTGCATTTTATGGCGCGTGACACGCTGTGGAATTCCAAATTCGGTTCCTGGTGGATGGACCATGTCGGCTGCATTCCGGTTTCGCGTGGCACCGGAGATATCAAGGCACTGAAGCTGACGATTAAAGCGCTGAAAGAGGGCAAGGCGGTTTCGATGTTTCCGGAGGGGACGCGTACGGAAGACGGCGAGCTGCAGGAAGCGAAGGGCGGCATCGGATTTATTATTGAAAAATCGGGTTGCGTTGTGGTGCCGGCTTATATTGACGGTACGTTTGAGGCATATCCGAAAGGGGCGCGGTTTATTAAGCCGCGCAAACTGACGGTTACGTATGGAAAACCGATTACGCAGGAGGAATTCAAAGCGCTGGGAACCGGTCGGGCGGCATACGATGATTATGCCAAGCTGATCATGCAGCGGATTGCGGATCTCCGCGACGGGAAGGATGTTTAATGAAACTGGTTCAGGGACAGATCTGGGAAAAAGACGGCGAATATATCCGGCTCGTCGAGCGGGAGCGTCTGACGGTGAAATATAAGGTCATGGCCGATCCGGTATCCGGCGAGGGCACTATGCATGATGTGTCGAAAAAGGAATTCTGCCGTTTGATTAAAGAGGCGGAACTGCTGAAACCCGGCACCGGGTTTTACGACCTTCCTGATGAGGATTGAGCCGGCTTCCGAAAAGGAGCGCGGTGATGAAAGGGATTGAGTTGACCAACTGTTTTTCAGGAGGGACGAAGTGTCGGGCGATTCCGGGAAGCTCGAACGTGAAGGCGGTATAGGAATGAGCGAAACCATGCATGAAGCGTTGCACCGGGTATTCGGGTTTCAGCAGTTCCGGCCGAATCAGGAGGAGATTGTTGCCCGCATTCTGGAACAGCGGGATGTGTTTGCGGTTATGCCGACCGGCGGCGGAAAGTCGCTCTGTTATCAGCTGCCCGCCCACATGCTCGACGGCCTGTGCGTGGTGATCAGTCCGCTGATTTCGCTGATGAAGGACCAGGTGGATGCCGCCAAGGCCAACGGACTGGATGCGGAATTCCTGAACAGCTCGCTGGGCATGAAAGAGCGTGCCCGCGTTTTTCAGGCCCTGGAAAATTTTCAGCTCGATCTGCTCTATGTTTCGCCCGAGCGGTTTGCGATGCCGGACTTCATTGACACCCTGAAAAAGGCGGAAGTCCGTTTTTTTGCGATTGATGAAGCACACTGTATTTCCGAATGGGGACATGATTTCCGGCCGGATTACCTTTCCCTTTCCAACATCGTAAAGCATTTTCCAAAGGCCGGCATTGCGGCGTTCACGGCGACGGCGACGCATAAGGTTTCGGAAGACATTATCCGCAAACTCGGCCTGCGTAATCCGCATCTGACCCGGGCATCGTTTGATCGTCCGAACCTGTTTTATCAGGTGGTACCGAAGGATAATCTGGAAATCCAGTTGCTGGAATTTCTGCGGAAGCATCCCGGCGAATCGGGGATCATTTATCGCACGTCGCGCAAGAGTGTGGAATCCACGGCGGAATTTCTGCAGGGGCAGGGGATCAAGGCACTGGCGTATCACGCCGGACTGACGCCGAAGCAGCGGAAGGACAATCAGGATAAATTCAACCGTGATGAGGTCGAGGTGGTGGTGGCCACGATTGCGTTCGGTATGGGGATTGATAAGTCGAATGTGCGCTTTGTGCTGCACGGTGATCTGCCGAAAAATATGGAGGGCTACTATCAGGAAACCGGCCGCGCCGGGCGCGATGGCGAGCCGTCGCGCTGTGTCCTCTATTTCAGCCGCGCAGACATTGTGAAGCTGCGCTATTTTATCGAGCAGACCGAGGATCCCGATGAACGAAAAATCGCGGAGCATCAGTTGTTTCAAATGGTCCGGTTTGCCGAGGCGAATGTCTGCCGCCGCAAAACGATTCTGGGTTATTTCGGTGAAGACTACGAAAAAGAAAACTGCGAAACATGCGATATCTGCGTGGGCGATGTGGAGCGGATGGATGCAACCGTGCCGGCGCAGAAGGTGATGTCGGCGGTCTATCGTTCCGGTGAACGGTTCGGCGCCGCGCATATTGCCGATATTGTGGTTGGAGCAAACACTGCGCGGATTCGCGAGCTGGGGCACGATCAGTTGAAAACCTACGGCGTGGGCAAAGACGAAACCAAGAAATACTGGCGGCGGATGATCGACGATCTGCTCGCACAGGAATGCCTGGTGCAGGATGCGGAGCGGTTTTCCGCGCTGGCGCTGACGCCCAAAGGCAAACAAGTGCTGTTCGGCAAAAAGAAATTTGAGGTGATTCGTCAGAAAGCGTTCCAGGCCTCGGACAAAACGCAAGTGGCAGGCGACTATTCCAGAAAGCTGTTTGATCAGCTGCGGGCGGAGCGTCAGCGGCTGGCGCAGGAGGAAGGCGTTCCGCCGTTTGTGATTTTCTCGGATCGTACGCTGCGCGAAATGGCGCTTTATTTTCCCGATACGCCGGAGCAGATGGCGGGTATTTCCGGCGTCGGTGCGGCCAAACTGGATAAATACGGCGACACCTTCATGACCATTATCGAGATGTTTAAAATCCGTTTCCCGGAGGAGGCGGAACAGCGCGCGGTTTTGCAGGTGCCGATTAAAATCAAAAAGAAGAAAAAACGCCCCGGCCAGACGGTGCGTGAAACGCTGAAGATGGCGAAGGCGGGGCATTCGCTGGAGGGCATTGCCGCCGTGCGCGATCTGACGGAATCAACGGTGGCCCAGCACATCGAAACGTTGCTGGCCGATGGGGAGACGCTGGAAATCGAAAAGCTGCTTCCGGCCGAAACCCGTCAGCTCTGCGAAGAGCTTTTCGGGCGAATGGGCGGTGCTTCACTGCGGTCGATCATCGAAGCGTCCGGCAACAAAGTCACCTATGCCGACCTGCGGGTGGTGCGGGCGTTTATGCAGCAATCCTAGGCAGGGTGTTAAAGGGTGAAGTGTAAAGGGTGAGGGGTGAAAAATACAAAGGGTGAAGGGTGAACGTTGAAAGGTGAAAGAATGAAAAGGGACCTGCCGGATAGAACCAAAGATTTTGCATTACGAATCATTCGAGTCTGTCAGGTTCTGGATGAGAAGCCGGGCATCAATCGAACACTCAGCAACCAGTTGTTACGCGCTGGAACATCGGTTGGAGCCAATGTTGCTGAAGGTGAAGGTGCGCAAAGCGAGGCAGACTTTCTCACCAAATACAGCATTGCGGATGCTGAAAAATGGTGGGGTAAGCTGGTTGCGAAGGATGAGTTATGAACATCGAAATTAAGAACTGCAATAATATTGATTTAGCGAACATTACACTGGCTGAGAATAAACTAAATATTAAGTTTGCTCCCAACGGAACCGGAAAGAGCACGATAGCGCAGGGTATTGTTCTTGGAGCTTCTGGTTCGGATCTGGGTAAGCTTTTGCCGTTTAAGTTGAAGGCAGGAAATCCCGAAGATAAACGGCCGGAAGTAAATGGACTGGATACGCTTCAGCAAGTCATGTGCTTCAACGAAGAATATGTGAGCCAGTTCGTTTTCAAGCCGGATGAATTGCTCAGCAATAGCTTTGAGATTTTCATTAAGACGGATGCTTACAGGAAGAAGGAGCAGGAAATCGAAGAACTTGTTGCCGAAATCAAGCAACTGTTCGTAAATAATGATGAGTTGGAGGCATTAATTGCCACCCTCAAAGAGATGGGAAATGCTTTCAAGCTAACCAAAACGGGAATTTCCAAGGCATCCTCTGGTATGAAAGGTTTGGCTGGAGGAAATAAAATTGAACATATCCCGGCTGGTCTCGAATCGTATAAACCCTTTATCCAAAGTCAGCAGAGCGTTGGGTGGGTTGACTGGCAAACAAAAGGTTATGATTTTGCAGAACTGTCCGACAATTGTCCTTTCTGTAGTTCACATGCTGCCGATAAGAAGGAACAGATAAAGAGGGTCGGTCAGGAATACGACAAGAACACTATTAAAAATTTGGTTGCCATTATCGGTGTAATAGACCGCCTCGGCGATTATTTTTCGGATACTGCACGGTCCAGTTTGTCGATAATCACAACATTGAAAGATGGAATTGAGAAAGAACATGTTGATTTCCTGATTGATGTTAAAAACCAAATCGACTCATTTGTCGGTAAGCTTGAGAAACTCCGGACTCTTTCCGGTTTTCAGTTCAAGGATGGTGACAAAGTCGCCGAAGTGCTCCCTTCATATAAAATTGACCTATCTTTTATTGAAAAGCTCAACTCCCAAAAGACCCAAGAGGCCATAACACCTATTAATACATCTATCGATGCCATGATAGAAAAGGCCGGTTTGCTTCAAGGGAAAGTTGCTCAACAGCGCCGAGAGATGCAAAGAGTTGTTGAAAAGCATGAAAAAGACATCAATACCTTCCTTGCCTATGCAGGATATCGGTATGCGGTTAATATTTCCGGCGAGGGAGAGCAGGCGCAGCTTAAGCTTCGGCATTTGGATCATGACACTCATCTCAGTGGTGGAAATCAGCACCTTAGTTTCGGAGAGAGAAATGCATTTTCGATCGTATTGTTTATGTACGAATGTTTATCAAAAAAACCGGATTTGATCATTCTGGATGATCCAATATCGTCGTTTGATAAAAACAAGAAATACGCTATTCTCGAGATGCTTTTCCGGCGTGATGCGAACTCATGCTTAAAGAATAAAACCGTATTAATGCTTACACACGATGTAGAGCCCATCATCGATACAGTCAAAGCCTTATCCCACAGGTTCCGCAACCAAACAACAGCATCATTTCTCAAGCTGAAAGCTGGCATCATTGAGGAACTATCTATCGAGAAACACGATGTTCAAACATTTGCTGAAATTTGTAAGAATGCACTTAATTCAGAGAAAGATGATATTATTAAGTTGATCTACTTGAGGCGGCACTTCGAGATTACAGATGAAAAAGGTGATGCATATCAAATATTATCGAACTTATTGCACAAAAGGAACAACAAAGATCGTGGAGTTGACACCCGTGAGCCGAGAGATGCAGACGGCCATCACCCAGAAATGGAACAGGCCAAGTTTGATAACGGATGTGCTGAAGTATTAAATTATCTAGCAGGTTTTTCATATCCTTCACTTTTGAACCGTATTACTAATGTCAATCAAATGAAGCTCTTGTACGCTTCATGTACGAATGGGTATGAGAAGCTCCAGGTGTGTCGGCTTATTGATCATGACGAAAATGATGCTGTTATCGAAAAATTCATTAAGCAGACATATCACATCGAAAATGAATTTGTCTGTCAGCTTGATCCTGCCAAATTCGACACCATTCCGGAGTATGTTGTTACCGAATGTAATAAAATTGTTGAGGGGGCGAATGGATGAGTTCGTATGAATTTGAAATCACTCTTGATTTTGAGCGGGGTTCACGAGACCCCTCTCGAGTCTTTTTTGGTATGGGTGAGTATATTGATTACTTCTCCGGAAAAAGGGTCGGTCCTCGGATTTAAGGCGGGGGCTCGGGGTAGGCAGCTACACTATACTTTTCGACGTTTCGTATCTGTACCGCATCTGTCGCGTGAATCATTCAGGCCAGTGCTCCGCGTTCTCTGTGCCTTTGCGTGAGATCGGTTTTCAATGATTTTTTCAGGGCCGTTGATTGTCGGGAGCAGGCGGGCCGCCTGCGGTACATAATACCCTGCTTGATACCTTCTCGGTATAAACCTCGTCGTCCGGAATCTCCGAAGTTTCACCACGAGGGACCCAGAGGAACACGGAGGAAGGATTCTGAGTTCTCCGAGGTCCTCCAGCGGAGCGGGTGGTAAAAATATACCCGTATGTTTCAGCAAGTGGTATAAGTCTTGGGATTCTTCGGAAACGGGGTATGTATCTTTTTGAAGAGTTTGGATAGCCTTTTTCGAGCATTTAGCTCGTATTGGCAGGGTTAAACGTTCAGGTTCCCCCGCTTGCACAAATTTTCAGGATAGGACCAATGGCTATGAAATCATTTGAAGCGCTCGGAATAACCGACGATTATATTAAAGGACTGAATGAGCTGGGGATTAAGCATCCTACAGGCATTCAGGCGAAAACGATTCCGATGATTCTCGGGAAACAGACCGATTTCATTGCCCAGGCGCAGACGGGTACCGGGAAGACCGCGGCGTTCGGGCTGCCGTTGCTGGCGTCGATGGATCCGAAAAATCCGCAGATTCAGGGTCTGGTGCTGGCACCGACGCGGGAGCTGGCGAAGCAGGTGCAGAAGCAGCTGTTCCGTTTTACGAAATATACCGAGCGCATGTTTTCCTATGTCGTGTGTGGCGGGGATAAAATTGATGTGCAGATTGAGGCGCTGAAGCGTCCGACGCAGGTGCTGGTGGCGACGCCGGGGCGCCTAATGGACTTGGTGCGGCGCAAGGCGGTCGATCTCTCCGGAGTTCGGACCGTGGTGCTGGACGAAGCCGATGAAATGCTGAAGCTCGGCTTTCGCGAGGATATTGATGCCGTGCTGAAACTGACCGCGGGGCAGCGGAATGTCTGGCTGTTTTCAGCGACGATGCCGGCGGGCATAAAAAAAATGATCAGCAAACATCTCGGTGATGAGTCGCCGTTTCTGAAAGTCGATAAACAGCACATTGTGAATCCGGATATCCGGCATCTGCTGATTCGTTGCAAAGAGGGGGAAAAGCTGGAGCAGATCCTCGACTTTCTGAAGGAGCGCGGCCAGCAGCAGGGGGTGATTTTCTGCCGTACGCGGCAGGATACGATTGATTTCGGTCAATCGCTCGAAAAGGCGGGCATCACTCATGCCGTGCTGCACGGTGATCTGATGCAGAGCGAGCGCGACAAGATTATGCGGATGTTCAAAAAGGGGCGCGTGCGCCTGCTGGTTTCGACCGATGTATCGGCGCGCGGCATCGATGTGGATAATCTCTCTTTTGTGATCCATCATCAGCTGCCGGAAAAAAATGAATATTACACGCACCGCAGCGGCCGCACCGGCCGGGCGGGCAAATCGGGCATTTCGCTGGTGCTGATAACTCCGAGTGATGAAAAGCGCATCATCAAACTTGCGCGGGATTTGAAGATTCAGTTCCGGGAAATTGCCTGATTGTTAAATCCACTGATTACACGGATTACTCCGGTTTTTTAATCCGAATAATCCGTGCAATCTGTGGATGAAAATCATGTCTGATGTGATTGAAATGTATACGGATGGGGCGTGCCGCGGAAATCCGGGCCCGGGCGGGTACGGTGTGGTGCTGGTTTCCCGCGACCGGAAGAAAGAGCTGTCCGGCGGATTTCGAAAAACGACCAATAACCGGATGGAACTGCTGGCCTGTATTGAGGGGCTGAAGGCTCTGAAGAAACCGTGCCGCGTGGTGCTGACCAGTGATTCAAAATATGTGGTTAACGCCATGGTAAAAGGCTGGGCTGAAAAATGGCGGTCCAGGGGATGGAAACTTTCACCGTCAAAACCGGCGAAAAACCCCGATCTATGGGCTGAACTGCTGGATCTGTGTGCGGTGCATCAGGTCGAGTTTACATGGGTGAAAGGGCATAACCACCATCCGGAAAATGAACGGTGCGATGCGCTGGCCGTTGCGGCATCGAACCCAAAGAACCTGCCCGCGGATGCGGGCTTTGAGAACGGCGCACTGCCCGGAGATGATCTCTTCGGCTGACCATGGGACGTTATTATGAAAAAGACATTTAATCTGACTCATTCGAAAATAAAATATCCGCGTATGATTGAAGCGGTGAAGCATGAGATCCGCAAATACATCAAACGGGAGCGCCGCAGGGAACTGCCTGCAGGCGTGGATTTCTGGGATTTCGACTGCCGGTTCGGGGATACCGAAGCAGAGGCGAAAGTGATTCA
This sequence comes from Verrucomicrobia bacterium S94, assembly GCA_004299845.1. NCBI lineage: Bacteria > Pseudomonadati > Verrucomicrobiota > Verrucomicrobia bacterium S94. The sequence continues at coordinate 1,422,222 of CP036201.1, read as the reverse complement.
TCCGGCGGAAATCGACCCGTACATCAACGATGCGGAGCAACGTGGGCTGACTTCATTCTATGTCGAGATTCTGCGTAAAGAAGGCATTCGAGCCGCTGCGGAAAAAGTGCAACGCGAAATTGATGCGAATATTCCGATGCCGAAAGGATTCGGAGAGGCCTGAATTCGCCGCAGTCAGTTCTTGCGACCTAGCTACTTCAGCAACGAAAAAGGACCTTCCGGTTAAGGAAGGTCCTTTAAAATGGAGCGGGCGAACAGATTCGAACTGTCGTAACCAGCTTGGAAGGCTGGGGTTCTACCATTGAACTACGCCCGCAGTTTTTCGTAGAAACGAGCGCATAAGGTACCCATCCGACGGACCTTCGTCAAGGCCCTTAAATCAACTTTTTTTAAATAAATCGGAGGGGATTGCGTTACCTGTTTATAACGCGTGGGATAGAATTTGATCAGCGGTTTTTAAGGTTCCATATCCAGAACCGGAGACGTTTGAGAAAAGGCGGTTTATTGCCCGCTTTCGGTATTTTTGCTTTCGGTTTCCGCAGTCTGGGTTCTTTCTGCGGTTCGCGCATATAGTCTCTATCAGCGATTCCCATTTGGATTTACTTGCCCTCCGCTCACTAATTCGGAAAAAGTATGCCGCCTATGAGCAGAAAAAAGAAGACCGTATTACGGATTATGCCGGACAACTGGCTGGACCTGATCGATTTCAAGGCGGAGTTTCCTCATCCTGAACATCCGCTTGAAGTGGATATCGGATCAGGAAAAGGGCGTTTTCTGGTGGCGCGTTCCGGCAAATTCCCGGAGATTAATTTCCTGGGTATCGAGCGCCAGCTGGGCCGCATCAACAGCAGCGGCCGGCGCTGCGAGCGTGCAGGCAGAGAAAACTGCCGGCTGTTCCGCATGGAGGGCTATTATGCGATCAATTATCTGATGCCTTCCGACTATGTGGCGAATTATTATTTTTTCTTTCCGGATCCTTGGCCGAAAGAGCGGCACCATGATAATCGCCTGTTCAATCCGCCGTTCATGGATGCGCTGTACCGGACACTGGAAAGCGGAGGCTGTCTGCATGTTTCTTCAGACCATCTTCCGTATTTTGATGAGATTTATTCGCTGCTGAAAGCTGATGTCCGGTTTGAGGAGGTTGAGGCTTTTGTGCCGGATGCCGATGAGACGACCGATTTTGAACTGATTTTTTCCTATAAGAAAATCGGCAGATGTTCGTTCAAAAAGAAGGGGTAGCGCTGGAAGGACGGACATATGGCAAAGAAAAAACCGGAAGTGACGATGCACAGTTACGGGCTGTACGATGGGTGGGACCGCAACAGCAGGGATCTTCCGAACCTTGTAAAAATCACGGCGGAGATTAAAACCGAACTGGACATTGAGTTCGGTTATATTCTCCGGATACAGAATGCCCGCAACAGCAGAATTACGTTCCGCATTGAGCACCCGCCGTTTAAAGATGCCGATGGAAAAACTGCGGCGCCGTTTGATGGGGAGCTTTATGTAAAGACCAACGACTTCCGTTTTTTTCTGGGGATACCATCTGGGCACCGGTTGAGGATAAAAAAGGGACGTGGCGGTTGATTACCTGGCTGGACGGCGAAAAGGTGGCTGACAAAACCTTGCATATGATCTGAGTCAACAACTGCTTGTTGATTTCCGTTTACGGACTATACTGGTCTTTGAGCAAGAGCGAAAAAGTATATGGAGGTCGCAATGAGTAATGTTTCCAACCTGCTGGATTCCAAAGGGCATGATGTTTTAACGGTTAAACCGGAGCAGCCGCTGCATGATGTGGTGGATCTGATGTGCACGCGTTCGGCAGGTACAGCACTGGTGATGGATGAAGGTGAAGTGAAGGGCATTCTTTCGGAGCGTGATGTTTTTCGAAAAGTGGTACTGCCGCGTTTGTGCGTCGAAGATGTGACGGTGGGCGATATTATGTCGAAAACATTAACGACCGTTTCGCCGGATACGTCGCTTGATGAATGCATGCAGATTATGACGGATAAGCGAATTCGTCATCTTCCGGTTCTGCGCGACAAGCAGCTGTGCGGTATTGTATCGATCGGCGACGTTGTAAAATATCTGCTGCTGGAAAAGGATTTCAAAATCCGGAATCTCGAAACCTATATTGCCGGTTCGCAGGAATCTGTTTGTTGATTGGATTAGACTGGCGGAGAGTGCTTCCGCCGGCATTTGTACAGCAAACTACACGATCAGATTTTCAAGCTGCGGACGGCTCACTTTTTCCAAGGAGTCGGTTACCGCATCCGCTTCCATCAGATAACCCCGGTCATAGCTGTTGGTTACAGCCAGGACTTTCAGCCCGGCTCCTTTGGCTGACATGATTCCGGCGGGGGTGTCTTCAATCGCGACGGCCGTGGACGGATCCCCAATATTCAGTTTTTTGCAGGTGAGAATATACGGAGCCGGATCAGGCTTGCTTTTGGGGGTGTCCTCCGCCGTGATAATCTGGTCGAAGCAGCCGTCGATCCCCAGATTTTTAATGATGGGGTCAATGTCCTCGCGCAGCGCTCCGCTGCAGAGCGCCAGCGGCAGTCGGACGGGAATACTTTTAATCAGTTCTACGGCTCCGGGCAGCGGCGTAACTTCGCCGGAGTGAATATAGTGCTGGAAAACTTCCGCCTTCTGTTTGATCAGATGTTTGATGTCGCGCGAGCTGACTTTTTTTCGTTTGAGTTTGAAGGCTTCACGAAAAGCATCCCGGTCATCGAAACCGATGTATACTTCGCAGTATTCCTTCCAGGAGATCTCAATTTCCAAAGGGTTCAGGACTTCATTGAAAGCCCGGAAGTGCATCGGTTCGCTGTCGACAATAATGCCGTCAAAATCAAAAATCACTGCGGAAAGCATGTTCATCCTCATTTCTTGAAAATACGTTAAATCAAATTTATAACAGGTTATTCCAGGCTTCCTCAAGCCGTTGTGCAGAAACCTTAACCGGTGTTTTAATTTCCGGCGCAAAGCGGTTTACACGGAATTCCTCGAGCTGCATCGCAAACTCAATCAGATCAATCGCCCCCGCAATATTTTCACAGTCGAGCAGCTTTTCATTCAGCCGGTTTTGAAAGGGTTCAATTTCGAGCAGCTTTCTGGCGTCGGCATCGGAATTATTCCGGGCACGCTGAATACGCACCTGCATGGCTTTGAGATAGCGCGGGTATCGACTGAACATATCCAGGGTCTGAATAAAGCCGGGGCGGAACAGGAATTCGAGCTGCATCTCCAGATCGTGAAGAATGTCGAAATCCGCCCGAAGTTCGGCAATGGCTTTCACGATCGCTTCGCGCTGATCGAGCAGCTTTTCCAGAATCCGGGCATTTTTTTCGAATTTTTCAAATACTTCGCTGCGAGCAATAACCGCACGCTTTTCAAAGGTTTCAGGATCCCGGATTTCGCAGCGCAGATCATCGGTCAGTGCATCCACGATAGACGCATTCATCAGATCGGTCAGAAAATCGCTGTCGATGGCGGAAAGGGTCAGCTGCATACCGGTACTCAGCGGCGGGCGTTTTTCAATGTATTTCACCTGGTCCGGATGCTTCAGCCGGAAAAGCTGCGCCAGGCCGGCCAGATGGGCATGCCTCGCCTGCGGCTGATTCATAAATACCGCACGCCCGACGCCTCCTGCTTCGGCCGTCAGTGCCGGATAACCCCGTGTTTTTCCACGGTCATCCGACGTAATGAATTCCGGCAGTTCTTTGCCGGGCCAGTCTTTGCCCGGCGGCAGTGACCATTTGGCAAAGGCGGTTTCTGCGCCGTTCAAATAGACGTTACTGCGATGCTCTTCCGAAATCGAAGTATGGATTTTAACAATTTCATCCCCCTTTGTTTCGATCACCTTCATGCGTAAAAATCCGGGCAGCGATTTTTCATCAAAATCAGACGCATCCACCGGCAGTTTAAATTCCAGCTGCAGCCAGCGGGCCAATGCTGTGAGCAGGGGTTCCTGGTGCTCACCCGTGCAGGTATGGGCAAAAGTGCGGGCCGTCTGATCGATAGGGGCAAGGGTGGTGCGCAGATTTTTCGGCAGCGTGCGCAGGAGGCGGTTGACCTTTTCTTCAAGCCAGCCGGGAACAAGCCAGTCGGGGGCCCAGTCCGGTAGAAAAGCCAGTTTGTCGGTAGGGCAGACCAGCGCAATTCCGTCCAGTTCATCGCCGGGTTCGAAGGTATAGATGAGGTGAAAGTCCTCGTGATGGAAGGTCAGGTATTCCGGATAATCCTCCATTCGAAGGGGTGAAGTCTGCGGGAACATGGCCTCCTCGGCCTTCATCGCAATACGGGCTTTGGTTTTACGGATCCATTGTTCCAGCGTCTGGACGGAATAGACGTCCGCCGGCAGCAGGCGGTCAAAATGGTGGAAAATGGCGTCGGTGTCGAGCAGGGCACCGGGACGACGGATTTTTTCTTCCAATGCCTGAATATCATCGAGCATGCGCTGATGGATTTTCAGCCAGCCGCCGCGCGTTTTCAGATTACCCGGCACCATGCCTTCACGGATAAAAATTTCGCGGGCTTTTTCCGGATGGATGGGGCCGAAGTGTACCGGTTTTCCATGGGTCAGCGTCAGTCCGCCGGAGAGGACGGACTCTTTGGCATAAACGAAGCCTTTATCCGGATTCCATTCGGGTTGTTTATAGATTTCTTTACAAAGATGCGGCGCAATCTCGGCAACCCATTGGGGTTCAATTTCGGCAACGATGCGCGCATAGAGCTTTGTAGTTTCCACCAGCGAAAACGTCATGACCCATTCCGGCGGTTTTTTAAACAGGCCGGATCCGGGGAAGATAAAAAACTTACGGTTGCGGGCTGCCGTAAATTCGCGGTCTTCACCCTTCAGTCCGATATTCGCCGGCAGTCCCGCCAGCAGGCTGCGGTGAATGCCGTCATACAGCGCCGTCGGAACCTCCTGTTTTTTCGCGCGCTTAATGGAGCCGGAAATTCCATCGGTGTTTTTCAGATCCTTCCAGAGGTTGCGCCATTCCATGACGCGGCGGTAATTCACAAAATTGGTTTTACAGAATTTACGGAGTCTGCCGTGGGATTCGCGGCGCGCGTCTTCAATATCGTTCCAGAGATTAAGGATGGTGATGAAGTCAGATCGCGGGTCTTTCCATTTGGCGTGGGCCTGATCGGCCGCCTCCGCTTTTTCCGTCGGGCGTTCCCGGACATCCTGAATCGAGAGAAACGCCACAATAATCAGCACCTCAGGCAGAACGTCTTCCTCTTTGGCCTGCAGAATCATGCGCGCCAGATGCGGATCCAGCGGGAATCGGACAATCTGTTTGCCGATGGGGGTCAGTTTTCGGTCTTTGTCAATTGCGCCGATATCATAAAGCGTTTTATAGCCTTCGTTCACCAGCGCAGTCTGCGGCGGATCGATCAGCGGGAAGCGGTCGATCGGCGGCAGATTCAGCATATCCATCTGCAGGATCACGCCGGCCAGCGAAGTGCGGCGGATTTCGGGGTCGGTATATTCGGCACTGTTTTCGAGTACTTCCTTGTCGTAGAGATAGACGCAGATACCGTCGGTCACACGGCCGCAGCGTCCACGCCGCTGGCGGGCACTGGCCTGTGAAACCTGTTCAATCTGGAGGCCCTGCACCTGCGTGCGCGGATTGTAGCGGCTGAGTCGTACCAGCCCGGAATCAATGACATAATGAATGCCCGGAATAGTGATCGACGTTTCGGCCACATTCGTTGCCAGAATAATCCGCCGACGCCCGCCCACTTTAAAAACGCGCTGCTGTTCTCCCATGGAGAGTCTTCCGAAAAGAGGAAGAATTTCGGTGCTTTTCCAGTGCTGGCCTTCCAGTTTTTTCGCGGCATCGCGGATCTCGCGCTCGCCGGGAAGAAAGATCAGCACATCGCCCCGGTCATCGACGTCCGAAATCCAGCGCATGGCGCGCAGGATATGATTGGAGAGTTCTTCATCTTTGCCCGGCGGAAGAAAGAAATCCTCTACCGGATAGGTGCGGCCCTCGACTTCAATTACTGGGGCCTGATCAAAAAAGTCCGAAAAACTTTCGGCATCCAGCGTGGCCGAGCTGATGACGATTTTAAGGTCGGGGCGGATTCTGAGCAGATTTTTGAGATAGCCGAGAATAAAATCGATATTCAGGCTGCGCTCGTGGGCCTCGTCGATGATGAGGCAGTCATATTGCAGCAGATGGCGGTCGTGCTGGGTTTCAGCCAGCAGAATGCCATCGGTCATAAATTTAATGATGGTTTCGTCGCAGGTCTGATCATCGAAGCGGACCTGACAGCCGACGCCTTTCCCGTAATCCGCCCCCATTTCTTCGGCGACACGCCGCGCCATGCCGGTGGCGGCCAGTCGGCGGGGCTGGGTGACGCCGATCCGGCCGGTTTTTCCGGCACCGGCTTCGTAAGCAATTTTAGGCAACTGCGTGGTTTTTCCTGAGCCGGTGGTGCCGCAGACAATTACAATCTGGTTTTCTTCGATGAGTTTTCGGATTTCATCTTTTTTCCCGGAGACGGGAAGAATTTCGGGATAATCCAGTTTCAGGCTGACCCGCGCGCGCCGGTGTGCACGTTCGAGAGCCTGAAAATGCGCGTCTTTCAGCTTCCCGATCAGGTTATCGACCGGTTTGTTGTCATGAATACGCTGGCGGATACGCCGCATCAGCGCATTCAGGTGTGAACGATCGCGGAGCAGCACGTCGTCGAGTGAGCGCTTCACCGTTTGCAGTATTTCCTTTGTTTCAGCCGTATTCATGGGAGCCGGAAATAAGGACACAGCCAAACGGGGAGATCAAGGAAGAAGAGCCGCTTCCACACCGATGTACTTTGCCGTTGAACGTCGGGGACGGTTTGCCTAGGTTCTGCGACTAACGCATTTCTAACATTATCATGCACAAATTCATAAAAACCTTTTATCTCTGGCTGGGGCTGTTCACGTTCTGCAACGTGATTTCGCTCTTAGGGCTGCTGGCGCGGGGGCGGTGGCCGGAGACCGGTGCGGTTCCGGTGCTGTTGGCGTGGACACTGCAGCTGCCGCTGGTTGCGGTGCTGACGCTGATGCACCACGGTATCAATCATCTGTTTATTTTTCTTCCGGAGCGTGGAAAAAAGCCGGTACGTTTTGCGCTGTGTGCATTGGCGACGTTTTTTTTCATGGGCATGTACACGGCGTCGCAACTGATGTATCTGCAGGTGAACTCGTTTATTTCGTGGGATGCTTTTCAGACAGGGCTTTCGAATGCGCCGCAGATTCTTCCGGAAATCATCAGCGGAATGGGCGGGGAGCTGCTCGGTGTGGCGGCGTTGTCGCTCCTGATCAGTCTGCTGTACACCAGGCAGTATCACCATCATTCGTTCAGCCACTCGCCGCAGCGTTTTGCACTGCTCTGCGTGCTGTTTATCACTTCCGGAGCCGGCGGATTTGTGGCGGTTTATTCTATGGACGACGATCGCGCTGTACATATTCGACAGGGACTGCTGCCGACGACGTATCTGACCTTTGCGATCATCGATAATCTGCTGCCGACGGCCTCGCCGTCCGTTGATTTTCTGCGCGGGCTGGTGATGGAGGAACAGGTTTCTATGGAGGAGTATTTCCAATCAATAGCGGAACCGCTGACCGAAAAACCGCATGTGTTTTTTATCATGCTCGAATCGGTTTCGTGGGATCACTATGGATTCACCGGCTATTCGCGAAAGAGAATCACGCCTAACCTCGACCGGCTGGCAGAGGAGGCGCTGGTGTTCAACCGCGCTTATGCGGCGGCCTGTCATTCCAATTATTCGCAGACAAGCACGCATGCTTCGCAGTATCCGCTGCGCCGCAAAAAACTCGATCAGTTTGAAGAGGTGAATTATCCGAAAACACTGCTCATGGATATTCTTTCATATGCCGGATACCGGACGGCCTTTTTCTCGGCGCAGAATGAAGACTGGCAGGGCATGAAAACGTTTATCCATGCCCGCACCCGTCTGCAGCACTTCTACCATTCGAAGGATGAGCTCGGCGAAAACATCGGAATCGAATCGAAGATCAAGGATGAAACGGTTCGCCGGCGCGCGGTCGAGTTCCTGGATGCGGCGGATGGCGGGCAGCCGGTTTTTATGTATCTGAATTTTCAGGCTACCCATTTTCCGTATGACCTGCCCGAAGATGCTGCTCGGCCTTATGCGCCGTGGAATACGGATGAGTTTGAATTTTCCTTTTTCAACTTTGACCAAGCGCATATCGATACGGTGATCAACCGTTTCGACAATGCGTTGCATTATGTAGACGCACAGGTCGGCGCTTTTGTGGATTATCTGAAGGAGCAGGGGCTGTACGAAAACAGTCTGATTGTCGTGGCATCTGATCACGGTGAAGCGTTTTATCAGCGCGGCTATCCGACCCATGGTACTTCGTTGTTCGAAGATCAGGTTCGCACAGCTGTGCTGTTTAAACTACCCGGCGCGGCAGAAACCGGCGTTCGCGAGGATCCCATATCGCTTATCGATATCAATCCGACCGTGCTGGAAATTCTGGGCATGCCGAATCATCCGAATTTCCAGGGGCGGCCGGTGCTGAAGCAACCGCGGAGTGCCCCGGTATATCTGCTTTCGCACGGCGTCATTAAGGCGCATGGCATTGTCGATTATCCATGGAAATATATCTTCAGCGCGCGCGATGGAGAATGGTTGCTGAACCTGGAGGAGGATCCGACGGAGTGGACCGATCTTTCCTCCGGGTATCCGGATGTTTTATCCCGACTGAAAGAGGAGTTGCAGTTATATCAGATGCGTCAGCTCTACTATTATACCGTCCTGCCGCAGGAGGAGCGGGACCGCCTTTATCCACCGCAGCATTAAGGCGATACGGTTGATTACGACGAAATGAAATTCCAATGCGCCGAGTTGTTGCGTTATTATGTCCTTCTTTCCCGCTTACGGCTTGATCGGGTAAAATGTGGGATACGTTTTAACAAACGGTATGATGATGGCTGGTCGCGTTGGATCATTGCTCCAGTCTGCTTTTAAATAATGACAGATTGCTTTCGATGTGATGTAACAATGATGGATTATTGGTTGCCGAGATATGGATATGATGGAGGGCTTTTTCCGACATGGCGACCGCGTCGGAATAACGGCCGGCAGAAGCATAAGCCACCGCCAGACTGTCGAGATAAACAGGCTGTTTGTAGCCGGTCAATTCACAGCCGCGTTCGGATAGGGTAATTGCACGCTCCGGGTGTGCAATCTGAGGATTTGCGCTGGTTGCATATATTTTAGACAGCAACAGCAGGGCGCTGATGTTTTCGGGATCCTCATCCAGAATCATTTCATATTGGACGGCACTTTCATGCAGCTTTCCCTGCATATAGTAGATGGATGCCAGCTTATTTCTTGCGACTGTAACCTTTGGTCTTTTCTGCAGGAACTTTTTGAAATGAAAGACGGCTGCGTCCAGGTGATTTTCATTCATGGCCAGAACACCGAGGTCATAATGAGCACCTGAATTGCTGTCCAACTCCACAGCCTGTCTGAACAGCGCTGTGGCTTTTTCAAAGTATCCGGTTTTTTGATAGTAGATACCCAGGCTGTAAATTACATTTGCGTTATCGGGGTCAATTTCAAGAGCTCTTTCGAAACAAATTCGCGCTTCTTTATAAGCCCCCAATTTAAGTAAAGAACTACCAATATGTCCGTAGAAGTCAGCGGGGTACCGTTTGCTTTGAGCTGCGTTTATATAATGTTGTATTGCAAGAGAATGATCACCTCTCCGGAGGTAAAGATCGGCGAGCGTTTTTTCGGCTAACGGATTTACAGGGATTCTGTTCAGGAGGCCGATCATATAGTCAATGGCTTTGTCAATGCCTTCATTCTGCATGTAATAATAAATGACAAAATCATACGCTTCAGCCATTTCCGGATCATATTTATTCGCGTCGATGAAGCAGGACAACGCTTCATTGGTTTGATTCATCTGCAAAAGAATGGTGCCTTTTCGATAATGACCCTTTGCATAATACGGGTTCAGAGCGAGTGATTGATTAATTATTTCAAGTGCTCTGTCGAGTTGGTCTTGATCTGCGAAGAGTTTACTTTGTTTGTATAGTTTGTAGGATTCTTGCGATGGGGCACTTATTTTTTCGATAGCGTCAACTTCTCCATTTACAAATTCAGGGATGTTTACAGCACGGTTTGCTGCTGTGGAATTAGGAATCAGGATTGCAGGGGTGTCTACGCCGTTTTCATCGATATGAGTAAGAAACATTTTGGTAAATGGTCCCATACCTTTAGAGGAAAAAACAAGCCAGCGGCTGTTGGGGGACCAGCTGTGCCATGAATTCATCGGGGTAAGGTTGCAGTTCATTTCGCGGGCGGTTCCTCCACTGGCCGGAATGATGTACAGTTTACTGTCCGGACGCATTAACTGGCCGCGGGCAGCCTGCACGTAGACAATCCATTTTCCATCGGGAGAAAATTTTGCGAACGAGTTACTTTTTCCGTTGTTCGAAGCGCCTTCAACGGGAAGAGCTTTTCCTCCTTTTCCTTGATTGAAAGGAATGCGGTACAGGTCATACTGAATGTCAGGTTCTCCGTCATCTCCAGCATATGTAGGGACTTTCAGACTGGCAAAAGCGTCCTGTGCCGGTGCTCTGGAAAAAACCAGTTCTTTGCCATCGGGACTCCATACTGCATTGGTTTGAACAAAACGGGGATCGTCCGCTCCCGGCAAAGGAAACATGCGACCGGTGGTCCGGTCGTAGACGACGAGGATTCCTCGCGTCGGATAAAAGGACTGCAGGAATCCGAAATTCGGGTAGTTAGCCACAAAAGTATCTTCGTTGAGTGTGCTGATCACATACCGTCCGTCTGGAGAGATCTGTGAGAAGAGTCCGAAATTCATATGACCATCCGGCGTATCTTCATATGTATTCCATGAAAGAATGTCCTGGTTTTCAATGACGATATTTTTTTCAACCGGAACAATACCGTAAGCTCCTTTATCTCCATTGGGTCCATCCATATCCATACCCAGTGTTTTACCGTCGGTTGAAAATGAGTGGCAGTTTGCACAGGTCGGCATATCCTGAAGAACAACCGGGGCTTCAGGTTTTGATATATCCCGAAGCCGCCATTTCATAAGATGCATCAGGTCTTTGGATAAGGGACTGATTTTTCCGGAGGTGTTCCTTGAAGGCATAAGAGGGACATCCCGGTAAAAAATTGGAGCTCCGACCGGTATCGTTGATGTGGAAATCCGGACATGGCCCAACGATATGGGATCTCCATTTGCTGATTTCGGTAGTCCTGCAATATAGATATCGACAGCTTTTCCGGTGGAAATTCTTTTTATATTTTCCCATATCGTTTCATCCGGAGTCCAGTGTCTGGATGATTCAGCATAGGCGGAGGGACGATAGTGTGCATTGGCTTCACTGACTGCGTCCGGATCAATTTCAAGCGGGTGTTGTGCGCCATCGGAATAAAAAACGGAAACATATCCATCAGCATCTTTGACAAAGATCGCCCAGTTTGTTGCCGGTGTGGGATCATGCCACATAAATGTCGGGGCCACGATATCCGGAGGGAAAACAGAATTATTTTCCGGATAGTCGACCGTGATCGAATCGGAACGTATCGTGTCTAAAATCCCCGCCAGTTCATCAGCCGCCGATATCAAGGGCTTTTCGGCGGTGCTGATCAGCGTTGCTGATGTCATCAGTAGAAATAAAAGGGTTCGGGGTAAACGCATAAGGATGTCCTGAAGCTTTCTGTTTAATACGACCTTCATATATCATATTCTGTATTCAGTTTAAATCCTGTTTTATCACCTTCTGATAGATTTGGAACTGAATAGATTTGATTGAATCTTCTTAGAGGATTACACCTCCGTTAACTCTGAGTTGAGGTAAAGACATGATAAAACATATTGTGATGTGGAAATTTAAAGATGACGTGCCGCTGGAGGAGCGGGTTGAAATGAAAGCCAGACTGGAAGCGCTGAAGGGCGTTGCGCCGACCCTGCTGGATATTGAGGTCGGGCTGGATGTGCTGGGAACGGATCAGTCTAAGGATATTGTGCTGTATTCCGAATTTGCATCGCTTGAGGATCTCAAGGCGTATGCCGAACACCCGGAGCATGTGAAGGTGGGCGAATTTATCAAGCTGCGGGTTTGTGAACGCCATGCGGTCGATTTCGAAGTCTGATGGAAAAAACGAATCTGGTTTTAATCGGTATGCCGGCCAGCGGGAAGAGCACGCTGGGCGTGCAACTGGCGAAATGGCTGTCAAAAGGGTTTATTGATACCGATCTGTTGGTACAGGCGCGGGCCGGTGAAAGTATGCAGGCGTTTCAGGACCGTGACGGCCTCGCCGAATATCAGGAACTGGAATGTGCTACGGTTCAGTCCGTTGTCTGTGAAAACTGCGTAATTTCCACCGGCGGAAGTGCGGTCTATTGCGATAGCGCGATGGCGCATCTGAAGTCGATGGCGACCGTGATTTTTCTGGATGTTCCTCTGGATGAAATTATCCGGCGTATCGGTGATTTTTCGAAGCGCGGTGTGGTGATTAAACCGGGAATGACTCTGGCGGATCTCTATGAAGAACGTCGGCCGCTCTATCTTAAATACGCGGATCATGTGATGGCCTGTTCCGGAAAATCGCAGGATGAACTGCTGCAGGAAATCCGGGCCCTGGTGTAATAAATGAGTTACTGCTGTTGCTGCTGGAGCTGCTGAAGTTCTGATTCGGGAATCATATCGACCTCCGCCCGGACCTGATGCCGGCCTCCGCCGAGCATCACGCCGGAAACGGGACTGATATCCTGATAGTCTCTGCCCCAGCCGATGGTGATAAATTGATCGTCAGCTATTTTATTATTCGTAGGGTCGAGATCCAGCCAGCCGTTCACCGGGCAGTAGACGCCGACCCAGGCGTGGGAGGCATCCGCTCCTTCCAGTCGGGGACGGCCGGGTGGCGGCGTCGTCTGGATATAGCCGCTGTTGTAGCGTGTGGGTATGCCGACGCTGCGCAGACAGCTGATCATTAAATGTGCAAAATCCTGACAGACACCCCGACGGTTTTTCAGGACTTCCGCAACCGGAGTTGAAACGGTTGTGGCGGTGGAATCGAAAATAAAATCCGAATGAATGCGGTGCATAAGGTCCATCGCAACATCATGGGCTGACGCACCCGGTTTACAGGAAGGTCTGCAGTAGGCCTCACTTTCCGGAAGACGAGAAACGGCGGCCGAATCAAAACAGAACTGGAATGCATCCAGTCCTTCGGCTGAACGTGCTCCGCGGAGTCGTTCGCGCACGGTGTCCCAGGAAATGCCTTTGAGGGTGCCGACCAGGGAGCGGGGTTGAACCTCGACAACACTTTCCATGAGAATCTGCATGGTGTCGTGTTTCATTTCAATGTTGCAGAACGTCACCGTATTCCCGAAATAATCGGTTCGTTCTGCCAGCACAGCCGGTTCCGGAAGAATAGAGAGTCTGGTAGAATGCACCTGCTGCCACGGAAGTGTGCGCGGTTTGAGCCGCAGCACATTGTAGACGAAGGTGACGGGGTTGGAGTACTCAAATGTGGTGCGGTGGCGGAGGTGGTAAATCATGATCCACCTCCTACCAGCGTGGAGAGCTTGCTGGTGGACTGCACGTGCGAAAGATAACGTTCGTTAATCAGAATACTGAGTTCCTGAACTTTATCGATTATGCACTGAAGATATTCCGCCAGTCTCGGCCGACGTCCCTCTGCATCAAATGCGGTGATCGTGGAGAGATCAAAATTTTCCACGAAACGAACCAGTTCTTCGCTCTGAATCTGTTCCGTCAGCTGTCCGGTTCTTGGCAGATTGGAAAGTTCGCGGATGTGTTCATTCAACAGTTCCAGCTGGAAAGCTATACTGCGTGGATTGGAGTGATCGGAAATGAGCAGGTCAAGCAGCGGAAGAACCGCTACATTGCTTTGATAACGCGTACGATACGTGATTGAACTGCTGCCGATTTCAAGAATGGCATCCAGCATCGGGGCTTCATAGGGATCGGGCGATGTAAGCAGTTCTTTGAGCAGCATGGCACTCATTACTGCCCGTTCGAGCCGGAATCCCATATCCATAAAACGCCAGGCGTATCCATGGGTCATACTTTCGAAGCCCATTCCCGAAAATGCGGAAAGCGGAACAATGAGGTTATCCAGCATGTCGGCAATATCGGTCAGTTCATCTTCGCAGGAGGTGGCCTGCAGCTCCCGGGTAAGCCGGTCGAGAATCCGCCAGGCATCCATGCTTATCCGGTCGCGTACTATGGCGCCGATCTTTCCGGCATTGTTGAGTGCGGCATACAGATTGTTCGGTTGATTGTCTGCAAAGATGACCGAACAGAGGAACGCACGTGTTTGGTCCATTTCAGCAATCGGATTGGTCGCTGCATTTTTCTGCGTAAGATCCGTGAGAACACCGAGTGTCCGGATAAGTTCCGGAAGTTCGGGGGTACCGTCCGGAAGCGTTTCCTCCGTCATCCGGCGCAGTACGGTGCGCAGCGTACGGGTCTGAAGTTCAGCGCGTTGAATATAACGGCCCAGCCAGAACAGGTTGTCAGCCACCCGGCTGGAGAGGTTGTCTTCGCCGCGGGAAAGTTCCACCTCGTTTCCGGACTTCGGGAGCAGGGTGATTTTTTCAACATGACCCCGCGCCGGTACCCAGGTGTCTTTCGATCCGCCGCCCCGTTCCATACTCACTACGGTGGAATCACTTTTCGAAGAGATACGCGTAAGTCCGCCGGGCATGACCTTCCAACCGGTGCGTGTGGCAACCACGAAGGCACGCAGCATAGAGTGGCGGGGAGTCAGATGACCATCTCGCCAGCAGGGGGCGGCCGAAAGGGATGTATTTTCCTGAGCGATAAAACGTTTGGGATCATCTTTGATTCGGGCGATCAGTTTTTTGCGTGCTTCAGGGAGCAGGTGCCGTGGAAAGATCGGATGTTCATGCGAACCGCAGAATGAGCGTTTAATGACAAAATCATCCAGATTATCAATGACCTGATTCATTTCCAGATTCTGTCCGCACCACCATGTCGGTACGGTCCAGAGCAGGGGTTCCTCCTTAAGCAGATGACGGCAGAGCATGGGGTAGAAGGGGAGCAGTGCCGGTGTTTCGGCCAGTCCGCTGCCCAGGGCATTGGTAATGACCACTTCACCTGAAACTGCGGCCTGTACGAGGCCGGGAATTCCGAGGGAGGACGCCTGGTTCAGTTCCAGCGGATCGCAGTCGGAATCATTCTGTCGGCGAAGAATCACATCAACCTGTCGCAATCCGCCCAGTGTTTTCAGAAAAACCTGATTTTCACGGACCGTCAGATCATTGCCCTGCACCAGCGGAAAACCGAGATAGCGCGAGAGGTAGGCGTGTTCAAAATAGGAGTCGCTCATCATGCCCGGTGTAAGGATGACGATACGTGGATTATCGATCTTTCGCGGAGAGAGTTCCGCCAGCCGGTTTCGAAGGGTGGAAAAGAAACCGGCCAGCCGCTCTATCCGGCACTCACGATACATGGTTGGAAAGGTACGTGAAACAATGATGCGGTTTTCCAGCGCATAACCCGCGCCTGAAGGAGCCTGAGTCCGGTCTTTCACCACGCGCCATTCGCCGTTAGGTGCCCGCGCCAGATCAACCGCCAGCATGGTCAGAAACTGATTCTGCGGAGGCCTGATGGGGCAGCAGGAGCGTAGAAAGGCCCTATTTGCCAGAATCAGTTCGCTGGGAAGGGTTCCGCTTTTGAGCAGTTCCTGTTCCCCGTAAAGGTCGGCCAGCATTCGGTTCAGCAGCTGCATGCGCTGTATCAGGCCGGCAGAAATAGCGGTCCACTCATCGGGGGAGATCATCAGCGGAACCGGGTCGAGTTCCCAGGGTCGGCTGACCCGGGTATCGCTTTCCGCCACATTATAGGTAATTCCGTTTTGCTGAATGATTCGCCGCGCCCGGTTCCAGCGTTTGGAAATATTTTCCGCACCGTAGGCATTCAGGCGGTTGATCATGGGTTCCCAGTGCGGTCGCAAACCACCATCCTGATCCGCCATCTCCGAATAGGTTTCGCTGATGGGATGATAATTGCTTATTAAATTGTCCATCAACGCCAATCCTCAATACTGCCGACGCAGGTCGAGTGTAACGGGCGCTTCCGGACTCCGCTCAATGCGGCGGATATGCAGAGGTCCCGGCGTGTGGCCGAACGGTTTAAACCGTTCGCCGCGCCGCGTTTCCGCTTCCAGGGCATTGATGGGAAAATGTTCATGGCTTCTTCCGCCGGGGTGGCTGACATAATAGGTGCATCCTCCGACGGCATGATCATTGTGCCTGTCCACCAGGTCGAAGACAAGCGGCGTATGCACCGGAATCGTCGGATGCAGGCAACTCGGCGGCTGCCATGCACGATAGCGCAGTCCGGCCACAAATTCGCCCGGTGTCCCGGTCGGGCTCAACGGAACTTCAAGGCCGTTCACCGAAACCGCATGGCGCTGTTCGATGAGACCGGAGATTTTTATCTGAAGCCGTTCCAGAGAGGAGTCCACATAGCGTGCCGTACCGCCTCCGCCGGCTTCTTCTCCCAGTACCAGCCAGGGTTCGATGGCCTGCCGCAGTTCGATATTCACGCCGTCATAATTGACCGTTCCAATGACTGGAAAACGGAATTCAAAGTGGGTGGTAAACCAGTCCTGCTGGAAGGGAAAACCGGCCTGGTTCAGGGTGTCGATGACTTTGCCGAAATCTTCGCGGACAAAGTGCGGCAGCAGGAACCGGTCGTGCAAATGGGTGAGCCAGCGGGTAAGCGGTGCTTCATAGGGGGTTTCCCAGAAGTGGGCGATCAAAGCTCGAATCAGAAGCTGCTGGGTAAGGCTCATGCGGGCATGCGGCGGCATTTCGAACCCGCGGAATTCCACCAGTCCGAGCCGGCCGGTCGGGCTGTCCGGGGAATAGAGTTTATCGATGCAGAATTCCGCGCGGTGCGTATTTCCGGTCAGGTCGGTAAGCAGGTGCCGAAGCACGCGGTCTATCAGCCATGGTGGGATATTGGGATCGCCCATCTTCGGAATCTGTTTAAATGCCAGCTCCATTTCATAAGCAGCGTCCGGACGGCCTTCATCCACACGCGGTGCCTGTGAGGTGGGTCCGATAAACAGTCCGCTGAACAGATAACTGAGCGACGGGTGGTTCATCCAGAAGCCGATCAGCGACTTCAGCACATCGGGGCGGCGAAGAAAGGGGGAATCAGCAGGCGTTGCACCGCCGACTACCACGTGATTGCCGCCGCCGGTTCCGGTATGTTTTCCGTCGAGCTGAAACTTGTCGGTCCGCACCAGTGTCTGACGGGCTTCCTCATAAAGTACTGTGGTGTTATGCACCATTTCACGCCATGAATAGGCCGGCTGGATATTGACCTCAATAACTCCGGGGTCGGGCGTGACTTTCATGTAATCAATGCGCGGATCGTGCGGCGGAGTGTACCCTTCGATCAGCACCGGTTTGTTTACAATCGCTGCGGCATGTTCCACGGCATTGAGCAGATCAAGATAGTCTTCAATGGTGTAGGTCGGCGGCATGAAAATGCAGAGCCGGCCATCGCGCGCTTCAACACAGAGCGCCGTTCGGAGTATCCAGTCTGCCGACTGGCCCGGTTCCGGCAGTACATCATGACGGGGCGGAGGTTCGCCGATCATTTCCTCCACGGAATTTTTCCCAAGGTTCGGAAGTTCGCGTCCGTCTTCCGGATGCTGAGGCACCACGATTGAACGCCGGCCGGGAAGCGGCGGATGCCGCCAGGAAGGGTCGGGCGGCAGGGTTGGATCGAGATCCTCCTGTTTGGCCCAGGGCAGACTTTCGAGCGGCAGACGCAGCCCGAGCGGGGAATCCCCGGGAATCAGAAACAGCTGTTTCCCGCGCAGCATCCACAGTCCGCTCTGCCATCCCCAGGGCTGTTTCTCCAACGGGAGAACGAAGCCGACCGGATTATTCAGGCCGCGGTTAAACACGCGCAACAGCTGTTCGCGCTCCTGCGGATCATCCAGTTTGCTGTCCAGCGGGTCAACATTGACGGGCAGGTCTCGTTCGCGCAGTGCATATTTTACCGGATCTTCGTAGGCCGGATTTATATATTTCCGGTCTACACCCAGCTGGCGGGTCAGTTCCTCCGAAAGTTCGCGGGCATCTTCATGGGTGAAACCGTAATCCGTGGCTTCGGTTCCCAGCAGATCCTCACGTTCCCACATGGGAACGCCGTCTTTGCGCCAGTAGAGGCCCAGTGCCCAGCGGGGCAGCGGTTCGCCCGGATACCATTTGCCCTGTCCGAAATGCAGCATGCCGCCGGGGCCGAAACGTTTTCGCAATCGACGGATCAATTCTTCCGACAGCGGTTTTTTCGTGGGGCCCACCGCCTCGGTATTCCATTCTTCGCCTTCAAGATCGGTTGCGGAAACAAAAGTGGGTTCGCCGCCCATGCTCAACCGGACATCACCGGCATTCAGTTTTTCGTCCACAACATCGCCCAGATCCAGAATCGATTGCCACTGTCCTTCGGTGTAGGGCTTGGTGACGCGCGGATCTTCGTGAATGCGCGTAACCGACATCTCCACATTGAAGGTGGTTTCGCACAAGGAGATCGCCCCCTCAACCGGCGAAGCGTGGCGCGCATCGGCGGAGGCGGTAAGCGGGATATGTCCTTCGCCGCAGAAGAGGCCGCTGGTGGCATCCAGTCCGACCCAGCCGGCTCCGGGCAGATAGACTTCGCACCAGGCATGCAGGTCGCAGATATCCTGGTTGACACCGGCCGGCGCGTTAGGGTCCACCGGTTTTTCATCGGCAACCAACTGGATGGAGTAGCCGGATACAAAGCGCGAAGCGAGGCCGAGGCGGCGGAACACGTGCACCAGTAGCCAGGCAAAATCGCGGCAGCTGCCTTTCCCTTCCTTCAGGGTCCGTTCCGGCGTGTAAATGCCGGGGTCCATGCGCAGGGTGTATTCCAGCCGCTCATAAACTTTCTGGTTAACCATCGCCAGGAAATCGATGGTCCGGATTTCCGAAGTGTCGATGGATTCAACAAACTCCTGAAAAAGAGGCCGCATCCGCTGTTTCTGGAAAAAAGGGCGCAGTTCCCGTCTCAAAGCCGGCGGGTATTCAAACGGGTAGTCCTCGGCGTATTTTTCGAGGAAGAAATCGAATGGATTGATCGGTTTGAGTTCTGCAATGAGATCGACTTCAATCTCGAAACGTTCAGTCGGCTCATTAATCAGCAGACGGGCGAGGTAGTTGTTCTGCGGATCCTGCTGCCAGTTGATAAAATGATCTTCCGGAAGCACATTGAGTGAATAGCTGACGATCGGTGTGCGGCAGTGCGGGGTCGGGCGAAGGCGGATGATCTGGGCTCCGAGTGTTGCGGGACGATCATAGAAATACTGGGTTTTATGGTTCAGTGCAATGCGTATAGCCATGATGTTTAAACTCCGCCCGTCACGGCTTTAGGGGAAATAAAATGCGTGTGAATGGCATTATTCACTTCATTAAAACTCAACTGAAGATCATCGATAAACTCATTCATGCCAAACTTAATGATCTCTTTGGCCGACATCGCCAGCAGTTTTTCACACAGTTGTTCGACGATCCTATGGGGCTCTCCCGGTTTGTCACGCGTGATGCGGTATAAACTCTCCACCACGGCGTTCAGGCAGAACAGAATTGCCCGGGGATGTCCCTGATCAAGTACCATCAGATCGACAACCTTATCGGGAACAATCAGTCCGCGGGTTCGAATATAGGTTTCTCTGGCATCCATTGAATCAAGTACAGCACTCCACTGCAGATCATCCATCGGTGTTCCGACGGCATCGAGGTCGGGCAGGAGATGAAAGTATTTGACGTGCAGCAGCCGAGAGGTTTTGTCGGCGCGTTCCAGATAGCGTCCGACGCGCCAGAAATGGTAGCCCTGACCGCGTTCTATGGTTTCCGACGCCATGGCCTCGATCAGCATGGCATCGCGTTTAATTTCGCGACAGAGCTGGAAGACCCGGGTGTGAAACTGGGCTTTTTCGCGACTGGTTTCGGGTACCCGTTTTCCCAGCGCGTTAATCTCCCGGAACATGTCATCCGAAACGGTTTCCCGCATTCCTTTGGCAATAGAGCGTGCTGTGCTGAGACAGCGCGAGATGGAGTTTGGATATTCCGGATTAAACATCAGAAAATGCATGACATTATCGCGGGTCGGCGCGCCGTAGCGTGCTTTAAAAATGGCCATATCACCGGTAATTTCAATGAGCGGGCCCCACTGTTCCTGATCCCCGGACGACTGATCGAGGTTGAGCTGATAGCTTACTTCAAGGAAACGGGCTATATTCGAAGCGCGTTCAATGTAGCGGCTCATCCAGTAAATATTATCGGCTACGCGGCTGAGAAGCATCAGGCCACCTCCTGTCCGGTTCCCTGGTCCACAACCCAGGTGTCTTTTGTTCCTCCGCCCTGTGAGGAGTTCACGACCAGTGAACCCTTCTTGAGGGCCACTCGTGTCAGACCTCCGGGAAGGACATAGGAATCATCACCCCGGTGCAGAATGAAGGGGCGTAAATCGACATGCCGCCCCTCGAAGTGGTCATTGACCACAACAGGGGCTCTGGAGAGAGAGAGGGTTGGCTGTGAAATATAATTGCGCGGATCTTTACGCAGTGCGCGGGCGAAATTATCACGTTCTTTCTGCGAAGCTTTCGGGCCGATCAGCATCCCGTATCCGCCGGATTCACTGGCCGGTTTGACGACCAGTTTATCGAGATTATCCAATGTGTATTCCAGCGATTCATCATCGCAGCAAAGATGAGTGGGAACACTGGGCAGCAGCGGATCCTCTCCCAGATAATATTTAATCATGTCCGGAACAAAGGCATAAACCACCTTGTCATCGGCCACGCCGGTGCCGGGGGCGTTGGCCAGCGTCAGCGTTCCTTCTCGGAAAGCCTTCATCATACCGGCACAGCCGAGATAGGAATCCTCCCTGAATACTTCGGGATCCAGAAATTCATCGTCGATCCGCCGGTAGATGATATCGATGCGAACCAGGCCTTCGACTGTCCGTGCACACACATATTTTCCGTCATAAACCAGATCATGACCTTCCACCAGCAGGGCTCCCATCTGCTGGGCGAGAAAGGCGTGCTCAAAATAGGCCGAGTTGTATATGCCCGGCGTCAGCACCGCAACGTTTGGACGGTCGATCCCCTCCGGCGCAACATGATGAAGCATTTTCATGAACTGATCGGGATAATCCACGACACGGCGTACCCGGCTTTTATGGAAAACCTCCGGAAAATTTCGTTTCATCAGGGTCCGGTTCAGCAGAACATAAGATACACCTGAGGGCACCCTGAGATTGTCTTCAAGAACATAGAATGTCCCTTTATTGTCACGCACCAGATCCGTGCCGGTAACGTGTGCCCAGACCCCTTTGGGCGGATTCAGTCCCTGACATTGGGGCAGGTAGCCTTTGGACGAGGTGAAAATCCATTCGGGAATCACGCCGTCGGCAATGATATTCCGGTCGTGATAAATGTCGTCGATAAACCGGTTAACGGCCTTGATCCGCTGTTTCAATCCGGCCTCGACTACATCCCATTCTTTTCCGTCGATGATTCGCGGCACGATATCGAACGGAATCGTCCGCTCGGTACCTTCACCGGAACCATAAACATTGAACGTTATTCCCATGCTGTGCATGGCCCGTTCGCTGGCTTCCTGACGTTTGAGCAGATCGCCTTCGGCCAGTGATTCGATGGCGTTTACAAGCAACTTCGCTGATTCTCGCGAATGTCCCTGGTTGTCAAACAGCTCATCAAAAAAAGCTTCCGTTTCATACGCTTCAAAATTCATGTTTATGCATCCTTGGGAACACTAATCGCATCAGGTGTGCCACCGCAGGCCGGCGGACTGTATGGCTGCGGGATAAAAACGGTGTAACGCTTTATAAAAGGCTTAGATATAAAATTTATAAATATACAAATGAGTAATGTTAATTTTGGCTTTGTATGCACACATATGTATTTATTTTAATTTTGAATACATTATTGTGACTAGCAGGCGATCATACTTTTTCCGGTTACGAATCCGCATTCTGCCAGATAATTATGAATCTGATGCCGGGCACCGCGGTTCCCGACCATGGAAAGAACCATGCAGGAATCAGGAGTCGGAATTTCCTCCGGACGGATGACCGGAGTACCGCAGTTAAGGCGTCGTGATTTAATGTCAATATAATGCGTAATGCGAAGGCCGCATTCTTCCAGAATTGCAGCGCGTTTACGGGTTACCCGGCCGGCACCCCAGATCAGCACCTCCGGATAATGCGGGTTGTTTGTTTCCAGCCATCGGCAGAGATAACCGGCTTTTATACGATAGAAGGCATCAACGGAATACCGATTATCCGTACGTGACAGACGTGACGGAGGATCATTCCATGTAAGGAGTGTCTCTTTGACCTTTCCCATACGGACTCCATCGGCCATCCAGCGGAGCCAGAGCTCGTAATCCTCTGGAAAACAGCCATCGCGATAGGTCCCGCATTCCTGAAGCAGTGCGCGCCGGAACATAACGGAAGGGTGGGCGAACGGAGACTCCACAAACCGGTTGAGCGCAATGTCGTCCGGTTCCGTCAGCAAATTGATCCAGCCCACGTAAGCGGCGTAGCCTGCCTGCTGTTCCCGGTCTCCTCCAAACTGAACACAGCAGCCCACCAGTCCGATTTCCGGATGTTTTTTAAGATACTCCACCTGTTTTTCGATGCGCTTCGGGTGGCATAAATCGTCAGCATCCATCCGGGCAATAAAGGTTCCGCCCGCAGCCTGAAGGCCATCATTCAGGGCCGGAACAATGCCTCGATGCGGTCGTTCGATCAGTAGAATATCCTTCTGCTTCCGCAGCAGTTCGGTGGTGCCGTCCGTCGATCCGTCGTCCACGACGATGATTTCCATCGATTCGTAGGTCTGGGAACGAAGCGTTTCCAAAGTCTGCAATACCGTATCGGCTGCATTCCAGACAGGCATGATCACAGAAACCTTCATGCCAGCAACCAGTCAAGGGCCGCCTTCCGTTCTGTGAAGATCTGAACCGTGAGTCCCTGATTGGCGGCAACCGTTTCAAAAAAGGCCATATCCTGCTCATCGTCCGGAGAAAAGATGACCGCTCGCTTAACAATCATATTTCCGGATTCTTTGAGGAGCTTGGGAATGAAATAGATTTCATGCGTTTCAAGGCCGAGTTCGGCCTGTGTGAGATCGTAGAGCACCTGCCGGCAGTCATAGCGGTCCATGACGGTATTCATTTCCACTAATCCCCGTTCCACGGCCTCCATATCAAGAAGTCCAATGATGGATGTCTCAATGAAGCGCTGCTCTTCATTGTATGTGACGCGCATTTTCATTTTCGCGGTATAGTGAACCTTTGCAGACCGTTGTCAATACGTGGATTCACGTTTGAATACATGACAAACGGATCCGCATATATGTTGTGGTCCAGGGTTTGGGTGGAGTCGCATGCAGCCCCGTCTTTTTCTGTTCTCCCAATACTTACGCAGTCCTAACATTTTTCTTCATCATCCGGTGTAAACCGGCTGACTAAAAAGGGTTAAATCCTGACCGTGGACTGCCTGTTTCCGTTTTTTATTTTTTTTCCTTCAATATCTACGAATACATAGATATTGTGCATTTGTTTTCGGCGACTACCATATATAGTATATTACTGTGTGCCCTCAAATACTTCCGGAAACGTTCAGTATTCACGGTAATCGCTCATTTCAGAAAGGGTCAAAAATGGCAATAAAAGTTAAAAAACGCGACTTTGCGACGGTCGATTACGATCATAAAAAGATCTTCGCCGCGATCGAAAAAGCGGTTCGGGGAACCCTCAAAGAGGTTGAAGAGGTACCACAACATCTTGTGACCATCATCAAGGATATCACCACAAAAATTGATAATATCATTACCGGATATAAGAGCCGCGGGACCGAGGAAGTCGATGTCGAACACATTCAGGATCTGGTGGAGCAGCAGCTGATGGGAGCCGGTCTGTACGATGTGGCCAAAGCTTACATCCTTTATCGTGAAGAGCATAAGCAGGCCCGTAATCAGCGCCTGCGGCCTGATGCATCGGCCATCCAGGACTACATGCTTGCCAGCCGTTATGCCCGTTTTCTTCCGGAGCTCGGCCGCCGAGAAACCTTTACGGAAGCGGTAAACCGCGTCCGCGAGATGCATTTGCGCCAGTTTCCGGCCGCTGAAGAGGATATCAACTGGGCCTTTGACCGGGTGCTTGAAAAACGCTGTCTACCGTCCATGCGCTCGATGCAGTTCGGCGGAAAGGCCATTGAATCCAATCATGCCCGCATGTACAACTGCACCTTCGGTATCTGTGATCGTGTGGAATTTTTTGCAGAAGGTCTTTTTCTGCTGCTCTGCGGCACCGGGGTCGGCTTCAGTGTTGAGTTTGAACATGTCGAAAAACTTCCGGCGCTGGCTCCTGCGATTGATGAAGGTTCCGTGGTGCACTTCACGATTCCGGACACCATCGAAGGATGGGCGGATGCCATGCAGGCACTCATGGACAGCTATATTGAAGGTTATCTGGTGGAGTTCAACTATTCCCAGATTCGTCCGCGCGGTGCCAAACTGACCACTTCCGGCGGTCGCGCACCGGGCCATGTGCCGCTGCGTCGTGCACTGGAACGCGCCCGCAATGTGCTCGACGGTGCTCTTGGCCGCAAACTGAAACCGATCGAAGCCTACGACATTATGATGCATGCGGCCGATGCGGTAATTGCCGGCGGTGTGCGCCGCTCCGCCACCATCTGTCTGTTTTCTCCGGATGACGGTGAAATGATGAACGCCAAGCGCGGAAACTGGTTTGAAACCAACCCGCAGCGCGGCCGTTCCAACAACTCTGTAAAACTGATTCGCGGCGAAACTTCGAAAGCGCAGTTCCTGCGTATTTTCCAGAAACAGAAAGAGTGGGGTGAACCCGGCTTCTATTTTGCCAATGACCAGTCTCATGGCTGCAACCCCTGCTGTGAAATCGGACTGAATCCGCATCTGGAGGTGAAAGATGAGGACGGCAATGTGACCGTGGAATCGGGCTGGCAGTTCTGCAACCTGACGGAAATCAACGGAGCTAAACTTCTTTCCGAAGAGGATTTCCGTATTGCAGTGCGCGCCGCAACCATTATCGGTTCGCTGCAGGCGGCCTATACCAGTTTCCCTTATCTCGGCGAAACCACCGAAAAGCTGTGTCGCCGTGAAGCACTGCTCGGTGTGTCGATTACCGGCATGATGGACTCTCCGGCAATTACGCTGGATCCGGAAATGCAGCGGAAAATGGCCAAATATGCCATTGAGGTGAACCGCGAGATCACGCTGAAAATAGGGACCGAACCGGCTGCACGTCTGACCTGTGTAAAACCTGCAGGTTCAACATCACTGCTGCTGGGTACGGCCTCGGGGATCCATCCGCGTCATGCACGCCGATACTTCCGCCGGGTACAGGCCAACAAAACCGATCCGGTCTACAAATATTTCAATGAGACCAACCCGCACATGTGTGAAGAGTCGGTGTGGAGTGCCAATAAAACCGACGATGTCATCACTTTCTGTGTTGAAGCCCCGGAAGAAGCGATTCTGCGCTCAGAAATGTCCGCGCTGGATCTGCTTAAATATGTACACTCCACACAGCAGAACTGGGTGGTGCCCGGAACCGCCCGTCCGGAGCTGAACCCCGGCCTGTATCACAATGTGTCCAACACCCTGACCGTTCGCGATGACGAATGGGATGATGTGGCGGACTACATCTGGGAAAACCGCGCCGACTTTACCGGCATCAGCATGCTGGCCGCCACCGGTGACAAGATCTATCAGCAGGCGCCGCATGAAGAGGTGGTTACTGCGCAGGACGAAACACTGTGGAATGAACTGATCTCCAAGTTCCGCACGGTCGACTATACGCAGATGAAGGAAGAGTCTGATGAAACCAACCTGCAGGGTGAAATTGCCTGTGCAGGCGGGGCATGCGAACTGATTTGATCCCGAAAAAATACCTCCTGAACGAAGCGTACTTCCGGAAACGGAAGTGCGCTTTTTTGATCTGCAGATCTGCCGCTATAGCGAAAACGTTATCTACGTTCTGAGCAGATTGAACCGATCCGCTTTCAGGAACTGATTCAGCAGGCAGGGTGCGTCGGCAGAAGAAACGGCACTGATATCCGCCTGTGCGAGATCGCTGTAAATGCCCATTAACCGATTCGCATAGGCTTTCTGGCTGTAATTGGATTCGATTACAGCGCGATTGTGATCAATGACCGGGGGAGAGGGGGTCAGGGGGAGAGGGGGGAGAAGGGATTGATCTTCCGGATGCTCCACCAGATGACGGATCACGCTACGCTGCAGCGTTTCATCGAGAATGCCGAAATCGACGGTCCCGTCTTTCACCAGTGTCGATTGAGCTTCGTCAAGCAGATCCGGTTTCCAGGACCGGGAATAGGCGGCGTACATTTCGCGCATTTTCTTTTCCAGCGTCTGGAAAAACCGTTCTTCGCCGGCCCACTCCAGCGGAACCGGCAGGGTTTCATAGAGCCCTGAAAGATTAAGACCTTCGGCTTCAAAGTCGGTGGTGATTTCCGGAAGCTTTCTGCCGATCAGATGTTTACCTTCCAGCCAGGGCTCAAGAAATGCGAGGCCGAATCCCTCCTGAATACTGGTCGTCATCAAAGCTTCCGCCTGCTGCACAAGTTCCGCAAAATCATGTTTCCGACCGGCATCGAATTCAACCGGAAGATTCAGCTCTTCGGCAAACTGGACCCATTCATCGTAGTAAACCTGCCATTTGGGATTCTGCGGCGCGAGGGTGCTCTGGAAAAGATACCCTTCGGGAGCCAGCAGGCTCCAAAGCAGAAATTCACCGAGGTTTTTCCGACGAATGGCCCGGGCGGGATAGACGATGGTGCGGGCTGAAGAAGAACTTTCGATGCTGGATTTTCCGTGGGCTGTTACTGAATTGGGCAACTCTCGGACCTTGGAAAGTCCGATGTTTTCGAGGAAGGATTTATCCCGGAAATTGATGGGAGCATACACAATATGATCCGCATCGGGATACAGTATCCGGTTCAGGTTTTCACCAAGGGCCCGGGTGAGCAGGGCATAGTTTGCCGCACGGCCGTCTTCCGCAAAATCATGGGGTTGCAGGAGCAGCCGGCAGCCGGAATTGGCCAGCGCCCGGACCAGTTGCGGCATAAAGCTGTTTTTACCCAGCGAGTGATTGTGAATGTGCCAGATGTCGGGGGCGCGCCCGAAATGATTCCGGGCCAGTTGCTGGAGTTCCTTAACCGATGTTTCAAGGTCCGGAAAATCGGCGGCGTCAGAATATTCCAGAGGCTTAAAGGTTTCGGATATGGGGAAAAGCTGAGCATCTTCTGCCGGCGTTTCGCCGCTGATACAGAAAAAATCCATCTGATCACGGAGTGATTCAACGGTGCGCTCGATCACCCGCGTCACGCCGCCGGGACGCAGGTGATAATGAATGACAGCTACAGCTAACCTGTTCATATTAAACCATGGAATACAGGAATAAACCGGATTATTCAGCGAGGCTATTTAATGCCGAATTTTTCACGGTATTCGGGCAGCTCGATCATCGGCGGACGCTCTTCTTCAACGATGGTGTGGGTAACCTGTTCGAATTCTTCGTCGTGGGCCTGGAACTGCTTAAGCTCGGTACTGAGTTCGGGCAGCGTTCCGATGACCCCCAGCGCTTCGGCGCGGTAGAGAAAAGCTCTCAGAATGCCGAAGGCCATTTTACCGAGATCGCGGGTTTCCTGGTTGCGGTGCACACGCTGATCGAGATCGACCTGGGCGATGGCTTCCATACCCCATTTTTCATAGACGTCGATCAGGTGTGAGGTTTCCACGCCGTAACCGATGGGAAACGGAATGGCTTCAAGCACTTCGCGGCGCACGGCATATTCGCCGGAGAGCGGCTGTACGAGTCCGGTCAGTTCGGGGAAGAAGAGCGAAAAGAGCGGACGGGTCAGAATTTCTGTGACGCGTCCTCCTCCGGACGGACGGATGCCTTGAGAGAAGGCCAGTGGCCGGTCGTAGAATGCTTTGACATAGTGCACTTCCGGTCGGTAAATCAGCGGTGCGACCAGTCCGTAGACAAAACGCGGGTGGATGTTTTTGATATCAGCATCGACATAGACAATGACATCTCCGTTGAGCTGATAGACCGCTTTCCAGAGGTTTTCGCCTTTTCCTTTTTTCTCACCGTACTGTGGCAGAATGTCGGAGGAAAGATGAACCTCGGCACCGAAATTTGCGGAAATTTCGCGGGTGGCATCAGTCGAGCCGGAGTCAATCACTGCAATCTCATCAAGCAGGGGATAGCGATCCATCAGTTCGGATTTGAACATGACAATCTCTTTACCGATGGTCTTTTCTTCGTTGAGGGTCGGCAGACAGAGCGAGATTTTCAGATTCTGTTTTTCTTTTTCCTCCACCAGTTTTTTGAGGTCCCAGAACTGGGAGTGATGCATGGTGTTGTTTTTAATCCAATCATTCAGGTTCATTGCAGAAGCCTCCATCGATAGCGAGCAGCACGGCAAGCAGCTGTGCCAGACCGGTGTATATGGGTTTAATACGAATGGTTTCGTTGAGATCGTGCAGGTTGCTGGCTTCCGTAATGCCGAGGGTGACGGCAGGAAGGCCCCGGGCAATGAGCTCGGAGACCTCCGACATGCTTGGCCGGATGGTCGGCTGTACACCGAGTTTCTCCATCACCATCCGGCAGCTTTTTACGAGCGGATGACTTACATCGATTCCGCCCGGCTCACGGGAGGAAACAATATCGAATTTGAATTCAGCATTATAGGGGGATGATGCATGGGCAATGATATCTTCAATACGCTCCCGAATGGTCTGAACCATTTCCGCATCTTCGCTTCGAACTTCAAACCGAAGGCTCGAGTGTGTGGCCATAACATTATAACTCTTACCGCCGCGGATGGCTCCCAAAACAATAGAGGTTCGCGGGCGTTTGGGAATCGGAATTTCCAGAATACGGTTGATGACTTCATTCAACGCGATAATGGCACTGTTCTGTCCGACACGCTGCCAGTCAAGTTCTTCCGGAATACTGCAGGTGATGTGTCCGCGGAACATGCCTTCGGCGGTGTAGCTGAGGCGGCCGAGTTTTTCTCCTTCAATGCAGATACCTGCCTCAAACGGAATTTTATTATTATCCATAAAAAAGCGAAGCCCGTCGAGGTTGCCGCTGCCGAGGCCTTTGGTGCTCGACAGCAGCACCAGATTGGCGTTGAGCTGAATGCCGAGCATTTCGAGAATGTTCGGGAGCGTGGCGAGTACCGCCATACCGAGACTGTTATCAGCAATGCCGGGACCGACAATTTCTTCGGCCAGGACACTGATGGCATGATCGACTTTTTCGGAATATACCGAATCCGCGTGGGCAACAAGCAGTATATTACGGGATGGATCTTTTCCGGGAATGATACCGACACCGTTGCCGGCTTCGTCTGTTGAGATGTTATCCAGCTCACTTTCAAGCATGCGCTGGAGGAGAAGTTTTACCCGGGCTTCTTCCTCAAACGTCGGCGAAGGAATTTCGCTGAGCATGATCAGATTGGCTATTAGGGTTTCCTGAATGCCTCTAAGTTTGTCAGGAAGAGCGGGGAGCAGTTCGAGTATTTCGTCAATGCTTCCAAATTTGATTTCCATATAGATCCTTGTTTAATGATATTCATTGAGTCTAATGAAAGTAGTTCGGTGTTGGCAACCCGCCATACACTTTTTTGTGTCAGAAATTAATAAAACGACAAAAATGCTTTTCATGTTCATTGGCGTGTCTATGCTTTCGATAACAATTCAGAGGCGGAAATGAGCGAAAATATCGGATTTGTTTCAACGCGTTTTGCCGGCACCGACGGGGTCTCCCTGGAAAGTGCAAAATGGGCAAAGGTTTTATGGGATCATGAGTTCAGGAGCTTCTGGTATGCGGGACGGCTGGACCGGGCGCCTGAAGTGAGTTATTGCGTTCCGGAGGCGCATTTTGAACATCCGGAGAATGTCTGGATCAATGAGCGGATCTGGGGAAAGACGTTCCGCGATCCGATTGTCAGCCGCCGGATTCGTGATATGGCGGAATACCTGAAAACCACGCTGTATGAATTTGTGAATCGGTATGATCTGCGCATTTTAATTTTTCAGAATGCGCTCACCATTCCCATGCATGTTCCGCTTGGTGTCGCCATTACTGAATTTCTGGCCGAAACCCGGATTCCTTCCATTGCGCACCATCATGATTTTTACTGGGAGCGTGTGCGGTTTTCTGTCAACGGGGTTCCGGATTTTCTGGATATGGCGTTTCCGCCACGGGACGATGAACTGCAGCATGTCGTGATTAATCAGGCCGCCCGCGAAGAACTGTCGTGGCGCAAGGGGCTCTCATCGGAGCTGATACCGAATGTATTCGATTTTGAAACGCCGCCGCCTCAACCCGATGAATATACCAAAGGGCTGCGGGCTGATCTCGGTTTTGCAGAAGATGATATCCTGATTCTTCAGCCGACCCGGATTGTGCCGCGGAAAGGCATTGAGCATTCGATCAAACTGCTGGAAACGCTGGGCGATCCGAAAATGAAGCTGGTCATTTCCCATGCCGGCGGGGATGAGGGATATGAATATCAGCATATGCTCGAAGAGCTGGCACATGATTCGGGAGTGGACCTGCGGATTATTGATGACCGTATCGGTGAATTCCGTCAGAAAAATTCGAAAGGTCAGAAAATCTATACCCTGTGGGATCTGTATCCTTTTGTTGATTTTGTAACCTATCCGAGTCTGTATGAAGGTTTCGGAAACGCCTTTCTTGAAGCCGTCTATTTCAAACTGCCGATCCTGATCAACCGGTATTCTATTTTTGCGCGTGATATTGAACCGAAAGGATTTCGTGTGCCTCTGATGGACGGCTATCTGACGAAAGAGGTGGTGGATGATGTCCGCCGTCTGCTGGCGGATGAGGGGTATCGAAAGACCACGGTTGAGCATAACTATGCAGTGGCCAACCGTTTCTTCAGTTATTCTGTTCTGCGCAGAAGTCTGCGTACGCTCATTACCAACATCAAAGGTTTAGAACCATGATCAAAAATCTCGATATCCAGGCGCTGGAGCGGATGCGCACGCGGTTTAACCGGCTTTACGGTCCGCAGAAAGTGGAGCAGCTGCTCGAGCGTATGGTGCAGCTGATCGGGCGGTACGGCATCGGTCTTGAAGGCTTCAGCGAGGCGGATCTCTGGGACGAAACCTCTGCCGTTCTTATTACCTATGGCGATATGATTCAGAACGGTGATGAGCCCCCGCTGAAGGTACTTAAACGTTTTGCAGACCGGTATCTGAGCGGATCCATCAATACGGTGCATATTCTGCCGTTTTATCCCTACACTTCGGACGACGGATTTTCGGTGGTCGACTATCGCGCCGTGGACCGGAAGCTCGGAAAGTGGGCGGATGTTGAAGACCTGGGCCGGGAATTCCGGCTGATGTTTGATCTGGTGCTCAATCACTGTTCGCGGAGCTGTAAATGGTTTATTGATTATGTAAACAACATTGCTCCGTATCGGAACTATTTTATCGAGGAGGATCCGAATGTCGATCTAAGTGCGGTAACGCGGCCGCGCGCGCTTCCGCTGCTGACCCCGGTACACACGCAGCACGGTGATACCCATGTCTGGACAACGTTCAGCGACGATCAGATGGATCTCAATTTTGCCAATCCGGATGTGCTTTTTGAATTTCTGGATATTCTTCTTTTTTATGTCGCCAATGGAGCAACGATTATTCGTCTGGATGCCATTGCCTATCTGTGGAAGCAGGTGGGCACCAGTTGTATTCACCTTAAACAGACGCATGAAGTGGTGAAGCTCATGCGCGATCTGCTGGATATGGTAGCGCCGAATGTGGTGCTGCTGACCGAAACGAATGTGCCGCATGAAGAGAATATCTCCTATTTCGGTGACGGCGATGAAGCCCACATGGTTTATCAGTTCAGTCTGCCGCCACTGCTGCTGCATGGTCTGCTGAACGGAGATTCGAGCTATCTGACCAACTGGGCGGCATCGCTCAATGATCTTCCGCCAAAGTGTACTTATTTTAACTTTACGGCATCGCACGATGGCATCGGGGTCCGGCCTCTGCAGGGTATTGTTCCGGATGAGGAACTGCAGAAACTGGCGGCCCGTGTGAAGTCGCAGGGCGGGCATGTTTCCATGAAGGCCAACCCCGATGGTACGGAAAGTCCATACGAACTGAATATTACCTATTTTGATGCCATGGGTGATGATCCTGAGCAGGTAACCGATCATCATCTGGCGCGTTTCCTCTGCTCACAGACGGTGGCCATGTCGCTGCGCGGTGTGCCGGCCGTGTATTTCCACAGCCTGACCGCCACACGGAATAACTATGCCGGGGTTGAGGAAACCGGACGGGCGCGTACCATCAACCGCCTGAAATGGGATGAGAGTGAACTGGAAAAACAGATCACCGATAAGGCGTCTCCTGCCGCTAAGGTTCTCAAAGAATATACCCGACGCCTGAACTGCCGGGCACAACATAAAGTATTCCATCCGGATGCAGGCCAGCAGATTATCAACCTGGGTTCCGAGTGGTTTGTGATCGAGCGTGAGTGGAAAGAAGAGCGTGTGGTGTGCATCAGTAACTTTACCGCCGATTATCAGGAGCTGACCGTCGATGACCGCCTCTACCGGCTGAACCGTGCAGATTCCTGTTCGGATCTGCTGACCGGCCGCCGGTATATGGGTGATGGAAAAGTCATTCCGTTTGAGCCCTATCAGACGGTCTGGCTGAAAATTTAAGTGCCCGGATTGGGTTGGCAACAGTAGCCGCATCCTCCTGAAATTCCGATTCCGAAAAAAACGCACGCTTAAAAGTTCCAGCGTCCGGAACTTTTCTGCTAGCTTTCCAGACTTTGGAACGCAGAAAGGATTTTCGGATGAATAAAGCAGATTTGATCGTGGCGCTCGATGTGCCGAATACCGAGGCAATGGAGGCCAAACTTCAGGAATTACCCGATTTTATTGAGTGGTATAAAGTAGGGCTCGAACTCTTCTGTGCCGAAGGACCTTCCGTACTGGAACCGTTGAAAAAACGCGGCAAGAAAATCTTTCTCGATTTGAAACTGCACGATATTCCGCAGACCGTAGCCAACGCCGTAAAAACCGCAGCGAGCCACGGTGTGAACCTCATGACTGTTCATGCAATCGGTGGACGCGCCATGCTCGAGTATGCGGCCAAAGCGGCAGCGGAATGCGCAAACCCGCCGAAAATTGTGGCGGTCACCACGCTGACCAGCCTGAGTGCAGATGATTTTACAGATTTAGGGATTAATCGTACGGTTTCCGAACAGGCCGTGAAACTGGGAGAACTGGCTGTTTCGTCGGGGATCGACGGGATGGTTACCAGTGCGCACGAAGCCAAAGTACTGCGCGATGCGTTTCCGGAAGCGATTCTGGTTACACCGGGCATCCGCATGCCGAACGGAGATATCGGCGATCAGAAGCGTGTGGCTTCACCGTCGTTTGCCGTGGAGCAGGGGGCGACGCATCTGGTAATCGGCCGCCCGATCATGCATGCCGAAGATCCGGTTGCCGCAGCAACGGCGATGCTTGAAGACATGAACAAATAGAGGAAAGAATGAGTAAGCCAAAGGTTTTGATTATTACAGGATACGGGGTGAACTGCGAAGCGGAGAGCGCCCATGCATGGAAACTGGCCGGAGCGGAACCTAAGCTGGTTCACCTGAACGATCTGCTGGATCATCCGGATCAGCTGGAAGATTTTCAGGCGATGATGTTTATCGGTGGATTTTCCTATGGCGACCATATGACCAGCGGACACGTTTTTGCTCTGCGCGTAAAACACCATATGCAGGCGCAGATTCAGCAGTTTATTGATGACGGCAAGCTGATCATGGGCATTTGCAACGGTTTTCAGGTGATGACCAAAATGGGGCTGCTGCCCGGACTCGACGGAACGTATTTTGAACCGACAGTTGCTCTGATGCAGAATGACTGCGGCTCCTTCCAGAATTTCTGGTGCAACATACGTTTTGAAGATACCGCGTGTGTATTCACAAAAGGTCTGGGCACCATGCCGCTTCCGATCCGGCACGGCGAAGGCAAGGTTTTCACGCTGGATAATGAACTGCTTGAAAAGCTGGAAGCTCAAGGTTGCGTGGCGGCACGTTATGTGGATACCGAAAACAATCCGACACAGGATTTTCCGGCAAATCCAAATGGTTCGCTGCATGCGATTGCCGGACTGACGGATCCGACCGGACGTATTTTCGGTATGATGCCGCACCCGGAAGCCTATCTGTTCCCGGAAAATCATCCGAACTGGGACAAGCAGAAACTGGACGGTAAACTTCCGGAGCAGGGGCTCGGCCTGGAACTGTTCCGGAATGCGGTAAACTTTATCAACGGAAACTGACCGTCCATCCTCTTTTAGAAGTGCAGGTTGTGGCGGAGAAAGCTGTTTTTCTGTCGTCAATAACCTTGTATTGAGGGACGTCTATCTGGCTCAATCGCCGCATGGAGCAACCACGTCACAGCAGAAAAAATAACAGCCGGTGGGAGCTTGATCGCGTTCGGTATCATCTGAACAAACCGATGGCACCCCGGCGCGACATGAAAAGTGTGGCGGAGATTCTGAAGGATGTGGTCTCGGATTTTGATCAGCCGGTACAGGAAAGTGTGGTTGTGTTGCGGAATGCCTGGGAAAAACTGGCGGGGCCGCAGATAGCCAGTCACAGTGAACCGGGATTTATAAAAGATCATGCGTTGACGGTGTTTGTCGATCATCCGGGATGGGTTCCGGAACTGGAGCGGATGAAGCGTCCGCTCCTGTTTAAACTCCAGTCGAACTTCACCGGCATGCAGATCCGTCACCTTCGCTTTGAGTTAAAGCACGGCTGATTTCAGAGTAGCGACCCGGCCAGGTCGGCCAGTTCCGAGCGCTCGCCTTTGGTCAGGTTGACGTGTGCGTAGAGCCGCTGTCCGGTCATCTTTTCAATCAGATAACTCAGGCCGTTTGAATGGCTGTCGAGATAAGGATGGTCGATCTGAAACACATCGCCGGTAAACACAATTTTTGTGCCTTCCCCTGCACGGGTGATAATGGTTTTGATTTCGTGCGGCGTTAAATTCTGGGCTTCATCAATGATGAAGAAGGTGTTCACCAGACTTCGGCCGCGAATATAGGAAAGCGGCTCGATAATCAGTTTTTTATCATCCACAAGTTTGGTGACCTGGCTTTTCTTGGAGTCGCCCTGAGCATGTTCAATAACTGCGAGATTATCAAAAAGCGGTTTCATGTAGGGATCAAGCTTGGAATGAATATCGCCCGGAAGAAAGCCGATATCCTTATTGCTGAGCGCAACAATAGGTCGGGCCATCAGAATCTGGCGGTAACTTTTTTTCCGTTTCAATGCCCCGGCGAGTGCAATCAGCGTTTTTCCTGTGCCGGCTTTTCCGGTGAGTGTAACAAGCCGGACGTTATCGTTCAGGATGGCATCGAGGGCATAGGTCTGTTCGGAATTTCGCGGTGTAATTCCAAAGGCCGGCACTTTATCCACATGTTTGATGAGGTTCATTTCATCGTCATAAACCGCCAGAGCGGACTTTCGTTCACCGCGCAGGATAAGATATTCATTGGGAATGAGAGGGTGATCCACCTTCAACCGGTCTGAAGCGAATTCATACGGCGGGGTATACATCAGGTTGATCAGTTCCGGATCCACGTTTTCTTCCATGCGTGTTCCGGTATAGAGCCGCTGAATGTCGGAGACATGGTCGTTTTTATAGTCGGCTGCCAGCAGCCCGACGGCTTTGGCCTTCATCCGCAGGTTGACGTCTTTGGTTACCAGCGTAACGATCCTGTCCGGATATTCTTTGGCCACCGAATAGCCGCTGTTCAGAATCCGGTGATCCGGTTTTTTCCGGTCGGCAAAATTGGCTGCAATATTTTCATGAAATTCACTGTCGAGTTTAATGCTTATTTTACCACGACCGGTGCCAATGGATACACCACCGTTAAACAGCTTGTCTTCGGCCAGTGAGTCGAGTGTACGGGCAAATTCGCGGGCGTGAAAATTGAGCGAATCATTTCCTTTCTTAAAGTGATCGAGTTCTTCCAGTACGGTGATAGGTATGACGATATCATGTTCGCCGAACTGATGAATGCAGCTGCTGTCGTGAAGGATTACATTGGTATCAAGAACGAAGATTTTCTTCTGGGGGGTGGTCATATTGCCTGGGGCCTTTCGGGGTCGGGTTAGGGTATGGATGAGTCAAGGGTATCGATTGGTCTCCTTTCCAGCCCTTGAAGGTCTGTTGTATCGTATATCCGCCTTTCATAAATAAATTTTGTCCAAGCCTGGAAAACAAGTCAATGAACAAATTATGGGTGTTGTGTTGGGGCTGCGCAACATGTTGTATTAAAGTGATTAGCGAGAGGGACGAAAAAGTCGGTGACTGATTTTCAGCCGGTTTCTGGCGATATGTGTATACAGGAGGTCGAAGAATGGACGAAGCAGCGGCCAGCCGGTCGGAGCCGCAATCCACCCGATACCGATGGCGCGATAAGCGGCTCGGATGACCTCCATACCGTGCAATACCTGGCGTTCATTTGTGATGGCATGAATTTCAGCGGCGAGCATATCAAGGGGGATTCCGTCCAGAGGAAGGCAAAAATCCGGATCGCGAATATCGGCAAATTCAAGTGCGCCTCTGCGATCTCTTCTCATCAGAAAATCACGTTTGGCACAGCAGAGCGGGCAGTTGCCGTCATAAAGAATAAGCATAGAACTCACCGAATCCATGACGGGATCATGGAGGGTTGTTCTTCGGAAGGAAAGCAAAACCGTTTTTGATCAAATCTTGACGTGTTCTTTTTAAGGGTGTAACTTAATGAGCTCAAGTTATTTGCATCGGGGTTAAGGAGAAAATATGAGTGTTATGGCCATTGTTATTGCCTGCGGGAAAGAGGAGGAAATCGCTTCGGGGACTGAGGCGGCATTTCTGCCGCTGGGTAGCGGTCCGATTTTATCGCACTCCCTGAAGACACTGGAGAATGCCGACTGTATTGACAGTATTGTGGTGGTGGTAAGGAAGGAGCGGGTGGACCCAACGATTCATGCAATTAAACGCTTCGGATGTACGAAAGTACGCGGTGTGGTTGTCGGCGGGGTTAACCGGATGAGTTCACTGCGGACTGTTTTCAGTAAAATTAAGACGGATCCGGGGGTCGTTGTGATTCACGAAGCTTCACGTCCGTTTCTCACCCGAAGCGTTCTGTCTGAAACGGTGAAACGTGCTAAGCGTTATGGTTGCGCTATTGCGGCACATAAGATTAAGGATGCGACTAAATTTGCACCGAAAGGAAATCGTGTGGTTGAAACACTGGATCGGAATACGATCTGGAGTGCTCAAACGCCGCAGGCATTCAAAACAGCTGTAATTAAAGAGATCATCAGTACAAAAAACAAAGGAACTAAGCTGATTGATGATGAGTCATCATTGGTATCGTCTTCTTCAGAAATACATCTGGTTGAAGCCGGTTTTGAAAATATGAAAATCCGTAGCCGCAGTGATCTCGAAATTGCAGCCGCTCTGCTGCATGCAAAACTGGTGGGGGAAGGCGGTGCGGCCGGTGAGATCGCCCGGAAACAGCAGGCTTCCGCAGGTGCAGTTTAACGCCCGCTGGCCAGACGCAGAGCATTTCTGAAGGGCAGCCCGGCTGCCCTTATTTTTTTCTGAGTTGCTGTAAGATCATATTCAACCCGGCGCATCGTAATCGTCTGCGTCTCCAGGTCGTAGATTACATAGGCCGCTTTAGGATTCCGGTCGCGCGGTTGTCCGACACTGCCCACATTGATCAGATACTGAAAACCCGGTTTAATCTGCAGTGTCTCATAAAACCCTTTTTCAATGCTTTCCCCTTTCACAAAGGCGAGCGGGACGTGGGTATGTCCGAAAAAGCAGACATTATTAAACTGGTTCCGGAAATTGGCATCGGCGGCGCGGCGTTTGAAAATATAGTTCCAGCGGTGCGGATTACTCAGGGAGCTGTGCACAATCGTGAAGTTTTCGATGTCGATAATCAGCGGAAGATGCCGCAGATATTTCCGTTCGAAGGGCGATAGATGTTTCCGGGTCCAGCGGATACTTTTCTGAGCCATGGGCGTGAACAGTTCCATGTTCTCGTTGCAGGCGGCATAATAGTCATGATTGCCCTGTACCACACTGCATTTCAGGTTGCGGATGATCTGCAGGCAGTTTTTCGGGTCAGCATTATAGCCCACCACATCCCCGGTGCAGGCATAATGGGTGACGCCCTGTTTTCCGGCATCCTCCAGCACAGCGGTCAGTGCTTCGAGGTTGGCATGAATATCTCCTAAAATTGCGTACTTCATTAAAATTCGATTCCAAACTGTTTAAATCGGTCTGAGGCTTCATTCCAGCCAACCCGGACCTGTACGATTCCGCGGCCCAGCCGCGAGGTTCTGATCCTGTTCAGGAAATCGACCAGCTCCTGATGCGCGCCTTCCGCCACAAGTTCTACATCGCCGTCCCATAGATTTTTCACAAACCCGGTGACAGCGAACGACGACGCCAGTTCGCAGACGGTGTAACGAAATCCGACACCTTGAACCCGCCCGGAAAAAAACGCATGCAACTGCTTTCTGCCATGGTCCGAACTCATGTCATTGTTTATACCGCATCTCATCAGCGGCGGAAAAGTTCCAAACCTTGAAAAAACAGGCGGTATTCATTCGAGTGAACACGATCATTTAACCTGCTGTTTATCTTATCCCAATATTAAAAGTTACCATTGATCCTGTAAAAAATATGGAGCGCATAATGGCTAAAGTAAGATACTACCTTGAGACTCAGCCGCAGTCCTGGAGCGGTGTGAGACAGATGCACGCGGCAGGCTGTGTACTGATGCCTGAAAAGAAACAGCTGAAAGCACTCGGTGCTTTTTCAACGGCATTGAAAGCAATGTCGGAAGCTCGGAAAATCTACCGCCGAGCAAACAGCTGTTCGTGCTGCTGTAAGGCATAACCTTTTATGCTCGTTTTTCCGGGCGAGTAAAGACCGGCGTGGCCGGTGTGGATAATTCGGGGTTGAATGCATATCCCGATTCATTGAACTTCAGCAGTTCTTCAGGTGATGTTACGCGGTTTTCGATAATAAAACGGGCCATCGCGCCACGCGCCTTTTTGGCGAAAAAGCTGATGATTTTAAAGGTTCCGTTTTTTCCGTCCTTGAACACCGGCGATATAATATCCTTTTTCAGCGTCTTTTTATCGATGGCTTTAAAGTATTCATTCGAGGCCAGGTTGATTATCGCATCGCCCGGTGTCTGATTCAGTTCTTCGGTAATCAGTGTGCTCCAGAATTGATACAGATTTTTTGCCCCGCGTGTTTCCAGCGGACGGCTCATTTCCAGGCGATAGGGCTGGATCAGGTCGAGCGGTTTCAGTAATCCGTAAAGCCCGGAGAGTATCCGTAGATGCTCCTGTGCAAAATTCAGATCGGCTTTTTTCAGTGAACCGGCATCGAGTCCGTCATAGACATCGCCGGTAAACGCGAAAACCGCCTGTTTAGCATTTTCAAGAGTGAACGGCAGGTTCCAGTCGTTGAAACGCTGCCGGTTCAGCTCCGCGAGTTTTTCACTGATCTCCATGAATTCCATCAGCTCGGCCGTACTGAACTTCCGGGCTCTGGAAATCAGCTGCTGCGATTTTTCGAGAAAAAGCGGTTCGGTGAAATCCTTCAGATTCACCGGCTCCATATCCATACTTTTCGAGGGGGATAATAAACAGATCATTTTCTTTCCATCCGATGTTTATTTCCGGCAAACCATGCAACGCAGTCTTCATCTGCGCGCTGCCGGAAATAAACAAGCATATCGGAATGCGAACGGCGATGCTTAAATGCGACTCGTTCACGCCGTCGCCACCGTATTATGGGACATCCCGGCTGGATGTCTGATCTATCAACCGCGAGCGGACGAAGACGGATTTTCCGGAATCTGTTCGGTAGGAATCAGGTTGCTTGAAGCTTCCAGATGACCGACACCCATAAGTTCAACGATACGTTCGAGCGACAATG
Source organism: Verrucomicrobia bacterium S94 (assembly GCA_004299845.1). Lineage (NCBI taxonomy): Bacteria > Pseudomonadati > Verrucomicrobiota > Verrucomicrobia bacterium S94. The sequence goes on along the minus strand of CP036201.1, from coordinate 1,381,948 downwards.
CAATGGCGGCCTGTTCCAGTTCCGGCAGGGCCTGCAGGGCTTCAGAGAGTTTATCCTGCAGCAGAGCAGGGGCTTCATTGGCCTGAACTGTTCCGCTTTCCGTCAGTTCAAGAAAAACTTTGCGGCGGTCCACCTCGTCACGCTGTCGGTGAATCCAGCCTTTTGCATGTAAACGGTCAATTATGCCGTTCACCGTGCTCATACCGAGATCGACATCCTGGGCCAGCTCGGACTGCGTCATCGGTCCGTTTTTCTGAAGGCTGTAAAGGCAGATCATCTGCGGTGCCGTGATTTTATAATCATGGCTCAGTTTTTTGGAGTGGATATCAACGGCGCGGATAATGCGGCGCAGCGATTTCAGCACACGGATGCCATAGGTTTCGAAAAATTCGTTCCGTTGCTCCAGCGTAATATTACTTTGTTCGGTCATGATGAGCTCTTTCTTTATACCTGATAAGATATCTAGACGAATAATTCTAACACGAAATAGTTTGCATGCAAATTCATCCTTTTCTACGGTGCTTGCGCTTTCCCGTACTCAGGGCGGTAGAAACTGTCCGTAAATAAAAAACGATATTCGAATACAACACACAGTCAGCTTGCCTTGATTTCAATTTAAAGCAACAGCAACCGACTGCAAAGCGAGGTATTTTGCAAAAAACAACCATTGATTTTCATCCGCCGGTATCCACCGACGGTTATGCGCTGCACCGGCTGGTTGCAGCATGTCCTCCGCTGGATCCGAACTCCGTATACTGTAATCTATTGCAATGTTCCCATTTTAATGAAACGGCAATCTGTGCAAAAGAGCAGGGGAATCTGGTCGGCTTTATCAGCGGCTATCTGATTCCGGATCGACCTGACACGCTTTTTATCTGGCAGGTTGCCGTAGCGGAACCGGCCCGTGGTCAGGGATTGGCCGGCCGGATGCTGCTCGAACTGCTGAAACGCCCGGCCTGCCGGAATATTCAGGCACTGGAAACCACCATCACCCCGACCAATAAGGCTTCGCAGGCGGTATTCTCTAAATTGGCCGCCGCGCTGCATGCCCCTGTAAAGGTTTCTGCAGGATTTGATCGTGACACACATTTTGAAGGTATCCACGAATCGGAAGAACTGTGGCATATCGGCCCGATAACCAAACAGCAAAGCGAGGAAAAATAGATGAAGATCTTCGATGAAATAGAATCAGAAGTTCAGAGTTATGCTCGAAATTTCCCCCGCATTTTTGAACGTGCAAAAGGGGAGTATGTTTATGACACCGATGGTAATGAATATCTCGATTTTCTGGCGGGTGCCGGTTCGCTGAACTACGGCCACAACCATCCGGTATTCAAAGAAAAGCTGTTGGAATATATTGCCAACGACGGTATCTCGCACAGTCTGGACCTGCATACCGAAGCCAAACGCGAGTTTCTGGAAACCTTTCAGAAAAAAATTCTTCAGCCTCGTGAGCTCGATTATATGGTCATGTTCACCGGTCCTACCGGAACCAATGCGGTCGAGGCAGCACTGAAAGCGGCCCGAAGCTACACGGGCCGCAGTAACATCATTTCGTTCACCAACGGCTTTCACGGGGTGAGTATGGGTTCGCTGGCCTGTACGGGCAACTCGCATCATCGCGGCGCGGCGGGACTGACACTGGCCGGCAGCAGCCGGATGCCCTACGACGGCTACATGGGTGACGATCTCGATACCATTGAATATATGGACAAGATCCTTTCGGATTCGAGCAGCGGCATTGATAAGCCGGCGGCGGCCATTGTTGAATGTATTCAGGGCGAAGGCGGCATTAACGCCTGCACCGTGGAGTGGCTGAGAAAGCTGGAAGCGGTGTGCAGAAAACATGAAATGCTGTTGATTGTTGATGACATTCAGGCAGGCAACGGCCGGTCCGGAAACTTTTTCAGTTTTGAAGAAGCGGGGATCAAACCCGATATCATTACGCTCTCAAAATCCCTCAGCGGTTACGGTCTGCCGTTTGCTGTGGTGCTGATCAAACCGAAATACGACAATTGGAAACCCGGTGAACACAACGGCACATTCCGTGGAAACAACATGGCTTTTGTTACGGCAAAGGCGGCGATTGATGAATTCTGGAGTGATGACACTTTCGAAAAAGAGGTACAGCGAAAAGGGAAATATATTGAGAAACGGCTGAATAAAATCGTGGACGAATATGGTGAAGGCCATTTTACCACCCGCGGCCGCGGCATGTTTCAGGGCATTAACTGTGTCAATGGGGATATTGCCGGACAGATTACCCAGGCGGCATTCCGTCAGGGGCTGATTATTGAAACCAGCGGCGCGGATGATCAGGTGATTAAGCTGCTGTGTCCGTTGGTTATTACGGACGAAAACCTGAAGCGGGGTATTGATATTCTGGAGAATGCTGTCCGGCTGGTGTGCCGACGAGTGGATGAAATTCCAGAGGAGACCGATTATTTCGATGATGTCATTGTTGAGAAGAACCATGTGGAGGAAAAAGTAAAATGATTGTCAGAAACCTCAAGGAGGCCAATGCCTCTGCGCGTCGTGTTGTCTCGCCGGATGGAAACTGGGAGAGCACGCGTCTGCTTCTTCGTGATGACGGAATGGGATTTTCATTTCATATCACGACGATTTATAAAGATGCCGATTTTCATCTTCATTACAAAAAACATCTGGAGTCCGTCTATTGCATCTCCGGGCGTGGCGAAGTAGAGACGCTCAGTGACGGTATAAAGTATCCCATTGAACCGGGCACTATTTATATCCTCGATAAAAATGACGATCATATGCTTCGTGCCTTTGAGGAAATGCAGATGGCCTGTGTTTTCAATCCGCCTTTGCACGGTAAAGAGGTGCACCGGGAAGACGGCTCCTATTCGCTGGAAGCGGAAGCCGTTGTAGATTGATCGCAAGGGCGGGGATGAACGCATGATGGTTTTCGGATTTCTTTTATTTCTCAGTCTGTTTGCGGTCATCGGTATCAGTTCGGTGCTGCACAGTCGGGGAACCAAAAAAGATTATTATCTGGCCAGCAGTTCAATCCCGCCGTCACTCGTTGGACTTTCCGCCGTTGCGACCAACAACAGCGGATACATGTTTATCGGAGTCATCGGCTACACCTATGTGACCGGGCTGGCTTCGATCTGGCTGATGACCGGCTGGATTCTGGGTGATATGGTGGCCTCCAGTCTGGTTCATCGGCGGCTGCGCATTGCGACAGAGCGTACCGGTGAAGTCAGTTATGCCGGAGTGCTCAGCGCATGGAACGGAAATCGGAACGTGGTGCTGCAGCGTCTGGCCGCCGCAGTGACGCTGATCTTTCTGATGGCCTACGCCGGAGCACAGCTTGTGGCGGGAAGCAAGGCACTGCATGTGCTGTTTGACTGGCCGGAATGGACCGGTGCGGTGATCGGTGCGGTGCTGGTAGCGGTCTATTGTTTTTCCGGCGGCATCCGGGCGTCCATCTGGACCGATGCGGCGCAGTCGGTCGTGATGATGCTGGCGATGAGTCTGCTGCTGATTGTGGCTACCTCTTCGGTTGGTGGCGTGTCCGGTGCAATTGAGCAGATGGGCCGGGTGGAAGGATTTCTTGACCTGTTTCCCAAGGGACTGGTTTTTCCGGGGCTGTTCGGCGGCCTTTTTTTTGCTGTCAGCTGGGGATTTGCCGGATTGTCGGTTGCCGGGCAGCCGCATGTCATGGTGCGGTTTATGACGCTCGACTGTAAAACCAAAATGGTGCGGGCAAAGTTCTGGTATTATCTCTGGTTTATCGCGTTTTATGCCGCCGCTACATGCTGTCGAGAATCTACCTGTCCGACACGGGTGCTTTTGATGCCGAACTGGCGTTGCCGATGATGGCACAGGAGCTGTTGCCGCCGTTTCTGGTCGGGCTGATTCTTGCCGGTGTTTTTGCGGCAACGATGTCCACAGCGGATTCCGTGGTGCTGAGCTGTTCTTCGGCGGTTACCCACGATCTGATTCCGCAGAAGATTGAAAAAACCTGGATGCTGAAAGTGACGACTGTTCTGATCACCGTATTTGCGCTGGGCTGGGCCATTCTGAATAAACAGAGTGTATTCAGTCTGGTGATTATGGCGTGGTCAGGACTGGCAAGTGCCTTTGCTCCGCTGCTGATGTATCTGTGCTTCGGCGGAAAGCCCGGTCATAAAACGGCTGTATTTGCGATGCTGGGCGGTTTGGCCGTCGCTATGCTTTGGCGCGGGGCCGGCTGGCACAATATGATCTATGAAGGTATGCCGGGTATTCTGGCAGGGCTGCTGATACTGTTTATTGCTCCGCATTTGAGTTTGAAAAATCGATGAGGCTGAATTTTAAGACCGCCCCGGAACGGGACGGCCTGTTTCCGTTTTTTATGACCGAGCCAGTGCCTGGTCGATATCGGCCAGAATATCGTCGATATGTTCGATACCGATCGATAGACGGATCAGACCGGGCGTAATACCGCCGGCAGCCTGCTGTTCCGGTGTCAGCTGGGAATGCGTCGTACTTGCCGGATGAATGGCCAGACTGCGCGCATCGCCCACATTGGCTACGTGTGAGAACATACTGAGGGCTTCGATGAATTTACGGCCGGCCTCTTCGCCGCCTTTGATTTCAAAGACGACCATGCCGCCGGCTCCGTTCGGGAGATATTTCGATGCCAGTTTGTCGTCTCCGGCATATTTAACCCACTCGACGGAGCTGCTTTTTTTCAGGTGTTCGGCCACGGCGCGACCGTTTTCGGAGTGGCGCTCCATACGCAGAGCCAGTGTTTCAATGCCCTGCAGAGCCATCCAGGCGTTGTCCGGAGCGATGCAGGCTCCGAGATTGCGAAGCGGAATCAGACGCATACGCAGAATGTAGGCGAGGGGAGCCAGATCGCCGAGATCGTTAGCGAAACTGACGTTCCAGTAGCTTGGCTCCGGGTCGGACAGCAGCGGGTGCTTGCCGGTGGTCCAGTCAAATTTTCCGGAGTCTACAACAATGCCGCCGATGCCGGTTCCGTGACCGCCCATCCATTTGGTCAGCGAGTGGACGACAATGTCGGCCCCGTGGTCCAGCGGACGCAGCAGGGCTGGAGTGGTGAAAGTGGAATCGACAATCAGCGGAAGCCCGTGCGCGTGTGCGATATCGGCAACGCCCTGGATATCGGTCAGTCCCAGAGCGGGGTTGCCGATGGTTTCGCAGAATACCGCTTTGGTTTTTTCATTGATGGCGGCTTCAAAATTTTTCGGGTCGGACGAATCCACAAAGTTCACCTTGATGCCCATGCCCGGCAGAATGTCGTTGAACTGCGTGTAGGTGCCGCCATAGAGATTGCTGGAGGACACAATCTCATCACCCGACTTCGCCAGATTGATGATGCTGTAAAATACCGCGCTGGTACCGGAGGCCAGTGCGAGCGCTGCGGCTCCGCCTTCCAGAGCAGCCACGCGCTGTTCCAGAATATCGGAGGTGGGATTCATCAGGCGGGTGTAGATATTGCCCAGTTCTTTGAGGGTGAACAGATTGGCCGCGTGTTCGGTGCTGTCAAAACGGTAGGATGCCGTGCGGTACAGCGGAACAGCCTGGGATTTAGTACTTCCTTCGACGGATTCGTATCCGGCGTGCAGACATTGGGTTTCCAGTTTACTCATTAGGTTTCTCCTTCGGGTTGATATTCACGCCGCCGGGAAAAACTTTGCGAAAAGACAGCGATCTTTTTCCATCTGCTGGAACACATCGTTGCTTTGCGCTGCAAAGCCTGGCCTTGGCACCTGCGTTCTTTTCAGGTTGCCGGACGCTCGCCGGGCCAGTTCCCTCACGCCGCTCTTAATGCAATTTATATATGACAAATACGGTATTATTTATCATCTGCTGACGTCAAGCGGCTTTGCGCTATTTTGCCTGCGCTTTTGCTTCCCGGATGGCAATGCGCAGCAGTTTCAACTCGGCGGGTTTGACGCGGCGCCATTCGCCGGTTTTCAGGTCGTCCAGTCGGATCGGTCCGATAGCAGTACGCTGCAGCCGGAAAACTTTTTTATCAAAATGTTCCATCAGCCGGCGAATATGGCGGTTACGGCCTTCGCCCAGAGTGATGGTATATTCAACCCCTTGTTTCGTATGTTTGCCCTCATCAATATGGAGCACACGCAGGGTTTCGCCCCGGTTGGGAATTCCGCGCATCATTTTCGGCCGCTGGTGAAAGCCCAGCGGCGTATCAATCCAGACCTTATAGACCTTGGGAATATGATACCTCGGGTGCATCAGGGCATGGGCAAGATCGCCATCGTTGGTCACTACAATCAGCCCTTCGCTCATGAAATCAAGGCGGCCGACGGTGTAAACGCGTTCCGGCAGATCGTCAAGCAGGTCAAGTACAGTGGTCCGGCCCTGTGGATCATCCGAGGTGCAGATCACTTTGGGCGGTTTGTTCAGCAGCAGGGTAACCGGGGGTTCCTGAATAACCGGTTTTCCGTTGCATTCCACTTTCTGCCGGCCGGGAACCACTTTGGTTCCCAGCTCGGTAACAATTTTACCGTCCACCTTAACCCGTCCGGCGGAAATCAGTTTTTCACAGAAGCGCCGGGAGCCCAGACCGCAGTCGGCCAGGTGTTTCTGGAGTCGAATGGATTCGTTTGCAGGCATGATTCAATAAAAAAGCACCCCCGGCTGCAGCCTGGAGTGCTTTGCAAATGCGTAAGCGCTGAATTAAGCTTCCGGCTTGGTCTTCGGCAGACCGTGCGCGCGATCGCCCTCAGCCCAGCGGCCTTCGGCCTTCAGTTTTTCAACGCGCTCAAAGCGCTTCAGTACATTACGTTTCGTGCGGATTTTAGCCGCGCCTTTCAAGCTGCTGTGCATGGACATGATAAACTCTCCGTCGTTATTTTCTCAAAAAATGATCGCGGACCATACCCCTTAAAGCGCGGCCTGTCAAAGACTAACCGGCTGTTTTTTCTTATAAAAAACAGGGATTCCAATGACTGGAAAAGCCAAACAAAACAGGGTTCTGTTAAGAACCCTGTTCTGATCAGTCCGCTTAAAAATCACGGAGCCTTATTTTTTTTCCTGCAGGGTCAGCTTACGACCGGATTCCAACCATTCAGTCAGGATCACTTTGCAGTATTTGCTCGTAGACAGGTGCATGGAATCTGCACGTTTTTCAAGTTCATCAGCCATCTTCTTTGACATATTGATTCCGATGGTTTTCGTATTTTTACCGATAGGGTTAGTAGCCATGTGTTATACCTCGTTGTTTATTAAAGTTCTTTTCGTTTGTAGTAAACGCCGGCGCGGTGGTCTAGTAAAAAATACTAGAAAAACACATTGCTCCTCCCTCTTGTTTTCGAGTTTGTGATTCTTTATTGATGATTTATGTACTTTCGACAAGTGATTTTAAACACTGTTCAAATAAATGTCTGCTTAACTTGCCAAGTTGCAGTGTCGTGTCTATCTTCCGCGCATGTCAAATTCAGAACAGAACCCTTCAAAAGGTCGTGTTGCGGTCGGTATGAGCGGTGGAACCGACAGTTCGGCCGCTGCCGCGATGCTGGTGGATCAGGGATATGAAGTTATCGGCCTGACGGCGCATATGTGGAAAGACGGTTCGCGGTGCTGTTCTCTTGAGGACGTGGAGCGCGCACGCCGCGTCTGTTCCTATCTGGATATCCGTCACTATGTTGTCAATGCACAGGACATTTTCACTGATAAAATTGTTGATCCTTTTGTAAAATCGTATGCCGCAGGGCGTACACCTTCACCCTGTATCTATTGTAATTCATTTGTGAAGTTCGGTTTTCTGGTTGATCGTGCCGTGCAGCTCAACTGTAATTTTGTGGCTACAGGTCATTATGCCCGCGTCGAAAAGGATGAAAGCGGGATCTACCATCTGTTAGCCGCAGCCGATCCGAATAAGGATCAGTCGTACTTTCTGCATCGTCTTGGCCAGAAACAGCTCGCGATGCTGCTGTTTCCGCTGGCCGGAATCGAAAAGCCGGAAGTGAAGGCTTATTCCGCCGAGCGCGGACTGCCCGTTGTTTCCCGCGGGGACAGTCAGGATCTCTGCTTTATTGAAGAGGGCAAGCTGGCGGAATTTGTCGAGAAGCGCGATCCGTCGGTTGTTCAGAAGGGACACATTGTTGATCACACCGGAAAAGTGGTCGGCGAGCATGACGGACTGCATAATTTCACGGTAGGCCAGCGGGGGAAGCTCGGGATTGCCCTGGGTGAGCGGATGTATGTCAAACGTCTGGATACAGAGAATAACATTGTTGAAATTGCTCCACGGCCGGGAGTGATGAAATCCGAATGCCTGCTCGACGATATTCACTGGATTGCCGGCGAACCGCCGCAGGACGATTTCGTTTGCGAAGTACGTCCGCGCTACCGGAGTAACGGGGCGCAGGCAACAGTTGAGGTTTCGGGTGACCGGAAAAAGGGGCGCGTCATATTTGACGAGCCCCAGTTTGCACTGACCCCCGGTCAGGCCGCCGTTTTTTACAGAAACGGAGAAGTGCTCGGCGGGGGCTGGATTGACGAAGTGCCGTAGGTTTACGGCTGTTTCGCAGCTTCTTTGTTCGCCATATTGGCGATTTTATCAATAACACCGCTTTTGATTTTAATACCGGCTCCGATCAGTGACAGAATTACCGCAATCAGCAGAACGGTATTCACGGCAATGCGCTTCCAGCCTTTTCCAACCGCATCACCCAGATAAGACCGCTTGTTGTTCAGAATAAAGAAGCTGACATAGGCGATCGGAAGCATAGTGAAAGCGAGCGCGGAAGCAATCACCGGCAGCCAGATCGGACTCTGGATCATTACGCCCAGAATCCCAATGGCCGGAACCAGCGTGAACATGCGGTAACGTTTAGTGGTGTATTCGAGGCCGAACATTTCGCAGACGGTGAACCCGCAGCAGACCATATGGGCACTGATGGCGCCGCAGGCCATACCGGCAAAACCGAGGTCGAATACAATACGTCCGAGACCGCTGCCCAATACGCTGGCCAGCGCCTGTGCGGCATCAATCGGTTTGAAGTTCGCCTGTGTTACGCCTTCGCCGAGGTTTCCGTGCACGGTGGAAGCCATACCGATGATGATCAGCGATGTGAGAATGATGTAGGGCACAAACAGCGACATCACCAAATCGAAGCGGGCCAGTCCTTTATGGTGTTTTCCCCAGCCTTTTGCCAGAATAGAGTAGGGGTAGAGAAAGGTCATATTAATGCCTACTGCGGCACCGATGGCGCCGAGAATGGTGGTTATGGAACCTTCGCCGGGCACAGAGAACGCAAAGAAGCCTTTAAAGACTCCGCCCCAGTCGACTTCCATTTTCACGGCCTGCACAACAACCACAATCAGGAAGGCGGCCATTACCGCGCGAATGGTCCAGCTGAGAAAACCTTCATAGATTTTGATGCCCTTGGATTTTCCGCCATAGTTCCAGGTCAGGGCAATGTTAATGCCGAGAATCAGGAATCCGCCGGCAAAACGCACCACCGTTTCGATGGTTTTTGAATCTCCTGCGTTTTCAATACCGGCCACGTTGGCAATATCCCAGAAGGCCCCGCCGAGCAGGGCATACTGGCCGAAGTGCCAGATCACGGTCGAAACCACAGTGGCTAATGCCCAGAAAAATGCAATGGACGGATGCAGCTCACGTTTTACCACTTCGTATCCGCGTTCACCCTTGGTCAGTGTGATATTCGACAGTGCCGCCATCATGAAGACGCCCAGGAACATTGCAATCGGCTGAACCCACAACAGCTGATATCCGAAAAACGCGCCGGCCACCACCGACGCCGCAGCAGAACCGGCCCCCAGAGTCATGGCGCTCTGCATCCAGGCCGGTCCGGTCAGTTTGAAATATCCTTTTACCTTCTGGCCAAAGGGTTTGGTGTTCAGATCCTTGAGGTATTCCTCTTCTTTGCGGATCTTTTCCGGATCCCATTTGCTGGCCATCGGAAGCCCGCTTGATTTCTGCTCATCACTCATTTTAAGTCTCCGACCGGTTAGTTCATTACACTATTTGTTAATAAAGATGACATATATGGCATCTGCTCACCGCTCCGTCAAGCCGCTTTGCAGCGGGCTTCGTGAAAACGAGCGCTTATTCCGTGAGTAATCCCGATAGTAAAACCAGCGTCCAGGCGGCTGTTCGAAACCAGTTGGTGAAGATCAGGCGCCGGATGACGTCATCATTTTTTCCTGATTGCTGAAGTTTTTTATGGCAGGGGACCGACAGACTGAAGGTTACGGTCCAGGCGGCTATGAGACCGACAGTTTCCAGCTTCAGTCCCGGATCGGCGTTCCGGGTGAGTAACACCGCAGTGCTGACGGCCTGCGCGATCATCAGGGGCATCACCACAACAGAAATCCGCCGGGTGTAACGTGCGTGCCAGGCGGTGAATTTGCCGGCATCGATCAGAAAGAACGATGGATAAATGATCAGCTGAACAAGCCAGATCAGGACGACCATTCCGATATCCGATGCAAACCGTAAAAGCGGAATATAATCATCCATTCTTAATCTCCACGGTACTCATTTAAATCTGCTGCAGGCCGTATTTTTGGAATTCTTCAATGGCATAGCGGTCGGTACAGCCGGCCACATAGTCGCATACTGTGCGCCAAAGACCTTCCTCATCCAGCCGCTCCCGGGCTTTTTCGCCCATCGATTCCGGGTGCGCAATATAATACAGAAACAGTTTGCGCATCATTGAGACCGCCTGCCGGGCCGCATCGGCAACGCTGCGATGGTAATACATATTTTTGAACATGAAGGCCGAAAACTGGCTGAGTATTTCCTTCATTTCCGGACTGAACTCCACGATCCGTTCCGGGGCGGTCATCACATCGCGCACTGACTGCGGATTGATTTTTTCCAGCCGTTGGAGTGCGTGGTCCGTCACATCGACCACCTGCAGCTCAAGCATGGCCCGGATGGTTGCGCGCTGGAACTGAAACGCTGAAAGATTCGGGTATCGTTCCTTTGTCATTGATGCGGCCATTTTCCAGAACTCCGTTGTTTCGAGCTGTTCCTGGGTTACAATGCCTGCTTCAAGTCCGTCGTCCACATCGTGGGCGTGATAGGTCATGTCATCGGCAATATCGGCAATCTGTGCTTCCAGCGACTGGAACGGTCCGATGGGGTGTCCGTCCAGTTCTGCATGTTCGCGATGTGCCTCGTGTTTCAGCAGACCGGCACGTACTTCCCAGGTCAGGTTGAGTCCTTTGAAGTCAGGATAGGGTGACTCGACCAGTTCCACATTACGCAGACTTTGCAGGTTATGATCAAATCCGCCGTAATCTTTCATCAGCTCATCAAGCACATGCTCGCCTTCGTGCCCGAACGGGCTGTGGCCGAGATCGTGGGCCAGGCAGATGCACTCCGTCAGATCCTCATTGGCTCTCAGAATACGCGCCAGCGTCCGGCCGGTGGCCGACATTTCCATGGTATGGGTCAGGCGCGTGCGGTAGTGATCCGCTGTTCCGTTCACAAAAACCTGGGTTTTATATTCCAGTCTTCGGAAACAGCGGCTGTGCAGAATACGGTCGCGGTCGCGCGCAAAGCAGCTGCGGCGCGGATGCGGCTGTTCCGGGTGCCGGCGGCCCAGACTTTCGAAACTCTTTGATGCATAGGAGGCAAGGTAAGCCGCTTCGGCCCTTTCCCAATCTTTTCTCGCGTGGTTCATGGCGGCGGACTATAAAGGAGAGGATTCAGCTGTTCAAACCGGAGATGAAAAATGTACGAAAAAACGCTTTCCCGCAGGACCGTTTATGAAGGTCTCATTCTTAATGTCGATGTGCTCGACGTCGAGCTCGAGAACGGACGGAAATCCAAACGTGAAATTGTACACCATGGGGTCGCTGTTGCCGTTATTCCGCAGCGGCCCGACGGCCGGTTTATATTCATCCGACAGTTCCGCAAGCCGATGGAGCGGATTTGTTTTGAGGTGGTGGCCGGAAACTGCGATCCCGGGGAAAAAGAGATTGTTTCCGCCGAGCGCGAACTGCAGGAGGAGACCGGTTACAGGGCTGAAACGCTCGAACTGCTTGGTCCCGTGTTCCCGAGTGTCGGATACTGCACGGAACGCATCGATGTATTTTTCGCCCGCGTAGCTGCTGAACCCGGTGCGGTTTCTTTTGATGATGATGAACGCATTGAAACCGTTCTGCTGACCGAAGAGGAGATGGATGCTCTGATTCGCAGCGGCGGAGTTGCCGATGCCAAAACACTCGCCGCCTGGATGCTTTATAAAGCCCGGAAATCATCATAACTTCCGAGCATCCGACGGACCTTTACTGTTCTTGACCCGAGGATGCCGCTGCGCTCCGGACGGAATGAATCGCTGACGGAATTCAATATGTCTTTAGCGTAAACACCCCTATCGCTGCGGAGTAAAAGACGTATATTTATCGAGGAATTGCTGAAGGAGCTGTTGATGAAACGACTGGTGCTGGGAATGGCCTGTGCGGGGCTGTGTCTGTTTTCCATTGCGGACAGTGTGGTCCGGGAGCGGCCGGAAGAATGGAAGAAGCTGGTTCGCGGAGGGCAGTTTAAGGATCTGTTTCTTCCTATGCCGATGCGGGACGGCATGACGTCTGATACTTGGGGTGGCGAAAATGTTAAACCGCGTGATATTACTA